>NZ_CALFHZ010000020.1 GCF_937876535.1 uncultured Thiothrix sp.
AGCTGCTGCCGCTGGAGCTGCTGCCGCTGGAGCTGCTGCCGCTGGAGCTGCTGCCGCTGGAGCTGCTGCCCCACCTGCGCTAGCACCTTTGCCTAAGTCAAAGCCTGCTTTGCCAGTCATATAAAGGATAGCATCAGTCAGCTCTTGCTCGGTTAATGAAGGGTCTCCGCCTTTAGCTGGCATTTGATTAAAACCATTGGTTGCAGATCCTAAAAGTCCTTGTAACCCTTTAGCAACCCGTGGCTCCCAAGCAGCTTTATCATCGATCTTAGGTGCATTTAAGACACCTGCGGTGTGGCAAGAGGTACAAACTGCATTAAATACTTGTTCACCTGTACGCGCTACTGGAGCAATCGATTTATCAACAGTGACTACAGTACCAATGGGCTGTAAGTTAGCAGCTGCAGCAGCTTCAAACATACTTGTATCATTAGCACCCACGGTTGAGTTACGGTGGATCGTACTGAATAGATTAGACACAAGTACCGCTACTGCTGTACCCAGAATCACTAAACCACCAATCAGAACTGGTTTAGCGTAAGGATCTTTTGGAATTGAAGCCACGTTGTTCTCCCTTAGATCGAACCTCGCTCGGTTCGCCACATAAGACTGAAAAAGTGAAAAAGCTGTTAAACGGGGGAGATTATATTGGAAGGAGCTAATACTCTCCAAGTACCGATTTTCAAAACTTGACCTTTATCATGGTTTATTTGCCACGAACTCGCTTTCTGGTAAGTTGAGAAGTTTGGATTCTCCGAAGCAGGCGAGTATACATAAAAACTTAGGTAAAAATTATCTTTCTTCAACTAAAAGTTCCCAACCAAGCCCTCTTGCAGCTTTAAGCTTTTGATGAGTTTTTACCAACTACGCTCTGTTGGTGCAGAATACCTTAGTTACCTACTGGTTTATTCAGCCTCTGTTTACCTAACTATTTAGGATTAGTAAGCAGGATCGCAAGTCTTATTTACACCTTTTTTACACCTCAAATGCCATTATCGGGCTGCCCCGGTACTATGTTTGCTGTAAGTATCTGCTGGTGGGCATTCCGATGCATTGGTGCAATGCATGTTTTTGTCATAAATGGAGGAGTCATCATACATGACAACAACAATCAACTGGGCCGCTATTGATAACGACCCACGCTTTCAGGCTTTGCATAAAAGGAAAACTAGTTTCCTGTGGGGCTTGATGATTTTTTCACTCATTTATTACTTCTTGTTGCCTATCGGTGCAGCGTACTTCCCTGACTTATTCAAGATCAAAGTTTGGGGACCTATGAATTTCGGCATTCTATTCGCGTTATCTGAGTTCGTCGTAGCTTGGACAATCGCGTTTATTTACACCCGCCGTGCAAATCGTGATTTTGATGCGATGTCTGCTGAAATTGTTCGCGACTCTAACCTAGGCTAATAAGGAGGTTACATGAAAAAATCTTTATGGATGGGGCCTTCAGCCCTTCTATTCATGCTTACTAGCCAAGCAGCACTTGCTGCCGATGCTGGCGCGGTAGCACCACAATATAAGTGGCTGACGTTTGCAGTCTTTGGCGCAATTATTGCCATGACGATGTTTGTTACTTATCGTGCTGCTAAGCAAACTCACTCAGCAACAGATTTCTATGCTGCGGGTCGTTCCGTTTCTGGTATCCAGAACGGTTGGGCGATTGCAGGTGACTATTTATCAGCAGCTTCTTTTTTAGGGATTGCGGGTCTGATTTCTCTCTACGGTTATGATGGATTCATGTACTCTGTGGGTTGGTTGGTTGCTTATATTACTGTATTGCTGATCATTGCTGAGCCATGCCGTAATATTGGTAAGTACACCCTAGGCGATATTTTAGCTTTCCGGAATAATCCAAAAGCTGCAAAAATCGTTGCTGCAATTTCTACTGTTACAGTTTCTACCTTCTACTTGACTGCGCAAATGGTCGGTGGTGGGGTACTGGTTAAAACTTTAATCGGTATTGAGTACGAAGTATCCGTTATTGTAGTTGGTATCTTAATGCTGACTTATGTTGTTTTCGGCGGTATGAAAGCAACAACTTGGGTTCAGATCATCAAAGCTATCCTCTTAGTAACAGCTTCTATTCTGTTAGTCTTGTTAACCTGGGGTCAATATGGTTTTTCATTACCTGGCTTCTTACAAGCAGCAGTTGATAATCCAGACATTCAAAAGCAAGTAGCTAAATTAATCGGTGATGCAGCTACTAACATGACTCCAGCAGAGTTAGGCCAACGTTTCTTAGAGCCAGGTTTATATCTGAAAAACCCAATTGACCAAATCTCTTTAGGTTTAGCTTTAGTATTGGGTACTGCAGGTATGCCACATATTCTGATGCGTTTCTTCACAGTACCAACTGCACAAGATGCACGTAAATCAGTTATTTGGGCGATGGCTATCATCGGCGGTTTCTATGTTCTGACTCTGTTCTTAGGTTTAGGCGCTGCTATGAATGTAACAGCTGCTAAAATCTCTGCCTTTGACCCAGGTGGTAACATGGCTGCACCTCTGTTAGCACAGTATGTAGGTGGTGGTGCTGACTCTATGTTAGGTAACTTGTTCTTAGCTTTCGTTGCTGCGGTTGCGTTTGCTACGATTGTTGCGGTTGTTGCAGGCTTGGTATTAGCTTCTGCTTCTGCAATGTCACATGACTTGTATGTCGGTGTATTCCGTGGTGAAAGTGCTTCTTCTCAAGAACAAATTACAGCTGCTCGGGTTGCAACAGGTATTGTTGGTGCTTTAGCGATCTATGTTGGTATCGCTGCTAAAGGTCAGAACGTCGCTCACTTAGTGGCTTTAGCGTTTGCGGTTGCAGCTTCTTCTAACTTACCTGCTGTATTCTTAACCTTGTATTGGAAGAAAACTAATACTTGGGGGATTGTTGCCGGTATGTTAGTGGGTGCAGGCACTGCAATTCTGTTGGTATTGCTATCTCCAAATATGACTTATCCATTAGCTAAAGTTGCTGATGCGAAAAAGGTATTAGATGGTACACCAGCAGCAGCAGCGGTTGAGGCATCTCCAGCACAAGGTGGATTCATGTGTGAACTGTTTGCTAGTGCAAACTGCAAGAAAGCAGTTAAAGCAGCAGCAGAAGCTCCCGCTAAACCTGGTGCGCGTGAAAAGTTAGCTAAAGCTGAGGGTGAGTTAGCCACTATCACTGATGAAACGGCTAAAGCGGCTAAAGAGAAAGAAATTGCTGGTTTGAAAACCACAATCTCTAAAGCTGAAGCTGATCTGAAGAAATTCGAAGGTCAAACAGTCAGTATGATGGGCTTAGAAAAACCATGGTTCCAATTAAAGAATCCAGGTTTGATCTCTATCCCATTAGGCTTCTTAGTGACTATCCTGCTGTCTTTGATCACTCGTGATCGTCGTTCAGAAGAAATGTGGGATGAGTTGTATGTTCGCCAAAACACTGGTATCGGTGCTGAAGCTGCACATGCTCACTAATCCCTAGCGAGTCTGCTAGATTTGGAACGCCCCATTATTGGGGCGTTTCTTTTTTGTGAGCCTAGAAAATTTGTTAATACTATTATTCAATAGTCAGCCTATATCTGTTGTGCTGTTAGTGCCATCTTTGTCCGCTTGCTATATATTACGCCCGTTTTGACCTTATGATTAAGGGTTGTGATAACTACCCTGACTGTTGTAAGGTAAAAAAGCTTTACCAATGGCTCCATAAGATCAAAGGTAAATGAAAGGGAGATGTGATTTTGATGGAAAATACATCAATTCTGGTGGTCGAAGATGAATACCGGATTCGGCAGTTTCTGCGTGCGGCCTTAGAGGGTGAAGGCTGTAAGGTTTTAGAGGCGCCTACGGTAGCAGCGGGTTTAGCCTTGGTCAGCGAATATAAGCCTGAATTAGTCATCTTAGATCTAGGACTACCAGATGCGGATGGTCGTCAGTTTATCCGGAGTCTGCGAGGCTGGTCGGATGTACCCATCATGGTTTTATCTGCGCGTAATCTGGAAGCAGACAAGGTAAGCCTTTTAGATGCGGGTGCTGATGATTATCTAGCTAAACCCTTTGGTGTGGCTGAGCTGCTAGCACGTTTGCGGGCGCTTAAACGGCGACGAGAGAAACGCCCTATGGATAGTTCGGCCATTGTAAAATTTGGTGAAGTGACCGTTGATCAAGTCAACCGCCTGACGTTTCGGAATGGCGAACCTGTTCATTTGACACCCCGTGAATACCATTTATTGACGATTATGTTAGCCCAACCTGGCAAAGTCTTAACGCAAAGGCAGTTATTGCGCGAGGTTTGGGGTGCTGGACATTCTGAGGATGGGCATTATTTGCGTATTTATATTGGGCGCTTACGCCAGAAATTAGAAAGTGATCCCTCTCAACCTCAGCATTTATTAACTGAAACCGGTGTTGGTTATCGGTTTTGCCAATAATTTACTTAGCTTATTAAAGAAAAAACCATAGGTACATAGACGTAGACAGCCTGGTTCGGTATGATTTGCAGCTCCAATTAAGCACCCTTAGCTCAGCTGGATAGAGCGTTGCCCTCCGGAGGCAAAGGTCAGAGGTTCGAATCCTCTAGGGTGCGCCATTGATTTAAGGATTGATTTCTAGGCGGAGTATCGGTAATCTTCCGCGCTTGCTGAGACATAAAGGAAGGTTATGAGACGCATTTTAGTCGCTGGTAACTGGAAGTTAAATGGCAATAAAGCCAGTATTCAACAACTAGTCAACAGTATTGTGACTGGTGCAAATGAGTTAACTAAGGTTTCAATAGCTGTTTGTGCGCCCTATGTTTATCTTCCTCTCACAGCTGAACTCTTAGGTTCTAGTGCAGTTGCTTTAGGTGCACAAGATGTCAGTGAGCAAGATAGCGGTGCATTCACTGGTGAAGTTTCCGCTCCTATGCTACTGGAAATCGGTTGTAAATACGTAATTGTTGGCCATTCTGAGCGCCGTGCATTGTTCGGTGAAAAGGATGGCGATACTGCTCGGAAATTTGCAGCAGCGCGTAAGCAAGGTTTAATTCCGATTTTGTGCTTAGGTGAATCACTCGCTGAGCGTGAAGCAGGTCAAACAGAAACTGTGGTAGCACGGCAACTAGACGCCGTTTTAGAGTTAGAAGGTGTGCAAGCGCTCAGTGATGCTGTGATTGCTTATGAACCTGTTTGGGCAATTGGCACGGGTAAAACTGCCACACCTGAGCAAGCGCAAGCAGTGCATGCTTTTATTCGTGAGCGGATTGCTGCACAAGATGAAGCGGTCGCCAAGAAAATACAGATTTTATATGGCGGCAGTGTGAAAGGCTCAAATGCTGCTGAGCTATTTGCCATGCAAGACATTGATGGTGGCTTGATTGGTGGTGCCTCGCTAGATGCTCAAGACTTCCTGAAGATTTGTCAGGCTGGGCAAAATCAGTGAGACTGATGGTTTATTTAGAAGTTAAAGATGCTTTATAATATTTTATTAATAGTACAAATTGTTGTTTCGGTCGCAATGATCGTGCTGATTTTAATGCAGCATGGTAAAGGGGCTGATGCAGGGGCAGCATTTGGTAGTGGTGCGTCAGGCACAGTGTTTGGTTCACGTGGCTCGGGTAACTTTTTAAGCCGTACGACTGCGATTTTAGCAACAGTCTTTTTTGTGAACTGTATTGCACTGGCTTGGATTGTTTCGCATCGTAGTACCACACCAACAAGTATTATGGATAGTGCTGTGCCAACTAGTACGACGGTACCTAAAATTGAAGTAGCACCTGCAAAACCTGTAGTTCCTACAAATAGTGAGGTGCCTACAGTACCAGGACAAAGCGCTCCGGTTGGTGCTGAAGTACCAAAAACAGATACGATACCTGCTGCGAGTACAGCTCCAGCAACAGCAGCTGAAGTTCCAGCTACACCTGCTACAACTGAAGCTAAACCTGCCGCCGCTAGTGGTGAAGCAGCAACAACTGAACAAAAGAAACCTTAAGGTTTCAACGGGATTGCCGTCGTGGTGGAATTGGTAGACACGCTACCTTGAGGTGGTAGTGACCCTAGGTCGTGCGAGTTCGAGTCTCGCCGTCGGCACAAAACAAAAAAGCCCTGATTCGTAACTGAGTCGGGGCTTTTTTTTCTAGTGGGACTAAAATCTTCTCTTGGATTGATCAAGTCAATAGGTATATAAACGAGTATATTCCTTTAGCCTCTTTTAGATTTTTAACTGATCTCGAAACAGTGCTCGTGCTTTACTCAGTTTCGGGCTAATCACGGCTTGGCAATAGCCTGCGCCTGGATTACTCCGATAGTAATTTTGATGATAATCCTCTGCTGGATAAAAGATTTCTGCAGGCATAATTTGTGTCACTATGGGATCATCAAAGTGAGCCTGCATTTCTTGCACTACCTGTTGAGCGGTGGCTTGCTGTTCAGTGCTATGGGTAAAGATCACGCTGCGGTATTGTGTGCCCCGATCTGCTCCTTGCCGATTCAAGGTAGTTGGATCATGGGTGGTTAAATGGATGCGTAGCAAATCGGCATAGCTGATTTGGCTAGGATCAAACTGAAGCTGAATCACTTCGGCATGTCCTGTATTACCATTGCATACACTGCGATAGTCAGGATTGAGCATTTGCCCGCCGCTATAGCCACTTATCACTTGCTTAACCCCACGCAACTGTTGGAACACGGCTTCAGTACACCAAAAACACCCGCCACCTAGCACGATAGTTTCAGTCATAAAAACCTCGCAAAGCCTTGAAAACATTGGGGTTCTTGGGATAGGATGCTTCTGTTCGTGTTTGAAATGCTGCAAAAACAGGCAAATTTTTCAAACATTTTTAACCACAGACAAGAGCAGAGAAGCCAGCATGACAGCCCACCCCAAGAGGAAGAACCTAAGCATAGTGGAACGGAACGGAAGAACCTACTACAAGGTGCAGATCAACAAAGCCACGCTTGGGCTGAAGGTGAACAAGACGTTCAAGGACTACGAGCAAGCAATTGAATTCCTGAACGCTTGTGAGAACAAACTTGGGCAGAAATCAGTAAAAACACTGCTGGAGGCGGAAGACGCAACGAAAAGAATTATTGAAGAATACATGACAGAGCCTCCGCTTTCCAAGTATATGGAGGAATACATTAAAACCTATGTAATGCCCAAATACGAGCAATACAACACAGGAAACGAAAAAGATAAATACAAATTGAGGCAACGAGACACATTGCTTTCAAAGCTCAGAAATACAATTCAAATTCCAATTGAACATGAAGTTCAGACAGATTGGAAACTGAGCCCAATGATCTACAGCCCAAGGGAAAAAACCAAGCTGGCAGACCTTAAACCAAGAGAGATCACAGCCGATGATGTAAATCAATTGATTCTTGCACTGAAAAAGAAAAAATTGAAACCTCTTTCAATTTCGGACTATATCAGCAAGCTATCAGTTTTTTGGCGAAAAATTGGACACCTTGACCGAACACTAAAAAACCTCTCAAACCCATTTTTAATGTATGACAAAGATTTGATTACAATGGGTGAAAAGAGGTTTAAGAAAAAAGCTTTCAGGTTTACCACCGAAAAACTACGAGCAGTTGTTGAAGTCTTCAAAGCCAATGGGAACCCAGAATTTAGGGCAATCATTCACCTAATGTATAAACTGGGACTGAGAAGGCAAGAAGCTATTCTTTTAGAAAAATCCCAAATTTCCGAAAAACCAACACCAAATATTTACATTCAATCAAAGAACACCGAACGGATTGTTTACCTGAATGAACGTCAATGGAGGTTTGTTAAATCACTGATTAAGCCAGACCAAGAACGACTTTTCACATATAAGGTTCTTGGCTTTGATGGTTCATTTGTGAAGACATTTAGGAAACACGAAATTGACCAGCATTCATTCAGAAAAGACTATGTTTCAAGAATGGTTGAAAAGATTGGACTTTCAAACAGTATTCTTTTGAGCCAACTTTTGGGACTGAATACACCAAGGGCAATCGAAAGACTGAAAGGAACGATTGCAGAGCCACAAATGGCAAACCTCACACAAGCCGAACTTTTGAAACAAATTGGACATGCAAACTCACGGATTACGGCAGAGCATTATTTTTCCTTCAAGCAATAGCTCAAAGAACTCTAATTTTTAACAATAAAATCAATACAATTCAAATACAGTTCTTTAAACTATACAAAGCAAATTTTGTGGTATAATTTTTATGACTCAACCTAAAAACGGATAAGGCAACCAAATGAACACACTTGAAGAAATTCAAAAGCAAATTGAAGCATTGCAACAACAAGCAAAAGAATTGATTCAGCAAAAGAAGTCTGAAATTCTGGCTGAAGTTGTGAAGAATATTAAAACCTATGGTTTGACTGCTGAAGAATGCGGATTCCATTTTTCAGAACCACAAAAGGCAACCAAGGCAAAAACAAGCTTGGTTGAGAAGATGAAGGCAGAACCCATGTTTCGTGGTCCTAATGGTGAAGAATGGGCGGGAGGACGTGGAGCCAAACCTAAATGGGTTAAACAAATTATTGAAACAGGTGGAAATATTCAAGACTACTTGATTAAAAAATAAAATGGCAACAAACAGCAGCTCCCAAGAGCCCATGAAATTCAAAATTCTTGATACATTTGCTGGTGCTGGCGGGTTTAGCCTGGGCTTTCAATTGGCCGGAGCTGAACTTGTTGGCGCAATAGAAAGAGACAGCTGGGCAAGTGAAACTTTTAAATTTAATCATCCAGATGCAATTGTGTTGCACCGAGACATAACAAGTCTTACAGATGAAGAAATTTTAGAAAGTTTTGGCACAAGAAAACCAAATGTAATACTTGGTGGACCACCCTGCCAAGGATTTTCTATTTGCAATAAAAACAGTGGCGACCCAAAAGATCCACGAAATTCCTTGTTTGAAGAATTTATTCGAGTTGGCAGGATACTGAAACCAGAAATTATGATTATGGAAAATGTTCCAAATCTAATTAAGGCCAAAACAGAATCAAAAGAACTGGTTATTGATATTATCGTAAGTGAGCTAAAAAAACTAGGCTACTTTACAAATTATAAAATTCTTGAGGCTACCGATTACGGTGTTCCACAAATCAGAAAACGCCTTGTTGTAATAGCGACAAAAAAAGAAATCAACGATCCATTTCCACCAAAAACGCATGCAGTTGAAGAAAATGAAGATTTATTCAATTCTGGATATTTAAAGTGCCCTACTCTTTGGGAAGCTATATCTGACCTTCCAGAAATTGAAGCGCGAGAGGGCGCAGAAGTGCAGGCATATACTAAAGAGGCTCAAAATAGCTACCAGGCCACACTTCGGGATGGCGCAAAGGAACTATATAACCACAAGGCCATGAACCACTCACAACGGCTTGTAGAACGGTTTAAATCTATGGAATGGGGGCACAGCACCTCGGATGTTCCAGACCACCTTAAACCTCTAAAAAGAAATAGCACAGAAATTTCAGATAAAGTCTACGACCAAAATAATAGACGAATGTATCCGCACAAACCTTGCCATACTGTGCCAGCTTCTTTTTATGCCAATTTCGTACATCCGTTCAAGAATAGAAATTTTACAGCCCGCGAAGGTGCCCGAATTCAATCATTTCCTGATTGGTATGTCTTCAAGGGAAAACCAACTGTAGTCAGTCACAAATTGCTGAATCGCGAAGGCAGAACAGAGGACACCCACCTTTGTCAATACAATCAGATCGGCAACGCAGTTCCTCCAATTATGGCAAAAGCAATTGCGGAACACCTTATGAAGAATTATCAGGAGTAATCATGTTTGTTCACGGAAACAATTTAGAGCAAAAAGAAAATCACACCACCAAATACCGTGATGCAGAGTCGCGTAAATATTTGGCAGAAATCCGTGTGCGATATGATAAATGGAAAAAAGACAACGAGGATTTAAAAGGACCCTTCAAGTACAAATCAGATAGTGACTCAAAAATAATAAAAAAGAGAGTTGCACTCTTAAACGAGTACAAAGATTTCGTGGATCAGCAACACTATGCTGAAAAATTTGACTCACGCTCTAATCTTCACTCATCTATTCTGGAAGAATTTATGTATTATTTATTTAGAGATTTAGTTCTTGGAATCTCTAAATCAGCATTAATTGGGAAATCTCATTCTTTCAAGGATGTATTTTTTAGAGCACCCTCATATGAGGCAATGGTAAAAGCTCCTCATGCTCTCGTTGAAAAGAAAGATCATGATTTTGCTATTGGTGCAAGCGTCAACGCAAAAATGACTTGTAACGGATCAGGAATAATAGAAGATCACACTTGGGACATTCCAGCAGTAGCTATTGAGTGTAAAACTTATCTTGATAAGACAATGCTTCAAGATGTCTCAACGGCCGCAGAACAGCTAAAGCAGAAGAATCCTGATGCTATGTATATAGTTGTTGCTGAATGGCTAAAACTCACGGAATCCGTTAATCTAAAAAAATACAAGATAGATCAAATCTATATATTCAGAAAGCAAAAGAACACTGACCGTGAATTTAGATATTCCAATGAATATATAAAGAATCCAATCTACGATGATGTAGTTCTGCACTGCTTCACAACTGTTAGAGAATTTCTAACTACAGATTGGGCTGGCGGAATTGCACACGGACTAGAGCAAGGATATTTAATTACAAATTAGTATTGACAAATTAAATTTTGTTCGTAATATATGAATGTCTGAGGACTGCTCAATTCATATTGACGGAAAACAGGAAAGCCAGCGCGAGCTGGCTTTTTTGTTTTCTATATCTACTCTTGACAAAATAAAATTATTTATTATATTAAAATTTAAGTGTTTTATGCGTCGATTGAATCGGAGCAGTCCTCAGAAAACTTCTCTAATTCTCTTCCCGATTGGAACACCCGAACTACCAGAAAGCCGAATGTAGAAGGCGGGGACAAAACAAAACTGACTACCATAGCCCCTTTAAGCAAAACTGGAATAAACGTTTTTAAAGCTACAACAATGGGAACTTAACAAAGTAGCAACGAAGCTGAATCTGGACCGTGTTAAGGGGTTTTTTAAGAGCCTGAACCAGAGAATGAAGTAACTTAAAAATAACTTCTGCCGGTAAATGGGCATAAAGCCTGAATCGGAATAGCTCAAAACCTGATGAACTTCGGGTTAGGGGAAGCTATGCCGATTCAGGCATAACAAAGATCAATACCAATCAAAATAGATCAATACTAATCAAAGAATATTCTATTGCACAATCTATCAATAGACAGATAAATTCATTAAAAGAATAGAAAAATTCAATAAATGTATGAATAAATAACAAATTAAGCTTAAAGAATAAAAAATTGACGAGGCACGCAAACAATAAATTCTCAAAAAAGCTTGACTTTACATTTTAGAAACAGAAAATGTCTTGCAAATATTGCGGGAAAATATATTTTTAAATAAAAGCAATTTATATGACTTATCAAAAAAATCCCAAGACCGATGACCTTATATATATTTTTTCATTTCCAAAAGAATTTTGTCAATTCTTGAATTTTAGAAATGTAAGCTATAAAGAATTAGACAAATACTTTAAAGCGAAAATAATAGCTGAATTTAAAACTTGGAAATTAAAAGAAGAACTGAACAAAAAACTCCCTAAAAATTCCCCGTCTTCAAAGGTAGTCAAGATCTAAAAAAGTCGTATGAGACTAAATTCTCAATTCTTTTGATTTATGAATTAAGTACCGAACTTGCCGGCCTTTCATTTATATTTGTAATTTCAGAATTGACTTTACTTTTGTTTTTGATTTAATAGAAGAAGAGAAAAAAATTCGAAGCAAGCCCAATCATTCCCATAGAGGAATGAGTAAAAATCTTTTGGGGTTCCCCCAATCCCCTGTTTGTCTCAGTCGACCAATAAGAAGAAAAAGGAAGGTCAAAAATGGAAATAAAAAAGAAAAAATCAGCGGGTCAATCAGGCTCAGATGGCAACGAAGAATTGAGGACAAAAATTGTTTCTCTCTATCTTTCACCAACAGAATTTAAAAAACTGACTGAATATTTTAGCAAGTCGGCACAAACAACAATGGCAAATTTTTGCAGAGAAAAATTGTTGTCTAAACCAGGCACAACCACGGATAAAAAAGAAATTTTGTCTGAAATTTCATTCAGCATTTATCAGCAATCAAAAATCAGCACAAACATAAACCAAATAGCCAAAAAGGTTAATGCCTTAAAAAAAGACTACCCTGAATTACTTTCAGAACTTCAATCAGAACTTGAAGAGTTGAAGCAGTTGAATAAATCTATGCTTTCCAAGTTTAAGAAAATTGGGAGCTGAAAATGATCATGCAATTTTTCAACCATGGGACAGGAAAATCAAAATCAGCAATAAATTATCTATTGCAAGACAATGACTCAAATGGAAAACCCAGAGATCCAAAGCCTGAAATATTCTTTGGAGACCCTGAACTAACTGGGTTATTGATAGATAACAACACAAAAAAATTTAAATACACTTCAGGGGTGATTGCATTCAGAGATGAAGAAAAGCCAACAGACGCCCAGCTAAGAAAAATCATCAAATCTATCTATGATACATTTGCACCAGGTCTAGGACTAAATAGATTGAATATGCTTGTTGTCAGGCACGAGGATAAAGGCAATACAGAACTACACCTTTTGATCCCCATGATTGACGCTAAGACAATGAAGCAGTTCAACATAGATCCACCAGGCAAACACGCAACTCAGTTAGTCAAAGATTTTTCAGCGTTATGGAATCACAAACTTGGCTATGCCCAAGTTTCTGAAGATCCTTTGAGAGCAGAATTCACGGCTTATGATAAAAAAGTTCCAGCGGGTAAAAGCTCAAAGACAATTAAGGAAAGAATCAGCATTGAAATTCCAAAGCTAATCAGAAAAGGAAAAATTAAAGACAGGGACGATTTAATTAAATTCTTTGAAGACAGAGGTTGCAAGATCACAAGAAAAGGCGTCGAATCAATTTCAATCAAATTTCCAAATCAACAGAAAGCAATAAAGCTTAAAGGTCCACTTTTCAGCAAAAGTTCCGACTACAAGGAACTTGTTCAACAAGCTGACAAAATATTGAAAAGCACCTTTTTAAATGATTTTCAAGTCAGCAACATAAGCAACAGACTTCAAGAGTCTGTGAATTACAGAAAGAATTTTATTGAAGGCCGATACAACAAACCCAAAAGAATACCTAAAGGCTCAAATGCTTATTCTGGAAAAATAAAAATTCCGTCTAAAAATATTCCAGAGGTTAAGCCGTCAACTTTCAAGCCTTCTAATGATTTCAGTTCAGAAAATATTTCAAAGAATATTGATGATAATTTTTTAACCAAGTTGAGAAATTCAAATAGCAAATCAAACGAATCGCAGAATGCGACAAACTCCCCTGCCGATAGGAAAAATAATTCTGGTGCAGTTCAAGGCATAGCCAAATCATTGACCAGCTTACAGGCACAGATTAATTCAGCACATGCAGATTTGGCTAATGCTCAAACCTTAGAAGAAAGAATCCAAGCTGAAACGAAATTGTTTAAATTAATGGCTCAAAGAAATAGATTATTGGCTGAACTTGAGCAAGCAAGAATTGCAGAACTAAACCAAGAGCAAGCACCAACAAGAAGACCCAAACCATAAAAAAACCGCCCGAAGGCGGTTTTTCTACATTCCAAGCACTCGCAGAACCTCACAGAAGCCCCATAGAGCTATTTTTTCGTGTTGGTTGATACCCAGGTAGCACCGAGCACAGAAAACGGCTTGTAGACCGTTTAAAGCGATCTTGTGAACTCTTAGCGCAGAACCTGAAACCAGTCAACTACCCTTGTTGAGTGGTTTTTCCACCACTTGCCACAGGTTCCAAGTCTGGTCAAGTCCCATGTTGCGGGGTTCAACAGTCAAACACTTTCAAACATTCAAACACACGGTTTTTTGTAAGTTGTTGTTTTTGCAAAGAAAAACAGATCTTACCGACTAGTACCACCAAAAACAACCACCTCCAAAAGTAGCTGTGTCTAGCGGAGTTGTAGGATTATTCATGTTGATTCTCCCGCACTTTTTGCAAAGCCACGGCATTCATACAATAACGTAAGCCGCTGGGTGCTGGGCCATCAGGAAATACATGCCCTAAATGCGCCTCACAGGTATTACATAAAGTTTCTACCCGAAACATCCCATAGGAACGATCTGCATGGTAGGCAATCGAATTTTCTTGCAGAGGTTGCGTAAATGAAGGCCAACCGGTACCGGAGTCAAATTTCTGGTTTGCATCAAATAATAAATTACCGCAGCAGACACAGGCATATAAGCCCGGTTCAAATAAACTACACATCTCCGAGCTAAACGGACGTTCAGTGCCGTGCTGACGAGTGACTTGATATTGTTCAGGACTAAGTTGCTCACGCCATTCTTGCTCGGTTTTTTGCACCACTCGATCCGGTGGTAGATTGCCTGTTTGACTGAGATGAAGAACTTGTTTCCAATCCAACATACCTGCTCTCCTATTAAAGCATTAATGCTAAAGGAGTTTGGCAGTTCACCAAGCTCGCTACAAATAGGCTGAATAAGTGTCAGGTCAGTATCAAAGTGAAGGCACTAACTTAAGTAAGTCTGAGGTCGTGATAATTTCAGCATATTCACCCGCTAGATTAGCCAAAGACATTGCATGTACCTCATCAGCACTGCGCAAAATGCCCTGATAATCTACTTTAGGAAAAGTGAAGCAGGCATCCGCGACGACATAAGTGATAAAGCCCAAATTACCTGCCGAGCGTGCACTCGCTTCCACTGAGTTATTGGTACTTACTCCAACAATGGCTAAGTGTCGTAGCTCGCGCACATGCAACCAACGCTCTATACCGGTATTAGAAAAAGCATCAGGACGATTCTTTTCAAACACCTGTTCTTGGGATAAGGGTTCAAATTCAGCTTGAAAAGCCGCACCCGCTTGCCCTGGGCGAAACACGGAAGTCGCTTCGCGCGATATATGCCGAAGATGAATAATTGGCCATTGTCTTTGTCGCCAAGCCGCTAACAAGCTCTGTATCTGGTTTTCAGCTTCAGGGTTATTACGTTCACTGATAGCAGCTTTACTCATGCATTGCTGCATATCAATCACCATCAAGGCCATGTGCTTCATGCCTGACCAGCCTCTGCTAAAATCATACGTGCGCCTTTTTCGCCAATCATCATACTTGGTGCAGATGTATTGCCACTAATTAATTTCGGCATAATCGAGGCATCCATGACACGCAGATTTTGCATACCCTTGACCTTGAGATCCCAAGGGTTGACCACTGCCAGTTCATCCACCCCCATTTTACATGTACCGACCGGGTGATAGACCGTACTCGCTGTTTGGCGTAAATAGGCAAGGATTTGTTCGTCGGTTTGGATTGCAGGAGTCGGCGCCATTTCTTCACCCCGTACTCCATCAAATTCGGGTGAGGCCAATACTTCACGGGCTTTTTTTACTGCTTCGACTAATAACTTCTGATCTTGTTCAGCTGAAAAGAAATTATGGTCAATGAGTACGTTTTTAAAGGTTCCGTCATTTGCTAGTTTGACGGTGCCTTTACTTTGTGGGCGCAATACGCAAGTAAATAATGAGTAACCATGCCCCAGCTCTAATTTACGCCCGCGATAGCTACGGAAAATAGGGGTGAAATGGAATTGCACATCGGGATCGGCCTCGGCGCTACCGATTGGAGCAGCTTCGGCGTATTTGGTCTTAGCAAAGCCACCGGCTTCTACATAGTTAGTGGTCCACCAACCCATACGTTGTAGATAATATTTAAAGGGAGCGGGTAGAATATTCGGCAAGAGGGTTGCCCAAGAAATCCCAATCGAAACAGGTTTAGGTGAGCGCACGGTCACCATGCTATCAATATGATCTTGTAAATTTTCTCCCACACCTGGCACATGCTGTTTGCATTCAATGCCTAAAGCTTGTAGTTCCGCTTGATGACCGATCCCAGAGGCTAACAAAATCCGTGGAGAGGCAATGGTTCCCGCACTTAGAATAACTTCACGAGTACATTGCAAACTACTGCGTACTCCATCACGTTCAATTTCTAAACCGGTCACCCGATCTTGCTCAATATGCAGCTTAAAAACTTCTGTGTGGGTGAGCACTGTTAAGTTTGGACGTTGCTGCACGGGTTCAACAAAAGCGGTATAACTACTAACACGCACGCCCTCATCTTGAGTGACATTGTATATGCCTAAACCCAACTGTGATTCGGCATTAAAATCTTCGTTTTTTGGCAGATGAGCTGCTTCTCCGGCTTTAACAAACGTACGTGCTAATTCATTAATATCCTGTGGTTTGACCACATTCAATTCACCTTTAAAGCCATGATATTCTGGACTTTGTCCAGCTAGGTTACACTCCAAATCTTTAAAAATCGGCAATACATCTTGATAAGACCAGCCTTCACAACCCAAAGCCGCCCAGCCGTCATAATCATTTTTATTCCCACGAATGTAGACCATGCTATTAATTGAGCTAGACCCGCCTAAGCCTTTGCCCCGATTGACCGTAATTACTCGATTATTCAAGTGTTTTTGTGGAACACCTTGAAAGGTATAGTCATATTTTTTATTTCCATACAGGCCAAAAATCCCCGCCGGAATTTTCACCCACGGACTTTTATCATCTCCACCGGCCTCAATTAAACACACACTCACTTTAGGATCAGCACTCAGGCGGTTAGCGACCACACAACCCGCTGAGCCAGCCCCCACAATCAGGTAATCAAAACGACTTGAATTCATACACTTATCCTTAAGTTATTCTTCTTAACGAGTTTGTAAACGAAAATGCAGGCTTTTCGGGCGGGTCAAGGCTTCATAACCGATGGAGGACAAAGTACAGCCACGTCCAGTATCCTTTACCCCTGTCCATGCCAAAGCAGGGTCGAGATAATCACAGCGATTCATAAACACCGTGCCCGTTTGTAGTTCAGCGGCAATACGCTCTGCGGCTTCCACATCCTCTGTCCAAATTGCAGCAGTGAGACCATAGGGCGAGTCATTCATTAAACGAATCGCTTCGGCATCATCTTTAACTTTCATAATTCCCACGACTGGCCCAAAACTCTCCTCCACCATCACTGACATCGAATGATCTACATTGGATAAAACCTGTGGGGCCATATAGGCCGAACCGGCTTGATCTAGCTCAAATTCAGAGGTATCCACATGTGCGACTGCACCTGCTGTAATCGCTTGATTAATCTGTTCGCGCACAAAATCTGCGGAAGCGGGTTTAATCATTGGCCCCAAATTGGTTTT
Organism: uncultured Thiothrix sp.; assembly: GCF_937876535.1. Classification (GTDB taxonomy): domain Bacteria; phylum Pseudomonadota; class Gammaproteobacteria; order Thiotrichales; family Thiotrichaceae; genus Thiolinea. The sequence continues at coordinate 17,262 of NZ_CALFHZ010000020.1, forward strand.
CGGATCAAGCGGGTTGCCTAATTTATACTGGCTGCCCAATTTAGCGATGCCCGCTACCACTTCGTTATACACGCTTTCATGTGCGTAAATCCGCTCAATGCCACAACAGGATTGACCGGAATTAAAGAAAGCACCATCGGCTAGATTCTCAATCGCATGCTGCAAATTAGCATCAGCGCGTACATAAGCAGGGTCTTTCCCACCTAGTTCTAAACCAACAGGAATAAAGCGTCCACTGGCGGCAGCTTCCATTGCTTTGCCAGCTGCGACTGAACCGGTAAAACACACCATATCAGTTAAGCCATCCGCAATCACTTTCGCCGTTTGCATGTGATCCAAAACCAAATGCTGAAATACACCTGCAGGCAAACCGGCTGTAGCAAAAGCTTCTTGGAAACGCTCAGCCACGAGCAGTGTATTTGCAGCATGTTTGAGTACCGAGGTATTACCTGCCATTAGAGCGGGAATGACTGAGTTCACCGTGGTGAGAAAAGGATAGTTCCAAGGTGCAATGGTGAACACTACCCCTAAAGGCTCACGGAGAATGCGTCGCTCAAAACCTGCTGTCGGACTCGGTACGAGATCAGCTAAAGCAGTATTGGCAAGCTCGATCATATAGCGTGCACGCTCCTCAAAACCGCGTAGCTCACCCGCACCCACACTCACCGGCCGCCCCATTTGCCAAGCAAGTTCTTCAACGATACGTGTTTTCATCTTGAGCATGGCATCGACTGCAGCATGACAATAGTTAGCCCGCTCTTGAATACTTAAACGCCTCCAAGTTGACTGTGCTGCACGGCTCGCTGTAAAGCAGGCTTGAATCTGTTCAGACGTGGCAATAGGCCGTTCGGCATAAATACTGCCATCAATGGGCGAAATACATTGAATGGTTGCTTGAATGGTTTGCATGCTTAAGCCCTCTCAAATCCACGCCATAGTTCCCAGTTGGTAACGCGCCGATCATATTCAAACTGCTCCCAACGTCCGGTATGTAAGTAGTGGTCAATCACTGCATCACCCATTACTTGACGCAGTAAAGCAGAATTATCCAGTTTTTCTAAAGCAGCCCGTAAAGTCGTCGGGATTTCTCGAATATTGCTTGCCCCATAAGCATCACCACTGAATTCAGGTTCTAATTCCAATTGGTTTTCAATCCCATCTAAACCTGCAGCAATTTGTGCAGCAAGGGCTAAATAAGGATTGAGATCAGCACCACCGACGCGGCATTCAATCCGCACAGCTTTACTGCCTTCGCCGCATAAACGATAGCCAGCGGTACGATTATCTCGGCTCCAAATCGCTTTAGTCGGTGCAAAAGTTCCCGCTTGAAAGCGTTTATACGAGTTAATCCACGGAGCTAAAAAATAAGTGATTTCATCCGCATGTGCTAACAAACCCGCTAAATAATGGCGCATCAATTTCGACATGCCATAGGGGGCAGACTCATCGAAAAATAGTGGGGTTTTGCCATCCAAACTCCACAAAGATTGATGAATATGTGAAGAGCTACCAGCAGCGTTATAATCCCATTTCGCCATGAAAGTGACTGCTTTACCTTGGCTCCAAGCGATTTCCTTACAAGCATTTTTAACGATGGAATGGTAATCGGCAGTGGTGAGTGCATCCGCGTATTTGATATTAACTTCTTCTTGCCCCGCTGAGGCCTCACCTTTAGAACATTCCACCGGAATACCTGCTCCAAATAAGCCATTCCGAATGGCTCGAAGCACATCTTCCTCTTTGGTGGTTTGTAGAATGTGATAATCCTCGTTGTAAGCGCTCGCAAGTTTTAGATTACGGTAATCTGCTTGATGTACATCCGCATAAGTTTGATTGAAGAGGAAAAACTCTAATTCAGTGGCCATCATGGGCTGCATGCCTAGAGCTGCTAAACGAGCAATTTGTTTTTGTAGCACAGCCCGCGGGGAATGTGGCACAGGCTCACGGGTATGATGATCAAGCACGTCGCACAAGACTAATGCAGTACCTTCTAACCAAGGGAGTGGGCGCAGTGTAGTCAAATCCGGTTTCATCACATAATCGCCGTAGCCTGCCCGCCAACTAGTTGCCGCATAGCCATCAACCGTATGCATATCCATATCGGTGGCTAATAAATAATTGCAGGAATGTGTTTCTGCATAAGCACTATTTAGAAAAAAATCCGCATGAAAGCGTTTGCCCATTAAGCGACCTTGCATGTCCACTTGACAGACAAGCACGGTATCAATTTGGCCGGCCGCATAAGCTTGTTTAAGTTGCTCGAGTGTCATTTTAGCTGTCATGTGGTGTTCCTTAAACTTATTGTAAAGGGTGCTGTTCTGGGTTCAGCTAGTCTGCTTGAGATCAGGGGAGCTTAGCAAGAGGCAAACGGAGTTAGCCTTCATTAGCTTTCACTACTTCTTTGGCTTGTTCAATCATCTGCGGCATTTGCTCTTCTAAGCAGACCTTTTCTGCCTCTGGGGCTTGAGTTGCTTTAGCCAATAAGGATTGATCTAAAGCCTCACGTACCGTCGTATTGGGATTTTGTAGCAAAGGTGATAGGGTCATTTCGTTTAAACCGGTTGCTTGTTTTACCTGCTCAGTTTGCTCTTGTTGCTTGGTATCACCTTGCCAGAAAGCACGTTTAATACGAGTCACCGATAAAGTTTCTGGTGCAATTTTTAATAAATAATGCGCTGGATTGGCGTCATCACGACTTATAAAACCGTGATTGACGAGTTCTTGTAGCATTAAAGTCATGAGTGAACGTGGAATTGGCACGCGCTGACGTAATTCTTCAGAGTTTAAAGGTTCTTGGCCTTGCACATAACGTTGCCCAATTTCACGCAAAATCGCCGCTGCTGCTAATTCTTTAGCTTCAAGACTAGGGTGAGTGGGTTGGTCTGCATAATAAATCGCATCCGGATATTGGAAGTAATAAGCTAGCCGTGAGCCAGTTAAAACAATAATCCAGCCGATATACAGCCAAAGCATAAACAGGAATAAGCCAGCAAAAATAGAATAGATTGCGATTTGCTGACCAGAACTGACGACAAAGGAAGAAAATAGCCAACCAGCAGCTTGCCAGGTTACACCTGCAAAAATCGCGCCGACTAAAGCGGGTATAAAACGCACTTTGGTATAAGGCATATAGATATAGCAAACTGTAAACAAAACAATACTGACCGTGACCGGAATAAGTTTGAGTAGATAGGTAGTGGTCGTACTGAATAAATAATGGTTGCTAATCGCTTGAATAATCGGAATATGACTAAAAGCACTCCATAAGCCTAAGGCAGTGAAGAGCAAAATGGGGGCAAGCATGACAAGGCTTAAATAATCCCGAATTTGAATATCCAAAGGGCGGCCTTTTTGTACATGCCACAAATGATTGAAGGCTTGTTCAATTTGTTGCATTAAAGACCAAACGGTGTAGAGCAAAATTCCTAACCCAGCAATGCCGAGTACACCGACTTGAATATTATCCACGAAACTGAGCATTTGCTTGGTAACTTCTTCGGCTTGGCTGCCCAACGGAGCCATGAATTGGAGTAGGGCAGGTTCTAATTGATTATGTACCCCAAAGCCTTTCAAAACTGAGAAGCTGAGCGCTAAGGAGGGTGCTAAGGAAAGCAGAGTCGTATAGACCAAACCCATGGCTCTTAAAGTAATTTGGCCTTCTAGGAAATCATAAAAAAAAGCACGGGGTAAGGCTTTTAAAAAGCGTACGGGGTATTTCATTCGCTAAGACTCCCAAGAGCATACCGCGAGCACTGCTAGGCAATGCTCAGCAGGCTAAAGTGATTAGTCTAGCAAGTATAGCAGGCTAAGGGGTGGGGACTGGTATCAAGCGTACACGTTGTGCTGGGAAACAGGCGACGAAGCGTGTGCAGCCCGGTTCACTCGTTATATTTAGATAGCCACCATGATTGAGCATTACATGTTTCACAATCGCTAAGCCCAAACCGGTGCCGCCTTTATCGCGGGCGCGACCCCGATCAACTCGATAAAATCGCTCGGTTAGATGCCCAATATGTTGGGCAGGAATCCCTGGGCCATTATCTTCAACGCTTAAGCAGGCTTGGCCATTGGTATTTAATTGCCAATTAATTTGAATATGGGTATCGGCTGGTGTATGCCGAATGGCATTATCAGTCAGATTGGTAATCACACTGAGTAAATCAGGTTCATGGCCGAGTAAATGTAGTTCTCTATTTAGGTTTAAGCTTAGGGTATGCGAGTCTGCGGCTAAGGTATCGCTTAAGGACACGGCAATATCGTCTAATAGTTCAGGCACATCAATATCCGTTTCAATCATGCGCCGCTGCTCATCGTTTTCTAATTTAGATAAAGACAGCATGTCACTAATAATACGTTGCATCCGATCCGCTTGTGCGCGCGCTTGTTGTACCGCAGGCATTAAATGCTCAGGTAATTCCGCATCATCTTCAAACAGCTCTAAATAGCCAGCCAATACCGTTAAAGGGGTGCGTAATTCATGTGAAGCATTCGCAAAGAAAGCTTTACGTGTTTGTTGTAAATGCACGCCTTGGCTAATATCGCGTACATTAAATAGATATAGGTTTTTTTGTACAGGTACCAAATGTGCCTGCAGAATCATATTGCTATCAATCGGCGAGTTAAGACGAATTTCCTTATCAGTATCGCCATTACGTAGCAAGGTATTTAATTCTGAGGAGCGAATCAGGTTATCTAAGCGATTTCCCCAGTCAGTTTGAGTTTGAATCCCTAACAGGCGAGTTGCAGCCGGATTAGACCATTGAATAATGAAATCCTGATTAATCAAGATCGTTGCATCTGGCAGTGCCGCCATGACATTATTTAAGCGATCAAGCGTTTCTTTTTGTTTCTTTTTGCGCGACCGGCTTTTTTGTTTACTGCGATGAATCAGGTAAGTAATTTGCTCCCAAGCACCGTCACTATCCGGCATGGATTCGGCAGGTTGGCCTTTTACCAGCCAGTTTTGTAGTTGGCGTAGTTTGAACAGCACCCAGCCAATATAGCCGAAGCTTACAACTAGAAAGCTTGCCAACCAATAACCAGTGGCATAGCCGACGATTAAGCCCAAAATTACGCTGGCTATTAGGCGGCGGATTTCCACCTGCCAATAGTCATAGGCCATTCAGTGCTTCCTCAGCAAAGCGATAGCCCGCGCCGCGTACCGTATGAATGCAGTTGTCAGCTTCTTGTAGTTTTAGAGCTTTGCGTAAACGCAAGATATGCACATCCACCGTCCGTTCTTCAATGTAAGTATTTTGCCCCCAGATAAAATCTAAGAGTTGTGCGCGTGAATAGACACGCCCCGGATGCTTCATGAAAAATTCGAGGAGTTTATATTCAGTAATACCCAAATGAATGGCCTGTCCATTAACCGTAAGCTGATGGGCATCTAAGTCCAAATTAATCGGTCCAACGGTGAGCACTTTGCGCGCACTAAAACCCTCTGAACGGCGTAACAACGCTTTAATGCGGGCAGTTAAGGTTTTTAAAGAAACCGGTTTAGAGAGATAGTCATCAGCACCCACCTCCAGTCCTTGAATCATATCCTCTTCTTCGGAGCGCGCTGTCAACATCACAATCGGAATATCGCGAGTCACTTCATCTTTACGAAACCGCCGAATCAGCTCTGGCCCAGAAATATCTGGGAGCATCCAATCAATTAGCATTAAGTCAGGGGTTTGGTTGGCAACCAATTCACGCGCTACATAGGCGTTTTCGGCTTCCATCACCGTATAGCCTTCGCGCTCTAAGCTAAAGCGGATCATTTGTCGAATAGCAGCTTCATCTTCGACACAGAGAATCTGTTTTTTCATCACCTTCTACCTTTGATGGCTCGGAGTCATGCTAGCATGACAAATATTTCAAATTGATTACAAATCTACAGATAATATGACATTGGGATGATCTTTCGATGACAAATTTACTGCTTTGGCTTTGGCTTTGGCTTGGGTGAGGGGAGCTGTCAAAAGATATTCATGCTGCTGTCATGAACTTGTCATAGCCTGCTTTTAGACTACATCTGACCTCGAAAATGTCACAACTTGAACGAAAGCAAATAACAACCGAAGTTATGAGTTTAACAATAACGGTTTATAAGTCTCGAACAGTCAATCCTCACCGGGCTTCGTGCCCGGTTATTTCTTTTCGACTGAGCTTAGAATGATAAGGCTCAAGTTCAGCTTGTATTATGTAGGGGCAGTTTTGTTTAGAGTGTTGAGCGTGTCCGTCGCACCGCATCCAACCAGCCGTTATATTTCTGCTCGCGCATTCTCTCATCCATATTCGGCTCAAAGCGTTTATCCAATGCCCAGTCTTTGGCAAATTGCTCAGGGCTAGGGCAGACACCTTGCTGCAAGCCTGCTAAATACGCTGCCCCTGTTGCAGTCGATTCTAAGACTTTGGGACGATCCACATAGCTATCTAAAATATCCGCTAAAAACTGCATCGCCCATTCTGAGGAGGTCATGCCGCCATCAACACGCAGTACGGTTTTGGTTTCTTTTAAGCCAGCACTATCGGCTTTCATAGCTTGTAGGAGGTCGCGAGTTTGGTAGCCAATACTCTCTAAAGTGGCTTTGGAGATTTCAGCAGGGCCAGTATTGCGGGTTAAACCATATAATGCGCCACGCGCATCCGGGTCCCAGTAGGGGGCACCTAAACCGACAAAGGCAGGAACTAGATACACGGTTTGATTAGGATCGGCTGCTTCGGCTAGCGCTTGGGTATCGCTGGCTTTTTGGATGATTTTTAGGCCATCGCGTAGCCATTGTACTGCAGCACCTGCGATAAAAATCGAGCCTTCTAAAGCATAGGTGCGTTGCCCATTCAATTGATAAGCAATGGTGGTGAGTAGATTATTATTGGAATTGACCGCGTGCGTGCCAGTATTCAAGAGCGCAAAACAGCCTGTCCCATAGGTCGATTTCATCATGCCGGCTTGGAAGCAAGCTTGGCCAATCACAGCCGCATGTTGATCGCCCGCCACCCCCGAAATCGGAATCGCTACCCCCAAAATGGAAGCATCGGTACTACCAAAATCAGCAGCACAATCTTTTACTTCGGGCAATAAACTGTCGGGAATATCCAAGAGTTTGAGTAACTCTTGATCCCATTGTCCGGTATGAATATTAAACAGCAGCGTGCGGCTGGCATTGGTGGCATCGGTAGCATGGACTTGGCCAGCAGTCAAATGCCAAATCAGCCACGTATCCACCGTACCCATGCGCAATTGTCCGGCTTCCGCTTTGGCGCGTGCGCCGTCGACATTGTTTAAAATCCAGCGTATTTCTGTACCGCTAAAGTATGGATCGGCGCGTAAGCCGGTTTTTTGTTGAATTAAGGCTTCACTGCCATTGTCCTTTAGTTCTTGGCAGTAGTCCGCTGTGCGCCGGTCTTGCCAGACAATCGCATTGTAAATTGCTTTGCCAGTATCTTTATCCCACACCACTACCGTTTCGCGTTGGTTGGTAATGCCAATTGCAGCAATATCCTTAGCGCTTAAGTTTGATTTAGCCAGCGCTGCTTTAAGGGTGCTCAGGGTTGTATTGAGTAGGTCTTCTGGATCATGTTCAACCCAGCCAGAATGGGGAAAGTGTTGCGGGAATTCTTGTTGGGCGCTGGCGATGACTTGTAATGTTTCATCAAACACAATACTGCGCGTGGAGGTTGTGCCTTGATCAATTGCAATTAAGTACGCCATAGCTGGATTCCTATTGAGGGTAGAAGAACCCCTCCCCAACCCTCCCCTTATCAAGGGAGGGAGTCAAGCGCCGCCCCTGACAAGGGGAGGTTGGGAGGGGTTAAGGCTTAAATCAGCTCTTAGTCCACGATTTTACCAACTCATCATAGTTGATAGTTTCAGGTTTGGGTTTCTCATTGTCTAACTTAGGTTTAGGTGCGCCAGGGGCATCTAACCACTCTTTCGGGTCTTTAGGCTCATTCATCTTTGGCCCTAACTCGCCTTGTACACCACTCTTTTCAATCCGCTCCATCACCTTTTCTTGCGCTTCACATAGGGCATCCAAAGCTTGTTGCGGGGTCTTTTCACCAGAGGAGGCATCACCGATATTTTGCCACCAAAGTTGCGCTAACTTTGGATAATCAGGCACGTTTGTACCTGTGGGCGACCAACGTACTCGCGCTGGAGAACGATAGAACTCCACTAAACCTCCCAATTTTGGCGCACGCTCCGTAAAGCTCTTGTCATTGATGGTGGACTCACGAATGAAAGTTAAACCCACATGCGATTTCTTCACATCCACCGTTTTGGAAGTGACGAATTGCGCATAGAGCCAAGCGGCTTTCGCCCGATCAGTTGGCGTCGATTTCATCAAGGTCCAAGAACCAGCATCTTGATAACCAACCTTCATGCCTTCTTCCCAATACGCGCCGTGCGGAGAAGGAGCCATCCGCCATTTTGGTGTACCGTCCTTATTCATCACTGGCAAACCTTCTTTGACCATGTCTGCAGTGAAGGCGGTATACCAGAACATTTGTTGCGCGATTTCACCTTGGGCAGGGACAGGACCCGCTTCCGAGAACACCATACCCGCAGCGGCTGGAGGCGCATATTTTTTCAACCAATCCACATATTTAGTAATCGCATACACCGCCGATGGGTCATTGGTTGCCCCACCGCGTGCCATACAAGAACCGACGGGCTGGGATTTTTCATTGACCCGAATACCCCATTCATCAACGGGTAAACCATTTGGTTCACCCTTATCACCCATGCCTGCCATCGACATCCACGCATCGGTAAAACGCCAGCCTAAAGAGGGGTCTTTTTTACCGTAATCCATGTGACCATAGACTTTTTTGCCGTCAATTTCGCGACCCGTGAAGAATTCGGCAATATCTTCATAAGCAGACCAGTTGACTGGCACGCCTAGGTCATAGCCATATTTCGCTTTGAAATCGGCTTTATTCTTTTCGTCGTTGAACCAGTCATAGCGGAACCAATATAGGTTGGCGAATTGCTGATCGGGTAATTGATAGAGTTTTTTATCGGGGCCAGTAGTGAAGCTTAAACCAATGAAGTCCTTTAAATCCAAGGTAGGGCTGGTTACATCTTTGCCATCACCAGCCATCCAATCGGTCAAGTTGCGCACTTGCTGATAGCGCCAGTGCGTACCGATCAAATCCGAGTCATTGACGAAAGCATCATAAATATTTTTGCCGGATTGCATTTGGGTTTGGAGTTTTTCAACCACGTCGCCTTCGCCAATGAGGTCGTGAGTGACTTTAATGCCGGTAATGTCGGTAAACGCTTTGGCTAAGGTCTTGGATTCATATTCGTGGGTGGTAATCGTTTCAGAGACTACATTGATTTCCATGCCTTTGAAGGGTTCAGCGGCTTTAATAAACCACTCCATTTCTTTTAATTGGTCTTCTTTGGATAAAGACGAAGGCTGGAATTCACTGTCAATCCATTTTTTGGCGGCTTCCACATCGGCGAAAGCAAATTGCCCATAGGTGAATAACACCGCAGCCGTAACCGCAAATGTTAGGCGTTTGAGTTTCATAGAAAATCTCCTCCTAATTTACAAACCTTATACCCAGCGAAACACCGCAAAGGCATAAACGACACACACCAGTACTGCCCACCATAAGGGTGGCCCAACTGCAGCTAACCAGCCTAGGCATATAAACGCACTGCCTAAGAGTGAAATGAATAGCCGATCTCCTGGCGTGGTTTCGATGTGTAAAATCCCAACTCGTGGTGCTTGCGGCGACTTTACACTCCAAATTCCCATCCCAATCAAGGTCAAGACAATAAGGCTAAAGAACAAAGCCGTTTGCCACGTCCAAGCCATCCAACTCAAATCCATCTTGACCTCCTTTAAACCCGACCCAAGGCGAAACCCTTGGCGATATAATTACGCACGAACCAAATCACCAAAGCCCCTGGAATAATCGTCAATACCCCTGCTGCGGCTAAGACTCCCCAATCCATTCCCGACGCTGAAACAGTGCGTGTCATGGTGGCAGCGATGGGCTTGGCGGCGACTGAGGTTAGGGTACGTGCGAGCAAGAGTTCCACCCACGAAAACATAAAGCAGAAGAATGCAGTGACCCCGATACCGGAAGCAATTAAGGGCATAAAAATCCGTGTGAAAAAGCGCCCAAAACTGTAGCCATCAATATAAGCAGTTTCGTCAATTTCTTTCGGCACGCCGGACATAAAGCCTTCCAAAATCCATACCGCCAAGGGCACATTAAATAAGCAATGCGCGAGTGCTACCCCAATATGTGTGTCGAATAAGTTAACCGAGCTATACAGTTGGAAAAAGGGCAGGGCAAACACCGCAGGCGGTGCCATGCGATTGGTTAACAGCCAAAAGAATAAGTGAGTGTCGCCCAAAAAACGGTAGCGCGAAAAGGCATACGCGGCAGGTAAGGCCACGGTAATCGAAATCACCGTATTCATCACCACATAAGTGATCGAATTAATATAACCACCATACCAGCTTGGATCAGTAAAAATGGTTTTGTAATTGGCTAAAGTGAAGTTCTGCGGCCATAAACTAAAAGTCGATAAAATCTCTTCATTGGTTTTTAAACTCATATTGAGTAACCAATAAATCGGTAGCATCAGAAAAATTAAATAGACCGTCATTACTACGCCTTGGCGAGTAATGCGTGAGCGCTTTGGTGTAATTGTTGGATTATTATTCAAAGTGACTGTCGTATTCATCGCTTATTGCCCCTGTTTATCAAGGTTGGTCATCACGGTATAGAATACCCAGCTCAATAACAGAATAATCAGGAAGTAAACCAGCGAGAAGGCAGCCGCAGGGCCTAAATCAAATTGCCCAATTGCCATTTTCACTAAGTCAATCGATAAGAAGGTGGTTGCATTTCCGGGGCCGCCACCTGTTACTACAAATGGTTCGGTATAAATCATAAAGCTATCCATAAAGCGCAAGAGCACTGCGATTAATAAGACCCCACGCATTTTTGGCAATTGGATATAACGGAAAATCGCCCATTTACTTGCACCATCAATCCGTGCGGCTTGATAATAAGCTTGCGGAATGGATTGCAAACCAGCATAACAGAGCAAAGCCACCAGTGAAGTCCAATGCCAAACATCCATAATCACTACAGTAAACCACGCATCACCAATATCGCGGGTATAGTTATAATCAATCCCCAGTTTCGCTGCCGTTGCTCCCAATAAACCAATATCGACCCGTCCGAAGATTTGCCAAATAGTACCCACCACATTCCACGGAATTAATAAGGGCAGCGACATTAATACTAAGCAAATTGAAATCGCCCAACCTTTAGTTGGCATATTCATCGCAATAAAAATTCCCAGTGGAATTTCAATCAATAAAATAATCCCACTGAATAAAAACTGTCGACCTAAAGCCGCATGAAAACGCTCAGAATTGACAATTTCTTCAAACCATTGCAAACCTGCCCAGAAGAATTGATTATTGCCAAAGGTATCTTGAACTGAGTAATTCACTACCGTCATTAAAGGAATAACGGCACTGAAGGCGACTAAGAGTACAACAGGTAATACCATCCACCATGCTTTATTATTCCATGTTTTATTCATGCTGCCGCCTCCTGTTTGAGCCGCCAGCCATTGGCGTAAAGATGGATGTAATTTGGGTCAAGCGTTAAGTATTTATAATCCGTCGATACTGACTGATCTTCTGGCACCACGACATTAATTTCTTTGCCTTGATAATCGGCGCGCGCGATTTTATGCCGCCCAATATCTTCAATACGGCGAATTGTGACAGGTAAACTATGCGCTGATTCGGTGGTGCTTAATTGGGTAAATTCGGGACGAATACCTAATTCAAGTTTGTCACTGTTTTTTGGTGCATAGCGGGTATTTAAGGGAATACTTCTACCATTTAGTTGCGCGGTATTGCCATCGACTTGTACTGGCAATAAATTCATCCCTGGACTGCCAATGAAATAGCCGACAAAGGTATGCTCAGGCTGTTCAAATAACTGCTGCGGTGTACCCATTTGCACTACATAACCGTCATACATCACCACCACTTGATCCGCGAAAGTGAGTGCTTCCGTTTGATCGTGGGTCACGTAAATCATGGTGCGATTCAGGCGCTGATGCAGGGCTTTAAGCTGCATGCGTAATAGCCATTTCAAATGTGGATCGATGACGGTGAGCGGTTCATCAAATAGAATCGCCGCCACATCTTGACGTACTAAACCACGTCCTAAAGAAATTTTTTGCTTGGCATCAGCAGTTAAGCCTTGAGCTTTTTTCTTTAAGTCGCCCGTGAGTTCCAGCATATCGGCGATTTCAGTGACACGCGCTTTAATCGTCGCTTCGTCTTGTTTGCGATTGCGTAGCGGAAAGGCCAGATTGTCATACACACTCATGGTGTCGTAGACCACCGGAAACTGGAATACCTGCGCGATTTGGCGCTGTTCGGTGGGTAAATGCGTCACGTCCTTGCCATCAAACAGCACTTGGCCTTGGCTGGGTGTGAGCAAGCCAGAAATGATATTTAACAGCGTCGATTTGCCGCAGCCCGAAGAGCCGAGTAGTGCATAGGCCTTGCCATCTTCCCAGACTTGGTCGATTTCTTTTAGGGCATAATCTTCTGGCTTTTGCGGATTCGGGAGGTAGCTATGTGCCAGTTTCTTCAAGTAAATTTCTGCCATAGTGTCTCCTTAAGCAGCCTGTGCCAATGCTGACGTGCTCACCAAAGCACCATTCGCGCCAAACACATAAGTATGTTTAGGCTCCACATACATGGTGAGAACGGTATCGGGCGCTGGCTCATTAATCCCCGACAATAGGGCTACCCAACGCTGTTCGCCGTGTTTCACATGCACGAAACTTTCCGAACCACTGATTTCTACTACGGTGACCGTGACTTGGAAGCTCAGAGCCTCAGGGCTCGTGCGTTCTAGGCTCAAATGATTGGGGCGAAAACCGAGGCTATAGGTCTGATTCGGCAAATTCGCCAATACACCCGTAGCAGGTGAAGTTTGCCCATCATCGAATTTCAATTGTTCGCCTTGCTTAGTGAATTGCAAGAAATTCATCGGCGGATCAGAGAATACACGCGCCGTAGTCATCGTATTCGGCTTACGATACACCGCTAAAGTCGGGGCAAATTGGGTAATGTGGCCTTCCCACAAAGTTGCGGTATTGCCACCTAATAACAAAGCTTCAGTGGGTTCAGTCGTCGCGTACACAAACACTGCACCAGAGGCAGTAAAAATACGCGGTAATTCTTCGCGTAATTCTTCACGCAGTTTGTAATCGAGATTAGCGAGTGGCTCATCGAGTAAGACTAAATCAGCATCTTTTACCAAAGCGCGCGCTAAAGCACAGCGTTGTTGTTGGCCGCCAGATAATTCGAGGGGTTTACGTTTGAGCATGGGCGTGAGTTTGAGTAAATCAGCCGCTTCTTGGACGCGCTTATCAATGTCTTTTTTGCTGAGACCACGAATGCGTAACGGCGAGGCAATATTCTCGTATACGCTCATCGCGGGATAATTAATGAATTGCTGGTAGACCATGGCGATATTGCGCTTTTGCACCGGCTGACCCGTGACATCTTGGTCTTTCCAACGCACTCGTCCGGTGCTAGGCACATCTAAACCAGCCATGAGGCGCATCAGGCTAGTTTTGCCGGACAGGGTAGGGCCAAGTAAAACATTCAAACTGCCTGCTTCTAGGTGCAAATCAGTGGGATAAATAAAGGTATCCCGCCCGACCACCTTAGAAACTTGCTCCAGTGTCAAACTCATGAATTGTTACCCTCCTCCTGCATTAAGTTAGCGGGTTATTGCAACCACGCTGCAAATGCCTCGCGCTGTTCCGGCGTCATATGCAAACCCAGTTTAGTTCGCCGCCAAAGTATCGAATCTGCGTCCGTTGCCCATTCGGTGCTACGTAAAAAATTGACTTCGCGCTCTGTTAAAGTAGCACCAAATGCCCGTCCAAGATCGGTCAAATTTTTAGCATCACCCAATAATTCCCAAGCACGCTTACCATAACGGCTGATTAAGCTATTTGCCCAAGCGCCATCAACAAAGGAATAATCGTGCTGCAATTGCTGGACTAATTTAGGGCGATCCGCTAAGTCAAACTGACCACCGGGTAAGGCTGCCTCTTTTGTCCAAGCCGCTTTAGCATTCGGCATCCACGCTGCTAGGCGGCTCAAAGCATCCTCTGCTAAGCAGCGGTAAGTTGTGATTTTACCGCCGAAGACATTGAGTAAAGGTGCTTGACCGTTTTCATCTTCTACGCGTAACACATATTCACGTGTGGCGGCTTGGGCTTTGCTGGCGCCATCATCATAGAGCGGGCGCACACCCGCATAAGTCCAAACTACGGACTCACGCTTGATGGGATTCTTGAAATAAAGGCTAGCCGAATCACACAGATATTGCGTTTCTTCTTCGGTGATTTGAATGCGCTCTAAGCCACTTTTATGATCCGCATCTGTGGTGCCCAACAGAGTAAAAGCTTGCTCATACGGAATGGCAAACATAATGCGCCCATCCGTATTCTGGAAAAAATACGCCCGATCATGCTCATAAAGCTTGGGCACAATAATATGACTGCCACGTACTAGACGAACATTATGTTGGTCAGCCGCTAAAGTCTTGGTTTCATGCAATAAATGATCGATCCAAGGGCCAGTGGCATTCACTAGTATACGCGCTTGAATAGTTTCGTTTTGTTTCGTTTTAGTATTTTCTAGCTGAATTTGCCAGAGATCATTTTGACGTTGAGCGCCTATGCAGCGAGTTTGTACCCGAATATCCGCGCCACGCTTGGCTGCATCCAAGGCATTCAAAACTACTAAACGCGCATCATCGACCCAGCAGTCCGAATATTCGAAAGCCACTTCAAAACCCTCTTTAATGGGGTCGCCCAGTTTGGAGTTGTTATGTAGCTTGAAGGTTTGAGTGGCAGGCAAGAGTTTGCGCCCACCAATATGGTCATAAAGAAATAAACCTAAGCGCACCAGCCACGCAGGGCGGACTGCTTTATTATTTGGCAACACGAAACGTAAAGGCCAAATAATGTGGGGTGCGTTTTTTAATAACACTTCGCGTTCTGAAAGCGCTTCGCGTACTAAACGAAACTCATAATATTCCAGATAACGCAGGCCGCCATGAATTAACTTGGTGCTTGCGGAGGATGTACCTTGGGCTAAATCACCTTGTTCTGCGAGTAGAACCTTCAAACCGCGACCCACCGCGTCACGGGCGATACCACAACCATTAATACCGCCGCCAATGACGACCATATCATAAGTTTCAGTGGATGATGAATTTAGCATCGATACTATCCTGTGGTTGCTTTATAGTGCGATGGTTAGTTCCTGAAGTATCAATAGATATTTTCGTTTTTGCAAGCTTTGTTTTCGTTATTTAGCTATATTTTATGCATTCAGGCTCGCAAAGGAGAAAGCCATGCAACAGTCATTACGTCAACAACAAATTATGGCTCTAGCGCGCAGTGCTGAACGTGTCTTGGTCGACGAGTTGGTTGCCACTTTTGAAGTCACTCCCCAAACTATTCGTAAAGACTTGAATGAATTATGTGAGGCTGGCTTGTTGGCGCGGGTACATGGTGGGGCGTTACTGCCTTCAGGGGTGAGTAATGTTGGCTACGAACAACGGCGTAATATGGCTTCCGAGGAAAAGCGCTTAATTGGCCAATTGTGCGCGACACAGATTCCAAATAATAGCTCGCTGTTTATTAATATTGGTACTACCACAGAAGCGGTCGCGCAAGCTTTGCTTGGCCATCAGAATCTGATGATTATTACCAATAATCTAAATGTAGCGAATATCTTGATTCAAAATTCAAGCTTTGAGGTGATCATTGCCGGTGGTGTAGTGCGGCATACTGACCGTGGGGTGATTGGTGAGGCAACCGCTGATTTCGTAAAACAGTTTAAATTAGATTATGCTGTTATTGGTGCTTCCGCTTTGGATGAAGAGGGGGCATTGTTGGACTTTGATTATCGAGAAGTGCGAGTGACGCAAGCGATTTTAAGTAATGCGCGAGAACGGTTTTTGGTCACTGATAAGAGTAAGCTAGAACGCACTGCCCCAGTGCGTGTAGGGCATGTGTCGCAATTAACTGGTTTATTTATAGATAGTTTAGTACGCCCTAAGCTGGCACAAGTTTGTGCTCAGCATGGTGTGCAAGTGTATAAACTTAGTTAGTAATCGACGGCTACTTTTAAATTGGACTGTAAACGTGCTAATTGTGCAGATGGTGTTTGAGGTGAATCAATTAAATGCGCAATGATTCCACGTGCTTCAGCACGACGACCGCTTCTTAAAGCACACAAAGAAACAATATCTAAGAAGCGCCAGCTGTAAATCTCATGAATCACAAAAAGAATATCCTTAGTGGGTTCAACTTTGGGTGCCAGTTTAGATAGTTGATAAGCAAGTTCATAAAGCTCCTGTTCGAAGCAGAGTAGAATCGCTTCGTATAAAGCCTCAAGGCGACTGGGTCGATAATGAAAAGCCTTTAAGTAGGATTCAATAATGTGCGCTTTGTCATAGTTGAGTAACTTATAACAACGTGCAATGCTAAAAAGTGAGTAGTAGACCTCTTCTTCCCAGCCCCCCATTGCTGCTCGTTTTTTGAAGTTTTCAAGAGCTTGCTGATACTGATCAGCATCTAAATAACTACGTGCTAGATAAAAGCGATAGCGACTATTGTCTGGCTCTTCTTTTAAACCTTCTTCAAGGATTTCAGCGTCTCGGATATATTTATCAGGATTTTGATTGCGAGCACCCTCACGAGTGGAGCTGATATAGCAATTCGCAGCTTGGTACTCAACAGGACAAGATTCATCAGTATATAAGCCTTCATGCAAGACACCACGCCATTCGGCAGCTACTTGTGAGCGTAATAGTTTGATATTGGAGTATACCAGCGTATTGTGCTGCATACTTAACCGGTAAACATCTTCCGTCAAGCCGTGAAAGCCTAAATCATCCCGCCAAACGATATAATCATCTGCATCCATAAATAAAATATAATCAGCTTTGTGTTTCGCGGCCTCTAAAGCCAGATTACGGTTATACGCGAAGTTTTTCCAAGCATGCTCATGCAACTCACCGGGGATTTGTACTTGTTGAAAATACTCACGAATAAAATCTTGAGTACCATCCGTAGATCCTGTATCACTAATAACCCAATAATCGATGTGCTCCCTTAGACTATCAAAACAACGCTGAATCACATGTCGTTCGTTTTTAACGATCATATTCAAGCAGATAGTTGGTTTATTTTTAGATGCAAGCGTTTGATTAGACATTGGTATATAGCTTTTGAATGAATATAACTGCAACTATAAATACCGATGCCAAGAATTCCATTTTTTGGGGACGAACTGCAAATTGAGTAACCTAAACGCTTAATCCAAATTCAAAAACTCCCCACTTTGATGTTGCCACATTTGATAGTAATGACCTTGTTTAGCTAAGAGTTCAGCGTGAGTGCCTTGCTCTAAAATACTTCCATTGGCGAGCACTATAATCCGATCCATGCGTAGGATAGTGGACAAGCGATGCGCAATCACTATCGCGGTTTTATTGGCGATTAACTCAAAAATTGCAGTTTGGATTTGCTGCTCAGTCAACGAATCTAGGGCACTAGTGGCTTCATCCAAAACCACAATAGGGGCTGCTTGTAAAAGGGCGCGCGCGATGGCAATCCGTTGTTTTTCACCCCCTGATAATTTCACTCCACGTTCACCGACTAAAGTATCGAAGCGCTCAGGAAGCTGATTAATAAAATCTAAAGCTTGCGCTTGCCTGGTAACACGCTCTAATTCAAGATCACTGATTGTTTTCCCCAATAAAATATTGTCTTTAATACTGCGATGAAATAGCTCAGGTTGTTGGGGTACGAGTGCAATTTGTTTACGTAAAGAAGCTAAGCTGAACTGCTGTGCAGGAATGTCATCAATTAAGATTTCACCTTGTTGTGGTTCTACAAAGCGAAATAGGAGTTTGGTAATCGAGGTTTTGCCTGAGCCGGAATGACCAACCAAAGCAATTTTTTCTCCAGCACGAATCATCAGATTAAAATCTACAAATAAGCCCCCTGTGATTTCAGTGCTATCGGTTTTAGTTTGCCGATAATCAAAGTGAATCTGTTTGAACTCAATTTGCCCTTGTTGAATAGTCCGTGCTTGAGCTTGTGGCAAGTCTTGTTCTAGTTGTTGATTTTGAATAATAGTGGCCATTTCGCGGGCATCAGCAATAGCACTAAATAAACTACGAAAGCTTTGGCCGAATTCCCATAAATGACGTAGCAGTACCAAGAGTATCGTCTGGAATAATACATATTGACCCACTTCAAATTGACCACGCTGCCAGTCTTGGATCATGTTGTAAACTAAAATGAATTCAATAGTCGAGGTGAGAATGGCTTGTACGGCGAAGGAAATAAACATCAATATCCATGCAAAGCGACGCTTTTTATATAGGGTAGTTGCTGCCTCGCGCACATGAGCTTGTTCGGTGCTTTCTAAAGCGAAGCTTTTGAGTACGGCAATATTGCTAATATTATCTGAGTATAAACCGCCTAATTTGGAGTCCCACTCCGCAACGCGCTCATCGTATTTTAATTTCCAGAGGGAAAAGCCAAGGTTCCAAGCTACAAATAGAATAATAAACACTACAAAATAGGCCGCGAGCAGAGGGTCTTGCTGGAAGAATAAAAATAAGGCAATGCCGGTTGCGAGTATTTTGCTATGCAATTGAAACACTAGCCAATCAGTAAGGCTTTCGAAGGAACGAATAAAGCGAGAAGCTTGTTTAACTAAGCTGCCCGCAAAATTATTTTCAAAAAAACGATAAGGTTGCTTGAGCAGGATATCAAAGCAGAAAGAGTCCAGATAACGCATCCCTCCAGCTTCAAGTGGCACAATCCCAAACTCTAAAGCCCGCCAAATAAACCACTCCATAATGAAAGCGAGCGCCAAATACAGCAGGTTCTGCATGAGGACTTCAGTAGTCGCAGTACTGACTGGTTGTGCAAAGGCATTCGCCATATTTTTAAAAATCAGTGGAATCAAGAGTTCAATACTTACCGCTGCGGTAATCGCCAGTAAGACTAAGCCAAGCCAGAGCCGCTGGCGCCACCATAAACGTCCATATTCTTTTAGTACTAATAGCATAACAATCTCCTAAGAGCGGCTAGTGTAACCAAGAACCTCAGTTGGGTTTAACTAAATCGTCATCGACTTGTCATGTAGATTTCATTCCTAAACTTCAGAATTTTGACATGTCTATAACAATGGAAAATACACAGATGGCTAGTTCAATTGCGCTTCGTGAAGCCGTGCAACAAGCTACCCCTAGTTCGCTGCTGGGTTTACAACAGCGTCTATTTAGCACTTGGTTTGATAGTTTTATTTATAACCAGATTTGGGAGGATCCACGAGTGGATTTGCAAGCTTTGCAATTGCAAACCGATAGCCGAGTGTTAACGATTGCTTCCGGTGGTTGTAATGTCTTGAATTATTTAACCGCTAGCCCAGCACATATTACCGCGATTGATTTAAATACCTATCACTTAGCATTGACGCGCTTAAAAATTGCTGCTTTCAAGCATTTACCTGATCATGCTACTTTTTATAATTTCTTTGGACATGCTAGTAAGCTCAGTAATTTAGAGCGCTATCAGGCTTATATCCAGCCACATCTTAGTAAGGATTTAGATAAGTTTTGGTCTGGGGAGAGTCTGTTTGGCCGTCAACGGATTAGTATGTTTGCCAAGGATTTTTATAAGCAAACGCGCTTTGGTTATTTCATGCGCGGCTTGCATTGGCTAGGACGGAGTATGGGTTGTAAGCCGCAGCTAATCCTCAATGCCAAAAGTCGTTACGAGCAAAAGCTTATTTTTAAGCGCCATATTGAACCCTTTTTCGAGCACCTTCTGGTCAAGCTTTTAGGCAAGTTGCCTATGTCGGTTTTTAGTTTGGGTATTCCGCCACAGCAATATCAAGCGATGCAAGCAGAGGGTAATTTACTAGCGCAATACCGTGCACGGGTAGAGCGTTTAGCGTGTGGTTTTCCAATTCACGATAATTACTTTGCTTGGCAAGCCTTTGGGCATGGCTATGATCATACGAAACGCCAAGCGCTGCCAGATTATTTAAAAGCTGAACATTATCAACTAATAAAATCACAATTGCATAAAGTGGAAACGCAGTTTGGCTCGATTATTGAGTATCTAAAAACGCAACCCCAGCAAGCTTATGACCGCTTTGTTTTCTTGGATGCTCAAGATTGGATGAATAAGGTGGCACTCACTGAATTATGGACAGAAATCTTGCGCGTCGCCAAACCGGATACACGGATTATCTTTCGTACTGCCGCAACGGTTTCACCCTTAGAAAGCGCTTTACCGCCTAAACTCTTGGCACGTTTAAAGTATGAAGTCGAAGAGTCGGCAGTTTTATTTACGCAAGATCGCTCGGCCATTTATGGCGGCTTTCATTTGTATCGTGTGGTGGCTTGACGATGCAGGAGGTAAATACTGCTTCACGCATGGATCAGCAATATCGCTATCAACGTTATATTTATGATTTTTCAAGAAAGTTCTATCTCTTAGGACGCGATACTTTACTCAAAGAATTGAGGCTGCCGATTGATGAGACTTTATTAGAGGTGGGCTGTGGTACGGCACGCAATCTCAGTAAGCTGGCTTATCGCTATCCTACAGCACAGCTGTTTGGTGTGGATGCTTCTACTTTGATGTTAGAGTGTGCCCAAAAAAGTTTACAAAATAGCCCTTATCAAGCCTCGATCACTTTACGTCAAGGTTTGGCAGAGCAAGTTCATTGGCAAGATTTCGGCCTAGATGCACCTTGGGATCATGTACTGTTTTCTTATGTGCTGTCGATGCTGCCTGATTGGAAGCAAGCTTTGGAACACGCTTTGACTCAGCTCAAGCCACAGGGCTATTTACATATTGTCGATTTTTCTGATCAAGCGCAGATGCCTGCTTGGTTTCGTCACAGCTTAATACAATGGCTGGCATGGTTTAATGTGCATCCGCAGGTGCAGATCTTAGAGCATTTAGAGTATTTAGCAGTTAAACATAATGCCAATTTGCAGATTAAATATTTGGCAGGACGCTATGCTTTCATCGCGCATTATCGCAAGCGCCAACCAGTGAGTGCGCAGGCTAAGTTGCCAGATTTGGCAACTTATTTAGATATTTAATGTAAATATGGCTCAAACAAACTACGCACATCCACTTTCGCACGTAATTTAGCCGCTAATAGATATAAGCCACCCAGTTTGCGATGTAAAAACAGAGCATCTGCGGGGGGGGTATGCCAATAACCTTGCTCCATGCTGAGCACTAAACCTGCATCTCGAATCCGTCCAGCTAAGCTAGAAGAGCCAAAGTCATACACGCCTTGCCAGCGTAGTGGCTCGCAAGCTTGATTAAAAAGATCAATGACCGCTTCGCGTTGTTGGGGGTGAATATGTTCTTGGAAGAAGCCAATTTGTGCAGCGGCTGCATCCATTTTGGCGCGATTATATTCAATCGCCCCTTGCATCAATTCGCGATAAGCTTCAGCAATTTGCACCGGATATTCACGAGTAGCGCCAAAATCGAGCAGAATCAACTGCTGATTTTTCTGATCATAGCGGTAATTAGCAAAGTTAGGATCGGTTTGAATTAAGCGGAACTCAAAGATTTCACGGAATAATAAACCTAGTAAGCCAGCCATGACTTGATCGCGTTCGGCCTGCGAGGCATAAGAAATACGCTCAATAGGCGTACCGCCCATGAAGGACATGGCGAGTATATTGTTCGTGGTCAGGTCTTCATAGACTTGCGGTAAAGTGTAGTGAGGGCTATCAGCTAACAGGGTTTGATATTGCCGCATGTAATCCGCTTCGCGCATGTAATCGGCTTCTTGACGTAGCTGACGTTTAGCTTCATTCAATAAGGGTTGATAATCAACGCTTTTGGGAATAAGCCCTGATAAGCGTAATAAAGTTGCTACATTGTCTACATCACTATCAATACTTTCGCGTACATGTGGATATTGAATTTTTAAAGCGACATGCCGGCCATCTTGGGTTTGAGCAGAGTGTACTTGACCGATAGAAGCTGCTGCGATTGGTTGGAAGCTAAATTGCTTAAATTTAGCTTTCCACTCTTTACCCCAATTTTCTTCCAAGACCTGTGTGAGCTGATTCAAAGGCATTGGCTTAGCATCAGCACGTAAGCTGACGAAAACTTCGCTCAACTCAGGGGGCAGTAAATCACCAGCATCTAAAGAGAGGAGCTGCCCGACCTTCATTGCCGCACCACGTAAGCGAGCTAACTCATCAACAACCCGCTTAGCATTGGCAGGAGTCAAAAGTAACTCACCCATTTTGGGGCGATGACCGTGGGCTAGCTGGCGTGCGCCTTCAGCGAGCATGCCTCCTGCTACGCCAGTCGCTAAAGAGCCAAGACGAGCGAGGCGGGCGATACGGCCAGCAGGTACGCTAGCGGTATCAATAATCATAGTTTTTTCTTGCTCGGGTGTTTGGGGTGTGGTTGTCATAACTAACCTTATAACTTGCGTTAATCGCTTGAACAACTAAACTCAAGCGTTTGGTGCTTGTTTAACCGATGTACGGCGGCACCGTTCCGAGCAGTACTTCACCTCATCCCAACAAGCTTCCCACTTTTTACGCCAGCTAAAGGGTCGTTGGCAAGTGCTACAGGTCTTTTGGGGTAGATATGGCTTTTTATGCGCCATTTTGCTACTCAGGTTTGGCAGTGCCTTGTTGCTGAGGGGCAAAGACTTCGTACTGCACATTAAAGTCTTTAGGCACATAGTAGATCAAGGGCATTCTGCTGTTGTAGCTTAGGGTTTGCTCAGCGCCTGCCACTGGTACAAAGGCAGTTCTTGCACTATTCGGTGGGCAAGCCATCAGAGTTGACATAGCTTCTCCCTTGGTGCGAAGTACATAGAAATTATATCCCCAACCTTGCAGGGTTTTAGTCTCTAAAGTTCCGGTATACGCTTGGTTATTACAATCAACTCGGCCTAATTTACCAGGTGTTACACGCACTAATAAGGCGTTTTCATTCGCACGAGCAGGTAAGCGAATCACTAAACGTTTATCGCCTGCATGTGGTTTGGGGAATGGTTTGATGCTCACTGCAGGGCTACTAACCGGTACTGTTGAGCTACCAGCCAGTGTAGTTTGCATTAGAGCGCTAGTTGTTAATAATAAAGCAGTGGTGCTGATTAATTTTAAAGCTGACATTAGGATGCCTCAGATGATTTTATTGTGAGTGAAAAGTCTTCAAAACAAGCTAAAGCATAGACCAAGTATTAAGCAAGAAGTTTCTAAACATAAGTAACTAACTTATAAAAGCCTCTGCTTAATTGACGCTAAATCAGTTGGTATCAGGAAGTCATCGAACTGCCATGTACAATTCATCAAGTTGCAAAACTTCCTATTTAAAATTTTCCTATCTAACGATATAAAATGGAATAGGGAATCTGTGATGCAACCGCTGAAATTTTCGATGCTGAGCTTGGCAATCGCTACCGCATTATCTGCGTGTGATGATAATGCTACTAGTGGCTCAACTAAAACCTTCAAATCTATTGAGTTTAGTAGTACTCCAGCCCCTGTGACTGCTGAGGCTATGGCGAAAACACATAGTAGTTCGATCGCTACAGTCACTTATACCGACGGTACTACTGCACAATATCCACTGGCATATAACAAATTATTTGGTGTGAAAGATAAAGTGGGTGGTAATGCGCATGCAGCAGGCCAGCTTTATAACTATAAAATGGAAGCAATTAAGGACCCTAGGGGACAACCAGTGATTGCAGAAACTCCAGATGCGAATAGCCTCTTAAGTGTCGATGGCAATTTATTCTTAGTGAACCATTTAGAATATGACTGGTTATTGTCGGATGGTAGTACAGCGTATAACAAAGACGGATGGTATACGCGGATGCCAATGAGCATGTTGCTAACCAGCTTGACACAGGGTTCAGATGGCAAGCTAAATATTAAATCACAACGTCCACTTGATTTTTCGAGTGTCAATGGTTTGTGGGTTCCATGCTTTGGTTCGCAAACGCCTTGGAATACGCATTTAGGCTCTGAAGAAGATTATGATCTGCAATATAACCCCTTATCTAGCAATTACACGACAACAATTGCGGGTTTAAAAGCTTTAAACGAAATCTATTACAAGTCTGAGCGAACTGCTAGCCCTTATCATCATGGTATTATTCCTGAAGTAACGGTTAATGCAGATGGCACAACCAAAGTTGTGAAGCACTATGCAATGGGGCGTGGTACTTGGGAAATGTCTAAGGTGATGCCCGATGGGAAAACCGCTTACTTCGGTGATGATGGCACACACAGCCTGATGTTGATGTTTGTTGCAGACAAGCCGGGTGATTTATCCGCAGGGACGATCTATGCAGCAAAATGGACACAAACCAGTGCTGATGCGGGTGGTAAAGCAAACTTAACTTGGGTGCGTTTAGGGCATGGTACAGATACAGAAATCAAAGCACTCGCTGATTCGGCAAGTTTTAGTGCGATTTTTGATGCCGTTGTACCAACAGATTCATCTTGCCCGACAGGCTACAAGCGGGTGCGTTCTGGCTCGACAGCAGATGAGTGCTTAATTGTACGGTCAGGCCAAGAAAAGGCGGCTGCTTTCTTAGAAACTCGTCGTTATGCAGCCCTCAAGGGTGCAACTACTGAGTTTACTAAAATGGAGGGAATTGCAGTCAATGACAAAGATAAACGCTTGTATTTAGCGATGTCGGCCATTCGCGATAGCATGACTGATACCCGTGATGAACCAGCAAATGATATTAAATTGGTGAAGAATCCGGCTGGTGCAACGTATTCAGCAGAGCTGAAGTCAGGTCAAAAGGATAGTATGGGTAATCGTATTAACTCCAATTATGTTGCCAGCAACCTGTATGTCGAAGCAGCTTTATTAGGTGAGCCACTTAGTACAGCTGATGCTTTAGGTAATACAGCTAATCCAGATAAAATTGCGAATACTGACAATATTTTCTTCGCTGAAAAGATGCGTACTTTATTCATCGGTGAAGACTCTGGTATGCACGTCAATAATTTCGTGTGGGCTTATAACGTCGATACAAAGAAATTAACACGGATTCTCAGTACGGTTGTAGGTGGGGAAAATACAGGTTTGCAAGTGCTCGAAAATTTAAATGGTCATGCTTATATCATGAGTAATAGCCAACATCATGGTGACTGGAACACAGGGACGAATGCAGTGGTAGATGCAGCTTTAGCTAAGATCGACAGGTTCGATGCCAATGTTGGCTATATCAGTGGCTTGCCTGCTATTAAATAAGCAAAAAGTTTGCTTTAGGTATTCTTTTTCTTTAAGGCCAGTGATGAAAATCATTGGCCTTTTTTCTGAAAATACATCTTATAAAGCTGACTTAGGCAATATCATTTACAAACTGGTGCAAGAGCTGAGGGGCTTTATCGTTCAGGGTAGTTGCCCCGATTGAAATAGGCTGGCGATACTAGCTAGCGCCTATCTGTAATTAGTTATTTGCTGAGCTCGGACTAGTCCAGCTTGGTAAGTGACTTAAATAGTCAGGATGGTAGTCATAATGATAACGCTCCATACGTTGTTCTAAACTAGTTTTGACTACTCCCCATTCAGTATCCAGAATGCTATAAATCAAGGTATCGCGAATCACCCCATCGGGCATGATGGCACTGCGTCGTAAAATCCCTTCCGGTACTGCGCCCATTTTTTCCAAAGATTGACGCGAGCGAAGATTGCGAATATCTGTTTTAAATTGCACCCGTAAAATGCCAAAAGTTTCAAAAGCATGGCGTAGTAATAAATATTTGCTTTCAAGATTCACACCGCTACGTTGATACTGAGTCGCATACCAAGTACCACCAATTTCTAGCTTGAAATGCTTTAGGCAAATATCCCGAAAGCGTGTACAACCAATCGCCTGATCAGTCGCTTTATGGATGACGGCAAAAGGCAAGTCGCTACCCGCATCCCGTAATCGGATGGCATTGCTGATAAAGTTGTTCATGTGCTGCGGTTCAGCTAGGTTGCCGTAAAACATATAGTTCCAAATGCTTTCATCGCGCGCTGCTTTTAGCAAATCCGGCGCATGCCATTTGGTTAAAGGCTCTAGGCGAATGAGTTTACCTTCCAAAGTAACTGGGCGTAGGGTTGGCATGAAGTGCTCCTCTCGTGAAGATTGGTTTTAAGCTAAGGCCAAAAAGCTACTCAAGGCGAGCGTTGCACCAATCAACGCACCAATGATGACATCGCTTGGATAGTGCAAGCCCAAGACAATCCGTGAAACTGCCGTCAGTACGGCAAATGGCACCACTAAATAAAACCATTCGGGATAGTAATGCAGGAGAATGAGCGTAAAGCTCACCGCATGTAAGGTATGTCCTGAAGGAAAGCTAAATTGATCGAGTGCTGCGACATTTTGGAAAATAGCCTCACTGTAATGATAAGGACGCACGCGCAAAGTTGAGCCTTTCAATGCCTTGTAAATCACTAAGCCAACTAAACCTACTAAGCCCATATGTAAAGACACATAGCTAGCTTGCCAGCCATAAATCAAAGGCAGCATTAGCATTAGGGTGTACCAAAATATGCCATTACCTAAGCGACTGATGGCGGCAAAGAAATAGCTAATAGACCGTTGATGATTAATCCGATTGAGCAATAAGCACAGTGGAATTTCCCGTGCATTTAAGTCATGCAGTAGTTTCATCCTCAAACTCCATTGGTGAATGAAAACTCAGATAAAAATGAGTATGAAAGCTAATTACTGCAAGCAAGTGACGCTTATATGAAAATTCTATGTATTTGTTCTAGAAGAAATTTATTGCTAATTTTATCGCTTGATAAATTAAGTCACGAAAATGACAGCTTGTCATAGCATTGTCATATTCAAGCTCTACACTGCGCAGCATCTAAAGGCTTAATGAACGGAGAACGCTGAAATGAAAACACTGTCTATGGCTATCGCAGCGGGCTTGCTGGTTGCTACTGGTGCTGCACAAGCTCGTGACAATATCTCAATCGTTGGTTCTTCAACGGTTTATCCCTTCGCAACAGCGGTTGCTGAGAACTATGCTAAGAAAACTGGCAATCCAGCACCTAAAGTTGAATCTACTGGTACTGGTGGTGGGATGAAGCTGTTCTGTGAAGGAGCAGGGGTTGAAACAGCCGATATGACTGGCGCTTCACGCCGGATTAAAGACAGCGAGTTAGCCGATTGTAAAAAGAATGGGGTTAGCCCAGTTGAAATCAAAATTGGCTACGATGGTATTGCTATTGCGAATGCTAAAGAGGCTGAAGCTTACAAATTAACTCGCCGTGATTTGTTTCTTGCATTAGCCAAAGAAGTTCCAGAAAGCACGGGTGGCAATATGGATGCGGTCACTGGCAATCTGAAGTTAATTCCTAACCCCTACAAAACTTGGAAAGAAGTGAATGCTGAGTTACCCGATGAGCCGATCGAGGTTTTAGGCCCTCCACCAACCTCAGGTACACGCGATGCTTTCGTTGAATTAGTGATGCATGCTGGTTGTAAAGAGTTTCCGGCCATTAAGAAGCTAGAGAAAGAAGACGAGAAAAAGTTTAAGGCTATCTGCGGCAATATGCGTGAAGATGGTAAATACATCGAAGCAGGCGAGAACGACAATCTAATCGTCCAAAAATTGCAAGCTAATCCTAAAGCCTTGGGTATTTTCGGTTTCAGTTTCTTAGACCAAAATGCGGATAAAGTAAAAGGCTCTTCAATTGAAGGTGTGGATATTACCTTTGAAAATATCGCTGCTGGTAAATACTCCGTTTCACGCCCTTTATACCTTTATGTCAAGAAAGAGCACATTGGTACTGTTAAAGGAATTGAGGAGTTCGTTACTGAGTTAACGAGTGATGCTGCTTGGGGTGATACAGGTTATCTAGCTGAGAAAGGTATGATTCCAATGCCAGCTAATGAGCGTACTACTAATACTGAAGCTGCCAAAAGTATGAAGGTTCTTGAGTCTCTCTAACTAACAAGCTGTTTTCTTGTTAACGTTTGGAGCTAGCTCGCTAGCTCCTATTTTTTGAGCACTAAGGTTGGTGTCACTTTGTCATAAAGCTGTCACAAAGCCTCGGTACTATCCGCTTGCCGCAGCCTAACTCATCGTGCTTGTTTGCGCTGCCTACTACAAACCTTCTTTCCCTTTGTGGTACACACAGGTATGAATACGTCAATTATCTTGCTTCTACTACTGGTGTTAGCTGCATTTAGCTATTTCTTTGGGCGTAAGCGAGCTTTGGCCGTATCAAATGGCAATCGTGGTGTAAATAAGCTGCATTCCCTACCAGGCTATTACGGTCATTTGGTAGTGGTGTGGTGCTTATTACCTTCGCTTATTGCTTTAATGTTATGGTCATTCTTCAGCCCAACTTTTATTAGCCAGAATGTGATTTCTAGCTTACCTACAGAGATTCAAAGTACTGACACGACGAACGTGAATTTATTCATGAATCGGGTGGAAAGTATGGCAAAAGCAGGGGTCATTGATGAGACTGCTGAGCCAGCTCAACAGGAAGCTGCGCGCCGTTATATCGAGTTACAACACAATAGCAATATCATTAAAGCAGTGTTGGTCTTTGCCTTAGCGGGCTTAGGAATTTTCTGGGCATTTCGTAAAATTGCTCCCAATTTCCGTGCACGCAATCAAGTGGAAAAGGTCATTGTCGGCTTGATGATCCTGTGTGCGTCGATTGCGATTGTGACTACTTTAGGGATTGTTTTATCAGTACTGTTTGAATCCTTGCGTTTCTTCCAAGCAGTACCAATCACTGAATTCTTATTTGGTACTCATTGGAGTCCACAAACTGCAATTCGTAATGATCAAGTGGGTGGTTCCGGCAGCTTCGGTGCGATTCCCTTATTTGCCGGTACGTTGCTGATTTCAGTAATCGCTTTGGCAATTGCAGTTCCTGTGGGTTTAATGTCAGCAATCTACTTATCTGAATATGCCAGTAAGCGAGTGCGTGCTTGGGTAAAGCCGGCATTAGAGGTATTGGCGGGTATTCCAACCGTTGTGTATGGCTTTTTTGCTGCTTTAACCGTAGCCCCATTTATTCGTACTCTCGGTGAGAGTATTGGTTTAACGGTAGCTTCAGAAAGTGCCTTAGCTGCTGGTTTAGTCATGGGGGTGATGATTATTCCTTTTATGTCTTCACTCTCTGATGATGTCATCAATGCTGTACCCCAAGCGATGCGAGATGGCTCTTATGGCATGGGGGCGACGCGCTCAGAAACGATTAAACAAGTCATTCTACCAGCAGCTTTACCGGGTATTGTTGGCGCTTTCCTATTAGCCGCTTCGCGGGCAATTGGTGAAACCATGATTGTAGTGATGGCGGCAGGTTTATCGGCCAATCTCACCGCGAATCCTCTGGAAGCAGTTACCACGGTAACGGTACAAATCGTGACTTTGCTCACAGGTGACCAAGAATTTGATAGTCCCAAAACCTTAGCGGCTTTTGCTTTAGGTTTAACCCTGTTCGTATTGACCTTAATCCTGAATATCTTGGCCTTGCGCATTGTGCGTAAGTACCGCGAACAATACGAATAAACTGGAGCAGGCATGATGCAGATGAGTAATAAAACTGAATTAGTTCGTGCTAGCCTCGCCAAGCGTTATGCACGTGAGAAACGCTTCCGCTTTTGGGGTTTAGCTTCAATCGTATTGAGTTTAACTTTCCTCGCGATTCTGTTAACCACCATTTTCATGCAAGGTTGGCCAGCCTTCACGCAAACCTATATGAAATTAGATGTCAATCTGAGTGCTGAGGCTTTAGGCGTGGATGCTCATGCACCTCAGGACAAGCTACGTGCTGCGAGTTATGACACCGTAGTGCTGAATGCCCTCACCACACGTTTCCCTGGTATTACTGAACGTAAGCAAAAGATGGCTTTGAAAAAGCTGGTCAGTTCAAGTGCTGCTTATGATTTACAAAAGATGGTGATGGCTAATCCAAAGCTGATTGGTACACAGCAGACTGTTTGGGTGATGGCGGATGATGATATTGATACTTACTTTAAAGGCAATATTGATCGTACTCAGCCAGAAGCTGATCGGCGGATTAAAGATTTTCAACTCGTATGGCTGGATGATCTTGAAGCTAAAAACGAAATTGAGCGGCGCTTTAATCTGCCGTTTTTTACCTCAGGCGACTCCCGTGAACCTGAACAAGCCGGTATTTTGAGTGCGCTGATGGGTTCTTTTTATACCATGCTGGTGACTATGACCTTGGCTTTCCCAATTGGGGTGGCTGCTGCAATTTACTTAGAAGAGTTTGCGCCGAAAAATAATACTCTCGTAGATTTTATTGAGGTGAATATCAATAACCTCGCAGCTGTACCTTCGATAGTGTTTGGTTTGCTGGGCTTAGCGGTGTTTATCCAGTTTTTTGGTGTACCGCGCTCGACGCCTTTAGTAGGGGGGTTGGTACTGACTTTGATTACCTTACCAACCATTATTATCGCCAGTCGCGCTGCTTTAAAATCGGTACCACCCTCCATTCGCCAAGCAGCGTATGGAATGGGGGCTTCCCGTGTGCAGACGGTGTTCCACCATACTTTACCTTTAGCGATGCCCGGCATTTTAACCGGTACGATTATTGGGATGGCACATGCTTTGGGTGAAACTGCACCGCTATTAATGATTGGAATGGTCGCTTTTATTGTGGATATTCCACAGGGTATTACTGATCCTGCTGCGATTTTACCGGTGCAAATTTATCTGTGGTCGGATAGCCCAGAACGTGCCTTTACTGAAAAAACCTCCGCTGCCATTATTGTCCTGTTATTCTTCCTAGTGATGATGAACTTGCTGGCAGTTCTGTTACGTAAAAGATTTGAGAGACGCTGGTAAGCCTATGAACACTCTAGCTTTGACAAATAATACTATGACTCTTCCGACTTCAAAGGATCCATCAGCAGCGAACTCTAAAGATCAAGCGGTGGATATTCAAGCCATCGTTGAGGAGCTGAAACATGCAACTCAACCTGTAGGTGTGCCGTTTTTAGATGATCCGAAGTTCTATACCCGTGATGTGGATGTGTTTTACAACCAAGCTAAGCAAGCGATTTTTGGGGTGGATCTGGATATTGGCAAGAATGAAGTGATTGCCATGATCGGCCCTTCGGGTTGTGGTAAATCGACTTTCTTGCGCTGTTTGAATCGGATGAACGACACGATTGATGGCTGTAAAGTCACGGGTCAATTGCTCCTTGATGGCGAAGATATTTATGCCAAAGAGCAAGACCCCGTATTGCTACGGGCACGAGTGGGGATGGTGTTTCAAAAGCCGAATCCTTTCCCGAAATCGATTTATGACAATGTTGCCTATGGCCCACGGATTCATGGCTTAACGGCTAATCGCAGTGAGTTGGATGATATTGTTGAAGACAGCTTAAAGAAAGCCGGTTTGTTCAATGAAGTAAAAGATCGCTTACAAGCGCCAGGCACGGGTTTGTCGGGCGGTCAACAGCAGCGTTTGTGTATTGCAAGAGCGATTGCCGTTAGCCCCGAAGTGATTTTGATGGATGAGCCGACGTCAGCACTGGATCCTATCGCAACGGCGACGATTGAAGAGCTGATTGATGAACTTCGTCAAAGTTTTACCATCTGTATTGTCACGCACTCGATGCAACAGGCCGCACGGATTTCGCAACGTACAGCGTATTTCCATTTAGGTTATTTAGTGGAAGTGAATAAAACTAACACGGTATTTACGAATCCTCAGCATCGTTTGACTGAAAACTATATTACAGGGCGTTTTGGTTAGGCCAAATTAATAAACTATAAGGAGTTTTCCGATGGAAATCGGGCAGCATACTTCACATCAGTACAACCAAGAGTTGGAAAGTGTACGCAATCAGTCTTTACAAATGGGTGGTTTGGTTGAGGAGCAGTTAGGTAAGGCCTTACGCGCTTTAATGGAAAATGATAGCCAGTTAGGCGAAGAAGTAGCCTATTCAGACTATCGTGTGAACCGCCTTGAAGTCGAAATTGATGAAGCTTGCACACAAATTATTGCCCGCCGCCAGCCAGCGGCAGGTGATTTGCGCTTAGTCATCAGTATTATTAAATCGGTCACAGATTTGGAACGTATCGGTGATGAGGCAGAGAAAATTGCCCGTCATGCGATTTCAACTGAAGGTTTGGCGACTTCACTGCATACCGCTTTACGCCATTTAGGTGATCATGTCCGTGAAATGCTGCGCCGCACTTTAGATGCGATGGCAAGGATGGATGCAGAAACAGCACAACAAATTGCAGAAAGTGATTTACAAATTGATGCTGAGTTTGATGTATTATCCCGCCAGCTGTTGACACATATGATGGAAGATCCGCGCACGATTCGGGATAGTCTGAATGTTTTATGGTGCGCTCGTTCCTTAGAACGGATTGGTGATCACAGTAAAAATATCTGCGAATATGTGATTTATTTGGTCGAGGGTAAGGATGTTCGCCATACCAATCGCCCCAAAGCGGGAGCAGATATTACGCCTTAAAATTTTAACTAAAATGAGATTGCGGTGATACGACTAAGACGTTTATTTCGATTGACTCAATTAGCTTTACACGTCTTAGTGGGGGTCATTATCACCGCTATTTATGCAGGTTTATTGCGGCGTGCTGCCATTGATCCAAGCTATCAACAGCTTAGGCGCTGGTGGCTGGGGCGTATTGTTCGCATTGTTGGTGGGCAGGTTACAACCTATGGCGAGCCTGCGCCAGCAGGAAGTTTGCTGGCTGCTAATCATGTCTCTTGGCTAGATATTGCGCTTTTGGGTGGGCAGACCGAAGTCACTTTTCTTTCCAAGAGTGAAGTTAAGTCTTGGCCAGTCATTGGTTGGCTTGCTGACAAATCAGGTACTTTATTCATTGAGCGTGGTAAGAGTGGCGGGGCTAAAGGTGCCAGCGACAAAATTACTTCCAGCCTAGAACATCAAGAGCGGGTACTGATTTTTCCTGAGGGAACGATCACTGATAATATTCACCTGCTACCTTTTCATGCACGTTTATTTGCAGCTGCTGTGACTGCGAATGCTTTAATCCAACCAGTGGCTATTCATTACCAGAACACCCAGGGTCAAACTCATCCACTAGTACCTTATCTAGAGCCGCAAACTTTAATGCAAAACCTTTGGAGGATTTTAGCCGAGCCAAAGATTTTAATTGCAGTGCATTTCCTGCCCCCGATTGATAGCCAGGCAGTTCCTCGTAAAGAGCTAGCCAGTTATAGCGAACAACAAGTACGTAGCGCTCTTAAATTAAACTGAACCATGCACTTTATATCGAAAGGGACTCTAGTCAGGCGCTATTCTTTTTGATATATAACGCTCTATGGATAGTCAGACGCCTACTTATCAACTAAAAGGCCGGTTTTGGATTGAAAGTCCTCAGGGTACTTTTCTGGGAACAGGTCGTGTATTGCTGTTAGAGCGCATTCGTGAGCATGGCTCTATCAGTGGCGCAGCGCGTTCAATGCAAATGTCTTATCGGCAGGCTTGGGAGTTAGTGAACTCCATGAATCAGCATAGCCCATATCCGCTAGTGCAAAGTGCTACAGGTGGTAAAGGTGGTGGTGGTGCGAGTTTGACGACTACGGGCGAAAAAGCCATTGAGCTATTTTGGTTGGTGAAGCAAGATTTTGATAGGTTTTTAGCTAAACGCTCAGAAAATTTAGACCTGTAAAATTTTTTAGCTAGCGTTATGTTTTTTTTGGAATAACGAATGAATTTGCCAATTAATCAAGCAATCCTCCCTGCGGCTAGTGCTTTACCTCTAGAAATAAGTGCTTTGACTGCTAGAGAAATGTGCAAATTGTATTTGGCCTGCCTTATTGATATTCGCCAAGGGTTTGAATTAGAGATTAAGGGGAACTTACCGCAAGCTATGCATATCCCTTTTTTCAATGTTAAACAATTCTTTGGTTTTTCACTGACTGACGAAGAGCAAGAAATGTTAGATGCGGATGAACCGAGCACTCTTGATATTTGCTCATTCATTAAAGCCATCAATACTTTGCAGCAAGCACGTGACTGTTCATTGCTAGTTGTATGCAACAGTGGACGACGGAGTCAGTGTGCTACTCAATTATTACGTGAGCTAGGGTATAGCAGAACTTTTTCTGTAGCAGGTGGCTTCCTTGCACTTAAGCCTTTATACACCTCTGTTGATTAGAAAGATTGATTTAATGTTTTATTAATTTTTTTTAAAAGGAACATATAGCTATGAAATTATTCAAGCATACTTGGCTTGCATTAACACTTTGTATCGGTAGTTCGAGTCTCTGGGCTGATGAAGTTCAGGTTGCAGTTGCCTCTAACTTCTCCAAGCCGTTAGAAACTTTAGCAACGGCTTTTAAAGCCAAGAGTGGACATGAGTTGAAAATTTCTGCTGGAGCCACTGGCAAGTTGTATGCTCAGATTGAAAATGGCGCTCCGTTTGAGGTGTTCTTATCAGCGGATAGTAAAACGCCAAAGAAGCTGGTCGATGCACAATTAGCAGTGGCAGATAGCCAGTTTACTTATGCTTTGGGCAAGCTGGTTTTGTGGAGCAGCACTAAAGACTCTATTGATGCTCAAGGTGAGGTTCTGAAAAAGAATGAGTTTAAACATCTGGCAATTGCTAACCCAAAAACAGCACCTTATGGTGCGGCAGCGTTGGAAGTATTAGAGCATTTAGGTTTAACAAAAACCTTAGAAGCAAAACTAGTCCAAGGTGAAAATATTAGTCAAACCTATGATTTTGTGAGTACCGGCAATGCAGACTTAGGTTTCGTGGCTTGGTCGCAAGTAGAAAAAGATGGGGTTTTAAAAGACGGTTCAGTCTGGCAAGTACCTGAAGACTTGTATACGCCGATTCAGCAAGATGCGGTGTTATTAACTAAGGGTAAAGATAATACTGCAGCCAAAGCATTATTAGATTTTCTCAAAACACCAGAGGCTCAAAAGCTGATTACTGATGCAGGTTATGGCCTACCTAAAGCAAATTGATCTTGAGTTCTGAAGACTGGATAGCGATTGCTTTAACTTTAAAGCTAGCGAGCTTAACAACCTTAGTGTTATTGCTAATTGCCACGCCACTCGCTTGGCATTTAGCTCATACTGAACGCTGGTGGAAAGCGCCTTTAAATGCCTTAGTGGCTTTGCCTTTAGTTTTGCCGCCCACAGTTTTAGGCTTTTATTTACTAGTAGTATTAGGGCCAAAAGGTTGGGTAGGACAGCTCATGCAACAGTTCGGCCTAAACACTTTACCCTTTAGTTTCAGTGGCCTACTAGTGGCTTCGGTACTTTACTCTTTGCCTTTTGTAGTCCAACCGATTCAAGCTGTTTTTAGCAATTTTGATAAGCGTTTATTGGAAGCAGCCATGACTTTAAGAGCAAGTCCACTAGATGCTTTTTTTACCATCATTCTGCCTTTGTCTAAGCACGGTTTTCTGACGGCTATTGTCTTGGGCTTTGCGCATACCGTCGGTGAGTTTGGTGTGGTGTTGATGATTGGTGGGAATATTACTGGGGAAACACGAGTTATTTCAGTCCAGCTTTATAATCATGTGGAAGCGATGAATTATCAGGCTGCGCATAGTTTAGCCGCTTTATTGGTGCTATTTTCATTTAGTGTCTTGCTGGGTTTGTATTATTTGAATCGAGGCAAATAGCCTGTGACTATGCTGAAAGCTCAGTTTCACTTAAAACTAGCAACCTTTGAATTAGCTGCGCAATTAGAGCTACCTTCTACTGGAATCACTGTCATAACGGGTAGTTCTGGTTCTGGTAAGACGCTATTAATGCGTTGCATTGCAGGCTTAGAACACCCGCAAGTAGCGTATTGCCAACTCAATGAACAGTTATGGGAGGATAGTGCAGCGGGCTATTGTTTAGCGACTTATCAACGTCCTTTGGGGTATGTATTTCAAGACTCATGTCTGTTTCCACATTTGACTGTGCAGCAGAATATTGATTATGGGCGCAAGCGCAGTTACTCAAAGTCTAATCACAATTTAGAAGTAGTCATTGAGCTACTAAATATTACAAGTCTACTTAAACGCAAACCTGCCAAGCTTTCGGGTGGCGAAAAACAACGGGTAGCGATTGCACGTGCTTTAGCGGTAGAACCACAATTATTATTGATGGATGAACCCTTAGCAGCACTAGATCAAGCACATAAATATGAGATTCTGCCGTATTTGCGTCATTTACAGCGTGAACTGCAGTTACCCGTTTTGTATATCACTCATTCTCCACAAGAAATGACGCAACTTGCTGATCATTTGGTATTGATGGATAAGGGCAAAATCTTGGCTAGCGGTGAGTTACAGTCTGTATTGACATGCTTAGATTTGCCCTTAGCGCAAAGCCAACGTGCTTCTAGTGTTTTAACCGCTGAAGTGTTTGCTTATGAGGCTGAATTTCAGTTATTGCAACTTTGTTTCTCAGGTGGAAACTTGAGTGTGCCACATCAGGAATTACCAAAAGGTAGCCAGTTGCGCTTACGTATTTATGCCCGTGATGTGAGTTTAAGTTTGCAGTCACCTCCAAGTATTGATTCCTGCAATAACTTACCCGCCCGAGTTTTGGGAATGGTCAATCCAGCGGTGGGTTATATCACTGTCAGTTTGCAAGTCGGAACTGAGTTATTACTAGCGCAGATTACGCGCAAGACAGCAAGTTTATTGCAGCTTGAAATCGGTCAAAGGGTGTATGCAGAAATCAAGAATACCGCTATTTTAAGCTAGTTTAGCTTCTTCCTGCTCTTCAGCTTCGGCTAACACCCAAGCAATAAAAGCGGAAGCAGCGCGTTGGTTACTGGTGGCTGATTTAGGGCGAATAATATGATAAGCATGTTCTAAAGGCATGCTTAGGGGGAAGGGAATACACAAACGTCCTGCTTCAATATCGTGCTGAGCGAGCGCATCCATGCTTAATAGTACGCCTTGACCATCAATCGCGGCTTCCATCGCTAAGGACACATGATTGAAGTGCATGCCGCGCTTAAAGTCGACACCTTCCACTTTTGCCAACTGTAGCCAGCGCTCCCAACTAGGTCGCCCCATATAGGGGGTTTCATCATGCAGCAACGTATGAAAGCGTAAGTCATCAGGTGTTTGCAAGGGATGTGGCAGATCAGTTAACAGCGAGGGTTTACATAAAGGTACTGCTTCCACTGAGAAAAGTTTCTCAACTAGGCAGCCCGGATAATTGCCTAAGCCAAAACGAATCATCACATCAATTTCGTGGGCGCGAAATAACTCATCCAAAGCACCATGTTGCTCGGTTGCATCGACTAATTTGGCCTCACCGCTGATGCGCATATCAATATCAGGATGTTGTTGGGCAAAGGTATGTAGGCGTGGTACTAACCATTTGGAAGCAAAGGAGGGGGCTACCCAGACGCTTAAACTTTCATTAGTCTTTTGGGAGCGCATGATATGCACAGCATCTGCGAGGGTATTAAAGCCTTCGCGTAACTTAGGTAAAGCTGCTTCACCTGCTTTGGTGAGCGTAATAGAACGGTTATGCCGCTCAACCAATTCAACTCCAAGAAAATCTTCCAAATGCTTAATTTGGTGACTGATGGCTGCCCGGGTCACAAACAGTTCTTCCGCAGCTTTAGTGAAGCTTTTATGGCGGGCAACCGCTTCAAAGGCGCGTAAAGCATTCAGAGGAGGGAGCTGATGTGGCATGTGGTTCGTCCTAATAGGTTTTGCTTTTTGTGAGCCATCATAACCTGTTTATAGGTTTGTGTTTAGAAAATTGCCTAAGGGAATTTAATCTTTTAAAGAGACCTTAGTTATACTCGGCAGCTTTAATACATAGATGGAGCCTAAAGTTGAAAAAGCTAGAAAGTGCTTTTGAGCATTTTTTATTTGTAAGTCGTTGGTTGACTGCGCCTATTTATTTAGCCTTAGTAGTCAGTCTGGTTTTGTTAATGTTTAAAGCGCTTAAACAGCTATGGGAGCTAGCTTCTGCTATTTTGGTCGTAGAAGGGCAGGAAGTAATAGTAGGTGTATTGTCAATTGTTGATATTTCTTTGATTATGAATCTGCTCATTATCATCATCTTTAGTGGTTATGAGAATTTTGTCTCCAAAATGGAAGATTTACATGAACACGCCGATCGCCCTGATTGGATGGGGCATATTGGTTTTACGGATCTAAAAATTAAGCTGATTGGCTCGATTGTCGCAATTTCGGGCATAGAGTTGCTTAAAGGCTTTATGGACGTAAAGGATCTCACTGACCGGGATTTAATGTGGATGGTAGGAATTCATATTACGTTCGTGGTTTCTGGTGTGCTTTATGCGGTGATGGACAAGCTCACTCAGAAAAATCATTAAAGTAGGTTCTGTAGAAGTAGTCTATTAAAGCTGCTTCTCTCTTAAGTCTTATAACAACCACTCTACTGGTAGCCAGGCAATTAAAGGTAAGCAGCGTCGTTCCAGCGGCGTCATTTTTGGTTCAAGGGTATGTATCCGATAGTTGCCATCTTTTAAAGGCTCATGCCATTCTAATTTACCGCGAGGGTTCAGTTGGATTTTATAAGCCTGGCTCTCAACGAAAGCGTAAATCTCTTGGG
This sequence comes from uncultured Thiothrix sp., assembly GCF_937876535.1. GTDB lineage: Bacteria > Pseudomonadota > Gammaproteobacteria > Thiotrichales > Thiotrichaceae > Thiolinea. Next base: position 55,952 of record NZ_CALFHZ010000020.1, read on the forward strand.
TGACCATTTCCGCATAACCAGAGTGCTCGAAAATGGCACCCATCTCGGTATTATGAATGGCAGAGCGTGGATCCATATTAAACGAGCCAATGAAGTTTTTGCGTCGATCAATAAAGAAGGCTTTAGCGTGGAGGCTGGTACATTCAGAGCCTAACAGAGAGTGTTTGTTATCTGCATGGCGATCATGGGATTTTAATTCATACAAGCGCACCCCCATCTTCAGCAAAGGCTGACGATAAGAGCTGTAACTCGCATGCACTGGCAGAACATCATTCGACTCAAACGAATTTGTCAGTACAGTAATTTTCACGCCGCGCTCACGTAAGGCTTGTAAAACTTTTACTCCGTGTTTACTAGGAATGAAATAGGCAGCACAGATTAATAATTCTTGCTGTGCTGAACTGATTAATCCCTCAACCTCTTCAAGCATGCGGCTGTCAGGTTTAAAAACACTGGTAAGAATTTTGTCCGGATAGTCATAGATCACTCTTACTTCAGCATAATACGGCTGAATTTCGCCACGCTTTAAAGCAGGTAGTACTTGATCTCGATCTTTCATTAAGATCGGTAGATAGTGTGCATAAGTAGTGCTCAATTTCTGCCGCCATTCTGCGTATTTGCTATCGTCAGCGGCAGTACCTAAGCGATGAATATCAGAGCATAAGCCGCTATACCAATAGGTATCGAACTCTTTGCGCACATCCTGCACCATAGGCCCTGCGAATAAAATATCGAAATCAGCAAAGGTAATTTCATGTTTAAGATCGAAATATTCATTGCCGATATTGCGTCCTCCAATAATGCTGAAAATGCCATCAATGGTATAAGACTTGTTGTGCATCCGCCGCGACAGGCGAGGGAAACGTACTAGAAATTCGGGTTTACGAATCAGGCGCAGCCAAGCTGGATTAAATACTCGAATTTGAAAGTTTGGATACTGATCGACCAATCGAATCAACACATCTTCGCGCTGGATCACATCAAGATCATCAATCAAGAGGCGAATTTTTACGCCGCGCTGAGCTGCAGCGGTTAAAGCTTGGAGGAAAACTAAACCAGCCTCATCGTCATTCAGCATGTAATACTGAGCTTCGATGCTGCCCACCGCTTGATCAGCTAGCTTAACGCGCTCAAGTAGCGCATCTTGTAACGGACTCAGTGGATAAAACATTGAGTGCTGCTCGCTCGGTGCTTGATCGAGCAAGTCATAAAAGTTTTGATAGAGGGGAGATTCTTTACTCATCTCAAGCGCTGGCAAATCTTCAGGGTTAGGACGGAAAATACGATTAATCCAAACCCGCAAACCAAAAAATGAGGCTAGACTGCTCAAAACCAAGATTAAAAACGCATTAATAATAAAGGTTAACATAAGCGGACTTTAAGCAATGGGGATGTATTATTTTAGAAGATATTTGTTGCTAGCCAAGCTAATTTTTTCTAAAAAACTAGCAACTAAAAGATAAAGAGGATTTTAGTTAATCTAAACCAAACACGTGCGCTCTTACTTTGGCGATTTCATCACGCATTGCAGCAGCCTTTTCAAATTCTAAATTCTTGGCTAAGGCAAACATTTTCTCTTCAAGCAATTTTAGCGTTTTTACTGCTTGTGCTGGGCTCATCGTCCGATAATCAGCCATCTCCTCACCAATTTTAAGGTTTTTGCCTTTTTTCTCATTACGTTTGGCATTCGCATAAGCGCCTTCCATTACATCGGCAATCCGTTTACGAATCGTTTGCGGAGTAATGCCATGTTCAATATTAAAGGCTATTTGCTTCTCACGACGACGTGCCGTTTCGTCGATGGCTTTACGCATAGAGTCGGTAATTTTATCACCATACAAAATGGCTTTACCTGCCGAGTTACGCGCAGCACGGCCAATAGTTTGAATGAGTGAGCGCTCAGAGCGTAAGAAGCCTTCTTTATCAGCATCCAAAATGGCGACTAAAGAGACTTCAGGAATATCCAAACCTTCACGCAATAAGTTAATCCCAACTAATACATCGAATTCACCTTTACGCAGATCGCGGATAATTTCCACCCGTTCCACCGTATCAATATCAGAGTGCAGATAGCGCACGCGAATATCGTGTTCCATTAAATAGTCGGTTAAGTCTTCAGCCATGCGCTTGGTGAGGGTAGTGACTAACACACGTTCATCTTTTTTCACCCGTTCGGTCACTTCAGACATGACATCATCCACCTGAGACAATACAGGGCGTACTTCTACCAGTGGATCAATGAGGCCAGTCGGGCGTACTAATTGTTCCGCTACATTATCTGAATGCTCTAATTCATAAGCGCCCGGTGTGGCGGATACATGAATTGCCTGGGGGATTAAACGCTCAAACTCTTCAAATTTTAGCGGACGATTATCGAGTGCTGAGGGCAAGCGGAAACCATATTCCACCAAAGTAGTTTTACGTGAGCGGTCACCCTTATACATGCCGCCAAATTGCGGGATGGTGACATGCGACTCATCAATGAACACCAACGCATTGCGCGGCAAATAATCAAACAAACAAGGCGGCGGCTCGCCGGGTGCGCGTTTAGATAGATAGCGTGAGTAGTTCTCAATCCCTGAGCAATAACCAGTTTCCATAATCATTTCCATGTCATACATGGTGCGCTGTTCGAGACGCTGTGCTTCGACTAAACGGTTCTCATTTTTTAGAACAATTAAGCGTTCTTGTAGCTCATCTTTAATTTTATCAACCGCTTCCAGCAAGACTTCTCGTGGAGTAACATAATGGGTTTTTGGGTAAATGGTTAAGCGTGGCACCCGCCGTAGAACTTCACCTGTTAACGGATCAAAATAGCTGAGATTTTCGATTTCATTATCAAACAATTCAATCCGAATCGCTTCTTTATCAGAGTCCGCAGGGTGAATATCAATCACATCGCCCCGCACTCGAAAACTACCGCGCTGCAAATCTAAATCATTGCGAGTGTACTGCAACTCAGCCATACGGCGGAGGAGGGTGCGTTGATCCGTTTTATCACCCCGCACTAAGATCAGCAGCATCTTTAAATAAGACTCAGGATCGCCCAAACCATAAATCGCGGATACAGTAGCAACAATAACTACATCCTTGCGCTCAAATAAATTGCGTGTAGCCGATAAACGCATTTGCTCGACATGATCATTAATCGAAGCATCCTTCTCGATATAAATATCTTTGGAGGGCACATAGGCTTCTGGCTGATAGTAGTCATAATAGGAAACGAAATACTCGACAGCATTCTTTGGAAAGAATTCTTTAAACTCACCATAGAGCTGCGCCGCTAGGGTTTTATTGTGCGCTAAAATAATCGCAGGGCGTTGAGTGGCCTGAATAATATTGGCCATGGTAAACGTTTTGCCAGAGCCTGTAACCCCCAACAAAGTTTGATTGACTAAACCCTGATTTAAGCCATCTAGCAAAGATTCAATCGCTTGAGGTTGATCCCCAGCAGGTTGATAATCAGTGTTCAAGTTAAATTGATTAGCAGCACTCATGCACACCTCCAAAGCATGGAGAGATGTTAGCATGCTTTTCTGTAATCCAAGAGATAAGTAGTGGTTTTGTACGGTTATTGTTCGTTTTTATTCATGGCTACTTAAAAATCGACTAGCTAGCGAACACGGAAAGCCAGCTAGTCGAACCATTCCCTATGACAGACAGGCAATGTACTGCGGAATGGAAAACAGCTAGGAGCTATCAGAACTTGTAAGAAGCACCGATCATATAAACGACTGGGTCAATTTTAACGGTATCTAATTTTGCACCGTTGAGCTTAGCTTTGGTGTCAATATCGGCATACCAAATGCCTAAGTTTGCACCCCAGTTTTTACTCAACTCATAATCAAAACCTGCTTCAACCGCAGGGCCAAATGAATGCTTCAGCTCTAAATCACCTAAACTAGAACGCTCAGTAAAAAACTGAGTGTAGTTTATGCCTGCACCGACATAGGGATGGAATTGAGTATTGGTGTTGAAATGGTATTGTAAGGTCACAGTCGGTGGTAAATGTTTGGTAGAGCCGATTTTAGCACCATTCAAAGTAATGTCATGTTTGAACGGTGTTGCAGCTAGTACGCCAATCCCTAATTGATTGTTCAGCATGTAGGTGCCATCGAGACCCAACTGAGTATTGTTACCGACATCTAAAGCACCTTTTAAAGCGCCATCACCTGCAGGGTGTACCATAGCAGCCCCTACACGTACCACCATATCACCTTGCTCATAAGCAAAAGCTTGGGTGCTGACCGCTGCGATTAAGGTTAAGCCTGCAACTAATGCTTTTTTCATTGCTTGATCCTCAAGTAAAGATTGTTTTGAATGAAACTATCCTAAGCTTTTTAAAAGCCCACTATCTTGATACAAATCATTAAGCTTGCGGTTTCACTAGAAAGCAGTGCAGAGCGATAGAACTCAACAAGTTATAAGTGCTTAGTGAAATCGAGGTACTAAAAGAGTGCAGGTTGCTGCTTGAGTCGTATAGAAAATCGGTGAGTTTGCTATTTTTCTAAAGCTTGAGGCGCTAACATAGAGCATCGCAATAAGCATACAAAAGGACGGCAGGCCATTGCTGGCTTGCTTTATTGTTTAAAAACTGTAAATGGTTGATTTATAAAAAGTGAACATTCAGCTTGCAGAGCGCATCGGGCGCATTAAACCTTCACCCACTCTAGCAATGAGTGCTTTAGCTGCACAATTAAAAGCACAAGGCCGCGATATTATTAGCCTAAGTGTGGGTGAACCCGATTTCGATACCCCTAAACATATTCAAGAAGCAGGGATTGAAGCAATTAAAACGGGTAAAACACGTTATACCGCGGTTGACGGTACGCCTGAACTCAAGCAAGCGATTATTAATAAGTTTAAGAACGAAAATAACTTGGACTACAACGCTAAGCAAATCATTGTTTCCTCAGGTGGCAAGCAAACTTTTTATAATCTTTGCCAAGCTTTTTTAGATAAGGGTGATGAGGTCATTATTCCTGCACCGTATTGGGTATCTTATCCGGATATGGTGTTGTTGGCGGATGGTACGCCAGTTATCGTGCCGACCACGCAAGAAGAACACTTAAAATTATCACCAACTAAATTAGAGGCTGCGATTACGCCCCGCACTAAAGTTTTGGTGTTGAATAGCCCCTCTAATCCCACTGGCATGGCTTATACTACTGCTGAGTTAGCGGCTTTAGGTGAGGTGCTACGTAAGCATCCCCAAGTCTTGATTGCTACCGATGATATGTATGAACACACTTTGTTTGGTGATCAGCAATTTGTGAATATCTTAACAGCTTGTCCCGATTTATATGAACGCACTATTGTCTTAAATGGTGTGTCTAAAGCTTATGCAATGACGGGCTGGCGGATTGGTTACGCAGGTGGCCCAGCACCCTTAATTAAGGCCATGTCGGATGTACAATCTCAATGTACCTCCAATCCAAGTTCGATTTCCCAATATGCAGCTACTGTAGCCTTGACGGGTGATCAGTCTTTCATTCGCACCATGGTCGATGCCTTTGAAAAGCGCCATGAGTTTGTTTGCTCTAGTTTGAATAAGATGGATGGTGTCGATTGTTTACCCGCTGCGGGTACTTTTTATAGCTTCCCCAAGGTTGAAGGCCTGATTAAGCGCTTAGGTTTAGCGGATGATACCGCTTTGTCTGGCTATTTATTAGATAAAGTCGGTGTGGCAATGGTGCCAGGTTCGGCCTTTGGTGCACCTGGTTATATTCGTATGTCCTTCGCTACCAGTATGTCAAACCTAGAGAAAGCCATCGAACGTATTGCCTCTGTCTAACGTTATTGCAAGCTCGATAGTAGTAAAATTTGACTACTGTCGAGTTTTTCTCTGATCCTTTGCATTGCTTGGTAATAATTCTTTCATAAAAACTTCACAATGTTCATAATCACCCGCCATTAATCCCACAGACCGAGGGTGATTTTTTATGGCTATATCTAACTATATGTCAGGCCTATTCGGCCATTCTCCAATCCGCCCCCTTCAAGAGCATATGCAGAAAGTGTGTGCTGGTGTGAAGCATCTGATTCCACTAGTTGAAGCCATGAATGCGGGGGATCTTGAACAGGTGAAACTTGAGCAGCAGTCCATTGTGCAAGCGGAGCATGAGGCTGATGACATGAAGCATGCTTTACGTCATCACTTGCCCAAAGGCTTGTTTATGCCAGTTGATCGGCGCGACTTATTAGATGTGTTGATGATGCAGGATGCCGTCATTAACCAAGCGAAAGATATTGCGGGTTTAGTGGTTGGACGCAAAATGCAACTGCCTGAAAACATGCGTGATTTATTCCTTAAATACACCATCCAAGCTGTGAAATCAGTTGAGCAAGCACTCATCGTTATCAGCGAATTAGATTCTTTGGTCGAGACGGGTTTCCGTGGTTTAGAAGTTGAGCGTGTCGAAGTGATGATCAAAGAATTAGGTCGCATCGAACAAACCACTGACCGCAAGCAAGTCGAATTACGCAATATTTTATTTGATTTAGAGGATAGCCTACGTGCCACCGATGTCATGTTTACTTATCGTTTGATTGAGTGGACAGGCAGAGTGGCAGACGATGCACAACGGGTAGGCACTCGACTGCAATTAATGCTGGCACGCTAAGGAGATATAACTAATGGAATGGCTCAGTGATGTTAATACAGTTTATATCTTCTTAGCAGGGGCTTTCGGGATCTTCATGGCTTGGGGGATCGGTGCAAACGATGTAGCCAATGCAATGGCAACTTCAGTCGGGTCACGTGCACTCACGATTAAACAAGCTCTATTGATTGCAGCAATCTTTGAATTCGCAGGTGCTTACCTTGCGGGTGGGGAAGTCACCAATACGATTCGTAGCGGCATTGTGTCTGTGGAGGCTTTTGATGCTCATCCCAACTATTTAGTCTGGGGAATGTTAGCCTCTTTATTATCCGCCGGTATCTGGTTAACGGTAGCTTCATTCCAAGGTTGGCCTGTCTCGACAACGCATAGTATTGTGGGCGCTATTGTTGGCTTCGCGGCTGTAGGTGTGGGTACGGATGCAGTGAGCTGGGGTTCAGTCTTGAATATTGCTACCAGCTGGGTCTTCTCGCCATTTATTGCCGGTGTGTTAGCTTTCTTAGTCTTTACCAGTATTCATAAATTAGTACTGGATACCCGTGAGCCGCTCAAAAATGCACGCCGTTATGGACCATATTATCTATTTGCAGTAGGTTTTATTTTATCGCTAGTTACCGTGAATAAAGGTTTAGCTCATGTGGGTTTAAATATTCCACAAAACTTGGAGATGTTTATTGCGGCTGCCGTGGGAGCTGTGTTGGCTGTCACAGGTGCAATACTAATCAAGAAAGTACAAATTGATGAGCAAGCGGATAAAACCTTCCATTTTGCAAGTGTAGAGAAAATCTTTGGTGTATTGATGATTTTTACTGCCTCTGCGATGGCGTTTGCACATGGCTCAAATGATGTGGCTAATGCGGTTGGCCCGATGTCAGCCATTATTAGTATGGTGAATGAAGGTGGACAGTTAGCTGCCAAATCTGCCGTCCCCAGTTGGGTATTGCTGGTGGGGGCTGTAGGGATTGTGTTAGGTTTGGCGACCTTTGGTTATCAAGTCATGATGACCGTGGGCAAGAAAATTACTGAGTTAACCCCAACGCGGGGCTTTTCCGCTGAATTTGCCACTGCCTCAACGGTTGTAGTGGCTTCTTATACAGGTTTGCCGATTTCCACTACACATACTTTAGTCGGTGCTATTCTTGGAGTTGGCTTCGCACGTGGGATTGCGGCGATTGATATGCGGATTGTCGGTAATATTTTTATGTCGTGGGTTGTTACTTTACCGGCAGGCGCTATACTATCGATACTCTTTTTCTTTATGTTGAAAGGTATGTTTGGTTAGTCGCTTTGTGGCTTAATTGCCTGAAGCTTCATTCTCAACCTTCAACAATCGAGCTTGCTCTCTACTCATTAAAGTAGAGAGTAGCTGGCTTATCCTCAACTGAATCTTCTTTTCATTTAAAGCATTTCTTCTGCTTGCTGTTTTTTAGCAAATCTTGTTGTTTTGTCGACAATAAAAGCCTGTTTGATTTGACAGTGTTAAGTTCGGGCGTATAATGTCGACAATCTTCTTGTGAGGGCTGGTTTTAGGAGTCAGTCATCGAGTCTAAACCTAGATTTCTCTGTGACCATCACCGTGAACATGTTTGCTAATTCATGGATAGAATGCTCTAAAAACAGTCACTATCATTACCAGATGGTTTATCAAAACCACATAACCGCCAAACGAACCGATAGAGGATGAGGACAGGATGAGTAGTGAAATTTTAACCCCAGTATTGCCTGAGTCTGTTGCTGATGCGACCGTTGTTACTTGGCACAAGAAAGTGGGTGATGCGGTTAAGCTAGACGAAGTACTGGTTGAAGTTGAAACTGATAAGGTTGTGCTAGAAGTTCCTGCCGCAGTAGCAGGGGTTTTAGCTGAAATTAGCCAACCCGAAGGTTCTACCGTCACTAGCGGTCAGCTCTTAGGTAAAATCGAAGCGGGTGCTGCCGCTACTCCATCTGCTCCTGAAGCAGCTGCGCCACAAACTGCTGCATCGGCCGCCGCTGCAACTGAAGCTAAAGCAGGCCCTGCAGCGCGTAAAGCAATGGATGAAGCCGGGGTTAATCGCTCTGATATCAATGGTTCTGGCAAAGATGGGCGTATTCTGAAAGAAGATGTGCCTGCTGCTAAACCCGCTGCTCCAGCACCCGCCGCTGCGGCTCCTGCACCCGCTACACCAAAAGCTCCAGTCGTTCCAACGGGTGATCGTGCTGAAAATCGCGTACCCATGACTCGTTTGCGCGCACGTATCGCTGAGCGCTTATTAGAAGCTAAACAATCGACAGCTATGTTGACAACGTTCAACGAAATCGACATGCAGCCGATTATGGATATTCGTAACGAGTATAAAGATGCTTTCGAGAAGAAACATGGTGCTCGTTTAGGCTTTATGTCGATTTTTGTTAAAGCAGCTACGATTGCTTTACAACGCTTCCCTGAAATCAATGCCTTCATTGATGGTAATGATGTGGTGTATCACAACTACTGTGACGTAGGTATTGCTGTTTCTTCTGAGCGTGGCTTGGTCGTTCCGGTTCTACGTAGTGCAGAGCATCTGGGTTTAGCTGATATTGAAAACAGTATTGTCAATTTCGCAAAGAAAGCGAAAGCAGGCAAATTAGATATGTCTGACTTATCGGGCGGTACTTTCACGATTACCAACGGGGGCGTTTTTGGGTCGTTAATGTCAACCCCAATTCTTAACCCTCCTCAAAGCGCGATCTTGGGGATGCATGCGACTCAAAAGCGCCCTGTCGTTGTCAATGACCAAATCGTGATTCGTCCGATGATGTATGTCGCACTGTCTTATGACCATCGGATTGTAGATGGACAAGGTGCAGTAACTTTCCTCAAGACCATTAAAGAATTGGTAGAAAATCCAGTTCGTATCGTACTGGACGTGTGAGATTAAGGCATGAGTGATTTTGACGTTGTTGTCATTGGTGGTGGCCCTGGCGGTTATGTTGCGGCTATCCGTTGTGCGCAGTTAGGCTTAAAAACGGCTTGCGTTGAAGAGTGGATTAATAAGCAAGGTAAACCGGCTTTGGGTGGTACTTGCTTAAATGTGGGCTGTATTCCTTCTAAAGCCTTACTGGAAAGTTCTGAGCGCTATGAAGAAATTGCCCACTACAATGCGGATCACGGCATCACGGTGGATGGTCTGAAAATTGACGTTCCACAAATGATTGCGCGCAAAGATAAGATTGTGCAGCAATTAACCGGCGGTATTGCGCAGTTATTTCAAGCCAATGGAATTACTTGGTTGCAAGGTCGCGGTAAATTACTAGCTGGCAATCAGGTACAAGTTACTGCTCAAGATGGTGTCGTTTCTACGCACTCTGGCAAAAATATTATTATTGCAACCGGTTCAACTTCAATTGAGTTGCCAATTGCTAAATGGCTGGATGAGCGCATTGTTGACTCAACGGGCGCGCTTGACTGGGAAACTGTGCCGAAGCGTTTAGGTGTGATTGGTGCAGGTGTCATCGGTTTAGAGATGGGTAGCGTTTGGCGGCGCTTAGGTGCTGAAGTGGTTGTGTTAGAAGCCTTAGATGACTTCTTAGCAGCGGCTGATCGTGATGTCTCTAAAGCGGCTGCCTTACAGTTCAAAAAGCAAGGCTTAGATATTCGCTTAAGTTCTAAAGTCGCTGCAGTTGAAGTGGGTGAGAGCGGTTTAACCGTTACTTACAATGACAAAAACGGCGAGCAAAAAATTGAAGTGGATCGTTTGATTGTTGCGGTTGGTCGTAAAGCCAATACCCGCGATATTGCTGATGCAGCTATCGGTTTGCAAATTGATGAACGCGGTCGTGTAGTCGTGGATGGTCATTTAAAGACCAATCTGCCGAATGTCTATGCAATTGGTGACTGTGTGCAAGGCCCCATGTTGGCGCATAAAGCTTCAGAAGAAGGTGTTGTGGTTGCAGAGCAGATCGTGGGTCAAAAACCGCATCTGGACTACAATAATATTCCTTGGATTATTTACACCCATCCTGAAATTGCATGGGTTGGAAAAACTGAGGCTGAACTGAAAGCTGCGGGCGTTGAATATCGTACCGGTAGCTTCTCATTTGCTGCAAATGGTCGTGCGAAAGCCATGAGCCAAGATGCAGGGATCGTGAAGGTCTTAGCAGATGCTAAAACGGATCGTCTCCTCGGTGTGCATATGGTTGGGCCAATGGTTTCTGAGTTAATTGGTCAAGCTGTGATTGCAATGGAATGTGAAAGCTCAGCAGAGGATGTAGCACGGATGGTCTTCGGTCATCCCACTTTGTCTGAGTCAGTGCATGAAGCTATGTTATCTGTCGATGGACGCGCATTGCACGCAGTTAACCGCAAGCGTTAATTGCGCATACTAAAAAACACTACACGCCACGCCTTGCTTGCAAGAGTCGTGGCGTTTGTGCGAACAAAACCTGCTGTTAAAAGTGGGTTAGCAACTAAAGGAAATCAGGATGAATTTACACGAGTATCAAGCCAAGGCAGTATTTCGCCAATATGGCCTGCCTGTGCCAAATAGCAAGGTAGCAACTAGTGCTGCTGAAGCTGAAGAAGCCGCTAAATCCTTAAGCACTCCTAAAGTCGTTGTCAAGGCACAAGTACATGCCGGTGGCCGTGGCAAAGCAGGTGGTGTTAAGTTATTTGATAACCCCGCTGAAGCAGGCAAATTTGCTGGCTCTTTACTCGGCACCAATTTGGTGACTTTCCAAACCGACGCTAATGGTCAACCGATCAATACGATTCTGGTTGAGGAAACCTGCAATATTGATCGTGAGCTGTATTTAGGTGCAGTCTTAGATCGTGCTAGCCGTCGTGTGGTTATCATGGCTTCGACTGAAGGCGGGATGGAAATTGAGAAAGTGGCTCACGAAACTCCTGAAAAAATCCTGAAAACTGCCATTGACCCGATTGCTGGGGTGATGCCTTATCAAGGCCGTGAATTGGCTTTTGGTTTAGGCTTAAAAGGCGACCAAATTAATCAGTTTACTAAGCTGTTAGTCGGCTTAGGCAAAATGTTTAAAGAAAAAGATTTGTCTTTATTAGAAATCAATCCGTTAGTGGTGACTAAAGAAGGCAATCTGCTGTGCTTAGACGGCAAAGTAAACGTCGATAGCAATGCTTTATATCGTCAACCTGATCTAGTCGCGATGCGCGATAAATCTCAAGAAGATGCACGTGAAATCGAAGCCTCTGAGTGGGATCTGAACTATGTTGCTCTGGAAGGTAACATCGGTTGCTTAGTGAATGGTGCTGGTTTAGCGATGGCAACCATGGACATTATCAAATTGTCCGGTGGTCAACCTGCTAACTTCTTAGACGTGGGTGGTGGTGCAACGGCTGAGCGGGTAGCGGCTGCTTTCAAGATCATTCTATCTGACAGCTCAGTGAAAGGCATTCTGGTTAATATCTTCGGCGGTATCGTTCGTTGTGATTTGATTGCTGAAGGTATCATTCAAGCGGTACAAAAAGTTAATGTGACAGTTCCTGTCGTGGTGCGCTTGGAAGGGAATAATGCTGAAAAAGGTGCGGAACTGCTGAATAACAGTGGTTTAGCGGTAATTGCTGCCAATGACCTTGGCGATGCTGCTCGTAAAATCGTTGCTGCTGTAGGAGGTGCTGCATGAGCGTACTGATTAATAAAGATACTAAAGTTTTATGCCAAGGCTTCACCGGTAAGCAAGGTACTTTCCACTCTGAGCAAGCGATTGCTTACGGCACCAAAATGGTCGGTGGTACGTCTCCAGGCAAAGGTGGTTCGACGCACTTAGGCTTGCCAGTCTTCAACACCATGAAAGACGCAGTACGTGATACGGGTGCGGATGCATCTGTCATCTATGTTCCAGCCCCTTTCTGTAAAGATTCCATCATTGAAGCCGCAGAATCCGGTGTAAAACTGATCGTTTGTATTACTGAAGGCATTCCAGCGCTGGATATGCTGGAAGCGAAAATGATCGTGGATAGTTTAGGTGTGCGTTTAGTCGGCCCGAACTGCCCTGGTGTGATCACTCCTGGTGAGTGCAAAATCGGTATTATGCCTGGTCATATTCACAAGCCAGGTACGATTGGTATCGTATCGCGTTCTGGTACTTTGACTTATGAAGCGGTCAAACAAACTAATGAATGGGGTCAAAGTACTTGTATCGGTATTGGTGGTGATCCAATTCCGGGCACTAGCTTTATTGATGCACTGAAATTGTTCCAAGCTGACCCACAAACTGAAGCCATTCTGATGTGTGGTGAAATCGGTGGTTCTGCTGAGGAAGAAGCTGCAGCCTTTATTAAAGAATATGTGACCAAGCCTGTTGCTGCTTATATTGCGGGTGTGACTGCACCAAAAGGTAAGCGGATGGGGCATGCTGGCGCGATTATTGCAGGCGGCAAGGGCACTGCAAATGAGAAGTTTGCAGCCCTCGAAGCTGCCGGTGTCATTACCGTTAAATCTCCAGCTGAGCTGGGTAAAGGTATTGCTGCCGCTCTGAGCAAATAATCCCGAACCACCAGATACTTGGAGTACCATGATGACCAAACATACCGTTACACTGACTGACAACTTGACGGGTAAGCAAGTCGAGCTGGATGTATTGAGTCCAACTATGGGAACCAAAACCATAGACATCCGCAAGCTGACTAAAGAGCTGAACCTGTTTACTTATGACCCAGGTTATCTGGCGACTGCAAGTTGTTCGAGTGCGATTACTTATCTTGATGGCGATAAGGGTGAGCTGCTGTATCGTGGCTACCCAATTGAGCAATTAGCTGAGCAAAGTACCTTCTTAGAAGTCTGCTATTTGCTGTTAAAAGGTGAGTTACCTACTCAGGCTGAAAAAGAAGATTTCGAGCATATCATCACGCGTCACTCGATGCTGCATGATCAAATGCAATTCTTCTATCGTGGTTTCCGCCGTGATGCGCATCCGATGGCTACTATGGTTGGTGTTGTTGGTGCGTTGTCTGCCTTCTATCATGAAGACTTAAATATTCATGATCCAATACAACGTGAGCGTTGCGCGCATCGCTTAATTGCGAAGATGCCAACGATTGCAGCCTGGAGCTTCCGGTATTCACGCGGTTTGCCTTTCATGTATCCGCTGAATAAGTTGGGTTATGCAGATAACTTCTTACGCATGATGTTTGCAGTGCCTACTGAGGAATATGAAGTTGACCCACTCTTGGCTAAAGCTTTGGATGTCATCCTGATCCTCCATGCTGACCATGAGCAAAATGCTTCAACTTCAACGGTACGCTTAGCGGGTAGCTCGGAGGCCAATCCTTATGCAGCGACTGCAGCGGGTATTGCTTCGCTCTGGGGGCCTGCACACGGTGGTGCGAATGAAGCCGTCATCAATATGCTGCGTGAGATCGAAAAATCCGGTCAACCGCTGTCACATTGGGTTGATCGCGCTAAAGATAAGAATGATCGTTTCCGTTTAATGGGCTTTGGTCATCGTGTTTACAAAAACTATGACCCACGTGCCAAGATTATCCGTAAGTTAGCTAATGAAATTCTGGATAAATTGCCACCGGGCAATCCAAACCAGAAATTATTCGATATCGCTCGCGAATTAGAGCAAATTGCTCTGAGTGATGAGTTCTTCAAAGAGCGTGGTCTATATCCAAACGTGGATTTCTACTCAGGCGTTATTTTCCTGAGCATGGGTATTCCTGTCACGATGTTCACCGTCATGTTCGCCTTAGCGCGTACCGTAGGCTGGATTTCTCAATGGAATGAAATGATGGGTGACGAAGAATCACGTATCGGCCGTCCACGTCAATTGTATATCGGTTCGCCACGTCGCGATTACGTGCCTGTAGCTAAACGGTAGTTCAAAGAATTGTGTTTGAGGAGATAATGTCTCATGTTGGAAGCTTATCGTAACCATGTGCAAGAGCGTGCTGCTGAGGGTGTTCCACCTAAAGCTTTAGACGCTGCACAAACTGCAGCTTTAGTTGAGCTGTTAAAGAATCCTCCAGCAGGCGAAGAAGCCTTCTTGGTTGATTTAATTGAAAACCGTGTTCCAGCGGGTGTTGACGAAGCTGCTTATGTGAAGGCTGCTTATTTAGCAGATCTTGCCAGTGGCAAAGCGCACTCTAAGTTGCTCAGTGCAGAACGTGCGGTTGAGCTATTAGGTACTATGCTGGGTGGTTACAATGTTCAGCCTTTAATTGCTGCTTTGGATAATCCAGCAACTGCTCAGGCCGCGGCGAAAGCACTGTCACATACTCTATTAATGTTCGATGCTTTCCATGATGTTGCGGATAAAGCTAAAGCAGGTAATGCCTCAGCAAAGCAAGTTATGGATTCTTGGGCAGCCGGTGAGTGGTTTACTTCACGCCCTGAATTGGCTGAAAAAATTACTGTCACTGTATTCAAAGTCCCTGGTGAAACCAACACTGACGACTTATCTCCAGCTCCAGATGCCTGGTCACGCCCTGATATTCCTTTGCATGCGAATGCCATGCTGAAAATGGCACGGGATGGGATTGAGCCAGTGAACAATGGTTCAGTAGGTCCTTTAAAGCAAATTGAAGCCGTCAAAGCCAAAGGCTTCCCAGTCGCTTATGTCGGTGACGTAGTGGGCACAGGTTCTTCCCGTAAGTCTGCGACCAACTCGGTGTTGTGGTTCTTCGGTGAAGATATGCCGGGAATTCCGAACAAGCGCACGGGCGGCTATTGCTTCGGTAGCAAAATTGCTCCAATTTTCTTCAACACCATGGAAGATGCAGGCGCTCTGCCGATTGAAATGGATGTTGCTAAAATGGAAATGGGCGACGTCATTGATGTTTATCCGTATCAAGGCGTGGTTAAACGTCATGGCACGGATGAAGTCATTTCTACTTTCAGCCTAAAAACTCCTGTGTTATTAGATGAAGTACGTGCCGGTGGCCGGATCAATCTGATCGTGGGTCGTGGTTTAACCAATAAAGCCCGCGAAGCTTTAGGTTTAGCTGCCTCTGACCTGTTCCGCTCTCCAGAGCAACCAGCAGATACGGGCAAAGGTTATACCTTAGCGCAGAAAATGGTCGGTAAAGCTTGTGGTGTAGCAGGTATTCGTCCGGGTGCGTATTGCGAACCGAAGATGACTACCGTCGGCTCACAAGATACCACTGGCCCTATGACCCGTGACGAGTTGAAAGATTTGGCTTGTTTAGGCTTCTCTGCAGACCTAGTGATGCAGTCGTTCTGCCATACTGCAGCTTATCCAAAGCCAGTTGACGTAGTAACTCATCACACCTTGCCAGATTTCATTATGACTCGTGGTGGTGTATCTCTCCGTCCGGGTGATGGTGTTATCCACTCTTGGTTGAATCGTATGTTGTTGCCAGATACCGTTGGTACAGGTGGTGACTCCCATACTCGCTTCCCGATTGGTATTTCTTTCCCAGCAGGTTCAGGTCTGGTTGCTTTCGCGGCTGCGACGGGCGTTATGCCGCTAGACATGCCTGAGTCTGTGTTAGTTCGTTTCAAAGGTGAACGCCAACCCGGTATCACCTTACGCGACTTAGTCCATGCGATTCCTTACTATGCGATTCAAGCAGGTCTATTGACCGTTGAAAAGAAAGGTAAGAAAAACGTATTCAATGGTCGTATCTTAGAAATCGAAGGCTTGGATACGCTAACCGTAGAACAAGCTTTTGAATTATCAGATGCTTCTGCTGAGCGCTCTGCTGCGGGTTGTACTATTACCCTGTCTGAAGATTCAGTTGCTGAGTACTTACGCTCTAACATTGTGATGTTAAAGTGGATGCTATCGGAAGGCTATGGCGATGCGCGCACGATCAATCGTCGGATTAAGGGCATGGAAGAGTGGTTAGCCAATCCAAGCTTAATGCGTGCTGATGCCGATGCTGAATACGCTGCTGTGATTGAAATCGATATGTCTGAGATTAAAGAGCCGATTCTGTGTGCTCCGAATGACCCAGACGATGCACGTTTATTGTCGACTGTTCAAGGTGATGCGATTCAAGAAGTCTTCATTGGTTCTTGCATGACCAATATCGGTCACTTCCGTGCAGCGGGTAAGCTGTTGAATAAAGTTGATGGGATTCCAACGCGCTTATGGGTCGCTCCACCGACTAAGATGGATGAACATCAGTTGATGGAAGAGGGCTACTACAATATCTATGGTCGTGCAGGCGCACGCACAGAGATGCCGGGCTGTTCATTGTGTATGGGGAACCAAGCACGCATCGCTCCGGGTAGTACTGCAGTTTCTACCTCAACCCGTAACTTCCCGAATCGTTTAGGGACTGGCTCCAATGTTTACTTAGCCTCTGCTGAGTTGGCATCGGTTGCTGCGATTATGGGTAAGTTACCGACTGTAGCTGAGTACATGGAATACGCGAAGACAATCGACAGCATGGCTGGTGATATCTACCGTTACCTGAACTTTGATCAAATGTCAGAGTATGTGAAAGCGGCTGAGAAAGCAGCTTAAGCAACAGCTCTAAAATTTGATTAAGAAGAAGCCCTGCCATGCAGGGCTTTTTTTATGCATTTAACCCTTCAAAAAACCGATGTCTATCAAGGTAGCCCATGGGGCTTTGTACTATGCTCAAACTCATTATCTTCTTAAGGAGTCCTGATTGTGAATAGTACAAATCGCCAGCCTGCTACCCGTGCCGAATTAGAGGCGCTCGAAACGGAATTAGTGAAACGTGAACAGAAATTAGTAGCTGATTTACAAGGTGCTCACGATAAAGATTGGGAAGAGCAGGCGATTGAGCGACAGTCTGATGAGGTCTGGGATGCTTTATTAATTCAGACGCGAAGTGAATTGGCAGAGGTGCGAGCGGCTTTACTACGTCTTAGCTAAAACTTGTGTACAAGGATTAAGTAGTTAGTAGTCAGAATTTAATAGCAGGCTATTTTAAAGTTTGTGCTAATTTATTGGGGTGTATTTTTTCTAGGATTAAGAAGTGAATCCCCGCCTAAATCATCGTTTTTTAATAGCTGCTTTAGTAGCTGCTTTGCTCGGTGTGTTCGGTTTTATCACCCGTGTTTCTATTGCTGGCTATACCACGTTTGATTCTAGCTTGAGTGAGTTGATTCGTTCTTGGCGAAGTCCCGTACTTGATCCGCCTATGTTAATAGCAACTCTCTTAGGCAACTGGTTGGTAGTGACTGTTGCCTTCACGACTTTATGCTTGATGCTGATCTATCAAAAGCGCTGGGCTTTATTCACCGCAATCTTAACCACTATAGCGGGTGCCGGAGCTTTCGTTTCTGGGATTAAGTCATTAGTAGAGGCAGGGCGGCCAGAGCTAAATCTTTATGAGCGTGGCGTCAGTGTGTATTCCTTCCCAAGTGGACATACTACCTTCAGTAGTTTGTTAGGTTTATGGCTGATTTGGTTTGCGGTACGTGGTATTCAAAAGCCTTGGGTACGCTTACTCAGTGTTTTGATCTTAGCGTTAATGATTCTAATGGTGGCAGTTTCGCGCATTTATTTAGGTGCGCATTGGCCAACAGATATTGCTACAGGCTTTTTATTTAGTATCAGTTTAGCGCTTATTTTTTCGTTGGTTTTTGAGCATCAATATACTGACCACAGCGCTGATTTAAGAGTTTTGCAAGCTAGTGTTTTAGCTTATGTGATTGCTGGGCTGATTTATGTCAGCTATAAATGGGCGAGTGCAATTGTGATGTACACACCCTCTACTTAGTCAGTTAGAAGTAGAAGCCCTAAGGATTAGGGCTTCTTTTTAAATTTTATACTTTTGCAAAACTCGGCAAATCCGCTAAAGAGGCTTTAATCGCTTCTTCGGGATAATCGAAATCCGTCAACTCACCACGTAAATAACGATCATAAGAAGTCATATCAAAGTGACCGTGACCGGATAAATTGAAGAGCAAGGTTTTTGCTTCGCCGGTTTTTGCACATTCTTTTGCTTCACGAATCATCGCTGCGATGGCGTGGCACGATTCAGGTGCTGGCACAATACCTTCACTTTTCGCGAACAGCACACCCGCTGCAAAGGTTTCTAATTGGCCAACTGAAGTGGCTTCAATCAATTTTTCATTATACATCTGGCTTACTAAAGCTGATGCACCGTGGTAACGCAAGCCACCCGCATGAATCCCTGGTGGCATAAAGTTATGACCCAGTGTATACATCTTCATCATTGGTGTTAAACCAGCGGTATCACCGAAGTCATAGGTATACACGCCCTTGGTCAAAGTGGGACAAGAAGTTGGCTCAACCGCGACCAAGCGCACTTGCTTACCGGCCGCATTATCGGCAAAGAAAGGGAAGGCAATTCCGCCGAAGTTCGAGCCGCCGCCACAAGGTGCAAATACCATGTCAGGGTAATCACCGACCAAAGCCAATTGTTTTTTCGCCTCCAAACCAATAATAGTTTGATGCAGTAACACGTGATTCAGCACTGAGCCAAGCGCGTAATTGGTATCAGGGCGGCTGGCAGCTTCTTCCACCGCTTCGGAAATCGCAATGCCTAAAGAGCCATTCGAGTTCGGATCAGCGGCCAAAATCGCTCGACCTGCATTGGTCATATCAGTGGGACTTGGGAATACTTCTGCGCCCCAAGTGGTCATCATGGAACGGCGATAAGGCTTTTGCTCGTAGCTGATTTTCACCATATAAATGCGCACGTCGATGCCGAACATCTGTCCTGCTAAAGCCAAGGAACTACCCCATTGACCCGCACCTGTTTCAGTGGTTAAACGGCGAATGCCTGCTTCGCGGTTGTAATAAGCTTGTGGCACAGCACTGTTTGGCTTGTGCGAACCGGCTGGACTGACGGCTTCATTTTTGTAGTAAATTTTTGCGGGTGTACCGAGCATTTTTTCCAAACGATGCGCACGATACAAGGGTGAAGGCCGCCACATGGTTAAGGCTTCGCGCACTGGCTCAGGAATCGGAATCCAACGCTCCGCACTCATTTCCTGCTTTAAAATTTCCTCGGGAAAAATCGCAAGCATCGCCTCAGGGGGAACGGGAGTGCCATCCGGCCCACAATAGGGTGCTGGTGGAGTGGGCAAGTCTGCCGCAACATTATACCAATGTGTTGGCATCTCGGATTCAGGCAAATAAATTTTAGTCGTTTGGGTCATGCGGTATTCCTCTCCTTCAAGCGAAGCCAATTAATCAGCCTGTGTTCTAACACCTGCTTAGAGCGAAGGCAAGACCCTAGATAGTAGTGTTCTCTTGAGTTTCAGTTTGTGGCACGCGCATGACTAAAACATCACATTTAGCATGTTTAGTGACAGTTTCAGCCGTCGAACCCATTAAGAGACCAAGCAAACCATGTTTAGCACTGTGACCAATCACAATTAAATCGACTTGATTTTCTTCTGCATAGGTGGTGATGCTGGAGGTCGCATAACCTTCGATTACTTCAAGTTTAACGGAAGAATCTAGATTCATTTCTTTAGCTAAATCAGCCAGTTTTACTCGATCACTATGGGTTTGTTGCTCTTGATTCGCAGGGGTTAAATAAATGGCTCCCACATCCCCAAAGGCAGTGACGCTCAAAGGGACGTCTTCAACAATATGCAGAATAGTTAAGCGTGCTTGATATTGTGTGGCCAGCTCTTGAGCACGATTAATACTGCGTTTGCTCACAGGTGAGAAATCGACTGGAACTAAAATATGCTGATAAGTAAACATGCTAGCCTCCTTGAGAGTGCCAAAGATTACAGTGGAAGGGTTAAGTTTAATAGTAATGTATCTAAGTAAACTTACCCTGACTTATGTAAACAAAAGCGCTAACTCTGAGCAAGAGCATACAAGTTTTGCAGTAGGATATAAGTGGGTTAGGTGGCTAAAGGAGTGGCCCCAAAATCGCAATACTATTATTCCATAAGCGCCGTGGCAGTCGCCAAGCCTGTACTTGCTTTAAGGTAACCGGTTTAGAGCCAGCTAAATACTCCTGTTGACGTGCTAAAATCTGTGCAGTCACTATGTCGCTATAAATCAACATATTGTTTTCATAATTCAAATCAAAACTGCGCCGATCTAAATTGGCCGAACCAATCATGCTGATTTGTCCATCGAAAGTGAGGGTCTTCGCATGCAGTAGACCGCCGGTATATTCATAAATCTGTACACCTGCTTGTAAGAGGCTAGCGTAATAACTACGGCTGGCTGCACTCACAATCCAAGAATCATTGCGTGCGGGAAAGATAATTTTCACTTCCACTCCACGGTAAGCTGCTGTGCACAAGGCGTTATGCATGCTTTCGTCCGGTACATAATAGGGGGTGGTAATAAATAGCTGTTGTCGAGCACTATGAATCAACAAGGTAAACATTTCAGAGACTGCTGAAGCACGTACTGTTGGACCCGTTCCTAGGATTTGTGCCCAAACTGTAGAGTCCAAACTAGTTGGAGCAGGCTGCTTCAGGAGTGCACTTAAGTCTTCACGCACATGCATCATCCAGTCACTAGCAAATAGATATTGATTTTGTTGTGCAATGGGTCCTTCAAAGCGCAACATCATATCCACCCAGGGGGCAAAAGCGGCTTTAGGTAAAAATGCTGGGTCGGCACAATTCTGGCTACCACAATAGGTAATTTGCTGGTCAATCACCACGATTTTACGGTGATTGCGCACATCAATTCTGCCCGTAAAAGGGGGGAGTTTTCCAATGGGTAAAGCTTGAGCGAGCTTGACACCAGCCGCTTGCATGGTTTGCCAATGTTTAGAATGGATTAAACTACGTGAACCCAAACTATCGACTAAAACACGACATTGCACACCCCGTAGTGCCGCATCTTGAATTGCCTCCACCATCTTGCTGCCATTGTGATCCGGTAGCCAAATGTAAAAAACAATATGCACATGCTGCTGTGCTTGCGCTATATCCGTTACCAGTTGATCAATCACCGCATTACTGTCAGCAGGCAAACTTGCACGGTTGCCGCCTACCGGTAGAAAGCCACTAATCGAATAGGCCAGTTTAAATAAAGGTAGATAAACATCAGGTAAATCTAAACTCAGTTGCCATTCGGCTTTAGCGGGTAATTGCTTTTTAGCACGTCGAAATTGGCGGGATAAACGCTGGCCTAGATAAACTTCACCAAACAATAAATAGGTTAACATGCCTACCAACGGCAGCATATGAATCACTACCAACCAGGCGATGCGCGTAGCGGGCTGGCGATGCGGGCGTAGCAGCACACGAATACTGGTCAGCAGCTCTGCTACAAAGAGTAGAGCTAAAAATAAATCACGCTCATCCGCAAACATTTAGAGTTTTTTATAAAAAAAGGTAGTGTCGCAAAAACCGCCTGTTGGCCAGAGTGCATAATCAGGAACTACCCCACAACGTTGCCAGCCACCCCGTTCATAGACGCGTTCCGCCTCAGGATTGGCGGTATCTAAAACCAATAACCGTTTACCCTGTGTTTTTGCACCCGCTTCAGCCGCAGTGAGTAAGGCTGCTGCGATGCCTTGCCGCCGTGCCTTAGGATGCACCAACATTTTGCTTAAATCGGCACGATGTGGCTGATTTTCAGGCTGGCTTAAAACAATTTGCACTGAGCCGAGTATTTCACCAGTTTCTGTTTCGGCAATCAAAACTAGGCGTTCGTCTTGCTGCAGACGGGTATTAATCTCCTGCCAATAAGCTTCTGCTTTAGCTTTCGGGAGTGGCAGCATAAAACTCACAGAAGCACCTGCCTCCACGCAAGCTATCAATAAGTCACTTAATTCAGCAATTTGTAGTTGGTTTAGAGTATCGACTGCTCGAATTTGAAAAGCCATCAATGCACCCCGCAGCAAGATAAAGCCTGATTTTAGCTAAACTCAACAGAATTTGAGACTAAGGTTTGTGTGAGCAGGGAATTAGAACTTGAGAAATAACTCCTCAAGTTCATAAGAGTTTTGATCTATTGCAGATCTAATAATGCAGTGTGAATGGCTTGCTCCACTTGTGCTTGATTGCCAACTTGATTCGCCAGCAATAGCACCAGCTTGGTTAAGAATAAACTTTCCTGCTCAGTCCCAACCTGATTAATCGCCTCTGCCAAAGCATCATAAACCACTTCTAATTCCGTTAATGGTAATTGACTCATCACTTTGCCCCTTGTCCTAATGCCCGATAAATCGCTGCTTTTAACTGTTCTGCTGTAAGATTTTTCCAACGCGCACAAACATGTTGATCAGGGCGAATTAAATAGGCTGTACCTGTTTGTGCGTCATAACGCTTGGCAAAATGACCATCTGAATCAGCTAAAGCCTGCCCCTTACCAATAGTCAAAATTTTCAGCGGAATACCTTGCTGTTCTAGCTCAGCCACTTGCTGCAAAAGGCTTTCAGGCACGGTTTGATTAGTGAAATAAAGCAAATGAAAAGCTGCACCTAAATGATCGAACAAATAGTCATTGGCGGCCAAGCGAATATTCTGCAGGGGCATCCCTTGCGCGGAGCCAGCCGTAAATTGACCATTATCATCATTGAGTGCATTCAACGGAGTTTCGTGATAATCATGCGGACGTGAAGTGCGCCAGTGAAATAAGGGACGGACAAACGCTTGGGTAAGCGATAGCGATAACACCGCGTCCCGCAATAAACGATAACCACGATCAGGTGGGGTCATAAAGCGGGTACTTTTGCTGGCTTCGGCAATAATTTCGCGCGCAGCAATAACCCGTTCGCTGGAATAAGTAGCTAGCAATTCTGGTGTACCCACACCTTTCAACAACATGGCGAGTTTCCATGCTAAATTCTGTGCATCCTGAAAGCCAGTATTCGCACCGCGTACCCCAAAAATCGGCAGCATATGGGCAGCATCACCAGTGAAAATAATTCGCTCGTGCACATAATCGGGCAAAGTCATCGCCCGTGCTGAATACACTGAACACCAATCGAGTTCCCAAGGCGCACTAATCCCCACCATATCCAACTGCGCTTGAATGCGGGTATGCAAAGATTCCGGTGCAAGGGCTTGCTCAGGTGTTTCATTCGGCGGCAATTGATAATCCAAACGCCAAATACCTTCTGGTTGGCGGTGCATGAGAATGGTATTGCCGCGATTCCAATCAGGATCAAAGTAGGCCAAGCGTTCAGTGGGCCACGGAATATCAATTTTAATGTCCGCGATTACGAAACGACCACTATAAGAGGCACCTTCCATGCGTAAACCTAGTTCTTGGCGAATCGTAGATTTCGCACCATCCGCCGCAATCAGCCAATCGCAACTCAAGCTATATTCACCTTCGGGCGTATCAATCTGCACTTCGGCATGATCCAGCAAGCTCGTTACGCCAATGACCTTACTGCCCCAACGCAATTCAATCAGCGGATTTTGCTGAGCTTGCTCAACCAGATATTGTTCCACATATTGCTGCTGGAGATTGTTTAAAGGCTGAAAGCGATCATCTTCATCATAAGGTGCTTCAAGACGAAATACGCGCTGTCCACGATAAATCGAATTGCCAGAGCGCCACGGATAGGCCTTTTCCAACATGCGCTCAGCAATGCCCACTTGCTGCAAAATTTCCATCGAACGGCGGGTAAATACAATCGCCCGACTGCCATGTGACACCTGTACTTCAGCGCTAATGACTACGACTGGCGTGCCATAACTTGCCAGCTCCAAAGCAGTGACTAAGCCAATCGGCCCTGCACCAACGATCACAACAGGATAGCGTTTGGCCTCACCGTTTAATTCGGGCGGGGTGCGAAAGGGGTAAATTTGATAGTCGTAATACACCGAATGACGTGGTGTATTGTCTGGGATATACATGAGAGCACTCCTCCATTGCCTGTTTTCTGCAGCTTAGCTTAAAGACTTCAAGCATAAGCTTTGTCCCTAGAAAAAAGGGACAAGATTTAAGCTGCACAAATTAAATCAGGCTCTGGTGGGAGCCTGATTCAGCGTTGAGGAGAGGAGGAGTTGGAGAGTTAATGCAAATTTATTCTTTAAGCCATTTGGACTGGTTACTCCAGCGCAGTACTTCACCATTGCCAGTTATTTTGGCAGTACAGCAGCCGGGATCATCCGTGAAATTAACTGCAATACTATCAGAGCCAGTAAACCAACCCATAAATGGCCCGCGCTGCCCGATCCTAATCGTCAAATTATCATGGTATTGACGAATCGTTGCTTGACCACTAGCCCAAGTACCACTCAAATTGTATTTAATTTCGGGTGGTGGCGGTCTAAGCGCTTCAGCTTGAGACATTGGGACTAAATAAGTAGCTGCCACTAAGGCTGCTGCTAAAGCAAACTTTTTCATAACCAACCTCGCAAATGACTATGTTTAAGTTGTCCGCTAGCGATTTCAGCTATTGTTTTTATTGGTCAGTGCTGACTTGTTATTGCTATGGTTTAAATTTAAGCCGATCTGCCTAATTTCTATATACCCTGAATAGGGGATAATGCTGCGAATTGAACCACTTAAATGAGGTAGTACACTCTGCTTGACAAATCAACTACACTTGAAAAATCCAAAGAAGTTCTCGCAAGTGCTCTAGCTCTAGCGGCTTGTATTGAAGCTTTGGGTTCGGAGCGTTTTTACCCACGTTTTTTTCAATGGGTGGGTAGTTTAGCGGCCTTAGAGCAATATATGGTGTTTGTGTTTTCACCAGATCGCCAAACGGCAACTTGTCGTTTAGCGCATAATGTGGCAAGCCCTGATTTAGGGTTGCAGCTCGCCTCACAATATATTGCAGGTAAGTATCAACAAGACACCTTGCTGGCTAAATTAGCCGAAGAGTTACTAAACAATCCACGCCGCCCAGCTTGTGAGCTATTACTCCGTGGTTCTTTGCCACCTGTTTATCGACGGCGGTTTTTCAATCGCCCTGAATTGACTGGTAAATTTGCTATTGCCGCACGTGACGAACATAGCCAAGAGCTGTTCTATATTAATCTCTATCATGCTGGCAAAGAACACAGCTTTTCAGCCCAAGAATTAGTGCAACTTGAACAGCAAGCAGCCGTGATTAGTGCTTTATTATTGCGCCATTTTAAGCTTGAGAGTCAACAAACTAAATCAATACACCTACGCGCTGCATCTTTATCTGAGCGTGAAGCGCGAGTTTGTGAACTCATTCTAGAAGGACATACCACTAAGACGATGGCGCGTATTTTGAATTTGGCGGAATCAAGTATTATTACTTATCGCAAGCGCGCTTATCAGAAATTAAGGATTCGTCGGAAATCAGAATTATTGAGTCTATTACCTCCGAATGCGCCCATAACTTAAGCTTTGGAAAGCTATAAAGTGAGTTGGTCATGAATTTAGCTTTTTTAATCGCTTAATACGTGTTTGTGTATAACAAATTGGTTCTAATGCGCGCTCACATTGACCGTTCTGAGTCTTACCTTTTTAGGGAACGCTAAGCGCTCAGAGCGGTCAATGACTTTATTGCTGCTCAAGTTAATAAGGATAAATCATGCCGCGTAAAGTTCTGCTCTCCCTTTGCCTGTTAGTTTTTGCTTCTCCTGCATTTGCGATTCCACCGCCCGATGTGGTTGCTTCTTTATGGCAGGCGATTTTGCAAATGATAGGGGTGGTCTCGGTATTTTTAGCAGGTGCTTGGATCGCGGCACGTCAATTCTTAATCCAACATGCACCAATCCTAAAGCGTAAAGCCGTATTTATTCCTGTGCTGGTTGTGCTGCTAATCCTGAGTTGGTTTGCGATTAGCCCTTTATTTGCAGCTAGTTCAAGCAGTGTAGCTACTCCAGTTAAGGGCGAGTTACTGCCGATTGAAACGGTGATTAAGCGTGAAACAGATAAATGGGTGCGCGATTGGAAATTAAAAACTGTGCACGAAATGGAGCAAGAAGCGAAGTTAACACGGATGGCTAGTCATTTACCTACGGTGCAATATCAAGATATTGAATCTTTTACCCCCAGAGCTTTACAAGAGTTACTGGCTAATCGTGGCAGTGAGCTTTATGTCTTAGATATTCGTGAGGCGATGGAGCAGTCTAAATTCAGTATTCGCCATGATGCAGTATTTCGCTATGGCGATTTAGTACATGATATTTTGCCGAAAAACTTACCTAAAGAGCGGATGATTGTTGTGCTCTGTCATTCAGGTTTACGTGGTTATATGGGGGCACAGTTTTTAAAGCATGCTGGGTTTGAGCATGTCGCATTTTTGCAGGGTGGCTTAGCCGAATGGAATAAACAAGGTTTAGCTGTGACTGGCCAAGCGGATTTTAAAGTCAAAGCACCCGCTCAACCTTCTCGACAAACAGCAATCAGTATGGATGCTTATAAGATTCAGGTTGATCCTGCAGGTACTAGTACCCTGAGCATTCCTAATTTGGTACAACTTCCTTACGAAACTGCGTCCACCGCCGATTTGCAGCCCGTATTAACTATCTCTAAAACCAAACCTGTTTTGATTGTCTGCAAAGAGTACGGCGGCTGTTTTCAAGCCCTTAATTTGATTTGGTTGATTGAGCAACAAGGCGGCAAAGTTGCAGGGCTTTATGATGAAACAGGGCAGCATTTACGTGGCCTCATCAACTGAGTTACCGGCTAAATACCAGCGTCTAGTCGAAGCAGCTCAAGCCGGTTTGCGCACACCGCGAAGTTTATTACTCACTGAGCCAACTGCTGAAGTTGCTGCTTTTCTAGCTGGTTTTCCTCATTCGACGCAGTTTATTGTGCGCAGTGCGAATAAAACTGAAGACGGTAGTGGGCATTCTCTAGCGGGGCATTTTTGGAGTTCAGAAGCGGTTAGCCGGGAACAGGTGAAGGCGACGATTCAAACCGCTTGGTCGGAAAATCAGCGCTTATTGACCAGTCTAGGCTTAGAGCAAACACCTTTACTGATGCTGCAGGAGTATATTCAGCATGAACTGGGTGGTGTGTTATTCATGCCTTGGAGCTTTTTCTCTGAATATGCGTATGTCGAGTATTCCACAATAGGAGTACAACAAGTCGTTGCAGGGGCGGCAGAAGTCGCTCTCATGGGTTTAGAGGCCCAACAACCTAATCCTTTAGCTTTACCGAGTGAACTGAGTTTTTTAGAGATTCACTTACGAAAATTAGCTAAACAGTTAGTAGCTGCTTTTGATTTTCCACTTGATTGTGAATGGGCTTATTCCAGTACTGAGCAGACGATTGTGGTGCTACAAGTTCGTGCCCAGACCCATGCTATTGGTTCTTGGCTAGCTTTACCTGAAAACCTAGAACACCCCGCGAGTAATTGGCAATTTACTGCACTTTCAGAAAGCTTAGGCAAGCTTTCACCTTTATCCTTTAGCTTACTAAAGCAACTCTATCAAGATGCTGTGCCAGAGTTGCAACGCTTAGGTTTTAAAGCTGCTCAAATGGATTTCTTAGCTTATCAAGTTGATGGTACGGTATTAGTTGATCCTAAACGTGAGAAACTTTTTTATACAGCTACTTTAATGGGTGGTTTTTGGCGTGGATTTAGAGGTGCTGAGTTTAAAACTAAGGCAGAAGCATTATTAGTGAGCTTTGAAGTAAACTCTGAATTTGATTACCAGCAACTTTCCAAGTTATTTACCGCTTGGCTTATCCAAACTATTTTGCAAGCAGGTGAGGGGCGCGAATTAGCGCCTCCAATTCATGCTTATGAATTATCATGGCTCAACTCAGCAGAGAGTTTAAGTCTGGATAATTCTGCTCCCCTCACTTTAAAGCTACGTAGTATTTTTTTACTGGAATTAAATAAATTAAAGCAGCAGTTAATAGGAAAAAAATCTTTAGTGTTTTGTAATTGGGGGGAGTATCAGCAGCAAGATTTTAGTCAGGCTTTAGTACGCCAATATCAAGCTGTAAATCTAGCAATTTATGATTATGCCCTGAGTCATACCCCTTCAGGGTTTCAGTCCTTAGCTAGTCCTAGAGTAACAACAGGGGCTGTTTTAAAGGTAGTTTCCAGTGCAACTCAAATGCCTAGTTTACCGGAGCAATGTATTTGGGTGAGTGCTTATTTTGATAATCGCTGGGTACAGCTGATTCCAAAACTTAAAGGGATTATTGTACTGCAAGGCAGTCGTTTAGCGCATTCAGCAATTGTGGCACGAGAATATGGCATTCCTTATGTGGTGGTCAGCTCGGCAGAGTTTTCCAAGCTGAGTTCAGGACAGATTGTCGAACTGGATGCATATCAGGGACACATCCAAATCCTTAAAGCTTAGCCATCCACATTCGATTGAATTTTTCTTCCGGTAGCTGCCAAACTTCCGTATGTAATTGACAGAGCATGCCAGCATCTTCAAGAATAATCAGGCGTTCTTGATTGCTAATCGCTGAAGGGCCACGTTTAAGTAACAGCTCTAACCATTGCTTACGATGTTTGCGTGTTGATTCTGGTACATTCGAGCGATGCGGAATGTAAGTCATGTGCTGACGCAAAGCGAGTGGGTCTACCACGACCCGAATAAATAGGTCACGGGTCGATAAGCTCGGATGCTGTTGTAATTTGACATAATTTTGCTCAAAAGCTTGCAGAATAGCATCGGGTGCCGCTTCATCAGGAGTGCGGAATAAAGAGCTTTGTAAGCTAGTCTGAGCGCTAGTTAAAACTGCTAAGGGGATGGATAAGACTAAACCGGCTAAAACCGGCGACATCCATAGGAAAGCCATTGGGTTAGTCATCACTAAAATACCACCCCAAACTGTTCCAAGCGCAGTAATCCAGCCGTATTCGCGGGCTGCATCCTGCCAACTTAAACTTCCAGCCGTGCGTTGTTGTGTACCCCAATTAGCGCGTTTACCACGTAAGATTTGAACCACGAATTTGCTGTAATACATCATGCGTACCGGTGCGGTGAGCATGGAGAGTAAGGTTTCTACTACTACCGAACGAGTTAGAGCAAATACGCCACCGAATAAGCGAATAGTGCGTTTGCGCAAAGCTTGAATCAGACCAAAAGTCTTGTAGAAGAACAGCAAGGTAATGGTTAGACCCAATAAAGCACTATTATCTTGGTTAAGCGGAATAAGAGTCAGCTCAGGGTAAAGCAAAGCAATCGCGGTCAAAATCAACAACCATGCTAGCCAAATTAAGGAACCCACATAAGACATAATCCCGCCCAAGAGCAGGAAACGATGTAAATGCGAAATACCTTGCGACCAGATCACCAACCAATGCTGTAAATTACCTTGGCACCAGCGGCGGTCGCGTTTTAGTGCATCGGTTAAAGTGGGTGGCGGGCGTTCAAAACTGCCTTCTAAATCATGCGCTAGCCAAGTTTCCCAACCTGCTCGATTTAAAAGGGCAGCTTCCACAAAATCGTGGCTTAGGATTTCGCCGCTTAAAACACCACGGTCACTAAGTTTAGGCAGATGGCAGTGCTCCATAAATGCACGAGTGCGCAAAATGACATTATGCCCCCAGTACTGACTATCACCGAGCCACCAATAATGCAGACCTGCAAAGAAGACTGGGCCATATAAGCGGTTCACGAACTGTTGACCGCGTGCATATAGAGTATCCAGTCCAATCGTATAAAGTGGTGTTTGAATCAGTCCCACTTGTGGATTGCGCTCCATCGCATCGACCATCCGCACTAAAGCTTCGCCCGTCATCAGACTATCGGCATCTAAGACAATCATATATTCATGGCGTTTGCCCCAACGCCGGCAAAAATCCATCACATTGCCGCTTTTCTTTTTAGTGCGATGTTTACGGCGACGATAGTGAATACGCTCTGTAGCACCTAAATCACGACACAGAGCAGACCAAGCCGACTCTTCACGTAGCCAATTACTCGCGTCATCTGAGTCAGACAAAATATAAAATTCGAAATAATTTAACTGTCCAGTCTGCTCAAGCGATTGGTAAATACTTTTTAAACCGGCATATACATAAGCGATTTCTTCATTATAAATGGGTAATAGAATCGCAGTGGTTTGCTTCGCGTTTAAACTAGGTAGCGGTGCTCCTGGGGCTGGGATAATTCGATAGGGATCACCACGGATCATCACCCATAAGCCAGTGACAGCAGTCATAAAGCCTAAAGTCAGCCAGAAAAATAGCATGCTAAAAGGGGCGATGACCAGTGCTTGCCAAAACCAAGGCAGTTCAGTTGGGAGGTTAGCTCCCAACCAATAACTGGCTAAAGCGGTTAAACTAACAATCGCTGTAAAAAAGAAACTGCGCCGCCATGTAGCAGCGCTACGCCAAGCTGGCTGAGTCAGTTTATCCATGCAGGATTAACTACTTCCGGCCGGCTGCAGTTTGCACTGGTTTCAAGCGCAAAGAGATCGCCTGTAAAGGTGCAACTTTTATACTGCTACGCTCCACTCGCGGGCCGGTTTTGCGGGCTGTCCAATTCACGAAGCGGCCGGTATTTGCGCTACTAACCAAGTGTTCGCTATAAGTAACACCTAATAACATTTGCGTTGCCTTCTGTGCACTTTGCAAAAAGCTTTGAATTTGCTCAGCCTCAGCTTTTGGCGGCTTAGCAGGTAAATATTGCATGGCGTGCTGAATAATTTGCTCACAAGTAGTTTCTGGCAAGGCTTGCAAGCCTAAATAGGCACGTGCACGCCGCCGTGCTAAAGCCCAGGGATCTTTCGAAGATGAGGCTTGGGGAACCGCTAGTTTATTCGAGAGACTCATTTGTTTTCCTTCGTGTTTATGTTCTGTTGTTGCCGGATTACAATGATTAAGTAATTACATTTGGGCAATTTTCATGCCACACCTCTAGTTTGGGATTTACTGTGCAGTGCACAAATCCCTCGGAATCGGATATGACCATGTTTCTGTCAAAGGGTTGCGTCCGTCCGTCAATTGGATGCTAAAAAAAATTGGTTTTTCACAAGTTTCTGGGTAAATCTGTGCAATTACTCGCCAACCTTTAATATAGGGATTTTCCTGAATCACTACTGGTTTGGTATCTGCAGGTCCATCCACACTCACCATAGCCTTGAGTGTGCCTTTAAATTTAGGCAGTTGATTAAAATCTAGAATAAAGCGAATTCGACCTTGATGGCCGGGTAAACCATCTACCGCTCGA
This sequence comes from uncultured Thiothrix sp., assembly GCF_937876535.1. Lineage (GTDB taxonomy): Bacteria > Pseudomonadota > Gammaproteobacteria > Thiotrichales > Thiotrichaceae > Thiolinea. The sequence continues at coordinate 87,483 of NZ_CALFHZ010000020.1, forward strand.
TTAGTCGCACGGGTCGCGACCACTTTACCGAGCTGATGCTCAAGAGGGTCTTCTGAGCGCCAAGAGAGACGGTATTTTAAATCTTGCGGTTGTTTAGTATTCGGTGCTGTCCAGTAAGCTACTATATTATCCACAATGTCTGAGTCGGTATGTAGGCGCAGTAAGCGAATGGCTCCTTGCCCCCAATCATTCAGAGGCTCTACCCACACACTAGGGCGCTGATGATAATGCGCTTCTAAATCCTGATAATGCTCAAACTCACGATCACGCTGAATTAAACCAAAGCCCGAAAGCTTGGCGACTGGTGTAGTTTGCAGAGTGAAATAGGGCACTTCAGCCAAAGGTTGCCAAAGCCAATGGTTGTTCTGTTGAATCAACAAGCCATCAGAGTCATGAACTTCTGGGCGATAGTCACCATAGTGTTGAGTGGAGTTCTCACCATGAAAAAACATGCTAGTTAAAGGTGCAACACCAATCTCGCTAGCTATACTAGTAGCACGGGGAAAAGTTTTAGTTGCAACTTCAACTTCAGTAGATTGACCAGGTTTCAGTACAAAACGACTGGCACCAGTTAAAGAGGCGCTGTCTAATAAAGCGCAAAAGACAAGGCTATCCGCATTTTTGCTGGGTTTCTCTAGCCAAAATTGCGTGTAATCCGGAAATTCTTCTTTGCCTTCGATTGAGGTATTAATTGCTAAACCGCGTGCCGATAAGCCATAGGTTTGATTTTGGCCTAAACCACGAAAATAACTAGCCCCTTGAAACACTAAGGTTTCATTCATCACACCACTCGCACCCGTGCGTCCAAGTTTTGACAAAATACGGAAACCAGTAAAACCCATCCGTGCTTCATCTTGTTCAAGATTAAGGTCTTTAACTTCACGATAATCAAAGTATTTGCTGGAAAATTTAATCGGCGTGGCTTGACCGTTTTCCCAACTATACAGCTGCACTGGGCGAATGAAGTGCATACCGGGATGCATAAATTCTAATTGAAAGGGCAAGTTTTCTTTGCGCCAAAAGGTTTGTTCGCCACGGAACCGGATACGCTGATAGTGGTCATAGGTGATCCGCCCCGTATCGACCTGCATCATTGGTGTTTGTACATAAGGGCTTTGTGCAGTTTGCTCAGCTAGCTTTTGCACAAAAGAATAACAACCCTCTTCAGCCGCTACTGACCCCGCGAAGAGCAAGCTAAAAATGCTAAAGACTTGAGTGACAAACCATGATTTTGAAAAAGCTTTCATTTTTGTTGGATGCGTGAAGTGGTGAACACCGATTAATTTATGAGCCCCAGTTTAGGCGGTGTGGATTGTAAATGACTTGTAAATCCTACACAACAGATACTTTTGTGCACTGCATCATTTAAAGGTATAGTGTACTCGCAGTGGGTTAAATGCCCCTTGATTCCTATTGAAATAACTCTGCAACTTAAGCTATGAAACGTGACCTGTCTTTAGATATTTTGCGCGGCATTATGCTGCTGATTATGGCTTCGGATCATTTTGGCGAGCCTATTTTCCAACATTTGTATGAATATGCAGGTTATGTCAGCGCTGCGGAAGGCTTTGTCTTTTTATCTGGGATGTTAGTCGCTTTGGTCTATAGCCGCTATCAGACGAAAGGCGGTGTAGTTTTAGAGCAGAAAGTCTGGCAGCGTGCCAGCGTTATTTATTTTTATCATCTAGCGGTTTTATTAGCTGTATTTATTTTTACCGTTTTCACGGTGATTTCAGGGGCGGATTGGAAAAGTTTTGCAACTGAAATGCAAGTTGAGCCTTTACGTGCACTGTTATCAGGCATTGTGCTGAGTTATCAGCCACCCATGCTGGATATTCTCCCTATGTATGTGCTGCTAATGCTGTGCGCCCCCTTAGCTTTGCGTTTAATGTTGCATTTAAAAGCAGCAGGTATCGCTTTAGTACTTTTAGGTAGTATTACGCTTTGGGGTTTTTCGCATCAAGGTGGTTGGCATCTGGTATTACAGCAGTTACCTAACTCAGTAATGGTACGGATGGGGGCTTTCGATTATATGGCTTGGCAATTGATTTTTGTGCTCGGTATGGTGGCAGGCTTTCTACGTTTTAGCCATCAAGATGAAACCACCGAGTTTAATAAGCCACTGTTTTTTGCTGCTTTAGGTCTAATTACTTTATTATTTTGTTTGCGACATGGTTATTTAAAACCTACCAGTTTCCTAGGTGGGCAATGGCTAGTGGAGTATCCGCATATTGCACGGGATAATATGGGCTGGTTGCGCTTATTAAACTTCTTAGCTTTTGTCTATGTAATTGCTGGTTTGATTAAATGGCATCAAAGCTATGGTATTTTCAAACCTTTCCATTGGTTAGGGCGCTGGTTAGCCTTTTTAGGGCAACATTCCTTACAAGTATTCGCTTTCCATTTAGTAGTTTTATATTGCTATATTCCTTTCCGTTGGGGTGACTGGGCTTTGACTGATCACCAGAAATGGGTTTGGCTGGTGATTTTCTTAGCTGGCCTTACTTTACCAGCTTGGATTCATGTTCGTTATCAAGCACATCAACGCCAAGTACCCATTAGACCTTCAGTTCCAGTTTTGCCTGCTGCTATTCAACTAGCTCATTGAGCTAGTTAAGTTCAAGTGGAAGAATGCAAGCATTAGGAATAGGGGGGGCTTGATGAAAGGCTTGCATTATTTCGAGATCGCTATACTCAGGATGCGCTTGGATTAATTGGGTAGCGCGCATAATTTGCCCATGCCCAAAGACCGCTATCAATCCTTGTTGAGTAGCTAAACGCTCTAGCATAGTTCGAACTCGTGCTAGCATCTGACTAAAGGACTCAGCACCTTTACCATCTTTATAGCTTGGATCTTGCTGCTGCCAGTAAGCAGTTACGCGCGCCTTGCGCTGAGCAACAGTCGTGCCTACACAAGATGCTGGATCTAAATAGGTAAACTCCTGAATCGGCCAGATTTCATATGGGACTTGGTAAAAACGAGTTCGTGTAGGTGCTGCTGTTTGGATAGTACGTAAAAAAGGCGAGCTTATTATCAAATCTGGCGCACATTTAAATTCTTCAGCCAGCAGGCGTGCTTGTTGCCAGCCTTGATCAGTGAGAGGGCTTGAACTAGGATCATGCGTTACTGCCCCGGCATTTGCAGTGCTTTCAGCGTGGCGGATCAGCCAAATGATAGTCATCGTTAAAGTTAGTATTAAAATAAACGGTTGAGGATAGCAAAAACACGGATTTTTAGCATTTTTTAGAAAGCCTGAAAAATATTATCTTCACTGCTAATTAAAATACTTCGATCAGGGGCGAAATTAGTATAAAACGGCAAGAAAGCTCCACCTAAAGCGCGTGCATCATTGCCAATAGTTCCGGCAGAAAGTTTAGGTAGAATTAAACCTTCTATATCAAGTTTTTTCATTTCAGCCTGAATAGCCTCGGTGAGTTGCTTGGTTAAACGGGCGGGTAGTAAACCATCAATAATCACCCCTTCAAAGTCGATTAAGCTTGCAGAGGCCACCACTGCATAAGCAATTGCTGCTGCTGCCGCTTGCATCCAGGTTTGGAAAATTTCGCGGCTCAATGAACTATTTGCAGCTTCATCATTGGCGAGTAGCTCAACTTCTAAATTCGGGTCAAGTTGATGAGTTTCAAAGCGATTATTTAATAAATAGCGCGAAGCACAGTTAATGAGTTGCACCGTAGATCCTACGGTTGCACTTTGTGCATAACTACTCGGCAAAGGCATCGAGCCAATGGCACCCGCATTATTAAAGCTACCCAAATATAAAGTGCGATTCATAATAATGCCGCCACCAATAAAAGTGCCGACGAAAATATGTAAGTAATTATTAAAGCGCTCTGGATTACCAAATTCGAGTGAGGCTATACAAGCAGCGGTAGCATCGTTGACTAGCCAAACTGGGTAGGGCTGTTGGGCTTGCACAGTTTCTTTAATATCTAGACTGTTCCAACGCTCAGTAATTGTATTCGGAATATCCGCTTCTTGCTGCCAACCACCTAAACCATAAGGTGCTGCAATGCCAATCCCAAGTAAACGTTGATGCTGGCTTGGGTTGAGCGTGGCAATCAAGTCTTTAATCCCATGATCAATCGCTGGGAAAATAAACTCAGGATCGGGGTAATCGTAGCTATGATTAATCCGTTGCAGAATCACCCCAGTAAAATTGATTAAGACTAGATCTAGACCCCGCCGTCCAATCTTCACTCCAATTGAGTAGGCACCTTCAGGGTTCAAAGCAATCGGTACGGCAGGCTGGCCGACTTTACCAATTTCATAGCGGCGCTCTTGTTTATACAGCAACTCATCATCCAGTAAGCGATTAATAATCACTGAAGCAGTTTGTGCACTGAGTTGAGTGAGGCGCGAAATTTCTGCTTTGGTCAGGCTGCCAGAGCGGCGAATCAGTTGCAGGATCAAGCGTTCATTGTATTGTGCAATGCCTGATAAATTGCTGCCTCCACTGGTTTGCTTCAGTTTCACAAAGTTCTCCTCTAGCCGTATCCCTGACTTTTTAGAAAAGCGCTGATTATAAGCTGTACAACGCCGCATGCAGTACTAAGAGTAGTCTGCATCTATTAATAAATCAAATTGAATTATTTATTGACAGCGCTTTCAGAGCGGATTAAGCTTTTTATCAAGCAGCGTGAGTAGCAAGCAGAAACGAAAACGCCGCCACCTATGAACCACTCGGTATTTATGACATTTGGAGGAGACTTACCATGTTCAAGAAAACTTCTATCGCTGTTGCTTTATCTTTAAGCCTGTTAGTTCCAGCAGTTAGCCATGCAGAAGGCGCAGTTGTCGGCCTGATCACCAAAACCAATACCAATCCTTTCTTCGTAAAAATGAAAGAAGGTGCTGAAGCTAAAGCTAAAGAACTGGGTATGACCCTACAAAGCTTTGCAGGCAAAGTAGATGGCGATAATGACTCACAAGTACAAGCGATTGAAAACTTAATCGCAGCCGGTGCTAAGGGGATTCTGATTACCCCCAATGACTCTAAAGCGATTGTTCCTTCTGTAGAAAAGGCACGTAAAGCGGGTATTTTAGTCATCGCTTTAGATACTCCTTTAGATCCCGCAAATGCAGCCGATGCTACTTTTGCCACTGATAACTTCAAAGCGGGCGAGCTAATTGGTCAATGGGCAGCAGCAACTTTAGGTGACAAAGCGAAAGACGCGAAAATTGCTCTATTAGATTTGAATGCTAATCAAATTTCGGTAGATGTTGCGCGTGACCAAGGCTTCTTAAAAGGCTTCGGCATTGATCTGAAAGATGCAAAGAAAATGGGTGATGAAGACGACAAGCGTATTGTTGGCAATGATGTCACCCAAGGTTCTGAAGAGGGTGGTCGTAAAGCCATGGAAAACCTGATGCAGAAAGATTCCGGCGTGAATGTAGTTTACACCATTAATGAGCCAGCGGCAGCGGGTGCTTATGAGGCGCTGAAAGCGGTGGGTAAAGAAAAAGAGGTCTTGATCGTGTCAGTAGATGGCGGTTGCCCTGGTGTGAAAAACGTTAAGGATGGCGTAATTGGTGCGACTTCTATGCAATTCCCCTTATTAATGGCGTCTAAGGGGGTCGAGGCGGTTGCTGAGTTCGCTAAATCAGGTACTAAGCCTAAAAATACTGATGGCTTAGATTTCGTAAATACAGGCGTTGAATTAATTACTGATAAACCAGTAGCCGGTGCGACTTCTATTACTTCGGAAGAAGGCTTGAAAAAGTGTTGGGGCTAAGCTTAGCGCGTCGTTATTGATGATCTGAGGAGGGTCAGGGATGGCAGCAGATGATTTTGAAGCCGTTGCCGCTAAAGCTGGCGGCACAGTTGCCTCATTTGAGGTTGAAAAACTAAGTTTAGGGGAGCGTTTACAACGCTTCCTGCATAACTACCCGACAGCAGCACCGTTGTTCGTTCTACTGTTAGCGATCCTAGCTTTCTATGTGATTGTGGGCGAGAAATTTCTCGCTCCTTTCAACTTATCGCTAGTGCTACAGCAAGTAACGATCATTGGGATTATCGGGGTAGCACAAACTCTAGTGGTACTCACAGCGGGTATTGACCTGTCGGTGGGCGCGATTATGGTCTTATGTTCAGTAGTGATGGGACGTACCGCGATTGAAATGGGTATGCCTTCCTTCATCGCCATTGGGCTTGGGTTTATGGTGGGCGCACTCTGTGGAGCCATTAATGGTTTCTTGATTACACGCCTACGCTTACCGCCCTTCATTACCACCTTGGGTACTTGGAGTATCTTCTTTGCGATTAACTTATGGTACTCACAAAGTGAAACTATTCGTTCACAAGATATTGCTGAGCAAGCTTCACTCCTGCAATTCATGGGAATTTCCTTTGAGATTATGGGAGCGCGCTTCACGCTGGGAACCATTACTTTAATCTTGCTTTTCATTGGTATGTGGTATGCCCTGAACCATACCCCTTGGGGGCGACATGTTTATGCGACAGGGGATGATCCGCAAGCAGCACAGTTAGCAGGTATCGATACGAATAAGGTCTTACTCTCAGTCTATATTGTGGCGGGGATTATTTGTGCTCTCGCTGCTTGGACCTTGATAGGGCGGGTTGGCTCGGTTAGCCCACAAGCGGGGCAAACGGCGAACCTTGATAGTATTACTGCAGTCGTGATTGGTGGTACGAGTTTATTCGGGGGGCGTGGCGCGATCTTTGGAACCTTGATTGGTGCGCTTGTGGTCGGTATTTTTCAAAATGGCTTAGCCTTAGCGGGTGTGGATGTACTCTGGCAGCAATTTGCAATTGGTCTGTTAATTATCTTAGCAGTAGCCACTGATCAGTGGATTCGGAGGGTATAAACATGGCTGCAGCAAACGCATTACAACCCATTTTGATGGGGCGGAATTTAGTCAAGCGTTATGGGCGGGTGACTGCTTTAGATCACTCTGATTTTGACCTCTATCCGGGTGAAGTCTTAGCCGTGATAGGGGATAACGGTGCGGGTAAATCCTCCTTGATTAAAGCCTTAACGGGGGCTGCCCCACCCGACAGTGGTGAGGTTTATCTCGATGGCAAAGTGACTAATTTTAGAAATCCTATGGATGGGCGCTCGGCTGGGATTGAAACAGTTTACCAAAACTTAGCGGTTTCACCTTCGCTGAATATTGCAGATAACTTGTTTTTGGGTAGGGAACTAAAAAAGTCCGGTTTCTTGGGCAAATGGTTCCATATGCTCGATCACAAGGAAATGCAAAGAATCGCACGGGAGAAATTATCTGAATTAGGATTACTGACCATTCAGACGATTAATCAGCCAGTAGAAACCCTCTCAGGTGGTCAACGCCAAGCGGTAGCAGTGGCACGTGCGGCGGCCTTCGGCAGTAAAGTCGTGATCATGGATGAACCGACGGCAGCCTTAGGGGTGAAAGAGTCACGGCGTGTCCTCGATCTGATTAAAGATGTACGTGATCGTGGTATGCCAGTGGTGCTGATTAGCCATAATATGCCACATGTCTGGGAAGTCTCCGATCGTATTCATGTGCACCGTTTAGGTAAGCGCCATGCTGTGATTAAGCCGGATACGCATACTATGTCAGAAGGTGTTGCCATTATGACCGGTGCGATGGATCCGAATGATCATTCCGCTGGAGCTTATGCTCAACCGAAAGGTGTTTAATAAGTTTCTCTCTCTCAAATGTGTGTTTTCCTCCTATGTTAGTAAACCTAGCGTAGGAGGCTTCTCAAAAATAAGGTTTTGCATCCCTGTCTTTCTCATCCAATGTTATCTATCACCAGAAAATCAACTTAAAAATCAAACTGCTATAAATCGAAATTCTTGATGCAGTGCTAATTTTAGTGATTGGTTTATTTTTTGAGCGCTATTTTTCGAAATTTAAGTAGAACTTAGCTAAGTTATAAGTTTTTTTTCAGTAATCTTCAGTTCATTATGTTCATTTTAGTCTAGTTCTCACCAGACTACAGTCTTCCCATCTATCTGAAAATGCTGCGTAATTAAATAGCAAGATGTTACGATTCATTTCAATGTAATGACTATTAATAATAAACAATCTTGATAAACCTAAGCATTACATTTGGTCGATTTTCTGGTCATTCCAGCTAATGAGTAAAAGAACTATGCAAACCCCAAATATTGTCACTTCAGAAGCTCCTATTGAGTCTGTTAACTCGTCCGAAATCCTAATGAATGCGATGCGCCGTGAATCAGTACCGGATAAAAACTTGGACATGATTCGGAATATTTTATTCGGTGAACAAATCCGTGAACTAGATCGTAAACATGCAAGCTTAGAGCGCTTTGTGCGGGTCTCTATCAATACCTTAGCAGAGGATACTCAACGTAAATTAGATGATTTACAACACAGTTTAAGCCTGAGTAATGATTTACTGAGAGAGGAAACTAAGGCGCGCCGTGACGAAACGCAGGCAGCCCGTCAGCGCTTAGAGCAAAACGAACGCTTATTAGATGATTTAAGCAAGCGTACTGCGGTTGCACAGACTGAACTCCATGAACGTATGAGCAATGAGCTAAGCAAATTAGATCAACAAATGGATGCTTGGCGGAAAGACTTGGTTCTACAGTTACAGGAAACGGCGGAGCAACTGCGTCATGAGAAGGCAGATCGGAAGGCCGTAGCGGGCATCTTAAATGGCATGGCTAAGCAATTGTTTGATGTAGAAAAAATCGAAGCTCTTTAATTCAATTTGTCTAAAGTAGGCGCGCATGTTGGTCACCGAGGCACTGGATAGTGATGACGCTATCCAGCAAACAAAACCGCAAAATCCTCCAGCAACTGAGCACTTAGATGCTTTAGAGCAGCTACGGGTATTACTGCTAGGAGCGGATTATCAAACCCTTAGTGATTTACGTCAGCAGTTATTGGATCGCGAGCGTTATAGTTTGCATGTGGCTGAGGTGATTTCTGAAGCATTAACTCTGCGTGCTCAACAAGATAATTCCTTAGCGGAGGCTTTGTCATCGACTATTGAAACGGCGGTAAGCCGTTCAGTGGAAAATAACCCGAGTCGTTTAGCTAATGCGCTTTATCCCGTCATGGGGCCAGCGATTCGTCGCTCGATTCAAGAAGTTTTGCAGCAAGCTTTAGAAACTTTCAATTATTTATTAGAGCAGAGCTTATCTTTACGCTCTTTATTTTGGCGCTTTGATGCTTGGCGTACAGGGCGTAGTTATTCAGAAGTCGTGTTATTAAAAACCCTGGTCTATCAGGTTGAGCAAGTATTCTTGATACATCGAGAGTCTGGTTTATTACTCCAGCATGCGGTATCGCCACAAGCAATTAGTAAAGATCCTGATATTATTTCTGCGATGCTGACGGCGATTCAAGATTTCATTCGTGACTCCTTTCAGGTATCCAGTGATAACAGTTTAAAGACTCTGCAATTAGCTGAGTTGACTGTATTTTTCAATCAAGGCCCTTATGCGACGATGGCAGCGGTTGTGCGTGGTAATCCACCTGCCGAATTAACTACGACTTTGACAGAGGTAAATGAGCAGATTCATCGACAAAGCTTTTATTTCTTAAAAACTTTTCAAGGTGACACTGCGGTATTTAAACGCTGCCTACCCTTATTGGAGCGTTGCTTAAAAACACAATTACGCTATACCAAAAAGTTTCCTTGGCTGGCAATTCTGGCATTAATCACCTTTACGGGAGCAGGGGTTTGGTGGTCTTATCAATATTATCAACACAAGCTCATTGCTGAACAGGCTTTAAGTGTTTTACGTGCTGAGCCAGGTTTAGTGGTGGTGGGCTTTGAGAAAACGAGTGAAGGCTATCAATATGAAATCCTTAAAGACCCACAAGCACGCGAGCCAGCCACGGTTATTCAATCTTTGCAGACGATGGGTCTACCTTTAAAGCTGCAGACCAAACCGTATTTATCTTTGGAGCCCGAATTTGTTTTGGCACGTGCCAAACAGATTTTACAGCCTCCTGCTCAAGTTAAGCTCAGTTTGGAAGAAAAAGCTTTAGTGGTTGAAGGGCAAGCAACGCCTAGCTGGCAACAACAGCTCATGCATACTGGAGCTTTAATTAGTGGGGTTGAATCTTTAGAGCAAAGCAAACTCCAAGTAATTGATCCAGCAGCAGAACAATTAGCCGAACGTTTACGGGTTTTAGTAGCACAAATAGAAACTTTAAGGTTTAGTTTTAGTTCGGGTAGTAGCGCACTCGAGAATGTACAAGAACATGCTCAGCAAGCGACCACTTTAATGCTTGACTTATTAAAGACCGCTCGTTTAGCCGGAAAAATGCCACAAGTGTCGATTAGTGGATCAGCGGATGAAACCGGTAGTGAGTTCACTAATGGGCGTTTAGCCAAAGAGCGTGCCTTAGCCATGCGTGATTATTTATTAGAACAAGGTGTACCAGCCGTTATGATTGCGGTGCCCAAACCTGATAATGGACATAGAAATGAGCGGAGTGTTCATTATCAGGTGGATTTATTTTGAAGCCTAAAAGCCACAACGAATAGGTGTTAAGGTGTTACAGAAAAAAGTATGTTTGTTAGGGGCCTTTTCAGTTGGGAAAACTAGTTTAATTCAACGCTATGTGAATAAACTGTTCAGTGAAAAATATCTGACCACAGTGGGAGTAAAAATCGATAAAAAGCAAATCACCGTAGGGGCGACTGATTTGAGTTTAATGGTTTGGGATATTGCTGGCGAGGATGACTTTACGAATATTCGTTCAGCTCATTTACGCGGTTTATCCGGTTATATTGTAGTCATTGATGGAACTCGGCAAAATTCTTTTAACGTGGCTCTAGCCCTGCATGAACGCATAAAAACGGAATTGGGTGAGGTAGCTGCGGTGTTTGCCTTAAATAAATGTGACCTGAAAGATCAATGGGTTATCAACCGTGAACATATTCGTACCTTAGCACAACTGGGTTATCCGGTGATTGAAACCAGTGCTAAATTAGATCAAGGTGTCGAAGAGATGTTTATGGGCTTAGCGAGGCAATTAGTTCCGGAAAACTCTAAGGCCTAAGCAATGAATCGTTTCTTATCCAGTATTTGCCGAAATATCAATCTGACTGCTTTTACTCGTGATGCGAGTGGTCAATTTAAACCTTGTTCAGATATGCCCGATTGGTTGGTCTTTTTCTTAGTGAAGCAAGGGGATACTGGTAGCTATAATCTAGCTGAGATTTTTCCTTATCTAAGTTGTTTCATGGAGGATGCGGAGCAGCATTGGCAAGCTAAACGGTCTGAGCCTTTATCTTCAGGAATCTGGATTGAAATCGATGAGTTAGAGCGTGAACTGCCTTTAGAGGCGAGTATCATGTACTTGGAAGGGCAGGAGGTACTGCTATTACAACAACTGGGGGAAAAATACACTCAGGATTTGTCACGGCTTCAGCAAGTACGGAATAGCCTATTAACTCAGGAAATGCTTGAGTCTGAAGTCCAGCGGCGTACTTTAGAAATCCGTAAACGTGAAGAAGAAATTGCAATTAAATTAGTCAGTCTTACGAGTCTACGTGATGAGGAAACAGGTGCTCATGTGCGTCGCATTGGTCTATATGCAGCAGTAATGGCAAAAGCTCTCGGTTGGAATGCCGAAGAGATTGACACGATTCGAGTGGCAGCCCCGATGCATGATATTGGTAAAATTGGTATTCCTGATCGGATTTTACGTAAGACCGGTGTGCTGAATGATGAAGAGTTCAATGTAATGAAAAAGCATACTGAAATTGGTGCTAGTATGTTACGTGGTACTAAAATTCCGATCTTAAATATGGCAGCCGATATAGCTTTGAATCATCATGAACGTTGGGATGGGAGTGGCTATCCACAAGGATTATTAGGTGAAAAAATCCCTATCAGTGCCCGTATTACTACGATTGTTGATATCTATGATGCTTTAGTGCATGAACGTGTGTACAAAATGGCGATGCCTGAAGAGGAGGCCTTAAGCCTCATGCAAGAAATGGCCGGGCGACATCTTGATCCACATTTGATGAAAATGTTTTTGAGTTTGTTGCCTGCAATGCGGCGTATTCGTCTAGAAGTCACGGAAGAAAGTGAAGAGCCGAGTGAGGAAGAAAGTTTAGAGGCAGTGTGTGCTTAAGGAGAAGACGGCGATTATTGAGGCTTTAGCCAACGAGGGTTGGCTAGTTATTCCTGATTTTTTAAATACTCAACAGATTTTGCAACTGCGTGAGCAAGCCCTCAGTGGCTACGCTGCAGGTAAGTTTAAGCAAGCGAGTGTCGGGCAAGGCAATAGCAAAACCATCCAGACTGAAATTCGTCGTGATGCTGTGTTGTGGCTTGACGATCATGAAGCCGGTGTTGCGGGTGAGTTTTTAGCTTGGTTAGCCGAGTTGCGTACTGAACTTAATCAAGCCTTGTTTTTAAGCTTAGTAGAGGCAGAGCTGCATTTTGCCCTGTACCCAGAAGGCGGCTTTTATCGCAAACATATTGATAATTTCCGTGGCAGTTCAGCGCGCTTAGTCACCGTTATTTTATATTTGAATCAAGACTGGCAGCCAGAGCAGGGTGGTCAATTAAGGATATATCTGGGCAATGAGGTGCGAGAAATTGCGCCCCAAGCAGGAATACTAGTGCTATTTTTAAGCGAACGCTTTGAGCATGAAGTGTTGCCTACTGAAGCGGAGCGTCTGAGCTTAACGGGTTGGTTAAGACGACGCTCTTAAGTGGCTTCATTTAGCCGAATTTCAGACCTACAGCAAAGCCTGCCACTGCACTGACACCTTTACTGGTGATCTGTGATAAGCGATCCATTAAAAAACCGCCGGATTGTTGAGCCAAACCCGTAGCGGCATTAGCGGCTGATTGTAATTGTGCATCAGAGACTTTGGCCATGCCGTAATATTCAGTGACAAATAATAAGACAATTGCGCCACCGGCTAAGAATAAAGCAATTTTCAGAACTTTTTTCGCAAAGAATCCAACCGCTAACCCAATGACAAAGGGTGCACCAACATTACCAATCAAAAAAGGTGCGGATAAAATATCGGTCTGCGGCAGTTGCTGCTGCAGAGCCGAAACGCTTTCATTGTTCAGTGTATAGTCCCATGTCTGCACTGGCTGCGATTCAGAGGTGTAGTAGTTAGCCATTCATTTATTATCCTTATCAGAACACAGGTATTTTTATGTGCGCTAGCCTAACCTATGCTTAAAAACGAGTCAAAGCCCGAAATTTCGGTGTTTCTGAGCTTGGTTGGGTAATGTATTCCTTAATACCCCAACAGCCATAAAAGGCATTGGGTCGAGGGGATGAAAAAGCCATAAAAATTTTCCCGCCCGCTTTACGGAAACCATCTAATAACTCAACATACGCTGTTTCCATGCGTGGATCACGATTTGCTTCAATTAGCAAAGGGTTAGGATGATCTTTCTTCGATTTAGTTCCATAGTGCACTAAATGTTGACCCCCTTCATACGCACCTAAGCTAACCCCATAGGGTTCAAGTAGCAGCATATGTTGATCAATCAAGCGCAAGGTTTGTTTAATCGAATAAGCTTGATTGCCATTCACTAGGGAGAAAATATCGTCTACGCTGCTAGCCCGCATCAAAGCATTTTGATCAGCATAGAAATAGGGTGCGATAGCAAATAAATCCGTAGATTTATAAACATCAGCTGCTTTTAAAATCACTGGAGTGGTGGCTGGATTACCTGCCCAACCGCTTAAAACTCTTACTAGGCGCTGCCGATTGCCAAATACTTGTTCCCAAATACTAAAGATTTCTTTACTACGCTGTGCATAGTATTTCAGGCCAGCATTTAAGGGGACTGCATCTAAGCGCGCTTGCTGCCCCATCTTGATGACATATTGCGCTTGTGAAAATACGCTATTCCAAGCTTCGTTGGTGTATTCCACATAAGCCTTGAGGTTAGGGCGGAGATTGCTATTCACATATTGCGCATATTGACGCACAAAATCATCATCGGCACGGTGTGGTAGATTAAACCACGCATTTGAATTTAAGGTATTCGCAAGTTGCACCATGACTTCCAAGGGCACACCGCGTACACCTTCACGTCCACCCCAAGTCGCCGCTTGCAGATGAGGGCGCTGTGCCCAAGACTGGATTTCATTGCGTGTAATCCCTGACATATTCATAAAGCGAATCGTGCGGAATTGCTTCATGAAATTGAGATAATCTGGGTTAAACAAAACTTTAGCGCCCGCCTCCGCAAACGCGATATATTGTCCACCACCGCATTGACCGCCTGCATTGACGCGTTGATAAGGATTATTTTCACAAATCCCCCCGGGCATGGTCACACGGATATTGCGAATCGGATTTTTGGGGTCGCTTTGTTCAATCACTAAACCTGCGGAGATTTCACCCTCAGCATTCGGTTTGAGCGTAATCACATCCCGCCCCGGTGCTTGGGACACGGGAGTAGCACTTTCACGATAGCTGATTTTGCCGCTACCTTCATAACTAACGGTGTAATTGCCTTGTGGCAAAGCAGCAGCCGGTATCCAACGTAAAAACCAAGTACCCGCTTGTCCACCATTGAGATTACTCACCCAGCCATTCGCGTCATAACTGATATTGCCTTTGGTGAATTCTTTATTTTCACGAAAGGGTTCGGCAGTGTGGAATACATCAGCGAAGGGGAGACTGGCGTCAAAATGCACAGCTTCATTGGTGTTAATGCCTACATAAGGCGTGATGGCCACTGCTGGCAAACTAATACTACATAAACATAAAGCAGGTAAGAGGTGATTGAGCTTGAACATTGCTTAAAACTTGGTAACAGAGGATGGAGGCTGATTATGGCAAACAACAGGAGGCTAGTGTATTAACAAATCAGCAAAAAATCCTAATGCCGTATTAGCTGGCTTGCTGGTTTTAAATAGCCGGTGTGCTTTTTGAGCTGCTCGCAGTGTGGGTATTCTCTGCAAAATTTGGCAAGTTAAAGCGTGTATAAACTCCAAAATCGAGTAGCTGTTGCTCGCGTTGAGCATTTAATTCGGCTTCATTCGCTAACTCTAAAGCATGCTTTAACAAAGCACATGGATCGGAGGCAATGACAAAATCCAGCACGCCCTCTTGCAGTAACGGGCTGGTGACTGCATTGACTTCATGTCCGACTACCAAAATATCATGGTGACGATTAGCTGCTTTTAACGCTGCGGCGAGGCCTGTATTACCACCACCTACATTATAAATTGCACCTAAGCTTGGGTTTTCTTTCAGCATTTCCAATACAGCTTTGCGAGTTAATTCTGTGCTGTCTTCACCCTGTGCTTCACCTAATAACATGACTTTGGGAAATTTAGAACGCAGGCAAGTACGGAAGCCGATTTCGCGGTCTTCATGGCAATGGAAGGATAAATGCCCCAAGACCAAGCCGACCGAAGTTGGATGATGCCCTAACATGCGCCCAATCAAGAAAGCAGCGGTTAAACCAGCAGCGCGATTGTCAATCCCCACAAAACAATCACGGGCTTGCCATGATAAGTCGGAAATTAAAGTGATGACCCGCTTACCTTTGGCACGTGCGCCTTTTAGGACATTGACTAAGCGGTTATTGTTTTTGGCGGTAATAATTAATGGTTTGGAGAGATCTTTGCACAGCTGCTCGACGACTTTGAGCACTTGTTCATCGGTGGCTTGGTACATATCGTGGAATTGACCATTGGGTTTGATCTCATTCCATACCTGCAAAAGCTGCATCATCATGCCATGTCCGACACGCGAGACAAGATCGGCGTTTAAGTCACTGTGTAGAGTCGGGAGTTGACTAGTTTGACTGAGTTTTTCTAGTGAACTTTGTACTACTTGCAAAGTACGTGGATGGACTTTGCCGCGTTTATTAATCACCCGATCAATCGTTGCGCGTGATAGCCCTGTTTCCTGCATTAATTGCGCAATTGTGACTCGATGCATGCCAAACTCTCAATCATAAGTGTCTCGTTTTACCGAATTCTGTGCAGGCTACAAGTTTACAACTGCTGAGCTAAAATATGAAAGCGCTCCAAACTCACCGCATCCATATGTACTTCATGCTCAGCGCGTGGATAGTTTTTTGTTTGCACATCCGCTGTATAAGCTTGGAAAGCGGCAATACGTTGTTGCTGTAATCCCTGCTCCAGTTTGGCTAAATCCGCATATTTTTTAGAATGGCGTGGGTAGTATCCGGTATTCGTACCCAAAACATCGCAAGAAAATAGGTATTGGGTATCGCACACCGAACCACAGCCCATGCCCATCGTGATCATGCGTGTGGAACGAGTAATGTATTCGGCCAGCTCCACTGGCACGACTTCGACTTCTACACAAGCTGCACCTGCATTTTCCAAGTCTTTCACCTTGCGCAAGACTTGAATAGCTTCCTCTGGGTTACGGCCAATCGCGCGGAATTTAGTCCATGTCGCTAGATTTGGCACTAAGCCCACATGCCCTGTAACCGGAATGCCTTCGCGCGCCATTGCTTCGATCATATAAGGTGACTGCGAACAATAAATGGCATCTGCGCCGCGCTGGAGAACTTGGAAGCCATAACGAATCGCTTCCTTACGGCTAGCAACCGTGCCGTGTGGCATACCCGCCGAGATAAATGCATGGGGAGCGGCCGCACGAATGGCTTCTAAATTATGATCAGGTTCACAGGATAAGATTTGAATAGTTGCAGCTACGGCCGCAGCGGCTTCTTGGGCATGATCTACGTGCACTTGCACCCATTGCTTTTGACCTTTAGAGGATAGAAGGTCGTATACGCTTAATTTCGCCATGCTGTCCTCACTTAGATCGCTGCCAGTTCGTGTTCTAAATCCGCCATCGCCACACCACCCGCCATTAAGTGGCGAATATCTTCACTAGCCAGACTCGCTTTAGTGCCCTTACCAATTACTTCGCCCAAGGCTAAAAAGGTAAAACGATCTGCCACCAGCTTGGAGTGCACTTCATTGTGGGTGATAAAAATAATCGCGATATTGCCGTAAGCACGCACCCGCATCATGGTTTTCAGCACTTCCATTTGCTGCTTTTGCCCCAGTGCAGAGGTTGGCTCATCTAGAATCAGCACTTTTGCACCAAAGTAAATCGCGCGCGCAATTGCTAAAGTTTGGCGCTGCCCGCCGGACATCGTACCAACAGCTTGAGCGGGGTCGGACACATTAATGCCGATTTTGGTCATCTCAGCGTGGGTGATTTCATCCATTTCTTTCATGCGCAACACACCAAAAGGGCGCACACCGGTATATAACTCGCGCCCCATAAAGAAATTGCGCGTCACACTCATTAATGGATTCAAAGCAAGATCCTGATACACCGTACCAATTCCCGCGTTGGTAGCATCGCGAGGGCTTTGAAATAACACCGGTTTGCCATCCACAAACAAGCCGCCACTCGTAGGTTGATGCACGCCGGAGAGAATCTTAATTAAGGTCGATTTGCCTGCCCCATTGTCGCCCAAGAGAGCATGGATTTCGCCTTTGTAGACCTCCAGATCAATGCCATTCAGAGCAGTAAACGCGCCGAAACGTTTGGTGAGGCTTTTGGCGCTAATCACAGGTTCGCTCATCTCAAATCCCTCCAGTAATACGTTTACGCACGCTTTCATTTAGGAACACGGCAACCAATAACACCACGCCCACAAACACGCGATAGTAGCTGCCATCAATCGCCGGAATAAAGAACACCGCATTCGCCACTAAACCAAAGGTAATCGCGCCAAACATCACGCCTAAAATCGAACCAAAGCCACCAGTCATGAGTGTGCCGCCCACAACGGCAATCGCTATCGCTTCCAGCTCTTTCAAATTACCTTTAGCCGCATCGGCGGTATTGGTATCGAAGACTTGGCAGGCCGCGAAAATCGTCGCACAGAAGGCGGTGAGCATGAATAAAGAGATACGCACTTTATCCACCGGAACACCATTGGCGCGCGCACTTTCACGATTATCACCGGTAGCAAAAATCCAGCTTCCGACCTGAGTTTTCATTAACACAAAATAAGCAATACCTGATAACACTAACCACCACACCACGCGCGCATCAAAACCTGTTACCCACTGATTACCAAGCTGATTCACATTCCCACCGAGTGTGTACCAGAGGTTATAAAACCAATGAAAGCTCTCGCCACCGAACATAGAGGCAAACCAATCGCTTTCTTTGTAATTCGGTAAACCAGAAACTTGCGTGGATTGATTAATAAAGCGGAAACAGACTTCAGTTAGACCGCGCAGGAAGAACAGAAAGGAAAGTGTGACAATAAAGCTCGACAGTTTCGAGCGCACCACAATAAAGCCAATCAGCCAGCCCCACGCCAAAGTAAATATCAGGGTAATGAAAAAGGCGGACATAGGTGTTGCAGGACCAAGGCCGAAGGGCAAACCCCATTTCAGCATTAGGGTCATCGACATACCGGCAAAGCCAATCATCGAGCCGATGGATAAGTCGAATTCACCCGCAATCATTAAGAGACAAGCACCGGTCGCAATAATGCCGAATTGGGCAATAATCGAAAGATTGTTTTTCAAGCCCAGTGGGTTAAAGGCATTGCCTTTACTGGCGATGGCAATGGCAATAATTACCACCATCATCACCACAAAAGCGCCCATTTCGGGGCTACGAATTAATTTGGCAAGTCTGCCACGCTGCACCAAACGCGAGGCTTCGGTGCGTAATGCGGGAGTCTTGGCGGTAGTTAAGACTTCTGACATGGTAGTAACCCCGTTGACTTTGTAGCAAAGTCAGTTACTCAACGGTTTAAAAGTGTGGGTAACTTGCTGGAGGGCAATTACCCACGAGTCTCAAGATCAGCCTGAGAAAAAGGAGGAGAACTTAACGGGTGGTTCCTGCTTGAGCTTCTACCGCAGCGGCGTTTTTCGCATCAACAAAACCAGGGCCAGATGGAATGTTTGCACCTGGCAACATGCCTGCATTGGTTTTATATAAATGCAGCACAATCACCGGCATATAGCCTTGTAAATATTGTTGCTGGTCAACGGTGTATTTCACTTTGCCATCTTTAATCAGTTTGATCACGCCTGGTGTCATATCAAAGCAGGATAAATGCACCTTAGCACCGACCTCATCAATCGCAGCGGCAGCGGCTTCGCAAACATGTGGTCCGACGGCTAATAAGCCATTGATTGCTTTGTCAGCGGATAAGGCGGCGGCGGTACGGGTTTTGATTTGCGCCACGTCATTGGACACATCGATCATTTTTAGCTCTGAACCTAAACCTTCAAAATAGCCGGTACAGCGATCTACTAAAGCGGTATTAAACGCTTCTTGGTTGAGGCAGAGTGCTTTGCTGACACCTTCGATTTTAGCACGCTCACCCGCTGCTTTACCCGCTAGTTTTTCCGGCTGACCGATGTGCATTAAGGCTCCCACTTTTTTGGAATTTTCTAAGCCAGAGTTAATCGTGATGACTGGAATACCGCTATCGGCTGCAGCTTTAATCGCAGTACCTAAGGCATTTGCATCGGGGAGGGAGACAATTAAACCATCCGGTTTGGTAGCAGTGGCAGATTCGATAAGTTTTGCCATATCCGCCATATCGCCTGAAGGGGCAAAGTTATATTTCAATTCCGCACCGACTGCTTTGGCGGCATCTTTCGCGCCTTTTTCCACGACTGGCCAGAACGGGTCTGTACCTTGAGTGTGAGTAATCATCACATAACTTTCTGCCTGCGCTACATTCGCCAACAGCAGCGCCATCGCGCTAGTTGCCAGTAATTTCTTCATCATCTCTCCTCCATTTTACCCAATACACAACTCTTGGCTCAGCCCGACCTTGCGAGCCTGAGCCTCATTCTCTACAAGTGAATAAACACCTGTTCGTCTTCAACACGGGTGGCATAGGTTTTTAGCTTGATACAAGCAGGTAAGCCTTTCGCTTCACCAGTACGATAATCGAATACACCTGCATGTTTGGGGCATTCAATCTCGTAATCGAACACTAAGCCATCGGCTAAATGCACCGCCTCATGGGTGCACAAGCCATCAGTACAGAAAAACTCATTCGCTTCTGAGCGGTAAATCGCAAAGGTCTTAGCGCCATGATCGAAACGCATTACCCCTTCCAGCTCCACCGCATCCGTGCTACAGGCTAAAACCCATTCTGACATTGCAAATTCCTCAACTTTTTTCACTTAGCATTTTCTTAGCTTCGGCTTGTGCTTTACGCGCCTCAAAACGTGCTTGCATTAAACGTTCACCCTCGGCTGTACCGTCATGCCAAGTACCAAACCATTTATCCAGCGGCACTGAGGCATCGCCGTAATTCACCTCAAAATATTTATGGTGCAGGTAATGCGCATAAGCATTGGTATTCATGCTGTACTTATCGCTCAACTTGATCTGGTCAAAACCGATATGCCCGACAATCGCACCAAAACCTGCGAAGTGGATTTGATACAACATCAGAATCGGATTGGATGGAATCAACAGGTGATAAAAGATGCTGGAGAAATACAGTAAATGCTCAACTGGATGCATTGATAGCGATGACCACGGGGAAGGATTCACTGAGTTGTGATGCACCGAATGTACCCATTTGTATAAAAATGGTGTGTGAATCAGGCGATGAATCAAGTAAAAATGCGTTTCGTGCAGAATCGGCAGCACCAAGGCTAAGCAGAATAAATACAGTGGGTGTTCGGAAAAATTCCACCATGTACCAATGCCTAACGCATAGGCATGTAGCCCCAACACTTCCAATAAAGTCCAAATCGGTACGCCAGTACCAAAACCACGAATCAGGCTGTCAATATTTTGATTCTGAAAGAAAAATGCCGAATTTTTGTGGTCAGCAGGAAAGCGTGCATTGTATTTAAACTGATTGTTTTGGCTGCGTTTGCTATACAAAAACAGCTCAAATACACCATAAAATAAAAATACGGCAATCGCATTTACCAATAGCAACCTTAGTGCCCAGTCCCACGACAAAACCTTCAAGGTTGCGACCTCAGGAATTACTAAATACCAATACAACACGGCTGAAAGTGCGAATAAAAAATTCCACGGAAACAGATAGTGCGGTAGCCATTTGAGTAAGGCAGCAGGGCGCGGTGGGAAAACAAAAACGGGTGCAATCTCCAACTTTTTAGTAGGTGTCCAATTGCCACGTTTATCGCGTGTTCCAAACGCTAAATCATCCACGACCTTCTCTCCTGAGGCAAAATAAGCAAGCTGCTAACGGTGTTGGTGATTGCTATCGAGCAATGAACTCAATATCAGTACCTTGAGATGGATTGTTTCAGAAAGATTTGACTAGCATCAATGACTTAATTTCATTAAGCATCTTTTTCATTTTATTTAGCCTCACTTTGAATCAAATTAGAGTTGGCTAGCCGTGAATTTGCCTATTAAATAATCGAATCGAGACAGACTTAGCTCAAATAGAATCATTAGCTGAAGTCTAGGGTTGGAGCTTATAAGGCAAGGTTGATGATTTAAGCTAAGCAGCCGAATGCTGAGGGTGCTTAATAATTTGACTTAGCTGATGGACTTGGAATTTAGTTTCCTCTAGTCGTTCCAGCCAAATGTCGACAATATCGCAAGTTTATGACTAGGACGATTTTAGAGACTAGTCAGATAAATTTATAAAAATCATTGAATTTAAAAGGATAATTCTGTATATGCTGCTTTGCAGCAAAATCTTAGTCAGTGAATCATTGTTGCAGCGCGATTGTCGACAATACTGCTAAAAATAATCGCTTAACTGGTAGAAATTGCTGACCAGTCATTTTATTATCTACGCTTTCGTAAGACTCAGGTGTAAGGAGCGTCATGACCACTAATCACGTAGATGTATTACTTGTCGGAGCCGGAATAATGAGTGCCACCCTTGGAGTCTTGCTAAAACAGCTTGATCCCTCATTCCGCCTCTGTATGGTTGAGCAATTAAATGATGTTGCTCAGGAAAGTACCAGCGGTTGGAATAATGCAGGTACGGGTCATGCTGCTTACTGCGAATTAAATTATACGCAACAAAATCCTGATGGCACAGTGAATGCGGATAAAGCATTCGGTATCAATGCCTCGTTTGAAAATACGCTCCAGTTTTGGTCGACCTTAGTTGAGCAAGGTGTACTGCCTGCCCCTAATAATTTTATTAATCCTACACCACATATTAGTTTTGTCTGGGGTGAGGATAATGTCCAGTATCTGCGCAATCGTTATGCTGCTTTAAAAGCGCATCATTTATTCAAAGACATGGAGTACAGCGAAGATCAAGCGGTACTACGTGAATGGATGCCTTTAGTCATGGATGGGCGCGATCCAGCTGAACCTGTCGCCGCCACCCGAGTTCAGTACGGTTCGGATGTGAATTTCGGGGCACTGTGTCGCTATTTAGTTCAAGCATTGAAAGTCAAAGGTGATTTTGAGCTATTACTCAAGCACAAAGTAAAAGGTATTGATCGTTTAGAGGATGGCAAATGGCAAGTCACCCTAAACAGTCCAGAAGGTGAGAAAGTTTATACCAGCAATTTCGTATTCCTAGGGGCTGGTGGTGGTGCTTTGCCTTTATTGCAAATGTCAAAAATTCCGGAAGGTGATGGCTATGGCGGCTTTCCTGTCAGTGGG
Source organism: uncultured Thiothrix sp. (assembly GCF_937876535.1). Lineage (GTDB taxonomy): Bacteria > Pseudomonadota > Gammaproteobacteria > Thiotrichales > Thiotrichaceae > Thiolinea. The sequence goes on from NZ_CALFHZ010000020.1 coordinate 110,045, forward strand.
CAATGGTTAGCTTGTAAGAATCCAGCCGTGGTCAATCAGCATTTAGCCAAGGTTTATGGTAAAGCTTCAATTGGTGCGCCACCGATGTCTGTGCCGCACTTAGATACACGGGTGATTGATGGTCAACATGCGCTTTTGTTCGGCCCCTTTGCAGGCTTCTCGACTAAATTTTTGAAACAAGGCTCAATCTTTGATGTAGCTCTGTCCTTACGCCCTAAAAACTTATGGCCGATGATTAAAGTGGGAATGACGAGTTTTGATCTAATCAAATACTTGGTTTCTGAGGTTCTGCAAACTGAAAAGTCCCGCTTAGGTGCTCTGCGTCAATATTATCCAAATGCTCAAGATGAGGATTGGGAATTATTGATTGCTGGGCAACGTGTGCAGATTATTAAGAAAGATCCAAAGCTGGGTGGTAAGTTGGAGTTCGGTACAGAAGTTGTTGCTGCAGCTGATGGCAGTTTAGCTGCCCTATTAGGGGCTTCACCAGGGGCTTCGATTGCCGTTCCTGCAATGGTACAGGTGGTCGAAAAGTGCTTTAAACAGCAATTAGCGACTCCAGAATGGCAAGAACGCATGAAGACTTTGATTCCTTCTTATGGCCAGTCGTTGATTCAGAATGCAGAGCTGCTGGATAGTGTCCGCCAGCATACTTTAACTACTTTAGGTTTGAAGGCTGCATAAATTTAAACAGTTTATAAATTTTCTTTAAATCAATAAGTTAAAAGGCTGTAATCAAAAATTACAGCCTTTTTTTATGTTTAGAATAATGCTTAACCTGTTAAAAAATTTTCACATGTTTTACTGCAGATTCTATTAGGCTTTCCTAAAGTGTCCGACAAATTTTTTCTGGCTTGAATTGCTGCATTGCATTATTTTGAGTCTTATTGAAAATTTAATTGCTTAACTATCATATAGTTAATTTTATTAAATTACTTTTTTTCAAAGTCAATATAGTATTAAAAAAAACAATAGTAAACATTAAATATTATTGATTGTCGACATAGTTTTCTGTCACGTACTATCGGGAACATAGTGTTAAGCAGGGCTTTAGCACAATAAGTTTTGATTGATTGACTCCGAGGACTTTTACCATGACTTTATCTCGTCAAGAGCAAATCGCTGCTTTAGAAAAAGATTGGGCAACCAATCCACGCTGGAAAAATGTCAAGCGTGGTTACAGTGCGGCTGACGTTGTACGCCTACGTGGCTCAATGCAACCTGAATATACCTTAGCGCAACAAGGTGCTGAGAAGTTGTGGAAGCGGGTAAATGGTGAAGCGAAGAAAGGTTATGTGAATGCGTTCGGTGCGATCACTGCCGGTCAAGCCATGCAACAGGCTAAAGCGGGCTTAGAAGCAGTTTATCTATCTGGCTGGCAGGTTGCCGCAGACGGTAATACCTCTGAAACTATGTACCCAGACCAATCTTTATACGCCTATGATTCAGTACCAACGATGGTGCGTCGTATCAATAATACCTTCAAACGTGCAGACGAAATCCAATGGTCTCGCGGTATTAACCCAGGCGATAAGGAATTCGTTGATTACTTCTTACCAATCGTTGCGGACGCGGAAGCTGGTTTTGGTGGCGTATTAAATGCGTTTGAATTAATGAAGAACATGATCGCAGCAGGTGCAGCGGGTGTTCACTTTGAAGACCAATTGGCTGCGGTTAAAAAATGCGGTCACATGGGTGGTAAAGTATTAGTTCCAACGGGCGAAGCGGTTGAAAAGTTAATTGCTGCACGTTTTGCGGCTGATGTGATGGGTGTTCCGACTATCGTTTTAGCGCGTACTGATGCTGAAGCAGCTAATCTGTTAACTTCTGATCACGATGCAAACGATAAACCTTTCTTAACTGGCGAACGTACTCAGGAAGGTTTCTACCGTGTACGTAATGGTTTAGAACAAGCGATTAGCCGTGGTATCGCTTACGCTCCCTACGCTGATTTAGTATGGTGTGAAACAGGTACACCTGATTTAGGTTTTGCACGTGAATTCGCGCAAGCCGTTCAAGCCGCATGTCCAGGTAAATTGTTATCTTATAACTGCTCACCTTCTTTCAACTGGAAGAAAAACTTAGATGATGTAACTATCGCTAAATTCCAAGATGAATTATCAGCATTAGGTTATAAATATCAATTCATTACCTTAGCGGGTATCCATATCAACTGGTTCAACACCTTCCAATTCGCGCATAACTATGCACGCGGCGAAGGTATGAAACACTATGTGAACATGGTTCAAGAACCAGAATTCGCAGCACGTGACAAAGGTTACACCTTCGTATCTCACCAACAAGAAGTTGGCGCAGGTTACTTCGATGACGTAACAACCGTTATCCAAGGTGGTTCTTCTAGCGTTAAAGCCTTAAGTGGTTCCACTGAAGAAGAACAATTCCATTAAGATCTGAACCCCTCCCTAACCCTCCCCTTATCAAGGGAGGGAATTAAGAAATACTGCTAATCTAATAGATTAGTCTTACTCCTCCCCTTATCAGGGGAGGTTGGTAGGGGTTGCAATCCCAACAGTGAACAACCCTTCCTGTGCTTTTCCTGATAAGGGAAGGTTAGGAGGGGTTTTTTGTATAAGGAGATTTTTATGTCAGATTTTAAAACCGCTGATTTATTAGACGATCACGAAGATAAACCCCTACAAGTTGTGCAACCAGGTTTTCATAACTTTGGCGGACGTAATAAGTTTGCTGGTGAAATTGTTACGATCAAGATTCATGAAGACAATTCATTAGTACGCGAATTCGTAGCGATGGAAGGCAAGGGCAAGGTACTTGTGGTTGATGGTGGTGGTTCTACTCGTTGTGCATTGCTAGGTGATATGTTAGCTGAGAAAGCAGCCAAAAATGGTTGGGAAGGCGTAATCGTTTACGGTCTAATTCGCGATTCAGTTGATATTGGCAAAATGGATATTGGCGTGAAGGCTTTAGGTACTATTCCGTTAAAAAGCGTAAAGCGTGGTTTTGGTGTGAAAGGCGAGCCTGTACATTTCCATGATGTGACCTTTACACAAGGCGAGTACGTTTATTCGGATGAAGATGGGATTATTGTGTCACCGGTGAGTTTATTAGCTTAAGTTCAAGCAGAGTAGTTGTAGAGGTTGGTTTACCACTAACCTCTCAGGTTTCCAGCGTGGATGTTTTTCTTCTATTCCCAAAGGATTAAATGCAGAATTCTAAGCTGCTTTTGGGATATAGACGAGCAGTGTTGATATTATTAGTGTACAGGCATTGCTTTGCCCAGAGGCTCTTATGTCAGCAGAATTTCCCATTGTAGCGATTACAGGTGCGTCTGATCACAGCACGACCACCATCACACAAGCTTTACAGCATATTTTCTACCGTGAGCGAATTAAGGCTGTATATGTCTCTGGCAGTGGTTTTCATCGGTATGATCGTAAAACCATGCGTGCTGAACTCTTAAAAGCGAGGCAAGAAGAGCGGAATCTCAGCCATTTCGGCCCAGAAGGTAATCATTTCGATAAATTAGAGTCATTATTTTTCCAGTATGCTGCCACTGGTACGGGTCAATTTCGTTACTATCTGCATTCAGATCAATTCGCTCAAGAAATTGGTTTAGAACCTGGCACTTTTAGCCCGTGGCAACAGATGGATCCGGATAATGATCTCTTACTGTATCGGGGTTTACATGGGGCAGTGATTCATGGGGATGTTGATATTTCGAGCTATCCAGACTTACTGATTGGTGCGATTCCAAGCATCAATTTAGAAATGATGCGGCGGATTGATCGCGATTTAAAGCAGGGTCTGTCGCATGAGGAGGTGCGCCAAGTTGTACTGGATCGACTGAGTGATTATGTGAACTACATTACTCCACAGTTTGGGCGCACGCATATTAATTTCCAAATCATGCCAATGGTGGACACCTCCAATCCGTTTCAGTTTGAGGAAGTACCTAGCTTGGATGAGTGTTATATCGTGATTCACTTCCAGAAAATTGCTAAGCGCTTTGAGATGCCTAGACTGCTTAAGCTGATTCCAAATGCGTTTATGACTCGGCGTGATCAAATGGTGATGCCAGGCGCACAGATGAAAACGGCGATTGAGATTATTTTAATGCCTTTAATTCAAGAGCTTATTGCTGAAAGTCGGCGTATAAAGGGGATTGCAGAGGTTGCACCTGAGCGAGGGGCTGGAATTTTAGGTTTTAAAGGCCAGTTAGTCCTTTAAGTGCTTACCTAGGACATTTGCAGTTAATGGTGCACTTTATAAAGATCAGTTATGATGCGCATCTTTTAAAAATAAGCTAACAAAGGGCATTGGCTATGAAAAAAATTTTCTTAGGTTTGACGTTTGCGGCAAGCTTAGGTTTGTCTACACTGGCACAAGCCGCTAATCCTAAAGTGCTGATTGAAACCAGCAAAGGCAATATTACCGTTGAGCTAGATGCAGAAAAAGCCCCGAAAACGGTTGAGAACTTCCTAGGCTACGTAAAAGACGATTTTTATAAAGACACTATTTTCCACCGTGTAATTGCCGGTTTCATGGTACAGGGCGGCGGTATGAATGCTGACTTGAGTGAAAAAACGGTTAAAGCTTCGATTAAAAATGAAGCCAACAATGGCCTAAAAAATACGCGCGGTACGATTGCAATGGCACGCACACCCAATCCCGATTCAGCCAGTTCACAATTTTTTATTAATGTGGTCGACAATGATTTCCTAAACTTCAGAAGTGAAACACCTCAAGGCTGGGGTTATGCAGTATTTGGGAAAGTGACTGAAGGTATGGATGTGGTCGATGCGATTGCAGCGGTTAAAACAGGTGAGAAAAATGGTGTACCAGATGTTCCCGTTGATCCTGTTGTGATGAAGAAAGTGAGTGTACTTGAATAAGATTATTTCGGGGCAGACTGCTACTCGAACTCAGGGTAGCAGTCGCTAAGTGTTTATTGGCCTGCTGGCTTATCTAGTTGAAAATTAAATTCATTGCTAGCAGGTTTAGGTGGCTCTGCAGGTTTAGCTTCAGGTGTTGCTTGCGAATTCCCATTAAAGTCAAACTTCATTTCATTACTTGAAGCCGGTGTGCTAGTCGATTCCGGTTTTTTCTCCCCTGAACCTGAGCTGTTATCTAATTGGAAATTCATTTCCGAGCCAGAACTTCCTGAACTAGGTTTATTCGTTTCCATATTAAAGTTTAGTTCTCCACCTTGTTGCACCATATGTGCACCTTTATCGAGGAAAGCAGTGGTCATACTTGGATTGAACATCACCACAAAGGCCATCGCTAATTGAATAATCACCCACGGAATAGCTCCCCAGTAAATATCATTACTCTTCACTTCTTTAGGGGCTACACCACGTAGATAGAACAAAGCAAAACCAAAGGGTGGGTGCATAAATGAAGTCTGTATATTAACCGCTAGCGTTATTCCGAACCAGACCAAAGCTGCTGCTGAGGCTGCCTGTTCATTGCCACCAAATTGCGCTAATAACACGGGCGTTAAAATTTTCTGTGCTACCGGTGCTAAAAGTGGAATCAAAATAAAAGCGATTTCAAAAAAGTCGAGGAAGAACGCTAAGAAGAAAATTGCTAGATTCACGATGATCAAGAATCCTACCCAACCACCCGGTAAACTAGAGAATAGATGCTCAACCCATTTACCACCGTCAACACCTTGGAAGACTACTGAGAAGCAAGTGGAACCAATCAAGATGAAAATTACCATTGAAGTGATGCGCATGGTGGTTTTATAAGCGTCAGTAATCCAATTACGCAATTCAGTAATTTGTGCTGCGCGAATTAACACCCAGACTAAGGCCATGTAAAGAACCGCTAAGGCTAATTTAATCCCATGCCCTAAAGTACTATTCCTATCGGTAACTAAAATAGCGAGGATTAAACCAATCCCTGCCGCCATTAAACCTGCTCTGAGGACTAATTTATCAGAACCCGTAAAGGCAGGATTGCGCATGACTGCTAAAACGACTGCGCCAACAGCTCCCATTGCACCGGACTCCGTGGGAGTAGCTACCCCAAACATAATCGTGCCAAGGACTAAGAAAATTAACACAGCGGTTGGGAGAATCCCTTGTAAGCAGCGAATGACTAAAGCTTTACCCTTTAGGGTGATTTCTTCGGGGGGAATACCTGGTAGCCAATCAGGCTTAATCCGCGTTAAGAAGAAGGTATAGAGCATGAACAGGGCAGATTGAGTTATGGCTGGAATCCATGCACCTAAATACATGCTGCCCACATCCGTGCTAGCCGTTGGGGTTTTCATTTGATCCGCCATAATAATCAGAACTAGAGACGGCGGAACAATCTGTGTAATGGTACCAGATGCAGCTAATACGCCCGTGGCATACCGCATGTTATAGCGATAACGCATCATCACTGGCAGAGCAATCATTGCCATTGCAATAACTTGAGCTGCGACCGTACCCGTCACGGCACCTAACACAAAACCAACTAAAATAACCGAATAGCCTAAACCACCTTTAACACGCCCAAACAGCTGCCCCATCGAATCGAGCATATCTTCGGCAAGCCCACATTTCTCCAGTATTGCCCCCATAAAGGTAAAGAAGGGGATAGCTAAGAGTAGATCGTTGGAGATAACGCTACCAAAAATCCGTTGAGGAATGGCTTGCAGAAAAGAAGTACCAAAGAAACCGTATTCAATCGCAATCAAGGCAAAAAACAAACCTACTGCCATCAAGGAGAAAGCAACAGGAAAGCCAATAATCATAAATAGAACTAAACCACCGAACATGAGGGGTGGCATTATTTCAATTGTCATTATTGAGCCACCTTTTCATAGTCAGTTTTTAGTTCAAGCTGGCCACGCAGCATCGCAACGCGTTTAATCAGCTCAGAAATACCTTGTAGGGTTAAGAGTAAAAACCCAAACGGTACAATAAATTTAACAGGGTAACGAGGCAGGCCACCAGAGTTAGAGGATTGCTCCATCACATGCCAAGATGGCAGAAAGAGAGTAGTCCATGATAACCAAGCAAATAAAATACAGGCGGGTAGTAGGAAGAAAATAAAGCCAAAGATATCAATATATAAGCGGGTACGATCAGAGACATTGCCATACAGCAAGTCAACACGTACATGCCCATTTTCTCGTAAGGTATAAGCGGCACCTAACATGACAGCACCACCAAACAAGTACCACTGTAGTTCAAGCGGCCAGTTATCACTTAAATCGAAACCATAGCGCAGCAAAGCATTGGTAGCGCTGACTAAACAAGCGAGCAAGATAAGTACATTGGCGATTCGGCCAAAGAGGCCATTCATAGTGTCAATGGCTCGCGAAAACTGCATGAGGACGGACATCGCAGCCTCCAGTGGTGAGAGTAAAGATGGGTGGGATTTAGCCCCTCACAGCAGAAGGGCTAAATAGATCATTACTTAGAGTTTCTTATTAAAGCTAAATTTTGCAAATGATTGCTCAGCAACATTGAACCATTGCGCTTCGTTATTGCGGAATACACGCCAATCATCAAATACTTTTTTGAATTTGGGATTTTTCGCAGACTCTTCTTCGTAAGTTTCAACGGATGCTTTAAAGCAAGCCTCTAAAACTTCATCAGGGAAAGGGCGTAATTTAACATCACCACCTAATAGATTCGCTAAAGCCTGTGGGTTTTTCGCATCGTATTTGGCCAGCATATCCATGTGAGCATACATGGTAGCTGCTTCCCAAGCAGCTTGATAAGGAGGAGGGAGTTTTTCCCACTGTTCTTTGTTCACATAAAAAGAAACTTGCGGACCACCTTCCCACCAGCCTGGGGTATAATAATTTTTCGCAACTTTCGCGAAGCCTAATTTCTCATCGTCATAAGGGCCAACCCACTCAGCTGCATCAATCGTGCCTTTTTCAAGAGCTGGATAAATATCACCGCCAGGGATTTGTTGTGGCACAACCCCCAACTTAGACATAACCCGACCAGCAAAGCCTCCAACGCGGAATTTCAAACCTTCTAAGTCTTTAACCGTGTTGATTTCTTTACGGAACCAGCCACCCATTTGTACGCCGGTGCTACCGCCCATAAAGTTGACAATATTGTATTCAGCAAACAGTTCCCGCATCAGTTTCATGCCATTGCCATACATCATCCAGGCAGTTTGCTGGCGTGAGGTCAAGCCAAACGGTACTGCAGCGTCAAAGGCGAAGGTGGGATCTTTACCGAAATAATAATAGGAGACGGTATGACCGGCTTCAACAGTAGCATTTTGTACGGCATCTAAGACTTGCAAGCCGGGAACAATTTCACCCGCAGCAAAGACACGAACTTTAAATTTGCCATCAGTTAATTTTTCTAACATGCCGGCGAAGACTTCAGCGCCCCCATAAATCGCATCTAAGGATTTTGGGAAACTGGATGTGAGACGCCAATTAAGTTCAGGTAAACCAGTGGTAGCTGGTTTATCTTCAGCAAGCAATTGGGTGGATGCTGCCAGAGCCGCTGCCCCAAGCGCACCCTGTTTCAAAAATGCACGACGTTCCATTTTGCTCCTCCATCAATGTTGTAAACTCATACACAATGTTGCGGTTTCGTCCTTATCCTACTGTAGGAACTGGGGAATTGGTAGTCTTGTCTAGCAGGCTAGAGGGTGAAAAGCTGATTTTTTTTAGGAGTAGAAATAAAAAAGGCTACTGTCTAAATGAAGTAGCCTTTTCAATAGAGCCTTCAATCTTACGATTAGGTCATGTGGTTCCCGCCGTTGCAAGCGAAGTTCGCACCGGTAGTAAAGCCTGCTGAATCGGAGGCTAACCAAGTGACGATAGAAGCGATTTCTTCAGGAGTACCTAAGCGCTTGACTGGAATAGTGGCAACGATTTTCTCTAAAACGTCTTCACGAATAGCACGCACCATATCGGTAGCGATATAACCCGGAGATACGGTATTCACCGTAACACCTTTGTTCGCTAATTCTTGCGCTAAGGCCATAGTGAAACCGTGCATACCCGCTTTCGCAGTAGAGTAGTTAGTTTGACCGGCTTGGCCTTTTTGACCGTTGACAGAAGAAATATTGATAATACGTCCCCAACCTTGGTCAGCCATATCATCAACCACTTGCTTAGTGACGAAGAATAAGGAGTTTAAGTTGGTATCAATGACCGCTTTCCAATTCTCTAGGGTCATTTTACGGAACATGCCGTCTTTGGTGATGCCTGCATTATTGACTAACACACTGACAGGGCCTAAGTCGGCTTTGACTTTGTCAAAAGCGGCTTTAGTGCTATCCCAATCAGAGACGTTACCTTCAGAAGCATGGAATTCATAGCCCAGTTCTTTTTGCTCGCCAAGCCAGCGATCTTTGCGTGGTGAGTTTGGACCACAACCCGCAACAACAGTGAAACCTGCTTTAGACAGAGCTTGGCAAATAGACGTACCAATTCCACCCATACCACCCGTAACATAAGCTACTTTTTGAGTCATATGACTTCTCCTCCTAATTATTGGTCTAGAATGCGAACTATATAATAACTTAGTGTGTGCATGACAGGCTAATTTTAATTAACTCCCGATTTACTATTAATTTTGCTCATAAAGCGCTTTCTAGCCTAGTCATACCCTACTGTGGTGGTTGTACTGGCTTATTGCCAGTATCAGGGAGCTATGCCAAGAGTATGCGTTTTAAGTGTGCAGTTCCACAGCAATTCGCTCAATATCTTGATAAACTCAAGTTTTACCACAGGTGCTAATGGGGCTGCTGTGCTTAGCTATAAAGCTAGCTGATCGAGTAGTCTTTATAATTTCTAGGCACAAAAATTGCTTGTTAGTGAATAACATTAAAAAAGGAAGCTGTGTATGAATCAGGAGTGGAGCCGCTATAACCCGCAGCCGTTTCATGACGAGCTCATGGTTGCTTGTCAGGAGAGTCGGCCACATAGCAGTAAGCTAGTGAATTATCTGGCTAATCTTAGCCGTGATAATTTCTGTCATCGGGTCGAGGAGTCCGAGCGGGTGATCCGCGAAATGGGGATTACCTTCACGATTTATAGCGATGCTGGCAATATTGATCGGGCTTGGCCTTTTGACATCATTCCACGCGCTATTTCTGGTAGTGAATGGAGTCGCACTGAAACAGGGCTGAAGCAACGCATCCGCGCACTAAATATGTTCATTCAGGATGTTTATAATGAGCGTCGGGCGATTCGCGATGGTGTCATCCCTGAAGAGGTGGTGATGCAATCCAAGGGTTATCGCGAAGCCTGTGTCGGCATGACTCCACCGCATGGTGTTTGGGCGAATATCTGTGGCTCAGATTTGGTAAGGCATAATGATGGTGTTATGTATGTGCTAGAAGATAATCTGCGGGTGCCTTCTGGTGTTGCCTATATGCTGGAAAATCGCCGTATCACTAAGCGTGTACTGCCGGAAATTTTTAATTTGCTGCCGATTAGTCCAGTGAGTCCTTATCCTGAGCAGCTTTATAATATGTTGGCATCCCTGCGCCCTGATTTAGAGCAACCGACTATCGCTTTACTCACTCCAGGTATTTATAACTCTGCTTATTTCGAACATGCCTATTTAGCGCAAAAAGCGGGCTTAGTTTTATTGGAAGGCGCTGACTTAATGGTTGGCAAAGACAATTATGTCTATATGAAAACTATTCAAGGCCCTGAGCGTGTTGATGTGATTTATCGGCGGATTGATGATGATTTCATTGATCCTGAAGTCTTCCGCAAAGATTCAATGCTGGGGGTGCCGGGGATTATGCGCGCTTGGCGTGAAGGCAAAGTGGCAATTGCAAATGCACCGGGTTGCGGGGTAGCGGATGATAAAGTCATTTATGCTTATGTACCCGATATGATTCGTTATTTCTTAGGTGAAGAGCCATCTTTACCCAATGTACCCACTTGGGTTTGCCGTAAGCCAGAAGAGCGTGCGTATGTGTTAGAGCATTTGCCCGAGTTAGTAGTTAAACCCGCGAATGAATCAGGTGGTTATGGCATGTTGGTCGGGCCACACTCCACGCCTGAAAAAGTTGAAGAATTCCGCACTTTGATCCAAGAGAATCCCAATAACTATATAGCTCAGCCTACTTTGAGCTTATCGGTGAATCCTACTTGGTGTGGCGATAAGGTTGCCGCGCGGCATTTAGATTTGCGCCCCTTTATTTTAAGTGGCAAAGACATTTATGTAACTCCTGGTGGTTTAACTCGAGTAGCGATGGTAGAAGGCTCTTTAGTAGTGAACTCGTCCCAAGGTGGTGGGAGTAAAGACACTTGGATTGTTGCTGACCAGGCTCTGGAAGGGGGGGCACTATGATGTTATCTCGTGTGGCTGAGCGGGTTTACTGGATGGCGCGCTATTTAGAGCGGGCTGACAATACCGCACGCCTGATTAGTGCCCATACCGTTTTATTAATGGATTTGCCAGAAGCTTTAGAGTTTAACTGGTTTACGCCAGTCGTTATTTTCAATGCTGAGACACAGTACAAAGAGTCTTATCCTGAAATCAACGAAGAAAACGTGATGCGTTTCCTGATTGCTGATCGGGATAATTCTTCTTCATTGTTAGGCTCGTTTGCGAATGTACGGGAAAATGTACGCACTTCCTTAGATTTACTTCCCGAAGAAATCTGGGAACAGGTCAATCAAACCTATATGCAATTACAAGCTGCTTTGCCGTCCTTAAGTAGTCGGCACAGTCGGCAAATGGTGTTAAGGGATGTGATGGCGGCTTGTCAGCGGATTCGCGGGGTTCTAGAAAATCACTTAAGCCGTGATCATGCGTTCGATTTCATGCAAATTGGTAAGCACGTCGAACGTGCCGATATGACCAGTCGTACCTTAGAAATGACCTCCCTCTTATTAGCAGAAGATCGTAGCCATGCATTACGGCGCTATGAAAGCATACTCTGGTCGAGTTTATTATCCGCATTAGGCGGACAACAAATGTATTTGCGGCATAAGAATTCGCGGATTGTGGCACGCGATGTTCTTGAGTTTTTATGTCAGGACCTACAGTTCCCACGTTCCTTATTGTATTCATTGACCGGTGTTAATTTCTATTTAAAGCGCTTACCTGAACCTAGTGCCGTGAGTGCTATTAGTTCAAAGATTGCTGAGCAATTTGCTAAACAAGACATTACTGCGATTCCGGTGGATCAGATTCACTGGTTTATGGATCGCTTACAAGCTGATTTAACTGTTTTACATAGTGAAATTGCCCAAACTTGGTTTTATCCAGAAACGGATTTTTCGCAGTTGCAAGCGCAATCACAGGGCTAATTGAGGGTTTACATGAGTATCCAAGTTGCACTTCACCATAAAACCACTTACACCTTTGACCAATTTATTAATGTATTTCCGCATGTCATTCGCTTACGACCAGCAGCACATAGCCGTACACCGATTCATGCTTATTCTTTAACAATTGGCGCAACTAATTATTTTATTAACTGGCAACAAGATGTGTTTGGGAATTACCTTGCGCGCCTAGTTTTTCCTGAGCGTTTAAAAGAACTCAGCATTGAAGTCAATTTAATCGCCGATATGGTGTCGATTAATCCCTTTGATTTCTTTGTGGAAGAGTATGCGACTCAATATCCATTTGCCTACAAAGATAATTTAAAAAAGGAATTACAACCTTATTTAGAAATTACTGAATCAGGCTCTTTATTAAAAGGTTGGGTAGATTCAGTCAGTCGCGACAAGCTCAATATCAATGATTTTCTGGTTAATCTAAATCAGCGCTTGCAAAAAGATATTGGCTATAACATCCGTATGGAGCCAGGGGTTCAGAGTTGCGAGGAAACTTTAACGATTCGGCGTGGCTCTTGCCGTGATACCGCTTGGTTACTGGTGCAAATTCTGCGTCATTTAGGTTTAGCCGCGCGCTTTGTCTCGGGTTATTTAGTGCAACTCACGGCTGATCAAAAATCCTTGGATGGTCCCAGTGGGCCAGAGGCGGATTTCACTGATTTACATGCATGGACTGAAGTCTATGTACCCGGTGCGGGCTGGATTGGCCTTGACCCAACTTCAGGCTTGTTTGCTAGCGAAGGGCATATTCCTTTGGCTTGTACGCCAGATCCTGCTTCCGCAGCGCCGGTAGAGGGTGCAACTGGGGTTTGTCAGGTTAGTTTCGCCTATGAAAATAGTGTGCGTCGGATTCATGAAGATCCCCGTGTCACCAAACCCTATACTGATGAGCAATGGGCGCAAATTCTGAGCTTGGGGGAGCAAGTTGAGCAAGACTTAAAAGCTAATGATGTGCGCATGACGATGGGGGGGGAGCCAACCTTCGTTTCGATTGATGATATGGATTCAGCACAATGGAATACGGCTGCTTTAGGAGAGCATAAGCGCTCCTTAGCGGGCGTGCTCTTGAAGAAGATGCAGGCACATTTTGCGCCGAATAGTGTGCTGCAGTACGGTCAAGGTAAATGGTATCCGGGTGAACCCTTTCCGCGTTGGGCTTTAGGTTGCTTTTGGCGTCCTGATGGTAAACCCGTATGGCTTGAGCAAAAATGGCTGGCTGAAGATGGCAAAGATTACGGCTTAACTGAAGCAGATGCCAAACGTTTTGCAGATACGCTCTGTACTAGTTTAGGGATTTCGCCTACCTATGTGCGTGCAGGCTATGAAGACCGTTTGTATTATTTGTGGAAGGAATCTAACCAGCCACCAAATGTCGATTGGTTGACTCTCAATCTACGTGATAGCAAGCATCGGAACGATTTAGTGCTGAGCTTACAGCGTGGTTTGGATACTCCAACGGGTTTCGCGCTGCCGCTTAGTTGGAGTCATGAGCAACAGCGTTGGACAGGCACACCTTGGTATTTCCGTCGTGAAGAGATGTATTTGATTCCGGGAAATTCACCGATGGGTTTCCGTTTACCCCTCGATTCTTTAGTGTGGGTAGCAGAGACTGAGCGCGATGTTGAAAATCAGCCTTGCCCGTTTGAGGATAAGCAAGCTTTACCTGATTTTCATGAGGAAGCAGCAAAAGCGGGTACTAGTGAGTCTAAGGAAAAAGAGCCACTCTATGCGAGTTGGTATGATATTCCGCGTACCGCTATTTGCATTGAAGTTCGCCAAGGTCGCTTGCATGTGTTCCTGCCCCCGTTGAATTATTTGGAGCATTATTTAGAGCTATTGGCGCATTTGGAAAAAACAGCCGCTAAGCTTAATATGCCTATCATGCTTGAAGGTTATGAGCCGCCTTCTGATCCACGCTTGAAGTCCTTCAAAATTACTCCAGACCCAGGAGTGATCGAGGTGAATATTCATCCGGCAGCTGACTGGCATGCTTTAGTAGAAAATACTGAGGTGCTGTATGAGCTGGCGCGTGAATCCCGCTTAGGTACAGAAAAGTTCATGCTGGATGGTCGCCATACCGGCACGGGTGGTGGTAATCATGTGACGATGGGTGCGGCGACACCGACTGATAGCCCCTTCTTGCGCCGCCCCGATTTATTGCGCAGTTTATTGACGTACTGGCAGCATCATCCGGGTTTATCTTATTTATTCTCAGGCATGTTCATTGGCCCGACCAGCCAAGCGCCACGGGTGGATGAAGCGCGTAATGAAAGCTTGTATGAGCTAGAAATTGCTTTCCAGCAAATGCCCGATGGTGAAAGTAATCAGCCTTGGTTAGTCGATCGCTTATTGCGTAATCTCTTGGTGGATATTACTGGGAATACGCATCGTTCTGAGTTTTGTATTGATAAGCTGTATTCACCCGATTCCTTCAGTGGTCGCCAAGGTTTGTTGGAGCTACGTGCATTTGAAATGCCACCGCATGCACGGATGTCCATTATGCAAATGCTGTTGGTGCGTGCTTTAGTGGCACGTTTCTGGAAAGAGCCTTATAAGCATAAATTGGTGCGTTGGGGCACTGAGCTGCATGATCGTTTTATGCTGCCTTTTTATGTCGAGCAGGACATGAAGGAAGTCTGTGAGGAGTTGCAATTAGCAGGCTATAACTTTGATTCAAAATGGTTGGAGCCTTTCCAAGAATTCCGCTTCCCTGTGTATGGGCGGGTGCAATATCGAGGGATTGAAATCGAACTACGTGCGGCTTTAGAACCTTGGCATATTCTCGGTGAGGAGCTAAGTAATACAGGCACGGCGCGCTTTGTGGATTCGTCGATGGAGCGCTTACAGATCAAAGTAACTGGTTTAACCGAGTCGCGTTATATTATTGTTTGTAATGGCGTTGAGATTCCCTTACGTAAAACCGATGTACATGGTCAATATGTGACTGGGATTCGCTATCGGGCTTGGCAACCACCCTCGGCCTTACATCCCACCATTGGCGTGCATTCACCTTTAGTCTTTGACATTGTGGATACTTGGAATAATCGTTCGATTGGTGGCTGTGCTTATCATGTGGTACATCCGGGTGGACGCAGCTATGAGACTTTCCCTGTGAATGCTTTTGAAGCTGAAGGGCGGCGAATTTCGCGTTTCCGCGCTGATATGGACATTATGCAGGATCGCCAACCAGTCCCTGAGCCGAAGATGTTTAGCTCTACAGCAACACGTACTTTCTTACCTCAAGGTAGTGAGCCGGGAGTTGCTATATCTTTGAAACCCGCTAAAGTAAATCCAGAATATCCGCATACTTTGGATTTACGCCGTCATTAAAGTCGCAACTTAAAAAGCAAAAAGGCAGGGTTAACCTGCCTTTTATATTTTTTATCTAAGTCTACATTAATTGGTGGTGGGTAATGGGGGCATCGCACGGAATGCATTATACAACTGGCTAGCCCATTGCTGGCGAATTTGCAGCAAATAAGGATGGTCAGGGCCAAAACGATAGTGGCGTTCAACTACTAAAGCATCCTTGCGATACATTAACACTTCAATCGGTGGCCCGACGCTTGCGTTACTTTTCATCGTAGAGTCCATTGAAATCAGTGAGCAGACTGCAGCATCATCCATAGTAGTCTCTAGATCAATAAAGCGATCTAGCACGGGTTTGCCATATTTACTTTCACCAATTTGCAAATAAGGGGTTTCTTCTGAGGTAGTAATGTGATTACCTTGTGGGTAAATCAAAAAAGCACGTACACGTCCACCTTGAATTTGCCCTGCCAAAATGAGGGAGGCATCAGGTACAAAACCAGAGCTTTCGGTATAGCGGCGAATACGATTGACTAATAAGTCACCTACGTAATCAGCAATATCCCCCATATAGTTCAATGTATTCAGGTTGGTTTTATTGTCATCGCGAATATCGCGCTGGACTTGCTCAACTACACTTTGAGTCGTTGCCAAATTGCCAGCGGTCATGAGGACGATAAAGCGATCAGGATTGGTTTTGCAAATATTCATTTTGCTATAAGTGCTGACATGATCGATACCCGCATTAGTGCGCGAGTCTGAAGTCAAAACCAAGCCTTCATTTAGGGAAATGCCAATACAATATGTCATACAGTCATCGGGAATTTGCAGTCAAGGAATGTCTACACTAGGGTAGACAAGGGGGCAAGGTCAACAGGTTTCTATGCTAAATCTGCTTATATATAAGTTAAAGGCGTTTAAATATTAACTAATCCTTAACAACTGGTCAGTACGAGCCTTGCATGCTAATCTTAAACAGCGTAAGGTAGTCAACCTTTTTAGCTTTACCCAATCCATCTGACCGCGCACCTACCGGTACTCCAAACAGGCAGCTCCATGACAAATGATGTAACCCCTCCCGTTTCACTCCGTTTTGATGAAATGGCCTTAGCCGCGCCTATTCTGAAGGCGATTAGCGAAGTTGGCTATGAAACCCCCTCTCCTATTCAGGCCGAAAGTATACCTCTACTACTAGAAGGCCAGGATTTGCTCGGCCAAGCACAAACAGGGACAGGGAAAACAGCTGCTTTTGCTTTACCTTTATTAAGCCGCATTGATAGTAATGAGCATTATCCGCAGCTATTAGTATTAGCACCTACCCGTGAACTGGCGATTCAAGTAGCCGAGGCGATGCAAACTTATGCACGCCATTTACCGGGATTCCATGTTCTACCCATTTATGGTGGGCAAAGCATGGGGCAGCAGTTGCGTCAACTGGAGCGCGGTGTACAAGTCGTCGTCGGAACACCAGGGCGGGTTTTAGATCATTTAGGGCGTGGAACTTTAGATTTAAGCCGCCTCAAGGCAGTGGTGCTCGATGAAGCGGACGAAATGTTGCGCATGGGTTTCATCGATGATGTGGATGAAATCCTCAGTCACACGCCGCCAGAGCGGCAAGTAGCTTTATTCTCAGCGACTATGCCTGCACCTATTCGGCGGATTGCGATGCGCCATTTGCATGATCCGGTCGAAATAAAAATTGCGGCTAAGACCACTACAGTTGAAGCGATTACCCAGCGCTATTGGCAAGTGCGGGGCTTGCATAAATTAGATGCACTCACCCGTATTTTGGAGGTGACTGATTTTGACGCGATGATTATTTTCGTGCGTACCAAAATTGTCACTGAAGAATTAGCTGAAAAATTAGAGGCTCGTGGTTATGAGGCGGCCGCTTTAAATGGCGACTTAAATCAACAGCAACGTGAACGCACTATTGAGCGCTTGAAAGATGGCAAATTAGATATTGTCGTGGCAACAGACGTAGCCGCACGTGGTTTGGATGTGCCGCGGATTAGCCATGTAGTCAACTATGATATTCCAAGCGATACCGAATCTTATGTGCATCGGATTGGGCGGACTGGGCGGGCAGGACGCACGGGTGAGGCGATTTTATTCGTT
This sequence comes from uncultured Thiothrix sp., assembly GCF_937876535.1. GTDB lineage: Bacteria > Pseudomonadota > Gammaproteobacteria > Thiotrichales > Thiotrichaceae > Thiolinea. The sequence goes on from NZ_CALFHZ010000020.1 coordinate 127,737, forward strand.
GCACCTCGTGAAAAACGCATGCTTTATGCGATTGAGCAGGCAACACGCCAACGCATTGAACCCATGCAATTACCGACTCGTAGCGAAATTGTTGATCGCCGCATTGATCAGTTTAAACGCCAAATCACTGAGACGATTCAGTCAGAGGAATTAGATTTCTTCCGTGAGTTAATGGAGTCCTTCCAGAATGAGCAAGCGGTAGACATGGAAGATGTCGCGGCTGCTTTAGCCTATTTGGTGCAAAAAGATCAGCCGTTACAACCTGAAATTGAAGATTTACCGCCTGAGCAAGAGCGTAGATCCAATGATCGTCCTGAGCGTGGGCGAGAAGGTGGGCGTGAGCGCGGTGGGCGAGAAGGTGGTGAGCGCCGCGAACGATTCAATGCGACGAGCGATATGGATATGTGTCGTTATCGGATTGAGGTGGGGCGTGAGCATGGCGTACAGCCAAAAAATATCGTCGGTGCCATTGCCAATGAGATTGGTTTAGACAGTAACTTTATCGGCAATATCAGTATTCGGGATCATTTCACCTTGCTGGACTTGCCAGAAGGTATGCCCAAGGACTTATTTGCCCATCTGAAAAATGTCCGAGTATGCGGCAGACCTTTAAATATTGCCGTCGATACGGGTGGGCGCTCACAGGACAATTATGAGCGTTCCGAACGCAAACCTTATGCAGATCGTGGTGGGCGTGCACGGAGTGAGCGTGCAGATTGGTCAAATCGTGAGCGACCTAGCCGTCCAGCTTCAGGTGAGTCTAGTTCCAGAGATTCTGAGCGGGGTGGTCGTGCACGGAGTGAGCGTGCAGATTGGTCAGAGCGTGAACGTCCTAGTCGTGCCGCTTCAGATGAAACTTATAGTGATTCTAGAGCACGTACCAGCTATGCAGAACGTTCTGAACAAGGTACGCAGCGTGAGCGTCGACCTACGCGTGAGGGGGAGCGTGAACAGACTGAGCGTGCTTCCTATAGAGAGCGTAGTGATGCTAATCGTAGCACTAGCAGTCGTGAACGTAGTGATCGTCCTAAAACTCAAGAAAGTTTTGCGGGGCGCGAAAAGGCTAAGCCGAGTCGAGCACGTGATGACAAACCTAAGCGCAATACGAAGGGGAAATCCAATGCCACGCCAAGTAATGACAAGCCACGGCATAAATTAACGTTGAAATCACCTAAAAAATAATTTCGATAAGCCCAAGAAGCTGATGGACTCAGCTTCTTGGGTACCTAACCGTTTATTCCACGATTACCTCATAAGCGACTTCACCTTTTGAACCAGCGTTTAGCTTGCCACTAAAAGTCCAGTCTAAGCTGTTTCCACTCAAACTTGGGATGCAAGCACTGAGTTCCGACGGTGTGGTAACACATTGCTGAGAGTTGCTGACCATTTGCGTGAACTCTGGTACCGAGTCATGCACGATTAGCTCATTCAACAAACCAGTACCAATATTCTCATAGTGAATCCTATAGCGGAGTTTTTCTCCGGGTAAGGCAACATCCCCATTAATATTCCGTGTCACATTCCAGACCGATTTCACTAAACTGAGTTTGCCTTTTCCTGTGTTGGGATCTATTACAGTTGAGTCAATCACTTTAGTCAGATCAGTGTGGACTTGTAGATTCGGTGAACTGATGAGGCTGCCATTACCAAAGGTAAAGCTGCTTTCAATCTCAGCAGTATGAGTAGCACCATCATTAGCATTAGTGGGCGCTAGAACTTTAGTTAATAAGCAAACTTTCTGTCCTGCCGTCACCACTAAGCTACTAGTTAAGGCAGGTTCATTGCTTGCTAATTGTCCATCACAATCCAGATCCTGATAGAAGGTCACCCCCCAAGTCAGATTCATCGGATTAGAGTTTGCCTGTTTCAAGCTAAATAACACACTACCGTTGGTGGCTGCTTGGAAGATGTGTTGATGTAAAACGCTGCCGCCCGGATTGGTGGTTTGCTCATTATCAAGGGTAAAGCTAGGTAGTTTTACATCACCAAAGTTTTTATCCGTGATGGGTGCGCCGACTGTAAAGCTTGCTAAGACATTAGCAGTTGAAGAGAGATAATGGTTTGGATCACGTGCAGTACTCATGTCACAAACAGGGGGAGTCTTTGCATTCGCAGCTTCATAAAGTCGATAGTTACTAGCGGCTACCTGATTAAACACATAGTTGCCTTGTGCATCGGTATTGGCACTTACACAAGTATTGGTGTTGGTATTGAGTAGGACTACTGGAATATCTGCTAAGCCCGGTTCGTTACTGTCACTTAACCCGTTTACATTTTTGTCCTGATAAACTCGTCCACTCACAGGATAGCCGAGACTAAGGGCAAATTGATAATCCTCTACCTCACCATCGGCAGCCACTTCGGTACTTCTAGCTAAAGTAGTGGTTTTAAAGTCGGGATCAGTGGTAATCCGTAAGCGAGCGAAAATAGAACTACCTGTCGGTGGGGTAATGCCTGTCCATTGCAAAACAATCAACTTGTTTAAGCTATTCGCTGGCACATTACCTTGCGTTGCATCATCAGTGCTGTTGTTATTCAAAACAACTACTGAGCGCTCACTACTCTCATCAAAGACTTGATTGTTATTCAAGTCGAGCCAAGCCATGAGTTGTGCTGCTTTAGCTGTTGGGTTCGAAGCCTTCACTGTTAAGCAATAGCTGGTAGCAGTCATTTGTACCGTACCAAACTGTCCATTGGATAATAAGCCACTACATTTTTTGCCGATTTCCCAAGCGGGGAATTCAGTTAGGGAGCTTTCATCATTGCCATCACCGGTTGCATCGGCAGAGTGCGCACTTGTGGCTTCTGCATCGGGAGCTACTACATCAATATAGGGGGCTGGCAAACCTTGTTGAATGTGTGCGGCTACTCCATAACTTACGGGGGCATCGCCATAGTCATAAATTGGGGTTAAACCTAAATCGAGGGTGTAGTTAGAAAAGTCATCACCCGTGCTATCAGTTAAGCCTGCACTATTATCACCTGTGGGTTCATCACCTTTTGGGACTTGACCGGGTAAGGGGGGAGTCGCCGATAAAGTCAGCGTATTGGAGCGAATTCCTACACTGGCAGGTGTACCCGTTTTGTAGCCATCTTGGTTATTGATTTCATTGACATCATTAGCAGCGGGTGCACTGGTGCTATCAATATCCCAACCGGTGAGTTTGCCACCTGTTTGGAATTCACTGGCTGGAATTTCGATATAGTAATCACCTGCTGGAAGTAAATTAAATAAATAACGCCCCGGTTTTTGCAAGCCAGTCGTGGTACTAGTCACTAAGCTACCATCGGCTTTGTATAAATTTACTGTGACGCCATCGGGCGCTGGTTTGTCGATACCAGCATCGTATTTCTGATTGTGATTATTATCGCTGAATAGATAATCCCCCAAAGAGTAACTAGCGATATACACCGTTTCACCATTAGAGCGTAGAAACTGCGTACTAGGTAGTGAGGGTGTATCAAAAGCAAAGCGGTTGGTATAACGGTTACCCGGTTTATTGCCCGTAGCCTCTAAGACTACTGTCGCTTTCATCCCTTGGCGTGGGTTGCCATCTTTCTCTAGGGCGTAATTCGCTACGAATTTAATCGCTGTGGCTTCAGCAAAATTATTTGGGCATCCCATAGCACCATTGCCAAAATCTGTTTCTAAACACCAGTTCGACGTATTTTGATCAGGATTGGAATTAATCGTACTGGGATTATCTTTACTGTAATACCAAGTACCCATGCTGGCTTCTGTGCCACTGGGTACCGAGCCATTCAGCCAAGTAATAGTGGGCGCTTGTTTAAGCAGTAAAGTACCGACAAAATTGGAGGCAGGGCTACGCTCTGCACTGAGGGCTGTGGAGTCACCATTGTAAGGGAATACATCGATAATGGTGGGGGCCGCAATACTGAAAGATTCAGCAAAATTCGCCCAGCTCAAGGTATAAGTTTGGCTATCATTTTGATTGTCTAGACTGGTATCGACTTTTTTCGAAAGCTGAATACTCCCAATCTGCTCTAGGGTAATCGTGTGTGTATCACTCCGCTGAGAGAGAGCCGAAATAAGGGTATCACCTTGAATCTCAAAATAACCGACTACACTGGTGTTATTTTTAGCTAAAGGATCGCTATCAGTACAAATGACTCTTGGAGGAATCGGTACATCAGCGGTAACAGTACCTAAGTTCCAGATTAAGCGCGTATAACCTGTTTTAGTGGCACCATTCCGATCAGTATTAAATTCAACTAAATCAGCCGCAGTGCCAATCACTGTACCGCTGGAGTTGGTATAACTTGCTGTACAAGTTTGGTTATAACTGACTTCGGGGGGTAATTCGGCGATGATTTTGACATTGCTTTCTTGGGGTGGCGTGCTTAATAAGCTTTGAATCGCAGTACTCACTTTCCAGACGATTTGATTGCCTGCCAAGGTGCTAGCTGTGTTACCAGGTGTGGCTAAAGGCACTAAGGTTTCAGAATCCAAGCGCGTACTAGTGCGGGCTAAAGTAACCCGATCGCCGTCTACATGCCCACTTTCTGGTGAGGGTTGATAAGGGCGGGTATTATCTGGTGTCCAGTTGCCGCTCCAATATTCATCGGTACGCACACTGCCGAAGGTAGCCATGACCGTACCCATCGGAATCAGTTGACCGTTATGTGGGCCACCATGAAAGTTATTCCGCGCTGCTAAAGGAGTTACAAAGCGAATGTATTGAGCACTGGATAATTTGACCGTATCTTGCACGCTGTCTTTCAGACGCACTCGTACCATATTGACATCATCAATCCCTGAGCCAACTTGAGTTGGATCAGTTTTCCACGTAGTAGCCGCATTATCGCAACGCGCTAAGCCTTGAGCACTCCATTTACCCTCATAACGTCCGGTTTGATTATTATAATCAGCTGTACCATCGGCATTTTTGTCAATGGGGTCATCTCCAGTGAAATCCATGTGGCCGTATTCAACGACGTAATTGCTAGCGTTGAAGTTACTTGCATTATAGGTTCCCACATAGGCATAAGTGCCTGCAGTCGCGCCAAAGGAGCTGCGATCAACTAATTTTAAAGTGCTATTGTCGAAAATATTACAAGCTTGTGGATGGGATAAATCATTTGAGCCATTATTCCCGAAGTGCAATACACTAGCGAAAGCTTTGCCGGGGGGTAATAAACCTTGTCCTGAGTGCGAGTCATTAGGGGCAAAATAGGAATAACCTGTACCGGCATCATTATCTTGGGGAAAGGCATATTGTGCCCAAGAACCTTGCGTAATGAGGTAATAATTATAAGGCTGTGCAATATTATTACTGATGGAGCTGTCTGGCATTGGATTGCCATTAAAACCTGGCTCTTCTGCACCATTATAGTTTTTAGCGCCAGACACACCTTCAGGGCTAAAGTTACTAAGCGTATTTTTAATATAAATACTGCCTTGGCCATCCATATTACCGTCAGCGCCATCAATCACTCGCATAGGAATAAAAAAGAGCGCCAGCATGTCCATATAGTAATAAGGGCCGGCCGAAAGATCGGTATCTCCAATCGTGCGGGTTGGGTAGCGATTCCCAGACAAATCAGTACCACTAATGGACATCGTGTAGGGAGAGGCAGGATTACTAGGATTGGAACGATTAAAGTTACAAGTGCCAGACTCCGCCACTTTCTTCTCTAGCGGATAAGTTGTTAAATCACTTGCCCCATAAGCTTCCCGTCCCCACAGGTTATCGCCCCAACCAATACTATTGTAATAACAATCCACCATATGATATTCAAAGCCCGAATTGGTATAGTCAGGCCCACTCGCGCTTGCTTTGGTAGCAGATAGGTCAAAGCTATAGGTAAAAGGTTGTTTAATTGCCTCAGTGCCGGATTTTTGTGGTGAAGCTAGGCGCATATTCACCCAAGTGTAATAGCCTTTTTCTAAGCCCTGTCCGACATCACGGTCGCCATAGAGGTAATAGCCCCGAAAGCCACTACTACTCAAATCCATCATGGGGCGTGCTGAAATCTCAATCGGGCCAATGGTTGGGAAAGTATCCGCAATCGCATTCGGCACCCCAGTGTCATCATTTGAATACAAACGCTGGCTACTCGTGAAGCTAGAGCCATTCCATGATTTTCCAGAAATACGCGCAAAGATGGAGAACGAGATTTGCCCCCCATCAGCTAGCTCACCTAAGTTACAAGTGAGTTTAATATCGCCATTACTTTCAGTGGTAATCGCCGAGGGTGGATTGGAACCGCCACCGCCTGCAGGCAAGCAGCGGGCTGGAATACGTGCAAAAGAAAGCACTGCATTAGCACTAGGATGTAGCGTTTGTTCTAGGACTACATTCTTTGGATTAGTTTGCCCGGGTGTATAGCTATTAGCAGTGATCGACCAGTTAAAAATGACATTATCTTGGGTACGTACCTGTCCATTTGCGTCCCCACAGTCATCGCCTGGTGCTGCTTTAGCGCTAGTACTACTACAAGTTCCGGATTCATTAAAGGGTGCCGTGCCTTCTTGTGTACCTGGACCAAATAGACCAAGGCTCAACTCTGGCAAGGCATAAGCTTGAGTACTAGCTAAGCTGAATAACAGTAAACTGAAGAGTAAACAAAAATTTCTAAAGTGAAACCAAGGGCCAGACTTGTGCAGATGCTTGGACAGTACAACGATCATAAGTAGTAAGCCTTATATTTGTTATATTTTGGGCAAAAATAAAAGATCTATAATAAGCCTAAGATTAATAAAATTATTAAATTATCAGTTTTTGCTGAGTTGCTAGCTACCTAAACTCTTTCAGAGCGTTTAGGTAGCTAGGGTAAAGTAAAATTACTCGACGATGACCTGATAGCTGACGCTTCCCTTAGAACCGGCCTTGAGCTGCCCCGTGAATACCCACTCCAAACTAGTCGCACTGACCTGAGGCGTACAGGTAGTGAGTTCGGGTGGGGTCGTGCCACACCCTAAGGAGTTCGGCACCAACTGGGTAAACTCAGGTACTGAGTCCTGAATGGCTAAGTCATTGAGTAAACCATTGCCGATATTCTCATAGTGAAGGGTATAGCGGAGGGTTTCACCGGGTAAGGCGACCGTGCCATCGATATTTCGGGTCACATTCCAAACACTCTTTTCTAATTGTAGTTTACCTGCACCGTCAACAGGCTGTTGGGGCGTACCTGCAACAGTAGTCGTGAAGTCAGTATGGGTTTGGATATCATTGCTGATTACGTCCCCCGCTCCAAACTGAAAGTCGCTTTGTATGACTAGGCTATGTTGTGCCCCTTCACTGGCTGCAGATGGCGCATGAACTTTTACCAAGATACAAACTTTGGTATCTACACTAACCGCTAGGGCATTATTCAAAGGCGCATCTCCTTGACCTAATTTGCCATCGCAGTTGTTATCTAACAGGATGCTAGTGCCCCAGTCTAAATTAGCAGGGGTTGCTTGCTCATCTAACACACTAAAGCTAACAATCCCGTCTACAAAACTATGGAAAGTATGAGGGTAGGTGATAGTTGTGTTCGGGAGAATGCTTTTCTGATTATCGATACTAAAAATAGGTGTCTTAACATCGCCAAAATCAAGCCCTGTTTCATCATTGTTATTTACAGTAACTGCAAAACTATTAGCTGTACTGGATTGATAGCCATTCGAATCATGAGCTACCGGTGGGCAAACCTTTGGTGCTTTGATTTTTTCAGCAGCAGCTTCATACAGTTCGTAACTACCATTGGCAACATTAATAAAATGATATTGCCCATTAGCATCAGTCTTTGTAGCTACACAAGTATGAGTAACTGTATTGTATAACACGATACTGACATCCTTGATACCTGCTTCACTATCGTTGGCAGCATTTACATTGGTGTCTAAGAAAACTTGCCCACTGAGTTCATAACCGCCATCGTTAACAACAATAGCATAGTCTTCGACTTCCCCATCAGCCGCTATACCTTGAGCTTGGCTGGTTGGTGCTTTGCCAGTCGCAATATTAGGATCAGTAGTTAAACGTAAACGTAAATAAGTAGTGCCCGTGGTAAGGCCACTGAAGCCTTTCCATGTTAAACCTACAACTTTTTGAGAAGAACCTACTTCTACAGGAACAGTAGCAGCCTCAATAGCGTCAAATATTCCATTTTGATTCCAGTCTAACCATCCTACCAACCACGCTTTACTTGTGGTGGTGTTGGTAGCTATGACATTCACACTTGCTCCCATGCTTGCACTACTCAACACAGGTAAGTTAACAACTCCATTTTCATCATTAACTCCTGTTATATTGTCACCTGTGCCATTTAAGGGGGGAGAGGCTACAGCTTCAGCATCCAATGCATTTAATCCTAAATAGAGATTAGTCGTAATATTGTGTACAGCATTACCATAGGACGCTGGAGCATCACCAAAATCGGTACGGATGACGGTGGTTTTATAATCCTCAACTTCACCATCATTAGCATCACCGGTAGCCCCTAAACCTGTAGTGGATGACCAGCGGAAACGACTAAATATATAATTAGCAGGGTAGGTGACAGGAATGGGGAGATTCAGTTTGATAACCCCATTAACCGCGCCATCAGCATCGCCGGTACTGCCATCACGGGCGTTGATAGCAATCTGCTCTCCAGCATCAAAACTACCGTTATTATTTAGATCAAACCAAGCTTGTAAATAACCCGTGCTATTGGATACCGCGACATTAATGGTTCCGGTACGACCTAGGGCAAGCGTTGAGAAGGTTACGCCATCATCACTCGGGTCAGCATTGGCATTGGCATCATGGTAGGGGCCTGCATCAGTGGTTAGGCTAGTGCCCAGCTTCATGCTTAACACTTGTTGGTGAGAAGCATCACCGTAGCTGGCAGGAGCATCTGACCAATCTGGGCATGCTGATTTAAAATCGATGCTATCTACGAAATTACCATAAGAACCAGCACCATTGGCTTGGAAAGCAAAGCGGGTGATGTATTGTCCTGCCGGAACGGTATAAGTGCCAGAGTATAATTTCCAACCAGAAGTGCCGGTCGTGAAACTAGCGATAATCACTTCAGCACCTGGCGAACCTATTTTCAAATTAATCGTATCATTGCCTGCACGCCCACGATGCGCAAAACTCCAATGGAGCACGGTGCCCGGTGAGGTTTCACTGTCTTGATATAAAGCGCCTGCAACATCGGCATTTAACTCTGCAAAATATTGCCCCTCATAAGAGGGTACGCCCAAAAAGCCGTTTTGCCACAACTCAATGCTATTGCGTGAGGCAAAACTAGCCCCATCGCTAGGACTATTAGGAACAGTACTCCAGTAAGGTACTAGATCAAAAGCAAAAAGCTTATAATATTTTAGCTTATCTGATGCGTAATGAGTGCTAGAGTATTTATTTTTAATTAACATAACTAGCCTTGTGTCAGTTATTTTTATGAATTTATTAATGTCCGTAGTGCTTTTCACTTAGGAAAACTAAACAAGCTATACCCTATTGAGTTGTATTTTCTTAAGTTTTGGCAATTATGATTATAACAAACTGTAACTATGCTCTAAACTTAACCAAAATTTCTTTTAAATCAATAAGTGATTTTAAGTAGCTTGTTACTTTTGTAACAAGCTACTTTCTGATTCATTGAATTTTAATGGCGAAGGTTAAACTAGCATTATTCCCAGCTGCCAAAGTACCTACGACACCCGTAATATCACCTGTACTGCCTTGATTAATTGCATGGGCAAGACTGCCTTGACTCATTTGTGGTAGTCCCCCCGCTGTATTAAAAAAGGTATAAGCGGGGGTAGCATCTTGAATACGCACATTGCGGACTTCCTCAGCGCCAGTATTCGTAGCAGTTAATTGATAAACCACACATTGCCCTGGCTCAGCGGTAAACAGTGCATGGGTGAAGCCCGTTTCTGGCGAGCCATCACAATTACTATCCAATGCTTGTTGTTTCCGAATAGAAACATCGGAACTATTGGTGGTGGTGATATCAAGTGCTTGAACACTAGAAGCACCATTATCCCAAGTCGCTTTGACCGTCGTAATATTGGCTAGACCCATTTGAATATCAGAAGCAGCCAAGACTTTGGCAAAGATTAGCATAGTATCGCCTACTGCTAAATTCGCTAAGTTACTTAGGCGTTGATCACCACCACTTAACACACCATTCCCATCCGTGTCTGCATACAACAGTGACGTCCAACCAGCTTGCTCATCAGTGGTAGTCAGACTGATATTGGCTTTGTCTACATTACCTTGATTGCTCAACCAATGTGAGTACACGATAGAGCCACCAGGTAAGATTTGCCCAGTGTTATCAGGGTATAAGACTAAATCAGTAATAGCACCTACCGCGACAGCATCATGTTTAATATCACTAGCACCAGTCGTGGGTGATAAAACGCGGAAATATAAATGGATAATGCTACTAGTAGCATTCGCCGGTGCGGTGACCTCTGCAAATACTCGCTTATTGCCTTGAGATGGAATAGGGCCTGTATTGGTAATGACTTTAGCTTGTTCATCTAAAAAGCGTACTTTCCAACCAGTTGGAAGCGTAATAGTTGAAAAGCTGCTATCCGTACTGACTTGTAGGTTGTAGTTATCAGCATTGATATAGGTATTATTCACATAAAGGACAAACTCGGTCTTACTACCAGGCATCAAATTATTGACGGTAACGGGTTCTGGCTCTGGCCCCATGCCTTCTCCTGGTACATTGATGGTAGGTTGTTGCGGAGTTGTTGGATAACTGACACTGCGAGTCTGCACTACGAGAGTAGAGAGTGCCGTATTATTAGTTAAGTCAACTTGGCTAGAGCCAATATAAGTTAAAGTATTGATGGCTGGGTTTGAGACGCTATTATCTTTAAATGAAGTAGCATTTAAGGTGACTGAATAGGGCGTACCACCGTTAACACTGGCTGGTAAAGTTGCTTTAATAATGATTAAGGCATTGGTGTTTGGATCTAAATTACCTGTATCAGGAATACCATTACCATTTGTATCCAACAAAGGGGTATTACCATCTGCTTGGAACATATGTAGGACAGTTCCAGCTGGAAAACTGCTATTGCTAAAACTTAAGTCAAAACTATCAACGCCATTACCTTTATTCCATACATAATCTCTGAAGATGGCAGTACCGCCTTGAGAGATTGGATTGGATAAAATAGGCTCGTCATCGCCATCATTACTGGTGTAAAGACTACCATTAGTGATTACACCCACATCTTGTAGCACTTCAAATTTAACTGGGTTGGTATTGAAGCTGGGTGTAGTTGCAGTGCCATCATTAAATAAATATTCTCCAGTGTTAGTTAGTATAGAGGCTGGCACATTTGCGGCAATTTTTACTTCAAAACGCAACTCACCAGTCACCCCCGCTGCGACTTGGCTAATAATCGCAGTCACTTGATTGGTGCTATTAGTGTCAGCATCTTGAGTGGCTTCTGGCAAACCTGTACAGCTACTGTTGTAGGCACAATAAGTAATGGTTTGTACGCTACCTTGAACATCACTAGGATTTGCATCACTTAGAATCGTCGAACTAGATTCACTCCAGCGCGCACTATTAGCCACATAGGTCATACCTATTGGCAGAGCATCAATCAAAGTGACATTGCTGGCATCCAGCGCACTGCTATTGTGATAGCGTAAGGTCACTGTGTAGTTACCACTGCCCGCTGTGCCTTGAGTAGCACTCATTGATTTAGTGACATCTAAGACCGCACTACTATTCACTTCAGCAGTATCAACATTCGTCTTTTGTGTTGTGGGTGTGAAAGCACTCGCTGCAGTTAAAGTGTATTTCCCCGTTGTCGCATCGCTTAAACTAGCTGGTACCTCCGCAATCGCTACAAAGGAGAAGCTTTCACCTGATTTTAGCAAAGGTGTTTTTGTAATCGGGCTGCTGAGGTCATCCGCTTGGCCATCTTGGTTGGCATCGGCATAGAATTTCACCGTAGCGAAGTCGAAGCTATCACCGGTCATTTCAGCCGAGGCTAAACTGAAGCTGTCATCGCCATTCCCAGTGTTGGTGACAACGTGTGGGAATTCGACAGTGGCTCCACTACTGGCCAGCTTAGTCTGCGTTTGCACCAATTCTAAACCAGCCACTTGTTGTACCAGCGTTTCCACCATATTAGAGGTGACGCTGTAGGCTGTGCCGGCTTCATCCTTGAAAGTGGCACTGGCTTGGTTACGAATCAGGGTATTCGCCGCCGTCAGTGCCCAAGTCTGCAAGGGAATGAGCACGAAGCTCATTACCAGCAGTAGAAGCAGACGATTCAGGTTATTCAGTTGGTTTTTGCTCATGATTCGCAGCCTTCTTCTCATTATTATTTTTGTTGCAATCATCTTCAGCACGTTTGGCTTGCTCGCTTAATTGATCTCGGCCTGCCATATAGCGCGGGTTGCAATCCGGTTTGTCGCCAGTCAACCAGCCAAATAAGGCTTCATCCGCTTTCATCTGTAAGCCAACATAGCCACCTTGGGCATTGAAGCCTTCGGAGTCTAAGTCGCTATCATTAAAGCCAAGGAAGTTGTAACCCGCACCTAAGCGCACATTGTCAATTACATTGAATGCGACGCCAGCACCTAAAGAGTAAGCGGTGTTCGAATCACTGTTCAGTACACCACCATGTGCATCGAAACTGAAACGATCATTGATGTCCCAAATCACACGTCCATCGGCTAGGACAGCATTCGAGCTACTATTGCCCGCATCGCTTTTTAAGGTTTGGTGTTTAGCCCCTAAGCGGCCAGAAACATCCACATCCTCATTCACCCGATAATGCTGTTGAGTCGACAGAATATGCGTATTGGTATTGTCCGCATCATTCTTATCCCATTTGTAGGCATAGAGTGCATTGTAGTCATCCGCACCGGCTGGACGATGCGCAGCGGCTAAAGTCAGGGTATTTTGCATCGCATCTTCGCGACCATCACCGTATTTTTGCAGGCGTAGATCGTCTTGCGCCATCACAGTGGTCGTCTCGTTTAGCTTTTGCACATACGTACCGCTTAAGCCATAGTAGTCTTCATCATCGCTATGACGAGTTTCTAAACGCAGCAACTTCTTCGCATCTGGATCGCGGGTATCACTTAAGCCTACAGAGGCAGCGATACTGTCACTTTTGTCGGAGTTTTTATCATAGTTCATGAACTCGATCCCCGGTGTGACCACCAAGTTTTTCTCTAGATCGAAGGTTGACTTAGCACCATTCACTGCCACCACATCTTCACCACTAATATCGCCTTCGATACGATATTCAGAGTAAAGCTCAGTGGAAGGCAGTACTTGGGTTTTGACACCGGCCACTAAATTATTACTGGTATCCACCGCACCGGCTAAAGTACCACTGGATAAACGATCCGCTTGTTCATAGCGGATATAAGCTTTAGTTTTATCATTCACTTCCAGCTCAGCACCGATGCTAGCGCGTTGACGATCCGAGTTCCCGCCAATTTCACGCTCGTATTCAGCTTTCACATTACCATTGCGCTCAAACATCTTAATATTACGCTCGACCCCGACAATGGCGGTGTTGATGTTCTCTTCGCCATTGGCATCAGATTGACGGATATGACGTACCCCACCTTTGAGTTTCCACTCATCCAGTTTGGTGGTAGCGCTTAATTCCGCCGTTTGACGTTGGTCGTCAGTGCTTAACGATTCGCTATGGGTTAGTTCGGCTTTGCCTTCTAAATTAGCACCAAGCTTTTGCTCGTGGGTCAATTTCAATTCGCGCCGATCTGCAGTCACTCCCCCTGTAGAATTGGTATAACCCGCATCTGCTTGTACTGCCGTGAATTGAGTCTGTGCGGTTTCATTCCATTTCTTACTAGCTTGTAAGCGTACTGCTGTGCCACCTTCGCTGCCATCCGCATGGTTCATTTTAGCAACACCCGCTTGGATTTCAGTATCTGCGGTTTTGTACTGAGCAAATACCCCACTGATGTCATAGCCTTCAGTGGCGTGGTCATCCTTGGTATAGCTTGCACCTGCACTGAACTCATCTGTGAAGCGATGCATTAAGCGCACACCCGCTACTAGATAATCATCGCCTTTTTCAACACGGTCATAGGTAATGCGAATCGATACTGGATTTAACTGATCATCCAAAGTCGGAATGACTTTATGGAAAGTAATATAGCCAGTGACTTCATCAATCGAGTAATCACGGAAGCGTTCGAGTTTCTCAGTTTTGGTGATCAAACCAATATTGCCGCGATCACGGGTAATGATTTCAACGATATCCGAGTTGCGCACAATCGGATGGCCTTGCAACTGATAATGCATCGCCGTGCCATTACCCGGAATCTCTTCATAGCCACGTAGATTATCTTGTTGAGCAGCAAACATTTGTAGACGAGTTTTGCCGTTGTCATAGATGCCATTGAAGCCTGTCAAGGTACGTGAAACTCGTGCAATATCAGCGCTGCTAGTGTCATTGTCGGTAATATAATCACCCCACATAGCGCTATTGCGGTCTTTCTCCAATTTCACATACAGCTTGCTACGGCTTTGTGCTTCAAAGCCACGTAAAGAGGAGTCACCGTAGACCCGATAATATTCATCTGGATTAATGTCGCGTAACAGTTCAGCCTCTTTGTCTTTAGCGCTGTCATAGGCAGCAGTCAGATGCATATCACCACGTACTTTACCTTTCAGGAAGAGGGCAGAGCGACCATCGAATTCAGTACCATCGGCAGTATCATCGAGCTGAGTTAAGCCTAAGCTCTTATAGCCTTTTGCATAACCAGTATGTGCACGTAAATCTAATAAACCAACCGCAATCAGTGGGCGCATTTCTGCAATTTGTGCGACATCAGTTTCACTTTGTAGCGTACCCGTGGAGACACGCAGTGTAATTTCACCACTGGTCGCAGAGCTACGCAGATGCACAGTACGAGTACCGCTAGTAACCTTCACTTGGTGACCTGGCACTTTGTCCTGAATATCTGGTTCTGCCCAAGTACCATCGCTGGCTTCTAAGGTCAGGAAGTAAGTTCCTTTGGCTGGGTAGTTATTCACGTCCAGAATATCGATTTGCACTGGAACAGTAGAGCGACCACTGTCAGCTGTTAGCGTGCCATCAACTTTCAGTTTAATAGCCACCCCAGCCGAAGGACGCTTCACACTTTTCTCTGCTAAAGTACGTTCATTGCCAAAGGCATCTTTAGCAACGACTTTAATCTCATTCATACCTTCTTGCAGATCAACGCCATACCAGGCTAAGACTTGGGCTTTCGCGCTTTTATTCACAATCTGCTCACCCAGTTGGCTGCTAGACACAGCTTTGCCATTCACCATTAAACTAGGATCAACTTCGGAACGAATTACCACCATAAAGCGCCCATCTAAACTGGTATCACTTAAAGGCCATAACCATGTACCCGCTTTACCTTGTTCTGTGGTGATGGTTTTCACTACTTCTTTTGGATTAGGAATGGCCGATTCTTGAGTTTGCTGCTCAATTTCCGCCGCATGTTCAGTCGCAAAGTTTTCTTGTTGATTCTTCACCTGTTGACGATGGGCTTCCATCAAGCCATTGGAAATATCACCATTCTTATCCGCAAAGCGCGCTAAGTTCTGTAAATTCTCAGTATTCGCAGGGTCTAAGCTTTGTACTTCATTATTCCAGCCTTGAGCAGTGGTTTTATTTTTCGCCAGTAAGGCATTAATCGCTGGATTATCCACCGTTACCGTGCGGGTGGTACAACCCGCTGAGCGTTCTTCTGCAATTTCACGTGTTTTACATTCTTGTTGCAGTTGTTGCTGCTGAACTTGTTTTTGTACAGGCTCTTCATAAGTCATTATCAACTCAACCCGCCGGTTTTGTGCCATACCTTCTGGATTGTCATTGCTTGCAATCGGTTGAGTTTCACCGTGACCAGCGACGCTCACTTGAATCGGTTGACCTAAGTTTTGCTGAACATAATCAGCTACTTCTTTAGCACGGGCTTCCGATAAGCCTTGGTTAGTACCAAACTGTTCTTTAGTCGAGGGTTTCAAGCGCTGATTGTCTGTATGCCCGACAAATTGGAAGCGAACATTTTGCTTATCCTTGGTCATTTGCACGACTTTATTGAGCTTGGCTAAGTACTCGCTTGGAATCACTGCTTTGCCCGAGTCAAAGTGAACTGCTTGAATTGGGTTTTTTACCGTGCGGGTAGCTATTTCAGTGGTGGTAGTGACTACTGGTTTTTGGGTGCATTCCTGAACCTGCTTTTTCACTGGCTCAGCGCATTCTTCTACCGTGCGGGTTTCTACTTGTGGACAACCTGCTGTGAAATCCGCCCGATAGAAATCACCCGGAATCAAATCCACAAAACGGCTATCAGGATCACCCGCTTGAGCCACATCCAGAACTTGGAATTGCAGACCTTCAGGGACAGTATGTTGATCTACTTTCAGTACATGCACACCTGGTTGTAAGCCATATAAGCTGTATTGACCATTGATGTCAGTAATCACATAAGTACCGTCTTCCATATACAGACGTACACCCGCTAACGGATAGCCATTGGCTTGCTCATCAGGAGTACCTATTGCGCAGCCTTTTTCTAAAGCTAAGCGTCCAAATAGAATCGCCCGATCGGAGAGCACACCGCTCTTTTGTAGCTGTACTTGTGCACTCGCTACGGGTGAGGAAATCGCGGTATTGGTGGCACTATAACCAAGCGCTTGAGCCGTATTAATCCCATTACTATTATTGGCGGTTGCCGTCGCTTGGGTAATATAAGTCAGCGTAATTTCAGTGCCCGCTGGGAAATTACCAATGCGGAACTCTAATTGATTCGTTTTGCCATTGGTGCTTAGTAGAGGATCACTAATAAAATTACTGTCGACTTTGGCTGTGCCATTAATGTATTTAAAACCAACTGGTAAGAGGTCGCGAATAATGGTGTTGTATAAGTCTTCGCTGGAAGTATTGCGAATCTTGACTGTATACGAGACTAGCTCACCAATCGAAACCGTAGTGGCGGAAGCTTGCTTTTGAATCGCAATTTCAGTGCTGGGTGTGCTTGGGCGGTCGACTGGAATATCTAAAGTATAACTAGTCGCTGATTCAACCACTGAGATCATGCCGGCATTATCCCGCGCCGCAATCGTTCTAGCTGCTGCTTGATAGCCCTCTAAGCCATAGGAAGCTTCCCGTACTTGATCGTACTCAGTAGTTGTGTATTCTGCAGGCGGATGGGTAGACGGGAAGGTATAGGGCGAAGGTGGGGTAGTCTTAATATAGTATTCACCCACTTCTAAGCCAGTGAATTTGAAATCACCTTGATTATCTGAATAAACCGTTTTAGCAACGATATTATCCGCTACGGTAATTAAGTCGACTTTAGCATTGCTGATGCCATTAAGTTCTACTGAGTCAAATACAGTGCCTTCAATATCCTGCCCATCACGATCCTTAATAATTGGATCAGCAATTAAAGTATTACAGACGGTATTGCCTTGGAAATCAGGAGTGCCATCGCCATTCAAATCAACCATCGCTTGTTGATTAAAGACAGTTTGCTCAGTGGGTAATTTGGACACGGTAAGGGTATAGCCAAATTTACCGCTTTGATTCGCTGCTAAATAGCTAGCGGGGATTAATACTCCAACCTTGCTGACTGGACTGCTACCATCCCACGCACTATAAAAATTCCACTGACCTAAAGCATTAGCTACTAAGGTCAGACCTTGAGTTGGTTGTACAAAGAAAGCGGGCTGCTTCAGCAGGGTAAAATAATTAGAATCAAGCGCTTCTTCCAGCAAGACGCCTTTATAAGAAACGCCACCCACACTAATGGTGCGCTCTTCAGGTGCAGCGGAGCCTTTGTTAGTGAAGCTGATTTCATGATAACTACGATCGCCAATCGCTTGGGTCACTTGGCAATCCACATCACCAGTCTGATTCAGCTGTAAGACTGCGCCTTGTTTAATATTGACCGTATCAATATCACTGTCTTTAACGCTTGGGTCATTAGTCGAGGTTGTTGTAAGTTTAATAGTAAATTGGTCGCCAGGTTGACTGGTACTAGGTACGGTACCGACCACGACCACTTGAATGCTTTCACCCGGTTTTAATAGGTCAGTCTTAGTGATTTCGCGCTCACCGGGGTCGACTTGACCATTACCATTTTCATCCAAGTAAATTTTTAGATTTTCTAAATCCCCATTATCACCCATGAGGTTTTCAACGCTCAGAAGGTAGCTATCTGACTGATTGCCAGTGTTAGTAATTTTATGCGGGAAAGAAACGGGTTTGCCTACTACAGCAGGCTGAGTTTGATCTTGGTTCTGCTCGACCTGTAATAGGGGCGCAACCACTAGCGTAGCTACATTAGAAAGCGCAGTTGCTTTAATCTCTGTGCCATTTTTAGTTTTATAAGAGTACGATGCTTCTGCTTGGTTACTAATCTCTACACCCGGAGCAGTCGCTGCTTGGCTATAGGAGACAACATTAAGGAGCAGGAAGAGCATCAATGCGCTGAGAATGCGTAACATGCATGCCTCTCTTGGTTATTTTTCTAATTTTTGTGCTTGCAAGGTGGTGTTTGTGGGATCACCACAGCGCTATTCTATTCATAAAACTCCCCCTACCCAAAGGCAGAGGGAGTAGGCCTTATGCTTGATCTATTCAGTGCTAAAATTAATCAACTTTAGTGCTGAATTGAACCGTTGCAGTTTGACCCGGTACCAAGGTGCCGCCCACTGCCGGAGTTGTAGCAGTTGCAGCAATTGGACTATCACCGATGAAGAAGGAGACAGTACCGTTAACCTGCTCTGCATTATCATTATCTGCTGCATCAGTAGGTACTGAGAAGCTGGTGTTATCCAACTTGTACCGCAAGCTACCAGCTTGATAAGTAGTATAAGTTGGAACATTATCGCGAATGACTACTTTCAGAGCATTAGCATCCCCTTGGTTCTCTGCCACGATCTGCCAAATAGCACATTCGCCTGGAGCGACTTTAGAGGTTAAGTTAGCAGCGAAGGCACCATCAGCTGTGCCATCACAAGCAGCGTCATAAGCTACAGTTTTGACTAGGCGTACTTGACCTAAAATAACGGTAGAAATGTCTTCTACACTAGCATCTGGAGCTGCTGCAGCTGGGTCAGTGTTAGTAGCAGTGACTGTTAATGTGTTGATTTCGCCTGGATCAGCATCGCTAGGGGCAAAGACTACTGGAGTCAAAGGCATAGAGACGCCAGGTGGTAGAGTTACTTCTGGGTTCTTATCCCCATCACTATCTGTCCATGTTACAGGAACAATATTACCGGCGTTATCCATACCATAGATCTTATCTGTGGGGAGTAGCTGGCTAGTTGGCTTGTCTGGAGTGCCGTCACCATTAGTATCAACTAACAGGTTATTGTTCCAATTTGGCGTAGTACCTGGATTAGTTGCACTGATTTCAAAGGTTTCTTTGGTATTACCAGTGTTATCCAAAGTATGAGTATAGTCTACAGAACCACCCGCTTGGATTTGATCAGCTCCAGGAGGTGTTAAGGCAACTTGACGTAAAGGTGCTACGTCAATCGCATCCATCATGGTGTCAGTGGCACCTGTTGCAGATGACAATACTTTAATAGAGATTAATTGATCGCCGTCGCCATCACCATTGGTATCCACTGTACCATAGTCAGCTGCTGCATTAGCAGGATCAGTTGGAATGCTCACAACGGCAATATACTTACGGTCTGCAGTGCCTCCTGGTAAAGAAGGAGTAGTGGTGATTGGGCTACCAGTACGATTGCCGGCGGCATCAGTGGCATAAAAAGCCACTTTCCAACCAGTAGGTAAGGCACCTAAAGTTGTACCATCGCTGCCACCTGCACTTAGCTTAAAGGAATCCGCAGAGCCAGAGTCATTGTCAAGGTAGAATGGAATTTCTACTTGGCTGCCTACTGTTGCGTTAAAGGTTGGGCGTGAGCCTTTGGTCGTACTACTACCATTGTTAATGGTATAAGGCGAGTTGCCTAGTTCGTCCTTATCCACGCCGACTGTAAGGCCGTCAACACTATCAGTTAAGTCCACGCCAGAGCTGGTAATTGCACCTAATTTTAGAGTAGTCGCATTGTTAGCGGGGGTTGTGGCTGGATCGTTGGCTGAACTAGCTGTTACCGTGGCAGTAAAGCCAGGGAGAATTGGGCCTGTACCATCAGGATCAGGACCAATGCCGCTAGCATTGTTTGGTAGTTGTGCCTTTACCATAAAGGTTGTGGTTGCACCTGCAGCTAATGGGCCAGTGTCAACCCCGCCTTTACTATTGGTATCCGTTAATTGAACGGTTCCAGCTTGATTCCAAATCGTGAAAGTGGTACCTACTGGGAAGTCGCCTTTAGCAATCAATAATTCAAAGGTATCAGTACCTGAACCATTGTTCGTAACATCAACCATGAACTGAACTGAAGAGCCTACAGGTGCTTGAGTAACATATTGAGTATCATTGTCACCGTCATCGTCTAAGCCATCGTTGACTGTGTCATTCATGTTCTCATCGGTATCATTCGCGTCTACAGCGTATTTCTGCGGCAATACAGTTTGAGTAGGGTTAGAAGAAATCGGGTCTTCATTACCTGGTATGCCATCTAAGTTAGCTTGTAACCAAGCAGTATTCTTAATAATATCGCCTGCAGAGCCAGCAATTGCATTGTTATTGAAGGTAGCAGGGTCATATTCGACCACCATATTGACACTAACGGTTTGGTTAGGTGCAATAGATGCATCTATCGCACTAATACCGGCTACTGCAGTATCATTTTTATCGCCATCATTGTTAACATCAATATTTAAGGTTGTTTCATTATGAGTAGCAGCAGCAGGTAAGGTGTCACCATTAGCCGTCAAGATGCCTTGAGCGCTGGTGCTAATTAAAGTCATGGGGACGCCATTCTTATCAGTCGGAATAGCATCATAAATATTGACACCCGTTGCGGCACGATTGCCGGTATTGGTAATCGTTAAGGTATAGGTGATGCGGTTAGTCGCAGCATTCAATACCGCTGATTTAGTGTAGTTCAGAACGGCATCACCAGAGATAGTGATTAAGTCTTGGTTAGTGCCCTGGGTACTATCAGTACCACCGGTGGTATCGGTCGCATCAGTGACTGGGCCATTTGCTGAGGTAGCAGTTAAGATAACCCCCAGTTTTTGATTTGTGGTTGCACTACTAGGTACGGCAACAGCAATAACTAATTCAGCACTTGCACCAGCGGCTAAGGTAACATTAGTTACTTCAGGTTCACCGGCATCCACTAAACCATTACCATTCAGATCGCGGTAAACTTTGACACTACTAGAGTCAATATTATCCGTGATCGTTGCATCATTGGTGGCAGTCAAATTATAGGTGTCACTACCATTACCATTATTGGTTAAGGTGTGCTGGATATAAACCATTTGGCCTGCCGTTGCAGTCTTGTCAGTGTCACTCGCGATTTCAGCTTTATAGACTTGTTTGACAGTAATAACAGCTTCATTCGATTGAGCTGAGTATTTATTACCAGCGCTATCTTCATAAGTGACAGTTGCTAAGTTTTTAATCAATGTGCCAGCTGCAGTCGCTGCAACCGCTGGGGCAATACTCACGACTAGACCACCAGCCAATAATGCACCTGCACAAACTTGGCTTAGTTTTCTTTTATTGAAGGTCATAGGGTTGACTCTCTCTTGTTTTTATTAATTAATGACGCTTAAGGGTTTGTTTTTTTAACTATTTAACGGTAGAGCGGTAAGCAAAGTTTTGTACTTCACCTGCATTCAATGGCTCTTTCATTGTCCAACGTAAGTGCGTGTAAGCACTTGGTGGAATAATTTTTTCAACTTTCTTGCCATTCGCATCTTTAACCATGCGTTTTACCGGCTCGTTTTCGAAGGTTTTGCCACCATCGATACTGACTTGTAAGGCTGCTTTGGCTTCCGTAAAAGCACTTTTACCAATATAAGCGGTTACACGTGGCACAGGGCCAGTGATAACTAGATCTTTTAATGGATTCGCACCGGTATTTTCATAGGTCAACTGATATTCAACCGTTTGACCAGGCTCTACTTCAGTCGCAGGTTGCAGAACTTCTTTACCCGCTTTATCAGTACTAACCACATAAGCGGTCATACTATTTTGCAAGGGTGCTTTAGAGGCTTGAGTATTAGCAATTGCAATACCACCGGCAATTACTGAGGCGGCCACTAATAAATAGGCATAGTCGCGCTTTTTGAACAGATGAATTTTTGGAAACATGAATGAACCCCTCTTAACAACTAGTAGTTATGTATTTTTTTAATTTGGCGTTGTGGTCTAATCAATCCTAGCAAGGATAAAGAATTGTAACTAAATATTGCCAGAAGAGGGGGAAAAGCCGATAAATGGAATTAATGGTATTTATTCAGGAAGTAAACGGCCAGCAATAATGTGATAAGTTTGTGGGCTGGTGAAGGTGTCCCAAAAGCGCTGTTCACTTGGGGTAGCAAACCAAACTAAAAAAGTCATCCCTAACAAAAACATAGATTTAGCAGGTTTGGAACTATCAAATAATTTTAAAGCAGTCCCAAACGAGCGCTTAATGCGATAGTTCATAAAGTCAACGCTATAAATTTCATCCAATACTAAATGTAGAATAAATCCGATGAATAAAAACAAACCAATTAGCCACGAGGTAAAATCATTCTTGCCTAAAAGGTGGTAGCTCATTGCGGTAATTGAAAAAGTAGCAAATAAAGCAGCAATCAAGGAGTGGATAGAGCCACGATGAGTCGTATATTTATGAAAGATCTGCCAAAAGACAAAGCGAATCCCTAAAAAGGCACCTATGCCCACTAACCATAACTCACTGATTGACATGTCATTTTTAACTGAAAATACCATGAGAAAAGCGACAAAAATCCCAAGCATCGAGAACATGATTCGACTGGGATAAGCATGTTGTAAATCAACATCTGGTAAAATTCCGCCAATCGTTCCAACCAAGGCAAGAGTCAAAGCATCTTGTTGGCCGACCAAGCCGACTTGTAAACAAAGAATCGACAGCAAGCCTGAACCCGCAGCAGCCCAAGTAATATGAGTATGAAAGTTAGCCATATAGTGAAAATTTACTAATTACTAGTATCGTCTGTATTATTCATTTTTATTAATCCCTCTTTACCAGCTAAGAGGTTTTTTATATTCGACTGATGCCGCCACCAAATTAAGGCAGTCATTAAAATTAAACCTAAGGCTAAATACCCACTCTGGGTAAATAAATAGAAAATAATGGGTGCTACTAAAGTAGCGATAAGTGCTGAAAGGGAAGAAATTTTAAGAACTTTGGCGATAAATAACCAAATTAAAGCGACACATACCCCTGCCCACAAATGTAGCCCAAAATACACCCCTAAGGCAGTCGCTACGCCTTTACCACCTTTAAAGTTGTAATAAATTGGAAATAAATGACCTAAAAATGCAGCAAATCCAATTAAAAACAACCAACCGTAGCTCAAACCCAAGAGTTGCCCAAGTAAGACTGGGATTAAACCTTTTAACATATCGCCTGCCAAGGTGATTGCGGCAGCTTTTTTTCCACCTACGCGTAAGACATTAGTGGCGCCCGGATTATTTGAGCCAGCCGTACGCGGATCGGGTAAGCCCATTAATTTGCAGGTAATAATTGCGGTCGAAACCGAGCCTAATAAATAAGCTAAAACTAATAGGGCGTAGGACATAGCAGCGTGATCCCTTATTGCTTGGTAGAATGCGCCAACATGATAGCCTGAAAGGAACAGAATTGTCGCAGCTTTTTACCATTACCGAAGGCCAAGGCCGCCCACTCGTGGCTTTGCATGGCTGGGGAATGAATCAATTGGTTTGGCAGCCCATTAGGAAGCGTTTGACTCAACAAGCTCAAGTGACTTGGATCGATTTGCCTGGTCATGGGCGTAGTGCTGAGCTGCAATTAACCAGCCTTGAAGCAGTGGTGGAAGAACTTAGGCCACATATTCCAGCTAATGCCATCATTATGGGCTGGTCTTTAGGCGGTCTTATTGCCCAAGCTTTAGCGCAACGCCTGCCAGAGCAAGTGGCTGGTTTAATTCTGGTTGCCAGTACTCCACGATTTGTGCTGGCTCCGGATTGGCCTTATGCACTTAGCACCGAAGTTCTACAAGGTTTTGCAGATAATTTGGAGCAAGATTATGCAGCCACAGTACGGCGCTTTTTTGCCTTACAGTTTATGGGGGTGCGGAGTGATCCGGCTGCTTTAAATGCTTTGCGTGACCAAATTTTGCAATATCCAGCAAGTTTGGAGGCACTCAACGTGGGTTTGGATATATTGCGTACTGCCGATTGCCGGCAAAACCTTGTCCAATTACCTTGTTTATGGATCTTAGGGCGTTTGGATAAATTAATTCCTATTAGTTTGGCAGAGGGTTTGCAAGCCTTGCATTATAACGAAGTGCAAGTGTTACCTAAATCTGCACATGTACCTTTTGTCACGCACCCCGATGAATTCATGCTAATAGTGGAAAATTTTATTTATGGCCTCTAAGACTGTTCCTGCTGAGTTAGCCTATTATCTTGATCCGTTTAAAACCAGGTCAGGGTTTAATCGTGCTGCACAAACCTATGACCAAGCGGCTTTTATCCAACGTGAAATCGGTGATCGCTTAGGAGAGCGTTTGGATTATGTGCGTTTACAACCGGAGCGGGTGGTGGATTTAGGTTGTGGAACCGGTGCGATTAGCAAACAACTCTTAAGTCGCTATCCACAAGCTGAGGTCATTAGTCTTGATCTGGCTTTAGGCATGGTGGAAGAGACTAAACGCCAAACCGCTAATGTCAGGCTCAATGGGATTTGTGCAGATGTGCAGCAGTTACCGTTTCAAGATGATTGTGTAGATCTCTTAATTTCTAACCTGATGCTGCAATGGTGTAATGATTTAGTGGCAGTATTTCAAGAATGTGTAAGGGTATTGCGGCCAGAAGGCCTATTCACTTTTACCACTTTCGGGCCAGATACTTTATATGAGTTACGGAATAGTTGGGGGCAGGTAGATGGTTATACCCATGCCAGTCGCTTTGTAGATATGCACGATGTAGGCGATGCCTTATTGCAAGCAGGCTTTCGTGATCCGGTGATGGATCGGGACGTGATTACGGTCACTTATCCAGTAGTGAAAGGTTTATTACAGGATTTAAAAGCAATTGGTGCCAATAATGCCACTTTAGGGCGCAATCGGGGGTTGACGGGTAAACAGCGCTTGCAGGCTTTTTATCAGGCTTATGAACATTATCGCTTGGCTGATGAAACTTATCCGGCAACTTATGAAGTGATTTTTGGCCATGCTTGGGCACCACCAATTAAACCTAGTGCTAAGCCTGAGCGCTTTATTCCGATTCAAGCTCGCTAGCTAAGGATTAGGCGAATCGCCTGATAAATTTTGTTCTTAATCTCGGGCTGAATTAAGTAGCTTAAATGACCAGCTATACCTTTAGTCAAGTAGTTTTAAGTGGATAATTGTATCTATTCGTAAAGGCTTTATGCTATATTTGCTGCACTGCAACAATTTAGAGTTTTTCTAGGAGAAAACTGTGGCAAGCTCTTCCAAATCTTTACCGACTTTAGCAACTGAAGTTGCTTATGCAGCACCGCAAGTGATTGCGCATCGCTTAACCCGTATGGCTTTAGCAGGGGCTAATCCATCTGCTCGTGATCAACGTGAGTTTTATCGAATGGGTGCGGAAAAAGTAGAGGCTTTTTATGAGTCTTGGAATGCAATGCTGCTGCAATCTTTACAAATTAACCAGCGTTTATTCTTCTCTTTCTGGTTTCCTTGGGCAGCGCAAGCATCTTCCAAAAACCCAGTTGAGCAGCTAGAGCAAGCAGCAACGCAGATTTTGACCAGCGGCATTAAACCCCTACATAAGCGGGCAGTTTCTAATGCGAAGCGCTTAAATAAGACTAGCTTAATCTAAGTTTTCAAGCCCTTGCTTGCTTTCTAAAAGCAGTTAGTTCAAGTGACTGCTTTTATTGATTGACTGTTCAGTCAACGATATTTAATATGCCAGACATCAACAGTTTGTCAGGTGGTACTGAACATGAGCGAAAGGCCAGCACGTCGAGGCGGTGGACGCGATAGTAAGCGCGCAGCCCGCCAAGTTTCTCAGACCAAACAAGCAGCCTTCATTGAGCGACGCATTCCCTATTTTGAAGTGCTCAGCGAAGAAAATTTGGCGCTGATTGAGCACAATGCAGACACCATCCTTGAAGAAATCGGGATTGATTTCCGTGATGACCCCGAAGCTATCAGCCTGCTGAAAAATGCGGGTGCAGATATTCAAGGGGAGCGTGTGCGCTTTCCACGCGGCATGTGCCGCTCGCTGATTCAAGCGACTGCCCCCAAAGAATTTACCCAACATGCACGTAATCCTGAGCGTAGTACCATTATCGGTGGTAAACGCACTGTTTTAGTGCCAGCTTATGGTTCACCCTTCGTGCGCGATTTAGATAAAGGTCGTCGCTACGCTTCCATCGAAGATTTCCGCAATTTCGTCAAACTCGCTTATATGAGCCCCGGCTTACATCATTCCGGCGGTACGGTTTGCGAACCCGTTGATTTGCCAGTGAATAAACGTCACTTCGATATGGTGTATAGCCATCTCAAATACAGTGATAAGCCGTTTATGGGTTCTGTGACCCATCATTCACGCGCACAAGACACCGTGGATATGGCAAAGATTGTATTCGGTGAAGAGTTTGCGACCAATAATTGCGTTACGACCAGTTTAATTAATGCCAATTCGCCGATGACCTACGATGACACCATGTTAGGTGCTTTGAAAGTCTATGCGCGCAATATGCAGGCTACGGTCATTTCTCCATTTATTCTGTCTGGTGCGATGTCACCCGTGACAGTTGCTGGTACAGCCACACAAATTCTGGCGGAAGCCTTAGCCGGGATGGCCTTTGCGCAATTAGTCCGCCCTGGTGCTCCAGTGGTGTTCGGGACTTTCTCTAGTGCTGTTTCCATGCAATCTGGTGCTCCTACTTTTGGTGGTGCTGAGCCTAGCTTAGTGATGTATACCGTCGCGGCTTTAGCGCGGCGTTTAGGTGTGCCTTTCCGGAGTGGCGGTGGCTTATGTGCTTCCAAATTACCCGATGCACAAGCCGCTTATGAGGCAGCTAATACCTTACAAACAGCCGCTTTAGCTGGCGTGAACTTCATGCTGCATACAGCCGGTTGGTTGGAAGGTGGTTTAGTCATGGGCTATGAAAAGTTCATGATGGATGTCGATCAAGCAAATATGATGTCGGTGCTGCTCGGCGGTGTAGACATGAGCGAAAATGGTCAAGCCATGGATGCTTTCCGTGAGGTTGGCCCTGGCAAACATTTCCTTGGTGCTGAGCATACCCAGCGTAACTTTGAAACAGCTTTCTATCGGTCTACACTCGCAGATAACAATAGTTTTGAGCAGTGGACGGAGGAGGGCAGCCAAGACATGGCACAGCGCGCAAATACCCTATTTAAGCGGGTGTTGGCTGAGTATGAACTCCCACCGATGGATCAAGCTATTGATGAGGCTTTGCTCGAGTTTATGGCTAAGCGCAAAGCAGAATTTCCCGATAAAGATTATTAAGGAGCACAGGTTATGGCAGAAGAATACGATGATGGTGATGAACTAATTCTTTCCGAGTTAGATGACGAAGAGTTAGTGGCGCAGATGCATGATGACCTGTATGACGGTTTGAAAGAGGAAATCGAAGAAGGCGTCAATATTCTCCTTGAGCGTGGTTGGGCTGCAGACAAAGTGTTGACCGAAGCTCTAGTTGAAGGCATGCGTATCGTTGGCGTGGATTTCCGTGATGGTATTTTATTCGTACCGGAAGTCTTATTAGCCGCAAATGCTATGAAAGGTGGGATGGCGATTCTGCGTCCACTGCTAGCTGAAACCGGCGCTAAACCGATTGGCAAGATGGTAATCGGTACGGTTAAAGGCGACATCCATGACATCGGTAAAAATCTAGTGACGATGATGATGGAAGGTGCTGGTTTCGAAGTGATCGATTTAGGTATCAATAACTCAGTTGATGAATATTTAGCTGCGTTAGAAGAGCACAAACCGGATATTCTTGGGATGTCTGCGCTTTTGACTACGACTATGCCTTATATGAAGGTGGTTATTGATGCGATGGTCGAGAAAGGCATTCGTGATGACTACATCGTGCTAGTTGGCGGCGCACCACTGAATGAAGAGTTCGGTAAAGCGGTCGGTGCAGATGCTTATTGTCGGGATGCGGCAGCAGCTTCTAGTACCGGTTTAAGCATGGTTCAACAGCGCCAAGCAGCCTAAGTTAATAGCTATGTCAGCTCAAGTAGAGCCAGTCTTAGTGCTGGCTTGTGGTGCCTTAGCCCGAGAGATTCAACAGCTTAAGCTAATCAATGGCTGGGAGCATCTCAAAATAAAGTGCCTTGAAGCTGATTTACATAATCGCCCTGAACGCATTCCTGAGCGCATCAGGGCGGATATTCAACGCTATCGACCAAAATATTCGCAAATCTTTGTAGCCTATGCAGATTGTGGCACAGGTGGTTTGTTGGATAAGGTTTTGGCAGAAGAGAACATTGAACGCCTACCCGGTGCACATTGTTACGCTACGTTTGCCGGCCAACAGCCGTTTGCTGAATTAGCAGAGGCTGAGTTAGGTAGTTTTTATTTAACTGATTTTCTCGCCAGACATTTTGAGCGCTTAGTGATTAAGGGTATGCAGCTCGACAAGCACCCCGAGCTATTGCCACTTTATTTCAATCACTACAAGCGTCTTGTGTATTTGGCTCAAACCTCGAATCCTGATCTGCTCGCTAAAGCGCAAGCAGCAGCCGAGTTTTTGCACTTAGAATTTAAGCTGGTTCCAACCGGCTATGGTGAACTAGCCACAGAATTAGCGCGGATTGCGCAAAGGTGATAACGATGGCAGAGCGTGTGATCGTGTACTGGCGAGATATTCCTTCTCAAGTCATTTTGAAAAAAGGTCGCTTGAAAGGAAAGGCACTTTTGAGTGAAAAATTTCAAGAGGCGATTGATAAAGCAGCGATTCGTGCCGGCAAAGCAGGTACGGATGATTATGTAGCTGAATGGCATCGGGTTAGCAGTGAGGTTGAAGTCGGTGCTGATTTAGATGCAGCGGCTCATCAAGAAGCGGCTTTATTAGAAGCGCAATTCCCTGATGAAGTTTTAGAACAAGTCATACGCAATGGTGGCCTTGTCGCTGCTTGAGGAGATTGCTATGTATGCTATGCGTCGTTGGTCCGCGCGCCATTCAAGTACCTTAAAAGCTTTATATCACCAGCTTGAAAATCTACTGGCAAAGCTTTATCCCCAATTCGAAAAAATTGGCATTCAGAACATTGAAAAGCCGTTGATGTTCATTGAAAAACCTACCAAAAGCTTTCTGTTTGATTCGCAATCGTGCGGTCAATGTACTCTAGGTTCCACAGGCATGTCTTGCCCCATGAATTGCCCAAAAACCATTCGCAATGGCCCATGTGGTGGGGTGCGTGCGAATGGCAAATGTGAAGTTAAACCCGAGATGGATTGCGTTTGGGTGGTTGCTTGGGAAGGTACACAAAATCTAAAGCCCGAAGAGCGTGCGATTCAAATCGTTCAACCGATGCTCGATTGGCGTTTGAAAGGTAAATCGGCTTGGTTGCGGGCGGCTGAGCAGAAAGTTCGGGAGCTGCGTTCATGAGTGCAATTCTAAAAAGAAGTCAGTTGCCCACTTTCTCGTATGCAGATGAGCCAACGCCCGGGGAAAATTTACCAATTTTACCAGGTCACGTCTCGCCCGGCCGTTTAGAACGGGTCTTACGCGCCGGGCATTTTGCCGTGACCACTGAAATTGCTCCGCCTGATTCCGCTGATCCTGAAGAGGTCTATGCGCGCGCTAAACTCTTTGATGGCTATGTCGATGCAATGAATGCGACTGATGGTTCTGGCGCACATTGTCATATGTCGAGTGTCGGCATGTGTTCACTTCTTACTCGCAAAGGTTATGCGATGGTCATGCAGATTTCCTGCCGTGACCGCAATCGAATCGCGATTCAAGGCGATGTCTTGGGTGCGGCGGCAATGGGGGTGTGTAATATCCTTTGTCTAAGCGGTGATGGGGTGCAAGCAGGGGATCATCCTGAAGCTAAGCCGGTCTTCGACCTCGATAGCATGACCGCACTCAATACTATCCGCACCATGCGTGATGAAAGCCGCTTTTTAAGTGGCCGTAAACTCACTTATCCACCCAAAGTCTTTTTAGGCGGCGCAGCTAATCCGTTCGCCCCACCTTTTGATTATCGTCCTTTGCGCTTAGCGAAAAAGATTGCAGCGGGTGCGCAATTTGTACAAACCCAATATTGCTTTGATATGGAGATGTTCAAAACCTATATGCAGAAAGTGCGTGATTTAGGTTTGCATGAACAAGTCTTTATCCTGCTTGGTGTTGGTCCTTTGGCGTCGGCTAAAACTGCTGAATGGATTCGCAGTAATGTTGCCGGTGTGCATATCCCCGATAGCATTATTAATCGCTTGAAGGGTGCGCAAAATCAGAAGCAAGAAGGTCTCAATATTTGTATTGATATGATTAATCAAGCGCGTGAAATCGAAGGCGTACATGGTGTGCATATTATGGCTTATCGCCAAGAGCACAATGTCGCTGAGATTGTTGAGCGCTCTGGTGCTTTAGAGGGGCGTACCCCTTGGCATCCGGGTATGTATGAAACTAATGAATCCGCCAATTCACCGATTACCACAGAGGAAGCATCCGTATGACAGTCACGATTATCAGTTCACCCAGCAAAGAAGTGCGCATCGGTTTTGATGAGCCTTTTGTAATTATTGGGGAACGTATTAACCCGACTGGGCGCAAAATTCTTGCAGAAGAAATGAAAAATGGCGACTACAGCCGTGTACAAGCGGATGCCTTAGCGCAAGTCGAGGCGGGCGCGCAAATGTTGGATGTGAACGCAGGTATTCCTCTAGCGGATGAACCGCGCATTCTGGCGGAAGTGATTCAACTGGTGCAATCGATTACTGATGTGCCGCTCTGTATTGACTCTTCCATTATTGCGGCCTTGGAAGCTGGTTTGTCGGTTTATCAAGGCCGTGCTTTGGTCAACTCGGTCACGGGTGAAGATGAAAGCTTAGAGCGCGTATTGCCTTTAGTGGCTAAATACGGTGCTTCAGTCGTAGCGATTTCGAATGATGAAACCGGTATTTCCCAAGATATTAATGTGCGCTACAACGTCGCGAAAAAGATTGTCGAGCGGGCTGCGGATCATGGGATTTCGCGGGATCGTATCGTTGTTGACCCCTTAGTCATGCCGATTGGTGCGATCAATGATTCGGGGCGTCAAGTCATGGCTTTAGTGCGCCGCTTACGTGAAGAGCTAAAGGTCAATACTACTTGCGGTGCTTCCAATGTGAGCTTCGGTTTACCGAATCGCAATGGTATCAATAGCGCGTTTTTAACGATGGCGATTGGTGCTGGGATGACCTCAGCGATTACCAACCCGCTGCATGCCGAAGTGATGACCGCTGTCTTAGGCGCGGATGTTATGATGGGGCATGATCCCAACTGTGCGAACTGGATTCGTAAATACCGTGAGCCAGCACCAGAAGGTGAGGGTGGCGCACGTGAGAATCGCCGTCGTCGTCGTGCTTAAAGGAGCACTATGAGTACTGCTAAAGTTGTTTTCCTCCCCTCGGGTCGACGTGGGGAATTTCCCATTGGCACCCCTTTATTACAGGCTGCACAAAAGCTTGGTGTCGATATTGACTCCATCTGCGGTGGGCGTGGTCTCTGTGGGCGTTGTCAGATTCTGTGTGCTGAAGGCAGTTTTCCCAAGCATGGAATCCATTCTAGCCTTGAACATTTGAATGATTTCACGCTTACTGAAATGCGCTATAACCAAGAGCGCAAACCGATGGCCGCGGGGCGGCGGTTAAGTTGCCACACCTATTTGCAAGGCGATGTGGTGATTGATGTGCCACCCGATAGCCAAGTGCATAAACAGATTGTGCGCAAAGCGGCTGAGCAGCGCGATATTGTCCTAAATCCCAGTGTGACTTTGCATTATGTGGAAGTTACCGAAGCGGATATGCATGATCCTAAAGGCGATTTACAGCGCTTGCTGGAGGCTTTGGAGTTTGAGTGGCAGCTTGCGGGTTTGACTTACGACTTTAGCTTATTAGCCGATTTACAAGTCGCTTTACGCCAAGGTAAATGGGCGGTAACGGCTGCGGTTTATCAAAATCAGCGTATCTTGGCAGTGTGGCCGGGTTTACGTGAAACCGTTTATGGGATTGCGGTTGATGTGGGTTCAACCACCGTTGCCGCTCATTTGTGTGATCTGCGGACTGGGGCGGTGTTAGGTTCTAGTAGTTTGATGAATCCACAAATTCGCTTCGGCGAAGACCTAATGAGTCGCGTTTCTTATGTAATGATGCACCCAGAAGGGGCTGAAGCACTTACCCAAGCGATTCGAGATGGCTTAAATACAATTATTGGTGAACTCTGCCAAAACCAAGCCATTCAGCGCAATGAAATCCTTGAAATGGTGCTCGTTGGCAATCCGATCATGCATCATATTTTCTTGGGAATTAATCCGGTGGAATTAGGTGGTGCCCCTTTCGCCCTCGCGACCGATGAAGCAGTGAATATCAAAGCACTTGAAATAGGCTTGCAAATTCATCCAGCCGGCATGGTTTACGTATTACCTTGTATTGCTGGGCATGTGGGCGCAGATGCGGCAGGTGTGGTGCTAGCTGAAGAGCCGCAATTGCAGGAAGAAGTCACTTTATTAGTCGATGTGGGTACGAATGCTGAAATTGTGCTCGGTAATCGTGATCAATTGTTTGCTTGTTCTAGCCCTACGGGGCCAGCTTTCGAGGGTGCGCAGATTAGCAGTGGTCAGCGCGCTGCACCGGGGGCGATTGAGCGGGTGCGGATTGA
The DNA here is from genome assembly GCF_937876535.1 of uncultured Thiothrix sp. Taxonomy (GTDB): domain Bacteria; phylum Pseudomonadota; class Gammaproteobacteria; order Thiotrichales; family Thiotrichaceae; genus Thiolinea. The sequence continues at coordinate 160,677 of NZ_CALFHZ010000020.1, forward strand.
TCCGCTCACCAAACAAGCACGTTTTCGTGTAATTGGTTCTGAGCTTTGGTCGGATCAAGCCGGTTTTGCTGAATCAGTAGCCGCGATTGGGGTGAATGGGATTTGCGGCTCTGGCATTATTGAAGTCATCGCCGAAATGTATCTTGCCGGAGTGATTAGTACCGATGGGGTGATTGATGGCGGTTTGGCTGAGCAACATCCTAAGTTAATTATCCCGAATGGCCGTACTTGGTCGTATGTGCTGTATAACGATGGGGCAGGACGGTCGATTTCAGTCACACAAAATGATGTACGCCAGATTCAACTTGCCAAAGCTGCCCTGTATGCAGGCGTGCGCTTATTGATGGATAAGATGCAAGTGCAGCAAGTCGAACGTATTCGTTTGGCCGGTGCTTTCGGTAATCATATTGATGTCAAACACGCGATGGTGCTTGGTCTCATTCCCGATTGCCCTCTGGATAAGGTTTCTTCAGCCGGTAATGCAGCGGGGACAGGGGCGCGGATTGCTTTGCTCAATCAAGATGCGCGTCAGGTTGTAGAAACCGTAGTACGGCAAATTACCAAAATAGAAACTGCGGTCGAAGCTAAATTCCAAGAGTATTTTGTAGGTGCAATGGCTTTCCCGCATAAGACTGATCCTTTCCCACATTTATTTTCGGTGGTCGAAAAGCCTGCTGAGAGGGATTTAGTCGTTGCGGATGATTCAACTCAACGGCGGCGTCGGCGTAAATGAGTGCTTTTAATATCGGAATTGATACCGGCGGTACTTATACCGATGCGGTAGTCGTTGATACTCAGCAGCGCAAAGTTTTGGCTTCGGCGAAAGCACTGACGACACGTGGTGATTTATCCATTGGGGTACTCGAATCTTTGCAGCGAGTCCTCGATGCCAGTCGAGGTCAAGTTGATCCGCAGCAAATTGGTTTAGTGTCTCTATCCACCACTTTAGCCACCAATGCTCTAGTGGAAGGTAAAGGTTCAGCGATTGCGGTGATTCTGCTGGGTTTCGATGACACCATGCTAGAACGTACTGAGCTGAAAGCTGCTTTGCCAGCGGCTAAAGTAGTACGGATTGCTGGTGGGCATAAATACGACGGTAGCGAGCTGGCTGCTTTAGATGAAGCTGCTTTATTCGCTGAATTAGAAACTATCGCCGGTACGGTCGATGCTTATGCAGTGGCAGGTGTGTATTCAGTCCGTAATCCCAACCATGAGCGCCGCGTTCAAGCTTTAATCCAAGAAAAAACCGGCTGCCCCGTTACCGCTTCTTGTGATTTATCCGAAGCTTTAAATGGCCCCAGGCGCGCGCTCACTGCCGCTTTTAATGCACGTATTATTGCGATGATTGTCGCGCTAATTAATGCCGTGCAAACCGCGATGCAGGCTCAGGGCATTCACGCGCCTTTAATGGTGGTCAAAGGTGATGGTTCATTGGCCAGTGCGCAAGCAGTGATGGAAAAGCCGATTGAAACGATACTTTCAGGGCCTGCTGCGAGTGTGATTGGTGCGAATTTCATCTCCGGTTTAAAAGATTTTATTATCTCCGATATTGGCGGTACAACGACCGATGTAGCCATTGTGTGCAATGGCTGGCCAGCCTTAAATGAAAAAGGCGCAATGGTGGGGATTCATCGCACGATGGTGAAAGCGATAGATATGCGCACCATTGGTTTGGGTGGGGATAGTGAAGTCGCCGTTGACCCGCAAGGCAAAGTCTCGCTACAAGCGAATCGGGTGGTACCCGTTGCTTTAATTGGCGCGCGCTGGCCGAGTGTGCAAAAGGCTTTACAGAATTCCTTATCCCAAGGTATGGGCTTAGGGATTGCCACTTTATTCTTATTACGCCCTGAGGGTTTTGATCCCGCGAATGATCCTACAGATTTAACCGCCGCTGAAAAAAGTTTATTAGCCGCGATTGGTGAAGAGCCTAAGCCTTGGACACAAGTCGTTAGCTCAGTGAGTGATCGGCGGCGGGTCTTGCGTTTTGTAGAGCGTGGTTTAGTTCAATTAGCCGGTTTTACACCAAGTGATGCAGCGCATGTATTGGGTTTACAAGCCCAATGGTCGAAAGAGGTTGCTGAGTTAACTTGCCTGATGATTGGGCGTTCTTATGGCAAGGTTTCTTATAATGAAGCGAATCGTGCGGCGGAATGCCAAGCCTTTGCCCAAGAAATCTTTGAAGTGATGGTGGCAAAAAGTGTACATGTGCTCCTCGAATCTTTAGCAGGCTGTAGTTTTGCCGCGAACGATCCTGTAGTGAGCTTAGTGGCACGCGGTCAAAATCTATTAAATCATTTGCAAGTCAGTTTGCAGCCATCCATTCCTTTAGTTGCGGTCGGTGGGCCAGCCCCCGTATTTTATCGTGAAGTTGGTAGGCGCTTAGGCGTGGACACAGTTATTCCTGCGGGCAGTGAAGTCGCTAATGCTATTGGTGCTGCCATCGGTTTGATTCGTGTGCAGGCAGTGGTTACGGTGGCGATGCGTGAGCAAGGTGGTTTTACCTTACATCATACGGGTGAGCCTTTAATTTTCACTGAGGCTTCACCAGCCTTAGCAGAGGCGGATCGTTTGGTGCGGGAATTAGCAGAAACCAAAGCTCAACAGATGGCGGGTGAGGTTTTAGCGACTGAAGTACAAATAGAACGTTTAGATGTACCGGGTTTAACAGGGGATGTGGGTTTAATTTCTGCTAGTTTAACGGCGGAGTGTTTAGCCCGCCCTATAGGAGCCTAACTATGAGTGAGACTAAACCTGTCATCACTGGCGGCTGTGTTTGTGGAGCAGTGCGCTATCAAGTCAATGGGTCTTTGCGTCCGGTGATTGCCTGTCATTGTGAGCAATGTCGGCGCTTTAGTGGGCATTTCGTGGCAGCAACCGCTACACGTAAGGCTTATTTTCAACTCCTGAAAGCGGATGGCTTGAAATGGTATAGCTATCAAGCGGGTTTGCGCCAAGGTTTTTGTCAAGCCTGTGGTTCTAGCTTATTTTTTGAAGATGAACAGGGTGAACGCATTTCAATTGCTGCCGGTTCTTTAGATCAAGCGCAAGGACTGCAAATCGCTGCGCATATTTTTGCAGCTGAGGCGGGCGATTATTATTCAATTGATCACAATGTGCCGGTTTTAGCGGATGGCAATCATTCGGTGCAGTTGCCAGTTTAATATCATTAGCCTTAGCTAAGGTTGTAGTGATAGTTTGCTATCTTCATAATAAAGCCCTATTGCGAGGAGGTAATGATGCACACCACATTAATTCTTACAGTTTTAGGCCCTGATCATCCGGGCTTAGTGAAGTCCTTATCCGAACTACTGAATCAGCAACAAGGCAATTGGACTGAAAGCCGTATGGTGCATTTAGGTGGACAGTTTGCAGGCTTACTCCAAGTAGCTTTGCCACGTGAGCGTGTGGCCAATCTGAAAGCAGCTTTAGATGTGCTGCAGGATAATGGTTTAAAAGTCTTAATTGCAGAAACCAATGCAGTACCTGCTACCAATGAAATTCTGAAAGTAGAGGTCTTGGGTTTAGATCGCCCTGGTATTATTCGCGATATCACCACGCAATTAGCTAGTCTCAAGGTCAATATTGAAGAGCTATTTAGTGAACAGCGCCCTGCTCCGATGTCGGGTGGCACGCTATTTTTTGCAGCTTTAAGCTTGAGTTTGCCTGCAGGCGTCAGTGCAGAGCAGGTGCAAACTAAACTGGAAGAATTAAGCGATCAATTGATGGTGGATTTGAATTTCGCTTAATTAGCGTCCACCAGCGACCTCTAAAATAGCACCACTGGTATAAGAAGCTTGCTCGGAAACTAGCCAGAGAATTGCCCTGGCTACTTCCTCTGGATAACCACCGCGTTGCATTGGAATGGATGCCTTCACGCGTTCGACCCGATTCGGTTCGCCGCCACTGGCGTGAATTTCAGTATGAATAATGCCGGGGCGTACTGCATTTACACGGATGCCAACCTGTGCAACTTCTTTGGCTAAACCCACAGTGAAACTATCAATAGCGCCTTTAGAAGCTGCGTAGTCGACATATTCAAAAGGTGCACCTAAACGCGCTGCAACCGATGAGAGATTGACTATAGCACCACCTCGTCCACCTAGTTCAGTCGACATACGTTTGATAGCTTCGCGGGCGCAAAGGAAGCTACCGATTACATTCGTACTTAAAATGCGTTGTAGACGTGCTGCCTCCATGGCTTGCACCGGCATTTGTTGCTCCAGAATGCCAGCGTTATTCACTAAAGCATCTAAGCGCCCAAAAGTTTGGTCACAAGCAGCAAACAGTTTGAGAATATCGTCTTCTTGGCTGAGATCAGCTTGAATAGCTAGAAGTTCTCCCCCTTGCTTTCGCAGCTCTTGAACTAAAGCCTCAGCAGTGTGTTGTTGACTGTGATAGGAAAAGCAGACTGCATAAGCTTGTTGCACCGCAAGCCTTACCGTAGCAGCACCAATGCCACGACTACCGCCAGTGATGAGGATGACCTTACTCATAAGCAAAGCTCGTTGAGTGAAAAGCTTATTAAAGCAGGCTAGAGTCAGAAAGTGAAATAGACACCAGCATCAAAACCTCGCCTTGATGCTGATGGTAGCTTGGATATTTTAGTATTTATCTGCAGCTACAAACAGCCGATGAAATTTGGTCATTCCACAAATTACCCACGGAGGCGACTGCACCTGGTCCAAAAGTTCGGCTATCTCCGTCATAATCAATATGTTGGTAGACAGTGAGTTGGCAGTTATTGGGTACACGCACAGAAGAGACTCGATCATTCCAGGTAGGGCCGACTGAATTCAAGTTACCACGAACCGGTAATACGGCACCTGTAAAGTTAATATGTTCATACATTAAACAGGCAGGCTGGGGTGGAGTAGGGCATTGGCATTGTAAGGAGGAAATTTGATCATTCCATAGGTTGCCGACGCTACTGGTGTTGCCCGTGAAAACACGCTGATCACCTTCATAATTATCGTGTTCAAAAGCTATAAGGCGGCAGCTATTGGAGGTCTTAACCGACGAAATTCGATCATTCCAAGCTGGGCCAACACTAGGGATATTTTGCCCAGGAAGCACTGAAAAGCGCCCCCCTTCATAATTAATATGCTCAAATACTTCGCAATTGGCTTGAGCAACACTAAGCGTTAGGGCATTAGCAACTAATAAGCAGAACAGTGGATGCTTACTCATATCTACCTCGCATTGATAGAACTAGTTGGTGGATTTTGGAATTATTATGGTTTGAGTATAGATGTTTTTGAACAAGTACATGATCCCTTAAATAAGGGATAGGCTGTAAATAAATGAATGACTTAGCGCGAAGCTAGGGTAAATGTCAGTTTCAATTGGAGCAGTAGTTTTCCGCTCGAAAACGTGGCGAGCAAATAGCCAAAAAAATCAAATCAGTGTCCCCTGTATTGCGAATGCGTTGTCGACAGTGAGGGGGAATCAGCACCACATCACCCGTTTGTACAGCTTGCGGTTCTAAAGCCCCAATTTCTACCACACCACTACCCGCTAAAATCACATAGCGTTCGGTGGTGTGTAATAACCAATGCCATTGGGTCGTTTGCCCCGCTTCGACTCGCGCCCGTGCAATAGAAATTTCACTATCAGCGGGACTATTGCTCAGTTCGAGAATATGACAACCTTCGTGGAAATAATATTCATTGTGCGGATTGGCAGAGATGATTAAAGGCTGCATAAAAATAACTCCTAATGAATACTGAAGTTCTAAGGATTGTTGTTGGCTGTGAAGAAGGTTTTATGTCATTGTGAGCTTGGAGGAAAGCTACCAGATTAACAACGAAAAAAACCGTTAAATGGACGAAAAACAAGCTGAAAGCGCACAAACTGTCGCGCCTGCTATTTCCACTCGTGAATTTACTGCTGCGGAAATAGGTGCTCTAGCGCATTTATATCGGGGTGAAGTTTATCGCTCGACGGTCTGGCGAACTCGTTTAGATAACACCACCAACTGGGCGGTAGTGACCACTGGCTTAGCTTTCTCGATTACTTTTGCAGGCAAAGATGCCTCGCCGCTGCCCTTAATTCTGGTGGGCTTTCTCATTTGTGTGTTTCTGCTATTTGAAGCGCATCGCTATCGTTATTTCAATGTGTGGCGGGCGCGTGCACGGCATATGGAGCGCGAGTTTTATGTTCCGATGTTGCGCGGTGAGGGGGCGCATTTAAATAAGTGGAATCACATTCTCGCCGATGATTATTGTAAACCTCATCATCATATTAGCTTGCCACGTGCCATTGGCAGACGTTTACGCCGCAATTATGCTTGGGTCTTGAGCGTACAAGCGATTGCTTATTACGGGAAATTAGCGATTCATCCTAGCCCGTTGCAGAGTTTGCATGATTTATATGCGCGCGCTGTAGTTGGACCCATTCCAGGTGAAGTAGTTATTGCCTGCGGTATTTTATTTCATGGCTCGTGGATGATCTTTGCTTATGTGACTTGGCGCAAAGATGTAGCAGATCGTAAACGGCGTAGTAGTAAGGTGGCGATGGGCTAGCATGGTTTACTCATAGCGGTAGCTGTAAGGGCGAATTGCTCTTGGGTTTGGCGGGCTTGGGTTAGTTTGGATTCGAGTTGGTCGCAGAGATTATTTAGTGCTGAATATTTCTTTAAAATACTCAGTATTTCTTTTTCAGGCGGCAATGCAAAAGCTAATTTTCTGATTTGCTCACGCGATACATTTTTCATTGAACTACTTGTTCCACCTGCTACAGCAGCATAGTAAGTACGTGCAAAGCCACTGTTATTTACCAGATTAATAAAATGCTTATTAACGTCACTAGCAAATACAAACCGAATAATTTTATCGCTCAGCATTAAACGTTCTGGTGCATCTTTTGGCACAATTACAGCTCTTGCAACCAATTCAGCAGTATTTGCTCTTGAAATAAGAAAATCACCTGCTTTAACTTCATATTCTGGTCGTGGTTCTAGATTGGCAGGCAGCTCCTTATTTTCTTCAGGTTTGAATTTGCCCCAAGTGACAGCACTAACTTTTAAAATACCCCATTTATTTCTATCACGCGGTTGTGTTTCACAAGTTGGACTCCAACCTGCTTCTGAATGTAAAGCTAAATCATCAAATCGTACCCACTCCCACCCCTTAGGCAATTCAAACGGCTTTTCCTCCTCCGTAATCGCAGGTAATGGTTTTTGGCGTTTAATTTTGCCTGCTTGAATTAAGCGTTCTTTTTCGGCTTGAATCTTGGCTAATAACACCGAAGCAGGTTCGTCATTTTCATCTTGTGGCACGAGCCGACCTTGCACGGCTAATTGCAAAATCGCATCGCGTAAGCCTTTAATATGCTGAGGCTCAGTGAATAAGCGTGGTAAATGGGTTTGCAAACGTTGCCAAGCCTTGTGTAAATCCAGTGGGCTTTGCGCATTGCTGAGTTGATCGAGAACGGCTTGGCGCGTGCTGTGATTGAGTTGAGTGCGTTGGGATTGTAGGGCTTCGAGTTGATCGCAGAGAGAGAGGAGGGAGTCGACTTTGGCGAGGATGCGTATTTGTTCTTTTTCAGGTGCAATAGGAAATAAGCCACTGAAAAATTGCTTATCATTAATAGCTGGATAAGCCACACCTACCTGTATAGCTTCGACATACTTTATAAATGCAGGGCTTCTCAAATAGGCTTTAATGTATGAACTTAATATACCTTTGAAAGGGTGAATAATTGCAAATGCTGTGCTGGCTATTGCTTGCGGTGTGTAGTCTTTTTCAACCACGCAAACATTTAAAAGATAAGGACGAATAGTTGAGTATATAACAGTATTTTTCTTAATAACTTTTCTAGCACGTGATGGAGCATTTTCTGCCTCAACAACAGATGGTGATTGAATAAATCCTTTTTGATTATTGATTGACGCAACATCTATATAGGTAAATGTGCTTTGTGGTGTAACTTGCCCCCAATCGAAGCCAATATCATTTAAGCGCACCCACTCCCACCCCTTAGGCAATGCAAACGGCTTTTCCTCCTCCGTAATCGCAGGCAACGGTTTTTGGCGTTTAATCTTTCCCTCCTGAATCAAACGCTCTTTTTCTGCCTGAATCTTCTCCAACAACACCGAGGCAGGCTCATCCGCCTCATCTTGCGCCACTAATTTCCCTTGCACCGCCAGTTGCAAAATCATCTCCCGCAACCGCTGAACGCCATTGGGTGCATCCGCAATTTTGTAAAAATGTATCAGAAATTTATCAGGACTCATGAGACACCTCAAAGCCTGTTGTTTCACGCAAAAAGTCTTCCTCAGTGTCACTCAAAAATACACCTTCTTGATAAGCATGAGGCATGAGTGCCTGCGCTAATTCCAGCTTCAAAAGGGTTATATGTTCCGCAATTTGAAACTCTAAGCTTTGATACTTCTCCAACAACACCTCAGGATCATGGCTTTCCGCTTCCGGCGCATTCGGGTTTTTCAAATCCAAATTGAAAATTGCATAATAAATCCGATCTGCTGCTGCTTTCTCATCCCGCTCCTGCAAACGCAATGCCTCCGCCTGAGTGCGTAAGGCTTCAATCTGTTGCTCCAACTCAACACGCTTAGCCGCTTCGACTGTTTTCAACGTATCGCGCGCCGCTTTCAATTGATTTTCCAAAGCATAGGCTTGATTGCCACATTGCTCAGCACTTTGCCAAAGCGGTTGCGCCCGATTCAAAGCGTCTTGTTTTTTCGCCTTAAAATCGACCTTCCACGCAAACTCATTTTCCACCCGCTCGGCAAAACCGGTCGCTTCATTACCCCACCACGCCTTCTCCGCCTCAAACTCCTCTAAACGAATCGGTTTAGTTTTGGAGTAGCTTTTATAGCCCGCTGGATATGGATGCTCGTAATACCAAATGGTGTCGGTGGGTTGCCCTTTGGTGAAAAATAGCAGATTGGATTTAATGCCGGTGTAGGGGTTAAACACGCCATTCGGTAAGCGCACGATGGTGTGTAGATTGCATTCATTAAGTAATTTTTCTTTGACTTTGGCTTTTACGCCTTCCCCAAATAACGTTCCATCCGGTAATACAATCGCGCCGCGCCCACCTTGCTTCAAGAGCTTGTCGACGATTAACACCAAAAACATATCAGCGGTTTCGCGGGTGCGCGTAGCACCGGGATAGCTTGTGCCCACGCCGTCTTCTTCCGTGCCACCAAACGGTGGATTGGTAATAATGCAATCATGCTTATCTGCTGCCGACCATTCCGACCACCCTTTCGCAAGGGTATTGGTGTGCAAAATCTGGCTCGGCACTTCAATGCCATGCAGTAAAAAATTGGTGGTGCAGAGCAAATGCGGCAACTGTTTTTTCTCAAAACCAAACACGCTGGCTTCAATCGCTTGCTGATCTTTAATGCTGGATTGCGTGTTAATTTGCGCACGGAAATGATCAATCGTCGCAGTCAAAAAGCCACCTGTACCACAAGCCGGATCAAGCACGGTTTCGCGTTTATCCAAACGTGGATTAACCATCTGCACCATAAAATGCGTCAGAGCACGCGGCGTATAAAACTCGCCAGCATTGCCCGCGCTGCGTAAATCATTCAGGATTTGCTCGTAAATATCGCCCAATTGTTGGCGATTTTTCAGGTCATTAAAATCAATCGCCTCCTCCAACTTACCAATCACATCCAACAACAAAGTGCCGGATTTCATATAGTTATTGGAGTCTTCAAATACCCCTTGAATCACCGCGCTCAAGGGGTCGCTGCTAGCATCCAGTTCTTTCAGCGTGGGAAATAACACCTCATTGATATGCTTCAAGGTGTCTTCGGCAGATAATTGCGGCGCAGATTTACCCTCTGCATCTTTCTTATATTCCGCCCAATTGCGCCAGCGACAAGGCTCCGGCAAGGGTGACTCATAAGACGCATCATCGTCTTCCCATTCCTGCTCACGCTGATCCAACACCTTCAAAAACAACATCCACGCCAACTGCCCAATCCGCTGCGCATCCCCATCCACCCCCGCGTCTTTACGCATAATGTCTTGAATGGTTTTAATGGTGGAGGAGAGATTCATGGGCATAGCCTTATCGGAAAATGGGGTGGGTATTTTAAACCAAGTTAAGTTTTCTATCTAATCTTATTACCATATTTTATTTTTACCACTTAATACCTGTGGTAATATTTAGAGAGTACCACAAAGGAGCATGGCATCATGCAAGAATATAGTGTTTCACTAGGACAAAACGGGCGCATTGTAATTCCTACCGCGTTGCGCAAAGCCCTGAACTTACAAGAAGGGCAACGTTTATTATTACGAGTCCAAGATGAGTTAATCATTATGGAAAAATCAGCCGATATCGTTCAACGTTTACAAAAGCGCTTTAGCAAGATTCCTGTGAGCTTAGCGAAAGAACTCATCGAAGAACGTCGCCAAGAGGCTAAAAAAGATTAATATGGTTTTAGATGCCTCTGCCTTATTGGCACTTTTGCAAAATGAAACAGGTGCAGCACAAGTACAAGCTGTCTTGCCTAAAGCCTTGATCAGTTCCGTGAATTGGGCTGAGGTTATCCAAAAGCTCAGTGTGTTTGATCCAAACGCAAGCGATATTCGCCCAGAACTGGAGGCGACAGGACTAAAAATTGTGCCTTTTTCCGTGCAACAAGCAGAAATATGTGCTGGACTTTGGGCGCTAACTAAACCGTATGGCTTATCCTTGGGTGACCGCGCTTGCATAGCCTTGGGCATACAAAAGAAGCAGACTGTGATGACAGCAGATAAAGTATGGGAAAAGCTAAGCCTGCCCATCAAGATTGAAGTCATTCGTTAGTAGAGCGTGAGCGTTCCTATGAAAGAACTGAAAAGGCAAATAAGCATCGCTAAGAAAATTATGAAAAAGTATAGAACTGCTTTGAGACAGTTAGCTCAGCGCTAACTCGCCTCATACAGTAGCGCCTCCAATTCCTTAATCGCCTGTTGATAATTTTCAGGGCTGCCAAAAATCTTGCGTCGGATTTGTGTTTTAGAGCCGAGTTGATCAAAGGGCGGCATTTCTAGCACATTCGGATTTTCAATCGTCAATACGCCATTGCTAGCATATTTATCCAATAAAGCTTCCAAAACTTGTTTAGCTTCCGCGCCGTATTTGCCAAAATAATCACGCTTTTTCACATGATTGGCGCGTTCGTGGCGGGTTAGGGGTTTTTGGTCAAAAGCAATATGCGCTAATAAATCAAATACATCTAAATCCGAGCTGTTCGCCACCGCCTCGTATAAATATTCGATTTCAATGCCACGTGCTTTGACTTCATCGACAATCGCTTGCTTGCGTTCAGTGGCATTCCACTTTTGCAGAAATTCATTCAAGGAGCCAAAGCTAGCGTGTAACTCGGCTTGTAGCTGTTGGCGTAAAAATACGCGATATTCCGTGGCAATCAATTTGCCATTGGCATCCAGATACTGAGTCAATTCAGTGGCAGGTTTCACCTCCACATCATCGACATAATAACGTTCTCGAGGTGTTGGGGGCGGTTTGGGTATACCTATGCCGCCACCATAAGGCTGTGGTTCTTCTTGAATACCGCTCGGTTTAGAGGAGTCGGGTGTATCTGGTGGCACGACGGAATCATCCGGTTTCGGTTCATAGATAGTGGCAGGCTCGCCGTCAAATTCCTGATCCGCGAATAAGCGTGTAGCCCCTTTGAAATCCATAATCGTGAAAAACAGTTTGTGATAATCCTCACGTAGTCGCGTGCCACGCCCAACAATCTGTTTAAATTCCGTCATGGAGTTAATCGTTTGATCTAGTACGATGAGCTTGCAGGTTTTGGCATCCACACCCGTGGTCATTAGTTTTGAAGTCGTCGCAATCACGGGGTAGGGATTGTCGTTATCAATAAAGTTAAATAGTTCAGCCTTGCCTTCCTTGTCATCGCCGGTAATACGCATTACATAGCGCCGATTGTGCGCCGCTTCGGGAATGAGTTTGACTAGCTCTTGACGCATACGCTCGGCATGATTTTGGTCATCACAAAACACTATGGTTTTAGCCATTGGGTCAGTTTTGCTCAGGTATTCCCAGACGCGCTTGGCTACAAATTCAGTACGTTTCGTTAAGATCAAAGTTCTATCAAAATCGATACTATTGTATTGGCGCTGTTCAATCAGCTTACCATGTTTATCGGTTTTGCCCTGTTCCGGCGTATAGCCCAAGGCATCCACATCGGTGGCAATCCGAATCACTTTATAGGGCGCTAAGAAGCCGTCTTCAATACCTTGTTTCAAAGAATAGGTATAAATCGGCTCGCCAAAGTATTTGAAATTATATTCAGGGTCTTTAATAATACGCTTGCCATCCGCATCTTCGACAGGCTTTATCTCTTTAGGCGTGGCAGTAAGGCCGATTTGCGTGGCAGCACTAAAATATTCCAAAATCTCGCGCCACGATGAATCATCAGCAGCACTTCCGCGATGACATTCATCCACCACGACTAAATCAAAGAAATCACGCGGAAATTGTTTATAGATTTGTTTATCTTCTTCTTTTCCCGTCACCGCTTGATAAAGCGATAAATAAATATCGAAGTTTTTCTTGGCTTCACGATTTTCGATCTTATGCATGAAATCGCCAAATGGCGCGAAATCTTGTTGCTTGGTTTGATCGACTAAAATATTACGATCCGCCAAAAATAAGATACGTTTTTTCGCTTTAGATTTCCAAAGCCGCCAAATAATTTGGAAGGCGGTATAAGTCTTTCCTGTACCAGTTGCCATTACCAATAGAATACGGTTTTGCCCTTTAGCAATCGCCTCAATAGTGCGATTAATCGCAATGCGTTGATAATAACGCGGCGCTTTGCCTTGCGCGGCAATGTGATAGGGCTGATTAACTAATTTAGCAGCCTGTTCTGACTTAATCCCTTTCCATTGCTGATACAAGTCCCACAAATGCTCTAAGCTGGGAAATTGTTCTAATGTGAGATTCTGCACATAAGGCTGGCTTAAACCACTGCGATCTTGAAATAAAAAACCATCGCCATTCGAGCTAAACGCAAACGGCAGATCCAACATTTCCGCATAGGTCAAGGCTTGTTGCATGCCATGCCCCAGCGGATATTTATTTTGTTTCGCCTCAATCACCGCAATCGGCAAATTAGGTTTTGCGTAGAGCACATAATCTGCGCGCCGTGGCCCGCCTTCTACATTAGAGTCCTTAATGCGACTGGCTAATTGGCCGCGTACAATCACACGCCCATCGGTAAACACTTCTTCAAAAAACTGATTTTGCTGCCACCCTGCTTGCAGTAAAGCAGGTGTAATGAATTTAGTACAAATATCGCGTTCGCTGAGCTGGCGTTTGTTCACAGGAGGTCAACTGATGATTGAATGTTCAACACAGTAAACAAAAATGGATACGTAAACAATATTGTAGAGTAGGGTAAATGGTATAGTTTAGAAAAAGAAAGGGCGTAAGAGTCAAGTTTACGCCTTTCGTTTAGCAAACTGAACCAGGCAATTAATGCTGAGTCGTTTTCAAATAATCTAAAGTGATTTTCAGCATCCGCCGTACTGGCTCCGCCGCACCCCAAAGTAATTGATCACCGACCGTAAAGGCAGTCACATATTCAGGGCCAATATTCATTTTCCGCACCCGCCCGACTGGAATCGTTAAACTCCCAGAAGCTTGCACAGGTGTTAAACCGGCTAAAGTTGCCGCCTTATCATTCGGAATTAATTTAACCCATTCATTATGATTAGCAATGATGGCTTCGATTTCAGCTAAGGGTAAATCTTTTTTCAGTTTTAAAGTCACGCCTTGAGAGTGGCAGCGCATTGCGCCAATTCGCACGCATTGACCATCAACGGGAATAATATCCGTGCCGGATTTACCAAGAATTTTGTTGGTTTCAGCGATGCCTTTCCATTCTTCTTTGGTTTGGCCATTTTCCCAGGCTTTATCAATCCACGGAATTAAACTTCCCGCTAGCGGTGCGCCAAAGTTTTCAGTGGATAAACTGCCATCATTTAATTTAGCCGTGACTTTGCGGTCAATCTCTAAAATCGCCGAATGCGGATCGGCTAATAAGTCTTGTACTTCACCATTTAATTCGCCCATTTGCGTGAGCAATTCGCGCATATTTTTCGCGCCTGCACCGCTCGCGGCTTGATAGGTCATCGTCGACATCCATTCGACTAAGTCTTGCTCGAATAAGCCACCTAAAGCCATCAGCATTAAGGACACCGTGCAGTTACCGCCCACATAGTTTTTAACGCCAGCTTTTAAGCCAGCATCAATCACATGACGGTTGACAGGGTCGAGGACAATAATCGCATCTTCTTTCATGCGCAAAGTAGAAGCGGCATCAATCCAGTAGCCATTCCAGTTGGCACGTAGTTTTTCATACACTTCGGTCGTGTAATCGCCACCTTGGCAGGTGACAATAATGTCCATTTGGCTTAAAGCATCAAGATCAGACGCATTCAGCAAAGGCTTCGCGCCCATGCCCACGTCTGGGCCTGCTTGGCCTGCTTGAGAAGTGGTGAAAAATACCGGTTCAAAACCTTGGAAATCTTTTTCGGCCTGCATGCGTTCCATTAGCACGGAACCAACCATGCCACGCCAACCGACAAAACCTACTTTGAGCATTACAAACTCCGTCATTCAAAAAATTGCAGGTCTCCCTACAGTACGCCAACGAGTGTATCATTCTAACTGGCGGGCTTCATTAACTCTAATGCCTTGAATAATGATTCAAAGCTTGTGGTGCTTAGGATAAAGGGCTTAAGCTTTGGACTAATTTAACCCAATAAGCTGCACCAAGCGGTAGAATCTCATCATTAAAATCATAATATGGACTGTGCAAAGCATGACTATTATCTAAGCCGCCGTTTCCAATCCAAATATACGCACCAGGGCGTTCTAATAAAAAGTAAGCAAAATCCTCCGCGCCCATACTCGGCTCTGGATTCCAGTGTGCCTTATCCATGCCGACTAAATCTTTCACCACCGCATAGCATTCTTCTGCTTGAGCCGGGTGATTAATCGTAGCACTCGCACCTTCAAGAAATTCAATGCTGGCTTGAGCATTAAAAGCCGCTGCCGTATGTTCAACTAAAGTCCGTAAGCGGGCATAAGTTAGCTCTAAATCTGCTTTGTAAAAGGTGCGAATCGCGCCGCGTAAATTGACCGTTTCAGGGATCACATTATACGCACCACTGCCGCCTTGAATCTGGGTAATGCTAATCACCCCACTATGAATCGGCGAGAGATTGCGCGAAATAATCGTCTGTATTGCATTAATCAATTGGGCAGCAATAATAATTGGATCATTCACCTTATCCGGCATGCCACCATGCCCACCCGTGCCTTGAATCCTAATATCAAAGCCATTGATAGCCGCCATGACGGGGCCTGAGTGTACTGCAAACTCACCTGCAGGTAAGCCTGGCCAATTGTGCATACCATAAATTTCCTGAATCGGGAAACGCTTAAATAAGCCATCCTCCAACATGCGCAAAGCGCCTCGTTCACCTTCTTCCGCAGGCTGGAAGATAAAATAAACTGTGCCTGCAAACTCAGGATTTTTCGCTAAGGCTGCGGCAGCACCTAGTAACATAGCGGTATGCCCATCATGCCCACAACCATGCATTTGCCCCTGATGACAGGAAGCATGCGCAAAGGTATTCAGCTCAGTGAGCTTGAGCGCATCCATGTCTGCGCGCAGGGCAATATGCCGATCCGCTGTTTTTCTTCCCTTGAGCACACCAACTACACCCGTTTCGCCAATGCCAGTGTGAACCTCTAGCCCCATTGCTTTGAGCAAATCAGCCACTTTTTGGCTAGTACGATGTTCTGCATAAGCAATTTCAGGATGCTTATGTAAGTCACGTCGCCATGCTTGCATCTCACTATGCCATTCAAGGCCCGACTCCAGTGCTGTTTCAAACATCTACCTTCTCCTGATTTTTTATTATGTCGAGTGTGGCATAGCCGCTATTGAAGGTAAATTTAAGGCAAGAACTTGAGAGGCATCTTAACAAGACAATAACTTAGGGAATAGCGAAGTATTTCGTAGCTTGTATTTGGAAATTTTGCATGATTGCTAGAGGATTTAGCCGAACTGAAAGCCTGGCTAAATCCCTTGTGTAAACTCAATGCGCAATCATCACATGCCGAACCGTGGTGTAATCCTCCAACGCATACAGCGACATATCCTTGCCATAACCCGATTGCTTCAAGCCGCCGTGGGGCATTTCATTCACCAACATGAAGTGGGTGTTAATCCAGGTACAGCCGTAGCGTAAACGTGCGGCAGTGGCCATTGCTTTGCTGACATCTTTAGTCCACACCGAGGAAGCAAGGCCATAATCGGAGTCATTTGCCCAATTCACCGCTTCGTCAGTATCCGTGAAGCGTGTTAATGAAATGACAGGGCCAAATACTTCGCGCTGAACAATTTCATCGCTTTGTAAAGCGCCTGCCACCACCGTTGGCTCATAATAAAAACCATTTTCTCCTGCGAGTTTGCCACCCGTTGTGACTTCGATATGCTTGAGTTCTGCGGCACGATCCACAAAGCTGGCCACTCGATTGCGTTGGCGAGTGGAGATCAGTGGTCCCATTTCATTCGCGCCATCATCCGCTTGGTTATAGCGAATCGAGCTAACCGCAGCAGATAGGTCAGCGGCTAAGCGTTCATAGATTTTTGGGCCTGCATACACGCGACACGCAGCAGTGCAGTCTTGGCCTGCATTATAAAAACCAAAGGTACGTAAGCCATTCACTACCGCTTCTAAATCAGCATCATCGAAGACAATGACGGGTGCTTTGCCACCTAATTCTAAGTGGGTGCGCTTAACTGACTGAGCTGCTGCCTGCATCACTTTTTTACCGGTGCCAATATCGCCCGTGATCGAAATCATATTGATTTTCGGATGATTAATCAGGGCATTACCCACACTAGCACCGCGCCCGAGTACCACATTCACCACACCTTCCGGCAAAATATCAGCTAAGAGTTTGGCGAACTTGAGTGCTGTGAGTGGGGTTTGTTCGGAAGGTTTAAATACCACCGTATTGCCACCTGCCAAAGCAGGGGCGAGCTTCCATGCCATCATCATTAAAGGATAGTTCCAAGGCGCAATGGAGGCTACCAAGCCAATCGGATCACGCCGGATCATGGAGGTATGGCCGGGTAAATATTCACCGGCTGCAGTGCCGGGCATACAGCGCACTGCACCGGCAAAAAAGCGATAGCAATCAATAATCGCGGGCAATTCATCATTGCGCACCGCATTAATTGGCTTGCCGCAATTCAGTGCTTCAAGGGCGGCGAAATCATCCGCTTCTGCTTCTATGCGATCGGCAATTTTTAATAAATAAGCTGAGCGTTGGGCGGGCGTGGTGCGTGACCAAGTATCATAAGCTTGTTCGGCGGCAGCCACGGCGCGATTAATTTGATCCGGCGAGGCTTCAGGGATACCTAAAATTTTAGCGCCAGTGCGGGGATTAAAAATGGTTTCTTCTGCCTCAGTACCTGCTTCAAAATTCGCACCAATTAACATCTGAGTATCCATATTTGCTCCTTTATTTACCTTGGCCAGCGCTATGCTCGCCGTCACGAGTTAAGTAATACGCCGCGATAATCGGCAGCAACGTCATTAGCACCACCAACACGGCCACCACGTTGGTGACAGGGCGCTGGCGTGGACGTACCAATTCTTCCAGCATCCAAATCGGTAAAGTACTTTGTTGTCCTGCGGTGAAAGTGGTGACAATGACTTCATCAAATGACAGTGCAAATGCCAACATGCCGCCCGCCAGTAAAGCGGTGGCAATATTGGGCAAAATCACATAGCGAAAAGTCTGAAAACTATTCGCGCCTAAATCCATTGAGGCTTCAATCAGCGAGCCAGAAATACACCGGAAGCGCGCCACCGCATTGTTATAAACCACCACAATACAAAAGGTCGCATGCCCTAATACAATCGTCCAAAACGAGAAAGGAATCTCCGCCAGATTGAAAGCAGAACGCAGCGCAATGCCGGTGATGATACCGGGGAGCGCAATCGGTAAAATGACCAATAAGGAAATGGTTTCGCGGCCAAAAAAATGCGTGCGTGAAACGGCAGCGGCGCATAAAGTGCCGAGCACTAACGCGATTAGGGTGGAAATACTCGCGACTTTCAGCGAGAGTGTTAACGCTTCCCAGACATCACTGCGTTCCCATGCCACACCAAACCATTTTAATGTGAAGTCGGGTGGCGGCCATTGATAGCTTTTTTCTTCGGTGGTGAAGGCATAGACGAAGATCAATAGGATTGGCAAATGCAAGAAAGCTAAACCTAAGCCAGCAGCGAGTTTCAAGCTCCACGGCGCTTTAGAGTGCATTGAAAGCCCCCGCACGTTTCGCGAGCCACAAATAAATGCCCATAATCACAATCGGCACGACTGAAAAAGCTGCGGCCAACGGAATATTCCCTGCTGTGCCTTGCTGCATATACACCGCTTGACCAATGAATAAACGTGAAGAGCCAATGATTTGCGGAATAATGTAATCGCCTAAAGTCAGGGAAAAGGTAAAGATTGAACCGGCAATCAAACCGGGCAGGGCAAGTGGCAATAAAACATGGCGAAACGTTTGCCAAGCACTCGCGCCTAAATCGGCAGAAGCTTCCAATAAACTGGTCGGCACACGCTCCAAAGCGGCTTGCAAGGGCAAAATCATGAAGGGTAGCCAGACATAGACGAAGACTAAAAAAGTGCCGGTATAACTCACGGATAAGGAACTGCCTCCAACTACGGGCAGCGCTAAATACACATTCAATAAGCCATCTAAATGCAAGGTGGTGAAAATCCAATTCAAAATACCTTCCCGTGCCAAAATCAATTTCCACGCATAGACTTTCACTAAATAACTCGACCAAAGCGGTAGCATAATTCCAATATAAAACAATGCTTTCCACACACCTTTGGCATAGCGCGCGGCATAGTAAGCAATCGGGAAAGCAATAATCGCGGAAGCAAGCGTCACTAAGGCGGACATCACTACGGTGCGTAGAATAATGTCGAGATTGGCAGGGACGAATAATTCTTGATAAGTTTTTAGCGTCCAGTCGTGTTTGATCAGGCCAGAAAATTCATCAATCGAGAAAAAGCTTTGGACAAGTAAAGTCGCGAGCGAACCTAAATAAACAACACCTAACCAGAGCACGGGCAGAATCAGCATCGCGATCAAGACTTGCTTGGGATGCTGCCATAAATAATCGGATAAGCGTGCGAGACGCGAATGTGGAGCGGGTGCGGCCAGTGTAGTCATGTCGACTCCATGACATGCAAATCATTTGGCTGCCACGCAATTTGCACAGGGCTGTTATCAGCCGGTAATGCAAGATGATGTGGCACTAAAGCATGTAGCACTTGGTCTTTAATCGCTAGTTGGATGCGATTCGCACTCCCCATATAGCTGCGGCTCAGTAAGGTTGCGCTATAGCCGCCAGTTTGCACCAGTTGAATATCTTCTGGGCGTAAGCTTGCCCATTGTGCGGGTAAACCTAAGTGCTGCATAAAGTCAGGCGCGAGCACATTGGATGAACCCACAAAATTGGCTACAAACGGGGAGTTCGGGTGGCGATATAAAGCTTGCGGGGTATCAACTTGAATAATTTTGCCTTGGTTAAAGACCGCAATTCGATCTGCCATCGATAAGGCTTCGCCTTGGTCGTGGGTGACGAAAACAAAGGTAATACCCAGTTGTTTTTGCAGTGCTTTTAATTCCTCCTGCATTTGTTCGCGCAGTTTTAAATCTAAAGCGCCGAGTGGCTCATCCAACAACAGCACTTTGGGTTTATTGACCAGAGCACGCGCTAAGGCCACACGCTGGCGTTGCCCACCGGATAATTGCGCGGGTTTGCGCGCAGAAAAGCCCTTGAGTTGCACCAAAGCGAGAGCATCTTCGGCAGCTTGATAGCGCGTTTTTTTGTCCACACCGCGAATCATTAATCCATACGCCACATTGTCGAGAATATTTAGATGTGGGAAGAGGGCATAGTCTTGGAAAACGGTATTCACTTGGCGGCGATAAGGTGGTACGCCTTCGACCCGCTCACCAAAGATTTCAATGTGTCCAGCGCTGGGCTGCTCGAATCCTGCAATTAAACGTAAACAAGTGGTTTTGCCCGAACCTGAGGGGCCTAGCATGGCAAAGAATTCGCCTTCCTGAATGGCTAAATTGACGCTGTCGACCGCTTTTATTTGGTCGAAATGACGTGAGACTTGCTCGAATAATACAGCAGTGGGCATCGTCATGGCGTTCCTGATCGAAGGTGAGGAAAATCAGCGAGCCTAAACAGTTAAGCTCGCCGCAGTGCAGGATTAGCGACCGCCAATCACTGCAATATAATCAGAAACCCAGCGATAATAAGGCACACACGCGGTTTGCGAAGCACATTTCGCAGCCGGTGTGACCCAGAATTTAATTTTATCAAAGTCATCCATGCCGTTTTTCTTGCAAGTGGCTTCATCTAACATGCCGCGTTTGTCGGTACAAGCTGCAGGCACACTTGGATTTGCACCGAACCACACGCCTAAATCGCTTTGTAGATTAGAAGACAAGCTATGCTCCATCCACATATAGGCGCAATTTGGATTCTCAGCTTTAGCGTGCAACATGGTGGTATCCGCCCAGCCGGTTACACCCTCTTCTGGAATCGTCGACGCAATCGGCTTCTTTTCACCTTGCAGCAAATTCACTTGGAAAGGCCATGAGCCTGAAGCCACCACACCTTCATTTTTGAAATCGTCAATCTGAATCATGGCATCATGCCAATAGCGCGATACGAGAGTACGTTGCTGGCGCAGCAAATCGAGTGCTGCTTTGTATTGATCTTCGTTTAACTCGTAAGGGCTTTTAATGCCAAGCTCAGGCTTGTGCGCCATCAAATAATTGGCCGCATCGGCAATATGAATCGGGCCATCATAAGCTTGCACGCGGCCTTTATTCGGCTTGCCATCTGGAAAATCCATTGGCTCAAACACCACTTTCCAGCTTTTGGGCGCTTCTTTGAATACTTCAGTGTTATACATCAACACATTCGGCCCCCACATATACGGCGTGCCGTAATGTACGCCATTCACCGTATGCCAAGGTGCATCTTGCAAGCGTTTGTCGAGGCTTGACCAACTAGGAATTAATTTAGGATTGATCGGCTGAACGCGTTCGCCTGCAATTAAGCGCAAAGACGCATCACCGGAGGCTGTGACTAAATCAAAGCCACCTTCATTCATCAATGCGACCATTTCATCGGAGGTATTCGCGGTTTTAACATTGACTTTGCAGCCCGTTTTTTCCTCGAATTTAGTCACCCAATCGTAAGCTTTATCGGTTTCACCGCGCTCGATATAACCCGGCCAAGCCACAATATTGAGCTTGCCTTCACCTTTGCCCAATGCTTGCAGCATCTCAGCTTGTGCTACAGAACCCGCTAGCGCTGCACCTATTACTAAACTTAGGCTCAATTTCGTCATCCCACTCATAAGCTCTCCTCCTTAGCTCAGATTGATTATTGACTGCTGTATAAGCCTGATTAGAACAAATATAACGAGCTATAACCAGTTTATGATGCAGAAATGAGCTATTGGAAAGAGAGATGACTGGATGGTTATGTGCGGAGGCACTAATTTCGTAACCGAAACTTTTGTTGCCAATGCTCAATATTAATACAGGGGCGAAGATGTTCAGCTAAGGGTGTGCCTTTACGCCAAACTATGCTCACTTAAATCCCGAGCAAAGCACCAGAAATATCGTGTGATTCAATCTGTTCCACCAATAGGCTGGTATCGAGATTAAATTCAGCTTCTAAAACTGGATCTTGACTTAAGTTGGCTCATTATTTGGTGTGCATCCGTCTCTTGTTCGGAAATCAATTGAGCATGGCGCAGGATTTTTCCGCTTCAAGGTCGTTAATCGCTTCGGTAATGCCTGATTGAGCAATCGATAATTGCTGGGCTGCTTGCGCCATACTGCCGAGTGCGGCGGTAATGGTAAACTAATGTAACTAGCGAAGGTTAAAAGCCACAGCAGTAATCTAGCCTAGATTTAATACATCCATTTTGGTGTGCTGTACGTATAAGTACAAGTTTAAGCTGAATCAACTTAAGTAAGCTTAAAACTAGTGAATATTTAAACCGCTTTGTGGTCTTACTAAAACTAACTTAATTGACCAGCTAGGATCTCTACTATGTTTAAAACTGACCAAGAATCGCGTCGGGAATTTTTTCGGCAAAGTTTCGGTTTGGCTTTGTTGCTGGGTGTGCCTTTAGTGAGTCATGCTTATCGAGCGCCCGCATTTCGAGTGCATAAAACCCCAGAGGAGTGGCGTGCACAATTAAGCCCTGCTCAATACGCTGTACTGCGTGAGGAAGACACTGAAACGCCCAACTCTAGTCCTTTATTGCATGAAAAACGTGCAGGTATTTTCCATTGTGTGGGTTGTGATAATGAGTTGTATGACTCTGCGACTAAATTTGAGAGTGGCACTGGTTGGCCGAGTTTTTATCAGGCTTTAGACGGTGCGGTAGGCACGAAAGAAGATAATGGCTGGTTTATGAAACGTACTGAAGTGCATTGTGCGGATTGTGGTGGTCATTTAGGGCATATTTTTGCCGATGGCCCGAAACCAACTGGCATGAGGCATTGCATTAATGGTGTGGCTTTAACGTTCAAGCCTAAGACAGCTTAGTGTTTTTGGTTGGAGTGGCTTAGCAGGGCAATTGCTAACGTTTATCTGAAGTGGACTAGCGTATTTACTACAGACTCGCTAGTCTAGCAATTCCGTTTAATCACCCTACTAGACATCGGTCCCCTAGCAGGTTCTAAATCCCGACCGTAGCGAATGTATCTATGCGAGCATTGTCAACAGCAAATAGCTGCTAATACCCCTGCTTATTCAATCACTGTTCAAACCCGCAATGCCACTTACCCAAAACGTAGCCAAGCCAATTGGCGCTATGTGAAACGGCAAATTAAGTATTTTGATGATAAAGGTGGTGAGGGTTTCGAAACCGTGAAAAATTTAACAGTCTGTCCAAGTTGTTATAAACAACTTTCATAGGTTTTATAGCTTGCTAGTATGGGAGCGGGTTTAACTCGCTCCTCATTAGTGCTAAATAGCCTAAATTTTGTGCATTTAAACCCACTTTAGCACTTTAACATCAGCATAAAAGCTGCTTGTGGTGAAGGCTTATCTAGCAATTTTGAACTAATTCTAGTTTTTAGCAGTCTATTATTGCAGTGCAGCAATTTTCTGTGCAAATATGAACGCAGGCTGCATTTGTTGCGACGCAGCAATGTAGAGTGATTAATTCAAAAAAATAGATGAGGTTAAGAATGAAAAACTTTGTTTTACTAGGTAGTTTATGGAAGCGAGCCGTTGAGTTCGTGAATGAAGCACAAGCTGATCAATATATTGCCCAACGTTGCCAAGGTATTGATTATGAAAAATGTTCTGCCGCTGAAGTGGATTCACGTTTTGCCGGTTTGCAGAAAAAATACTTAAGCTACGACCAAAATCAACACCCGATTCGGGGTCTGATCGTGGTTCAAGGAGCTTAAAGTGTTGCCACTACTATCACTGGAGCTTAAGAGGAGCGATAGTTCGATGCTTAATTTACTCATGCCGCTTGCAATAAACAGCGGCATTCTAATTGCTTAATATCTAATCAAATACCTTTTCGGTGTCGATTTTCGCTTTCTGCTGTTCTTGCCACTTACGCAATTCTTCGTAATAAATATCCCAAACACAAGGATCACAACCGCTTTCACAGCATTCATTCGGGGCGGGTGGAGTAGGGGCTTCGTTCATAATGCTCCCATTAGGTCTAGTCGGAATGTATAAGAGGCTGATTATAATTTGCTGAAGCTGTTTATTGAATACGTCTAAAAATTTTCAATGCCTCATCAATTAGATTGCTAACAATTATTCGCACTCTAATAAAGTTTTAGTAAGGTTAATTTGGTCTTATTCTTACTTAGTATTACTTATTCACAAAGATTATAGTAAATCATGCAAACTATCACTTCTGTTACCAGTAAGGGACAAGTTACCATTCTAAAGTTTTCAAAGAAAGCAGCTAAGTTAGGGCTTGTGCCGAAGGTTTTTGTGCCTAAACCATCATCTATGTATTAGTGAGACATTTTATTGATGGAAATAAGCACTCAACAGCAGGCTCTTAATGTTTTGGTCAATGCTTGGCAATTGATTATAGAGGAGTGTAGTGCAGTACTTGGATCAGAGTTGCATTATCAAGCGATGATTTATCATTCCCTACGTCATACTGGAGTCCCTAACAAACAGTTAGGCATGAATGTAAAAATGCGTATTAACAATCCAGTATCAGCGCTATTTCAGCGATTAGATCAAAAGAAAAATCCTTCTTATCAAGGCGGCTTTGAGCCTATACCCGATATTTGCATTTTTTCTCCCCCAATTGCTGGAGATTGGAGAAGAAGAAATTACTCCCAAACTTTAACATCATTATTGTTAGTAATTGAAGTCAAAGCCTCTGAGCGTCATAAGGGTCGATTGAGCTATCAAGAAATAGCCTTTGATATTGAAAAGTTAGCTGCACATCGTGTTGAGGCTTCACATAGAGGTAACGAGTTTATACCCGTGATGCTTATTATTGACAGTGCTCCTGACCCTCACGAGCGCATGAAGCAAGAAACTTTAGATGTCATTAGAATTAAAGCTCATAAAGAAGCTATTGGCTTACTGTACTATTCTCCCGATCTCATCGTAAATACTCTATCAGATATTTTCATTACCCCGTCAACGCCATAAACACCTGCGTTAATCTTTCAGGCAAACGCTGCACATTATCAATCACCTTATAATCTGTGCCTAATTTGCTCTTATCTGTCCTATATAGATACAGTTGTGCTACACTTTGTGCACATAAATCTACTGGAGGGAAACCTCATGCAAGCAATTGAAGTTTTTAGCGCCCGCGACTTACGTAACCATTCTGGTGATTTATTACGTCAAGCAGAATTAGGGCAAATGTCGATCATCACTAAGCACGGCAAACCTTCTATGTTGACCATCCCCTTTGACGACAACTTATTGAAATATGGTGTACAACGCACTTTAGCACTGTTATTCACGCAAAATCAGCAACTTACTTTGGCACAAGCAGCCCGTTTTGCTGGTATAGATTTGGAAGATTTTATTGAGCTATTAGGCAAAAATGGAATTATTGCGGTGGACTACCCTGTGGATGATTTGGAAGACGAGTTGGAGCATGTACTTTGACGGGTATTGTTATCAGTGATGCGAGTCCCCTGATTGGACTCGCTAAAATTGAGCGATTAAATTTATTGGAACAGCTTTATCAAGAGGTTTGGATTCCACCTGCTGTACATGATGAATTAAAACCTGATGCAAAACGTGCAGGTAGTCAACATTTAAAACAAGCTTTAGATTTAGGTTGGTTAAAAGTAGCCACTAAAGCTCAATTTTCTGTTGATGTTTTTCGCGAGCTACATCAAGTACTGGATGCTGGGGAGTCAGAAGCGATTGCTTTGGCTGAAATGCTAGATATTCGCTTTTTGCTAATTGATGAGCGACGGGGGCGCGAAATAGCCAAACATCGAGGCGTTCCCATAGCAGGCACAGGTACTATTTTATTGGCTGCTAAACAGCAAGGTCATATTCAAAGTGTTGGTGCAGAACTTCAGGCTTTACAAAATATCGGTTATCGTTTATCAGACGCATTAGTACAAACTCTGATTAAACTGGCTGGTGAAAACTAATCACCCCGTCAACGCCATAAACACCTGCGGCAGTCTTTCAGGTAGCCGCTGCACATTATCAATCACCGTATAACGCTTACCAAATATATCGCGCACGTATTCATCCGCTCGTGGGTCGAGGCTTATGCAGTAGGTGTAAATGCCTTGATTATCTAATTCTTTTACCGCTTGGCGTGTGTCTTGGGTTAGTAATTGCGGGTCGTCAACATCAATATCGGAGGGTTCGCCGTCGGTGAGTATCAGTAACAGTTTTTTATCGGCGTTTTGGTGTTCTAAATAATGCGCGGCGTGGCGTAAAGCAGCCCCCATGCGCGTGGAATAGCCTGCTTCCATTACAGCTAAACGTCCTTTGACTTCATCCTGAAACGATTCGCGGAAGCCTTTGATATGTTGATAACGTACTTCGTGGCGCGTGTTGGAGGCAAAACCTGCAATCGCAAACGGGTCGCCGAGTGCTTCAATCGCCCATGCTAATAAGGACACCGCTTCTTGGCTAAGTTCGAGAATACTTTGCGTGCAGCCTTGCGGGGTTTCGCTGATCGAGGCGGATAAATCCAATAGCAACATCACCGCAATATTCCGCCCGTCGTGCTGGTGGCTCATATTGATACGTGGGTCGGGATTCGCACCGCTTTTGAAGTCAATCAGGGAACGAATCGCCACATCCAAATCCAGCTCGCTACCTTCTTCCTGATAGCGCACACGGGTATAGTTTTGCGGCTTTAATAAATCGACGATTTGCTTAAGTTTTTTCGCCAATGCCGCGTGTTTTGCCAGCAAGGCATCAATATGTGCGGGGCTGCCTTGGGCGTGCAAACCTTCATACACACTCACCCAATCAGGGCGATAGGTCTGCGTGCTGTAATCCCATTCGGGATAATGGCGCGGCGGCAAGCCTTGCACTTCGCTTTGATCGTCGCGCTGAGTTTGCTCGAAAAAGTCCTCATCATCGCTCTCCTCAATAAACTGCCACAAATGCCGATTATCATCGCGGTAGGGAATCGCGGTATCGGTAAAATACACATTGGGCAATTGATCAGACTGTAAGCGCGTTTTTGCTACGAATGACAAGGCTAAATCGACCATCTCGTGCGTCGAGCTTTCGCCTTGCTGCATTAGAGCATGAAACCGGGCGGCATAGTCATTAATGGTGGCGTTTTGATAACCATGTTCAGGATTCAAAATCGCATAGGACAACATTGCCAACTGATGGCGCAAACAAGATTCTTTGGCGGGATTACACGCACCTTCTTCAGGGCGAGGATGTAAGGCAATAAAGATACGGCGTAAGCCCTGATACTGCTGCATCGCCAAGTACTCAACGCGGCTATCCTCCAAGCGTTCAATCGCAATGCGTTGCTGTGGGCTGAAATTATCGGCAATCACCTTGCTCGTCCACCGCTGATGCGCCGCCATGTGCGCCAATACCGCGCGATAACGGTCTATACCTCGCACCCCATTGAAATCATCGAATACATCAGGAATGCGCATACCATAGTCATCAACATACGGCTGTTGTTCGCGCCTATCGCGGAAATCAATCGAGTACGGCACGAGGTGATCCGTGCGTTGCCAACAGGCTTGCAAATACAGATTCAGTTTGCGCTCGTAATGGATAAATAGCGTACCTTTGCGCTCGTGCTGCAACATGGCTTTACTATCCGCCGACTCCAACGCGAAGTACTCCTCTTGACGTTGCGGATGTTTGCCATAATTGCGAATGCCGTATTCAATCCAATTTTTTAAGCCACCTAATGCCAATTGATTGATTAAATAAGGCATTTGTTCGAGTAGTTTAGGCAAACCCGGACTGGGAATGGTGGTATGAAAACCGTGAATCGAGCCTGTGGTGCGATTCATCATCTCGAAAATGATTTCAATATAATGCTCGACCAATTCACGACTTCCCAAACGCCGCGCCACTTCAGGCAGGGATTGCAAAAACGCCGGAATCGAGCGTCCATTAGGCGTACGCGACATCGTCCACACCGCTTGGCTAATGCGCGTGGGCATCTCCTCGCCTAAGTCGTGAGCAATATCGGGCATTTCTTCAAGATAAGTCAGCACCGGATCAAACCCGCGCCCGATTTTGCACACCAAGGACGCACCATCGAGATAATCCTTAATCCCCTGATCGCTCAACACGGCTTGCGCATGTTGCATACAACCCGCAAAGGCGTCATCGAGTTGTTTGAAATTGCAGTTTAGTTGGGTGCGATAGTGAGCAAGGGCTTCGGTGGATAACGACATACAAACTCTCTCAGTGGAAAGGCGATGGTTTTGTTTGAGGGTAGTTTAGGGGGAATGAGGGTGGGGGGGCTATATTACTGTGAGGGGTGGGGCCGAATGTTAGAAGAAAGCTAATACTTAGTTCAGAACTCTTGAAAGTAAAGCATTGTAGCTTGTGATTTGTGTTGTACAATTACTGACCATTGGTATCATCATATAATGGAGTTTTTCCTGTGTTAATCCCAGACTATACAAGCTCTAGCTCAAAAAGTGTTCCCAACATTCTTTCTAATAAAATGTTGTGCAGTCAAGTCGGCATTTGTTTCCTTCTCTTGGTTTACTAGAAAAAATTAAAGTACATGCTATCATTTCTGTATCCAAGTTTGCTGCCTGCAATAAAGGAAATGCCTATAGGTATTTTGCCTATTATCTTAGTGGAAAAAGAGCACCCAATTTTAGTAGTTAAAGCTCCAAAGGAATACATTCTCACGGCTAAGGTAAACGCAAGCTTTAAAATATATTTAGTCCCTGTAACCATCAATAATCAAAAGACAGTTGGTTTAATTACTGCTTTTTTCGATGATGAAGATGAACCATTGGTTATTAAGACTCCGTTGTTCGCAGACGATTTTTCTAAAACGCTATTCAAAATATTGCAATCTAGCCAGCTTAGCGTTTATTTATTTGACGAGCTATCACGAGAGCACTTTGTATTTAGCGCACGCATTACTGTGCCAAAAGAAGCAACACAACAAATTGAAACAACATTACTACTGAAGTTTTCTCTACCAACAGCCCGATTAATGATAGATAGGATTGATAAAATTTTTGGATTACGGACTTCAATGGATGATGCTGGAGCTATTACTATCCTGTTGGATCAATCACTCTATGGAGATGGGCTATTTATTCAAGATTTGAGACCTGAGCATCATTCATATTATGGGTCACGAGGATTTAGTCATACCGTTATAGAAAGAGAGGAACCTGGAAGCTATCAAGAGGAAGATATAGTTCAATGTCTGTTGTATGTCTTTCCCCATAAACAAATATACCTAAACCCGAAGCGCATATACGATCATGAGGAAATATGCGATATCTTACTGATCACGGAAAAATACTTACTTATAATACAAGCAAAAGATAGTCCAAATCTCGAGCGAATAATTAAACAAAAGCTCTTAAGAAAGCGAAATAATGTTATGAATTCTCTAAAAAAGGCTATCAACCAAACAAAAGGTGCAGTTTTGTATTCCCAGCGAAACACAAAATACCTAGAGTTTCAAGTTGATGATCAGAAATACAACATAAATACTAATGGACTCATCACCAAAACTTTGATAATCGTGAAAGAATTGTTTGATGATCAGTTTGGTGAATACAGCCAACAACTTCTTGGTTTTGTTCGCGACAAGCAAGTACCATGTATCGCCCTCGATTATCCAGAGTTCTACTCATATTGCGTAAATCTTAGAGATGAAAAAG
Organism: uncultured Thiothrix sp.; assembly: GCF_937876535.1. Lineage (GTDB taxonomy): Bacteria > Pseudomonadota > Gammaproteobacteria > Thiotrichales > Thiotrichaceae > Thiolinea. Next base: position 190,159 of record NZ_CALFHZ010000020.1, read on the forward strand.
AATTTTTTAACGCATACGATAGAGTAATGGACTATGCAATTAAGGAAGGTGAATATCCAAGGTTAAGATTCGGACTGATGTAGAGAAAGAACTTACTTTTAGCTCAATGACCTTAAATCTTATAATCAAATGGATTCAATAGCGGAACGTCAAACACTGCAAAGTCAGCAATATTCCGAGTAACCACTGTCAGATTATGAACTTTAGCAATGGCAGCTATCATTCCATCTTCGTATAAAGTGTCAGACTTTTTGTGCATGAGTTTTGCCCAAGCCCGAAAAGCATTCCCATCCAAGTTCAGGATGTTATAGGTAGCCGCTACGTCATCCAGCCAGACTTCTAATTCGGATGCACGCTCGGTATCTTGATCCCGAGTTATTTCAATGCCCGCTTGGATTTCAGCTAAGGTGACTGAGGATAAGTATAAATCTTTGTCATCAACGGATTGAAGCCACGCGACCACAGCCCCATGGGGTTTATTCCGCCGCAATTCAGAGACAATATTCGTATCTAATAAATACATGATTTATAGCACTTCCTGAACCCGTTTTCTCCGTGCTTGCCCACGCTCTGGCAATACTAGGTCACCACGTCCAGTCTCAGACAACAATAAATCTTTTAATGATGGTTTTGCCGCCGCTTGCAGCCTTTTCCAAACCTCAACGGGCACAAGCACGGCGGCTTCCGTACCACGCCGAGTAACAACTTGTGGCCCATTTGCCAAACAAGCATCTAACAGCTCACTAAACCGAGATTTAGCATCTTGTACAGCCCAAGTTTGCATTATAATTCCCTTCCTTAAATAACTAGTTACATGACTAGTCTATTTGCTTTGTTTTGAGAAAACAAGCGGAAGTTTCTAGCAAATCATTATCAAAACACCATCTCAATCGCATGATGCAAGGTACTACGAATATCCGCATCATCGGTAATCGGGCTAACCAATGCCATACGACAAGCATCTTTTTGATCAATACCATTCTTCATTAGGTTGGCGGCATAGACTAATACACGGGTAGAAATCCCTTCATCCAAACCATGCCCTTTGAGATTACGGGCGGTTTGCGCGATTTGCACCAGCTTTTGCGCGGTATCCGTATCAATCCCTGCTTCTTTACTCAAAATACTGGCTTCGGCTTCCGGCGCGGGATAATCAAAATCAAACGCGACAAAGCGTTGTTTGGTGGATTGCTTTAAATCTTTCATCAGGCTTTGATAGCCTGGATTATAAGAAATCACCAATTGAAAATCGGGGTGGGCTTGCACCAATTCGCCTTTTTTATCCAATGGTAAAGTGCGGCGATGGTCAGTGAGTGGATGAATCACGACAGTGGTATCTTGGCGGGCTTCCACAATCTCATCCAAATAACAAATCGCCCCCATCCGTGCCGCCGTAGTCAAAGGGCCATCCAACCAACGTGTGCCATTGGCTTCTAATAAATAGCGCCCCACTAAGTCGGAAGCGGTCATATCCTCATTACAAGCCACCGTAATCAAAGGCTTGCCTAACTTCCATGCCATGTGTTCGATAAAACGCGATTTACCACAACCTGTTGGCCCTTTCACCATCACGGGTAAACGGGCTTGATAAGCAGCCTGATACAACTCTACTTCATTAGCAAGGGGTTGATAAAACGGTTCAGAGTCAATGCGGTATTGATTGATGTTGGTCATGGTGAAATTCCTGAGATAGCTTATAAATCCCCCTCAATCCCCCTTTATCAAGGGGGAAGCTAGCCCCCCCTCCTTGATAAAGGAGAGGTTGGGGGAGGATTTCTTATTACTTATGCACGCCCAACTTCTCTCTCCACCCCGGATAAAGTTTATCCGCATCTTGTGGGAAGGACTCAAACGCGCGGGCAAATTCACGATGCTGTTTAGCAAATTCAATCGGATCAGCCCCTGACTTCCAACACTCATAGGCTTGGCGTAAGGAAACAGCGCCCGCAGCAGGGGTATCAATGTGCCCATACGCACCGCCACCCGCCGTATTAATCACATTACCATGCCCTAAATTCTCAAAGAACCCCGGAAGACGCAAGGCATTCATACCCCCCGAAATAATGGGTGTAGTGGGCTTCATGCCAAACCATTTTTGATAATAAACGGGGCCTTGGCATTCATCACGCTCGATCATATAAGCAATGACTTTATCAGAATTTTCGCCTTCCATTTTGCCGTAACCCATTGTACCTACATGGATACCTGAAGCGCCTTGTAAACGCGACATTTTTGCCAGTACAAAAGCGGTATAACCGCGTTTAGCTGATGGCGAAGTAACTGCACCGTGACCTGCGCGATGATAGTGCAAGTACTGATTGGGGTATTGACGACGCGCCGTAGTGACCATGCCTGGGCCACCCACATAACCATCCACTAAGAACGCCACTTTGTCCGCATCAGAGCCAAAGGTTTCCAGAATGTAATCAGCACGCGCACACATTTCATAATGATCATCAGCAGTAATATTCGCGGAAAAAATTTTAGCATGCCCTGATTTATCCTGAGCGCGTTTCATCGCATCAGCGACTAAAGGCATAACCTTTTTCATCGGCGCGAAAACTTGGTTACCTTGCGGCTCATCGTTTTTAATAAAATCGCCACCAAGCCAGAATAAGTAAGCGGCTTGCGCAAACAGTTCAGGGCGTAATCCCAATTTAGGTTTAATAATGGTGCCTGCAATATAGCCGCCATCTTTGATCGGACGACCTAAAATGCGCCATAAATCTGAGATGTCTTTGGATGGACCATCAAATAATTGCATGGCGCGATCAGGCACAAAGAAATCAATCATTTTGGCGTGCTCAATATCACCCATACCCTGATTATTCCCGATACACAGGGTCAGGAACGACACAATCATCATGCGCCCATCAGTGAGATTACGATCAAATAAATCTAAAGGGAAGGCAATCCGCATTTCTTCATTGGCTTCATCAATGTAATAAACCAACGCATCCACGCTGCGAGTAAAGTCATCAGTCGTACTCACTTCGACATTCGTACCCGTGGACGATTCCGCAGCAAAATGTGCGGCTGCTTCTAAATAACCATGTCCCGATTTAGGCTTCATTTTGTAAGCGACTAGGATGTGCTTACCATTTTTTATTAGTTCTGCTTCATCAAGGCTTAAATCGCTATAGCGGGCAGATTGGTCAAGTGCCATGGTGCTCTCCTTAGAATTTAGTTTTCCATAAGCTTGGGTTTAATGACGATTAGTAGCTGTAGATGGAGGCTAGTGTTTTGGCAGCTAAAGAATCGACTCGATAATTAGCGACTAACGTACGCTGGTTTATCCCAAAGATGCATATCCCTATCGTGGTAAAAGTTTCTACCCCTAAAATGCTATCTTTTCAAGGAAAGTGCTATTTAATAAGTCCATTTTGGAAATAAGCTACACACGCTATCCCTTGATGAGAATGGGCTTAGTCGGCAAATAGTGTTGTGATAGAACTTTGCTGAAAGCAGCAGGCTAAGTGTATTTAGTCATTTCCTATTCAGGCGAATTAGCCTATTGTTGAGGTTTGTGGCAAGTCTCAGCACTGATAGCGGTTTGGGTTTGAGGCCATCTCTGCTTACATATTCTCTTTGGGCTATTGTTCTAGTGATAAGGAAATCGCTTATGTTGTACTTACCTCTGCTATCCTGTCAGCAGGACACTATTGAGGTATTTCACTATGTCTAAATTTGTATTAGGGCTAGCCCTTGTCCTTAGTGCGGGTACTGCGTTAGCACAAACTAGTTATCCCTATCCAAGCTACCCCTTGCCCAATTTACCGGCTCAGCTTATGCCTAATATGGGCTATTCTCCCACGATGCCTTATACCTATCCGGCTTATCCGTATGGGATGCAAGCGTACTATCCACTCCCTAGCCTATTGCCGTCCTATCCTTATGCGGCTTATCCAAGCCTACAGCCACCGATGAACCTAGGTGCACCAAACTTACCCGTGCAGAATTACGCTTACACCAGTCCCTATAATCCAAATCAACCGGCTATGCCAGGGCCAAAACCAGCTTCTAAGCCTCAAGTTAAAAAAGAAACTAAATCTTGGGGTGATACGCGCTATATTTGGCCCGATTTTTATACCGATCAGACCTCAGATATGTGGGATAAAATGATTAATGCGCCTCATGAGTTGGGCTATATGCCGGGTGGTTGGCGCTTTCCTTCCTTTAGTTCACCTGATCCAGTAACTGTAGGTGATGCGGTGGCGAATCAAGTACCACCGATTATGGAAGAAGTACCTAATTTTATGAATTTTACTAACTAAACTTAGCTAGTGCTTCACAGAAGAGCACACACTGACAATGAATTAAATTAACAAAGGAGTAATGGATGAAAGCAGGTCGTTTATGGTTAGGTGGTGTCATGCTGACCAGTTGTTTTGGGGTTTTAAGTGGGTGTACTGCAACACCACAAAAAACCGACGAAGCAGCAAGTGTGGATAGTACTGCCCCTAAACAAACAACTGAACAACAAACGGTGGTACGTGCACCTGCTCGTCCGACTCAATCAAGCGCGAATGGTCAACCGAAAAAAATGTCGGCAGCTCAGCAGCGCTTAGCTCAATTACGGCAATTACGTCAGCAAGAGTGGGATCGGCTCCAAGCTCAGAAACAACAACGTGCTCAAGCGCAGCCACGTAAGCAAGCACAAGCACGCCAGCAATCTGTCTATGCGCAAAATCAGCAAGGCTCAGGGCCTGTATCGGTTACTTATGGAGGTAAGGGTGTCGGAAATTATTACGCAACTTCTTTGACGGGAGATTTTGCTGGCGACCCACGTTTACTGTCATTCATTGAGCAAATGTCAGCGCGTGGCTTTAACCGTAATTATTTGCTGGGTGTATTCTCCCAAGTACGTAATCGTGATGAGGTAGCACGGCTTTGGGCGAGTCCTGCCTCTGCTAGCAGTCCGGGTGGTTGGTATAGTTATCGCTCTAAATTTGTGACTCCAGCCAATATCCAAAAAGGTACACAGTTCTGGCGGCAATATGCAGGACATCTACAACGTGCCCACCAACAATATGGAGTTGATCCTGAATATATCGTTGGGATCATGGGAGTGGAAACGCGTTGGGGTCGAATTTTAGGCAAACATCGTATTATTGATGCACTCACCACCTCTGCTTTAACCAATCAGCGTCGTAGCGATTTCTTCTTTGAGGAATTAGCAGATTATATGCTGATGACTCGGACTGAACGGATGGATCCTTTAGCACCTAAAGGCTCTTATGCAGGTGCAATGGGTTATGGGCAATTTATGCCGAGTAGCTTCCGCAGTTATGCTGTGGATTTTGATGGTGATGGAGTGAAAGATTTATGGAATCCAGTGGATGCGATTGGCAGTATCGCTAATTACTTTGCCCAACATGGTTGGCGTAGTGGACAAGAAGTGGCGGTTCCAGCAGATGTTGCCTCGAATGATTACGCCAATGTACCGGATGGTTTTAAGGTGAAATACTCTCCTGGTCAATTAGCGCAGATTGGGGTTGCTCCGAAGAATGGTCGGTGGAGTAATACTTCAAGAACGCATTTGCTGGCTTTATCGACCGTGCCCGGTGGCTATAAAGAACCTTGGATTGGTTACAATAACTTTTATGTGATTACCCGCTATAATCACAGTAACTATTATGCGATGGCAGTACACCAACTGGCGAATGCAGTTAAAAACAATGTTGGCGGTGGAAATTAACTATAAATCCGTTAGTCGCTAAAACTAACAAGCTCATACGGCTTTAGCTAGACTAAAAGCCGTATAGATAATTGTAAATAGATTGATTTTTATACATTTTTAAAAAAAACGGGGCTTCAATAAGTTTTTCGACTGTATTTTGCACAAAATGATTAATATTTAGACATTTTCGTGCAAAAGAATAGTGTTATTCTTAGTGGGCTTAATTTCTACTGTTGCTGATGATGGTTGCCTATGAACACACTCACATTCAGTGAGGCTCGTCATCTTGTGTCCCGCACAGGGCTAGGTGTAGAGTGGGATAGCGTTAAAAAATTGGAGGGGTTGACTCGGGAAAAGGCGGTTGAAGTCGTCTTAAATCCCGCGCCTGCACCAATTAGACCAGCTCCTGCGTTTACACCGTGGAACAAGTTAGAGCCAATGCGCGATACTAGCGCTGAAGGTCGTAAAGATGCTTGGTCAATTGCACAAACCGAGGGTAAACATTTACAAGGTTGGTGGATTGAACAAATGCTACTCAGCTCATCGCCATTTATCGAGCGTATGACGTTGTTTTGGCATAATTATTTTCCTTCGTCGATTCAGAAAACGTTACAGCCAAGTCTTTTACACAAACAAAATCTGACACTACGTCAGCATGCTTTGGGGAATTTCCGTAATCTTCTCAAAGCAGTTGCTCGTGATCCAGCTATGCTCGTTTACCTAGATGGTTATGAGAATGTTAAAGGACGTCCCAATGAAAACTTTGCTAGAGAATTATTAGAGCTTTTTACCGTGGGTTCGAGTGAATACGGACAAGCGGATGTAAAAGCAGTAGCAAAGGTATTTACTGGTTGGGGTATTGATCAAGGTGGTAACTATGTTTTTAATGCGGATCAACATGATGGTAGTCCGGTTACTGTCTTAGGCCGTACGCGAGCTTTTAGCGGTGATGAGCTGATTGATATGCTTGTTGAGCACCCTCGAACTGCAGAACGACTAGTCGAACGGGTCTGGCAGCAGTTTGTCAGTGGTAATCGCCCTGATCAAGGCACTGTACAATCTTTAGCAGCGCAATTCCGGCGGGCGGATTATGATATTAAAGCTTTACTACGTGCGGTCTTTAATAGCGCCCAATTTTGGGAGTTAGGGAATCGCGGTACTTTAGTTAAGTCCCCAGTGGAATTGCTGATTGGCACAGTGCGTATGGCTAATTATCCGCGCGAGAGTATTGGCGAAATGGTCAATCTGTGCCGTTTAATGGGTCAGCAACTATTTGATCCACCTAATGTGCGTGGTTGGTTAGGTGGTGAAAATTGGATTAGTACCCAAACCTTATTGGTACGTACTTCGTATTTATCCAAGGTTTCACGAGGTAATTTAAATCGTCGAGTGGATACAGGTTTACGTTTGCCTCCCCAAAATCAGCAGGAAATGCTGGAGTGGATGTTAGCAGTGCCACCCGTCAATAAATTACCGGATATTCCGGGAAATCGGCGCTTAGCCAATGCTTTAATGTTGGATCCGGCATTTCAAGTTTCATAAGCGTTAGTTTGAGTCTGTGGGTAGTGCCTGATAAAAAAATAATAAGTGGGCGCTTGTGTAAAATGAGGTTTTGAGGGGTTTTATGAATAGACGTGGTTTTTTGAAGTTAGCAGGTGCTTTGCCTGTAGCTGGACTGTTGCCAGAGCTGGCTTGGGCAGCAGAACTTAAAACAAAAAATAAAACTGAAGCCAGCGAGAAAGTTGTTTCCAGTTCCAAGCGTCAAAAGGCAGTGGTACTGATCAAGTTAGCCGGTGGCAATGATGGTTTAAATACTCTTGTCCCACAACGTGATTATAAGCAGTATGCTAATTATCGCTCTCTTGCCAAGATTCCTGAACACAAGCTAAAAGAATTTCCACTCGATAATGGTATGTCGGTTAATCCGTATATGACTAGCCTGCGTCGTTGGTGGGAAGAAGGTGATTTAGCTTGGATTCAGGGGGTGGGTTATCCACATGGTGTCTTGTCCCATTTCCGCTCGAGTGATATTTGGGAAACCGCGACCAGTGCCTTCGAGCATTCGGAAATTGGTTGGTTAGCTCAGGTCTTACCCCAATATAAGGAAGGCTTACACGGCATCATCCTAGGCGAAGGTTTGGGGCCGATGGCGGGTAAAGATTGCCATACGATTGCGATGCAAAGCCCACAGGTGTTTTTGAGTCAAGTAGATTTAGTTTCAGATATTCAGCCGATTACTCGGGGTAGCTCAGCGCTAAAGCATGTGGTGAATATTCAACATCAATTGCATGACGCCGGTCAGCAATTGAAAGAGAAAATGTCCAATCCACAGCATTTAGGCGGTTTTGCGACCAGTGTGTTAGGGCGCAAATTAGAGTCAGTTGCGCAGATGATTCTGAATAATGTCGATACGGCCGTCTATAAAGTAGAACATAGTGGTTATGACACGCATGCTAATCAAATCAATATACATAATAATCTGCTATTTGAATTAGCTGCAGCGCTTAATTCTTTTGGCGAGACGATGAAGCAGCACGGTCGTTGGGATGATGTCTTAGTACTGACTTATTCTGAGTTTGGTCGTCGTGTGCAAGAAAATCGTGGTGGTGGTACGGATCATGGTACAGCTTCGGTGCAGCTCGTTATGGGTGGGCGTGTTTCTGGTGGGCGCGTATTTGGGGAAAATCCACGTCTAAAAGATTTAGATGGCGATGGAAATCTTTATATGACCACCGATTTCCGTGCGGTCTATGGTACTTTAGCCAGCCGTTGGTTTGGTGTGAATAATCCTTGGTCAGAGTTCGGTTCAGTTCCATTTGTTTGAGCCAGAGCTTTCCTGCATAATCGCCGCCTCGATAGCGGCGTGAGTGCAAAGGACATGTGGTTCAAAAATCTCTATCTCTACAAGCTTCAGCAAGCTTTTCCTTTAACAGCAGAAGCTTTGCATGAGCAATTGGCAGCTCGATCCTTTATACCTTGTCTAAAAGATCAGCGTGAAAGCAGTGGCTGGGTACCCCCTTTGGGTAAGCAGTCTGAATCTTTTGTGCATGCAGCAAATGCTTATATCTGGATCAGTATGGCGCATCAAGAGCGCATGCTACCTTCCTCTGTCGTGAAAGAGGAACTAGATGAACGTGTCAGTGAGCTGCAAGAAAAAGAAAATCGCAAGCTCAGTAGCCGTGAAAAGAAAGATATGCGTGAGCAGATCGAATTTGAACTGCTCCCACAAGCCTTTACCCGGACTCGCCAGCTTGATGCTTGGATTGATCCGCATGAATTATGGCTAGTGGTGAATACCTCTTCGTCCACTCAGGCGGAGCGCTTAACGGCTTTATTACGCAAATCGATCGATAGTTTACCGATTGCTGCTCCAGAAACCAGTAATAGCCCAACTTTCCTAATGACGCATTGGCTCACTGAAGGTGTCTTACCGCCTAAGTTTGAACTTGGTGAGGAATGTGAGTTACGCAGCCAAGGTGATGAGCAAAGTGTTGCAGTGTTTAAAAAGCATGAGCTGCTTACCGAAGAGGTGAAATCAAATCTAGCTACTGGCAAGCTGGTGTCTAAACTGATGTTGACTTGGGATAATCGCCTAAGCTTTGTCTTGACTGAGAATTTGCAAATTAAGCGTCTGAAGTTTTTAGATGTATTTGACGAGCAAGTAAATGAACAAGATCCACAATCGTATGCAGAACGTAAAGATATTGAATTTACTTTGATGACAGGAGAAGTGTCGCGCTTATTAGCTGATTTAATGGTTTGCTTCAATCCAGCTAAAGCTTAAAGTGTAATTGAGGAGGAACTGACAGAGAATGACCCTCCAACGTCTATTCGGGTAGAAACCTCCTCCACCTCACGTTCAGGCTTGAAGGCCATCCTCTGTCAATTCATGCCAAGAGTTTAGTACATATTAAACGACTTGCATGACAGTTTTGTTTAATATGCGAGCATTGCACGGCCTTTTATCGGATTCTTCACTATGCCCGAATTAATTCACTGTAACTATGAGCAACATGCCGCAACAATTCTGGAAATATTTAACCATGCCATTGCACATTCAACCGCTTTATATGAGTATCAGCCACGCAACTTGAGCTTTATGCAGCAATGGTTTGATATGAAGAGGGCTGGAAATTTTCCAGTGATAGGCTTAGAACAGGATGGCAAGCTATTAGCCTTTGCGAGTTATGGTAGTTTCCGTCCACATCCTGCTTATAAATATAGTGTCGAGCATTCGATCTATGTGCATCCTGAGCAGCGTGGAAAAGGGTTAGGAAAACACTTATTGCAAGCGATTATTCAGGAAGCTGAAGAGCAAAACTATCATCTATTGATCGGCGGGATTGATGCGCAAAATACGGCGAGTATTGCCCTGCATACCAGCTTAGGCTTTGTGCATGCAGGAACAATTCAACAGGCAGGTTTCAAGTTTGGGCGCTGGTTAGATTTGGCTTTTTACCAATTAATCTTAAAGACACCTACGCAGCCTGTGGATGGCTAATTGGCTTAAGCAGCTTTGTGGCTGAAATTAGCTTGATTAGAAGCTGCTTGGCTCGTTTGTTTACTGCTTGGTTTAATGATTAATGTATCAATAGTCCAAGGTAAACCGGCACGACCTTGCTGAATTTTCTGCCGAGATAAGCCTAGCGATAAGAGTTGTGTGTCGCTCATGCGTTGTAGCTCCGCTGCTGCACGTGCATAGCCAAACGCTTCAAAGCTGGTATAAATTTTTTCAACAAATTTAATGATGTTCATAATCTACTTAACTCTCTGTTGAGACTGTGGTCTTAGTTATTTGTGCGATGCAACAAATATGCGTGAGAAGCAGATTATGAGCAAGTAACGATTTGTTGCCCTAGCGGTTACTAAAGCTCACTATTTGTTAGCTCAGTGCTTGTCCACCCCGCTTATAAGCCCATGCGATTAAACCTAAACCGGCTAAAATCATTGGGATGCTCAAAAGTTGACCTTGAGTTAGCCAGTCAAAAGCCACGAATTTTAATTGAATATCTGGCTCACGGAAGAATTCAGTAAAGAAGCGGAATAAACCATATAAAGCTAAAAATAAACCAGCAACTGCACCCGCAGGACGAGGCTTACGAGTAAATATCCATAGTACAGTGAATAATACTAAGCCCTCAAAAAAAGCTTGATAAAGTTGGGAGGGATGGCGTGGAAGCGAGTCAACTTGTGGAAAGACCATTCCCCAAGGCACATCGGTAGGACGACCCCATAATTCACCATTAATAAAGTTACCAATCCGGCCTGCACCTAAGCCAATTGGAATCAAAGGTGCGACAAAGTCAGCTAAGTTCAGCACGCTAATTTTCCATTTATGGGCGAGCACAAACATCACAATGGTCACACCAATTAAACCACCGTGAAAGCTCATGCCACCATCCCAAACTTGGAAGAAGGAGATCGGGTCACTTAAGAACGACTTGAGGTTATAAAAGAACATATAACCAACACGCCCACCAAGCACGACACCAATCGCACCCCAGAACATCATGTCGTCGACTTGATCGGGTTTAAATAAGCTTCCCGGTTGCCGAGCACGCTGTTTACCAAGAATTAAAAAGCCCAAAAAACCAATCACATACATCAGCCCATACCAATGAATTTTCAGCGGGCCAATACTGAGAGCAACAGGATCAAATTGTGGATGCGTTAACATGCTAGCAGCCTTGAGTTATTGTCTAATAAAGCGGTTAGGGTTACACCGGCTGGAAAAATAATCTCGCCAATTCAGCGCCCGGATCAGCCGCGCGCATAAAGGCTTCACCGACTAAGAAGGCATGCACTTGATGCTCACGCATGAGTTGCACATCGGCTTGAGTATGAATACCACTTTCAGTTACCAATAAAGTATTACTTGGAACATCAGCTAGTAAATCTAAAGTGGTAGTTAAGGACGTCACAAAACTGCGCAAATTGCGATTATTAATCCCAATTAGCGGCGCATTTAAGGGCAGGGTGCGTAACAGTTCATCACGATCATGCACTTCGATTAAGACATCCATCCCCAATTCAGTGGCGACTGCATAAAGTTCGTTTAATTGCTGATCATTTAAAGCTGAGACAATCAAAAGAATACAATCAGCCCCAATCGCCCGTGCTTCGTAAATCTGGTAAGGATCAAGAATAAAATCTTTGCGAATCACCGGAAGCGTACAAGCGGAGCGCGCTGCTTTTAGATAATCCTCATGCCCTTGAAAATACTGCGCATCGGTCAATACCGATAAACAAGCAGCTCCCGCTTGCGCATAGCTTTGTGCAAGGGTGGGAGGATCAAAGTCTGCACGTATGATGCCTTTACTCGGTGAGGCTTTTTTGATTTCAGCAATCACCGCAGCCTGACCGTTTGCAACCTTAGCTTGCATAGCGTTTAGGAAGCCACGTACCGGATCAGCTGTGGGCGCTAATTCTTTAAGTTGGGCAAGACTAAGTCGTGCAGAACGTTCAGCTACTTCTTGCTGCTTGGTATCAAGGATTTTTTGTAAAATATCGGCTTGACTCATCCTAAGTTTTCCTCCTTAAGCAGGCTGAAATTGTTGGCTAAAATGAGCTAGCTGCTGCAGACGTGCTAACGCACTACCATCAGCCATCACAACCTGAGCTTGTTTGATACCCTCAGCATGACTATTCGCTAAGCCGGCTACATAAATCGCAGCTCCTGCGTTCAATGCCACAATATCACTGGCTGCACTCGGCTGATTGCTCAAAGCACACCGAATCATGGCTAAGCTATCTGCTGCAGTTGCTACCTTTAATGCATCTAAGGACGCAGTGCGTAAACCGACCTCTTCAGGGGTGAGTGTATATTCGCGTACTTCGCCGTTTTTCATTTCAGCAATATAAGTAGGTGCCGCAATACTTATTTCATCTAAACCATCGGCTGAATGTACAACGAGTACATGCCGACTACCCAAGTTTTGCAGAACCTCGGCCACTGGAAGTACCCATTCTTTGGCAAACACGCCCAAGACCTGATTGGGAGCACCGGCAGGATTAGTGAGTGGACCAAGCAGATTGAACACGGTACGAATACCTAATTCACGCCGTGGGCCAATCGCATGTTTCATGGCGTTATGATGCTTTTGTGCAAACAGAAAGCCCACTCCCACTTCATTGATACAACGTGCGACTTGTTCAGCATTTAGCTCTAAATTAATTCCTGCAGTTTCTAGCACATCAGCACTACCCGATTTACTCGAAACCGAACGATTACCATGCTTAGCCACGCGTGCCCCCGCTGCTGCTGCGACGAAAGCACTGGCAGTAGAGATATTAAAAGTGCCAGAAGCATCGCCACCTGTGCCGCAAGTATCCACTAGATAGTCACGGTTAATATCTACCGGAGTAGCCAATTCGCGCATCACACTGGCGGCTGCAGTGATTTCTTCAACCGTTTCACCGCGTAGGCGTAAACCCATCAAAAAGGCTCCAACCTGTGCAGGTGTGGCGTGGCCGGTCATAATAATACGCATGGCATCAGTCATTTCAGCCTGACTAAATTGATGATGCTCACTAATTTTGCGGATATATTGTTGGAAATCCATACGTCCTCTACTGCTAAGACTGAGCCAGTAACACTACCGATGCTCTCAGTTATTAGGGCGTGAGTGTACCCAGATAAGCCTAGAATATCTATTAACTCAAGGTGGCTAAGCGGGCTTAATTATAGATCAATGCATCATTAGCGGCTGTAAGCGCAGCAAACTAACACTAAATTTAGGAGGAACCCCAGATGCGTATTCAAGCTCAAGATTCAGTCTTATTAGTCGTTGATATACAAACTCGTCTTTTGCCCGCGATTCATCAGGGCGAAACGGTACTAGCGAATGCCACTTGGCTAGTCGATGTCGCGCAAACTTTAAAAATTCCAGTGCTAGCAACTGAGCAATATCCGCAAGGTTTAGGCCTTACTGAGGCAAATTTAAGAGCGCGCTTGCCCGACAAAGCTATTTTTGAAAAAATTCATTTCTCAGCAGTGACCGAAGGTAATTTGCTCAAACATACTGCAGCACAGCGTCAACAGTGGGTTGTAGTAGGAACAGAAGCTCATGTGTGTGTGCAACAAACCGTGCTGGATTTGCTGGCTCAAGGCTTGCAAGTCTTTGTAGTGGAAGAGGCCGTGGGTTCGCGTAAGCCACAGATAAAAGTTTAGCTTTAGAACGAATGCGCCAGAATGGAGCGGAAATTTTAAGCCGAGAAATGGTCGCCTTTGAGTGGTTAGGGCAGGCGAATACACCAGAATTTAGAGAAGTTTTGAAGCGATTCTTACGCTGACTGATAAAAAAGCCTAGTCTAGAGCTAGGCTTCGGAAACTTTAATCTACAGCTCTTCCTTTAGAACGGAATATCATCATCAAAATCTTCAAAGGTATCTCGTCCCACTGGAGCTGAATTGGTATTAGCGGGTGGTGTGGAGGTACGGCCACCGCCATAATTGCCTGAGCTAGTAGTGGCAGCTGGTGGCGGAGGGGCATTGAACTCGCCTACGCTACCACCTTCAGAGCGTCCGCCTAACATTTGCATTTCATCAGCAATGATTTCAGTGGTGTAACGGTCTTGACCATCCTGGCCTTGCCATTTACGAGTTTGCAAACGGCCTTCCACATAAACTTGCTGGCCTTTGCGTAGATATTGACCGGCAATTTCCGCTAGTTTGCTATAAAAAACCACCCGATGCCATTCGGTGCGCTCTTGGCGCTCGCCGGTATTTTTGTCTTTCCATTGTTCACTGGTAGCAATGCTGACATTCGTGATTGCACCACCACTTGGCATATATTTGGTTTCTGGATCGCGCCCGAGAGTGCCCACCAAAATAACCTTATTAATTCCGCGTGCCATGTTCTGTCCTTTCTTGAGGTATGACTGCTAATTTTACGTGGCTGCCCCTAAAATTGCACGAAGCCCCTGTTCGTCTAGTTCTTTTTTGTCGACTTTCAGATAAGCGACTTGCTCCTCGGCGACAATCGCAACTTCATAAACCCCCCGCACTTTTTGCAGCGCTTGATAGATAGCTGCCCAGTCTGCAACAGTACCGGTAAAACGCACCACGCGACTCGTATAGAAGCTTGGAGTAGGTAGTTTTAGCGTGATCGCTAACCAAAGAGCTGCTACTACAGCACTAAACCAGAATACGCCTGCTGCATGCCACTGCTGGTTCACCCAACCACCCATTATGCCCCCGACAAAAATGCCCAAAAATTGCGTGCTGTTATAAATCCCCATCGCCGTACCTTTAGTATCAACGGCTGAGTATTTAGCCACTAACGAGGGTTGAATCGCTTCTAAAAAATTGAAGCCGAGGAAAAATAAGGAAAAAGCAGTCAAAAGTGAATACTTAGTACCATAACCCAAAGCCAGTAAGATTTCTGCAACGACCAATAGCGCAATTGCACCCAGCAACATAGGTTTAATCTTGTGCCGCTTCTCAGCTACAATAATTAAAGGAATAGAGCCCATAAAGGCAACTAAAAATACCGGCAAATACACTTTCCAATGATCAAGTGTGGCTAAACTAAGTTCATCTCGAAATAGGGTGGGAATGACTAGAAAATTGGCAGTCATTACTAAATGTAAAGCAAAAACCCCCGCATTCATGCGCAATAGAGCAGTGTTTTTCAGTGCTTTCAGGAGATAGTCACTCACAATGCCTGCATCACGATGGGCGCGAATATGTAGAGGAGTGGGCACTGCAAACAGGATTAATAAAATCCCTGAAATCGCTAAGCCGCAGGTAAACCAGAAAATGCCAGACATCCCTGCATGTGTGTAGAGAATCGGCCCAAGAATAATCGCAGCCATAAACGACAGGCCAATTGTCATACCGATAAACGCCATCACGCGCGAACGGTTTTCTTCGCGGGTTAAATCAGCGGCTAAAGCCATGGTTGCAGCAGCAACAGCGCCCATACCTTGTAAGGTACGCCCGACAATAATCAGTTCAATCGAATGCGACAGAGCAGCAATTATGCTTCCCAAGGCAAAAACTAATAAACCACCAATAATGACTGGTTTTCGACCCATACGATCAGAGGCAATACCTAAAGGAATCTGGAAAATAGCTTGGGTTAAACCATAAATACCAATGGCAATCCCTGCGAGTAAATCAGTTGATCCTGGCAAAGTGTGAGCATAAAGCGCAAATACTGGTAAAATCATAAATAAACCCAGCATTCGCACGGCATAAACAGCCGAAAGTGAAAAGGCAACACGCCATTCCAAAGCATTCATCGGGGTTAGCACACCATGACTTGTGACAAGAGGGCGCTATGTTAGCGCGTTCAGGCAAGCGAGCATAGTCTAGTGAGCTAGTGTAAAGATTAAGTTTTACTTAGCTAAAGAGGACGGATTGGGCTTGGGGTTAGAACCATAGATCAGTTGACTCAAAATAGCTGGATTAAGCTGTGCCCACAGAGCTATTGGCAAAACAACTGGAAAGATTAAAAAACCGAGTCGATAGCCAAGAGCAATGCAGGCTTGCATCCAAGTTTCATTCAGTAGAGGCCAGAGTGTTTTTGCTTGATCAGTAAAAGTGGTTTTGAAATCCAAAGCTAAAAAATTTGCAGTATTAAAGTAAAGTCCCCACACGACAATGAGACTCACTAAAACAAAGCCTAAACCGAAACTCAAGAGTTTCTTGCGGATACTAGTCGGAGTTGCAAGCACTAAAGCAGTTAAGACTGGCAATCCATAAGCATATTTAAGGCTGTCTAAGGGGATACTTAATAAAAAGGGGTAGTGTTGGCCATTCGTAAAAAAATTAGCTGTAAAGCGCGCAAAGCCCTGTGGTAATTCAGCTTGAATCTCAGCGCCTAAATAAGTATTAATGATTAGATAGTGTTGCTGTATAGCAAGGCTTTCAATTAGGTTGGGTAAACCAAGGGGTATGAGTAACTTGGCTAATTCTAAGGCAGGGTGAATTAGCCAAGAGGAAAGTAGATACCAGATAATGAATAAAAGTGGCAACCAGAATAAAGTTCGAAGCACAAATAAGCGTGGACTTAAGGTGGCTTGTTTAAAAAGTGTGGTATAGCAAGCCTTAAACATGATTTAAAATAGGTTGTTGGGGCTTTGATTGCTTATGTTTTATGACCCAACGAATCCAAATAATAAAGACGATAAGTACATCAAAGAAAATCAAACCTTGCCAAATGTAAAGATGCGCCCATTCGAACCATTGTTTATTCCATTGGAGTAGGTAAAACAAGCTAATAATTCTCACAATATTA
This sequence comes from uncultured Thiothrix sp., assembly GCF_937876535.1. Lineage (GTDB taxonomy): Bacteria > Pseudomonadota > Gammaproteobacteria > Thiotrichales > Thiotrichaceae > Thiolinea. The sequence goes on from NZ_CALFHZ010000020.1 coordinate 207,081, forward strand.
AGAATTTGAATCGCTAGATAACCTAAGAATAGACCCCATAAACGTTGAATCCAATTAGCAGGATAGGCAAAAATAGCAGCCGTTAAGCAGATCATGGCTTCAACACCATTACAGCCCGCTAATATTGCTACTGAAGTTCCATTGGATAGGCTCTGAATGAAAATTCCGTGCGAGCTGACATCAGCATCAAAAATTTTCAGTAAACTAGCACTAATTGCAGCAAGATGCTCGGTGAAAGGAGTAATGAAACCATTACGCACAGGCTCAAGCCATTCAAGAGCAAATAAGGCAAGTAATACGCTGATAAAGATAGTTTTATTCATGGTTGGATTTTTTAAAGACTAGTTGAGCAAGAGTGTTCAGCTATGGTAATACAACTCCTTAAAGCATAAACCCATACTTTTATAGTATGGGTTTATTTGTTAGAGGGAGATTTAAGCTTTGCGCCTCCATCCCAACCAAGCCAAGCCGGCTAATAAGGCTAGTAAGCTAAAGGGGCTGAAAATGGGAATGGGTGTACTAGTGTCGTCATCATTAATAACTGCACTAGCACTATTGTTACCTAAATTAACCAATTCAGCGGTGCTTGCTCTGGCAGTCTTAAGATTATTAGCCGGAGTAGTTAAATTGATGGTAGCAATGATCGTCTCAGGACCTTCAGCTTCATTATCATTAATAACGCTAAAGGGAAGGTTAGCATTAGAGGAGCCATTTGGGATGTTAAAAGATACCGGCGCAGTATAGTCAGTGCCGTGAGTAGCCGTGCCGGTATAAGCGACAGTCCCAGTGAGGGGAACACCGGAGGTATTAGCTGGCGAAACAGTGACAGTAAATTGCCCATTCGTGCTTGGTTCAGCACCATCAGTGGTTTTGTTGATCGAAACCGTATAGTTCGTCTCGGCATCATTATCCGCTAGGTTGGCCGTAGCCGCTGCGGTAGTAATCGTGCCAGTAGAAGGATTCAACAAGGTTGCGATCACTGCCTCATTACCTTCCACTGCAGTATCGTCTATCACTGCGAAATCAATAGTTGCGGTAGAGGAACCATTCGGGATGCTGAAGCTAGTTGGTGCAGTGTAGTCGGTCGCGTTGGTTGCGGTTCCACTATAAGCGACCGTACCAGTAATAGCAGCACCGGTTGCATTGGCGGGAGATAACGTTACCGTAAACCGCCCTGCCGTGCTGGGTTCTGCGCCATCGGTAGTTTTGGCAATGGACAGTTGGTAATTAGTTTCTGCATCATTGTCAGCTAAGTTGGTGGTAGCAGTGGCTGTTGTGATCGTCCCAGTCGAAGGATTGGAAATTGTTGCAATCACTGTTTCAGTGCCTTCTACCGCCGTATCATCAATCACCGCGAAATTGAGAGTAGCGGTTGACGAGCCATTCGGTATGTTGAAGCTGGTAGGGGGGGCTGTGTAATCTGTATTGCTGGTCGCCGTGCCGGTATAAGCAACAGTCCCTGTGATGGGAGCACCTGAGGTATTAGCTGGCCAAACAGTGACAGTAAATTGTCCGTTGGTGCTAGGTTCTGCACCATCAGTGGTTTTAGCAATCGAAAGTGTGTAGTTGTCATTATCCGCCAGATTGGCCGTGGCTGTTGCTGTGCTAATCGTACCAGTAGAGGGGGCAGAAATAGTGGCTATCACGGTTTCAACGCCTTCTACCGCCGTATCATCGATAGTGGTGAAGTCTAGTGTTGCACTGCTAGCACTCTGAGGAATACTGAATGTGACGGGTGCATTATTGTAGTCAGTCCCATTAGTGGCAGTACCGCTATATGCCACGGTTCCTGTGATGGGGAACCCTGTCGTATTGACTGGTGAGAGCGTCACTGTGAATTGTCCATTGGTGCTGGGTTCAGCGCCATCGGCGGTTTTGGCAATCGAAACAGTGTAGGTGTCATTATCTACTAGATTCGCCGTAGCTGTGGCAGTGCCAATCGAGCCATTGGAGGGTGCGGAAATGGTTGCTATCACCGTTTCAGTGCTTTCGGCCTCGGTATCATTGATAATAGTGAAATCGAGAGTCACCGTACTAGCGCCATTGGGGATGCTAAAAGTGGCTGGAGCAATGTAGTCAGTGCCATTACTAGCGTCGATGCCCTTAGTGGCGGTTCCGCTATAAGTGACCATGCCTGTGATGGCAGCACCGGTGTTATTTACTGGATTGACAGTGACTTGAAATTGCCCCTTCGTACTAGGCTCAGCCCCATCTGTGACCTTAGCGATCGATAATTGGGGAATGCACTCCAGTTGGAGCTTCCAGTTATTTAGTTTGGTCGCATCTTGATAACTCGCATCTCCCACAAATAGGCTCCAAATACCTGAAGGCGACTTTGTAGCACCATCTAAGTCAGCTAAAGAATCTAGAGGTTTGACTGAACCACTAATAGCAGGATTACTGCTACAGATATAATTATCATCTACTTTAATAGGGGCTTCATCATCAAAGGTAGCTTGAATATTATTCTGACCACTACATGCTCTATTAACTAAATATATTCCTTTGAAGCTAGTAGGGGCAAAAACGCCAAAATAAATATCATTGACATAGTCTGTGGAAATGTCAGTAAAAATATTGACATCTGCTATACCACCTGGGCAAATGCCAACAGGTACTGTAATTTTGGAAGTGATAACTACAGGCGCAGAATTGCCGTCAGCAGTGGTTATGGCATCAAATTCGTCGCTAGGGCAATTCGTCCCCCCAATATCTTTGCAGCTAAAGGTATAATCAACCGCCCACGCTGGTTCACCTAGGCTGGTCGCTAGCAAGATGGCTGCTAAGCTTAGGCATGGCTGCTTAAGATCAAGCCGCCAGTGGCTACTTGATGATAGTAAAGGATTGATTGGCATTTCTTTAAACTCCTCTTCGTATTGAACTAGCTAAATTAATTGTTGTTCCCTACTTACCCTGAGGGTTGGTTGAGTCGATCAGCCTCAGATCGCTTAGCAGACGATTCTTTTTAATCTTATTTTTTCTTGAGCCTAGCGTGTACGATCACTTCCTCACCCAGATCAGTTCGCACAGCCACACAATAGTCACCAACTGTAGCTAGATTAATATTGCCACTAAACGCCCCACAGCGTTGGGTACTGTCACTCCAGTTGCCACAGGTTTGAGAAACAAATCCCCTACGATTGTTAGTGGTTGGAGATGATGGAAAGCCACACGTACTCACCCCACAGTCTGCCATAGTAGTTGACTGTTGTTGGAGACGAACATAACCATCTCCATGAATGATATTTGCGCTTAGATTGTACTACTTTTAGGCAATAAAAAGCCTTTTTCTAGCTTCTTAAGTTTGTCTAATAGTAGTAAATACATAGCAATTTACCCCGAAATTTTTCCGAAAAATAGACGAAATTCTGCTTGGATTACTGCTTTCAATCTGATGTTTCGGCTTGAAATTCCATTATTTTAATTCATTAGCATTCTCTAAAATTCCTGTTCCCTCTTGATCTCCCTCAAGGTAAAATATCTCCTTGCGGGTAGCATGCCCGACCATTCTAATTTGAGATCCAAAGTCGTTATGAGCAATGTGCAAGTCATTCAGCCAAAGAACGTCATCCAACCCCGTTCGATCCAAGGGCGTTTCCGTAATTTAAAAACGGGCATTATGGTGCTGGCCTATGCGGTTTTCTTTATTTTGCCGTGGATTCGTTGGGAGCGAGTGGTAGGGCCAGATCAGGCCGTCATGTTTGATATTCCCTCACGTCGCTATTATCTGTTTGGTTTAGTGATGCATGCGCAAGATGTGTTCTGGTTGACCGCTTTGCTGTTCTTAGCCGCTGTCTTGCTGTTCTTTGTGACGACTTTATTGGGGCGGGTTTTTTGTGGTTATTTTTGCTTTCAAACCTTATGGACGGATGCGTTTCGCTTTATTGAAAAAGCCATTCAAGGTGATCGGGTTGCACGGATTCGTTTAGAAAAGCAGGCTTGGAATCAAGAAAAACTTCTGAAAATCGGCGCGACGCATGCGGCTTGGTTAGCTTTATCCCTATGGACGGGTTTGACTTTCGTTTTATATTGGGGTGATGCCTTTACCCTGACCAAAGATTTCTTCACTGGTAATGCGCCCAGTGCTGCTTATTTCACCGCTTTTCTCTTAATGATCACTACTTATTTAGCGGCGGGTTGGATGCGTGAATATGTTTGCCTGCATGTCTGCCCGTATGCACGTTTCCAAAGTGTGATGTTTGATCAAGACACCATGATTGTGTCCTATGATCAAAAGCGCGGTGAAGGGACTACAGGACGGGCGACTCCAATAAAAGATTTACGAGATCGTGCTGTACGTCAAACTCAAGGGCATGGCGATTGTGTAGACTGTGGTCTATGTGTACAGGTTTGTCCAACGGGAATTGATATTCGCGAGGGTTTGCAGATCGGTTGTATTCACTGTGCTTTATGTATCGATGCCTGCGATAGCATTATGGATAAGTATCAGTGGCCGCGCGGTTTGATTCGCTATACCTCTGAAAATGGCTTAGAAGGTAAGAAAACTCATTTCCTGAAACTGCGTACCATTGGTTATGGATTGGCAACTTTATTGGCAGCTATTTATTTAGTTTGGAGTATTTCCAGTACGAAAATGTTAGAGGCCACTGCTGTACAAGTGCGCAGTCCTTTATATGTGGTGTTATCTGATGGCAGTATCCAAAACAGTTACGAAGTGAAGATCAACAATAAAACCCAAGCATCAGCGACTTATCGGATTAGTTTGGCAGATTTGGAAGGTGCAAGCTTATCGCTTGGGCAAGTTGATCCAAACAATATTAGTTTAGGACCTGATAGCAGTATTCGTGTCTTTGCGAAGGTGAAACAGCCTGCAGCAGCACGTGCTGGGAGTAAACGTAATCGTGAATTCCACTTTAAACTGGAGCCAACGAGCGGTGAAGTCACTGATCCTGTTATCATACCTTCTCAATTTATGATGCCCTAAGGAGCAAGGCCTAGGATATGGAGAGTTACAGCTTACTAACGACCTTAGGAACTGGCGTATTTGCCTCCTTTACATTGTTTTTTCTGTTTTATCTTGGCTTAAAATGGAATAACAAGTTAGCTGCGTTAGTAACCATCCTGATTGTCATGGGCATTTACATTCCGCTAGCCGCTACGCATTGGGCCGGTGTGGATGTGTTTGCGATTCACTTTGCCTTTTTTGTCATGAGTGGTTATGGCTTAGGGATTATCACTAGCCATCGCAGTAATCGGCAGCGTTTAGATACACAGTTAGGGCAAGCGACTGAACAGTCCAAAAAGGCTTGGTTTCATTGGGCTCCCGCCATTATTGTTATCTTCTTCATTACTTTAGCAACGATTGATAGCATTATTATCACGCTAGCTAATAAAGGGGCGAGTAGTGAGTTTGTTGCGCGTTTTCTTCCTGAGCCACGGTTTGCCACAGGCCCAGTTACCTCAGTATTTCCAGGGCCTGTACCGCATGATTTTAAAGAAAAATACGCTCAATTTAATCAGCATTTAGATCAACTCGAAGTGCAAAAAGAGCGTGGTTGGCAAGTGAAAAATGGTTGGCAACAAACACCACGGATAGGTCAACCGACGGTGTTTAGTATTAATGTCTTGGACAAAGCAGGCCAACCGATTACGGGTGCTACAGTTGAAGTGAGTTTTTTACGTCCAGCGGATAAAACTAAAGATAAGCATTTCAGTTTGCCAGAAAGTGGTTCAGGGAATTATGGACAGAGCATTTTGCTAGATGAGCCGGGGTCTTGGACAGTAGTTTTGCGCATTCAGCGTGGTGATGAAGTACATGAAGTCAAAGGGACCACCCAAGTCTCTGCTCTTGCTGGTTAGTCATGGCTAAGCCAGAAACCTTTGAACTGGTGGCGGATTGCTTCCATTGCGGTTCGCCGATTCCCTCGGGTGCTAGCTATTTAGTTGCGATTGATGGTCGGGAACAAGCCCTATGTTGTTCAGGCTGCCAAGCGGTTGCTGAGGCCATTGTAGCGAATCAGCTCACTGATTTTTATAAATTCCGTACCGATATTGGTTCGCGCCCAGAAGATTTAATTCCTGAACAACTACGTGATTTGCAAGTCTACGATAGTGTCGATTTGCAGCGCTCGTTTGTGCGCGCAACCGCTGGCAACGTCCGTGAAGCCTCTCTCATTCTCGAAGGTATTGTCTGTGCGGCCTGTGTTTGGCTGAATGAGCGGCATGTTAAGCAATTGCCTGGCGTGCTGGATTTTAGAGTCAATTATTCCACGCATCGCGCCACTTTACGTTGGGATACTAGCCAACTTAAATTAAGTACCGTTTTACAAGCGATTAGTGAAATTGGCTATCATGCGCATCCTTTTGATCCAGGGCGCTTAGAGTCCCTGCAAAAGAAAGAAAAGTCTGCTGCTTTACGTCGAATTGCAGTAGCAGGTTTAGGCATGATGCAGGTGATGATGGTGGCAGCCGCCATGTATATCGGTGCGGTCTCCGATATGGATGGGCAAATGCGTAGTTTCTTACGCTGGATCAGTTTAGTCATGACGGTGCCTGTCATCTTCTATTCAGCACGGGTCTTTTTCCAATCCGCTTGGCGCGATTTGCGCCGTGGACGCTTTGGGATGGATGTTCCTGTATCCATTGGTATCGGAATTGCTTTTACCGCTAGTGTGTGGGCAACCGTGATGGGGGGGGGCGAGGTCTATTTTGACTCGGTGACGATGTTCACTTTTTTCCTGCTGACTGGGCGCTATTTAGAAATGAATGCGCGGCATAAAGCAGGGCAGGTCGCCGAAGAGTTAGTGCGTTTGATGCCCGCCACAGCGACTTTGTTAAAAGAAGGCAAGCAAGAGGTCGTACCGGTTAGTCAGTTAGTCAGTGGTGATCAAGTCCTGATTAAACCGGGTGAGGTCGTGCCTGCTGATGGTCTGGTTTTAGAAGGAGTCAGTAGTACTAACGAAGCTTTGTTGACTGGTGAAAGCTTGCCTTGTCGTAAAATTGAAGGCGATAAACTAGTCGGCGGCACAGTGAATATTGAAAGCCCTTTAACCATGCAAGTCAGCCAAGTTGGTGATAATACTGTACTAGCAGCGATTATCCGCTTACTGGAGCGTGCTCAAGCTGAGAAGCCAGAGCTTGCACGTTTAGCTGAAAAAGTTTCCTCACGCTTTGTACCACTGATTTTGCTCACCGCTACAGCGGTTTTTCTTTATTGGCATCAATCGCAACCCAGTGAGGCGTTTTGGATTGCGCTGTCGGTGCTAGTGATTACCTGTCCTTGTGCCTTTTCTTTGGCTACCCCTACCGCTTTAACCGCTGCGACAGGGCTGTTAACTTCGAAAGGAGTGCTCACGACCCGCGGGCATGCTTTAGAAACGCTGGCACGGATTGATGAGCTGATTTTAGATAAGACGGGTACTTTGACCTATGGACAACTAGCCGTTGTTGATTTTAAAGCATCAGGTGCTTTATCTGAATCTGTTTGCAAGTCATTAGCGGTGGGCTTAGAGCAAGCTTCTGAACATCCGGTGGCTAAAGCGATGATGCAGCTAAGCCATGAGCCTTATGTGCTTAGTCAACTAAGCTCAGAGTCTGGGCGAGGTGTACAAGGTTACTGGCAAGGTGAGTGTTATCGCTTAGGCACATTGAATTTTGTTGGGGAGTTAACTCAAACAGCATTACCTGCAGCGTATTCCGTAAGCTCGACTGACTCCCAAGTCTATTTAGGTTCAAGTGCTGGTTGGTTGGCACAAATGACTTTAGCCGATCAAATCCGTGCTGGAGCGAAAGAAGCGCTTCAAGAACTGAGTGCAGCAGGTATTAATATTAGCCTTTTAAGTGGTGATAATCCGGCAGTTGTGCAGAAGGTGGCAGGGCAGTTAGGCATTGCTAAAGCTCTAGGTGGGCAATTGCCTAATGATAAATTAGCTTATGTAAAAGCTTTGCAGGCTCAGGGCAAGATTGTGGCAATGGTCGGTGATGGGGTCAATGATGCTCCGGTGTTAGCGGGTGCGGCGGTTTCGATTGCGATGGGTAGTGGTTCGCAACTGGCGCAAGCGAGCGCTGATATGGTGTTACTCTCAGAAAATTTACAACAACTGCCATTTGCGATTAACACCTCTCGACGTATGCAAATCATTATTAAACAAAATTTCGTTTGGACAATTGGATATAATCTGTTAGCTATTCCTTTAGCGGCTACTGGCTTGGTTGCTCCGTGGATGGCAGCGATTGGGATGTCAGCCAGCTCTTTGATTGTGGTGTTGAATTCACTACGCTTAAAACATTTTTAGGTGATTCACCGTGGAAGCTTTATATATGCTGATTCCAATTGCTATTGGAGTCATGATTGTTGTAGTGATTGCCTTTATTTATACGGTGCGTAGTGGGCAATATGATGATTTAGAGGGGCCTGCATATCGAATTTTGATGGATGATGATGACCCCCGCATTCCCCATCAGTCCAAGGATGCCCTAAAAAAAGCCAGTGAACCCTCAGTGGACAATGACAAAAGCGCGTAAAAATCCTACATTTAGTAGTTAATCTTGTGCCTCTTATCAAAAAAATTTGCTTTAGTAGTATGAACTAGCCCCGTTTGTACAGAATTGTCCTATTCTAATGATAGTATTTGTCGAGTCGTTGATAGAGATTTTTTATAAACTGGTATTTTTTATCGTCAAATTAAACGGTAATATCCGGTAATGGATGACCGGTAAATAAGTTCAGGGAATAGTGAGATAACCCCCTCATACCTGACCTAAGCAGTGTCACTAACAAGGAGAATAGTTCTAAATGTCAGACAGAAGATTACAAGTCTTCCACGCGGTTGCCCGTTTGCTTAGTTTCACCAAAGCAGCTGAAGTACTTCATATGACCCAGCCTGCTGTGACCTTTCAAATCCGCCAGTTGGAAGAGCAGTTTGATACCCGCCTGTTCGATCGCACCCATAACCGTGTTACCCTCACCGAAGCGGGTCAAGTGGTTTATGAATATTCTGAAAAGATCTTCGATCTTTATAGTGAAATGGAAAATGCCATTCGCGAGATGACCGATGACATTAGTGGCTCTCTAACTATTGGTGCGAGTACCACGATTTCTGAATATATGTTGCCTTCATTATTGGGTGACTTTAAAGCAAAAAATGCCGACATCAAGTTGCGTTTAAGAGTCTCTAATACCGAAGGCATCGTTTCTATGGTGGAAAACAATGTCATTGATTTAGGTGTAGTTGAAGGCCCTGTCACCAATAAAAACTTATTAGTAGAGGTGTGCCGCACGGACGAAATGGTCTTAATTTGTCCACCTAGTCACGAATTAGCTAACTTAGATAAAGTCACCGCTAAGGATTTAGTCAAGTATTCCTTGATCTGTCGTGAAGAAGGCTCTGGTACTCGTGAAGTAATGGTAGATTATTTATTTGCCCACGGTGCTGATAAGCATGCTGTAAACAACTGCTTAGAGCTAGGAAGTCCTGAAGCCGTCAAAGGCGCAGTGGAAGCTGGTATGGGCATTTCCGTAGTCTCAAGTGCTAGCATTAGCAAAGAGATTAAATTAGGTTCTTTAGTCTCCAAGCCGCTCGATCCACCATTAACCCGTGATTTTTCTTTTGTGCGTCAGCGCCAAAAGTTTAAAGTACCGGCGATGGAAGAACTGTTAGAGTTTGCGCGTGTTTATTGCCAGCGAGCAAAAAAGGCTGATGCTTAATTAACTCAAGTTTAGGTTTGAAAGCTTGCTGAAACATAGCTGTTGAAATAGGCCAACCATGTTACCAACACTAGGGCAGGGTAGCAGTACTCCCCAAGAAAAACGCTTACGCAGTTTATTTCGTGAGTTACAAGCTCATGATCAAGCCACTTTGCTTAAATTTGCTGAGTTTCTTGTGCTTAACTCGTCTGAGCTAAAGGTTGAGCAAGTTTGCCCAGAGCCAGAGTTGCTCGAACGTCCGGCTACGGAAAGTGTGGTTAAGGCTATTAAACGTTTAAAAGCTAGTTATCCGATGCTCAGCCCTGATGCTTTACTTTCACCGACTTCTGATTTGATGGCCGCTCATATGATTAAAGGGCGGCCTGCAACAGAGATTATTGATGAGCTAGAGCAGATCTTTGCGGAACATTATCAACAGTTTAAAGCAGCTTGGCCGCAGCCGCTTTGAAAGCAGCGGCGTGTTCATCCAATTGAGTTGCTGTCAATAAAAAGATCCCATCTCCGCCCCGTTCAAATTCCAGCCATTGGAAAGGTACTTCTGGATAAGCTTCGGTGAGCGCAAATTGGCTATTGCCGACTTCGACAATCAAAATGCCATGTTCACTTAAATGCTCACGAGCAGAGGCTAAAATACGATGCGCAATATCTAAACCATCGGTGCCTGCTGCTAAACCGATTAAAGGTTCATGCTGAAATTCAATACTCATTTCAGCAATTTCAGCCGCATCGACATAAGGTGGATTGCTGACAATTAGGTCATAACGCTTGCTGCTTAAATGAGTAAATAGATCAGACTCAAGCGCTTGAACATGAGCCTGTACCCCATGACGTGCAATATTGAGTTTAGCAACCGCAAGGGCATCAGCAGACACATCGCTTAAATCGATTTCCGCATGTGGAAAAGCGTAGGCACAAGCAATACCAATGCAGCCGCTGCCCGTACATAAATCTAAAATATGTGCAACTTGTGATTCATCCGTCCACGGATAAAATTGTTTTTCTACTAATTCTGCAATTGGCGAGCGAGGCACTAACACGCGTTCATCCACGTAAAAAGGTAAACCTGCAAACCAAGCTTCATTAGTTAAATAAGCTGCAGGTTTACGCTCAATAATCCGCCGCTCTAAAGTGTCCATGACTTTTATCTTTTCAGCCTGAGTGAGTTTACTGCTGAAATATAATTCAGGGGTATCCACAGGCAAGTGTAGGCTGTGCAGCACTAAATAAGCCGCTTCGTCTAAAGCAGAGGCCATACCGTGCGAAAAACTTAACTCCGCTGCGCGAAATTGGCTAGCTCCCCAACGGATAAAATCAAGAATGCTAGAGAGTTCAGTGAGAGCGGGCTGCGCCATCGAGTGTATTCCTTTCGACTAAATTGCCGTATCATCCAGCATTTATTAGTTATTTGCCAAGCCTAATGCCGCTATCTGATTATTTAAAAGCCTGGCCGCTTTATCCGCTGCCACATCATGCTATTTCACGTTTGGTTTATCGGTTGACGCGCATTGAGTCTAACTGGACTCAGCCCGCGATTCGCCAGTTTATTAAGGCTTTTAAAGTAGACATGAGTGAGGCCGAGCAAACTAATCCGCAGGCTTATACAACTTTTAATGCCTTCTTTACGCGCAGTCTAAAACCTGAATTGCGGCCTATTGCGAGTGGTGCTCGAGTATTAGCCAGCCCAGTTGACGGTAAAATTAGCCAAGTTGATACGATTCGTTCTGGGCGTATTTTTCAAGCCAAAGGTTTTGACTATTCGGTAGTAGAACTATTAGGTGGTGATACAGCTCGTGCTGCACCCTTTTTAAATGGCCAATTCACGACCATTTATCTCTCACCCCGTGATTATCACCGTATTCATATGCCTTTGGCAGGGCAGTTAATGGAGCAAGTGTATATACCAGGACGTTTATTTAGTGTTGCAGGGCATACGGTACGTACGATTCCGCGTTTATTTGCTCGTAATGAGCGCGTTGCGGCTATTTTTGAGACTGAATTTGGCAAAATGGCGCTGGTGTTAGTAGGTGCGATTAATGTAGCCGCGATTGAAACCGTGTGGGCAGGATTGATTACCCCGCCTAATCAATCGGTCGTACGTGTTGATCAGTATGCCAATGTTAACTTAGCCAAAGGTGTTGAAATGGGACGTTTCAATATGGGTTCAACCGTTATTGTGCTTCTAGAAAAAGGCGATTGGAATTGGGGGGAAACTCAAGCTGATCAAGGCGTGAAAATGGGGATGCAATTAGCAGAGCTTCCCAGTTAAGAAGGGCTGGTAAAGCTGAGTTAACGCGCTACACTTTAAGGGAATGAATTAAAATAACATGGAGTGTTATGATGCAAGTTCCAAGGATAAGGAGCTTAGTCTGCTACGCGGGTCTAGCGCTAAGTTTAGGTTTTCACTCAGTAAGTTATGCGGTTGGCTCACTGAGTACACCACTGTATCAAGCCCAAAATACCGATTTAACCGGCCGCAATTTTGAGGGCGCGAATTTAAGTCTTGCCGATTTCACTCATAGTAAGCTTAGCGGTGCGAGCTTTAAAAACGCGAATCTTGATTATACCAATCTCAGTTTGGCTGATTTGAGCCATACTGATCTGACCAATACGTCGCTGAGACTCGCCTTGATTGAGTTTACTAATCTTAGTTCGGCTAAAGGCTTAAGCGTAGATCAGTTGAAAGAGGCTTGTATCACTGAAATTGAACCTGAAGCCGCGGCGCAGTTAGGTTTTGATCTCATGAGCTATCAACCACCCAGTGGTTGTTTGCTGTGGGAACATGTACCACGTGGTTAGAGGCACTCTGTATTAACGGCTTTTCTGGTATGATGCCGGCGCTAACTGATTAATGAGAGAGTGCCCAATGAAACCCTATCAACAAGCTTTTTTAGAATTCGCTTTGCAACAAGGTGTTTTACGCTTTGGCGAGTATACCCTGAAATCAGGGCGTGTTAGCCCGTACTTTTTCAATGCAGGTTTGTTTCAAACGGGTTCAGCTTTAAGTCGTTTAGGGCAGTTTTATGCACAGGCTATTGTGGAATCAGGTATTCAATTCGATATGCTATTTGGCCCTGCATATAAAGGTATTCCTTTAGCAGCTTCGGTTGCTATTGCACTCTATGAAAAGCACAGTTTAGATTACCCCTATGCCTTTAACCGCAAAGAGGCGAAAGATCATGGTGAGGGTGGAACGATTGTTGGTGCACCCTTAAAAGGACGTGTCTTAGTAATTGATGATGTCATGACCGCTGGGACAGCTATTCGCGAGGCCGCTGTTATAGTAGCAGGGCAGGGTGCAAATTTAGCGGGGGTGTCGATTTCACTGGATCGGCAAGAACGTGGTCAGGGGGCTTTATCTGCTGTACAAGAAGTACAAACAAATTTTGGGGTGCCGGTGATTAGTATTGTTGGCTTAAACAATGTTATTCAGCATGTGCAGGAACAGATTGATGAACCTCAATTATTAGCAGCTATTCAAGCCTATCGTCAGCAATACGGGGTAGAGATTTAGATTTGAGGTTTAAGCTTCCTGTTATAGCACAGGAAGCTTAGTAAACTTGAGAGATAGTGCTGCGAACTGAGCTAGCATTACAGCAAATTATGACGCTTTAATTTGGTACGTAAGGTAGCGCGATTAATTCCCATACACTGAGCTGCACGAGATTGGTTTCCATGAGTATAACGCATCATGATTTCTAACATAGGACGCTCGACTTCATCCACCACCAAGCGATAGATATTGCTGGCTTCGTGGTCACCTAAAGTATCTAAATATTCTTGCAGAGTACGAGATACCGTTTCAGAGAGTGAAGAGTCTAAGGCGCGAGTTGCTGTATTCATTTCCTGTAACCTTTAATTATATGGAGCCCTTGTGCAGCACTTATTCCTAATTGCAGTAATTGCAGCTAGCTGTACGGGACACGATTGTAAACATACTGTGTTTATAACCTGACTCACTGGTTGTCCTGTCCAGATGCCATCCGTTGTGATCCTTCACGCGGAGGTCAGCATCCACGCTGTAAAAGTCATGTATAGCCCTGATGCTTGGAGCCACAAGCTTCCTGTTAGACTCTAAATTAAGTGATAAGTTCTTCGTGTTGTCCTTAACCTAGAGCCTTGAAACTTAAGGGCTTTACCCATCAGATACTCAGCATGCGTATTAGTCATTAATGACTTTTTTAAAATTTTCCAATATCTATTTATGCTTCAAATTCTGCTTCTTAGTTCTGCCAACAATCCTGAGGAGGTTTGCTTGAAAGTATAGCGCGCCCGAAATGTATAACAGTGCTTAATTAGCGTGAATTTTCAGCAAAAAAATCACTGGAAACCACTTACTAAACGCATAAGCTGACTAAAAGAGTACCACGGTCTAGAAATTATTCATGAAATGCTGGATAGGCGTAGATTTTATGCAGATAAGTGGAGTAGATTGTCGACTTCTAGCTAGTAAATCCTGAGTTACAAAATGCTTGTTTAATGAACATATTGTATAAGAAATAATAAAAATATATGAAAAAATAAAGCAAAATGGAAATTTAAGTGTCAGTTTTAGTTAAGTCAGCCTCTACTTGAGCTAAAACGGGTGAGCTAACCACGCTTACTGGGTCTACCGCTAACTTAGCTTCTTTATCTTTGGCTTCTTTTTCTTTGCGTTCGCCATGAATCTTTTTCTCAATTTCCTTAAAACGATCCGCTTTGCCTTCAATAATTAAGGTATCGTCCGCTTGTAAGATCATATCTGGAGAGGGTTGGTCACCACGAATTTCTCCACGCTTGAGTGCTTTTAAGGTAATACCCATGCTTGCTAGATTTAGGTCGGCAATGCGTTTACCCACCGCTTTATCGGTCTCTAATAAGACAATACTGTGTAAGAAGGTTTCTGACTTACTGGTAGCCTTTTGTGGAGTACCGTGGAAGAAGCTTTTGAGTTGCTTATAGCCCTCAATCCGGATGCGACCAACGACTTGCTCAATTTCTTCATTAGGCAGCTCTAATTTTTCTAAAACGCGGCGTGCTACCATAACGCTGGCTTCGAGCGACTCCGGCAACACTTCAGTAGCACCTAATTTAACCAATGCTTCCAAATAGGTATCGTCACGTGCACGTACTACAATCGGGATATTCTTATTCTTTTTGCGCGCTGCTTCAGTAATTTCCTTAGCGATTTCAGTGTCTACCACGGTAATGACCACTAGCCTAGCGCGCTGTATACCTGCCGCCATTAAAATTTCAGTACGGCTGGCATCTGCATAATAAACACTTTCACCCGCCTCCCAAGCTTCAGTAACGATTTTAGAGTCGAGTTCTAAACCTAGATAAGGCACACCTTGTTCTTCAAGTAAGCGTGCTAAACCTTGGCCGACACGACGATAACCGCAAATAATTACATGGTTATCAATTTCTTTGACTTCTTGGCGGAAGGCATGAGCATCTTTATAACGTTGACGCAAGTAGCTATCACTGAGGAGTTTACGAGTTACTTTATCATTAGAACGGATAATTAAGGGCGCAATCGCCATACTAATCACAATGGCGGCTAAATCAGCCTGTACTTCATCGGCAGTGAGTAAGCCATAGCTCAAAGCGAGCGAGAGTAAAGCAAAGCCAAATTCCCCCCCTTGGGCAAGCACTAGGCCAGTGCGTACGGCAATGCCCTTATTATTGCCAAACAAACGCACTAAACCACCGATTAAGACCGCTTTAAATACCACAATACCTAGTAATAGCCAGAGAATTGATAGCCACAATTCAGGGAGCACAGCGAGGTTTAATTTAGCACCTACAGTAATGAAGAATAAACCCATTAAAATATCACGGAATGGGCGAATTTCTGTTTCAATTTGGTGTTTATATTCAGTTTCACTCAGCATCATGCCGGCTAGAAACGCGCCTAAGGCTAAGGACATACCCAAAGATTGGGTAACCCAAGCAGAAGTCAGTGCTACCAGTAAGACGGTGATATTAAATAGCTCAACCGATTGTGCATTCGCAACTTTTTGGAATAAAGGTCGCAGCACATAATGTGCAGTCACTAGCATAATCGCTAAGACCAACATATTCCCAAAGGCATGTAGAGCCATTACGATAAAATCAGGATCAGCCTCGGTATTGTTGCTTAATAAGGGAATTGCAATGATGAAAGGGACGACCGCAATATCTTGAAATAGCAAAATTCCTAAGGCTAATTGCCCATGCCGCTCATGCATTTCACCTTGGTCAGTTAGCTGCTTGACGACAATTGCAGTTGAGGACAAAGCCATAGCCCCAGCAGCTACAATGGCACCTTGCCAACTGACATTCAGATAATTGAGCAAAATAAAACCAATCAGGGTGGAAAAGACCATTTGCAAACCGCCTAAACCCAAGACGGTGCGGCGCATAGCCATAAATTGACTGACAGAAAATTCAAGGCCAATCGCAAAGAGTAGGAAAACCACACCTACCTCAGCCATAAACTCAATAGAATTATTTTCAGGTAGCCATCCTAAAGCATTCTCACTGCTTAAGGCTCCAACCAAGAGATAACCGAGAATCGGGGGTAATTTGAAAGTACGAAACGCAGCCACAGAGGCTACTGACATGACCAATAGCAATAAGATACCTTGTAACAGGTTGGTACTATGTTCCACACTACCCTCGTGTGTTAGTCGTTATTTTTTCCCAGCAACAAACTTCATTAAACGTTTTTTCTTATGAATTTGCCGTGGTGTTAGATTGTTACGCCGACCCTCGAAAGGATTTTCGCCGGTTTTAAATTCAATTTTGACTTGAGTGCCAGTTAATTTCAAAGTTTTATGGAAATAATTAATTAAATAGCGCTCATAAGCAGGTGGTACTTTATCAGTCTGATTACCGTGAATCACCACTAGGAAAGGATTGCTGCCACCTTGATGGGCGTAACGTAGTTTAATACGACGACCACCGATTAGCGGTGGTTGATGCATTTGTACTGCATTTTCTAAAATACGGGTTAAACGTGAAGTCGGGACTTTCAGCATCGCTGAATCGTAAGCGGCATGAATCGATTTATACAATAAACCGACACCTGTACCATGCAGCGCAGAAATAAAATGCTTCTCTGCGAAATCTAAGAAAGGTAGCTTAACTTCAAGCTGACCCTTAATCCGATCGCGCTCATCACTTTCTAATCCATCCCATTTATTGATGGCTAAGACCAGTGCTTTACCCGCATCCAGAATTAAACCTAATAAATGGGCATCTTGATCGGTGACACTATCATGCGCATCGACAAGCATAATTACAACATGCGCTTCACGAATTGCATCAAGAGTTTTGATGATACTGAATTTTTCAATAGTTTCATTCACGCGACTACGACGGCGCACTCCAGCCGTATCAATCAAGGTGTACTGCTTGCCATCACGTTCAAATGGAATGAAAATGCTATCGCGGGTAGTGCCAGGTTCATCAAAAGCAATAACCCGTTCTTCACCTAAGATCCGATTCACCAAAGTCGATTTACCAACATTCGGGCGACCAACAAAGGCAATCCGAATCGACTGCTCTTCACCTTCCTCAGGCTCAAGGTTCTCATCAACTTCGTCAGTGGGGAAGTGGCTGAGAATGTCATCCATCATCGAAGTGACACCACGGCCATGCACTGCGGCGATACTATAAACTTCAGCAAAACCTAAGCCATAAAATTCGGCAGCGGCTTGGTCAGGGTCAACTCGGTCGGTTTTATTGATAATTAGAAATACAGGTTTACCTGTTACCCGCAACTGTTGAGCAATATATTCATCGCCGGCGCTTAAGCCCTCTTTGCCATCGACAATGAACATCATCGCATCCGCTTCTGCGACAGCGGCTAAGGTTTGACGTGCCATTTGCTCATCAATGCCTGCTTCTTCGCCGCTTAAACCGCCGGTATCAATGACTAAATAGTCACGGTCGAACATTTCACCTGTGCCGTATTTGCGGTCACGGGTTAAACCAGGGAAATCCGCAACTAAAGCATCACGGGAGCGTGTTAAGCGATTAAACAGGGTAGACTTACCTACATTTGGGCGTCCAACAAGGGCAAAAACCGGTCTCATTTACTCATCATCATTTCAGGGCATGAGCCGCTAACACGCCACTCTTGCCAAAAGTATAAATCACCTGACCATCACTGACCGGCGGAACTGTGTAACCAGCAGTATCACCCTGTAAACGTGCTACAGTTTGACCATTACTGCTATTAATCCAATGCAAATAGCCTGCATAATCGCCTACTACTAGATAGCTACCCAAAATAGTGGGTGCAGTGGGCGTGCGACGTTGTAAATCATCCATTTTCCAAATCGGTGCGCCACTTTGGGGATTAATCTTCCAGATATTGCCTTCAACGTCTGTGCTATACAAGCCATTCGCATCGGCATCCACGCCTGCATAGCTCGAATAAGGCTGTGACCAACCTAAAGCCCCATCTTGCAGGCGAATACCAGCGATTTGTCCATTGTAGCTCGCAGCAAATAGAGCTGAACCCACTTGTTTAATACGCCCATCAACATCGATAATTTTATCTAAATCGCTGCTACCCCGTGGTACTGAGAGAATCGCTTCCCACAAACCAGTACCCGTTTCTAAATCGAAAGCAGTCACTGTGCCATTATCAAAACCTGCAATCACTGCACCGCTAACAATTAAAGGTACACCTGCACCGCGTAAAGATAAAGCAGGGGTTTCACGAATTTGCTGCCAAACAATTTCACCGGTTTGCGTGGATAAACCGCTTAATTGCCCGTCACCTGTACGAAAGACGACGCGCCCTTTACTGGCGGTAGAAACGGATAAAACTTCACTATTGAGATGTTCAATCCAGCGCACTTTGCCAGTTTGACGATCTAGGGCAATGGCACTACCTTCACTAGTACCTAAAAAGACTAAGCCCTCACCGCCATTGACACCACCCGTCACTTCTTCACTGATGGGCGTTTTCCAAATGGAAGCTCCGGTACGTTTGTCCCAAGCACTAGCTGAGCCACCGCCCGCTACAATGACTAAGGCCTCATCCACATAAGGGTATAAACGTACATAGTCTTTATCACTGCTGCCAGTACTGACTTTCCATAAAGTTTGTGCATTGGCGGTGGCTTGAAGCGCTTTTAATTCTTTAGGTGGATTGGGATCTTTAGCAGGCATCAGATTGGAAAAGCTACTACAAGCGGTTAAGCTCGCTGCTAAAAATAGACCAGTAATCAGTGTAGCTAAAGATCTCATGGATGCGCTTAGGCTCCCTTGCCTAGATTATCAAGTTTAATCTTAATCAGTTCGCTAGAATTATTTTTTGCAGCCAGAATAGCACGTTCATAGGCTTTACGTGCATCCTCAGTTTTCTTTTGGGCGCTGTAAATATCGCCTTTGATTTCTTCTAAGATCGATTCATAAGACGCACTATAACTTTGGCTGGCTAGTTTTAAGGCTTCGTCGTATTTGCCCGCAGAAGCCAAAACACGGGCTAAACGCACGGACGCCACATTCTTTAAATCGACATCTTTAGTATGATCAATGGCCCAACGTAAAGCAGTAATTGCAGGCTCATATTCACCCTTTTCAGCATGCTTTTTAGCGGTTTCTAAAGAAGCTAAAGCTGCATAAGGGGATTTGGGGTACTCAGTTTGCAGTTCTTGGATAGCTTTCGCAGCTACCGCATCATCCGCAGTGGTTTGCAGGGTACTGTAAAGTGTTGAGGCACCTTCCATCGTTTTTATCTGGTATTTTTGCCAATATTCCCAAGCAAACAGGGCAGCAATCGCTAAAGCAATCCCAGCAACAACCGAAAGGCCATTCTCTTTCCACCACGCTTTAAGATCCTCGGCCTGTTCATCATCGGTCTTATTATAATCAATCATGCGTTAACCCCTTCATCTAGATGCTTCTATTTACTTATTAACTGTTTAATTAAGTTGACTAGCCAAGTATTGACCCAGCTCAGTAAGTTTCAAACTAACTTGGTTGGCTGTAGCGTCTTGCATCGGCTTAAAACCAATGGTGCCAGCTGCTAATTCTTGCTCACCTAAAATCAAAGCATAACGAGCACCGGCTTTATCCGCGCGTTTCATTTGGGTTTTAATACTGCCACCGCCTGCATTCACTTGCAGCTTAAGTTTTGGTAATTCAGTGCGTAATTTTTCTGCCAAAACTATCCCGGCCGAACTGGCTTGCTCACCCGCTAGTACTAGGTAAAGATCGGGTGCAGTTGCACTTAAAGCTTGTTCTTGAACTTGCATTAATTCCAACAAACGCTCCATGCCCATCGCAAAACCACAAGCAGGCGTTTCCTGCCCACCCATTTGACTGACTAGACCATCATAACGACCACCTGCACAGATAGTCCCTTGAGCGCCTAGCTCTTCAGTGATCCATTCAAACACCGTGCGCGTGTAATAATCTAAACCACGTACCAAACGTGGGTTGATCACATACTGAATACCCATTGCCTCTAGCATGCTGCACAGTTGCTCAAAATGCTGCTTAGACTCTGGGTCTAAATAATCATGTAAGCTGGGTGCAGCATCAGCAATAAGGCGCGTTGCAGGATGTTTAGTGTCTAAAATCCGCAAAGGATTACTATGTAAACGCTGCTTGGCTTCTTCGTCTAAGACATCTAAATGAGCGGAGAAATATTCAATTAATTTCTCCCGATAGATTGCTCTTGAAGTAGGTGTACCCAAAGAATTGAGTTCAAGCCGCACATTTTTTAAGCCTAATTCTTGCCAAAGGCGCGCACTAATAGCAATTAATTCAGCATCAATATCAGGGCCAGCAATCCCAAAGGTTTCTACACCGACTTGATGGAATTGCCGATAGCGACCTTTTTGGGGGCGCTCATGGCGGAACATCGGGCCAGTATACCAAATGCGCTGCTGTTGATTATAAAACAGGCCATGCTCAATTCCGGCACGCACACAGCTGGCCGTTCCTTCGGGACGTAAGGACAAGCTTTCACCATTCCGATCTTCGAAGGTATACATTTCTTTTTCAACGATATCGGTGACTTCACCGACTGCACGCTTGAAAAGCTCAGTGACTTCTACAATGGGAGTACGAATTTCGCGGTAGCTATAGCGTGCTAATAACTGGCGAACGGTGCTTTCTAAATACTGCCAAGCAGCAGATTGCTCAGGTAGGATGTCATGCATCCCACGAATCGATTGAAGAGTCTTTGCCATGAATTAGTTCACTGTAAAGCGCGCGACACTGCCACGAGTGTATTTAGCATGATCATAAGCCTGACCATTCAAATACAATTTTACCCCTGGTGCATTGCCAATTTTAAAGGTTAAAGGTGTGCGCGTTTTGAATTGTTTCCACGTATTTGGTGAGTTCAAGGATTCAAAGATCGCTTTGTTGCCACCATCTCTAATCTGCATCCAGACTTCCTGGGTAAACTCCATGCGTACTAAGACTTCACCATCAATAGGTTGCTGTGTAGTAGCAGTAGCTTCAGCCGGTTTATTGGGATCAACTGCGGCTGGTGTGGCAACAGCAGGATCAGTGGTTGGCGTAGGATTAGTACCCACAGCTGGTGTAGTTGCAGTGACTACAGTGCTGGTAGCTCCATTAGTAGGCGTAGGAGCTGGCGTTATGCTAGTAGTCGGTGTAGTTTCAGGTGTAGTTCCAGCTGTGGTAGTAGGATTAGTCGCTGTAGGCGTTGTCGCTGTTGAAGTGCTAACAGCCGTTGTTTCAGTTCCTGTCGGTGTGGCTGGATTAATAGTTGGAGCGGTTGCTGCTGGAGTCGCCAAGGCTAAAGTAGTTGGAGCACTAGGATTCGAACTAGCAGTTGTTGAAGTTGTAGTACTGGCAGCTGGGTCGGTCGAAGGTGGGGTAGTACTAGGTTGTACTGCTTCAGAGCTATTTACTGGCGCAGGGCTATCTTGAGCAGTAGTTGCTAAGGCTGGTGAGCTAATCGTTGGTACTGGGCCAGAAGCTGTCAGATCAGTACTTGTCCCTGGCTCAGGCGTAGTCGTGTTAGTAATAGGTGCTGGTTTAGAGGCCATTGTTGGTACTGAACCAGGTTGGGCGGCTGCGAAAGATTGCCAAGTTTGGCGAACCCACTGATTAATTCCCGGAATCATTGATAAGACACCAAGGAGTAGCACTAGAGCTACCAGTCCTAACATGCGAATAGTCGTCGGTGAAATACCTTGCTTATGCTGAACCCGTGTTAAGGAAATGGGAGGCGGTGTAGTCAATGAATCAGGGTCAGCACCCCGCAATAACTCATAAGTGCGAATCAAATCCTGTGGATCACTTTCATCTAAGCGCGCATAACTACGTAAATAGCCACGTACATAAGGTGGATCAGGTAATTCAGCAAAGTTTTCAGTTTCTAACGCCTTAATCATGGCAGGCGATAAACGCATTGCAATGCCGGCTTGGTCTTGGTCTAAATCAGCTCGCTCGCGACAAGCCTGCAATTTGGCGGAAAGATCACCCGGACGCACAATACCATCATCACGTTTTTCCACCACAGTTGGAGCAACTGCTTGCTCATCTGGTTTTACATCCATGTCTGCGTTAGTGTCCGTCACGCCCCACTCCAAAATACTTAATAGTTCAGGTTTCAGTTAGTCTGTTTAGCTTCAGCGCTATTTGGAAATTGCGCTACTAGCTTAGTCGCACACTCTTCTGCGGCGGTTGAATCATTTAATGCCCGATTGATCTTATAACATAAGAAGAGGGTTTCTGCTGTGCTCTGAGCGCGCTCATTATACCGATAAAGAAAAGCTTGTGCTTTGGCATTTTCACCACGAGCATATTCTAATTCAGCCATTTGGTATAAGGCGAGTGGGAAGTTTGGGTTACGCTCCAAAGCCTTACGATAATATTCCTCAGCCTGACCCGAGATTTTCGCACTCTGCAAGCACACTCCTGCATTTGTATAGGCAAACTCAGGCGTTTCATATAAAGGATCTTTCAAAGCAGCATTAAAGGCTGCAACCGCCGATTTATATTTGCCTTGCTTGCACAGATGCGAGCCGTAGTTATTCAGTAGCTCAGGATTTTTGCCATCCAACTGCATGGCACGTTTAAACAAACCATCCGCCTTCTGCATATTACCTAAGCGCTCTTGCAAGAGGGCAGAATAGTGTAGTGCATCCTTAGAGTTACGATTAACTTTTAAAGCTTTATCAAGATTTTCTTGGGCGAGCTCTAAGCGATTTTTTTGTAAGTAGCCTGCGCCCAGTTGTGCATAGTATTCTGCGGTTTCTTTCTTACTCGTGCCGCCGGAGCTAGCACAAGCAGATAGGCTAGCCGCCAGCACCATGATGGCTAGCGATTTAGTTGTTATTCTCATCGTTGTTATTTGCCCTTAATGCCCTTGTTCAATGCGGGCGAAATGGATCTCTCTGCGACTACGGTCATTCACTTCCCCTGCTAATTGACCACAAGCAGCATCGATATCATCGCCACGTGTTTTTCTAGTCATCACAGTATAACCGGACTCTTGCAGGATGTCGCGGAAGCGATAAATGCGATTATTACTGGAACGCTTATAGCGCGTATCAGGGAAAGGATTAAAAGGAATAAGGTTGATTTTAGAGGGAATTCCCTGCAGCAACGCTGCTAATTCACGCGCATGTTGCTCAGTATCATTCACTCCATCGAGCATCACATATTCCCAAGTAATATGCTTACGTTGGGTATCTTTCTTATCAAGGAAGCTTTGGCAGGCTGCCAATAAGTCCTTAATTGGATATTTGCGATTCAGTGGCACTAAGCGATTACGCAACTCATCATTCGGCGCATGTAAGGATACGGCTAAGGATACATCTAGTGTATCCGCTAAACGCCCCATCGCTGGTAAGACACCCGAAGTACTCACCGTTACGCGGCGACGGCTTAAGCCATAGGCATTGTCGTCAAGCATTAAACGTAAGGCAGAAACCACAGGTTCAAAATTGAGCAAAGGTTCACCCATGCCCATCATCACTACATTAGTGACTGCACGTTCCCCTTTGGGATCTTTTTGCAAGGTACGCTTTGCAATCCACAACTGCCCGATAATTTCCGCTACCGTCAAATTCCGATTAAAACCTTGGCGCGCGGTAGAACAGAAAGTGCAATCAAGTGCACAACCGACTTGGGAGGATACGCATAAAGTACCGCGATCTTCTTCTGGAATGAACACCGTTTCAATCGCATTACCATCCGCTAAGCGCAATACCCACTTACAAGTACCGTCTGCAGATTGCTGCTCCAGCACAATTTCTGGAGCACGAATCTCAGCATTTTCCTGTAAAAAGGCGCGCAGTGGTTTGCTAAGATTAGTCATCTGTGCAAGATCGTTGACTCCCATTTGATGGAGCCATTTAATGACTTGCGTCGCGCGGAAGGGTTTCTCGCCCACACTAGCGAACCATTCCTTCAAGGCTTCATGGCTGAAATCAAGGAGATTTACTTTTGCATTACTATCAGACACAGATGACCTTAGCCTTACTCAAAGAGTATTAACGAGTACGTGGGCAAAGATCACCGTCTTTACCGAAGAAATAAGCAATTTCAATCGCTGCATTTTCTAAACTGTCAGAGCCATGTACTGCATTTTCATCAATGCTATCGGCGAAATCAGCACGGATGGTGCCTTTGTCTGCATTCTTTGGATTAGTTGCACCCATCAGCTCGCGATTTTTCGCCACTGCATTTTCACCTTCTAACACTTGCACCATCACCGGGCCAGAGGTCATAAAGCTTACCAAGTCTTTGAAGAAAGGGCGTTCTTTATGCACAGCATAGAAACCTTCTGCTTGAGCTTGGCTTAAATGAATCATGCGTGCTGCGATGATTTTCAGACCCGCATTTTCAAAACGAGCATAAATTTGGCCAATAACATTTTTCGCAACCGCATCCGGCTTAATAATAGAAATAGTACGTTCGATAGCCACAGTGGCCTCCAATAAGTTTAGAGAAAATATAAAATTTTAGTTGGGGGCAGCATTGTAATGCTTGCAGGAAGCTTAGGTAAACTGGTTTAAATCGCACTTTTATGCAAAAAACAACACATTTAGTCATACACTACTTTATAAGCACGGCTCAAGACGCTAGGCTTAGTGCCAACTGAATGAGCTAAAAACATGAGGATATAAGGCTAATGTCATTACTGTTGAAACATATAGGGCTAAGCGTAGCGACGGTTTGTGTCGCTTTGGTTGCACCACTGGCTCTAGCAAATAATCAAAGCTCGCCCTTGGCATCGAATACTAATGAGTTGACTGAAGACGACTCTAGCGTCCCTTTCATTGATTTATTCCGTGCTGCTTTACCTTTTGAAGATG
Source organism: uncultured Thiothrix sp. (assembly GCF_937876535.1). GTDB lineage: Bacteria > Pseudomonadota > Gammaproteobacteria > Thiotrichales > Thiotrichaceae > Thiolinea. The sequence goes on from NZ_CALFHZ010000020.1 coordinate 232,029, forward strand.
CACGTCCTTGGTTGACGGGCGCTAATGTGCAACTTGATGGGAATGGCTGGCCTGCACGTCTGAATGGCCAAATAGCAGGAACACGGTTTTTAAGCAATCTACCCGCACAAGCCATTCCAGGTGGGCGTTATACCGTTCTGTATGAGGGTCAGGGCAAAATTCAATACGGTGGTGATGCCAAAATAGTTGAAGCAGCTCAAGGTCAAGACACGATTGATCTGTTCGCAGGCGATGACAATAAATTTGATGCTACCTTGCGAATTGTTGAGTCTAACCCTAATAATTACATTCGGAATATCCGCATTCTGCCTCCTGATGGAGTCTGCACGAATAACCCTTACAAACGTGTGCCTAATGCAAGTGCTTGCCCTGGCAACTACCAAGCCTTCGTGCAAAATTACGAACAGCAAATTTTTAATCCTGATTATTTAGACTATATGAAGGATTTCAAATCGATTCGCTTCATGAATATGAGCGGGATTAACAATAATCCGCAAAGCTCTTGGAATCAGCGGCAAAAGCTGACTGATGCAACTTGGGGGGGTAGTCAAACTAACCGTGGCGCTCCGATTGAAATTCAGATCGAGTTAGCTAATCGCTTAAATGCACACCCTTGGTTCACTATCCATCATGCTGCGGATAATAACTATGTGACACAGTTTGCCCAATTGGTGAAGCAGCGTTTACGCCCAAACTTAAAGCCACATATTGAATACAGTAATGAAACTTGGAACTTTATTTTTCTCCAAGGTAACTATGTGCGCGATATGGGGATGGCACGACACTTAGACACGAATAAGAACCGCGCGGGTTATCGTTACTACTCAGAGCGTTCTGTAGAAATCTTCCGGATTTGGGAGCAGGTTTTTGGTGGCACACAACGTTTAGTGCGGATTCTTTCCGGCTGGACCATCAATGAAGAAGTTGCCGAAACTATTCTGAGCCACAAAGATGCTTACAAATCAGCCGATGCCTTTGCGATTGCCCCCTATTTCTTTGGTGATCATCAATCTATTCAGTTAGTACGCAATCTGGATGAAACCTTCAAATTAATGACGGATGATCAGTATCGCTATTCAATCAACAATCTACTCGGCTTCATTCGTAAGCAAAAAGCCATTGCTGACAAATATGGTTTACCTCTGATGGCTTATGAAGGGGGTCAAGGCTTGGTAGACTTCAAAACGACCCATGATATGCAAATGCCGAATCCACTGCTTTATCAAGCAAATCGTCATCCACGTATGGGGGCTTTATATACACAGTTCTTAGAAGGCTGGAAACGGGAGGGAGGAACTTTATTCGCACATTATTCTTCCCCACGCACGTATCGTCGTTACGGCTCATGGGGTAGTAAAGAGTATATCAATCAACCTTTAGGACAGGCTTATAAGCACCAAGCTTTGTTAAACTTTATTCGTAGTCGTCCGTGTTGGTGGGCAGGCTGTCAACAATAAGAGTTAGGGATACTAGCAACAAAAATGCCGCTCATTGAAGCGGCGTTTTTTTATAAATTTATTTAATTATTTTTTTAAACTCTAAGTATTTTTTGGTAATTTCCGTGATGGTTTTGTTTCTTCCAAAAATACTAATGCCAAGCCTCGACTCAATAAAACAGTTAACCCTCCGATCATTACCCCCCAAATAGTTAAATGCAGTAATAAGTTTAATAATTGACTCAGCAACTGTGGTTCAATAGTTAAACTATACTTAGCATGGAATTCAAATACATAGCTGAGTTCGCCACCTAAGAGTAGACCCACAGCAAAGTAGATAATCGAGCGAGAGTTTAGCAAGTTCATCTGGGTGTTATAGCAGGGGCAAATGCTGAGTTAATACACATTTAGACTGACTGGGTATAAATCCGGGATAAAATGTGCAAATAAAATGAATTAATGATTAAGCTTCAAACGCTTCTTTTTGATATGGCGTCTTATTGAGCAGTGAACGGGGAAACAGTGTTCACTTTAGGGCAACAAAATAATCTAAGGGGCATAACATGAATAACAAATCGATCTTGTTGAGAGGTTTTCTTGGGAGTGTGTTGTTAATGAGTTCATTAGCACAAGCTTCACCTATAGCTATCAAAAGCAGTATTAATGCTATCCAAGCGGAGCATACGAGAAAAATTGATGAAGGCTCTCGTACAGGTGCTTTGACTGAGCAAGAGCGCATGATCTTAGTCAATCAGCAAAATCGGATTAAAAGCATTGAAGCACGCTTTCGGCAAAACGGCTTACAAGCGAATGAACGGCGTCAACTATTGACTTTGCTGCGTTGGGCGGAACGTACTATTCAAGCTAAATTGGCGAATAATCAGCGAGTGACTGTGAGTAATCATTGACTACGCTAAACTTCAAATAGTTTTACCAGAGAGCAAATGCTTGCTTGATGAGCATTTGCTAGGGATAGCCTTTCATCGTGTTGGTTTGAATTTACAGTTAACTACGCGCAAAATTTTTTAAGTATTAAAAATAACAATAATAAAAAATAACCCCATGAGCCTTGCGATTGTCTATAGCCGCACGAATGCCGGCCTTGATTCTCCTTTAGTCAGTGTTGAAGTGCATTTAGCCAATGGCTTACCCAGCTTTTCGATTGTGGGTATGCCAGAAACAGCGGTTAAAGAAAGCCGTGATCGGGTACGTGCCGCGATTATTAATTCAGGTTTAAATTTTCCAGTTAAACGGATTACAGTGAATTTAGCACCAGCGGATATTCCTAAAGACGGTGGGCGTTTTGATTTACCTATTGCCTTAGGTATTTTGGCGGCTAGTGAGCAAATTCCTCAAGAGCAGTTAACCGCTTATGAGTTTGTAGGCGAGTTATCTTTAGGTGGCCATTTGCGCGGGGTACGCGGGGTTTTGCCAACAGCAGTCAAAGCTCATAGTATGCGCCGGAAGTTAATTTTACCGTTAGATAATGCCGATGAAGCTTGCCTCATTAAGGGGTTAAAAGTTTATCCAGCCCGCAATTTGCAAGAGGTGGTTAAGCATTTACAAGGCGCTGAGATTTTGCCACGTTGGGAGCAAGAGGTTCAGGTTCATTCTCAAGCTTATCCGTTCGATCTTGCTGATGTGAAAGGCCAATTTCAAGCCCGACGCGCTTTAGAAATCGCTGCAGCCGGGGGGCATAACTTATTAATGGTAGGGCCGCCAGGGACTGGCAAAACCATGCTGGCTAGTCGTTTAGTCACCATTCTTCCGGATTTAAGTGAACAAGAAGCATTGGAGTCTGCAACTATTGCTTCGATCAGTCATCAGGGCTTTGAGGTCACACGCTGGGGGCAGCGTCCTGTGCGTGAGCCACATCATACTTCTTCGGGTGTAGCCTTAGTCGGTGGGGGTTCACAAGTATTACCCGGTGAAATATCGCTAGCACATAATGGTGTACTGTTTTTAGATGAGCTCACCGAGTTTGACCGCAAAGCTTTAGATACCCTGCGTGAGCCGTTAGAAACCGGCAAAATCACTTTATCGCGGGCAGCACGCCAAGCGACGTATCCCGCACAATTTCAATTAGTGGCAGCGATGAATCCTTGTCCGCAAGGGCGCGCTTGTGATTTTCAAGCAAATTGTGAATGCACACCGGAACAGCAAAAGCGCCACCGTGCGCGCATTTCTGCACCTTTCTTAGATCGGATTGATTTGCAGGTGGACGTTCCACGGGTACGCCAAGAGGATTTGCAATCTTTAGTGGTTGGTGAGGGCAGTGTTGAAGTACGTAGCCGAGTCGAACGAGCGCGCACACGCCAGCAACAACGCCAACACAAGATTAATAATCAGTTGGCAGGTTCTGAGGTCGATCAACACTGTGCCTTAAGCAAAAAGGATCAACATTTATTAAGCCATGCGATGGAGCAATTTAAGCTATCGGCGCGGGCTTATCATCGAATTTTAAAAGTGGCGCGCACGATTGCCGATTTGGCGGAAAGTGAAGGAATTCAGACCAAGCATTTGTCAGAGGCCTTATCGTATCGGGCTTTGGATCGTTTAGCAGCCCTGCGTTAAAATGCATAGAGCTAGCGAGTTGCTAACTCCTGTTTCTCTAAATGCTGATTTTAGGTCGTTTAGCAGCAATAGGCTAAAAATAATGGAGCTAGTGAATTAGCTAGCTCCTGTCATTGACTAATTACTTAATAAACTTCAACTGCTGATTAATTTTGTCCAGAATCGGTTTTTTGCGTTCATTAAAAACCTCTTTATTCTGTGAAATCAGATTATTACCTTGGGTGTCAATCGAGATAATCAGGGGGCCAAACTCCCGTACCCGATTAATCCACAACGTTTCCGGCATACCCAAATCTTGCCATTCAGCGCCTTCAATTTCTTCGACTTTAGTGGCTGCCAGCACTGCACAACCACCCGGAAAAATCGCGTGTACGGCTTTATACTCTTGGCAACCCGCCACAGTTTCAGGCCCCATACCGCCTTTGCCAACAATCAGTTTGACTCCCGTTTGCTTGATAAATTCGCGCTCGAATTTTTCCATACGCATACTGGTGGTTGGGCCAATGGAGACCATTTCAAACTCGCCATCATCTTTTTTGCGCACAATAGGCCCTGCATGGAAAATTGCGCCGCCTTCTAAATTGACGGGTAATTCACGGCCTTGTTCAATGAGGCGGCGGTGTGCTACATCGCGACAAGTGACTAAACGTCCAGTGAGATAGACCACATCACCAACCTTTAAATCAGCCAAATCTTCGTCACGAATCGGTGTGGTTAGCAGCTTTTTCATAGAACCACTCCTTCGTGAGACAGAATGTCGTAGGACATATCCGCATTGATGCGAATTTTACCGCGCCGATGTGCCCAGCAGCCCGTATTGACCGCTACACCAATGGTGGAAGGATGGCGTGCAGACGATTCGATATTTACCCCCATCACGCTGTTATTGCCGGTCAAACCTTGTGGGCCAATGCCAATCTCGTTCAAGCCTTGTTCCAATAATTCCTCCATCAAAGCGGCACGTGGATTGCTACTTTTGGAGTCGACGGGGCGCATAATCGCAAGCTTAGATAAACGTGCAGCGGTTTCCACCGAAGTGGAAACACCCACACCGACCAGCAGCGGTGGGCAAGCATTTACACCACGCTCAGTAATTACATCCATAACAAATTCGGCAACCCCTTCATAGCCTTGACCGGGCATTAAAACCTTGGCAGCACCGGGCAGGGTACAACCACCACCCGCCATATACACATCAATCGTACAACTATCCTTTTCCGGCACAATGCGCCAATCTAACCACGGAATCTGCGTTCCTGTATTGGTTCCAGTATTTTTCTCATCGAAAGTTTCCACTGCATTGTGGCGTAATGGGCCAATACGCGTGGCTTCGGCAGTGGCTTCACTGAGAATTTCCTCCAATTCCCCCAGCAGTGGAAAATTTGCGCCTGCTTCCACGAAATATTGAATCACCCCCGTATCTTGGCAACTGGGGCGGTTTAAACGATCAGCCGCTTCCTGATTGCCTGCCATTGAGTCGTATACCGATCTGGCGAGCGGGTTGGTTTCAAGGGTACGTAATTCGGCTAATTTATGTTTCACGTCTGTCGGCAAGCGTTTGCCGATATAGGCGGTGAATTTAGCCATAGTGTCGGTCAAGGACTCGACGGCTATTTCCTTATTCATAGTCAGTTACTCAATTAGTTAATTTATAAACTGTGGTTCAATGTGCTGTTGCTTCAACAGCAGGCGTTACAACAGGTTTTTGGGTACGTGCTAAAATCAGGGTCAAGATCGCTGACATCACCAATAAACCAGCAACGAAATACAAACCGCCTGCAAAGCTACCGGTTTGATCTTTCACCCAGCCAATCATGGCAGGGCCAGCAAAACCGCCTAGGTTGCCAATCGAGTTAATGGTAGCGATGCCAGTAGCGGCGGCTGCACCCGATAAGAACAGAGTGGGCATACTCCAAAGCGGTGGTTTGGCACAGCTAATCCCGACATTAACCAAGGTCAGCGCTGCAATTAAACCAACAATGCTATTAGCACCTGCTGCCACGACCAAACCAATTGCAGCTGCCACACAGGCAATCACCACATGCCAAGTACGTTCGCCGGTTTTATCGGAATGGCGTGACCATAAAATCATTGCAATCACGGACACAATCGGTGGAATCGCATTCAAGAAACCCACGGTCATGGACGACACGCCTAATTGCTTAATAATTTGCGGAGACCAGATGCCGAGGGTATAGAGACCAGCGGAAGTACCAAAGTAGATCAGGGCTAAAGCAAGCACGCGTGGGTTGGCTAAACCACCTAAGATGCTATGTTTAGCACCCGCAGATTTTTGGGCATTTTCTGCATTCATGGTAGTGACTAGCCAATTACGCTCGTCGTCTTTTAACCATTGAGCTTGTTCAGGTTTGTCAGTCATATAGAAAAACACGGCCACGCCCAACATCAGGGCAGGAATAGCTTCCAGAATAAACATCCATTGCCAACCGTGTAGATTGAGCACGCCTTCCATTTCTAGTAAGAGTGCGGATAGGGGTGAGCCAATTGCGGTAGAAATGGGTGCAGCAGCCATAAAGAAAGCGGTAACACCCGCCCGATGTTGGGCAGGAAACCAATAACTCAAATACAGAATAATCCCAGGGAAGAAGCCTGCTTCTGCTGCACCGAGCAAAAAGCGCATTACATAAAAGCTGGTGGGGCTGTCCACAAAAGCCATACCGGCAGAAATAATTCCCCAAGTGACCATGACCCGCGCAATCCAAATTCGTGCGCCTACTTTGTGGAGAATAATGTTAGACGGTACTTCAAACATGAAGTAACCCCAGAAGAAAATACCTGCACCAAAGCCCAAGATTGAAGCGGTAAAACCCAAATCTTCTTTCATGGTGAGTGCAGCAAAACCAATATTCACGCGGTCGATATACGCGATGAAATACAGCAGCATAATAAAGGGCACAATGCGCCAAGTAATGCGCCGCAGTGTGCGTTTTTCCAGCTCCATTTCCATTAACCTCTCCTCCTAGGTGAAATAATGACCAATTGCTAGCGCTACGGTTTGCAAGGTTCAGGTAGCGTTGAGGAGGAGCTTAAAAGCTTTGGAAAAAGCTAGAAACGCTGTAAAGTTAAAACATTATTGCAAAAAACTTACCAATGAACGCTGACTCCGAACTCGCTTTCTTTTGTCAATTGGTGAAACAAGGTAACCTTGCTTCGACCGCGCGCGAGCTGAATTTGACCCCGCCTGCGGTATCGCGTCGCCTTGCGCAGTTGGAAGAACGCTTGGGGGTACGTTTGTTGAATCGCACTACGCGTAAAGTTAGCCTCACCAATGAAGGCGAGGTGTATTATGAAAATGCGCTGCGGATTCTGAGCGAGATTGAGGAAATGGAAAGCCTCGTTTCCAGTAGTCGCTCTGCACCCAAGGGGTTATTGCGTGTCAATGCACCGCTTGGTTTTGGCCGTTCTTACATTGGCCCTGCGATTTCGGTATTTAGCAAAACTTACCCTGATGTAGAAGTACAATTGCAGCTCACTGATCGCCCCGTAGTTCTGCCAGATGAAGCGATTGATGTAGCGATTCGTTTTGGCGAGTTACCTGATTCACGCTTGATTGCTAAAAAAATTGCCATCAATCGCCGCCTGTTAGTGGCATCACCCATCTATTTGCGCAGTGCTGGCCAGCCCAAATCACCCCATGAATTGACTCAACACCAATGTATTGTTTTGCGCCAAAATGACTCCGCTTATGGCAATTGGCGCTTGAGCCGCGAGCAGCAAACCGAAACCATTAAAGTGCATAGCAAACTGAGCACTAATGATGGCGAGGTCGCGTTAAATTGGGCATTAGATGGACATGGTATCTTGATGCGGGCTGAGTGGGATGTGGCTAAATACTTACGTAGTGGTAGGTTGGTACAAGTGCTGGTTGAGTATGAAACGCCGGCTGCGGATATTTATGCAGTTTACTTGGAACGCCTAAATCTCTCCGCCAAAGTCACTTACTTTGTTAAATTCTTACGTGATTACTTAAGCCAGCACGTTGATCGCCCCAATCCTCATGAGTCGACTTGGTAAACCTAGGTTTGCCCAATCCGATTACGCAACACGCCAATTTTTTCCACTTCGCATTCTACCACATCGTTTGGCTGTAAATATTCGGGTGGATTGCGTGCAAAACCCACGCCGCTGGGTGTGCCCGTCGCAATAATATCGCCTGCTTCTAAAGGCATAGCACGCGACAACGTTGCGATAATTTCTGCGATCTTGAACAGCATATAACGGGTATTGGCATCTTGTTTGGTGACTCTATTCACACGGCAAGCAATCTTGAGGTTTTGTGGATCGGGGATTTCATCTTTAGTGACAATCACGGGGCCAATCGGGCAGCCGCCATCAAGACTTTTGCCGAGGAAATATTGCTTGTGATTGAGCTGAATATCGCGCGCGCTAAGATCATTAATTACGGTATAACCGAATACATAATCCAGTGCATTTTCAGGACTAATTTTGCGGCCGGTTTTACCAATAATCACGCCTAGTTCGGCTTCCCAGTCCAATTGTGAGCAAGTATCGGGATCATAAGGAATGGTGGTTTCATGCCCGATCACACTGGTCACGGATTTGGTAAATACAATCGGATAAGCAGGCTTCTTCGCCGTTTTTCCTGTGAGGTTCAGCGCTTCTTCAATATGCTCGAAATAGTTTAAACCCATGCACATAATATTTTTGTGCGGGCGCGGAATCGGCGCGAGCCATTGCACATCCTTGGCGGCAACTCGCATGTTCGCAGTAACTTGATTTAAAGTGGCATTAAAGTCGGTGTTTTGTTCGATCAGTCTTTGCAAATCTTGCCAGCCAGCTTGCGCGAAAGTAGCGTCGAGCGCGGGTAAAATGAAGTGATCATCTTGCTCAATAAACACATAATTCTGGTTTTGATAACGACAAGTTCCTAACCGCATAAACCCTCCTAAAATCCTTGCCAGCCGTCATACATTAACTTAAGACCTGTCACAAACAGCACGATATACGTAATCTGATAAAACAACTTATCCGATACGCGCTTATGCAAATACACGCCAAGCCCAATCGCAATGGCAGCCAACGGTAACAGCAGCAGCGAGATTTTGAAATTGCCGAAATTTAATTGCCCAAGCAGTGCATAAGGAATCAGTTTGAAGTAATTCACAATGGTGAAAAATAGCACTGTTGTCGCTTGTAACGTGGTTTTATCCAGTTTTTGCGGCAATAGGTAAACGCTCAAAGGTGGGCCGCCCGTGTGGGAAACAAAGCTGGTGAAGCCTGAAGTAAAGCCCCAGAAACGCCCTGCATTTGCCCCCGGTTTATTTTTAATCCAACGTTGCGCCGGTTTAAACCAATTATTTAAAGCAAAGCCGGTGGAAATTAGGCCAATCACAAAGCGAATATGGTCAGCATTCAAATATTGAAAGGTGATTGCGCCAATAATCGTACCGACTAAGGCGGCAGGCACGGTGATTTTGGCGTGCTCCAGTGACCAGCGTCCCCAATAGGCACGCATTGCCATCAAGTCCATCGAGCAAAGCACCGGCAAGAGAATCGCTGCGGCGAGCATGGGCGGCATGACTAGCGCCATAATCGGCACGGCGAGCATACCGAAGCCACCGCCAAAGCCGCCTTTAGAAATTCCAACGATGGTCACTGCAATAAAGGTCAGCAGCCAAGCCTGTAGCGTCCAGTCCATTTAAGCAGCTTTTGCACGACGTTGTAGCCAAACTTCTAAACCTTGACCATTGAGGTCAATGTCGAGCGCTAATAAATCAAGAATTTTTTCCTCGCTGAAACTCACACCATGCGCTTGAGCACTCGCCACTAGATTTTGCGCGATTTTCTCTTGAATGCGTGCCAAACGGCCTTCGGGCTTCGGCTCTTCGCTTAAAGCAATCTCAACCATCGCTTGCAGGCTTTGGCGTAATAAGGGGAATAAACGATCCAATTCGGTCACGCGGCTATAATGGGTGAGCAACATAGCTTTCGGATGTTTGCTTTCGTATTTGACTAGGGTATTTTTCCAACCTTCCGGGTCGAACGCTACCGGTGTGGTGGTGGCAAATAACCAAGCGCCTTTATCGGTATCAAAATCACGGTAGGAAATGCCGAAGGTATCGCCAGTAAACCATGAGCGGGTGCGTTCGTCGAAAATACCGCCATGATGATTGGCATGACCAGGGGTATCATAAAAACCTAATTGACGACCATTGAGGTCAAATTGGAAACCATCTTCTGCGGCAATCAAACGTTCTTTCGGCACAGGTGTTAGCGTTCCATAATCACGGGCAAATACTTCCGCACCATAAACCGCTGTTGCGCCCGCAATTAGTTTTGCGGGATCAATCATATGCGGCGCGCCTTTCGGATGCACAATCATCATTGCATTGGGGCACAAACGCATCAGTTCACCCGCGCCACCCGCATGATCAAGATGGACATGGGTCGGAATCACATATTTCACGTTCTCTGGCTTCAAACCCACCTCCGCCAAAGCTTGCATAATCAAAGGCGCACTGTGATAAGTACCGCTATCCACAAACGCCGCTGCATCACCTTCCACGATCAAATAACAAGCTGCAAACTCATCACGGCACAGCGCAGTATCAATACAATAAATACCCTCACCTAAATCTTGGTAGTGAGCTTGCATGAGGAACTCCTGAATCTAAAAATAGCAGGCATGGTGCAATAAAATGTTTACTAGCTCAAGTAGCGATGGGGGAGTAAAAATGGAGTAGATTGATGAGGGGGAAACAAATAAGGTTTTATAAAATACGCAGGGCTTTATAGTCATAGTCTATTTACTAGAGCTGCAATGACAGGGAAAAATAGTCATATTACCAGTCAACCCAATCCCCTAAAACAAGTGCTCTTATCTTGCCGAACTTATGGATGTGTAGGCTGGACAAACAGGTTTGTATCGTTCTGGAGCAATCAGTGTGAGAGTAAATTATCTGCTTGGCCAAGCAGTCAGCGTATTGATTTTGGTGGTTAATATATGTTCACAAACCAACTGGATTTTAGCTAGATGAGATGTTGGGCATAGCGACTTCCCAATCGATTCGCTAATGATGGCTTTACCACATTAAAGCGGCAGTTAGCACATAAGCCACCTTTTTTAGAAAAAGAAACTAAACCCTTTCGCCATTGGCTAAGTTCTTTGCCTGCATAAATCTGGAAAATATTCAAGTCGCTTTCTAAATCACCAACAATGGCTTTTTGGTGCTGCTCAATATCAGAACGTATATTGCAGCAGGGAATGACATTTCCATTGTAATCAATATATAAGTGCTCAAACGGTGAGAAACAGGGTGCTGTGCGTTGATAATCTTGGAAGATAGGTAAAGTATCACCGCGACTACAGCCGTTTATATCAAAATTGCGTGCATATTGGCGAATGGTTAAGCCTTCAAAATCAAACTCGGCTTCTAGCCATTCACCTTGTTTTTCTTTTACAATAGAGCCACTAAGCCCTAAACGCTCCTGAACTTTAAGCATGGTTTTGCGCATTTTTTCGTGATCATAATGTTCATTATTAGCTAAGTAGATTTGAATATTTAAACTATTAAGACCGGCTGCTTTTAGTTCATGCAAATAAGCGTTATTGAGATAGTCACCATTCGTATTTGTATGTAAATGCGCTTTAGGTAAAAGATTACGTGCTTGCTTAATACGCTCTAGGATAATTTTATCAGCTAAGGGCTCATTATAGCGGCTATAGGATATTTTTCCATCAAACTCAATCTCTGCTAATTGCTCCAAAATAGAAAGATACAGCGCTTCAGGCATATAAATATTGGCAGAGCGCCGATCAATAAATGAATTAGGGCAGAACCAGCAAGTACGATTACAATAAGAAAAGACTTCGATTTCTACTAAATTAACCGAGTGTTTAAACAGTGATTTAGCAGCTTCTAGATTAGCTAAGGTTTTAAAATGTGAGGGCTTAATCTTTAAAAATCTTAGAAATTGCATGGCGTTAATAGGTAATTCAAAGGAGAGTAGGGCTATCTTAGCCTCATTGATGAGAAGAAGTCGATTTACTTGAAGCTGAGAACGAGTAAGGGAAAGACTAGATGTCTCATTGTTTCCGACAAGTAGCACAAACCCCCGCAACCTGTTACCTTATCGCCCTTAGTCAGAAGTCCGAGTCCTGCTATGAAACCAAGAAAAATACTGATTACCAGTGCGCTGCCTTATGCCAATGGCAATATCCATTTGGGGCATATGGTCGAGCATATTCAAACGGACATCTGGGCGCGCTTCCAACGCTTACGTGGGCATGAGTGCTATTACGTGTGTGCGGATGATGCGCACGGTACGCCGATCATGCTGCGTGCAGAAAAAGATGGCATCACGCCACAACAATTAATTGATCGTGTCTATCAAGAGCATACCCGTGATTTTGCGGGCTTTAATATTAGCTACGATAATTACTACACCACGCATTCCGACGAGAATCGCGAGTTTTCTGAGTACATTTATCTAGCAGCACGCACTAGCGGCCACATTGATAAGCGCACCATTCGCCAAGCTTACGACGAACAAGCGCAGATGTTTTTGCCGGATCGTTTCATCAAGGGGGAATGTCCGCGTTGTGGTTCGCCGGATCAATATGGCGATAACTGCGAAGTGTGCGGTGCTACTTATTCGCCCACCGATTTGAAAAATGCGGTTTCAGTGGTATCAGGCACTAAGCCGGTTGAAAAAGAAACTGAACACTATTTCTTCAAGCTGGGTAATTTTGAAGCTTTTCTGCGCGAGTTTCTTCAAAGTGGTGCGGTACAAAAAGAAATTGCTAATAAGCAAATGGAGTGGTTCGAGTCTGATCAAGGCTTGAGCGATTGGGACGTATCACGCGATGCGCCGTATTGGGGCTTCAAAATTCCTGATACCGACGATAAATATTTCTATGTTTGGTTGGATGCGCCCATTGGCTACTTAGCCAGTTTCAAAAATTATTGCTCACGCAGTAGTTTAAATTTTGACGAGTTCTGGAAGGTCGATTCGGAGGCGGAAGTTTATCACTTCATTGGTAAAGATATTGCCTATTTCCATACCTTATTCTGGCCAGCCTTATTAAAGAGTGCGAATCTGCGTACGCCGAGCGCGGTATTTTGTCATGGTTTCGTGACCGTAAATGGCGCAAAAATGTCAAAGTCGCGCGGTACTTTTATTCAAGCGGAAAGTTATTTGCGTCATTTGAATCCCGAATATCTACGCTATTATTTTGCCAGTAAATTAGGTAATAACGTGGAGGATATTGATTTGAATTTGGATGATTTTCAACAACGCGTCAATAGTGATTTAGTCGGTAAGGTGGTGAATATTGCTTCGCGTTGCGCTGGCTTTATTAATAAGCGCTTTGATAATCAATTAACGGCTGAATTACCTAATCCGGCCTTATACCAAGAATTTGCAGCGGCCAGTGAGTCAATTGCTGAGGCCTTTGAAAACCGCCGCTATAGCCAAGCGATCCGCGAGATTATGGCCTTGGCGGATAAGGCAAATCAGTATGTAGACGAACAAAAACCGTGGGCATTGGCCAAAGATGAAAGCAAGCTGGCGGAAGTACAGGCGATTTGTACTCAAGGCTTGAATTTGTATCGCGCCATTATTACATACTTAAAGCCGGTATTACCGCAATTGGCAGCGGATAGTGAAGCCTTCTTAAATGCGGGCGAGTTAACGTGGGCGAGTGTACAAGAGCCATTATTGGGCACAACGATTAATACTTTTAAACCCTTAATGACTCGTGTGGAACAGGCGGCGGTGGATGCCATGATTGAGGATAATAAGCAGGCTTTAGATGCGGCGCAGGCGACTCCTGTGACTCAATCGAAGCATTTAACGGATGACCCGATTAGTGCGCCGATTCAATACGATGATTTTGCGAAACTGGATTTTCGGGTTGCCAAGATTGTGAAAGCGGCAGCGGTGGAAGGTGCGGATAAATTGGTGCAACTCACACTCGATTTGGGTGGTGAGACGCGCAATGTATTTGCAGGGATTAAGTCGGCTTACAATCCGGCTGATTTGGAAGGGCGTTTGACCGTGATGGTGGCGAATTTAGCGCCGCGTAAAATGCGCTTTGGAGTGTCCGAAGGCATGGTATTAGCGGCTGGCCCTGGTGGAAAAGATATTTTTGTTCTCACGCCAGATGCGGGTGCAGAACCTGGTATGCGTGTAAAATAACTTGTTTGCAATGGGCTTGAACTTTATTTGACCTCTCCTCAACTGTGGGTTGGGGAGTATCTACTACAGAAACTTGAGACTTATCATGCTTGGAAGCTTATTTAAACCCAAATGGCAACACAAAGATGCCAAAGTCCGCTTACAAGCGCTAGCCAGTTTAGCTCCAGAAAGCAGTGAGTTAACGAGCCTAGCAGAAAGCGATCCTGATCAAAGTGTGCGTGTGGCCGCGATTGAACGCCTCACACATTTGCCTTTGCTGATTAAATTAGGCAAAGCAAATGATTCTGTGAGTAGTGTAGCCCAAGCGCGTGTGGCTAGTTTGATCCAAACGGATACACGCCAAGATGCTGCGTTGGTCGAGGTTTTCAATTGGTTTAAACAGCAGCCGGATTTAATCACTGCCTTAGCGCAAAATCCTAAGCGGGATGTGAATTTACGTAAATTAGCTGTTGCAGAAATTCATGATCAAACCCTGTTATTAGCGATTGCTGAGCAAGAGATTTCCAAAGATATTCAGTTCCAAGCGGCAAGCCAAATCACTGATTTAGCAACTTTACAGCAACTTGAACGTACTCAAGGTAAGAATAATAAACGTCTACGTCAACTGCTTAAAGAGCGTTTAGATCAAGCCCAGCAAGTTCAACAGCGGCAAGCTAGCTTAGAAAAACTCTGTGCTGATATGGAAGCTTTGGGGAAAGCAGGGCAGTGGGCACAAGATAAAACGCGTCAACGGGTATTAGCACAAGCTTGGAAGCAGCAAGCAGATGTGGGGATGGTGCCGAGTCGTTTAAAACAGCGCTTTGCTGCGGCAGAACAAGATTTCATAGCGCGCTTACAAGTCTATGAAGCTGAGCAAGCTGCACAAGCACCCTTACAAGCAAGTTTCGAGCAATGCCTCCAAGAAGCTGCTGTTTTGCAGAACACGCTCCTGCAGCATCCTGAACAATTAACTTTGGATACGATTGACCAAGGCTTACTGCAACTCCAAGAACGTTGGGTACAAGCCCCACGTTTGCCAGAAAACTTGCAGGCTAATTTAGATAAGCGTTGGATGACGCAGTTTGTGGCTTTAACCGATGCACGGGATGCGGTTGCGAGTGATTTACATGCTTTAGCTGCTTTACAAGAGTGTTGCCAACAAGCGGAGGCTTTGCGCGCTAGTGACAAATTCGTGCAAGCCAAACGCTTAACGGATTTACAAAGCCACTGGACTAAATTAAAGCGTCCTTTGCATTTGCGTGAGGTTGTCAGTGGTTTAGAGAATCGTTTCCATCAAGCGATAAGCAGTTTAACGGCGCGGCTGGAAAAGCAGGCTGCCCAACGTGATCAACTCCTACACGGTTTGCAAACTGATTTGCAGCAAATGGAGGCTGATCTTGAAGCTGAGAAATACGGTGAAGCGATTGATCTGCATCAGAAGTTAAATCATACCTTAAGTGAGGATTTGGATTTGCCAGCGGGTGAGGTGGCGCGGATTAAGCGGCGTTTGCAAGCAGCAACACCCCTGATTTTAGAGTTAAAAGATTGGCGGCGTTGGGGGACAGATCAGGCACGTGAACATTTAATTGAGACCGCTGAGCGTTTAGAACGCGATGAGCTAATGGATCCACAAGCGCGCGCTAAAGAAATTAAAGCCCTACGTGAAGAATGGCGGAAGTTAGGCCAGATGGATCCAGGGCAGCAGCGTAAGCAATGGAAAACCTTTGATAGCAAAGTAACCGCCGCTTATGAAGTGAGTAAGCAATATTTTGCGGAACAAGCAACTCAGCGTGAGACGCATTTGCACGAGCGTGAGAAGGTGTGTACAGCTTTAGAGGCTTTGCATACAGATACTCTTTGGGAGCAAGCGGATTGGCAGGCGATGCAACAGGCGATGAATTATCAGCGTAAAGCATGGAAAGCTTGCGGCACAGTTGGGCATAAAGAATGGAAGCAAATCAATCAGCGCTTTAATGATGCGATGGATGCTTTAGAAGCTAAATTGGCGACTGAGCGTACCCAAAATTGGGCACTGCGGGAGGATTTAATCGCTCAAGCTACTGCACTCTTGGAGCAGGACGATGTAGTAGCTGCTACCGCTCAGGCGAAGGCTTTGCAAGCGCAATGGAAAATTACTGTAGCCGCTCGCCCTAAAGATGAGCAAGCTTTGTGGAAGCAATTTCGCCAACCGATTGATGAATTGTTTGCGCGTCTCAAATCGAGTCGTCAGACGCAACGTTCTGAAACCGAATTGCGTATTGAGCAGAAAGAGCAACTCTGCGCTCAGCTAGAGGCGCTCCAAACTTTAAATGGTGAAGAGTTTACACAAGCTAGTAAGCAAATTGAGGGTTTACGTCAAAGCTTTAATGCGATTCGCGATTTACCTAAGCCTGTTTGGCAAAAGCTAGAAGAACGCTTCCAGCGTGCCGAAAAAGCGCTGCAATTAAAGCGTACTCAATTGCGCTGGCAAGGCAAATTGGCTGAATTAGATCAATTAGCGGCTGAATCCAAAACGCGTAAACAGGCGACTGAAAGCACCCTAGACTTAGCTAGCAATCAAGCAGAAGGTGAGAATCTCTGTCTACAATTGGAAATTCTAATGGATGTGGCAACACCAGAAGCGTTCCGCCAAGCACGTTTGCAATATCAGGTAGCGCATATGTCTGAATCCATGCGCGGCTTAAAAGAGGGCGGTGACTTGCGCGTACAAGCTTTACAATTATTAAAGGCTTGGTATCAGCTTGGGGCGATGTCAGCGGAGGCTTTGGTGAGTCAAGAGGAGCGGATTGCGGCGGTTAGACAGGCCGTAGCAGGTTAAGCTTAAATGATCAAAGGCTGTGCTGATTGCAACACAGCCTAATAGTTCTAAATCATAGCAAAATAAGCGCGTAATTCTTCTTGACTAATCACTTCTTGGTTCTGATTTTTAATGACCCCACCTAATTCGTAATTTAAGCGTTCAGCAGTCTTAACAAAGTCGTGAATGGCTTCACGATTATTAATTGGGCTGGGCAGGTTTAAAATTAGGGATAATCCGGGGGTTGTCTCTTCAGCGATTTGCTCAGGAATTAAAGTCCAAGGCTTGATCCCATTGGCGACATAAAAGAGACTCTTTTCACCTGATTCAGTGAGAATCATCCGGTGATAAACCTCTTTTTCGCCAAACTGTAAGCCAGAATTATCTAGAGCGTTTAAGACCGCACCCCCTTCAAAGTCATCTTGTTCGGCAGCAATGAACATAATTAATTGCGGTGGTAAATCACTGGCTATTTCATGGTTAGTAGGTGCGTCCGTGGAGTCACTAGAACTCATAATGATGGGTCTATGGCTGCCTTTCATGACATCTGCCATATCAGGCGCATTTTCATTAGGTAGTTTGCCATCACGTGCGGGGAAATCAGCAAGGACTGAGGACATTTCGCTGCCATCTTCCGCGGTAATTTGTGTAATAGGTGGCAGCTTACCACTTTGTTTGGGTAAATCTTGACGTGCTCGTCGGCTAGCCCAATAAATAAAAACTAAAGCTAGTAGCCCTATGATCATAATAATCAGGCTTAGTATTTCCACAGTATCATCCTTCTAATTAGCCTTCGATCCATGAAAGGTTTGAGGTTTGTGCTACTCATTAGCCAGTTGAAGAGCTTGTGCCATATCAACGGCCACTAAACGTGATACGCCCGCCTCCCGCATGGTAACACCGATAAGGTTTTCAGCAAGTTCCATAGTGCTTTTATTATGCGTGATGAAGATAAATTGTACTCGCTCTGACATCTGCTTGACCAGCTCACAGAAACGCCCCACATTCGCTTCATCTAAAGGTGCATCCACTTCGTCTAACATACAAAAAGGCGCTGGGTTTAATTCAAAAATGGCGAACACTAAAGCCACCGCTGTTAAAGCTTTTTCACCACCCGACATTAAATGAATACTGGATAAGCGTTTACCCGGTGGGCGCGCCATAATGCTAATGCCAGTGATGAGTACATCAGCGTCAGTCATGGCTAAATAACACTCACCACCCCCAAATAAACGCGGAAACATTTCCTGTAAGCGTTGATTGACTAAATCAAAGGTTTCCTTAAAACGAGCGCGAGTTTCACGGTCAATTTTACGCATAGCGGTTTCTAAGGTTTCAAGCGCCAACACTAAGTCATCATTTTGTTGATCTAAATAGAGTTTACGTTCATTTTGTTCACGATACTCCTCAATCGCCGCCAAATTAATCGCACCTAGGCGCTCAATACTCGCAGTAATTTTGTTTAAGCGCTCACTAATCACGGCACTATCTTGGTTCGCAAGTGCTTCGACTAGCTTGGTGAAATCAAGCCCACTAGGTGCTAATTGTTCTTGTAAATACTGGCTTTGCACTTGATTGGTTTGCCAAGCGAGTTTAAGTTGCTCTAGTTCTGCACGGGCAGTTTCTAATTGGCGCTCATGCTGTAAGCGTAGCTGTTCTTGAGTACGAATCTGCTGCTCAAGCGTTTGCGTTTGTTGGCGAGCTGCATGTAAAGCTTGTTCGTGATTGAGCCGCTGCACTTTAGTGAGTTCTAGCGCAGATGCTAACTTAGCCATTGGTTCGGTTTGTTGTTCTAACTCCCTCAACAGTTGTAAGCGTTGCTCAGCGAGTGAATCTAGGCGTAGTTGTCCGCGTTCCAGTTGCTGTTGACTAGATTGAATTTGGTTTTGGCAGTTTTGCAGGCTCAAGGCTAGCTGTTGGTGTTGATCCTGCCAATGACGCGCTTGGTGGCGGAAGTCTTGCAGTTGGCGTTGTGCTTGTTCTCTAACTAAAGCCAGTTCGTTTTGTTCGGTTGTTAATTGGGTGCGCAAGGCTTCAGCTTCAGCTAAACGTTCTTGAGCACTAGCCAGTTCTAATTGGTATTGGGCTTGCTGTTCGGTTAGTTCTTGTAATTCAAAACTGAGTTGTTCAGTGCGCTGCTGCTGCTGCTTTTGTTGTTGTTTGAGTTGTTGCAGGCGGTTATTTAATTCTAATTCTTGGCGTTGTAAGTGGTTTTGTGCAGATTGAGCTTGGTGTTGTGTCTGCTCTAAGGTTTGTATTTGAGCACGTAATGCTTGGTGTTCATTTTCAGCTTGCTTTAAGGAGCTAGTGACTTGATTAAGCTGTTCAGTTAAAGAGCGAATCGCTTGCTGACGCTCCAGAATACTGCCAGTTGTTGATTGGCTAGGGGCGGTTAGCCAATTTTTTCCTACACAAACCCCAGTGGGCGTTACATAAAACTCGTGTTCTGCTAAGTGCGAGCGTTCAGCTAAAGCCTTGGCTAAAGTAGCACTACAGAGAGCACCTTGTACCAAATAATGTGCACTATTGGGACTAAGTATTTTACTTGCCAAGCTTAATGCTTTTGGCTCAAGTACAGCACTTACTGTTTCAAGCAAACTTAAGCCTGTGTTAGGTAGTTGCTCTAAATCAATCTGCGTTAAATCTTTCACACAGAGTGCTTTTAGGCGTTGAGCTAACACCGTTTCAACCGCTTGCTCCCAACCCGCTTCAACTGCTAGTGCAGTGGCTAAGCTAACTTGGCTATCGAGTTGATGTTCCTGCAGCCAATGCCGATAAGCTTGATCATCCTGCTTTAACGCAGCTTGCTGCAGAGTATTGAGTGCAGACAGTTGTCCTTGCAGAGTTTGTAGTTGTGTGCGTTCTTGTGCGATTTGCTGCTGAAGGTTTTGTTGCTGCTGGTGTTGGGTTTGGAGTTGTGCAATAACTTGTTGGATTTCAGTTTGATTTAAAGCTTGAGCTTCTATAACAGTAGTGAGTTCAAGCGCTAAGCTTGTTATTGAGTCAGTAAATGCTTGCTGGTTAAGCTGATCGAATTCGAGTTGGAAACGTATTAAGCGTTGTTGTGTTTGCTGAAGTTGGCGCTCTAACTGTTCAATGCGTACAGTCTCACTGTGCACTTGGCGGATAGGCTGGGCTAAAGCAGTTTGTAAGGCTTGCCATTGAGTTTGTAAGGCCAAGGTATTGTGCTCAGCCTCTTGTAAGGATTCTTCAATAACAAGCTGTTGTTCCTCTATAGCAGCAGCGTTTGGTAATAATTCGGCTAACTGAGCCTGATTTTTCTGTAGTTGGCTTAGATCTATTTGTTGATGCGCTAAAGTTTCGGACAGGCTTTGTTCTAAACGTTGTAAACTTTCCTGCTGACGTTGTTGGCTTTCTTGTTGATAGCGAATACTTTGCTCAAGCCGGCCAATTTCTGCACCTGCTTCATAATAATGCCCTTGGGCAAGGCTTAGGGTTTCAGTGGCTTGAGAAAATTCTAGACGCAGCCCTCCAATCAACTCAGCAATGAGTTGAATGTGTGCCAGCTCGGTCTGCTGCTGATTTGAAGCTTGATTTAATTCGCTAATTAATTGCTGAGCAGAGTTTTTCAAAACCTGCAATTGTGCGGCGGTATGTAAAGCTTCTAAATGGTGTTGTTCTAGACGGAGCTCGCGAAAGCGTTCAGCTGTTTTGGCTTGTTTATCAAGCTTCTGTAGTTGCTTGTCTAGCTCTTCAAGGACATCAGTTAAGCGCTCGAGGTTTTCACGAGTGTGTTGAATACGCGTTTCGGTTTCACGCCGCCGTTCTTTATAGCGCGAAATGCCAGCCGCTTCCTCTAAAGTGACACGCAACTCCTCAGGCTTCGCTTCTATCAAGCGTGAAATCATCCCTTGTTCAATAATTGCGTAGCTACGGGGGCCTAAACCTGTACCCAGAAAAATGTCAGTAATATCACGCCGTCGACAGCGGGTACCATTTAAGAAAAATTTAGAGCTACCATCACGGCTGACTTGGCGCTTGATAGCAATTTCAGCGTACTGTGCATAAGCGCCGAGTAGAGTACCCGCACTATTGTCAAAGACTAGTTCGACTGAAGCGACACCAACGGGTTTGCGGGCGGAAGATCCATTAAAAATGACATCATCCATCGATTGACCACGCAAAGTCTTCGCCGAGCTTTCGCCCATGACCCAGCGTACTGCATCAATCGTATTTGATTTGCCACAACCATTGGGTCCTAAAATACCGACTAGGTTACTAGGTAGATTTAAGGTAACGGGATCAACAAAGCTTTTGAATCCGGCTATACGAATTTTACTTAGACGCACGGTTAGTGAGGTTTAGTTTGTTGGGGGTGACTGAGGAAAGCGTGTAAGAATGAGCTAAAAAGCAGATTTTTGCAAATAACAGAAATAAAAAAGCGGACCCGAGGATCCGCAGAAGACTTTAAGGAAGCTGGTCGCTACAATGCAACTCTTGTTGTTATGTGGCTGGATCTCAGACCTTCCATTCAATCTTGAATCCATGGGCGCAGTATAGGTGGAGTTAAATTAACAACGCTTGAACCCATTAAAAATTTTTATAATTTTTGTTTAACTAAACTGGCTAAGCGATTTTCAGTCTTTAAAGCTGGGTTTGGCTGCACCGCACAACGGTAAAGCTTGATCTAAATCAAGCATTCCTTTACCCTGCGAATAAGAAAAACTTGAGTGTTTCAACTGCTTCGGAGGCAAGGGTGATGTCTGCTAGCCGTGTTCCTATTAATAAAAAAGCTACTGTTGCCTGTAATAATTGCAGTTTGAGTGATTTATGCTTGCCGCGTGGTTTAACTAAAGATGAATTAGCTAGGCTAGAGTCGGCTATTGATAAAACCTCTAAAATCAATAAAAAAGATTACTTGTATCGTCGAGATGATCCGCATCAAGCTATTTATGCAGTCAAATCCGGTTCAATTAAAACCTCTTTATCAACTTTAGATGGTGAAGAGCAAATCTTAGGTTTCTACTTGCCTGGTGATTTGGTCGGTTTTGATGCCTTTGCCAATAGTAAACATAGCTGTGATGCGCAAGCCTTAGAGGATACTTTTGTTTGCGAGCTAAATATGGATTCCTTCCATGAGCTTTGCGGCAGCATTGCGAGTATGCGTAATGGCATGATGCGTCAAGTGGGAATGGAAATTGGCCGTGAGCATCAATTGCTACTAACTTTAGGGCAAATGCGCACTGAAGAACGTTTAGCCACCTTCTTAACAGGTATTTCTGAGCGTAATCAATCGCGCGGTTTTTCAGGCCGTGAATTCTATTTACCGATGCCGCGCCATGATTTAGCCAATTATTTAGGTATGGCGGTGGAGACTTTAAGTCGTATGTTTTCGCGCTTACAAGAAGATGGTATTATTAGTGTCAATCACCGTCTCATTGAAATTTTAGCACCTGAACGTCTCAAAGGTTTAGGTCATCATCAGTGCCGCTAATCTCAAACTAGATCACTTTAGAAAACCGCTGAGTCGTCGATGCTTGTTTTAAACTAGCATCGAAAACCATACAAATATTCCGGACTAAAAAGCGTCCACGGGGCGTAATCGTGAGTGTACTACCCTTAATTTCTAGTAGCTGATCGGCTTGCATACTCGCTAATTGTTCGAGTTCACTTTTGAAGTAGTTCGCTGCCTTGATTTCAAATTCATGCTCCACGGCTTTTAAATCCACCGCAAATTGGCAAGTGAGTTGCTGTATAATATAGCGGCGAATATGATCATCTTCAGTAAGAGTAATGCCCCGCGTCACTGCTAAATGCCCTGCATCTAAAGCTGCATAGTAAGCTTCTGTCGTTTTTTCATTTTGACTATAGCAATCAGCGACATTGCTGATAGCACTAACACCCATTGCTACTAAATCGCAGTCTGCATGGGTGGTATAGCCTTGGAAATTGCGATGTAGGCTACCTTGCTCTTGGGCTAAGGCTAGTTCGTCAGTGGGTTTGGCAAAATGGTCCATGCCAATATACACATAACCTGCTGTAGTGAGTTGTTGTACAGCATGTTGCAGAATGTGGAGTTTCTCTTCGCTACTAGGCAGCTCCTCGCTCTTGATCCGGCGCTGCGGCATGAACAAGGTTGGCAAGTGAGCGTAATTGAACAGTGAAATTCGATCCGGTGACCAAGCAATGACGGTATCTAGCGTTTGGCTGAAGCCCGCTAAAGTCTGTAAAGGCAAACCATATATCAAATCAATACTGATGGATTTAGCACCCTGCGCACGGCAAGTTTGAATAATTTCTAGAGTTTGTTCAGTCGGCTGAAGACGATTTACAGCGCGTTGTACACGTTCATCAATATCTTGTACGCCTAAACTAAAGCGGTTAAAACCTTGCTCACGTAATAACTGAATCGTTGCAGCACTGACTGAGCGGGGATCAATTTCAATCGAATAGTCGCCACTATCATCCGTTAACAGATTAAAGTGTTGGCGAGTTTTAGTCATCAAAGTAACGATTTGTTCATGATTCAAAAAAGTTGGAGTACCACCGCCCCAATGCAGCTGCTTGACGCAGCGATCAGGGTCATAAAGAGCAGCTTGTAATTCTATTTCACGAAACAAATACGCTAGATAAATACTGGCTTGTTCACGATTTTTCGTGACGATTTTATTGCAAGCGCAGTAAAAGCAAACTGTGGCGCAGAAGGGAATGTGAAAATATAAAGATAAGGGTAGGGGAATTAAATCTTCATTACTCTGCCGTGCTTGACTCATATAGTCAGTGGCTGAAAAATCTTTAAAAGAAACCGCAGTGGGGTAAGACGTATAACGCGGCCCCGCAATGTCATAACGGCGTATCAAGTCTGGGTCAAAACTTATACTTTTCATACTGAACCTCGACAAATACGTACAGGGTTTAAAGAGCAGTCGCTCGCTAGACGCTCTAAAAAGTGTCTTAGCATGCCGACTCTGCTTAAAAATTAGCATGACTAAAGTCAATAGCTAGGGGCTAACTAGGGCTAGTTAGCCAAAAATTTAAGAGTATTTGATTTAAATCAGCTTTTAGCTTGGGCTATGGTTTAAGCATTTTGCTATGCACTGTTCCAGTTAGATTTCGTCCTAATCGTCATTGCCAGTGCGACTAAAAAAGAAAGGGTCAAACATTTCTATAAAGCGCTTCGCTTGGGGCGTGAAAAACTTACCACGCCGTACAATCAGCCCATAATTGCGCGATGGGAAATAGTGGTCTAAAGGAATGCCTACAATCTTGTCATGTGGAGTCAAGCAGACATCAGTGACAATAGAAATTCCTACCCCCAGCTCGACATATTTTTTAACAATTTCCCAGCCACCCGCTTCCATACTGACCGAATAAGATACTTCATGTTGGCGGAACACCGTATCTACCATTCGCCAAGTACTTTGATTTTTAGGAGGGAGAATTAGTCCATACGGGCTAATATCTTCTAAACTGATATTCACTTGCTGTGTGAGGGGGTGATCTTCAGGCACAATCAAGATAGAGCGAAAATTCGCAAAGGGTTGATAAATAATACTATCAGGCACTTGCAGTAGGGGGCCAATGGCTAAATCGACCTGATCTTCCAGCAGCATTTTCATACCACTTTGGCCTTCCACATTATGCATATTAATGCGAATACCGGGGTAAGCTTCTTTGAACTGCTGTATGTATTCTGGCAAAACATATAGCGAGGTGGATTGACCAGCAGCAATATCTAATTCACCCATTTCCATTTTACCTAAGCTTGCCGCAAAGGTTTCACGCAAGCCATCAATCCCAGCCGCTAAAGGCTGGACTAATTGATACAGAACTTTACCTTCTGGAGTGAGTTTGACGCTGGGGCCACGGCGTTCGAGCAGTTTTTGCCCCATTTCACGTTCAAGGGCTTGTACTTGTAAAGACACAGTGGGTTGGCTGATATGCAGTTGTTCGGCTGCATGAGTAATATTTTCTTTTTGCGCAACAACGCAAAAGGTACGCAACAGCTTGTAACGTGTCTGTTTATAGTAGTGCATGGCTTTCCTGGGTGCTTAAAGTAAATAGTTGTATGCGTTACTATTGTGCTGATTAATAGTAAAAATTGAAACAATTGATTTTAATAAATCAGTCATCTTTTGTTAAGATCGCGGCCATCAAACATTCATGTAATGTTATCTCATGCTAACTGTGGTGCTTGCGGCGTTCCTAGTGGATGCCGCTCTTTTTTATCCCCCTTTCTATTCAGATGCGTTCTTAGCATTTTTTCGATAAGCTAATCTTCCCCTTTACTAGCCAAATTTTAATCTTTTGGGAGTTTTATAATGGCTGATTATATTTTGTGGTTTGATCAATTAGGCATGCATGACGTCAATATTGTAGGGGGCAAGAATGCGTCACTCGGGGAAATGATAAGTAATTTAGCTAATATGGGGGTTAGCGTTCCCGGTGGGTTTGCGACCACCACTGAAGCCTATCGTGATTTTCTGCAATATGAAGGCTTAGATACACGTATCAACCAATTGCTAGCCAGTTTAAACGTTGATGATATCAATGCATTAACCAATGCAGGCAAAACGATTCGTGACTGGTTGATGGCAGCCCCTTTACCACAAGCCTTATTAGGCTCTGTCACTGAAGCTTATCAAAAGCTTGCAGCAGGTTCGGGTGATACCGCTTCTTTTGCAGTACGTTCTTCTGCAACGGCTGAAGATTTACCGGATGCCTCATTTGCCGGTCAACAAGAAACTTTTCTAAATGTGCGTGGCTTAGATAATGTCATTGCAGCCATTAAAGAGGTATTCGCGTCTTTATACAATGACCGCGCAATTGCTTATCGGGTGCATCAGCATTTTGAGCATGACAAAGTATTCTTGTCAGCGGGTATTCAAAAAATGGCACGCAGCGATATTGGTGCCAGCGGTGTGATGTTTACTTTAGATACTGAATCCGGTTTCCGCGATGCTGTATTTATCACCGGTGCCTATGGTTTAGGTGAAACAGTTGTGCAAGGTGCGGTCAATCCAGACGAGTTTTATGTGTATAAGCCGAATTTAGCGGCTAATCGTCCGGCGATTTTATCGCGGCGGTTAGGCGAAAAAGCTATTGAGATGATTTATGACACTCAAGGCGGCGCACATAATAAAGCAACCTTAACGCGTAATGTTGAAGAGGCGCGTCGCCAGCGCTTCTGCTTAACCGATGAGCAAGTTGAATCCTTAGCGCGTCAAGCTCTCATCATTGAAAAGCATTATGGTCGCCCAATGGATATTGAGTGGGCTTTGGATGGGGGCGATGGCAAGCTGTATATCGTACAAGCCCGCCCTGAAACCGTAGAAAGTCGTGCCAAAAGTACGGTGGTTGAACGTTATCAACTAGCTAGCCAAGGCCAAGTGATTGCAGAAGGCCGTGCGATTGGACAGAAAATTGGCCAAGGTAAGGCACGCATTATTATGAGCATTGCGCAAATGCACGAGGTTCAAGAAGGAGATGTCTTAGTCACTGATATGACAGACCCTGATTGGGAACCGATTATGAAGCGTGCTTCTGCCATCGTGACCAATCGTGGTGGGCGTACTTGCCATGCAGCTATCATTGCGCGCGAGATGGGCATTCCGGCGGTTGTAGGCTGTGGAAATGCGACTGATTTGATTGCCAATGGCGATGAGGTCACCGTGTCTTGTGCTGAGGGTGATACCGGCTTTATTTATGCAGGTTTGCTTGGCTTTGAGCGTATGACCGCAGATACCGGTAACTTGCCCGATTTATCTGTCAAAATCATGATGAATGTAGGTAATCCTGAACGTGCCTTCTCTTTCTCACGTTTGCCGAATGAAGGCGTGGGTTTAGCGCGTTTAGAATTCATCATCAACAATACGATTGGGATTCACCCAAAAGCTTTGATGGAGTTCGACCGTTTACCGGAAGAATTAAAAACCAAAATAGGTAAGAAAATCGCTGGTTACTCTAGCCCAGTTGGTTTCTATGTGGAGAAATTGACAGAAGGCATCGCGACTTTAGCCGCGGCTTTCCATCCGCATAAAGTCATTGTACGCATGTCCGATTTCAAATCGAATGAATACGCGAACTTGCTGGCCGGTGATCGTTATGAGCCACATGAAGAAAATCCAATGATTGGTTATCGTGGAGTCTCGCGTTATTTATCGGCTGATTTCCGTAGTTGCTTTGAGTTGGAATGCCAAGCTTTACGTAAAGTGCGTAATGAAATGGGGCTGACTAATGTCGAAGTGATGATTCCGTTCTGCCGTACTTTAGAAGAAGCTCAGCAAGTCACTGAGCTATTGGCCTCTCAAGGTATTAAGCGCGGTGAAAATGAGCTACGCTTAATCATGATGTGCGAGATTCCATCCAATGCTGTGTTGGCTGAAGAGTTTTTGGAGTATTTCGATGGCTTCTCGATTGGCTCTAATGATATGACTCAGCTATCTTTAGGTTTAGATCGTGACTCAGGTTTAATCGCACATCTATTTGATGAGCGTAATCCTGCTGTGAAAAAACTTTTGAGCATGGCGATTGCAGCTTGTAAGAAGCAGGGTAAGTATGTCGGTATTTGTGGTCAAGGTCCTTCTGATTACCCTGATTTTGCAGTTTGGTTGCATGAGCAGGGGATTAGTAGTATTTCCTTGAACCCCGATACGGTGGTTAATACTTGGTTGCATTTAGCCAGCCTTGAAAAGCACTAAGCCCTAAGGAGTACAGTATGAGCAGGCAAAAACGCACGGTTTACTATTTGTCTGACCGTACTGGCATTACCGCAGAAACTTTGGGTCACAGTTTACTGACCCAATTTGATGGCATTGATTGGAATAAGATCAATGTCCCTTTCTTGGACTCTCTAACCAAGGCGAATGATTTAGCGGCGCGCATTAATGCAGCGGCTGAGCGTGATGGTTGTCGGCCTTTGGTTTTTAGTACTTTAGTGGATGATGGTATTCGGGCAGTCATAGCTCAAGCCAACTGCATGATTTATGATTTCTTTGGTACCTTCATTGGTTCGATGGAGCAAGAGCTACAGCAGCCTTCAGCGCATGCAGTGGGACGTTCACATGGATTGCAAAATAATTCTTCCTACTTTAATCGGATTGCTGCGATTAATTACACGCTAACCAACGACGATGGTGTATCAGCAAAGAACTTTAATGGGGCGGATATTATTCTGGTGGGGGTTTCCCGCTCTGGCAAAACGCCGACCTGTTTATATTTAGCCCTGCAATATGGGATTTCGGCTGCTAATTACCCGCTCACTGAAGAGGATATGGATGCTTTGCGTTTGCCCAAAATTTTGGAACCGTATAAGCATAAGCTGTTTGGCTTAACTTTGAGTGTGGAGCAGTTGCATCTGATCCGCCAAGAGCGCCGTCCAAATAGTCGTTATGCTTCAATGGCGCAATGCGAGCAAGAGCTTGATTGGCAAGAGAAGCTCTATAAGCAACTGAATATTCCCTATATTGATACGACCAATATTTCTATTGAGGAAATCAGCACGATTATTCTCAATGGGAGTGGTTTGAAACGCCATTTGTATGGGCAGTGACAGCAGCCATTAAGACATGCGAAGATGCTGTTCTTTGTGTGCAGAGGACGGAAGATGGTTGCAAAGATAATTGATGGCAAACAGGTGGCTGCTCAAGTTCGCCAAGAAGTCAAAGATAGAGTTGCAGAGCGGATAGCACAGGGTAAACGTCCACCCGGTTTGGCTGTTATTTTAATCGGTAACGATCCTGCCTCGCATGTTTATGTTAGTAACAAGCGCCGTGCTTGTGATGAAGTTGGTATTATTTCACGCTCTTATGATTTACCTGCCGAGACCACCCAGTTCGAACTCTTAAAGATTGTTGATCGTCTTAATAATGATCACACTGTGGATGGTATTTTGATTCAACTACCTTTGCCTGAGCATATTGATACATCCTTAGTGATTGAACGAATTGATCCTGGTAAAGATGTGGATGGTTTTCATCCGACGAATGTTGGGCGCTTGACCTTACGTATTCCTGGTTTGCGTCCTTGTACACCTTATGGGGTAATGCGCTTACTCGAATCCGAAGGGATTAACTGCTTGGGTAAGCATGCAGTGGTGGTCGGTGCCTCTAATATTGTTGGCCGCCCAATGGCTTTAGAGTTGTTATTAGTCGGTGCGACCGTCACAGTGTGCCATCGCTTTACGCCGAATACCCCTGAGCTAATTGCTCAAGCAGATATTGTAGTGGTGGCGATTGGTAAGCCCGGTTTTGTCAAAGCTGAATGGCTGAAACCTGGGGCAGTGGTGATTGACGTAGGTATTAATCGCTTAGAGTCAGGTCGTCTATCGGGCGATGTGGATTATGAGGCAGCGAAAGATAAAGTTGCTTGGATCACACCTGTACCAGGTGGCGTGGGGCCAATGACTGTAGCCATGTTGATGCGCAATACCCTAAATGCTTGTGAAAAGCATCAATTCTAAAATCTGTAGTTAGCATACAAAAGGCATCCCAACAGGATGCCTTTCTAGTTTAAAGCTTAGCTAAAAACTTAATTTTTCTTTGAAGGTTGTTGTGCCAGTTTTTGTAGAACCTCGTCAGATAAAGCGCCAGATTCACGTAAACGGCGAATGACTGAGGCTGGTAGGCACACGATGTCAGAGGAAGCAGCTGGCAATAATTCTTTACCACCACTGCATAAACGGCGCTTATCATCACCTTCTTTTGTTTTGGCAGGATCTTCTGCTAAGTAAGCTGAATTGACCCAGCCATTTTGGCCGGCCCAACGTACTAATTCGAAGGAAACATCGCCACCTTTAGCTACTTTGCCGATCTTGGTGATCCAAGTGCCATTGTGGGGAATTTCAACCGCGATGGCTGATTTCGAACCTTCTTCAACATACATCATTAAGCTTTGGCCGGGGGTTAAGCCACGAACTGAGTAAATAGGTACTGAGCGGAAAGGTAAGCCTTTCGCTTTTTCAGGATAACCACAGCAAACCTTTTGATCTTGTGGAACTTTGGGGTCAGCTAAGCAAGCACGGCGCGCAGCAGCAATACTGGTCGACTCAGCATCATAAGCCAAAGAACTGGATTCAACCCAACCAGTCATATCGTCCCAGCTAATTTTTTCCCACAGAACATCACCAACTAATTGTTGGGCATTACGGCGTACAATCCAGGTCGCGTTATGCGGGATATTTACTAAAATCTCCGCTCCTGGTTTTTTGTACATTTTTAAGACATTACCCGGTGTTCTACCTTTGACTTGGTAAATCTTTGAGCTGTCTGCTGGTAAGGTTAAGGGTGCTGCTAAGGCTTGTACCGAAGCAGTTAATAGAAAGGCACCTGCCATCATGGCAGGAAGAATTTTTTTAAGTAATTGCTTGTCCATGTTTCCTCCGATGAAAAAGACTTGGCCGCTAGCTTGGAGAGTCTTTATCTTCGCTCAGCTTAAAAACCACCTAAGGGGATGGTACGTAGGATGACACTTCAACCCAACACTGTAAAAGTGTACCTCATGATTAGAAAATGGATGCTCAAATCATGATTTTTCCGCAACATGTAGGATACTATATGTTGTAAAAAAGTCACATAAAAACCATTGATAAAGCCTACTTTTAAACAGTTAAACGGCTATTTTTCTGGCGTGTGAGTAGCATAGCATCCCCATAGCTAAAGAAACGATACCCTCCTTTGATAGCGTGCTGGTAAGCTTGTTGAATGGTCTCGTAGCCCGCAAAGGCAGAAACTAAAATTAATAAAGTCGACTGGGGTAGATGAAAATTAGTAATTAATACATCAACGACCTTAAATTCGTATCCTAATTGAATAAATAAGCGAGTATCACCAGTGTAGGGGTGAATTTCACCGCTTTGCGCAGCAGTTTCCAAACTACGTACAGACGTAGTACCCACTGCAATCACCCGTCCACCTCGAGCTTTACAAGCGCGAATTGCCTCACAAGCCTCTTCAGTTACCTCTACATATTCAGCATGCATCCTATGCTCTGATAGGTTCTCAGTGCGCACTGGCTGAAAAGTACCAGCACCCACATGCAAGGTAACGGTCGTAGTTTCAATACCTTGTTCAATAAGTTTAGCCAATAAATTCTGGTCGAAATGTAAGCCTGCTGTTGGTGCTGCTACCGCACCTAATTTTTGCGCATACACGGTTTGGTAGCGCTCACGATCTGAAACAAGATCAGGACGTTCTATATACGGTGGTAGCGGGATATGCCCGTGTTTATCAAGTAGCTCAAACCAGTTTTGTTCAGGCGAAATCGCTAGCTGAAAGAATTCTCCTTCACGTCCTAATACAGTCGCTTGAAAAGCACTTTCCAGCTCTAGGATTGTGCCTACTTTCGGTGCTTTGCTAGCACGAATATGTGCTAAGGCCTGTTGAGCGTTCTGAACCCGCTCAATCAGAACTTCAAGTTTCCCACCACTGGCTTTTTTTCCATATAAGCGGGCTGGTATCACTTTTGTATTGTTAAAAACCAACAGGTCGCCTGCAGTTAGGAATTGATCTAACTCATAAAAATACTTATCAGTGAAAGGGTTAGCTGCCTCCTCAACCACTAATAAGCGGCTACTACTGCGCTCAGTCAGCGGTGCATAGGCAATTAATTCGGGAGGGAGTTGATAATCAAAATCGCTAAGTTTCATGTATACATGATAACACTGCATAAAAATACTTTCCAAATCGCAAAAACTTGGTAGAATACGCGCCTCTACACCTTGCCGGGGTGGCGGAATTGGTAGACGCAGCGGATTCAAAATCCGCCGCTGGTAACAGTGTGCGAGTTCGAGTCTCGCCCTCGGCACCACGTAGAAATCTAGATTCATCTAGTACCTATCTATATAAAGCCTTGAAATCTAACAGTTTCAGGGCTTTTTTATTTCTAGTTAAATTAACTTAGGCTAGATACTATTTAGTAGGCTAGGTATATAAACAGGTAAATGAACCGTCTATGTGGGTAATAGTCGGGTAAAATTACTTATTCAGCTATATCTCCTACTCTTGACTCCTTTGGTGTTTTTCTCAATCCTTATTTTGTTATGAAAAAGCTAAGAATTAACTTTTTCACAGGAAAGAAGCTTTCAGATGCATAAGTTTGGCAAAATTAGCGGTAAATATGCTTAAAACATCTCAATCAATAGCTTACTACTAAGCTGCTTATTCAAGGGCGATAGTTTTAGCCAATGATTGACAGTTTTGAGTATTTCATCTTTTTTTACGGGTTTAGCTAAATAATCATTTAAGCCAGCTGCTAAGCACTTTTCGCGATCATCTTTTAAAGCATTAGCAGTGAGCGCAATAATCGGAACGCTGGCTAGACCATTAGCTTGTTCCCATTCGCGTAATGCTTGGGTAGCACTAAAACCATCCATATCTGGCATATTAATATCCATCAGAATTAAATGATAAGGATAATGAGTAGCCTTATAGAAGGCTTCTTTGCCATTGCTAACTTGATCAATCCGATAGGGCAAACCTTCTAACATAGTCGTGGCGATTAACGCGTTAATTGGATTATCTTCAGCTAGCAAGATGGCAGGTGCCTGATGGGTATCTTGAATGTTTTGATCTTGCTGTAAAAAAGCTGCTTGATTAGGGGTTAAGCTGGCTTTGTGGCGAATTTGTTGAATAAGTAAAGTTTTTAATGCTTTGGCTTTGAGTGGGGTGCAAATGCAGGCATTGACTCCATTCTCATGTTGTTCAGCTTTATCTAAGTCCTGAGAGCTAAGCATAATCAGTGGTAGGCGGTCATAATGCCGATCAGTACGAATAGAGCGTGCCAAGGTTTTACCATCCATTTCAGGTAGTAAGCGCTCTAAGATAATGGCTGAGAAAGGTTCATTCAAAGCAATACTATTGCGGAGCATTTGTAGAGCCTCCATGCCATTATTGGCAATGATGGGCCTAGCATGCCATGCTTTTAAATAGTTTTTTAGAATAGTTTGATGAGTTTGTTGGTCTTCAACGACTAAAACATATCGCCCTGCTAAATAGTCATCGTCAATTTCAAGCGTGTTTACTGGTTTAATAGGTAATTTGAGTTCTACCCAGAATTGGCTACCCTGCTCAGGTATGCTCGTTAACCAAACCCTTCCTGCCATGATATTGACTAGTTCTTTGACAATAGTTAGGCCTAGACCTGTACCACCGTAACGGCGATTAATACTGCCATCTACTTGCACAAAAGATTCGAAAATACTTTCCTGCATTGCTTTGGGAATACCAATTCCTGTATCTCGAATTTCAAAAACTAAATTTGCCTCATTTTCAGTGATTTCACGTACTTCAAGGCTGATTAATACTTCACCTTTTTCAGTGAATTTGATGGCATTGCTCGCTATATTCATTAGTACTTGACGAATCCGCACAACATCGCCAAACACTAACTCGGGAATATCTACTGGTGCGTAACAATAAACCTTTAAATCCTTTTTCTGCGCCATCGTAGCCATCATTTGCCCAATATCTTCGACTAGAGCACGCGGAGAAAAGTCGATTTTCTCTAAACTGAGCTGGCCAGATTGAATTTTTGAGTAGTCCAAAATATTACTCACCAATTCCAACATCACCTCACAAGAGCTATAGGCCGTGTTAATGAAAGTAGCTTGGCGTTCGTCTAACTTGGTTTCACGTAAGACATCTAAAGAACCCATCACCCCATGAATAGGGGTACGTAATTCATGGCTCATATTGGCCATGAAACGGGTCTTCTGCTCAGATTTATGTAAAGCATCAATGCGTTGAGCGCTTTCTTGTTTTAAATTTTCATAAAGCGTATTCATCTCTTGAGAAGACACTTCTAGGGAGCGTTCTAAAACATAATAAGCCTCATGATGGCTTGTGTAAGTGCTATCAATAATATGTAGAAGTTTCGCCCATTGTTCTTGGCTAGTCGGTAAATCACTTGTGGTCAGTTGACAGCGCTTTAATTGAGCTGCAAGGCGGTGGCTAATGGCCTGCCCAGACTCATTTTCAGGATTAAGTTTATTATGATTATTTTCAATGAGTGCTGATGTCATAGTTTCCGTCTCAAAACGCTCAGTGCATCTTAGCTAGCGTCCTGTTCGTAAATGGCGGTTAAGGTAATAGTTTGATTATGGAGTTCGCATAACCCATAACTAGGGATAGCAAGGCAAGTGCTACAGTCACCGGTACTGCAATAAGGCGAATTTTCTGGTTCCCGCCTGACGTGATGGGGTGCCAGTTCACCAAACGAGTAATAGCCAATTTGTTGGATATGTTTAGGTAAGTTAGAGCAGACGGCAGTTAACTCCAAGCCAGCTTCTTCTGCCATTAAACCGCGCCGTGCGCCACAACTAATAGTTAGTACCAGCATCGTCTGATCTTGATGATCTTTAATAGCCGCTGCTAATTGCGCACTAGCTTCGTAGGCTCCATTGACTAAGGTACTTATACTGACATGGACAAGTTGTGCAGTGCTATTTTCGGGAATATCGCCTGCAAAAATCAGAGTCTGTGTTGCCTCATCTAATACCATCGGGGTTCGGATCAGGCTATATGGCTTATTTTTAGGACGAATCGCTAATGGAAAGTGCAAACTGTTTTTAGTCAGATTAGTAGACTGTTTACCTAAATACTGCTTATAGAGTTCCATAGCAGGTCGATTGTCTAGCGTATAAAGTTTATTACCATTGGCAAGGGTCACTTGTCGTTCAGGACCTATTGCACTCCAGCCAACACGTACTGCAGTTTTTAACTGAATCGTTTCGCCATAAAAACCGAGAGCAACCACTTGTTGGCTTTGTGGTAATTGATTAGCAAGTGTCCATGTTGAAGTAAATTGTTGTGAGTCACCTGCCAAGCCTCCTACTATGACTACGGAACGAGAGAGCTTGTGATTCATCGCCTCACTGAGTTTGGCACCATTGGTTTTAAGGCCATCACTAAACACCAATACAGCTTTTAAATCAGGATCAATTAACTCATCTGCTAAAGCTTGCCCGACTGCAAAAGAATCCGCTTGACCGTGAATAGGGCATTTGGTCAGGCGCAAGCAAGTATTCTGAAAACGGGTAATATTGACAGTGAGGGTTTCATCCAAAATTCCACCAGCTTGAATAGTGCCATAGCCTGAGCAACCTAGAAGAAGGGCTTGAGAGTAATGAGTGATTAAGGCTTGTATAGCAGACCCATGCTCTTGCCAGTTAGCTGGACCAAAAATTAGAACTAAGGTTTGTGGAGAGTCAATTTCAGGAAAAACAGCACTCCAACCATTTTTAGGGGTATAGTGTAAGGAGTACGTTTCCATGCAAAACCTCAGCGTCTATTATTGTAATGTTTTTAAGGCTAAGACTTATGAAACCCATATGGTTTGTTTCATTTGGTTACATTCTAGCATAATAATTATTCGTGATATATTCCCATCCGTCGTATGGTTGTCATCTATTCTCAGGAGAATACTGACACCCTAGATTAGGCTATAATGATAATTTTCAAAATTAGGAAAGTACTTTAGTTTGACTACTGTTAATCAAGAAGCTCAAGAAGGTGAGTTAGCCACCGTCCGTTTTGAGCTTAATCCGGTAAATACCGAGCGCTTAATGAATCTCAGTGGCCAGTTTGATCAGCATTTACGCCAAATTGAAGCTAGATTAGGTGTCGAAATCAGTAATCGTGGGCATCTATTTGCAGTAACTGGCCATCCCCATATTGTCCAGAAAGCCATTAATCTACTGCACAATCTGTATGCAGAAACTGTACACACCACACTGAATCCCAGCAAATTACATCTGTTCATGCAGGAGGCGAATTTAGAGCAAATCGCTTATGCAGGGGATAATGTTAAAATCCGCACGCGACGTGGTTATATTCGCCCAAAAGGCTTCTCTCAAGCCCGTTATGTGCAAAATATCCGAAATCACGATGTTAATTTTGGGGTTGGCCCTGCCGGTACGGGTAAGACTTGGTTAGCGGTTGCTTGTGCTGTTGAGGCTTTAGAGCAGGATGAGGTGCGACGCTTAGTCTTGGTTCGTCCAGCGGTGGAGGCAGGCGAGAAGTTGGGTTTCTTACCGGGTGATCTCTCACAAAAGATTGATCCTTATTTACGCCCCATGTATGACGCCTTATTTGAGATGCTTGGTATTGAAAAAGTTAATCGTCTGATTGAGCATAATGTGATTGAAGTGGCTCCATTAGCTTATATGCGCGGACGGACTTTAAACGATGCCTTTATTCTTTTAGATGAGGCACAAAATACTACGATTGAGCAAATGAAAATGTTCCTCACGCGTTTAGGTTTCGGTTCACGTGCAGTCATTACTGGGGATATTACTCAGGTCGATTTACCACGCCAGCAAACTTCGGGTTTAAAGCATGTTCTAGGTATTCTCAAAGAGGTACCGGGGATTAGCTTTACTTGGTTCCAAGGTCAAGATGTGGTGCGTCATGAGCTAGTGCAAAAGATTGTGGCTGCTTATGAACGCCATGATCATCAGCGAGGTGATGCATGAGCTTAGTGGTCGAAATCCAAAACCCAGAGGCCTTTCATTCGATTCCTGCTGATGACTTAATCGAGCAATGGGCGCGTGCTGCTTGGTTGGATGAAAACGAAGCCAGTGTGGTGATTCGCATTGTCGGCACTGAGGAAGGCTTAGAGTTGAACCAAAGTTTTCGGCATAAAGACTATCCAACCAATGTTTTATCCTTCCCTTATGAGCCTTCTGAGTTTGAATTAGAGTTTTTAGAAGCAGAAGAACTCGGCCATCTTGGCGACTTAGTTTTGTGTTTGCCAGTGGTGGAGCGCGAAGCCGCTGAGCAAAATAAGCCTGTACAGCATCATTGGGCACATTTAATTGTGCATGGCTTGTTACATTTACAAGGCTTTGATCACGAAGACAGTGAAGTTGAAGCTGACATTATGGAAGCACGAGAAATTGCAATTTTAAACCAATTGGGCATGCCCAATCCTTATGAATCTAACGAATAGGTAACATGAAAAACAATGAACTAGCCAGTTCCCAACCACGACCACGTTGGAAACAATGGCTAATTGATCATCTTGATCTGGCTTCGCAAACACCGAGCCAATTGATGGATGATTTACAACGGGCTAATGATAAAAATATTCTCCACACCGATGAAGTTAAAATGATTCAAGGTGTTTTGGAGTTTGGTAGTCGTCAAGTGCGGGAGATTATGATTCCGCGTTCACAAATCAGTTTTATCGAGCATGATGCAAACTTTCCTGAAATTCTGACGGCGATTGCGGAAACCGAGCATTCGCGTTATCCAGTCATGAATAAAAGTAAGGATGAACTGGTTGGCATTCTGATTGCAAAAGATCTGCTCCAATATATTGGGCGCGCTGATAGTTTCGCGATGAATGATATTGTGCGCCCCGCTTTGTTGGTGCCGGAAAGTCAGCGCCTTAATCGCTTATTAGCCGAGTTTCGCAATAGCCGTAGTCACATGGCGGTCGTGCTAGATGAATATGCAGGTGTGACCGGCTTAGTCACCTTTGAGGATGTGCTGGAGCAAATTGTTGGGGATATTGATGATGAACATGATGGCGAAGAGGACTTGAATATTCGTCAACAAGCACCCAATGTCTATTTGGTCGACGCTACGACCACTGTGAGCGAACTCAATGAAGTCTTAGGTACCAAGTTTGTGTTGGAAGATTATGAAACAGTGGCAGGTTTAGTCATGCATGCGATGGGTAAAATCCCAAGTATGGGTGAGGAAGTTGTCTTGGAGGATGTGTTATTCCGCATTCTCGAAAGTGATAGTCGGCGCATTTTATTATTAGAGGTTCAAACAGAATTGAACCCAAGTACTACCGAGTAAATCGAGAGGAACGCATGGATATTAATAATTTACTAGAGCAATTGTTAAAGGCTGGCAAAGATACGGCGCAAAAAGGCCAAACGATGGCTGAGCAGAAATTGGGTATTCCGGCAGAAGGCGGTCAACGTGATTCAATGCTCTCCGGCATGAAAACGGGTGCAGCCGCTGCGGGGGTGTTAGCGCTATTATTAGGCACTCGTGCTGGGCGCAAAGTCACTGGTGTGGGTTTAAAAGTAGGTAGCTTAGCAGCTTTAGGTGGTTTGGCTTATCAGATGTATAACCGCTGGCAGGCAGATAATAGCACTACAACTACTGTGGATAACCCAAGCCCGACTCTTTTGCCTGCTCCTGAAAAGCAACCTGTGCTCTCCAGTGAGCTGTTGTTAAAAGCAATGGTGGCGGCGGCTAAAGCCGATGGTCAAGTTGATGAGCATGAGCTTGCTACGATTCGTAATAAAATGGCTGAGCTACATATTGATCAAGATGTCAACGACATGTTGATGAATGCCTTAGTTAAACCTTTAGGTGCGAAAGAAGTCGCTGCTTTAGCCAAAGGGGATAAGCAGGCAGGTTTAGAGTTGTATCTCGTTTCTTCCCTGTTATTAGATAAAAGCCAAGAAGCCGAGCGTGTCTATTTGAGTGATTTACAAACTGCGTTGGGCTTACCGGATGCGGTAGTTGCTTTGGCTTAAAGCATAGAAAATGCATGGCACAAGGAGAAGGCTGGGGTATAATCCAGCCTTTTCCTTTTGAGCGTCTTGCATGTTGTCGTTTCGCGCCCAAATTTCTTGGTGGGACTACTTGTTAGCCTTCCTTGCTGGTTTAGTGTCGGTCTTTGCCTTTGCTCCCTTTGCTTGGTGGCCGATTGCCTTCTTAACACCTGCTGTATTCTTCTGGCTAAATCTGAAGCCTCTGCAACGCTGGCAACGCTTACGTCTTGCTTGGGTGTTTGGGATTGGACTCTTTGCGGGGGGAGCACACTGGATTTATTTCAGTATCCACTACTTTGGCGGAGCGAATATTTTTCTTTCAACGGCGATGGTTGCAGCCTTTGTAGTGCTCATCGCTTTGATGCTGATGCTGTTTGGTCTGATTGCCTCATTTTTTCCTTATCAAACCAATGAGTCGAAGCTGCTACTGGTATTTCCAGCCGCTTGGTGTCTGACTGAATGGTTTCGTGGCTGGTTCTTGACAGGTTTTCCTTGGCTACAGTTAGGCCATAGTCAAACCGATACTTTCTTAGCTAATTATGCCCCCATTTTTGGTTCCCTAGGGATTAGCTGGTTAGTGGCTGTAGGTGCAGGTGCTTTAGTTTTAATAACCATTGGTGAACGCTTACAAAAAATATATGCGGGCGCTTTACTTGCTTTGTTATTTGTAGGTGGCTATGGCTTAAGCTTCATTAACTGGACTCAGCCAGTAGGTGAAAAGCTGTTCGTGAGCCTGATTCAGGCCAATATTCCGCAAGAAGAAAAATGGTTGCCTGAATTCCGTAATCAGCATATCCAAAAGCATATTGATATGATGGAGCCACGCATTACCAGTTCGCATATTATCATTTGGCCGGAAACAGCTATTTTTGATACTTTCCAGCGCTCGATGGATGATGTAGTAAAACCTTTGCAAGAATCTTTCAAAACGGCTGAAACTGATTTGCTGATGGGGGGCTTTCAGTATGAGCAATCTACTGATCATATGTATAACGCGATTATGTCGGTGCGGGATTTAGACGTGTATGGCAAGCGTCATTTAGTGCCTTTCAGTGAATATACCCCTTTCTTGGAATATCTCCGCTGGCTAGAGAATTTTATTATGTTGCCTTACGAGAACGTTGCTCCTTGGAAGGGTAAAGTTAATTTGCAGGTTGCGGGACAGCCCATGCGTATGTCCGTTTGCTATGAAGACGCTTATGGCGAGGAAATGATTGATGGCTTGCCGGAAGCGACCATGTTAGTGAATGTGAGCAATGACGGCTGGTTTACTGGTTCGATTGAACCGGCTCAGCATGCGCAAATAGCTCGTTTCCGTGCGATTGAAACAGGGCGCTATTTGTTACGGGCGACCAATAATGGTATCAGCGCGATTATTAATGAGAAAGGCAAAGTCGTCGTCACCGGGCCTCAATATCAAGAGGTGGTCGTTGAAGAGTTTGCCCAGCCTATGCAAGGCATTACTCCCTATATTCGGTGGGGCAACTGGTTCTTAATTCCTATGCTAACGATTGCGCTGGTCGTAGTCGGTTGGTTGGGGCGTGGAAAATTCCGTTAACCAGTTGGAGTTGATAATGCGTAATAAAATTTTGGTGTGTTTAGGCTTACTAGCTAGCTTAGTTGTGGTCAGTAGTGTGCAAGCTGATGAAGTTTGGGAGAGTAATTCAGGGCAGATTGTATATGAGGCTGAAATGGGACCCACAGCAGTTTGGTCGTATGGTAGCCCGCAAGAGCCTGGAGTGATTTACCTACTCGGTCTAGCAAAAGTTTATAGCAATCGCACTAGCTATCCGGGTTATTGGGCGAAAAATACCTCGAAAAAAGCCTGTGATACTCAGCGCCCCGGCATTAATGGGCAGATGACTTCCTATTGGGGGCGTTTCAATGTGAAATTCTTGGATAAAGATTTCCCTTCACGTTGGGAGGCGACTTGGAGCTACTGTGATGGGGCTGATGAGGCTTTAAAAGTGCAGGCTAAGCCCGTAGTAGGTACAGCCAATCAGCCTAATAATTTGCAAACTAACCCAGCACCGGCTATTAAATAAACGTTTTAGGTATAAATTTCCGGAGTCAGTATGGCGGGAGCCAGTCTATTAGCTGTTTTTGATGATATTGCTGCCATCTTAGATGATATTTCCGTCATGACCAAGGTTGCTGCCAAGAAAACGGCAGGTGTCTTAGGTGACGATTTAGCTTTGAATGCTCAGCAAGTCGCAGGAGTGACTGCTGAGCGTGAATTGCCAGTTGTCTGGGCAGTGGCAAAAGGCTCGTTCTGGAATAAAGTCATTTTAGTTCCAGCCGCTTTAGCGATTAGTGCGATTGCGCCGTGGCTAATTACGCCCTTATTGATGTTGGGTGGCGCTTATCTGTGCTTTGAAGGGTTTGAAAAAATCTATCACAAGGTTTTCCATCATGCCGAAGAAGAGCAGCACCATAACGAAGAACTGCAAGCGTTAGCCGATCCTACAGTGGATATGCTTGAGTTTGAGAAGGACAAAATTAAGGGTGCGATTCGTACCGATTTTATTCTCTCTGCAGAGATTATTGTCATTGCCCTAGGCACAGTGAAAGATGCGCCCTTTAGCTCACAAGTCTTAGTGGTGTCACTGATTGCTTTGATTATGACCATTGGTGTGTATGGCTTAGTAGCGGGTATCGTTAAACTGGATGATGCGGGGTTACACTTATTGAAAGATACTGCTCAAAGTACATGGGCAGGATTTAAACGCTCTTTGGGACGCGGTTTACTAGCCTTTGCACCAATTTTGATGAAGACCTTATCGATTGTCGGTACCTTAGCGATGTTTATGGTGGGGGGCAGTATTTTGGCACATGGCTTGCCCCATTCGCATGAGTTTTTAGAGGGAGGGGCAGCGTTTGTACGTCAAGTGAGTGGTCTAGGTAATCTCTTGGGTGCTATCACACCCACCCTGTTAAGTACCTTTATTGGAATTGTCGCAGGTGGTTTGGTGTTATTAGTGTGGTCGCCGCTTAGTCAGTTGATCAGTAAAATGAAAGGGGCTTAAAGCCCCTTTTTTATCTCAGCCTAGCCCCAGCGAGCTACTATTAATTTGCCACCGCCTTTTTGTTCCATTAGGGTAGTGCGTGCACTATAGCGAGTATCCACGATGTAACTCGGTTCTGAAGAGTAAGTGACCTCTGAGCTAGTAATTCGCCCCACGTCATTCAGTTCGACTGTTACTTCTTCGGAATAGGTATTCACAATCGACAGACCCACGCCCTCGACACTAGTGGCTGAAGAAGCATCCCGTACATCATCATAAGAACCCACTGCCATCACGATCTTACGGGTATGACCCGCAGTATCTTTTTCTACTTTGACTACAGTCACGGTATGATCGAATTTCCCATCACCACTATGGTCGATGAAAATAATATTGCCTGCCACCAGTTGATCAACAGGCAACTCTGGTTTGGAGCTATCGCCACGATTGTCATAATTAGAACTCCAGTCAAATAAACGCGTACAAGACTGAGCTACACGATCCGCGCTAATTTCGGGATAATGCACATTCACTCCATACAGCATGGAATGCTGTGAATCGAGTGCTTGTACATTTAAGATTGCTCCATAACCGGGCCGCGATACGCGCAAACCTTCACTACTCAGCAGTTTGTCGGCGCGGCTGAATAAACCTTGAGTTTTATCGCTAGTGGCAATAATCCATTTCTTTTCAGCGCTGGTACTACGTAGGACTGGATGTGGCAGAGTGATCATCCGATCTTCGCGCAGTTGTTTACGGAACTGATCCATAAAAAAGAGGGCAATATTTTTACAGTCGCCTTCTACTCGATTGCGCTTCATCACTTCCCAATAAAAACCGACGAACTGCCCAAAAGCTGCCCGAATTTCTGGACTACCCCAAGTAAACACTTCGGCTGTGCTACGAATCGTTAGAACAGGTAAACCTAAACCACGGAAATTGGATAAATAAGCCAAAGGATCAGTTGCTTTAGCCGCCGGTGCTCGCAGGTCAAGACTAACCACTGCTCGGTCTAAAGCCGCTAAAGTAGTTGCATCGACAATACCCGTTGCCGCTAAAGCTTTAGAATTTTGGAAGTTAATTAAGGCTAGCTCGGTCATACCACCAAAGCTACCATCGCATAAGCTACGCAAAAAACCTAAGCGTCCTAAAGTATATTGCACTGCTACGACACTAGTACCACTAGAGCCTCGTGCTAAATTGTTGGTAAGCCCACGTGGAAAAGCTTTAGCTAAGGCTCGATCCGCTAGATTACCCGTACTAACCGGGGGAACAGAGGGGGTAGATGTTGTGGTGACCAATTCGCGAATCGCCGCTACCATTTTTCCTACCGTCGTAGGGGCATTAGTCGTGCCTAGATCTAAGGAGAGTGAAGAACCATTCACATCAAAGCGATCTAAGGCTGTAAACAGATAGGTAAATTCAGTACCACTAATAACGCCATTGCGGTTCAAATCTAAGCTTGACCAGTTTAAGCCAGCCAAACGAGAGTCTTGGCTAGCACGAGTAATGCTTAGGCTTTTATTGGCCATTTCTTGTAAAAAATCAGTGCGGCTTAAACTGGGCATGGCTGACTCCTTGGGTTTATTCAGCTAAGTTTAGTTGCCATCCGGCTGTTGGATAAGAAAAGCGCCATTGATATTGTTAGCTGCATTAGTTCTATCCGTCATATTGAATCCGCCGACAATACCTTGGCCAGAGTTGCCAACAAAATCACCGCTAATTGAGCCATTAACTTGGCTAGCATGATGTGTTGTGTCATTCGTTAATTGACCCCCTTGAAAGTTTAGTTTTAAGTCACCGGAGCTAAGCTGCCCATCAAATTGACCTTGCCATGTATGATTGGGGACATTAGCACTAATTTGACCATTCGTGACTTTGCCACTATCAAAATTAATATTCATCCCAACTTTCAGTTGACTGACTGTACCCATACTACTTTGTGCAGAACTTGCTAGTAGATGGCTATAAGTAGCTGAGCCACTACGCTGTTCCAGTATGGTTTTAGGTGTGCCTTGATAAGAAATCCACATCAAGCCTTGTTGATTAGTTATCGGGCTGCCTGATTGAGCCGTGTAATCAGCCCAACGTCCCCATTTCACATCAAACTGGTTTAAGGGTTTTTCGTTTTGCTTTACATGGTCGATGCTTGTATGTAAATACTCATTTTTGAGCTTTAAAGTAGGCGTGCCTTGCTCATCCTCACTAGCAGAGCCTTTAACAGCTGCACTAGAGGGAGTAATGATAATCGCTTTACGCGCTAGCTCTGGTTCTTCAGGTAAATTACCATCCCGAGGTTTTACTAATACTTGGCTTTCAAAGCTTGCGTTAGGCAACATGGCGATGGTAGTTGCATTTGAGCGTGGCTTAGTTTTCTTTTCAGTAAAAATGCGCGGTGCTTCCTGTAAAAGCTCGCATTGACCGCTATGGTTTACAAAGGCAAAGTTCGCTGCTTGCCCACTACCAATCCTCAAGTCACAAGCACCTGAGTAGGTTTTGACAGTAATCCCACCTTTCCATGCCGCTAAATACATGCCTTCTTTAGCAAGCGCTACTTCATAAAAAGTTCCACGAATCCCAATGGTCGCGGTTGGAGTTTTGAGTTGGTATTCGGATTTATTTTGCTTCCCAATCGCGCCAGAAATGGTGCGTAAACCGCCAGAAAGTAATTCCATAAGAACATTACCATGCTTGCCATCGGCATTAAGCTGATAGTTTTCTAAGCGCAATTCAGAGTTTTCATACAGCTCAATATAAGCATCATCCACCATGCGAA
Source organism: uncultured Thiothrix sp. (assembly GCF_937876535.1). Classification (GTDB taxonomy): domain Bacteria; phylum Pseudomonadota; class Gammaproteobacteria; order Thiotrichales; family Thiotrichaceae; genus Thiolinea. Next base: position 276,253 of record NZ_CALFHZ010000020.1, read on the forward strand.
ACTGTGCAGTGGAGTCCTTAGCAGAACGAATAATGTCAGAGCGATACACATTGCTTAAACGCTTAATTGCAGTTTGTGCGCCATACCGTTCTGCTTGAATACTGCCTTTGGCTAATAAAGTTATCCCTAGGTTTTCATTCGTAGTGGCTAGAGCAGCAGGAGCAATCAGGAGTAAGCAAAGAAAGCTGGTGATAGATGGATTGAACATGGGTAGGCACTCCTGAAACTAAAACTGATAATTAATGCCGGCTTTAATAAATGCTTTTTCTGAATCATACAGGTCTAGATTACTCGCATTATTAACATAACCCGCATTGGTAAAAAAGCTAGCTTTACTGCTTAATTGAATTTGATGGGATATTTGTAGGGTAAGACGCTTATCTTTGCGTTTAGCTCGATAGGTAAGATCAGTGCCCTGATTAACACGGCGCTGTGCATTGATGCCTATAGAGCTGGTCTGGGTCGAATTCCAGGTTTTAGTTAGACCATAACCTAAACTGATTACATCCCGGTTTAGGTATTTGAATTTGTCCTTTTCTGGTATTTCATGGCTAACAACAAAGCCAATTTGCTGACCTAGCTGATGGGTATTCATTTGATATTGAGTGCTTAATTGTAGTGTTTGGTTATTCTGGTTTTTATTGATGGTTTGTTGATAGTCTGTGTTTCCCCAACTGATAGTACCTAACCAACTATGCGCTGGGTCTTGTTTATAGTTTATGCTAGCCTCCAAAGATTGTGAGCGACTATAACTCTGTTCACGTAAATTTAAAGCCTGCAAATTGATGCCTAGTTGATAGCGCTGATTGCCATCCATAAATACTTGACCCACATTTAGATTCAAGTCTTTAGTGCTATAAGCCACAGCATGCGGATAGTGTTTGTGAGTAAAGCTAGTATTGACAAACCAAGCACGCTCAGCTGTTTGCACTTGGTTATAGCTTAGTTGGGTGCTTAGTTCACTAAAACTAGAGTCTTGTTTGATGGAGGAGTGATCCAGGGTGACTTCCCCAAAAATCGGCAAGTTGATACTCGCATTGTTCACCCCTAGATTCACATTATTGTCATGCCCTAAAGCAAAGCTAGCTGAGCTTTGCCAAGCACTACTACCATTAGTAGTGGCTTGTTCACCAGTGGTAAGTGCCTGTAGTTGTTGTTCTACATTGCGCCGCACATTTGCGGGCATCGGTAGCTCTAAGGCAGTCTTAAATTCAACGGTGGCAGAGTCGGGATTATGCAAGGCCAGATAAGTACGTGCCAATTCTAAATGCGGGCGTACTTGCTCCGGTTGATTGGCCACAGTGCGTTTTAAAGCTAATAAAGCATACTCAAAATGCCCTGTTTCTAAAGCCGCTAAGCCATACAGAAAGTCAAAGTCTGGATCACCTTCGCGTTGATCCTTTAAGTTTTTTGCTTGTTCCCAAGCAAGGGCATATTGCTCAGTTGCTATCGCTTGCTGCAAGGCATCAAGAGGTAAAGGTTGAGCTGCAAAACAGAGATCAGAAAAAAAAATAAGTCCCCAAAGAAGCTTAGGTTTTACTAGAGTTAACTGATTGATAGACAAACTCATTAATGGTTCTCATCTTAAAATAAACTTGGATGGTCTAGAAAAGTCCGAACTTCTTAATATATCAACGGATTTTGTATCTATAACTTAGCCTCAACCTCACACCGAGTTATCATCATACAGTGAGTGAGTTGTAGTTAGTGTTCAGTTCAGAATTCGTGAATAACTAACAGGTTTAAGCCTGCTAAATCGTTAAACTAAGCCCTTTAACCAACATTGATAGGCTTATGTTGCAGCGTTGGTGGCGATGGCAAGAACTCTATGTCTTGGGTTTGGGTATTGCGATTCTAGTAAGCGCTTGTTTAATGTATCTAGGGCATCTATCCATAGCGCCCTTAGTCTTTCAACGGATGGAGGCGTTAGCGTATGATTTGCGCATGCGTTCAACCACGCAACAGACGCAAAAGACTAATCCCCCTATTCTTATTGTTGATATTGACGAACGGAGCTTGCAAATCGAAGGGCAATGGCCGTGGTCACGTTACAAACTAGCTACACTTATTGAACATTTAAATGCTGCTGGTGCTGCAGTCATTGCTTTAGATATGAGTTTCCCCGAGCCTGAGCTCCATCCCCTTGACGAAATTAAACAGCGGTTACCTGCGTCAATACCCATCGATCCTAGCCTCTTAGCTCATTATCAACAATTAGATGGTGATGAGCATTTAGCCAAGGCCTTGCAAGGTAAACCGGTCATTTTGGGTAATTTATTCCATCAAACTGATAGTTTTCAAAAAGGCACGCTAACACCAGTGCTGATTGACTGGCAAGTTAATTCTAAAAACTTGCCTACCAGCTTGGTCATGTTAGGGGTAACCGCTAATTTACCTAAATTAGCTGCAGCAGCTGCTCAAACTGGTTTTTTGAATATTTTTCCTGATGATGATGGAGTAATCCGGTCTGCACCTTTAGTTCTTGAGTTTAAACAACAACTTTATCCAAGCTTAGCTTTGCAAACAGTACGCCAGTATTTGTTAGATGAGCAGCCTATCAAACTGACTACAGCAAGAGTCGGTACGCTTGAGGTCATCAGTCAACTTGAGTTTGCCGGTAAAGTGATCCCCACCGATCCTACAGGGCAAATTATTATTCCCTTTTTAGGTGAGTCTGGGCAGTTCGAACTTGTCGCAGCGACGGACATACTCCGCCAGCCAGTCGCAGATAAGTTTATGGATGCGATTGTTTTGATTGGCACTTCTGCCAAGGGCTTAGCTGATTTACGCTCGACACCTTTTCAACCTAGTTTTCCAGGAGTAGAAGCGCAAGCCACTTTAATTTATGCCTTATTGCATCCAGAGATTATTCCTGTTACCCCCGATTGGTTGGAAGCAGCGATTGTTTTAGAAATGCTGTTATTAGGTATAACGATGCTCTGGTTGTATCCACATCTACAACCCTATGGCATGCTTATTTTTGGTGGCGCGTTGGCTGTGTTAGTGACTAGTTTGAATATCTGGTTATGGACTTATTGGCGAATGAATACACCTCTGCTGCCACCGTTACTATTGGTGCTAGTGATGAGCCTGTTTTTTGGCTTAGAACGTTTATTAACTGAACATCGGCAGCGGCAGCGAATTCGAGATATGTTTGGTCAATATGTACCTTCTGGGCATATTGATCAGTTGTTAGCGAATAAACAACTGAATACTAGTATGGAGAGTGAACGCCGCTCGATGACCGTCTTGTTCTCAGATATTCGCCAATTCACCCCCTTAGCAGAACAGCTCTCCTCGACTCAGGTGCAAACTTTCCTCAATGCCTATTTAACCCCGCTAACTTCAATTATTTTCCAGCATCAAGGTACCGTTGATAAATATGTAGGCGATATGATTATGGCCTTTTGGGGTGCTCCTTTGCCGGATGATGCCCATGCTGAACACGCTGTCTTAGCAGCCTTAGCTATGCAGAAAACGCTTAAAACCATCCAACCTGCTTTTAAGGACTTAGGGATTCAAGGCATCGTGAAAGCTGGGATTGGTATTCATAGTGGCGAAATGACAGTCGGTGATATGGGTTCAACTTATCGACGTGCCTATACTGTGCTAGGCGATGCGGTCAATCTAGCTTCCCGCTTACAAGAATTAACCAAATACTATCAAATCGAAACTTTGGTCAGTTCAGAAACGGTAGCGCTTTGTCCAGCTATTCAATTTCGTTTGTTAGATCATGTACGTGTACGTGGGCGGCAGGATTCGGTGATGATCTATCAACCTTTGGGTTTAAAGATGGAGTTAGCTACGCATCAGGTATGCTTTGAGCAGCATGAGGTTGCCATTCAGGCTTATCTGCAAGGTAATTGGAGCTTAGCTAAAGCAAGTTTAGAGGAACTAAATCTTCAACAGCCTAGTCATTATTACTCATTAATTTTACAACGTATGCAAGCTAGTGCTTACCAAGTTCCAGTAGCTTGGAATGGGGTTATGAGTTTAGAAGAGCTTTAAGAATAAAGGCTTTTACTAGTGCCAGTTGAAAGCGTTACCATGCGCGTTGTTCAGATAAAATTCACAAAAATGGGGCACCACCTATGTTACCACCACGGCCGTCCGGAGTGATTGCTTTAGCTGCAGACACTGATACTGGCGGAGCTTTAGCTCGTTTAACTGCTTTAGAAGGCTTAGCACGTGCCGTTCTAGTAGGCATCATTCCGTTGATCGCTTTTGAGGCCTTAGGGAGTAAAGAAGCTGTAGCGCAGATTTACTTAGTCGCCGCGCTCGTTACCTTATTTATAACCCTAAATTTTAGCCGTTTAGAAAAGATCTTACAGCGGCGTTGGGTCTTAAGTTTGGGGGCAGTGATGTTGGTGGTGTCATCACTCCTGATGTATTTTGGGAGCGGGTGGATATTCGCAACAGGAATAGGACTGCGTTCGGCTGCGGCTTCGATGTTTACGGTGTGTATTTCTTTATATGTCATGGACTATATCGAAAAGCTTGAGTTTGCCCGCACAGAATCGCGTCGCATGTTGTATAACGGGGTGGCTTGGTTGCTAGGGCCATTACTAGGCATTTTCTTGTGGGAACATGAAATGCCTTTCAGTGCCTTTTTAGTGTCCATGATGAGTGCAGTCGTTATGCTCGCTTATTTCTGGCATCTGCGTTTAGGGGATAATCCCGTTTTAACCGCTGCCAAACCACGGAAAGCTATCCATCCTTTAATTTTAGTGCCGCATTTTTTTAAGCAAAAGTTCTTACGTATTTCTTATTTGATTACTTTAAGTCGTTCAGTATTTTGGGTGCTTTTATATGTCTATGGGCCTATTTATGTAGTAGAGGCCGGTTTACCTAAATGGGTGGGTGCTGCTTTATTATCTTTAGGCTGTGCGATGTTATTTTTTAGCCCTTGGGTACGGGCTTTAGCTGAACGCTTCCATACTAAAAACGTACTGATTTTTGGTTTGTGCTTATGTGGTAGTTCCTTATTAGGCTTGGGGTTATTAGGTGATTCACAGAAAATTGGCGTGCTATTGTGGTGGACAGGGGCGTGGGGAGCTTCTTTTGTCGATGTCTTAGGGAATATCCCGTTTATGCGTACTGTAAAGCCTTATGAACGCACCGAAATGACTATGGTATTTTCAACTTGGCGAGAAATGTCAGAATTACTGACTCCGTTAGTTATTTCCATTATTTTGTTGATGCTGCCTTTTTATACGGTCTATTATATTTTTGGTGCATTTTTATTACTGGTTGCTTTATACGCCCGCTCTTTGCCGACTCGTGTTTAAAGCTGGTTAATAGTGAGGGATTTTTTCACAAAATTATTTCCTGATGCACTAAACTCAAGCCACTGTTTTCATAGATGGAATTTTTAATAAGTATGAATGGGTTAGGGGGATACAAGTTAGCGAGTGTATGGCTGGCATGCATGCTACTCAATATAGGTTGTAGTACGATCAGTGAAAATTCTAGCGGTATCCCAGAAATTCAGGGGGTTTGGCGCTATTCAGAGGGAGCCTTAGCGCACACTCAACCCTCTTTAACCTATGAGTTTCAGCAGGATCATTTTCGAGTAAACGGGTATCCCAATATTTACGCACACGGCAAATATAGTTTTGAAATGGGTGAGCGTGGTGGCTACCGAGTCGTTTTAGCACCCGAAGCAAGCCAAGGTTTTGAGGTACGTACTTTGCAAATCCAAGCTACAGGTGGACGGATTTTGTTAATTGATCGTAAAACCTATCGACGGATTTTGCGGAATTAGTTGCGACCCATTTACTTAATAGGATAAACAGTTGATTAGCCTTGTCCTAAGCTGTTCACCCTCCTCAAGCTATGCCAGAATGCGCGCATTCATTTGCTTTTGAGGCTGGTTTAAGAATGTCCGAATCTAATTTATTTTTGCGCATGTTGGCGGAAAAACGCTTTCTCTTAGCTGATGGTGCAACCGGTACTAATTTATTCACCATGGGTTTAATGACCGGCGATGCGCCCGAGTTATGGAATGCTGAACAGCCGGAAAAAATTGCTGCACACTATCGCACCTTTGTGGAAGCAGGCTCCGATATTATCTTAACCAATACCTTTGGTGGAAATCGCCGTCGTTTAGTATTACATCAAGCTCAAGATCGGGTTGCAGAGTTGAATACGGCGGCGGTCAAAATTTTAAAAGATGAGATTGCTAAAGCAGGGCGCGAGATTGTTGTGGGTGGCTCAATGGGGCCTACTGGGGATATTTTGGAGCCGAATGGCCCGCTCTCGATTGCGGAGGCAGCGGATATTTTTGAAGAGCAAGCGCGGGCTTTAGCAGCGGCAGGTGTGGATGTACTTTGGCTTGAGACTTTGTCCTCAAAAGAAGAGGTTGAAGCGGCGGTCTTAGGTGCTGGGCGCGTGGGTTTACCTGTGGTGAATACTTTAAGTATTGATACCAATGGTCGCACGATGATGGGTTTGACGGCAGCGGATATTATTAATCTGCAACCGAATCTGCATCCCCATCCGATTGCCTGCGGAACGAATTGTGGAGTAGGCGCTTCTGAGGTGGTGGCAGCCGTATTGAATTTCTTTAATGCAGCAGGTGAAGAACAAGAGCCTATTATTGTGGCTAAAGCAAACTGCGGTATTCCTGAGTATGTCGATGGCAAAATTGTCTATAACGGTACGCCAGAACTCATGGCGCGGTATGTCGAATTAGCGATGGATGCGGGGGCGCGGATTATTGGTGGTTGCTGTGGGACTAGCCCTGAGCATATTAAAGCGATGCGTGCTGCGATGGACAAACATGTGCCGCAAGCAAAACCTAGTTTGGACGTGATTCTGCGTGATTTAGGCACCGTGTCTAAAGGTGCACAAGCGCAATTAGCCGGTGACTTAAGCGTAGAGGGTGGTTCTTTAGGCGGTGGTGGCGTGCGGAAGCGTTCGCGGCGTGCTTAAGTAGCTTTTCTGTTTAGGGCTAGGTTAATTTTAACTAGTCCTGAGCAAGCTCAGCCCGCTCCACAAATAATACCCCATTCAAATGATCGACTTCATGCTGAATAATTCGTGCTACAAAACCGCTATAGTCAGCCTCAATTTTCTCACCTTGTTGATTGAGATAACGCATCTTTAGGTGCTCGGCGCGTGCAACTTGGGCACGGGTATTTTCTACACTCAAACAGCCTTCCTCACCTAAGCAAGTTTCAGTCGATTGCCAAAGGATTTCTGGATTAATCATCGCGATGGGTTCCATTAAAGGTGCATCGGGATAACGTGGATTCGGGCGTGAGGCGACAATAATGATTCTTAAAGATTGGAAAACTTGTGGAGCCGCAATACCGACACCATTCGCAGCGAGCATGGTAGCATGCATATTTCGAATCAGCGTTTGTACTTCAGACTCGAGCGGGTTGCTGACAGCTTGAGCGAGCTGAGCCAACACCGGCTCGCCCTGTTGAGCAATACTTAAAATCTGTGCTTCGTGAAGTGTCGACATCATAAAACTCTGTCTCATTACGCAAAAGCTAGTTGTAGCATGTTTCTGATTACAAAACAGCTTCCCCTAAACCCATTATTCCTGATGCAAAGAATGTGCAATTGCACATTGTCGACAATTTTACCGCTTTAAAGGGTGAAAATTAACGGATTTGTCGGTGCATTGGTTGACGATCTGAAAGCGATTACCGACAATACGCGAGCTTATTAGCTAATCGTGAAATCCACCACATGACACTGCTTGCTCTGTATAATTCCGAAGTTGCTGCTGGCAATATCCAACGAGACCCTGCACAGGAAGGTGCTATTCAGGTTTTACAAGGAATTATGGATGGTTTAGTCAATCCTAAGCCCCAACCGCCCGCGAAAGGGTTTCGCTTCTTCTCTAAGCCCGAACCACGCACTGAAGTCAGTGTGAAAGGTGCTTATATGTGGGGTGGCGTAGGGCGTGGTAAGACGTGGATTATGGATTATTTCTTTAAAGCTGTACCCATCGCCGAGAAAAATCGCTATCACTATCATCATTTTATGTTGATGGTGCATGAAGAACTGCGCAAATTAGGTACTCATCAAAAAGACCCTTTGGAGTTGGTTGCCAAAAAAATTGCTGCCAATACGGAACTGCTTTGCATTGATGAATTTCATGTCTTAGACATCGGCGATGCGATGATTCTAGCGGGGTTATTGCAGGGCTTAGTGCATAATGATGTCACTATTGTAACCACCTCCAATCGCCCGCCGGATGATCTTTATAAAAATGGTCTACAGCGTGCGCGCTTCTTGCCAGCGATTGAGTTAATTAAGAAAAATCTGCAAGTGTTAGAATTAGATAATGGTGTTGACTACCGTATGCGCCATGTGATTCCTTTGGATGAGCAGACCGATAATATTACCCATTCAGACCCCGAGCTTGAGCAACGCTTCCGTGAGGAGGCAAAAGGCAAGGTTCACGAAAATGTAGAAATGGAGCTGAATAGCCGCCGCCTGCCGGTGAAGAAAATGGCTGATAATATTATTTGGCTAGATTTTAAAACGGTCTGTGATGGCCCACGCTCCACCAGCGACTATATTGAGTTAGCAGCGCGTTATGGGACGATTATTCTCTCTGATATTCCGATTATGAATCAGGATAGCGAGAACGCAGCGCGGCGCTTTTTGAATTTCATTGATGAGTTGTATGACCGTAAGGTACAACTGATCATCTCCACCCGCTACGATATTAAAGAGCTGTATCAAGGTCAGTTGCTCAAATTTGAATTTGCGCGTGCCTTTAGCCGCTTAAATGAAATGCAATCGCCGACTTATTTAGCGGCTTAACGGAGCTTGGAGCGGTTTTGAATGACAACTTGGTTTATTTCTGATCTGCATTTAGAGCCAGCTCGCCCAGCCAGTACGCATTTATTGTTTGAATTTTTGCAGCATATTCGTGGGCAAGCCGAAGCTTTATACATCCTTGGCGATTTGTTTGAGTATTGGATTGGTGATGATTTTCTCGCAACCCCAGAGGGTCAAAGGGTATTGCCGATTCTGCAAGCCTTTAGGCAGGTTGCAGCGAGTGGCACGCCGATTTACTTCCAACATGGAAATCGTGATTTTTTATTGGCAGAGCAATTCGCTGAGCTAAGTTCGATGACACTCCTGCCTGAACAAAAAACTATTGACCTCTACGGTCAGTCAACCCTGATTATGCATGGCGATTTACTATGCACTGATGATATAGATTATCAAAAAGCACGGGTTTTATTCCGTAGCCCGCAATGGCAACAACAAATTTTAGCTAAAAGTATCCCTGAGCGTTTGCAGTATGCGCAAAGTTTACGGATGCAAAGCCAGCAAACTGCACAAACTAAGCAGGAAGACATTCTTGATGCCAATCAAACAGCGATTGAAGCTGCTATGCGCACGGCTCAAGTAACCCAGCTCATTCATGGACACACTCACCGGCCTGCTATTCACGAGTTTAACTTAGAGGGGCAAAGCGCCAAGCGAATCGTGCTCGGCGACTGGTATCAACAGGGTAGTTTCTTGCGAGTCGATGCTGCTGACATGCAGCTTTCAGCCGAGTTTCACTAAGCAGGCTAAATAAGCATGCTCATCGGGCGGCTGTTGCTGCTGTTGAGCTTGCCAAAGATTGGCCACCAAACATTCCATCATTAAATGTTCGGTTTCATGTTGCCCGTAGCGTTCAGCTAGATTTTCATAAAGATCACGAATTCCTACGGGTCGGTCGGTGGACACTTGTTCTCGCAAACCTAAATGTAAGCCCATATGCAGAAAGGGATTAGTATTGCCTTCTTCTGGCGCATAATCTTGCTGCAAAGCTTGATCAGTATTGGCAAGGATCGGGTGATATTCTGGGTGCTCTAAAATCACTGCCGCGACTTGTTTTTCTAAGCCTTCTAATACTTGTCCGGCCTGCTGTTTTTGCCAGCAAGTTAGATAATAGCGGCGTAAGTTTTCACGTTGGGCAGAGATCATGCGGCAGTTTTTTCCTTGTATTCACATAAATCCACGATCAAGCAAGTGGGGCATTTAGGCTTGCGCGCTGTACAAACATAACGACCATGTAAAATCAGCCAGTGATGCGCATCTTGCAAGTATTCAGGCGGAATATTTTTGAGCAAACCTTTTTCCACTTCCAGTACATTTCTCCCCGGTGCTAAGCCAGTACGATTGCCGAGGCGAAAAATATGTGTATCAACTGCCATCGTAGGCTGATGAAAAGCAGTATTCAAAATAACATTAGCGGTCTTGCGGCCAACACCAGGTAAGGCTTCTAAATCAGCTCGATTATTAGGAACTTCCGATTGGTGCTGTTCAATGAGCATTTGGCAAGTCGCAATAATATTTTTGGCTTTGGCATTATAAAGACCAATGGTTTTAATATAGTTGCGTAAGCCTGCTTCGCCTAAAGCTAAAATTGCTTCCGGTGTATTTGCCACGGGAAAGAGTTCTGTGGTCGCTTTATTGACGCTTTTATCCGTGGCTTGAGCCGATAAAATCACTGCCACTAAGAGTTCAAAGGGCGAAGCATACTTCAACTCAGTGCTTGGATGCGGGTCAGCAGCTTGCCAGCGTCGAAATATTTCCGCACATTGTTCCGGCTTCAAATGGCGTCACTCACAGGTTTGAGTAAAGCTTGTTGTTGGGCGCGCGCTGCCCGCCGTTGATCAATATAGTTTTTCCCCGCTACTAAAAAACCTAAGCTAATAAACGCACCGGGTGGCAAAGCCGCTAATAATAAGCCTTTGAAATTATCACTAAGATGCAAACTTAAGCCGCGTGCCGCTTCTCCAAACATCAGATGGGCTTGGGAGAATAAAGTCCCATGTGCCAAAAATTCGCGAATGGCTCCTAAGGCAACTAAGACTAAAGTAAAACCAAGCCCCATCATTAAACCATCTAGCCAAGCATATTTGGGTGGATTTTTCGCGGCATAAGCTTCAGCTCGGCCAATAATGATGCAGTTGGTCACAATCAAAGGAATAAAGATCCCTAGCACTGCATAGAGTTCGCTGAAATAAGCATGAATCAGTAATTCAATTGCGGTGACGGTAGAGGCGATAATCAAGACAAAGGCGGGAATCCGAATTTCTTCACGAATGAAAGGACGTAACAAGGAAATCAGTAAGTTAGTAGTGGCTAAGGTCAGTAAGGTAGCGATGCCTAAACCAAGTCCATTGACTATATTGGTAGTGACCGCCATTAAAGGGCATAAGCCTAAAAGCTGGACTAAGCCGGGATTATTTTGCCAAAGGCCATTGAAGGCGATTTCACGATAAGGATGTTCTGCACTCATGGCTGCTTTCCTGTACTAGGCGCAAATAAAGTATCGGTATGTTGTCCTGACCAAACCAGCACCTGTTTGACTGCGGCGACCACGGCACGTGGGGTAATGGTTGCGCCGGTGAACTGATCAAATTCCCCACCATCTTTTTTCACCGACCAAGCAGTTTCAGTAGGATTTTGAAGCGATTTACCTGAAAAACCTAAAATCCAATCGCTTTTTTCGACATCAATCCAATCGCCTAAACCGGGGGTTTCTTTATGCGCTAACACACGTACACCCGCGAGCGTTTGATCTGCATTAACACCAACGACTAAACGTATATTACCACTATACCCATCGGGTGTAGTCGTGGTGAAAACTGCAGCAACTGGTTGGTTCTGTTTTCGCAAGCGATAGACTAGTACCGGTTCGGAGCTATTCAACTCGGTAGCGGCTAGGCTAAGCGTATCTTCCAATGGATTATTATCATAGCGGCTGGCTTCGACTAAGGTATTAATCCGTGTGAGCAGTGCTTGACGCTCACTTTCAGCAATTTGCTTAGCGGTAACGGTATGTACACCCGCTAGCAGCAAGGTACCTGCCAAGGCGAAACCTGCTAATAAGAGGGTAGGCTTGCTAAGTTCCCATACTAAAGTATTCATAAGCCAAACCGTCCTTTAGTACCATACACCCGCGGTTGGGTATAGGTATCCAGTAAGGGTACAGCCATATTCATAATCAACACAGCAAAGGCAATCGCATCCGGATAGTTACCCCAAACCCGAATAATATAAGTAAAACAACCTATTCCGCCGGCATAAAGAAGTTTACCTAGAGGTGTGGTACTCGCAGAAACGGGGTCGGTGGCAATAAAAAAAGCACCTAAGATAGTCGCGCCACTGACTAAATGGAAGAGGGGTGAGCTATAACTATGCGGATTAATTAGCCAAAACATCATAGACATTCCAGCCAGAGCGGCGATTAAAGCAACTGGAATATGCCAGCTAATGATCTTGCGATAAATCAGCCATAAACCGCCTGCCAGCCAAGCTAAACTCACCCATTCCCAACCTTGACCTGCGATCCAACCAAAAGCTTGGCCTTGACGAATTTGCTCGACTGTTTCACCGAGTCTTAAATGTGTTTTGATTGTATCGAGTGGGGTGGCTTGGGTCAGGCCATCCCAAGTACTAATGCCACCTAGAAAGACTTGCTGCAAAGTTTCACTTAAACTGATATTGCCAATACTGGTAAGTTCAGGTGTTGGCCAACTGGTCATTTCAATGGGGAAAGACACCAAGACGGCTGCATAACCAACCATTGCAGGATTGAAGGGGTTATAGCCCAAGCCACCATACAGATGCTTAGCAATTACTATGGCAAAAACCATGGCAATCAGCAGTAACCACCAAGGTGCATAGGGTGGAAGTGCAACAGCTAACAGCCAACCAGTAACCAATGCGCTGTAGTCAGTCAAAAAAGGTATAAGGGGGCGTTGGCGCAATTTGAGCATTAAAGCTTCTAAGCCTAAAGCAAAGCCCAAGCCTAGTAATAAATTGGTGACCACCCCCCAACCAAAAAACCACAGTAATACTAAAGTTCCTGGCACTAGGGCATAAATGACTTGTGCCATGACTTGCCCAACGCTTTGCGGCGCATGCATATACGGTGAAGTTTTAGTACCAAACATCATGCTGGTTTATCCTCTGCAGCAGTGGCACTAGGTGCAGGGGCAGCTTGCTGAGCTTTTTTCGCTTTAGCACGCTCTAAAGCTGCTTGAATGGCTGCTTGTTTGTCGTCTTGGCTAGTTTTAGTTTGTGCGACTTCTTTATGCTTAGCTAGTTTCTCGGCCTTTTCACGTTTAGCTCGTTCAAGGCGTTCTTGGTGAAAGTCGTGGCGTTCGCGGGCTAAATCAGCTTTTTCACGCGCTTCACGTTGGGCGTAAATATCGGCTTTAGCATAACGATAATAATCCACCAGCGGAATATGACTAGGGCAGACATAAGCACAGCAACCGCATTCAATGCAGTCAAAAATATGATGTTGCTCGACTTTTTCAAGGTTACGCGCACGAGCATGCCAATACAATTGCTGCGGTAAGAGATTGACAGGGCAAGCTTCTGCACATTGACCACAGCGAATACAGGGTAGGGTAATAGCTTCGGTCGCCTGCTCGCTGACCCATAAACAATTGGTTGCTTTCACGACTGGTATTTGATCAGTCGGTAAAGCTACGCCCATCATAGAGCCGCCCATAATTAAGCGTTTAGCTTTTGAAGTATAACCACCCGCAGCTTGAATAAGGGTGTGCATACTTAAACCAATGGGGACATCGAAATTCTGTGGTTGCACCACACCTTTGCCGGTGACAGTCACATAACGGGAAATTAAGGGCTGGCCTAACACGACTGCTTGGTAAATAGCACGCGCCGTGGCGACATTATGGCAAAGCACCCCAATATCAGTCGGACGCCTACCACTAGGGACTTCGCGCCCAGTTAAAATATGAATTAATTGCCGTTCGCCACCGGTAGGATATTGAGTAGGAACAGGTACTATCTTAATACGAGTATCCTTCGTGTGCTCAGCAGCAACTTGCATGGCTTGAATAGCTTGCGGCTTATTATCTTCAATCCCAATTAAGCACTCTAAGCCTTGAGAGGGCGCATGTTCATGCAAGGCTCTGAGCATAATCAGGCAGCCAGTGATGATTTCACTCGCCTGCTCGCGCATCAATAGATCATCACAGGTAATATAAGGCTCACATTCAGCGCCATTAATTACTAGGGTGGTGAGTTGTACTGATTCGGGGACATTTAGCTTGATCGCGGAGGGAAAGACTGCACCACCTAAACCCACGATCCCCGCTTGGCTCACACGTTCACGTAAGACAGTAGCAGAAGCTTCAGCATAATTTTTAATCGGTACTAAGCGCTGATCACCCCAGTTATCTTGCCCATCGGGAATTAAAATCACACATAAATCAGTTAAACCAGAAGGGTGCGCAATGGGGCGCTCTTCAATCGCTTGTATTCTGCCCGAGGTACTGGCATGCACAGGCACGCTGATAACCCCTTCAGCTTCAGCTAAACATTGTCCTTTGTAAACAAAATCGCCTGCTTTAACGATGATTTTGGGTTTATGCCCTGAGTGTTGTTGCAAGGGAATAACTAATTCACTCGCATTAGCAGCAGTAAGCTTCCTTACTGGCTGTTGAGTAGATTGTTCTTTGTGATAATCCTTAAGATGTAAGCCGCTACTGCTTTGCCAGAATTTACGCAGATTAAACATTAGGCCACCTCTTTCAGAGGAATGATCGGATAAGGCCATTTCCACGTAGTAGGGCTGGTTTTCACTGGAGCCATTAAAATGCAATCAACGGGGCAGGGCGGTAAACAGAGTTTGCAGCCAGTACACTCTGCTTCGATGACCGTATGCATATGTTTGGCTGCACCAACAATCGCATCCACTGGGCAGGCTTGAATACACAAGGTACAACCAATGCAAGTCGCTTCGTCAATAATGGCCACTAAAGGTACAGTTTGCGCTTCACCATTTTCAGCATTGAGCGGCTTAGGTTCAACCCCAAGTAGCTCCGCAAGGGCTTGAATCGTCGGTTCACCGCCTGGAGGGCATTGATTGATGTCAGCCTCACCTTTGGCTATCGCTTCTGCATAAGGGCGACAACCTGGAAAGGTGCATTGCCCACATTGGGTTTGGGGCAGTAACTTGTCGATCTTATCCGCGAGCGGATCACCTTCGACTTTAAAGCGAATCGCGGCAAAGCCGAGCAATAAGCCAAAAATAGCTGCCAAACTGCCTACAACTAATAAAGCGCTTAACATCTTAGTGCTTTACCAAACCAGAGAAGCCCATAAAACTCAGTGCCATTAAGCCCGCGGTGATGAGACCGATGGCATTACCTTTAAACACATTCGGAATATCAGCAACAACTAAGCGTTCACGAATACTCGCAAACATCACCATGACTAGGGTAAAGCCCAAAGCACCACCCATACCATACAGCGCGGATTCAATAAAACCGTGCTGTTTTTGCACATTAAGTAAGGCTACACCTAAAACGGCGCAATTAGTGGTAATGAGCGGTAAATAAATACCCAAAACATTATGCAGAACGGGGCTGGATTTACGCACGACCATTTCAGTAAAGCCGACAATAGCAGCAATCACTAAAATAAAGCTTAAGGTGCGTAAATATTGCAAACCTAAAGGCTCCAGCAGCCAAGTGTCTACCAGATAACTACTAACTGAGGAAAGAGTTAAGACGAAAGTCGTCGCTAGTCCCATACCAATTGCGGTTTCGAGCTTACGTGATACGCCCATAAAAGGACAAAGCCCAAGGAATTGGGAGAGCACCAAATTATTCACCCAAACGGTGCCAACAATAATTAGCAAGTAATCAGTCATCATCTTCAGTCACTAGCTCTGCTTGTTCTAAAGGATAAAACGCGCATATTTTGCCATAGTTAGACTGCTAATCCTTAACCGAAAGCAAAGAATAATTAAAATAAGTAACAAGTTTATAGGCTGATAAAATGTTGCAGTGCAGTATATTTTAAACTATTATTGATCCTGAAGCGTTTTGCGCTTCAATATCCTCCTAGCGGTTGGGCATCATTGAGATGCCCTTTTTTTACACTTATAACCTTAATTCTGGCTGCGCCCTAAACCTATGGCTAATTGAATAGCCGCTTTCAAACTACCACTTTCGGCTTTACCTGTGCCTGCTAAATCAAGCGCCGTGCCGTGATCGACTGAAGTACGAATAATTGGCAAACCTAAAGTAATATTGACTGCTTTACCAAAACCGGCATATTTGAGTACTGGTAAGCCTTGATCATGATACATTGCGAGTACCGCATCCGCTTGTTGCAAATGACGGGGTGTAAATAAAGTATCAGCGGGCAATGGGCCAGTAAGATGCAAGCCTTGCTGCTGGAGTTGACGAATAGTCGGAATCAAGACATCAATTTCTTCCATTCCTAAATAACCGCCTTCGCCTGCATGTGGATTGAGTCCACAGACTAAGATACGCGGCTGTTTAATGCCGAATTTAGTCCGTAAGTCTTGATCTAGAATCTTTAACACCTTGCGTAATAAAGGCGCTGTAATCGCCGCACTCACTTTATTTAAAGGTAAGTGCGTGGTAGCTAAGGCGACGCGCAAATTGCCGCTAGCCAGCATCATGACAGGCAAGGGTGCATTGGTAAGCTCTGCTAAAAACTCAGTATGTCCAGTAAAAGGTACACCAGCTTCATTAATAATGCCTTTGTGTAAGGGGGCGGTGACCAGGGCAGCAAATTCGCCCGCTTGACAACCGCTAGTAGCGTGTTTCAGTAGCTCTAAAACATAAGCGGCATTACGGCTATCCAAACTACCGGGAACCACAGGCGCGGTACAAGGGATATGCAGTACAAATAACTCACCTTGTTGGCAAGGCTCTTGGAATTGATCCGGTGTATAAGGGCGTAAGCGCAGAGAGAGGTTTAGTAAACGCGCACGCGCTCGTAGCATTTCAATGTCGGCTAAAGCAATGACATCTTCAGTCCAATGCGTTTGACTGGCTAACTGCAAGACTAAATCAGGGCCAATACCAGCAGGTTCGCCGGTGGTTAAAGCCAGTCGTATACGCTTATTCATAAGCATCCTTTGCGGGGGTTACTTTAGTTGTAAGTTGGGTGCTGCACCTTGCAGGCGATAATCAATATAAGCGCCATTTCGTAAACTTTGCAACCAGGCTTTGTATTGTTCCTCTTCCTTGCGACCACCTAAATAACTCGTGGCTTTCTCACGAATTTGATCGGCGGATTGATCGGCTTGTTTACGCTCTAAGACTTCTAAAATATGCCAGCCAAATTGGGTTTGGAAAGGCTGACTCACGGTATTGGGGGCTTGTGTATTCATGGTTTGCTCAAAGGGCGCGACCATCTGCCCTGCTTTTGCCCAACCTAAATCCCCACCACGGGCAGCACTACCAGGATCATCTGAATTAGCCTTCGCTAATTGTGCGAAATCAGCGCCAGCTTGCAACTGCTGATAAATTTCATCGATTTTTTGCTTGGCTTCGGCTGGTGGATATTTCTGTGTACTGATCAGAATATGCCGTACATGGGATTCAGCAGCAGTTGCACGCTTACCCCCTTCGCGCTCTAAGAGCTTGAGAACATGGAAACCATTCTGGTCACGTACTACCGGTGAAATATCGCCTACTTGCATTAAAGATAAAGCACGCACAAAGGAGCTGGGTAAGGCGTCAGCCGCTTGCCAACCTAGGTCACCGCCATTATCTGCCGCATTATTATCAGAAAACTGCTTGGCCATACTGGAGAAGTCTTCGCCATTTGCCACCCGTTTTCTTAAGTCTTCAGCTTTATTGCGTGCGGCATTGACTTGTTCAATGGTTGCTCCATTCGGGGCAGTGATCAAGATATGCTGTAAACGATAACGCTCGCCGGCGGTAATTTTCTGGCTTTGGCTCGCGATTAAATCATTCACTTCCCGGTCAGAGACCGCGACTTTGCTGCCGCCCATTTGTTTACGCACTAAATCAGCGGTAATTTTGCGCCGAGTTTGCTCGCGTAAAGCAGCCATGCTGATCCCCGCTTTTTGCAAAGCTGCTTGGAAAGTACGCATATCCATCCGATTTTGCCGTGCAATACTGTCCATAGCCCGATCGACCGTCGCATCATCCACATTAATGCCATTTTCTTTCGCATATTGCGCTTGTAAGCGTTCAGTGACGAGTTCATCGACCGCAGCACGGGTTAGATCAGCACCCGCTAAACCTTTTCCAGCTTTGCTAGCACGGAGCATCTGCATGCGTTGCTGCACTTCGCTGTAGAGAATCACCTCACTATTCACCACAACCGCAATTTGATCTAAAGCTTCCGCATGCAGTGGATGACTCACGACCGCCAAAGCACCTATTAACAGTGCAGCAGGTAAGCATTTGCGCCAAGTGGTCGTCAAAGATTGGGTGCTATTTATAGCCATAAATTCGATTTTCCATCAAGTTACGTGTACCACTGCCGAAACTACCTAAACCTTTCAGTTCAAGCTCTACAAACACAGCATCATCATAAGTGGTATTGTCTGATAATAAATAATTGCGTGCCGCTAAGCGGCTTTTCCAACAACAGCTTTGATACTCAAGTCCCACTAAGGTTTCTAGGCTGCGATCATTTTTTAAGTCTTGCTCATGTGCCCCGACTAAGGTCCAGTTTTGAGTCACTGGAGTCGCAAAAGCAATTTGGGCTGATTCATATTCACCTTTGCGCTGACTATACCCTAAATTCAAAATCCGCTGCTTTTGATCTTGATAATTCACCCGTAATTGACTAGCTGATACTTGTTTAGCTTTCACATCGCCGAAAGCGGTTCCAGATACCCGTGTGGAGTCATTCAATTCACCCGCCATTTCCATCACGAGTTCAGAGCGTGAACCCGTTTTGGCGGTTTCATCCGGCAAGGTGACTTTGCGGTCTGAAAAATAATACATTTGTCCCACACTCGCACGGAAAATTTCCCGACCTTTATCTAACTCTTGAACTCGTGTGGTCAGTGAGGTGGAGAGACGGTTATTATCCGCAATTCGGTCTTTACCGGTGAAGTCATTATCAGTGAACAACTGGCTATAACTTAAAGTGCGCTCTGAAGAGTCAAAGACTGGAATAGCGGACTGATCACGGTAGGGTGTATAAGTGTAGTAAATGCGTGGCTCAAGCGTCTGTAAGCGTTTACCATCTTTTAAAGGACGTTCAAAGAATAAACCAGCATCTACCGCAGCCGTAGTTAAGGTTCGGGTAATGCTTTTATTAGTCGCTTGCTCTAGCTGATAGCTGGTTTGAGTGAGTTTCAGTTTTGGCTCAATGAAAGCAGCAGGATTCTCAAAGCGCTGTTTAAGCGTGACTTGAGTCGCTAAGCGATGTCCATTATCGTTTTTGTTCCGAGAAAAGTAAGTGTACTCACTGCTAGCACTAAGCTTAGGTGCATTCTCAGCCAGCTGGGGAGTCCAGGTGGCTTGTAGTTGTGGTAAGCGAGCATAGTTTTCAGAGCTACTGTCTAAGATTTGGTAACTTTGCGCTAAAGCAGAAAAATCCCATTCTTCATTATCACTGGTATAACTGAGTGTGCGCTCCAAATTAACGATACTGCTGACGGCAAGTGAATTGCCTAAATCATCAAAATAATCTTTGTCGGAAACACCAGCCGCTTGTAGCTTGAGCTGATTATGTTTATCAAACTGGCTTAGATGTTGAATATCAAAGTGATAGCGTAATTCATTATGACGCTCTTGATCACTGGGAAGTACATCATATTGTACCGTACCCCGCTGCAGTTCCGTCAAATAGCGAAATTCATTTTCTAACTGTAGGCCACGCTTACTGAGCATATTTGTGGTCGTAGTGAGGTCATAATTAGGGGCAAGATTCCAATAATAAGGCACACTGACGCGCAGGCCACTTTGCTCATTAGTACCAAAATTAGGCATTAAAAAACCTGACTTACGCTGATCAGTCAGTGGGAAGGAAAAATAAGGCAAATATAAAAAAGGACGGTCATGAATCTGCAGTGTGACTTGGCGCGCAGTGCCCTGCTCGGTACTACGATCTAGTTTGATATCTTCTGCTTTCAAGCTCCAGCTATTCACACCGACAGGGCAGGTTGTGTAGCTAGCATTTTTTAAGCGGGTTACTTGTGAACTTTCTTGAATCAGCTCACTACTAGCACCACGGCCGTCACTGCCATTTAATAGGTAAGCAACCCCAGTGAGACTACCTAAGCCACTATTTAAGTTGTACTCAAGTTCTTGGCCAGTCACATGGACAGTTGGGCTTTGGAAATTAACCGCTCCTTGCGCTAAAACCTTGCCTGTTTGGCGATTATAGAGCGCTTGTGTTGCGCTTAATTCCTGATCATTTTGGCTAATATAAACATGACCAGTCAGTTCTGAATCACCTTGCTCCCGAAACAGAGCTTGGTCAGCCTCTAGATAAATAGCCATTTTGTCTAAATTGGCAGGACGTAAAGGCTTAGTCTGTTTAATCGTTGATGTAGGGAGCGGGCAAGTTTCCCAAGAACTTTGGGCATACAGCAAACTCGGACTACAGGACAAACCCATCACGAGTAATCTCGCCTGAGATGAAAAAAACATGAATTTCCTTGATTTTTATGCTCTGTTCTAAGGGCATAACATCGCATACTCTGGATGAACAGACAATGTTTAACAAATGTAACAGTCTAACCGTAGAGAGATAGCGATGATGAAATTAAATAGAAATTTACATTTCGTAATAAATTTTACAAATAAAAATGTCTTGTGTAATATTTATCCATTGCGCTTGAGTGAACTCTGTATAAACTCAAATTAAGGGGGGCATTATGGAAAATGCATTGGGTGTGGTGTCATTTTACGATGATAGTTTAGATATGTCTGGCAATAATGGTGGGTCCGATGTGATGAATCAACAACCATTAAAGAAACGAGGGCGACCTAAAGGCGCTATTTCAGCAACTATCTCTGAGGTTAGGCAACAAGCTGCTGAAGAGAAACGGCAGTTAAAAAGTGAATATAGTAGTAAAATTGATCAATTACAGACTACAATTGAGCAACTGCAAGAACGTTATGAAGCGACCGTGGTACGTTTGGAGCAGGAATTAGACTTGTTGCGTAAACGTGATCTGTACTACCAGCAAGCTCTAGGTGCACGCCTAGAGGAAGTAGCAACGCATCTGTATGATACGTTGATTAATTGGGGCGATGCAGAGCTTGCAGAAGCACAGATTGATAAGCGTAAACGGGGTCGACCTCGTAAGACACTGAAATAAATTATAATTATAATCTTATCTAATATCAGAGGAGCAAATTTTCTAGTATCCTCTGATAGATTACTGTCAATTTTTCTAAATCACTAATGGCTACACATTCATTAATTTGATGGATGGTTGCATTGCAAGGCCCCAGCTCTACAACTTCTGCACCCGTTGGTGCAATAAATCTTCCATCTGAAGTTCCGCCAGATGTCGACAATTCAGTTTCAATATTAACTACTTCTTGAATGGCTTTAACCGTAGCACTAACTAAATTTCCACGGCCAGTTAAAAATGGATTACCTGATAAGCTCCAATCTAAGTAATAATTTGTTACATATTTATTTAGAATAGTTTCAGTGCGGAGTTTAATTTCGGCTTCAGTGAGTTCTGTAGAAAAGCGAAAATTAATTAAAGCTTCTAAACTTCCAGGTATAACATTATTGGCACCCGTACCCGAATTTAAATTAGAAATTTGAAAGCTAGTGGGTGGAAAAAATTCATTGCCATGATCCCAAACCTCGGCGGCTAACTCGGCGAGTGCGGGTGCGACCCGATGAATCGGATTGTCGGCAAGCTGCGGGTAGGCGACATGCCCTTGTTTACCATTGACAGTCAATTTGGCATTGAGTGAACCACGGCGACCATTTTTAATAATATCACCGAGTTGTTTAGAGCTAGAGGGTTCACCCACTAAACACCAAGTGATTTTTTCGTTGCGTGCTTCTAAAGTTTCCACGACTTTAACCGTGCCGTATTTAGAAGGGCCTTCCTCATCGCTAGTGATGAGCATAGCAATTGAGCCTTGATGCTCAGGGTGCTCGCGTACAAAGTTTTCAGCAGCAATCACAAAGGCAGCAATGCTACCTTTCATATCTGCAGCACCTCGCCCATAGAGCATACCATCGCGAATTTCCGGTTGAAAAGGCGCGCTTTCCCAAGCAGCTAACGGGCCAGTGGGCACAACATCGGTATGACCCGCAAAACAAAATACCGGGCCTTCGGTGCCACGGCGCAGCCAGAGATTTTCCACATCTTCAAAGTTTAAATATTCAGCTTTAAATCCTAAGGGAGCCAAGTGTTCAGCTATCAGCTGTTGGCAGCCATGATCGACAGGAGTCACTGAAGGTAAAGCAATCAGTTGCTGAGTAAGTGCTAAAGTATCTGACATGGTGGTTAGTTGTGGTTAAAGGAGTGGGAGAGTTTAGCTTAATTCTGAAACAGATTTTTCCATTCTTCAGGATCAAACCCCAAAATTCGGCGCGAACCTAGATCCAGCAAAGGACGTTTGATAATACTCGGCTGATCTTCCATCACGGCTAGCGCTAGGGTTTCATTCATGTTGTTGCGAGTGGTTTCTGGCAAATTGCGCCAAGTGGTGCCACGGCGATTGATGAATTGCTCCCAGCCTAGCTCGTCTACCCAAGCACGCAATTGGACTGGATTTAAGCCATCTTTGCGGAAATCGTGGAATTCATAGGCAATGGCACGTTCATCCAGCCATTGACAGGCTTTGCGTACTGTATCGCAGTTACTAATCCCATAAACAATGATCATTAGTCATACCATTTGTGATAAGAACGGCGCTTACCAGCACGCTGGGTGATAATCCCTTGAATTTGCTCAGGGCGAATTTCAAAACTCGGATAGTGAGCTTGCAAAGCCTCTAAATAATAGCGGCCTGCCGTGATGCGTAAGCGGCGAAAAATATACTCGGCTTGAGTATCTTTCGCAAATACGAAAGCACCATCCCGTACTATCCCTGTTGGATCGATAATAATAATACAACCTTGCGCAAATTCTGGCTCCATACTCTGATCAATCACTTGGAGCGCGAAAGGCTCAGATTCGGAGCAGCTACTGCCTTCGCTGATGTTTTGTTTAAAGCTATCGTCAACCGTAATTTTGATTTCTTTAAAACTGGTCATGCTCTATTCCTGTGGCTTTGGAGTGCGACTGAATTCACTAGCGGTGACATGACGTTCTGGCTGATACCAATGTAGTTTTTCATGCAGTTGCACTACTTCGCCGACGATGGTCAAGGTCGGGGCACGTACTGAACCTTGTTTTACCAACTCTGGCAAAGTGGCTAGTGTACCAATATGCACCCGTTGATTGCGGGTAGTGCCTTGCTCAATTAAGGCTGCTGGCATAGTGCTGGGGGTGCCATGCTTGATCAATTCACGGCTAATCACTTCAATTCCAGTTAGACCCATATAGAACACTACCGTTTGGCGTGGCTGAGCGAGTTTTTCCCAATCAAGATCAATGGTGCCATCTTTTAAATGACCCGTGGCAAAGGTACAGGATTGGGCATAATCGCGATGGGTTAACGGAATCCCTGCATAAGAAGCACAGCCTGAAGCAGCAGTGATCCCCGGCACGACTTGAAAAGGAATGCCATTTTCAGCCAAAGTCTCAATTTCTTCGCCGCCTCGCCCAAAGATAAAAGGATCACCACCTTTGAGACGTAAGACCCGCTTTCCCTGTTTGGCTAAACGTACCAACAGCGCATTAATCCCTTCTTGAGGAACAGCATGCTTAGACTTTTCTTTGCCGACATAAATACGTTCCGCAGTTTGGCTCGCCATCTCTAGAATCGATTTAGCGACTAAGCGGTCATAGACTACCACATCCGCTTGCTGCATTAAGCGTAGGGCGCGAAAAGTGAGTAAATCGGGATCACCTGGGCCTGCACCGACTAAATAAACTTCACCAACTGAGCTAGTGGCGTCCGCTTGAGTTAGTAACTCGTTCAGCATGTGCCGAGCTGCACTGACGTTACCGGCATAAACTAATTCAGCAAATGGACCTCGTAAGGTCTGTTCCCAAAATTGTTTACGCTGTTCAGGATCAGCAAAGCGTTGCTTGACTATTTCACGGTATTCTTCAGTGATCGCAGCTAATTGCCCACAAGATGAGGGAATCATGGTTTCCAATTTCATCCGTAATTGACGTGCTAAGACTGGCGAAGCCCCACCAGTAGACACAGCAATCATCACCGGTGAACGATCCACCACTGAGGGCAGAATAAAACTACAAGCCGCTTGATTATCAACCACATTCACAGGGACTTGTCGCGCATTAGCCAGCTCTGCAACCCGTGCATTAACAGTTGGGTTATTAGTGGCGGCAATAACGAGAGAATGACCTGCAATATCTTGGTCTTGGAATTCACGCGGCTGCCAAGTGGTTTGATTGGGGTACTGCTGCAAAAGATTGACTAGCTCACTATCCAACTCTGGCGCAATGAGTGTAGGTCTAGCACCACTTTGTAGGAGAGATTCGGTTTTACGCAGTGCTACTTTGCCTCCACCCACGACTAAGCACGGGCGCTGCTCTAAGCACATGAAAATAGGGTAGCGTTTCAATCTCAGATCTCCTAGCGGGTGACTGGTAAGGATGGCTTACTTTTCCCATTCCATCAACACAGGTTGCTCACGCTGTTCCTGTAAACGCTCTTCGGCCTCCAGTTGGTTGGCAGCGAAGATAAGTTTATAGCTGGCTTTATCACTGGGTGCAGCTGCTGCTCGTAAGCTACGTACTTGCTGGCGTGCTGCTTGATAAGCTGCATGAGTGCCTTGATGCTCCAGAGTTTTCAAGATTGGAGTGGTTTGAGTGATGCGAAAAACATAATAAGGCATGCGAACCTCAGATGGGAGCTGAATTCAACATTATTAGGGGCGAAGCGCCTAAGCGGCTATAGCCCCAAATGGAGATAGGCATGGATTTAGCCTAAAGTTTCCTGCAACCAACGACGAATCGCTGCCCGATCAGGCAGTGCCGCTAGGACAAATTCGGTCAAACGCTCTAAGTCAGCCTCGGCTAATTCGCTAGGGTCAGCTTGTAAACGGCGCTTAGGATCACGGAAGCGCTCTTGCATCTCTGGCTGCTCTAAAATCTGCCCTAATAAATCTTCCAATAAATCGGCACGGCTGGGCGCTCGAAAGCCAATCGAGTAGGTCATGCATTCACCGACAGCAACCCCGTAATGCGGCACATCGGGGGGCAAATACAACATATCCCCTGGTTCTAAGGTCCATTCCTCGTCGGCTACAAACTCGCGCATAATCCGCAAGTCAATATCAGGAATATAGTTATCTTCCGCGCAAGTCTGATGGCTAATTTGCCAGTGGCGTTGTCCTTGTGCCTGCAAAAGAAAAACATCATAGGCATCCACATGCGGCCCCACTGAACCGCCATCCACCGCATAACTAATCATCAGATCATCAATCCGCCAATCAGGAATAAAGCGGAAAGGTTCGATGATCTCGGCAAATTCAGGCAGCAATTTTTCAATATCATTCACCAGCAGCGTCCAATGCGTAGCGGGTAACTTATTGAAGTCCTTTTTACGTAAAGGCCCGTGGCGCACTTCCCAAGGGCTAGTGCCGCCTTTTTCTAGCACCAAACGTGCGGTATCCGTATCACAAGCCAAACCCGCTAATTCATTAGAACTAAGCGGTGATTGGAAATTGGGAAAGGCTTGGCGAATCAGCAGCGGTTTTTGCTGCCAAAAATCGCGCAAGAATTCTTCGGTGGAAAGCTCGCCTAACTGGGTGAGAGTCTGATTGGGTTGAATCAAGCTCATAGTTTTTTAGCCTGCGCGGCTGCATTTCCAATATAGGTGCTCGGTGTGAGTCTACTGAGTTCAGCTTTGGCAGCTTCGGGCATGTCTAAGTTGGCAATAAATTCGCGTAAGCCTTCAGGCGTAATGCGTTGCCCACGGGTTAAAGCTTTAAGCTTTTCATAAGGCTGCTCAATCCCATAGCGGCGCATGACGGTTTGAATCGGTTCGGCGAGCACTTCCCAATTCGCATCTAAATCGGCTTGCATACTGGCAGGGTTAGCTTCGAGTTTAGAGATACCTTTTAAAGCAGATTGATAAGCGATCAAACTGTGACCTAAGCCCACGCCTAAAGTACGTAGCACCGTGGAGTCAGTTAGATCACGCTGCCAACGCGAAATGGGCAGCTTCTGCGCTAAATGCGTGAGTAAAGCATTGGCAATACCTAAATTGCCTTCGGCATTTTCAAAATCAATCGGGTTCACTTTATGCGGCATAGTCGAAGAACCGACTTCACCCGCTACAACTTTTTGCTTGAAATGGCCTAAAGAAATATAGCCCCAAATATCACGATTGAAGTCGATTAAAATCGTATTAAAGCGCGCCACTGCATCGAAGATTTCTGCAATGTAATCATGTGGTTCGATTTGGGTGGTGTAAGGGTTCCAGTTTAGGCCAAGGCTAGTGACGAATTGCTCTGCCGTCGTTTGCCAATCGATATCGGGATAAGCACTCAAATGCGCATTATAGTTACCGACTGCACCATTGATTTTGCCAAGGTATTCACAGGTTTGGACTTGATCGAGTTGGCGCTGTAAACGATAAGCTACATTCGCCATTTCCTTACCTAAAGTTGTCGGTGAGGCAGCTTGGCCGTGGGTGCGTGAGAGCATAGGCTGGTCTGCATAGCGCTGGGCAAGGTCGCGAATCGCTGCCACCGTACGCTGCATTTCTGGCTCCATTACTTGGCGCATGCCACCTTGCAGCATCAGTGCATAGGAAAGATTATTAATATCTTCAGACGTGCAGGCAAAGTGAATGAACTCACTAATAGCCTTAAGTTCAGCTTGCTCAGCGACTTTATCCTTGAGGAAGTATTCAATCGCTTTCACATCATGATTAGTGGTGCGCTCGATGGCTTTGACAGCACGCGCATCTTCCTCATCAAAGTCTTGTACAACCTTTTCTAGAAACTCATTCGCGGCTGCTGATAAATCAGGAACTTCCGTAATGTGTGGATGGCGCGCGAGCATTTGTAGCCAACGAATTTCCACTAACACGCGGTGATAAATTAAACCGTACTCACTAAACCAAGGGCGTAGCTCAGCGGTTTTGCTGGCATAACGACCATCAACGGGGGCAAGGGCCGTGAGGGCTGAAAGTTCCATAGCAGATCCTATCGGGGAGTGATCGAAAGGGCGCTATTGTAACTGAAAATGCGGGGGAGGGGAGTCTCTAATCAATTCTCTGTAGTAGTAACAGCTATGAAAGAAAGTTGCCTAACGATATGCCCCAAGCACTTCAATCAAGCCCACGATATTATCGTTTAACGCTTCCAGCTCCTCTGCCGGAATCCACCATTTGGTATGAATCGCACCCCTACTTTTTGGATTTCATAATTTTGCTTGGCATAGGCTTCATTGGTAACTGGATAAAAAATCGATTGTTCTGGCAAGCATGGCGGCCAACGAGCGAAACCACTTTGCTCGATTAACACTAATTCTTTTGAACCAATAGGACGATACAGGGTGACTAATGCTAGTTACTTATAGTTTGATTTTAATAAATCAGCCAATAATGGCTCCACCAAATCCTTCCCGCGCAAAGCCTGCAGCCAACGTTCAGGAATCGCATGCACTCCATATTTAATCCCCGCCAAACCACCCGCAATACAAGCGGTTGTATCGGTATCGTGTCCAAGCGCAAGCGCAGCTTTTACCACATCTTCATAGCTATTCTCTTGCAACACGACCATGCGTACTGAATTCAAACTATCCACCACATAGCCGCTACCTTTGCCAAGTGGCATTTCATCAGGGCGAATATGAAGCTCCAATTCAGTATAAGCTTCGGAGTTTTCACCAAAAATATGCCGCAAAATCGTAACAGCATGTTCCCAAGCCAAGTCATCCTCATTTAATAAGCCGCGTGCCCATAAACAATACAAAGCACAGCAAACTTGCGAGCGCAAATGCCGGTGTGTCACCAAGGATTGTTGCTGTGCTAAATAAACCAATTCTTCATCAGTGCCTTGATGCCACAAAGCCAACGGTAATACGCGCATCAAGGATCCATTGCCATTAGCGGAGACATCCACTCCACCCGCTTGCTCTGGCACAATGCCAGCCATCAGTTTTCGAATCGCAGTAGCCGTTTGTACGCCCACATCAAACACCCGAAAATCCACTGCCATATAGCCATGCTCGTACCAGTTGATTAAGCGTCGCGCAAAATCTTCAAGCTGCAAACCCTTCTGGTTTAACAAGGATGCTAATAAAACCAAAGCCTGCGCCCCATCATCTGACCAAGTACCACAAGGTACACCAGCATGCGCTCGCCTAAATCCAGAGGGTGGTTGCATTTCAAGCTGTGCTTTAGGCGGCAAATCGGCTGGTTGATGAAACTCATAAGGCACACCCAACGCATCGCCAATTAATAAACCCCATAATCCGCCTTGAATGCGTTGCTTACGTGTTAATGAACCAAACATTGTTTTAGCACCTCTTAATTTTTAATGAAAAATGCATCCTTACTCACATTCGTTATTATACGCAGCATTCCAATAATGAGATGTCGACCATGACCAGCCCCAACACCATCAAGCACACCACCTGTTACGAGTGCGATGCTAACTGCGCTTTCACAGTGACTTTGAATGCGCAACAAGAAGCCATCGCGGTGGATGGTTTGCCAAATTGTCCACGTGGGCAGATGCAGTTGGAGCGGCAGTATCATCCAGAACGTTTGTTGTATCCCTTGAAGCGTGTGGGTGCTAAAGGGGCGGGGGAGTTTGAACGGATTTCTTGGGATGAGGCGCTGGATACGATTGTTGCGGAATTGAATAAAGCCAAAGCCAAATATGGTGCGCCTGCGGTGGGATTTTTCGCGGGTTATACCAAGGAGGCACGTCCGCAATTGCAGCGTTTGGCGCATGCCTTTGGTAGCCCGAATTATCTCACCGAATCCGGCTGTTGCTTCTCGGCCACGATGGTCGCGGAAAAACTGACTTATGGTTATAAGCTGAAAACCACGTCTACGGTCGAGTCACCTAAAACCAAATGTGTCTTGGTCTGGTCGACGAATGCTTCCGGCTCGATTCCTCCCTTTGAAAATCATCATTTAGCGAAAAAGAAGAAAAATCGCAAAATGATTGTGGTCGATCCGCGTCGCACCGAAACGGCTGAACTCGCGGATATTCACCTACAAATTCGCCCCGGCACGGATGGCGCTTTGGCACTTGGTTTCCATCATTTAATCTTTGAAAATGGTTGGCAAGATCAGGCATTTTTGGATGAATGGGCCAATGGTTTAGCCCCTTTTCGTGAGTATATTCGCGAGTTTACCCCCAGTCGTGTAGCTGAAATTTGCGGCATTCAAGAGATGGATTTACGTGCCGCAGTAGAAATGTTTGCTACGACTTTACCCTCGCAAATTGCGATGTCGCCCACCTCGACGGTGCAGCATAGCAATGGCTTTCAAAATCACCGTGCCATGATTCTGCTCTCTGCTGTGCTCGGCATGATTGACCGTGAAGGTGGGAATCGTTTTTTCAATGACAAAGTGCTACCCAAACCGATTGAGTTATTCGATGTTTGCGTGAATGAATTGCCGCCACGGATTGGCGACGAAGTATTCCCGATTTGGACGAAATATTGGCCTGCGGGACAAAGTATGCTGATGCCCGATTGTATTCTGGAGGGCAAACCACAGCCAATGCGGGCACTGCTGGCAATGGGCATTAATACCGCAATGTGGGCAAATTCTAAACGTATGGAACAGGCTTTAAGCACACTGGATTTCTTTGCGGTTTCTGACTTTTTCCATAATCCTGCCACCTTGCAAGCCGATATTGTCTTGCCTGCTGCGACCAGCATGGAGCGCCCCGCCTTAATTGCCTATCCGGGCTGTGCCTATCAGGGGGAAGTGAAATATCGCCATCAAGCTTTACCGCCACGCGGTGAGGCCAAACCGGATGGGCAGATTTTTCTGGAGCTGGGTGTGTGTTTTGGCATGGCCGAGCAATTCTGGCATGGTGATTTGGAAGCTTCATGGGCAGAAATGGCGCAAGGCTTACCCAAAGAAGTACGCGAAGAAGCCTATGCCAATCCTGAAGGCGTGATTGTTTATAGTCCGGTGATTGAGGAGTTGGTCGAGCGCGGTTTTTTGGATGCGGATCGGCAGTGGCGAATTAATGGCTTCAAAACCGCCACGGGCAAGATTGAATTCGACTCGGTCGAGCTGAAGCAAAAAGGCTATGATGGCTTACCAATTTATCGCGAACCAGCCGAAAGCCCGCTTTCTACCCCTGAGTTATTAGCGGAGTTTCCTTTAGTGTTAACCTCAGGTGGGCGGCAAAAATACTTCACCCATTCTCAACAGCACAATGTGGCACCGATGTTAAAACTCGATCCTTATCCGCGTGTACAAATCCATCCAAACGATGCAGCCGAGCGTCACATTCAAAACGGCGATACAGTAGAAATTAGCTCGCCGCGTGGCCAAGTGATTTTCCGCGCTGAAGTAACTGATAAGATGAAGCTAGGGGTGGTGCATGCTTTCCACGGCTGGAATAGTGCGAATATTAATGAACTAACGGATGATCAAAGCCTTGATCCGATTAGTGGTTTTCCGCCGTTTAAATCCTTGTTGTGTCAAATTAAGCGGGCTGCTACTGAACCGTTAGCCTTTGACTAAGTGATATATCTTCGTGAGCCACTTCGATTGTCCTATGCACAGTAGGACTCTGTGATTTTAAGGGTTAATTCGTGTTATCGTAGTTGAACTAACATCTTATGCCAGCAAGCACAGATAAACGTCACTAAAGCTTATGGTTGATTAGCGAGGAATCAAAGATGAATGCGAAAGAGCAAGAAATTATCTTAAAAGCACGTCGCCAAGCGGAAGATCGCGCTAAAGGCTATCGTGAGCAAGCTTTAAAATTGTATCCGTGGGTGTGTGGGCGTTGCGGGCGTGAATTCAATCACAGCAATCTGCGCGAACTCACTGTGCATCACCGTGATCATAATCATGATCATAATCCGAGTGATGGCAGTAACTGGGAGCTGCTGTGTTTGTACTGTCACGATTATGAGCATCAGAAACTAACAGAGGCGGCCTATGGTGGTTCAGCAGGGGATACAGGCTCGGCGGGAGCGACTTATAATCCGTTTGCGGATTTGAAGGCGAGGATGCAGAAGAAAGGCTAGTGATTTTCAGGAAGACCCGCTACTTCCAACGAAATAGCGGGTAAGTTCTTAACGAATTAATAACGATAATGATCCGCTTTGTATGGACCTTGAACGGCAACATTAATGTAATTTGCTTGTTGCTCAGTCAATTGTGTCAATTGCGCATTCAATTTCTTCAATTGTAAGCGTGCCACTTTCTCGTCCAAATGCTTAGGTAAGGTATAAACATCGATTGGGTATTTGCCAGAATCACGTTCTTGCCATAATTCGATTTGCGCGATAGTTTGGTTCGCGAAAGAGGAAGACATCACGTAAGAAGGGTGGCCTGTACCGCAACCTAAGTTTACTAAACGCCCCTTAGCCAACATGATAATGCGTTTGCCGTCTGGGAAAATGATGTGATCCACTTGTGGCTTGATCTCATCCCACTCGTATTTTTCCAAAGAAGCGACGTCAATTTCATTGTCAAAGTGACCGATATTGCACACGATAGCTTGGTCTTTCATCTTCGCCATGTGATCGTGAGTAATAACATGATAGTTACCGGTCGCGGTGACGAAAATGTCAGCTTTATCAGCAGCATAATCCATCGTCACTACACGATAACCTTCCATCGCCGCTTGTAAGGCACAGATGGGGTCAATTTCAGTCACCCATACTTGAGCGGATAAAGCACGTAATGCTTGCGCAGAACCTTTGCCCACGTCACCGTAACCTGCAACGACTGCGATTTTACCGGCAACCATCACGTCAGTAGCACGCTTGATACCGTCAACTAAAGACTCGCGGCAGCCGTATAAATTGTCGAATTTAGACTTAGTGACAGAGTCATTAACATTGATGGCTGGGAATTTCAGCTCGCCTTTCGCATGCATTTGGTATAAGCGGTGTACGCCGGTCGTAGTTTCTTCGGTTACACCACGGATCGCAGCCAAGTTTTTGCTATACCAACCAGGTTGTTCTTCTACACGACGACGAATCGCAGCATACAAATAAGTTTCTTCTTCCGAACTTGGCTTAGACACGATACTAAGGTCTTTTTCAGCGCGCGCACCTAAATGCAGCAGTAGAGTAGCGTCGCCACCATCATCCAGAATCATATTTGGTGTGCCGCCATCCGCCCACTCGAAAATTTTATGAGTGTAATCCCAATATTCTTCCAAGTTTTCGCCTTTGTAAGCAAATACCGGAATGCCAGCGGCTGCGATGGCTGCTGCAGCGTGATCTTGGGTTGAGAAAATATTGCAAGAAGCCCAACGCACGTCTGCACCGAGAGCCTTTAAAGTCTCAATCAACACGGCTGTTTGGATAGTCATGTGTAAAGAGCCAGCAACACGCGCGCCTTTGAGCGGCTGGCTTTTGGCATATTCTTCACGAATCGTCATTAAGCCCGGCATTTCGGTTTCAGCGATTTTGATTTCTTTGCGGCCCCAATCGGCCAATTTTAGGTCAGCGACGATATAGTCGTGAGCGGTATTTGCTTTCGCGTTCATCATTCAATCTCCGAATGTTTCAATTGAATGAGCGCAGTTAATCAAGGAATGATCGCCTGAGCCTAGCGGTTAGCGAGCTATTGATGGGCATCGCTAACCGTTGCAGCGCTCCTCAGGCTGAGGAAAATTTATAGACCGGCAGCAGAACGCAGTGCGGCAGCTTTATCAGTCTTTTCCCACGGTAAATCTAAGTCGTTACGGCCAAAGTGACCATAACTGGCGGTTGGGCGATAGATCGGACGTAACAGATCCAACATTTTGGTAATGCCATACGGACGTAAGTCGAAGTGCTCACGGACTAAGTTAGTGATCAGCTTAGGATCAACTTTATTCGTACCAAACGTCTCAACTGTGATCGAAGTTGGCTGAGCCACACCAATCGCATAAGACACTTGGATTTCACAACGCTCCGCTAAACCTGCAGCGACGATATTCTTCGCTACATAGCGGCCTGCATAAGCGGCAGAACGGTCTACTTTGGAGGGGTCTTTTCCAGAGAACGCGCCACCACCATGACGAGCCATCCCACCGTAGCTATCTACAATGATTTTACGGCCGGTTAAGCCACAGTCACCCACTGGACCACCGATCACGAAATTGCCAGTTGGATTGATGTGGAATTTAGTATCTTTATGCAGCCATTCAGTTGGCAGCACTGGGAAAATGACATGTTCCATCACCGCAACGCGTAGATCATCTAAGCTTATGTCAGGGCTGTGTTGAGTAGATAGAACCACGGCGTCAATCGCTACAATTTTGCCATTTTCATAACGCACAGTGACTTGTGATTTTGCATCAGGACGTAACCAAGGCAGCGTGCCATTTTTACGTACTTCCGCTTGTTTCTTAACCATCAAATGCGCATAAGTTAACGCAGCTGGCATTAATACGTCGGTTTCATTGCTGGCATAACCGAACATTAAACCTTGGTCGCCCGCACCTTGATCTTCTGGTTTCGCGCGGTCAACGCCCATCGCGATGTCAGGTGATTGCTTGCCGAGTGCATTGATGACAGCACAGGTATGACCATCAAAACCGATTTCTGAGTTGTTGTAGCCAATATCATTCACTACACCACGCACGATATTTTCGTAGTCGATTTCAGCTGTAGTGGTGATTTCGCCTGCGAGAACCACCATGCCAGTTTTGGTCAGGGTTTCGCAAGCAACGCGCGCGTATTTATCTTTAGCAATGATTGCGTCCAGAATCGCATCAGAAATCTGGTCGCACATTTTGTCGGGATGGCCTTCTGATACAGACTCAGAGGTGAACAAGTACGCCTCAGTCATTATCAATCTCCTATAAACTATTAATGATGACTGAGCGCCGTTGTATCTTTAAATTGTCCTTCAACTCACTGAGCCTGGCAGGAAAACCTGTCGCAACGCTCCTCAGTAGTCGAGCTTTTTCAAGCAGTCGTTTGTGCTGTGAAAAATGGCCTGCAAGCATAACTGAAACTTAATTAGGATGCATCTGCTTTTAACCGATAAGCTTATGCCAAAACTTTTATTAAAACCGCTGAACGGTGCTTGTTAGCAGGCTAGCGTTCAGTTTAAGCTATATTAAGTTAATGAATGGCGACATAATTTAAAAACATAGCTCTGCCGCCAAGCCAGTCCCCAAACCAAAAAATATTGAAGAGTGTCAACTTCATGCAAAAAAATAAGTTTGTACAGATCATGTTCGGTGTGAGCGTGTCTATTCTATTAGGTTCAGCTTCGCTGAGTGCTCAGGCGCAGGCAAAAGGTAGAAGTTATGGGGTCAACAATCCTTTCCAAATTGGTGATTTGCCTGCGGGTAAACTGAAAGATAAGTTGAATAAACTATCACCTAAGGCACGTGATTTGGCTAAAGCTAAATTAGATAAATTGCGTTTCCATGACCGTGATATTCCTTATATGCGTATAGATGATAATGGTGGCATTTATATTGCTGATCCAGTCAATGCAAATGCACAACTGACTGCCGCAGCTCGTACAATAGAAGCTGCCGCTGCTCTACCAGTAGGAATTGATGTTTTTAAATTACATAGTAATCCGGGTGCTGCCAATATCGTCTATTTAGATTTTGACGGTGAAGTGATTACTAACACTGCTTGGAACTCTGCGACTAGTCCTAGTTACAGTGCTAAGCCTTATGATATTGACGGTATAACCAGTAGTTTCAGTGATACCGAAAAAGCGAATATTTTTGAAGTTTGGCGGCGGGTAGCCGAAGATTTTGCACCGTTTGGTATTGATGTGACAACCGAATTACCAGCTAGTTTTGGGCCAACAGTTGGCAGAGCATTAATTACCTCTAGTATGGATGTGAATGGTATACCGATGCCTGCGAATAATTCAGGTGGGGTAGCTTATATTGATGTCTGGGGAATCTCTGATTTTGCCAGTAAATATTCCCCTGCTTTTGCGTATCAGGATCAAGTGGGTGGTCCCGATAATATTGCAGAGGTCGTTTCACATGAGTTAGGTCACAATTTAGGTTTGTCACATGATGGCTCATCCACCACAGGTTATTATTGGGGACAAGGCAGTGGCATGATTAGCTGGGCACCCATTATGGGTTCGAGTTATGACTCCCAACTAACTCAATGGAGTAAAGGTGAATATGCGGACGCAAATCAAACTGAAGATGATATTGCGATAATTACTGCTAAACTTAATCCGATTGCTGATGATCACAGTAACACTCGTTCTGGAGCTACTCCTTTAGTTATTGATTCAACAGGGCATGTATTTGCAAGCACACCTGTAACCAGTCCATTGGATCGATCAAAAATTAATAAAGGTGTCATCAGTACCCGTACTGATGTTGATGTGTTTAGCTTTAATACCGGTGCAGGTAATGTGGTTTTACAAGCCACCCCTTTACGGGAGGCGAATGCTGAACGCGGTGGTAACTTAGATATTTCCTTAAGTCTTTATGATGGTGCAGGTAATTTAATTGCTAATAGTGATCCCACCAATGAAACCGATGCAGGGATAAATACTAATTTAGCAGCAGGGACTTATTATTTAGCGGTTGATGGCGTAGGTAGTGTTAATTACACGGATTATGCCAGTTTAGGTCAGTATTTTATTGAAGGTGTTTTGCCAGTAGCTGCCCCTGATACCACTGCACCTAATCCAAATCCATTGACTTTTGTCGTTGCGCCTGAGGCCAAAGATCGTAGCAGTATTCACATGACCGCCAGCACAGCCACCGACGAGAGTGGTAGTGTACAGTATTATTTTGCGTGTACAGCGGGCGGGGTAGGATGTGTAGATAGTGGTTGGGTGGCATCACCTGATTTCACTTTAACGGGTTTAGCTGCAAATACTAGCTATAGTTTTACAGTAAAGGCACGTGATGCTGCAGGTAATACGACTAATAGTTCAGCAGTAGCGACTGTAAATACTTTAACTAACCAAGCTCCAGTGGCGAATGCTGATAGTGTTGGAGTGGTGAATACTTCTAGTGTCACTGTCAATGTATTAGCTAATGATACGGACCCTGAAAAAGATCCTTTGGCAGTGAAAGCGGTAACTCAAGGGGCTAATGGTACAGTCAGCTTTACCAGTGCAGGGGTGTCTTACAAACCAACTAGTGGGTTCGTGGGCACTGATAGTTTTACGTATACAATTAATGATAATTTCGGTGCTAGCGCTACGGCCACTGTCACTGTGAATGTGGCGGCAGCTCCGGTGTCTACAGTAAATCGCCTGCCGGTTGCTGTAACTGATTCAATAAAATTAGGAATTGGGCAAACGATTACGATTCCTGTGCTAAACAATGACTCTGACCCTGACGGCGATGCTTTGAAAATTATCAGTGTGAAATCAGGTCAACGGGGTTATGCGATTATTAGTAGCACTGGTAAGGAGTTGATCTATAAAGCAGGTTATCGTACTGGTTCCGATACTTTAAGCTACACGATCAGTGATGGTCGTGGCGGTAAAGCTAGTGCAAGAGTTAATGTGAGTATTGTGCGCTAGTCTACTGAGATCATCGCGTTCCACACCAGGCTAGTTTGCCTGACTCCGACAAGCCGGTTCTTGGAAAAGAGCCGGTTTTTGCTATTTGGGCTTGTAATTTTCTTTTTCAGCCTTATTGTTAGGACATTCTCGTCTTTCTATAGGATTGTTTTGTATGGCAGATTCACCTTTTATTTTTGAAGCGAATACGCAGAATTTCACTCAGCTTGTGCTTCAAAACTCCCGACAAGTCCCCGTGATTGTGGATTTTTGGGCGGATTGGTGTCAGCCCTGTAAAACCTTAACGCCTATTCTGCATAAACTAGTCGATGAATATCGCGGTGCATTTATTTTAGTAAAGGTCAATACCGATCAGAACCAAGCCTTAGCGGCTCAACTAGGGGTGCGTAGTCTACCCACCATTAAGCTATTTAAAGAGGGTAAAATTGTTGATGAGTTTATGGGAGCCTTACCTGAGGCAGACGTACGTAAATTCTTAAATAAGCACCGTACTCGCCCTACAGAGCCTTATCGTCAACAAGCTTTAATGATGAAAGAGGAGGGTGATCTGGCGGGAGCGATGAGTCTAATGGGGCAGGTTTTACAACATGAACCTGATTTCCATGAGGCGGCGCTTGATTTAGCTGGGATGTTGCTAGAGTCGGGTGATATTAATCAAGCTGAAGTTATGCTCAATGAAATTCCAGAGACTTCAGTAGCACCTGAGTTGATGCAAAAGCTACGTGCAGAGATTAAATTAGCGCGCTTAAAAGAGCAGTCTGAAGGTCAAGATACTTCAGCACTGGAGCAGCGAATTACACAAAATCCGCAAGATTATGCTGCTATGATTGAGTTAGCAAAAATTCGCGTTGCTCAAGGTCGCACTGAAGAAGGTTTAGAGTTGTATTTAAAAGTGATGAAAGCTGATCGTAGTTTTGGTGAGGATGCGGGGCGCCAAGGTTTGATTGCAAGCTTTGATCTCTTAGGTGCTAGTGATCCGTTAGTGAAAAAATATCGTAGTAAAATGTTCTCATTGCTGTATTAAAACATTATTCAGCCACTAAACCTCTAGTTTAGTGGCCAATACTTGGCAGTCTAAGCTTCCGTCTTGTAAGCGTATCTGTACAAACTCCCCAGTTTTTACTTGTTGCACACTTTTAATCACTTGCTGCTTTTGAGTTAAGACTAGTGCATAGCCTCGATCTAGAGTCGCTAGTGGACTATAGGCTTGTAAACGTGCTGCCTGTAAACCCAAGGCCTGACGCTGTTGCGTCAGTTTTTGCTCCATTAATCGCAATAAAAGCTGATGGTTTTGTTGTAATTGAGCTTGTAAGTGTTGGATTTGTGGCTCAGGATTTTGCCATTGTAAACGTTGTTGCAAAATTTGCAGACGCAAATGCATTCGTTCAAGTTTCAGCCCTAGGGCGCGTTGTAAACGCAGTTCTAACTCATCTAAACGCTGCGCTTTTTGCTGTAGATTATTGAGCGGATGTTGACGTTGCAGGCGTTGGTATAACTGATGCAGTTGCTGGGTTTGCAAGGCTAAAGTGTGTTGGATACAGCGCTGTAACTGCGTTTTTAAAGTATTAACTTGTTTATTTAAACCTTCTGTATCAGGGCTAACTAGTTCAGCAGCAGCTGAAGGCGTGGGTGCGCGAACATCAGCTACAAAATCGGCAATCGTAAAATCGATTTCATGCCCAACTCCACTAATGACGGGTATGACGCTTGCATGAATTGCCTCCGCAACTATGGCTTCGTTAAAGGCCCATAAATCCTCTAAAGACCCGCCTCCACGCGCCAAAATAAGTACCTCACATAAAGACTCACGATTTGCTTGCTGCAAAGCGCGGACAATTTGTGATGCAGCGGTTTCACCTTGGACAGCCACAGGATAAATCAAGACTAGAATTTGTGGGCAGCGTCTTTGCAGTACATTTAAAATATCTTGTACTGCAGCCCCAGTCGGCGAAGTAATAATGCCAATGCATTTTGGATAGCGAGGTAACGCTTTTTTGTGTTCGTAGGCAAATAAACCGGCTGCAGCTAAGCGCTGTTTAAGTTCTTCAAAACGTCTTTGTAGTTCACCCTCACCAGCCGCTTCCATGCACTCGACAATGAACTGATACTCTCCTCGTGGTTCGTATAAACCAATCCGGCCATAGGCTAAAACTTTACTGCCGTTCTCAGGCTTGATACGTAAACCAAAAGCTTTAGGGCGAAACAAAGCACAACGCAATTGAGCTTGGCTATCTTTCAGCACAAAATAAAGGTGTCCAGAGCTTGGGCGGGAAAGATTCGAAATTTCACCCTCTATCCATAAGGCTGGAAAACCCTGCAGGAGTAATTGGCTCACGTCAGCATTGAGCTGAGATACACTCAGAACTAGGCGTTGGTTAGTCATTATTTCGTTGTGTTAATCACTTAGGCTAATCAATAAAGTTTTAACTAAATGTATCAATTAAAGCTTGATGGTTGACGACTCAGGTTGTTATTTGATCGGGGATAAAACAATTTGCTTAAATATTTTG
The DNA here is from genome assembly GCF_937876535.1 of uncultured Thiothrix sp. Classification (GTDB taxonomy): domain Bacteria; phylum Pseudomonadota; class Gammaproteobacteria; order Thiotrichales; family Thiotrichaceae; genus Thiolinea. The sequence goes on from NZ_CALFHZ010000020.1 coordinate 315,275, forward strand.
CTTTTCTACAGAAATGACATAGTAACAGATATTTGTTACTAGCGTGACTAAGGTCGAGTTGATTAAATTGTAACTAGTGTCAGGTGTGTAAAAGTCTATTTTTGGCCTTAGGGTAGCGAAAGTGATTATGGCAAAACCCATAGAGGTAAATCATTCCCGTAAAATTGTCCTAGGTGCAAATTTATTTGCCTGCCCGCATTGTGGTGCTAATGCTAGGCGCAGGCACCCTAGTTGGTGGCAGCGTCTTTTTTCTAGAAAACTTTTTCATTATCACTGTTATACTTGTGGGAAGCACTTTGCCACCAAGTAGATAATGCAGTCAGAGTTAGATACACGTCTTATAGAGGCTGAGTTAGAGCGGGTTTTATCCAGTCGCTGTTTCCGTTCACGGAGAAGTTTAAAACGCTTGCTCAGTTATCTAGTTAAACCAACCCTTCTAGATAAAAAACAACAGCTTACTCAAAACCAAATTGCAGTTGAAGTTTTCGGTAAATCAACTGACTTTGATTCAGGCATTGATCCACTAGTAAGAGTACAAGTGGGGCGTTTACGTAAGCAGTTAGATGACTACTATGCTACGGAAGGGCGGCATAATGCCTTACAAATTAAGCTAGCAAAAGGCAGTTATCAACCCACACTAAGGGATAACACTAATTCTACTCATTATCCTATTTTGTCCCATACTGCTGTTTTTTCCCAAGGGCCTAGCCTGCTTTGTGTGCCTAGAAGCTTTACCCCAGATAAGGAGCGGGATTGGTTTTATATCAGTCAGTTTGGGCGTGATTATGTGAAAAGCCTCAGGCGCTTTAGTTTTTGCCAAATCTTATTGGCCGAGGAAATCAGTAAGTCGACTTGCTTTACGCTAGATAGTGGGCTGCCATCTGGTGCGGATTTTGTTCAATTGCTGGATTTATATGTTGATGAAAAGGGTTTTAACCTAAAATCGAGCTTGGTACAAACCCATACTCAACAAATCATTTGGGCGCTCAGCCTATCTTTGGGAACAACTTATCCTGAGCCAAACTTACTTGAGCTAGTTTTTAAACGACTGGCACATGAAATTGTAGCTTATGATCCAGGCATTATTCATAGTCATTGGGCGCGGCAGTTACTAGATTCCAGTAAGCCGATTGCAGCACAACATCAAGTCTTGGTGGCAGTACGTCAGTTTATCTGGACAAACTCTGCTAGTAGCTTTGAGCAAAGCTTTCGTAGCTGTCAACAGCGCTTAGAAGCTTTTCCGCAGGATGTCATCGCTTTATTTGTTTATGCCAATCATTGCTTTACTGAGTATGCAATGAAATTTAATGTGATTGCTGATCCAAAAGCTAAAATTATTCGTGCCTCTAGTCTCATGTTGCAATGGGCACCCGATAATCCTTATTCGCAGCTTTATTATGCTTTAGCCTGCCTCTTTCGAGAGGATTATGACGCTTGCCGACTTGCTTTAGAGCAAGCTCAAACGCTGAATGCTTTAGATAGCTATCTGGATGTGCAGCTTGGCTTGATTTACTTAGCTTTAGGTGATTGGGAGCTTGGAGCTAACTTGCTCCAAGGGAGTATTAATCTCAGCCCTAATTATCCAGATTGGTACCATCTTCCCCTCTGTGTGTGTCATTTTCAACAAGGACATTATCTAAAAGCTATGCAAGAAGCAAAAAGGATTAGGCTCAAGCATTTTTGGACACCCATGCTGCGTACTGCGTTGCTACATTGTAATAATAAGCTAGAGCAGGGGCGGCATGAATACCTAAAACTGGTGGGGGATTACCCTGATTTTTTCCAAGCGAGCCAACAGGTGATGCATTATCTTCCAGGCGGTGCTCATCGGGTGTTGCAACAGTTATGGGCACACATACCCGCTTTACCTAAAAAGCCTTAGTTTGTTGTCGATGCGAGTAATAAACTTTTATGAAAATCAGCACTTGCTGACATTTGTGTGATAGCAGTTTACCGCATCTAGACCAAACCTTATAATGAAGCGCTTTTATTTTAAGAGCCGGATGACCCCCTATGCGTATTCTTCAGGAAGCCCTCACTTTCGATGATGTCTTGCTGGTTCCTGCCCATTCCACTGTGATGCCAGCCAATACCAATCTGCAAACCCGCCTGACTCGTAGTATTCATCTGAATTTACCCCTAGTTTCTGCGGCGATGGATACCGTCACTGAAGCACGTTTAGCGATTGCTTTAGCCCAAGAAGGTGGTATGGGGATCATCCATAAAAATATGAGTATTGCTAAGCAAGCTCAAGAAGTCGCTGAAGTTAAAAAATACGAAAGTGGAATTATCAAAGAGCCGATTACCGTAACGCCCGATGCCACCATCCGCGATGTTTTAGAACTGACCCGGGCGCGTAGAATTTCCGGTGTGCCAGTGGTGCAAGGCGAGGATTTAGTGGGGATTGTTACGGGGCGTGATTTACGTTTTGAAACGCATCTGGATGCCCCGGTCAGTACTATTATGACTCCCAAAGAGCGTTTAGTGACTGTGAACGAGGGTGCTGAAAAAGATGAAATTCAGTATTTACTCCATAAACACCGGATTGAAAAAGTTCTGGTGGTGAATGATCAGTTCCAGTTACGTGGTCTGATTACCGTTAAAGATATTCAAAAATCGCATGACTACCCCAATGCTTGTAAAGATGATCAGGGTCGCTTGCGTGTAGGCGCTGCAGTTGGGGTTGGACATGGCACGGAAGAGCGAGTTGCCGCTTTGAGTGAGGCCGGTGTCGATGTCATCGTGGTAGATACCGCTCATGGTCACTCGCAAGGTGTACTAGATCGAGTACGTTGGGTGAAAACCAACTTTCCCCACATTCAAGTGATTGGCGGCAATATTGCTACTGGTGCAGCCGCTTTAGCTTTAGTTGAAGCAGGTGCTGATGCTGTGAAGGTAGGGATTGGCCCTGGTTCAATTTGTACCACACGGATTGTGGCAGGTGTGGGTGTGCCGCAAATTACCGCAGTAATGAATGTAGCTGCCGCACTGAATGGAACCGATGTGCCTTTAATTGCCGACGGCGGGATTCGTTTCTCTGGTGACATCGCTAAAGCCCTTGCTGCTGGTGCGCATTTGGTCATGTTAGGTGGTTTATTTGCGGGCACAGATGAAGCGCCGGGTGAAGTTGAATTATTCCAAGGTCGTTCCTACAAATCTTATCGTGGCATGGGTTCTTTGGGGGCGATGGCACAAGGTTCGAGCGACCGCTATTTCCAAGAATCAGAAAATGCAGTGGATAAATTAGTTCCGGAAGGGATTGAAGGGCGAGTTCCACACAAAGGTCCTTTATCGGCGATTGTGCACCAGCTCATGGGCGGTTTACGCGCTAGTATGGGCTATGTGGGCTGTGCCAATTTAGAAGAAATGCGTACCAAACCAGAGTTCATGCGGATTACTAGTGCAGGTATGCGTGAATCACATGTGCATGATGTGACAATTACTAAAGAGTCACCAAACTACCGCGTTTAAGGCAAGCTGCAAGCTGGTAGAGTCTTAAGTGCTTTTACCAGCTGCAACTCATTCCCCGTTTAGGGGATTTTTTTTTGAGAGTTGACTTATGAGCCAAGATATTCATTCCCAACGTATTTTAATCCTCGATTTCGGTGCGCAATACACCCAATTGATTGCGCGACGTGTGCGCGAGGTGGGTGTGTATTGCGAAATTTATCCTTGGGATGTGAGTGAGGCAGAAGTTGCTGCGTTTGGCGCAAAAGGGATTATTCTTTCTGGGGGGCCTGAATCCGTTACGGCGGGAGATGCGCCATTTGCTCCTGCAAATGTCTTTACCTTGGGTGTGCCTGTATTAGGGATTTGCTATGGAATGCAAACTATGGCTGCTCAATTGGGTGGCAAAGTTGAAAATTCGGATCACCGTGAATTTGGCTATGCACAAGTGCGTGCTCGTGGTCATACGCAATTACTTCAAGGTATTGAGGATCATGTGACAGCAGAAGGTTTCGGTATGCTGGATGTGTGGATGTCTCATGGCGATAAAGTCACTGAGTTGCCAGCGGGTTTTAAATTAATGGCTAGCTCTGAGGGTGCGCCAATTGCTGGTATGGCAGATGAAGAGCGCCAGTTCTACGCAGTGCAATTCCACCCTGAAGTGACCCATACCCGTCAAGGTAAGCGTTTATTAGAGCGCTTTGTGTGTGACATTTGCGGCTGTGCACGTTTATGGACGACTGCCAATATTATTGAAGACAGCATTGAGCGGGTGCGTGAGCAAGTCGGTCAAGATGAGGTGATCTTAGGTTTATCCGGCGGGGTGGACTCTTCAGTCGTTGCAGCACTTTTGCATCGTGCCATTGGCCAGCAGCTCACTTGTGTATTCGTTGATACTGGCTTGTTGCGCCATCAAGAAGGCGATCAAGTGATGGCGACTTTTGCGCAACATATGGGCGTAAAAGTGATTCGCGTGAATGCTGAAGCACGATTCTTAACTGGCTTAGCGGGTGAAACTGATCCAGAGAAAAAGCGCAAAATCATTGGCCGTTTATTTGTGGAGATTTTCGATGAAGAATCGCAAAAGCTTTCTAATGCTAAATGGCTAGCGCAAGGCACGATTTATCCTGATGTGATTGAATCTGCAGGCAGTAAAACCGGCAAAGCGCATGTGATTAAATCGCATCATAATGTCGGCGGTTTGCCAGAAAATATGAAACTAAAATTGGTCGAGCCATTACGTGAATTATTCAAAGATGAAGTGCGTGTGATCGGGGTGGAATTAGGTTTGCCACATGAAATGGTTTACCGCCATCCTTTCCCAGGGCCAGGTTTAGGCGTGCGTATTCTGGGTGAGGTGAAGAAAGAATTCGCTGATCTCCTGCGTTTGGCTGATCATATTTTTATTCAAGAACTCTATCGCCATGATCTCTATGAGAAAACCTCGCAAGCTTTTGCCGTGTTCTTACCAGTGAAATCGGTCGGTGTGATGGGCGATGGGCGTTGTTATGACTATGTGATTGCTTTACGTGCGGTGGAAACGATTGATTTTATGACGGCTCGCTGGGCGCATTTGCCTTATGATTTCCTCGATTTAGTGTCACGCCGAATTATTAATGAAATCAAGGGTATTTCGCGTGTAGTCTATGATGTCTCTGGAAAGCCACCTGCTACGATTGAGTGGGAATAAGCCATGTTGAGACTAAGCGCTAGTATCCTGCTAGCGTTTATGGCTATTTTCAACTTCCTGCATATTGCTGAGCCAAGTATTCCAGCTTGGCTCAGTGGTTTATGCGCTTGGTTAAGTCTTGCGCTGCTGTTTACCTTCACCCCTTGGCGTAACCTGCTTCAGTTTCTGGTACTGGCGGGTTTAGGTGCTGTGCTTTTGTTTTGGGGTGTAAGCCGAGGTGCTTCACTCGTGCTGCCTAATTTGCTAGTGCAAAATAATAGCTTATTGGTGATGCTGTATAGTGTGAGTTTCTTGCGCTTAGTAGCTATTCCTGCCGCGGAAGCAGGAGCATTGCCACAGGGTCGCATGGCTTTTCTTAAAACTATGCTGGGCATTCATGTCTTAGGCGCAGTTATTAATTTATCTATCTTGGTGTTAGTAGCAGGTCGCTATCATACACTCGGTTTATTGCGTCGTGATACCGTAAGCTTAATGGGGCAAGCCTTTTCTGCCGCCGCTTTTTGGTCTCCATTCTTTGCTGCAATGGGGGTGGCACTAACTTATGCACCCGGCGCGCAATTATTAGAGGTCATAGCTTATGGCTTAATCTTAACGCTGGTTTCTTTAGCTTTAATGGCTGTATTGGCTGGCGGCTGGCGCTTACAAAAAGTACGAGATTTTCCGGGCTATCCGATGCATTTAAACAGCCTAATCATTCCAACTACCTTGGCGGCTTTGGTGATTGGTCTACATGTGCTATTACCCACTATCACTGTGCTAGCTTTGGTCTCAATTAGCTCAATTACTGTAGTTTTTCTGGTATTGCTACTGAGAAATAAACAGACGGCTTGGCCGCAATTTAGGCAGAGCCTGTTGGATGCAGCCCCGCGTATGGGGCGGGAGTTAGCCTTATTTTTAGGGGCTGGAGTATTAACTTTAGGTTTGCAGACTTTATTAGGCACTGTTGGCGAATTTCAGCTTCTCAAGCAGTTTGGCGGGGTAGAAGCGTCCCTATTGCTAGGCGGAGCAATTCTGGTATCCATGCTGGGGATTCATCCGATTATTAGTATTTCAGTAGTTGGTCCACTAGTTTTACCCTTGCAACCTAATTTAGAACTCTTAGCAACTTTATTCTTAAGTATGTGGAGTTTAGGTGTCGTGGCGAACCCTATTTCCGGCACGAATGTCATGTTGCATGGGCAGTTTGGTGTGTCAGGCCATGATGCGTTTCGTTGGAGTCTTAAATATGTAATGCTGATGTGGCTACTTAGTTCTTTAGTATTGATGCTGCTTGGTGCGGGCTTGGCTAAATAAAAGTGCCAAACCAGCGATTACTAATAAATCTAGGCTAATAAATAGCATAGGTAAATGATCCTTGTTATTAAGATCACCGTTAAACATGGGGTTTATGAAGTTATTCACTAACAAGCTGGTTAAACTAGCTAAATACAAACTATTGAGGTAGTTGTAGCTGACTTGAATACTAGTAAGGCTAGCTAGTAATATGGGCTTTAGAAAAACGATGCAAGCATGTATAACAATACTAAGCAGCACTATAATAAGCGTTAACTGCAAATGTAGGAAATGAATCCCTGTTAAAAATAATAAGCAACTAGTCAGTAAAACATAAGCACTTACCTGCACTGAGAAGTTATTTAGTAGCTTACCTAAAGCTAATACTAGAATAATTATTAATAAATTAAAAAAATAACTAGCAAAATATATCCATTCAATCCAAGTTTTATCACTACTAGAGTGGTTGTAAATAAGTAAGGCTAAATTCGTGCTATTACTGCTTAAGTTAATCGCTAAAGACCAACAAAAGAGAATGAGTAAGCCTAAACCTATTTTTAATTTTTCTTCACTAGACAAGGACTTAGTTCTGTTCATACTAGGCCTAATCAGTTGTGGAGCTTTAAACGCTTGAATCAAGCTTAAGCTTAGCAAAGTAACTATAGCTAAGAGCCAGTAATAAGTTGAGTAGTAGAGAAAGCTAGCTAGCCACCAACTGATTACTAAATAAAAAGCTTGAGCTAAGAGTGCACCAAGCGTTGCGCAAGCAAATAGACGTATCTTTTCTTGACTAAGTCCAGCACTTACAAAACATAAAACCTCTAAGCAGCCAGCAGCAAAACCCTTTAAAAAAAATAAAATAACTAAGCTCATGCTGCCTTGTAAAAAGCTAGTAAGTATTAGGCAAGCTGCGAATAATAATCCAGAAGCTAAAGCTACTAATTGCCAAGAAACTCGACTTAACCAAAAATAGGCAAATATACCAGAAACGACTAAGCCTGCTATGTTAAGATTAAATAATGTACTTAGCTCAAGAGTGGATTCAAGTTGATTGGAACTTAAACCTTGATAAATAAAGGGTAAAATCATTAGATCAAGAGTGACAATAAACGTATAGATGCAAATGACCAGACCCAAAAAGGTGTTGGCTGAGTTTGAGGTTTCTGTTTGACTGGGTGTCTGAGTAAATTGAGTTTGCATCTAGGTTAAGCTCCCTTAAGCGGATTGGAGAAGCTTAGCATTAAGTCTTTATGTAATTAATCAATAAGTAGCTAATACTTAACTAATCGTGGTTAAGTGGCAAAGACACTTCAAGTTTCTAGAGATCATATAAACAGCTAGCTGGCGGCCCCAACAGGAATCGAACCTGTAGCTACCCCTTAGGAGGGGGTCGTTTTATCCATTGAACTATGAGGCCGCTGGGTGAAAGTTTGGGGTATTCTAGCTTAAATCCGCAGGTTTACTAGTCTTTTGCGGTGCTTTCAGCGGTGCGGAGTCAGAGGCAATATGAATCGTGCGCTGCGGATAGGGCATATCAATCTTGGCTTCTCGGAAAGCCTTCTCAATCGCTAAGTTTAGCTCGCTGGTCACAACCATTTGTTTTTCCACATCTTTAATCACACAGCGGAGTTCAAAGTTAAGCGAGCTTTCTGCAAAACCTCGAAAGAACACTTGTACTTTTAATTCGCCATATTCGCGCAGTACGGCAGGATTGGCTTCACCCACACCACGGAGGATAAATAAGACTTTTTCTGGATCGGAGCCATAGGAAACGCCGATAGGAATAATCACTCGGCCATATTGATTACTCAGCATCATATTGGTGACTTGGTTAGCGATGAGTTCAGAGTTCGGCACAATAATATCTGAGCGATCAAAGGTTTGAATCACGGTCGAGCGAATATTAATGTCTTTGACATAGCCTTCTGTCGTGCCCACGCGAATCCAATCACCTTTACGAATCGGGCGCTCAAACAATAAAATTAATCCTGAGACGAAGTTATTAACAATATTTTGTAAACCAAAACCAATCCCAACCGATAAGGCACCTGCAATAATTGCTAGATTAGTAAATTGGATACCGGCAATTGAGAGGCCAATTAAAATCGAGAGAATAATGCCTATATAGCCTGCAATCGTCACTGTGGTTTCTTTAGCACCACGAGTCATGTTAGTGCGGTTCAACCAGTGATTGGCTAAGCTACTTTTAATCAGATGAGTCAGGCTGATTAAAATAGCTAGGGACAACAAGCCAATAATAATTCGCATCGGTTCAAGGCTGAAGCTGCCGATTTTGATGCCATCCATTAGCTTAGTCAGCATCAATTCTAGGGACTGTTCAGACATACCCCAGAGGCGTAATAACACTAAGCCCATTAAGGAGAAAATCGCGACGGCATGCGCTAAACGTAGCCAAATTAAGCCGGGGACGCGTTTACCATCTTCAATCCCTAAGCGCTTGCGTAAGCGTTTTTGCCACGGTGCAACGCCTTCATCAATGCCATCAAAGATTTCAGTGGGGATACGCAGCAGGAGCCAACCGACTAAAATGACAAATAAAGTGCCAAATGTGCCGTTGAAGAGGAAAACGAAGAAATTCCGATAACCTAACCACAAGGCAACAATCGCTGCACCCAAAGCCACTGCGCCCAATATATATAAGCGATATTGTTGTAACCAAGGTACATAGCGCCGCAATAGCCATAAAAGACGAATCAGAGCTAAGCTAGAAAAAGTTCCTAGAACAATCCGAATCAAGCCGACTAAGCTGCTGGGCGGTTCCATATCAAATAAGGTTGAATGGAAGAGCAAGCCCAATAAAATGGCGAGTAGAAAAGTGCGTGCCCAGTAATAAAGCTTTTTGCTAGTTTCGGGAATAACTGGCGTAAAGTCTTTGCTCTTAGTAGCTGGGCGCAGCATGGCGCTGATAATCACATAGCTAATCGTGAACAAAAATAGGGTAGAGGCCAGCTCATTAATGGCGGTTACACCCGGATGGTTATACAACAAGGCCAAACTGGTTAAACCAAACAGCAAAATCCAAGCCATAAAGCGAATAATGCTACGCCAGACTGAAGCAAAGGTTGGGCTGGTCGCAACTAATACAGAAATATCTTGCTGTGAGTAAGTGTGCTTATAAATGCTCCAAACCAAGCCAGCTAATAGACCCGCAAAACCGTACATTAAAGCAATGGTGACATTCCGATAATTAATCGGTAAGGCTAATAAGGTAGAGATAATTTGCTGAGTTTCAGTTGCCCACAAACTAGGTTGTTGTAAGGTCTGTAAGGCAAAGCTTAAAGCCGAAGGGCTGGCGGCGAACAAGCGCTCTTTAACAATCGTTTGTTTATTAAGGCTGACTTGTTCTTGAATCTGAGTAGCACGTAAAGCCAACAACCGGCATTGAGCCAGACGGGTTTCCACCTCTTTTTTTTGCTTATCTAAATCTTTACGTTTGTTTTGTAGCTCTTTGTCTTCTTGGGCAGGTTCGGTACCAATACTATCCAAGCCTTGTTTAACCTTAGTTTGCTCAGCCTCTTGTTGGCTGATACAAGCGGTTGCAAATTGATTTGCATTTAAAGCTTCCAAGGCGATGGGGTCTAAGAGTTCTGCGGCTGAGGTTTTGATGCTTAAGCGTTTTTCCGCGTCTTCCAAGACTTTAGTATGGTCTTCTAAAGTCAAAGAAGGAGTAGCAGCAGTTGCTTCAGTAACTGCAGTAGTTTCTTCAGCACTCCAGCTACTGAGTGGTAAACAACAAAGAAGAATGAGTAACAGAGTACGTAATAAATTCAGACTATTCATGCGATTAAAGGCTAGCAGGCTCGGGTTCTGGCTCAATTTCATGCTGAGGCTCAGCGCTGGCAATCGTATCGGATTGCATCAGATGTGCAAGGTGAAAAATCGCTTCACCTTCATGTACGAGCGGTAAGGTGCTGACACCAATAATTAAACCATTTTTGGGCGAGTATATTTTCTCAAGATGTGCACCAAAAGGATCTGCTACATGCCCTAACAGTTCACCCTGCATGACTTGAGTACCTAAACCCACTTTAATGTGCAAAATACCACTTTGGGGTGCGCGTACCCAAGCACTGCTATCACTTAATAACGGTTCGGGTTTGGGAACGGCCGTGTCAATAGCAGGCAACATCCCCAAATGGCGCATCACTGAAAATATACCATCTACGCCAATTTGAATCGCCTCTTCACCAAAACGCAGGGCTTCACCCGCTTCATACAAAATCACTTTAATTGCCCGCCTAAAACTAGCCTCACGCAAAGAACCCTCTCTTAACGCAGTACTTAAAATCAAGGGGGGATTAAAGGCTTGAGCCATGCTTAGCAATTCAGGGTCTTGTTTAAAGTGTGCTCGAATTTGCGGGAAATTGTTCCGTCCCAGTGCAGCGGTATGTAGATCAATCCCATGCGTACATAAGCTTGCTACTTCGTGTAAAAATTGATGCGCTAATTGGGCTGCCATGGAACCATGTTCAGAACCAGGGAAAGACCGATTAAGATCACGACGATCAGGAAGATAACGTGATTTATCTAAGAAACCATAAACATTTACTACTGGTACAGCTAATAAAGTACCACTGAAGGTTTTAATATCTACAGTGCTAAGTACGCGGCGAATGATTTCAACCCCGTTGATTTCATCACCGTGTATAGCTGCAGAAATGAATAAGCGTGGGCCAGCTTGTACACCATGCATCACATAGACGGGCATAGAAATACGTGCATGGGTATATAAATGTGGGAGTGGCAGATGCACATAGCGCTGTTCACCAGCGGTGATGGTGCGATCTCCCACCAGAATAGGTGTTTGAGTTGTCAAGATGCTTGCCCCAATAGCCTTAATGCAATGCTTAGCTAGTTGTTGGCTTGACAGTGTGGCGCGATTCTAAACGATCTTCAATAAACTTAATCACTAGTTCAGCAATATTCGTTCCAGTAAGGGCTTCAATCCCTTCTAAACCAGGAGAAGAGTTTACTTCTAAAATAGCAGGGCCACGCTGGGTGCGAATCAGATCGACACCAGCGAACTCTAAACCTAAAGCTTGAGTCGCTTGAATGGCTAAAGTAGTTTCCTCAGGACTCAAACTAATAGCAGCAGCGCTGCCTCCCCGATGTAGATTGGAACGAAACTCCCCTTTAGCAGCTTGACGTTGCATGCTGGCAATGACTTCCTCACCTAGAACTAGACAGCGAATATCAGCACCTTCTGCTTCAGCGATGAATTCTTGCAATAAAATAGCTGCTTTCACTGCGTGCAAGCCTTCAGCTACACTGTCTACTAGTTGTTGCTTTTCTGCCAGTATCACCCCTAACCCTTGTGTGCCTTCTAGGAGCTTAATAACTAAAGGTGCACCCCCGACTAATTGCGCAGTCGCGCGAATATCTTCTTGATGATGCATGAATCCTGAGTAAGGAATATTTAAACCTTGCTGAGTAAGTAATTGGGCTGTCAATAATTTATCACGTGAAGCATTAATCGCTTGCGCAGTATTGAGGGTATAAGTTCCCATTAGCTCAAATTGGCGTACCACAGCGGTTCCATAATAGCCAATCGAGGCACCAATCCGTGGCAATACCGCATCGATTTGCTCTAAAGCTTGGCCTTGATAATAAACCAGTGGGGTTGGTTGTTTAATCGCTAAATAACAGCGTAAGGTGTCTAGTAATTGAATTTCATGATCACGCGCTTGAGCGGCTTGCGCTAAACGCTGCGTAGAATAAAGCTTCGGGTTTCGAGTGAGCAGCGCAAGTTTCATGGTCGATCCTAGGGGGGCTGAGTACAGTAGTTGTCATTTACTACTGTGGCAGACTATAGTATTTTTTGATGGATTTTTTACCGCAAACATAAGAATTTTGTGGATGAACGATTAGTCCGCCTTGCTGTAAAGCACTACGCCCAAGCAACATGCGAAATTGCATACTATTACGATTAGTAAGGGTAATCTCAAGCGGCCAGGTTCTATCAGCTATACTGATTAAGGTTTGAATGACATATCTTAATTCACGCCGACCACCAGAATCGGTGATAAAACGTTGATCAAAAATCAGAGCTTGACAGTGAATAATTAGCTTTGGATAACGCCGAATAGGCTGCAAGTTGAATCGCAGGAAATCTTGTTTATTTATTTGAAAAACCTCGATTTGCTGGGCATGTAATGTTGAGGTTTTAGCCCCTGTATCCACTTTTGTTTTAATAGCGGGAATACCTAAATCGGGTAGAGCTACCCATTCTCGCCATCCAATAGACAGACTATCCATTTGCTTTACCTAAAGACGATTAATTCCCCACTAGTTTGTAAGCTTTGGCAATTTTTCACAAAGGGCTGCTAAGCTTAGTATATTTACAGATAGTGTAGTTTGTTGTTTTAATGCTACAGTCATCTTAGAAACCATAAGATTTAAATAATATTGATTATTTTATTATCAGGAGAATGAACAATGAAAAAGACAATACTAGCTTCAACTATAGGTCTTTTCCTAGGCGTGGGCGCTGCACAAGCTGAGGTTACTTTATACGATTACAAAGAAGGCACAAGCGCTTATGAAGATGCTTATGTGACGGGTGCTTTAGATTTTCACAAGAACCGAGATGATGACCAAAATGCTTACTCATTGAATTTAAAGGCTGAGTATGACCGTACAATTAGTACTCCTGATCGTGATGTGAATTTTGGTGGTGCTGTGACTGGCGGTGTAAGCCGTGATGGTAAGAAAGGTTCTGAAAGTGTAGATAGCTATACAGCCTCAGCGGGTGTGAGTGTAGATAATTATTTTGTACCTGGTAGTAATGGTGCCTTTTGGTACGGCTCGGCTGCTGCTAAGAAAGTTAGCGGCATTGATGATATGTATACAGAAGCAACGGTTGGGGTTGGTTATGGTCGTGTAACTAATGTTACCCCAATGGCAAAGGCTATTCGTGTCGTAGATGAGCTAGTGCGTCGTAATGTTTTACGTTCAAAGCCTAGTGTACAAACTTACCAAGATATTGCTCGTATTATTTCTAAGCAAGATGAGTATAAAGCCCGCTACGGCTCTAAAGATTATGAAATTAAATGGATTTCTGATATCGAAGCAGCTGTTCAGCAAAGTGGTTTAGCCAATAGCTTAGGTGCTGCTGGTACTCTAAAAGCTCGTGATGTATTGTTTGATGAGCGCATTTCTACACGTCGTATTGGTTGGAAAGTCCGTGCAGGCTTAGGCTATATGGGGTCGAACTTTGATGGTTTAACTGATAAGCCTCTATTAGAAGTCGGTGGTGAATATCACCGTCCCTTAAGCAACCAAACTCAATTCTCTGATAAGGCAAACTTTAACGCGATCCTCAATGATGGCGATAATGGCTATGATTTTGACAATACTTTATCAGTAACTCACGAAATTGATGATCGCATTGATTGGGAAAATGCATGGCAGTTACTCTATTCTAAAAATACCCTGAATGGGGATGATGTAACAACTAATGTTCTAAGTTCTACATTTTTCTATGAAATTGCTAATTCTTTAGACTTTACCACAACTGCAAGTATTACGAATGTGAATGGTAGTAGTTCTATTGATCAAGCTTCGGCTGATGGTACTGACCGTGCTTTAACTATGGGTGTAACCTATCGCTTACGTTAATCCCAAAGTTTGCGGATAAACACCAAGGAGAGTCACTGACTCTCCTTTTTTTATGTCTAAGTATGCTAAGTTGAGTGCCTCCTAGATAGAGGCTGTTAGGCACTTAAAAATCAATGACTGATCCATTTGCTTGTACCCATTGTGGGCAGTTGAATAGCTATCAAGCTATTAAGAATGGTGAGGAAGCTTGCTGTGTACGCTGCTCCTCAGTGCTGTATCGACAGCGCAAATATATGTTGGATGCTTGTTTAGCTTTGGCTGTTACTGGGTTAATTTTGTTTGTTATGGCAAATGCCTTTCCTTTAATTGCCTTAAAAGCACAAGGAGTCACACAAGAGCTGACTATCTGGAAAGCGACTGCGGCATTCTGGGAGCAAGATTATTACTGGCTATCTGCTTTATTGGCACTCAATTTAATAATTTTTCCTCTCTTTGAGCTATTAGGTTTGTTATGGGTCTTATTAACGATCCGCTTGGCTTGGCAGCCGTATTGGGCGATTCAAATTTTCCGTTGGCTGAGTGAGCTGAAGCCTTGGGGCATGTTAGAGGTCTTCATGTTAGGCTTATTAGTGGCAGTGGTTAAATTAGGGGATATTGCGGTCTTAGTGATGGGCTCTGCTTTTTGGGCATTTATCTTTTTAGTACTCAGTATGGCGGCTTTAACCGCAAACCTAGATCGTTTTACAGTTTGGCGAGCCTTGAAAGCTTGTCCTAATTCAGTTTAATACTGGTATGACCACCTCAATTCAATTGATTCATTGCAAAGTCTGTGGCTGTGTTGGGCAGCGACCAGCGCTTTTGCATAAGCATGACTTTTTATACTGTGCACGTTGTGGGCATCATTTACGGACTGAGCACACTAACCTACAAACCATCTGGGCTTTACTATTAGCAGCCACTATTTTGTATATTCCGGCGAACTTAATGCCTGTGATGAGCGTTTATCTATTGGGTAAAGGGCAGCCGGATACGATTGTGGGCGGAGTGATCCATCTCTATCAAGCAGGGCAATGGCCTTTAGCGGTGCTGATTTTCTTGGCCAGTATCGTTATACCGCTATTAAAATTAATTACACTATCTTATCTGCTGATTACGATTCAGCGTGGCGAGAACAAACGCCAACAAGAACGTATGTGGTTGTTTCGAGTGACGGAGTTTATTGGGCGTTGGTCGATGGTGGATGTATTTGTAGTCGCGATCCTCTCAGGGCTGGTACAATTCGGGAATTTAGCGCATATCGAAGCAAATGCAGGCACCTTTTGCTTTGCCGCTGTGGTCGTATTAACCATGCTCGCAGCTGCACATTTAGATGAGCGTTTGATTTGGGCATCGGTTGATAACAATAATTCGCCGTAAATTAAGAAGCGCGCAATTAGGAAACGCGGTATTTTGAATTCGGGTACTAACAATCTCCCTGAACCAACAGCTATCCCAGTGGTGAAAGTACGTCGCCAGCGTTGGCCTTCGCCTGTCTGGTTATTGCCGTTAGCGGCTGCTTTGATTGGTTTATGGCTCTTAGTGCAAAATTGGCTGCAGCAAGGCACCATTATCACAGTGCATTTTCCCAGTGCTGAGGGCATTGATCCTGGCAATACCCAAGTACGCTATAAAGCGGTCAATGTGGGTAAGGTTAAAAGTGTCAAGTTTGATGCGAATATGGACCCCTTAGTCACCTTGGCCTTAAATCGGGATATTAGCGATGTGCTAGATTGTAGTGCACAGTTTTGGGTGGTTCGTCCACGTATTCGCGGTGCAGAAATTTCAGGAATTACCACTCTTTTCTCGGGTACTTATATCGGGATGTTGCCCCAGCGTGCCGAAGGTGAACTCAAAGAGAATGAAACCTCGATCTGCTATCAGGCTTTAGAAGAGCCGCCTGCGACTAAACCCAATCGACCCGGCCGCGAATTTAAGCTAATCACTGATTCGATGGGTTCTCTCGATATTGGTACACCGATATTTTATAAGCAGCTGCAGGTTGGAGAAATCATCAATTATCGCTTATCAGCCGATAGCGGCAAGGTAGAGCTGGATGTGTTTGTCAGTGAACCTTATTACCGCTTAATCAATAAAAACACCCGCTTCTGGGATGTGAGTGGGATTGATGTGCGTGTCGATTCGGTGGGCGCTGAAGTGCGGATGGAATCTTTAACTTCCTTATTAATTGGTGGTATTGCTTTTGAAACGCCGCCCGAGGAAAACAAAAGTTTACCAGTGAGTGCTGCTAACACCGTCTTCAATCTCTATCCCGACTTACCCAGCAGTCGCGAAAAGCAATACCAAGATCGTTTATACTACACCTTATATTTTAATGGCTCTTTGCGTGGTTTGGCCGAAAAAGCTCCAGTCGAATTCCAAGGGATTCGGGTGGGGCAGGTCGAAAAGATTAAGCTGCATTTAGATCCTAAGTCTTTGGATGTGCGTATTCCAGTACTGGTTTCAATTGAGCCACAACGCTTTTCTGAGGAATTAACTTTAGCCGAAGCGCCTAAGTTTATGGCTAGTTTGGTCGAGCGCGGCATGCGCGCTAAATTAGAAAATGGCAATCTGCTTACAGGGCAAATGTTTGTCGGTTTAAGCTTAGACGAAAAAGCTAAACCCGATAGTATTACGAAAGGGCAGTTCTACGATGTCTTTCCGACTTCACCCACCCCTGTGGAAGAACTGTCAAAAATGGCTTCCAGTATTGCGGATGATTTGAAGTCTACTCTAGGTGGTGTGCGAGGGTTTATTGAGAGCGGCCAATTAGATAAAACGGTGGATAATGCTAACAAAGTCCTAGTCGCCACCGAAGCCACCATGACTGAGGCTAAAAAAGCTGTCACCGATGCGCGTGCAGTTTTACACCAGGTTCAAACTAAAACCCTGCCAGGGGTAAATACCAATCTGGATAAGGCTACCGCCAGCTTGACTGAGGCTTTAAATCAGGTGGGTGCGAATGTCGACAAAGTCTCTAGTACTTTGAATAGCTCATTAAAGGCGGTTACTAGTGACTTAGATAAAGTATCTGGCACTTTAAACCAATCACTCACCAGTATGACAGGGACAGCTAAACAAGCGGGCACAGATTTTAATCGCAGCTCCGTGGAGTTTGATAAGACTTTACAGCGCTTACAAATTTCTTTGACACATCTGGATCGCTTATTAGCGCAAAACTCGCCGACTCAATATCAAGTCACTGAAATGTTAGATGAAGTCACCGCGATGTCACGTGCTGTACGTGCGCTCACAGAAACTTTACAGCGTCAGCCAGAGGCGTTAATTCAGGGTAAGAAAGATTGGGAAGAGCGTTAATTCTGTTGAGTTGTTTGGTGTTGAGCGCTTGTAGCAGTGTCAAGCCACAATATTATACTTTGGGTACCCCTAATCTAAGCTCGGTGGAAAGCCAGCATAAACCTGTGACTAGTATTGGTGTTGCACGGATTCGTTTACCCAGCCTGTTAGATCGGCAAGGCATGGTGGTACGTAAGGATAATTTCAGAGTTGAAGTCTCTGAGCAGGCACAGTGGGCAGGCGTATTACGCGATGAGGTGAATGAAAGTTTAGTTTCAGGCTTGCAAGCCGCTTTACCCAGTGCGCGGGTGCAAGTAGCCCCTTGGGAGTTAGAGCAAACGCCACAGTATTATTTAGCTGTGAGTATTTTGGAGTTTGATGGTGCGCCGCAAGCTGAGGCTAAACTGCGCGGCAGTTGGCAATTATTACAAGGCTCTTCCAATCGGTTGATTAAAGCCGGCAGTATGAGTTTTAAACGGCCTGTGGCTGGCAAAGAATTGCAGGATGTCGTACAGGTGCAGAATGAATTAATCGGCGATTTAATTCGCCAAGTGCTAGCGGTTTTGCCCTAAAGCTTAGTGATGACTGCCTAACTCTTCAGGGCTCATACTTTCTAAACGCTGCTTAGCGCGATCCCGCGACGCACGCACATGGTAACGCATGAGTAATTCAGCCATTTCGCCATCACGCCGCTCTAAAGCTTGCACAATCAATTCATGTTCTTGCATAGCGGTGCTAGAAAAAGCAGGGCTTAAACGCATCCGGTAAAAACGCACTAAATCATATAAGTCTTGGCAGAGCATCGTCAGTAAGCGTTGATTTTTACTGCCCTGAATAATACAGAAATGGAAGTCGACATCTGCATCTTGACTATAATCGGTTTTAGCAGGGCGCTCCGTGTGCAACAGGCTATCTTTGTGACGCGCAACTAAGGATTTAAGATGAGCTAATTCAGCCTCAGTCATATTCTTCGCTGCCAAGCGTGCCGCCATGCCTTCCATCGCTTCGCGAATTTGATAAATTTCCATCAACTGATCAATCGAAAAGTTGACAATACGCGCACCAATATTGGGGCGGCGAGTGACGAGGTTACAGTTTTCGAGTTTGCTAATTGCTTCGCGTAGCGAACCACGGCTTACCCCATAAATACTGGCAAGTTCAGGTTCACTGATCTTTTTGCCTGCAGGTAGTTCGCCTTCCAAGATGGCACGACGCAAATCTAAGAACAGGCGATCAGCAATCGTCACTGGTTCATAAGAATGACAGGCAGGGTGAAATGGCATGCTAGTGGTCTCAAGTCGATTTACGTGTTCTGTGTTTTTATGTTGACGATCATAGTCCAAAGAGACTGTTTTTTAAAGAATATACACAAGATTGTCGACAATTTTATTTCAGTCAAAATGAATTAATAACCATGATGGTTCAGGGCGCAAATGTGAGGCTGAGTAGATCTCTGTATAGTAGCTGCTTTATTTTGCCGACTACTGCTAGATATGAGTGAAATTGAGACTGTAATCGCTGTCAGCCATCTCCAAAAACAAGTGCTCGCTGCCGATGCCAATAATAATCAAGCTACCTTAAGCATTCTTTCTGATATTAACTTAAGTATCTCCTGTGGAACTTCAGTCGCAATAACAGGTGCTTCCGGTTCGGGTAAAAGCACCTTGCTAGGTTTATTAGCCGGTTTAGATTTACCGAGTGCGGGTAATATTGCTTTATTTGGGCAGGCGTTAACGACGTTATCAGAAGATCAGCGGGCTGCTTTGCGCTTGGGTAAAGTTGGCTTTGTTTTCCAGTCTTTCCATTTATTAGAGCATTTAACCGCGCTGGAAAATGTCTTATTACCGCTTGAACTAGGCAACAATAGCGGTGATCTAACACAACGTGCTTTAACCGCATTAGAGCAAGTCGGTTTAGCTGCACGTGCTCAACAATTAGTTACCAAATTATCCGGTGGTGAGCAGCAACGAGTGGCCTTAGCCCGGGCTTTTGTCACTCAGCCGAAACTGCTATTTGCGGATGAACCTACTGGTAATTTAGATCGGCACACAGGCCAAGAAGTGGCTGCTTTACTATTTCGTCTACAGCACGACTATCAAACAACATTGGTCTTAGTCACTCATGATGAGTCCTTAGCGGCTCAATGTGATGTTTGGTATCGCCTTGCTGACGGGCGTTTGCAACAACAGGAGCCATCAGCATGAACGTGTACTGGCGGCAATGGGCACGACGTTGGCGTTTGTCAGAAATGCGCCTGTTATTCTTAGCTTTATGGATTTCAGCCTTAGCGGTTGCAGCGGTAGGGTTTTTCACTGATCGGGTTGAGTCCGCAATGGAACGCCAGGCTAGCCAAGTTTTAGGGGGCGATTTAGTCGTAAGCTCCTCAAGGCCTTTGCCAGATGACTATCGGCAACTTGCCGCTAAGTTAGGCGCAAATAGGGCTGAGGTGATTAGTTTCCGCAGTATGTTGTCCTTTGATGAGTCTACTCAGTTGGTTCAAGTGAAAGCGGTGTCGACCTCTTATCCCTTGATAGGCGAATTACAGGGTACCAAGAACTTAAATGCGGCAAGTATCTCCTTAAAAGGACAATTACCTGCGAGTGGTCAGGTCTGGGCTGAGCCGCGTTTATTTCATGCCCTCCAAGTGCCAATGGATGCCACCGTAGTCTTAGGCAAAAGCCAATTTGCTCTAACAACTGCAGTGACAAAAGACCCCTCTCAAGGAGTGAATTTTTTCCAGATTGCGCCGCAAGTGATCATCCCTTTGGCGGATTTACCCGCCACGGGCTTATTATCGCCCGCAAGTCGCGCGGAATTTTCTTTACTTTTCACCGGTTCAGAGCAAGTTATTCGTGAGCTAAAAGCTAATTTAGAAGCCAAGCTAACGCCGACTGAGCGGATTCGCTCTTTGCAGGAGGGTGCGCAGAATGTTGAGCAAGCTTTACAAAGAGCAGGGCGGTTTTTAGGTTTAGCGGCACTGCTTAGTGTGGTCTTAGCCGGGGCAGCGATTGTCCTGACGGCGGCTAGCTTAGTTCGGCATGAAACCCGTTCGGTGGCCGTGCTTAAGGCTTTTGGGTTAGCACGGCGGCGCATTTTAGTTGATTATCTAGGTAATCTCTGGCTGCTCGCTTTAATCGCTGGTGTATTAGGTGCAATGGCAGGCTTTTTCTTGCAAGCTTTGCTCGCACACTGGTTAGTACAGGTGGTAGCGATTGATCTTCCTGGTGCAAGTTGGACTTCAGCTTGGGTCAGTATTGTGACGGCTTTAGTAATGGTCACAGGTTTTGCCTTGCCGGCCTTATTACGTTTATTAGATACCTCGCCTATGCAGATTTTGCAGGGCAGTTTGCCAGCACAGAAAACTTTAGCCAAGGTGCTCATTTTAAGTATTTTACCGGCTATTTTTCTTTTGCTATGGATTCAAGCACGCGAGTTGCGTTTAACGGTTTGGGTGTTTTTCGGCTTAATTGTTGCGGTTTTGTTGTTTTGGTGGGTCACTAAATTAGTCTTAAATGGCTTGGCACGCCTAAGTACTCGCCCTGCTTGGCAATGGTTGGCACTGATGCGCCAAAGTCGCCGCTCCTTGCTATTAGTCGTCGTGTTCGCGATGGGGTTATTCACTCTATTATTGCTCACTGCCTTGCGTACCGATTTGATCAATCGTTGGCAAGCGAGTGTACCTACAGATGCGCCTAATTATTTCTTGATTAATATTCAGGCTAATGAGCAAGCGCCGGTAGAGCAGTTTTTTCAGCAGAACCAATTACAAGCCACGCTCTATCCAATGATTCGCGGGCGCTTAGTGGAAATTAATCAACAGCCTGTTACGTCTGAAGATTATCCCAAGGCTGAAGCTAAGCGCATGTTGGAGCGTGAGTTTAACCTTTCTTCTTTTGCGAATTTCCCTGAAAGTAATACCTTGTTAGAGGGCAAATGGTTTGATACGCAAACTCAAGGTTTCTCCATTGAAAAAGGCATTGGTGAAACTTTAGGGTTTAAATTAGGTGATAGTTTAAGTTTTGATATTGCGGGGCAACGCTTTACTGAAAAAATTACCAGTGTGCGGGAGGTTCGTTGGGACAGTATGCAACCGAATTTCTTTGTGATTGCAGCGCCCGGAGCTTTACTCGATAAGCCTTATACCTTCATTACCAGCTTACATGTACCAAGCACTAAGCCCGAGTTGATTCCGCAGCTAATTCACCAATTTCCGAGCATTACCGCGATTGATACTAGCGCGATTTTGGGGCAAGTGCGTTCGTTGGTTGAACAAGCGACGCTAGCAGTGCAAGGGGTGTTTGCTTTTACGTTGGTGACCGGGTTGTTAGTGTTGTGGTCGGCTTTGCAGGCACAGAGGCCTGAGCGTCAACGCGAGTTAGCTGTTTTAAAGTCCTTAGGGGCAAGCTCGCAAGGTTTGCGTCAGCGTATTTGGCTGGAGTTTTTACTCTTGGGCGGTTTAGCTGGCGTATTAGCAGGCAGCTTAACGATGCTAGCGGCAAATCTCTTAGGTTATTATATGTTTGATTTAACTGTCAGCCTCAATCCATGGCTAATTATT
The DNA here is from genome assembly GCF_937876535.1 of uncultured Thiothrix sp. Taxonomy (GTDB): domain Bacteria; phylum Pseudomonadota; class Gammaproteobacteria; order Thiotrichales; family Thiotrichaceae; genus Thiolinea. The sequence goes on from NZ_CALFHZ010000020.1 coordinate 337,153, forward strand.
CTTGGAGCTTTGGTTGGTGCTGTGCTGGTGGCAAGTGCGGCTTGGTTAAATTTGCGTAGTTTATTGCGAGTAGCACCGATGGTCTTGTTGAAAACTTAACAGTTTATCGGTTGACTCAAGTTTATCGGTAAAATATTAGCTACAATCGGAGGTAATTATAAAAATAAGCAACCGTATCTGAGTGAGGTAGGGATGGACACGACAGCAGAACGTCAGGATATTTCGCGTTACACGATTCCTTTAAGTGAGTCGAAAGCGAAAGAATGGATTGATTCTTTATCGATTACCGACTTTGGTGATACGACTAAGCGTGTCTATCATGGCCTAGCCGATTTGAATCGGCGCTCACTCTCTCCTGTGGTACGGATTCGTCTTGGCGAGCGCTTACGTCCTACCTTCGAATTAATGCTGAAAAATCTTAATCGGCATTTGAGTTGTCGAGCTTTTCCTTTACCTGAGCGCGGTCAGCGTATTTTCGATCTAAACCAATCTTTACTCCTAGAGTTTTCAGGTCTTTATCAATTAGCTGCGCTGGATATGATCACTCGCGATGAGGTGAATAAACGTGCTTTGCAAACCGCAATTTATCGAGTAATTGACTATTTAGGTTTGTATTTGATTAGTACTTATTCGGTGTATGTGCGAACTCGCGAATCAATTTGGCATGATATTCATCATATGTATCTATTAGCTAGTGAATATGGCTTAGATAAAACGCGTCTGAGTGATGGGCGTGAGGGTGCCAATAGTATTGAAGAGCGATATGTTCAATTAAATGTATTAACACTCTTTAAGCCCTATAGCTTGCGCCAAGAAGAAGTTGTACGAATTGCACGGTATGTACAGTCGGTTACGCATTTAATAAAAATTTCTAATGAGCCTACGCATTTAGAGGCTAATCAGGATTTCGTTCATGCGGCTATACTAAATAACGATGAACCTGCTGTGATTATGCCCTATCGAGACTTACCGCATTCACCGACTGTCCGAGTTTTTAATCTAGCGCCAGTTATTTTAGATTTAGATCGACAGATTCAGGAAATATCTAAAGAACAAAATTCAGGTTTAATTTTAAGAAATGGTCTAAGCCGAAATTTACTGAAACGCATGGTTTTTCATTTAACCTCGATTCGTAATCGTCAATTTAACCGTTTCCCTAAAGAAGAAAAGATGGCGGTTGTATTGGGGATGCAAGGGGTATTAGACGCTATACATCAAGCCTATCGTGGTGGTAGTTCTGCTCAAAAGCGTGAGGAGGATATTTTATTTGATAATATGTTATATGGTGAAGCGAGTTTAGTCACAGGGAGTAAACGCAATATCGCTGAGCTGACGAGTAATATGCAAATCTGGGATTTGATTAATAGTAGTATTGGTGGCTATGGTTTGCGTTGGACACATAAGGAAAGTTCTGCGGTTCGTGTTGGTGAGTTAATTGGGTTACGTGACATTTCCCATGATGATAATGGCTGGGTAGTCGGTGTGGTTAAATGGATGGAGTATATTGCTAAGCAGGGCTTATATTGCGGCGTAGAGTTACTCTCGATTAAAGTACAAACTTTAACAGCAAGTGCAGTCTTAAACCGCGAGGTTACCAATAAATTTCCACAACAAGGTTTAATGTTACCGAGAGTCGATGGTTTGCGTGAAGATCCAGTATTAATTTTACCTTCGTATATTTTTCAGACGGGCGATAAAGTAGCGATTGATTTACAAGGCCGTGCAGAACAAGTGGTCTTATCCTCACTTGATGAATGTCTAGGTACTTTTGCACATTTCCGCTATAAGCTGCTTACCGAGGAAGATAAAAAACCAGCTGAGGATGATTTTGATAGTCTATGGGCAGAGCTATAGATAAATTTGATAGCTTAATCAGTCTGTCAAGCCACTCGATACGATGGTCGGGAAAACCGGCCTTCTGACTTTTGCCTAGCCGATAACTTGGTATCTTCCACAGTATGAGTCAGCATACTGTGTCTTGTGTCATTGTTCATCAGAGCGTCACCTTTAGCCAAATCTTGGAGGCTGCTCTACGCAAGACTCATTTTGAAATCCAACTAAACTATGCCAAAAGCTGGGCTGAGTTAGAAACTGCCTTAGTCGCTGCACCAGCCTTAGTCTTTTGCCCCAGCGATTTAATGCAACAACGCGAAGAGCGTATTCTAGATTTAATCCAACAGCGTTCCCCTGATTCGATTTGTGTCAAAGTTTCTCAACGACATTGGGAACCTTTAAGCACTCGGGTATTAGCAGTTGAATTGTGTGCCATTTCTGTTGGGGACGCGGACTTACTTCAGCAGCAAATCGACTATCTATTAAATTATAGCAGCTTAAAACATCGCTTTCGGCAGTGTAAACATTTGCTCAGTATTGCCGAGCTACGCTGTCAATGGCTAGTCGATTATGCACGTGAACCTGTAGCCTTTGTAGCCCGTGGACGGCATTTACATGCCAATGTGGCCTATCTATCCTTATTTGGCTTTAGCTCAGAATCTGAGGCCTTAGCGACTCCGTTATTGCGTTTAATTTCTACAGATGAACGTGAGGTCTTTAGCTCTTTATGTGCGAATGCTGAACGTAGTGCTTGTCCTTCCAACAAGCTACTATTGACTTTAAAGCGGTTTGATAACAAGCCATTCCGCGCTGAAATACGCTTTATTCCTTCAGTATTTCGTGGTCAGCGCTGTGTGCAATTACATGTACACGCATTAGTAGAAGCCAAAGAACAAAACTTACCAAATCCTTGGAGTCAACCTGTGGTTGCACATCCTCCTGGAAAGAATGGGGCAGGACAGAAATTACAAGCACAGTTTCAGGAAACTTTAAATCTACATGCGAATACCCATGCCTCCTTATTAGTGGCTGAGCCGAATTTACTGCTAGCGAATGGTAAGACATTAAATTATACAAGCTTGGTTCGAAGTGCACAGCAGCGCGGGCGTTTTCAATTAGATTGGTGGAATGTGCGTAGTGCTTTATTACATCCTTTATTACAGCGCAAACAAAATAACAATAATCTAATTTTAATTAGTTTAGGAGACTGGATATTTAAGCAAGCCACCCAAGTAAAAGCCTTAGTAAAGCTGTTGAATGCTAATCAGCGTCTAGCACGCCAATTAGTGCTTGCTATCCCAGTAGATGCTTGCCTTGCTCATTCCGTGTTGGCACGCCAAGTCTTGCCGGCTTTAAAACATAGCGGTGCGCGTTTAGCTTTAGACCAAGTGAGTTCAGTTAATGCCTCCCTGTTGGCTCAAATTAAACAATTAGATATTCAATTAGTACGCCTAGCTCCCGAGTTGGCCCACTCCATAGTGGGGCAGCAAGTTGTTTCACAACAGCTCTATGATTTGATTCAGACTTTTTCCCAAGCTGAGCTAGCCGTTATTGTCGATGGGGTACGTGATATTACTTCTCTTAATTTGCTGTGTTTAACGGCCGCTACGTATTTGCAAGGTGAAATCTTGAATAAGTTTACACGCTAAGCCTATGAAAAATCATCCACTTACGATTGCTTTAGTCATTGAAGATATTTACTTACCTGCCTGGCAAGTAGCTATGTTGAGACGTTTGGCTACTCAAGAAGGCTTAAAAATTGAATTGGTTTTATTAGCAGATAAACCTAAAGGTTGGCCATTAAATCCAGCAAAGTTTAGTTTTTTCAAAAAAATACAACGATTGGAATCTAAACTATTAGAAGCCACTGAAGCTGCGGACCAACTTGAAAATATTAGTGGTTTATTTGATGGGAGCTTTATCAAATTAACAGCTGATAGTGCTAGACAACAGTATTTCGAAAAAGCAATTAATCTAGTAATTAACTTAAGTAGTAGTTCTAAGTTACCTCGTTATCTAATTGAGCATTCGAATTATGGAGTTTGGCATTATTTTTATAATAGTCACTTAGAACGAGATGTCAGCTGGGCAGGTATACAAGAGTTTAATTTAAATCAAGAAGGTATCCTTAGCGGTGTAATGGTTTACAGCAGTTATTTTACAAAACCACGCTATTTATGGGTTTCTTATACGAGTAAGCAATGTTTGCTGAGTAAAACACGAGATAATTTGCTATGGAAGATGCTCGAATTTATGCCAGTACTCTGCCAGCAGGCTGCTAGATTTGAATATGGTAAAAGCTTTATCCAAAGCCGCCATCTTGCTACCTTAATTGATAAAGTAGTTAGCTTAGAAAGTATTTGTTATTGCGCTTTATGGACAGAAAATTTTTTAGTATTAGCACTTGGATTTCTTTACGCACATATCAAACGCTTAGTTTATAAGCTGGCACTCAATAAAACTTGGATCTTATTAAAATCTGAGCAAGATCCAGTACAAAATTTTAAAAAAACCGATCAAGCACAAGTTCTGTACACTGTGGCTACAGGTTTTGTTGCTGATCCTTGCTTGATAGAAGAAAACGGGGAGCAATATGTTTTTTTTGAAGAATATGTTGAAGCTACTCAGCGTGGTCGCTTAGTTTGTTTGAAGCTACAGGACTGTTCGACTAAACCAGAACCTCTAATTGTTTTAGAAAAAGATTATCACCTATCTTACCCTTTTGTTTTTAAGAGTGAAGGTCTTTGGTATTTAGTTCCAGAGTCGGCAGAAAATCGCACGATAGATTTGTATCGTTGTGTACGGTTTCCTGATCAGTGGGAGTTTGTAAAATCCTTAATGACGAATATCGATGCTTATGATGCTACTTTTTATCAGTATTTAGGGCGTTGGTGGATGTTTGTCAATTTACGCCCTCATCCAAGTACTTCGCCAAATGAACTGCTTTATTTGTTCTCAGCAGATGATTTGCTAGCTGATCATTGGCAAGCACATCCAGCTAATCCTATTATAAATCATGCAGATAAAGCCCGCTCTGCGGGTGCTTTATTTGAGCGTGATGGGGTAATCTACCGGCCGTCTCAAAATTGTGCAGGCTCTTACGGACGTGGCTTGAATCTAAATGCCATTATCGAGTGGAATGAGCATACTTATAAAGAAAAAACGGTAGCTCAGTGTATTCCTCAAGGCCAAGCATCTTTACATGGGATGCATTCCTTTTCTTGCCTAGGGAATACTGTCATCAGTGATGGTATTTATACGCGTAAGCGTTGGCAGAAAGCATATGTCTAACAAAAAAATTGCCTTCGTCATTCATTCCCTAGGACGGGGAGGGGCTGAGAAAGTCGTTTCTGAATTGTCAATTTATTGGCAAAAAAAAGGTTATAAAGTCAGTCTGATCCTGTTTGATAATCAAGTAGGTTATCCAGTTGGTGGAGAGTTAATTAATTTAGACTTACCTTCTGGAGAAAGTTTTATTGAGCGTGGAATAATTTTATTAAAGCGTGCTTGGCGCTTGAAGAAAGTTTATCAAAAAACAAATTTTGACCTAGTTATTGCAATTATGGAATCTGCGAGTTTCCCTTCAATTCTAGTTAATCCACAAACCATTGCTTCTAATCACTGTAATCCAGATTTATATTTTTCTAATGCTGAATGGAAGCTCGCAAAATATTTATTTCCTAAAGCAAAAAAAATAATATGTGTTTCACAAGTGGCTATGCAGGTATTTAGAAATAAATTACCTCCCAGTACTCTCTTAGGCACTATTTATAATCCAGTGGATTTTGGGCGTTTAGCTTATTATGCTCAACAAGAAGCTGCAGTTCATGTAGATGGAAAATATATTATTGCAGTGGGACGTCTAGAATTACAAAAACGCCTTGATCGACTTTTACAAGCCTATGCTGAGAGCAAGTTACGCCATGAGGCAAAACTTTTGATTTTGGGGGAGGGTAGTTTACGTTCCCAACTAAAAAAGCAAATTGATGATCTAGGCTTGAGTGGTCAGGTCTTAATGCCTGGTAATATAGAAAATCCACATCCTAATATAGCTAAGGCTGAGTTTTTGGCTCTCTCTAGTGATCATGAGGGCTTTCCCATGGTATTGATTGAGGCTTTAGCGATTGGTAAACCTGTCGTTTCTACAGATTGTGCGACTGGACCAAATGAAATTATTCAGCATGGGCAGAATGGTTTATTAGTACCTGTCGAAAATACTTTAGCTTTACGTGATGCGTTGGATGAGCTTTTTTTTAATAAACCTTTATATCAACACTTAAGTCACAATGCTGCATCGTCAGTAGCCCATTTATCAGTGGATGCGATTGCAACTCAATGGGAGGCGTTAGCATGGAAAGCATAAGAAAATTAGCCTTGCTTTGTCTACTGTTGTTCATTTTTGCAGTTCCAACGGATGGTTTATGGACTATTGCCGGATTAGCATTAGTGAAAATATCAGGCCTATTATTATTTGGAATGGTGGCATTACTAATCATTAGTGGTGATAGTATGCGTGGGTCACCTTGGTTTTTTATCACCATGACCGCCTATATTTGCTGGATGCTATTTAGCTTTCTCTGGACTTGGATGCCTGTTAATTATGAAACCAGCCTTGCCATTAATAGTGAGCAATCGATTAAAGAATATCTCTATTTATTTATGGCAGTTTTGCTTGCTTTTCAAGTAGTGCGTACTGAACAAGATTTAAACTTGGCTTTTGCTGCGTATTTATTGGGCGCAATTGGCCTAACTTATTTTCTAGTTCGTGGTTATGATCCTAATAGTACCACAGTTAGACATGAAATTAGAGGTTTTGACGCTAATGAAACCTCCTTGCAATTATCATTGGGTTTGCCAATGGCTTTGTATTTATTATTGCTTGCTAAGTCATGGTTGTTGCGTGGTCTAGGTTTAGTTTATATTCCCATTGTTCTCTTTGGGATTTTTATTACGGGTTCACGAACCGGCTTTATCACTGCCTTACTGGGTTTTATTGGGTTGATCCCTTGGTTTTGGCGTACCAAATTTATTTGGAAATTAGTTGGTCTAGGTTTTTTCGTAGTAATCGCCTTAGGTGTAACAAGTATGGTGCCACAAAAAACTTTAGATCGTTTATTTTCTTCAGGTACTGAATTAAGTCAAGGCACTCTAAGCTCGCGTAGTATTACTTGGTCCCGAGCCTGGTTGGAAATTAATGAAGCTCCCTTTTTTGGTAATGGTTTAAGTTCATTTCGACGAGTGATTAATAAATACAATATCGATTATACTGCGCATAATAGTTATATTGCTATTATGGTAGAGCAAGGTATTGTTGGTTTACTGACTTATTTAGCAGTTATTATTACAGTATTGTTGCAGGCTTTTAAAATACCAACTGAACAACGCCTGTTAATGCTCTCTCTATTATTTATTGCCATTGCAGGTCAGTTTACTTTAACTTTGAATGGGCGTATGTTTATTTGGTTCGCTTATTTATTTATTGTAATTAAAGCTAATCTTGAGTATCAACCTCAGCAAATTAATCAAAACTATCAATTGAGGCTGGCATGAAAAAAATAGCAATTGTTATTGGTGATTTAGGCATGCCAGGTGGAGCGGAAAAGGTAGCTGCTGATTTGGCTACGGAGTTTCATCAACGTGGGCATGATGTGACTGTAATCACTTTTGAAGAAAAGAAAAAATCAGGTTATTTACAAACACCTGCTAAGCACTTACATCTCTCTATGCCTTCCCGTGAAGGTGGTCTATTTAACCAGTTAAGATTATTAGCAGAGCGAGTTTGGACTTTTCGCAAGATTTTTAAGCGTGAACAGTTTACGCATATTTTTTCTTTTTTAGAGTCTGCTAATGTGCCTTGTGCTTTAGCCAGTCCCTTAGCACGGGTATCAGTTCATATTGATCCAGATGAATGGACTGAACGTCAGCAAACAATTATTAAGCTTGCTTTTAGGCGTGCTTATAAAGTCGTGGCTCTCACTAATAGCATGCAGAATAAACTGCAAACTCGGCTACAATTAGACAATGTAGTGCGTATTTATAATCCGGTGATGACGGATTTAGTGCATCAACGGGCTAAGGAAAATATTCAGCTTGATCAGCCTTTCATTTTAGCGGTAGGGCGCTTAAATCATTTAAAACGCTTTGACCGCCTTATTGCTGCCTATGCTCAAGCGAATGTTTCCGCTAAATGCTTACTGGTCATTTTAGGCGAGGGTGAATTGAGAGCCAGCTTAGAGAAACAAATCCAAGCTTTGGGCTTAAATGAACGTGTATTGCTTTTAGGTTATGAGTCTAATCCTTATAAATATATGACTCGAGCAGAATACTTGGTTATGAGTAGTGATACAGAGGCTTATCCAGTTGTTTTGATTGAGGCTTTAAGCTTAGGTTGTCCCGTTTTAAGTACAGATTGTCCAAGTGGGCCACGCGAAATTATACGTGATGGTGAAAACGGCTTATTGGCAGCAATGAGCGAAACAGCACTAGCAGGTGGTATAGAGCGTTTGTGTACAGATGCACAATTACGTGAGCGTCTTTCTCGACAAGCTCCTAGCTCAGTGCAAGGTAATGATATTCGCCAAGTTGCTGATGCTTGGTTGGCAGTCTGAGATGCAGATGCGCCATAGCATTCTCTACCTACTAGCCCACGGGATTCCTGCATTCGTTGCCTTTCTCACACTTGCGGTCTACACACGTTGGATTAGCCCAGAAGCTTATGGGATTTATAGTACCCTGCTGATCGTGGCAAATAGTGCGAATATTATTTTGTTTAATTGGCTTTATGTTGCCTTGCTACGCTATTGGAATGATACTGATTTTAAGCAAGCTGAACTGATTAGCTTACTCTTAATTGTTCTTGCTATTGGCAGTATGGTAATTTTACTAGGCGCAGTCAGTTACTTTGCTTTCACAGCAGATGCTCTTATGACGGCGGCTTTAGCGAGTTTAATGATTAGCAATGCACTTTATATGGCTTATCAGCGTATTAATTCTGCTAGTCTTCAAGCTGAGCGCTATTTGAAAATTGAACTCATTCGTGTCATTGTTACGGCACTATTAGCTGTCTGTTTAGTTTGGCTAGGCTATTCATGGTATGGCATTTTATTAGCAACTACAGTTGGTTTTTTAGTACCACTATGCTTCCGTCATTTTTGGCAGGGTTTTTGTGTTTATCCAATACAGCTAAATCCTACTAAAGCTATAACACTATTGCATTATGGTTTACCTCTCAGCTTAAGTTTCATACTCTTAGAAATTATTCATGCTACTGACCGTGTGCTATTAAGTTGGCTAATCGGTTTTGAGGCAGCTGGGCAGTATGCAGTGGCCTTTAGCTTACCTTTTCAGTTATTAATTCTAATCGGTAGTGCCATCAATGCAGCATTCTATCCTTTGATTTTGCAAACTTTAGAGCAGCAAGGTGAGACTGCAGCTAAGAAAAAACTTTCGGATTATTTATTGATTTTACTAGGCTTATTGCTGCCTAGCTATTTTGGTCTGATGGCAGTGAGTCGTGATTTCATGCCTTTGTTAATTGGTGAGGCTTACTTGGCTGAATCTTTACGTTTATTGCCGATTATTGGCCTATTATTAGTTTTGAATGCAGTATACCTCTTTCACACTTCCTTAGCTTTTCAATTAGCTAAGCAAACCTACAAGCCTATTTTAGTCGTTGGTTTAGCAGCTATCTTAAATGTAGTATTAAATTTAATCTTAATTCCTCACTATCGAATTGAGGGCGCAATTATAGCCTCACTAGTCGCTTATTTGATTTGTATCGTTTATGGAAATTTCCTGGGCGCTAAATTTTTTAAATTGCCAGTTTTATGGTTAGAAGTTACTAAGCTTATTGCTGCTGCTAGCTTAATGCTCATTATTTTAAATCAGCTGGCTATTGGGGATGGCCTTGTAGAAGGCTTAGTTCGCGTTTTAGTCGGCGTATTGGTATATTCGTCTGCTATTTACTTATTAAATGTAGGTAATAGTAAGTATTATGTACTTAGTTTTTTAAAAAGTATGAATAAACCACATGAAAGCACTCACTATTCAGCGTAAAAAATATGGCGTCAATATTCAGGAAATTTATTTTTCTCTTGAAACTATCAAAAAAAATAAATGCGACTTAAATATTAATTTTTGTGTAGATAGTAAAGGTAAAAATACGACTAGTGCGTTAACTTCTATTATTGACCTCACTCAAGAAACTCAAAAGATTATTTCTAATTTTCGACTAACTCATCGCCGTGGTATCCAAGTTTATTTAGATTCTAAGGATCTAAACTATAAATTTATTACTCATCCTAGTTCTAAAGATATTCAAGTTTTCTGCAAAGCTTATGATGTGCTTGCTAGAGAGAAGAATTTACCTCCTTGCAATGAAACTAAACTTAGATTTTTTGTAGGTCAAGATGCTTTAATTTTTACTAATGTCAGTTGTGCAATTACAGGTGAGTTATTGTGCTTACATGCATTAATCTGTAATGGTGAGCGAGCACGTTTGCTACATGCAGTCTCGAACTTTCGTAGCTATGCAGATGATTCAACTAAACGCAATAATCTAAGCAAAATTCATCGTGCGCTTTATTGGTTTGAAATGAATCATTTTAAAAAGCTTGGTTATAAAACCTATGACTTAGGTGGGTTGGGTGATGAGAGTGATCCTGAATTGGAAAAGATTAATCACTTTAAGCGTGGCTTTGGTGGGGTAGACTATAAAGAGTATATTAATTTTACTCCTAATAACTTAAAGGGTTGGATTGCTATGCATTATTTAATGAAAAAACTATGAGTAAAACAGTGAGTCCTAGAGCCAATATTGAAGGTGTGGCTTATATTATTACTTCTTTAGCCATGGGTGGAGCACAAAAGGTGCTGCTAGGCTTATTAGATAGCCAGCAACTTAAAGCTAAACCACCTCTAGTGATTAGTTTGCTAAAAACAGAAGGCTTACAAGCTGCTTTTGCCAGTGCAGGTACTGAAGTATTCTATGTGGAATTAGAAAAGCCACAACTTTTTTTAAAAAAAATCATCCAATTACGGCGTTTAATTGCTGAGCGACAGATCAGGGTTATTTATAGTTTTTTACATCATGCTAATCTATTTGCTCTCTTCATCGCTAGTTTGAGCCAAAAGCCACGTCCACTCGTGATTTGGGGGCTGCATGATACGCCTCTAAAAAATCTCTATACGCGCTGGCAACATCGTTTATTGTTTTGGTTAACAGTGCGGTTAGCGCCTATCCCACGCAAGATTATTTTAGTTTCTGAACGTAGTCGAAAGCGTTATGTAGAAGTAGGCTATCCAGCCGATACTATGCAGTTAATTCCTAATGGAGTGCTGGTTAAGCCATTAGATCCTGATCAGACTGAAGCTGATCGACAAGCCTTACGTGCAGAATTAGGTTTAAGTTCGGCTGCAGTAGTGCTTGGTAGTCTCACACGTGCTGTACCTGAGAAAGACTTACCGCTAATGTTGGATGCATTTGCTCAACTAGTCGCCCAGCAAGATGCTTATTTAGTCTTAGTAGGTGAGGGCGTGGATCTGCAAAATACTGCATTACAGGCTCAAATTACTTCATTATGCTTACAAGATAGAGTCTATACCTTAGGTATTCGTCAGGATGCACCCCGCTTAATCCGCGCGTTTGATATTGCAACCTTATCTTCTCGTTCTGAAGCTTTGCCTTTATTTTTAGTAGAGGCTATGGCTTTAGGAATTCCTTGTGTTGCTACCGATGTGGGGGATGTTGGCTTAGTTTTAGGTGGACAGGGTGAGTTGGTAGCGGCAGGTGATAGCCAAGCCTTAGCTGTTGCTTGGAAAAGAGTATTAAACTACTCAGTAGCAGAAAAACAGATGAACATTCAGACAGCTTGGCAGCATATCCAAGCTAATTTCAGTGTAGAGCGTATGCAACAGCAACATTTAGCGGTGTTTGCTGAGGTGCTTCAGTCTTGTGAAGCCAACCAAGCTTGGAACATGAGAATACACCATAAGCGTTGCTGATTAGCAGCACCCTTTAGAAAGTTCTGCCATTCTTTTTCCACTAAGCCAGGGTTTAAGTAAGCTTGTTGTTGAATGACTGTTTTATCTAATAAAGCCTCTGCCCAAGCCCGTAGATCGCCCCGCAACCAAGAGGCTAAAGGCACATTAAAACCTTGCTTAGGTCGGTTAACCATCTCAGCGGGTACATATTTGTACAGCAATTGACGCACTAGCCATTTACCTTGGCCTTGGCGAATCTTAAAGCCTAAGGGGATACGCCAAGCCAATTCAAACACACGATGATCTAAAAAGGGGACACGGGTCTCTAAACTTGCAGCCATTGCAGCTCGGTCTACTTTGCAGAGCATATCGTCGGGCAAAATATTCAAAGTATCAAAAAGCATCATGGCATCTTCTGCTTGGGTGAATTTTGGGGCAAGTCTAGCGATAGGCCAAGAAAGCTTGCTAGTTTGCGCATTGAGAACTAAGGCTTCAGGCTGTTGCCAATGTTGGGAGAGTCGCGGAAATAAAGTATAGACAGAATCGCTAGCTTGTAAGGCACTAGCTATTTTGTGGAGTTGCTCGCCCAACTCTTGATTAGATTGGAATAAGAGCTTATTTAAAGTAGGGGTAGGAAGTTTAAGCAAAACTTGCATGAGCTGTTGACGTAAGACAGCGGGCATCCATGCCAGTTTAGACCAAATTTTCTGCGCAAATAAATAGCTGCGATAGCCACCAAATAACTCATCACCCGCATCCCCTGATAAAGCAACGGTTACTTGTTGGCGAGCACAATGGCTAATCATAAAGCTTGGAATTGCTGAAGTATCCGCAAAGGGTTCGTCATAAATTTTTGGAAGTAAAGGTATGACTGCTAAAGCTTCTTGAGCGGTCACTTTAAATTCAGTGTGGTCAGTACCTAGATATTGCGCCACAGCACGGGCGTGCTGTGCCTCATTAAAGCCTGCTTGCTCAAAGGCCACGGTGAAGGTACGAATGGCGTGACTATGCTGAGCCTGCATCAGACTCACTACTAAAGAGGAGTCAATGCCACCAGAGAGAAAAGCACCTAAAGGTACATCTGCTTGGGCTTGCAAATTAACAGCAAGCTTTAATTGCTGCTCTAGGCAATGCAAAGCCTCTGCTGGATCAGTGATGAGATACTTTTGGCTATTTAAAGCAGCATTTAAACTTGACCACCAAACTTGCGGTTTAAGGTCTTTGTTAGTGAGTGCTGATAGTTTAAGTTCTAAATAGCAACCTGCCTCTAATTTATATATATCTTTATAAATACTATGTGGGCTAGTGATATAAGCGCATTGCATATAACTAGCTAAGACATCTCGATCTATTTCAGCCTTAAAACTCGGTAATTGACGTAAAGCTTTGAGTTCAGAGGCAAACGCAAATTGTGTTCCAATCCAGCCATAATAGAGAGGTTTTTCACCCATCCGATCGCGCATTAGGTACAAACTACGTTCTTGCTTATCCCAAACTGCAATGGCAAACATACCTACGGTTTTTTGTAAACTGCGTTCAATGCCCCAATGTGCAAAACAAGCTAGTAAAGTTTCTGTATCAGAATGTCCGCGCCACGCAGGTGCACCCAGTTGCTGTTCTAATTCGGTGCGTAAAGCTTGGTGATTGTAGATTTCACCGTTGAAAACACAGATATAGCGCCCACAAGCAGAGTTCATTGGCTGTTGACCAGCAGCCGATAAGTCTACGATAGCTAAACGGCGATGCCCTAAAGCAATTTGTGCATCAGCGTCTAGCCAAGTCCCTTGGGCATCAGGGCCACGATGTACAAGGCTAGCTGTCATCCGTTCTAGGGTGTTTGCAGGGTCGGTTAGATGATTAAAGCCAAAAAATCCTGCAATGCCACACATGTTGTCACCTATAAATTGTTTTAGTTGTAGTACTGAGCTTGGAAAGAAGTGAAGGAGTAATCTTTGAGTAATTGATGCAATTTTTTGACCATCCCCGCACGGCCTGCAAATTGATGCACTGCCCAAGCAGGAGACATACCAGCAGGCTTGGCAACCTCTTGATATTCCTTGGTATCTAACTCATGTGGGTGCATATAAAACACCGCTTCATTTTTATTGAGTTTACGCGCCAGCCAACGGGTTAAAGTATAAGGATAAATACGGAAATAGCCGCCACCCATAACCGGTAAAGACTTACCTAGCACTGTACAGGTAGATAATGGATAAGTGTCTAAGCCACGCTCACGAATTTGTTGCAAGATAGAGTCATCAGCAAAACCATATACTTTGCGTACTTGTGCAAGCATGATGGATGACTCATAACGCAAGCCAAAATTTTGCAGGGTATCACAATACCAAGGCAGCATTTCTGTACGGACTGAAAAGGTTGGGGCACGAAAGCCCAATACTTTTTGCCCGCTTATATCTTCTAAATGTGCGACTGAGCGTTCGATTTCAGCTTTGAATTGGGCAGGGCTTAAGGTATATAACGGGCGATGGCTATAGCCATGACTGGCTAGCTCATGTCCTTGAGCTACAATGGCTGTGACGAGTTCAGGGTAGCGCTCGGCGACCATGCCTTGCACAAAAAAAGTCGCTTGGACTTGGTGTTCGGCCAAAATATCTAATAAGCGCAAAGTATTATTGAGCACCCGCTGCGAGATCGGGCGCTCAAAATCAAACACCGATTGTTGCCAGTCTTCAACGTCTGCACTAAAGATCATTGTGAGGTATCCCAGCTGGTTTCCAGTTTCGCTAAACGGCGATGATGCTCATAGCAGGCTAGATAAATACTCCCTAAACGCTCCAGCACGTGTTGCGCTGAGAAATGCTCAACTACATGAGCTCGTGCTGCTAAACCCATGCGCTGCCGTTCAATGGGGTGCTCCATTAACCATTGCATTGTGTTGGCTAGCGTTTGAGGGTCGTTAACTGGAACCAAGAAGCCTGTTGTTTGATCTTGAATGGCTTCACGGCTGCCTTTGACGTTGGTACCAATCACTGGTTTAGCACATGCCATGGGTTCGAGCAGAGCGCGCGGTAAGCCTTCACCGAAAGAGGTCAGTAGACCCACATCAATCTCTTGATAGAACGCTGCCATGTTCGTGCTATAGGCGCGAATTTCCATCCAGTCTTCTAATTGATGAGCTGCAATTTTGGCAGCAATTTCAGTTTGGAGTTCACCCTGACCAATCAGTAGGACTTTAAAATTAGGATTCACTAAACGCAGATGTTTAACCGCGTCTAGTAGTAGTTCATGGTTTTTGATGGCTTCAAAGCGAGCCACCATTCCAAAAATAGTCTTATCAGTAGGTAGCTGATTTAGGCTAGGGGAGAAGTAATCAGTATCAATTCCATTCCCTAGATATTCTATTTGTGGCTCATCTAAGAGTTGGTAGCGCCGCGCGATTTCAATATCTTCATGCGATTGAAAGAGCGCCAGATTTACCGGCCATTTTAATAAGCGTTCAATCGCTAAATAAGTAAATTTGCCTAAAGCACTCGTGTTATGCGAGAGGCTGTAGCCATGACTTTGGTAAATCCAAATAGGTTTGCGCAGTACAAAAGCAAGGCAACGTCCTATTAAACTAGGCACACCAAAATGTAGATGCACCACATCATAATTGCCGTGGCGTAAGACTTTTTGCAAGTTAAATAGGGATTGCAATAAATGCCAAGGATTAAGGCTGCGATGTAAATCTGTAAGGATCACTTGCATACCTTGCTGACGCATCAGCTCGACTTCTTGCCCATCGCTACACAAAATATCGATTTTGAGTTGTTGAGGATAACGTGTGTTTAAAACTTGGGCACGTTTAAACACTAGAGCATAAGCTGGACTGCTTGCGGTACAGACTTCGAGTATTTTTATCATTTTAGTAAAACTTATGAAGGAGGTGACGGGATAAAGTATTCATAACAAACGGAGGGCTGTTACGAATGAGCCAAGAGGCGCTGTTATAAACGGCTGAGCGCGAGGTTTTTGCTGGAGGAATAGCTAATTGATAATAGTGAATAGGGCGCGTGTAATCAGCAAAACGGCGTTTAAATGCATAGGCACTACTATCCACTGAAGAGCGTCCTAAATTGTAAGTAGCCTTGCCGCTTTGTTCACAATATTCGATGATTGACCAAAGCATGGTGAGGAACACATTATCCTTTTTATAAGCGGAGTCTAATCCCATCCATGCCCCATACAATTCTTGTTGAGTGAGGAAGCCAAAAGCTGCTACCACTGGCGTATCAGCAAAATAGCCTACACAGAGAGAAATGGAGTTTTGATGATCGGTATGAATTTTTTCAAAAAAATTCCAGCTATGCGGTAAGCTCCCTACTTCGTGCATTTGCTTTAAATAAAGCTGATAAAAGTCTTGTAAAAGCGTTAAGTCATTACCAAATTTAAAGTTATAGCCTTGCTCAAGAGTTTGGCGAATATTACGCCGTGTTGATTTAGAGAAGTCTTTTAAGCGCTGTTCACAGGTTTTACTTAGATCGACAATTAATTCAACCTTATCAGAATGGTCAAGCACACAAGGTAAATAGTGAGTAGTGCGCAGTTCTAAGTGTTCAGATTTTAAATCTAAACCGCTTAGTTCTTTTAATAATTGGCTGATGAAGTCGCTATAAGCCTCATCAGGAAAATTAAGATCACCTGTTTTATCAAAACCAGCTCCAATAATGAGTGTATTTGCACCTAAGCCAAACTTACTGCTTTTCAAAAAGGCAGGAATAAGTAAAGATTGACTTTGAAAGTCAAATTCTATGTCTAAAGCTTGGAGCTTATATTCTGTTGCTAAAGCTAATCTAAAAGCTGAGCTAGTAAATACTTTTTCATTTAAGCCTAAACTTGGGGTTTTCTCTGCTGGCTTATTTAATTCTTTAATTCGTATAGCCATCGGCGGGGTACTCGATTTGCTAATTAGTTGCCTAGAGTATTAACGGATAAGAGGGCTTTTGCCTGTATTGAATGGATAAGAGGGCAAAGTTTCTAGGTGAAAGGAATAAGCGCGACTTGACTATCGACTAGCCGCTTATCTAAAAAAATGCTGCGGTATGCAGTTGAGTTTTTGCATATAGAAAAATGTTATAAGAGGATGGTATCAGATATTTTACCCCAATGGCTGATAACATTATGTTAACCGTATCTGAGCAAGTTCCAGCTGTAGCGAGCCCGACTATCCCAGTGATCCTACCCTCGCCAGAGCTAATGTCTGCGGTGGGAGCCAAAAATCCTAATGCCTCTAGTCTATTGACCTTACCTCAGGTCTGGCAGCGACTGTGGCGGCAGAAGTGGTTATTTTTAACTACTTTATTCTTAGTCTTATTAGTTACTGCACTGATTACTTTGATGAAAAAGCCAGAGTATCGTGCTATTTCCACTATTCAAATTGAAAAGCAAGGTGCACAAGTTGTTGACTTTGGGAATGTGCGTCAAGTGACACCCGATATGGGTGAAAGCGATATGTTTTTTCGCACTCAATATGAGCAATTGAAAGGCCGTCAATTAGCTGAACAAGTGATTAGTGACTTAAATCTAGACAAACGCTTGTTTGAGCTGAAAGAAAAACCAACTCCACTTGGTCAAATTTGGCAAGATGCGAAACAAACTTTAGCAGGAGTCAAAGATCAGATTATAGGACTCTTACCTGAAAACACGCTGGGCGAAAAGTCATCTAAGCCTGCTATTAAGGGAGATAATATTGATCTCTTTCTTAAAAATCTCTATGTAGAGCCCATTGAAAAAGCTCACTTAGTTAAAGTTTATTATGAAAGTACTGATCCAGTGATCTCTGCAGAGATTATTAATAAACTTATTGAGTTATATATTAAAAGTTCTATCAGTAATAGTAGCCAAACGGATATTTACGCGCAGGCTTTCTTAGAGCGTGAATTAGAAAAGGCTCGTGAACGTTTAACCAATAGTGAAAATGAAATGGTCAGATATGCACGAGATAATCAAATCTTGGAAGTAAACAATAGTCAAGCTACCCAAGAACAAAAGCTGAATGAATTGAATACAGCATTGGCTACTGCTGAGCGGCGGCGTATTGAAGCGGAAAGCCAATTAGGCCAAGCGCGCAAACATGGCAATGTGGTGGGGGTTCTGACCAATCCAGTTGTAGAGTCTTTAAAGCGTCAGTTGGTTGATTTGGAAGGTCAATATCAAAATCAATCTAAAGTTTTTAAACCGGCTTATCCAGAAATGCAGCAACTTGCACAACAAATTCAGACAGTGAAAGCTAAGTTAGCGACTGAAATTGGCAATTTAAAGCAATCTCTAGAAGCTGAGTTTACTGCCTCTAAACGCTTAGAAGGGCAAATTCGGGGTGAGCTTTCAAGCTATAAAGGTGAGTTAGTCAACTTACGTGATCGTAGTGTGGAATACAACGCACTCAAACGCGAAGTAGAAACTAGCCGTAAACTCTATGATGATTTATTAAAGCGGGTGAATGAGGTCAATGTAGCTTCAGGTGCGAATAAGGTAACGAATATTCGGATTGTGGATGCCGCTAAGCCACCTGCAGAGCCATTCCGCCCAAATAAATCGATTAACTTGTTGGTAGGTTTGATCACCGGGTTAATTTTAGCTGCAGCCTTAGCTTTGCTGCGTGAAACTTTGCGGCGTTCTTTAACCTCAGGTGATGAATTACAGTCAGTGAGCGGTTTGCCGGTGCTAGGGACGATTCCGCATGTGCGTCGCATGAGTGAACAGGATCTAGCGATGGTAACGATGCGCGACCCTAATTCTCCAGCAGCAGAGGCTTATCGGATTGCGGCGACGAATATTCGCTTCGCTCTGCAGGCGGGTAAGCCGAGTGTGATTGTGCTGACCAGTGTCAATCCTTCAGAGGGTAAGTCAACCTCTTCAGTGAATCTCGCTTTAAGCCATGCGCAAATGGGCGCGAAGGTTTTATTGATTGATGCAGATTTACGGCGTCCTACCTTACACTTAAAAATGGGGGTGAGTAACACTCGGGGTTTAAGTGATTATGTAGAAGGGCGTGCGGAGTTGGCGCAAGTGACTCAACAAGTACCGCATATGAAAAATGCGTATGTAATTACGGCAGGACCCTTCCGAGTTGATCCAAGTAGTATTTTGGCTAGTACCAAGATGCATCAGTTATTAGAGATGGCCAGACGGCATTTTGATGTAACGATTATTGATGCACCTCCTGTGATGGGCTTTGCCGATGCACTGATGCTAGCAGCCCAAGCTGATAATACTTTGCTAGTAACGGATGAGAAAAACATGGATCGCAAGCTGGTATTGAATGCGATTCAGCAGCTGCAACGGGTGAAACCTGCCATCGGCGGTTTCTTAGTGGTAAATGCTCGGCATGGCATTACCGATGCACGTTATTATGATCGTTATAATCGTGGTTCAACCATGAAAGCTAGTGATTACGATAATTCAGCAACAGGTGGTTTGAATTTAACTCGAGACAAGGCAGCTTAAGCCTTTCGTGAGATAAAGCACCCCTAAATCGATGATCTAGGGGTGTTGATAAACACTAAGGCAGAGTAGTTTCACCCATTAAGAAACGGTCGCATTCTCTGGCAGCTTGGCGACCTTCATTGATCGCCCAGACCACTAAGCTTTGTCCACGACGCATATCGCCTGCAGCAAAAATGCC
Organism: uncultured Thiothrix sp.; assembly: GCF_937876535.1. Classification (GTDB taxonomy): domain Bacteria; phylum Pseudomonadota; class Gammaproteobacteria; order Thiotrichales; family Thiotrichaceae; genus Thiolinea. The sequence continues at coordinate 356,591 of NZ_CALFHZ010000020.1, forward strand.
TGTAACATTAGTTGCATACTTGCCGTATTCAGCTTTCACATTACCACGTGAGTCGGTTTCTACTTGGCTGCTTTCAATCAACGCTTTTTCAGGGCCAGTGAAACCCATCGCCAATAGAATCAAATCAGCAGGGAGTACACGTTCAGTGCCGGCAATTTCGACCAAATTCATGCGGCCATCAGCGGCTTTTTCCCACTGCACACCGATGGTATGGATTTCTTTTACTTGACCTTCAGCATCGCCAACGAATTTTTTAGTTGAGACTAAGTAGTGACGTGGATCAGCACCAAATAAAGCCGCCGCTTCTTCTTGGCCGTAGTCCACTCTGAAAATCAACGGCCATTCTGGCCAAGGATTGCTCGGAGCACGTTGTTCCGGCGCGCGTGGCATAATTTCTAACTGAGTGACCGATTTGCAGCCGTGACGAATTGAAGTGCCTACACAATCAGTGCCGGTATCACCACCACCGATGACGATAACATGCTTATCTTTAGCGGAGATGTAGTTGCCATCGGCGTGTTTTGAATCTAACAAGCTTTTGGTATTCGCTGTTAAAAACTCCATCGCATAATGTACACCCTTCAGTTCACGACCAGGCGCTGGTAAATCCCGTGCTTGCGTCGCACCGGCACATAAAACTACGGCATCAAAATCTTTGCGTAAGTCAGCCACTGAGGTATCTTTGCCAACATGCACACTAGTGACAAATTTAATACCTTCAGCAGCCATCAAATCAACCCGACGCTGCACAACTTCTGTTTTGTCTAACTTCATATTAGGAATGCCATACATCAGCAAGCCACCAATACGGTCAGCACGTTCATACACAGTCACTTCATGGCCGACTTTATTCAGCTGATCTGCACAAGCTAAACCTGCAGGGCCTGAGCCAATTACAGCCACTTTTTTCCCAGTCCGGACTTCTGGAGGTTCAGGACGCACCCAACCTTCAGCGAACGCTTTGTCGATAATACTGACTTCATTCAGTTTAATCGTCACTGGGTTTTCGTTTAAGCCTAAGGTACAAGCACCTTCACAGGGAGCCGGGCAGACACGACCAGTAAATTCAGGGAAATTATTGGTCATGCGCAGGCGTTCATAAGCTTCGCGCCACAAGCCCCGATAAATCATGTCATTCCATTCTGGAATCAGGTTGTTTACAGGGCAGCCGCTAGCGCCACCTGGTAAAACCTTGCCCGTTTGACAGAACGGGATGCCGCACTCCATGCAACGTGCACCCTGACGTTGACTTTCTGCTTCGCTATGAAAATGGAGGTGAAATTCCCCCCAATCCTTAATGCGCTCTAAAGGCGAACGATCGGCTGGCAGTTCGCGCTCATATTCGATAAATCCAGTTGGTTTACCCATTCTTTTTGCAATCTCCCTGCTTAGTTGCCGCTGGCACGAGTAACATCTTCATTGTTCGCTTTAAAGGCCGCCATTAAAGCTTCCTCGCCAGTCATACCTTGCGCTTCAAATTTCTTTACCGTCTCTAAGACACGCTTATAGTCATGGGGCATTACCCGCACAAAGTGCTGAACGCTTTGCTCCCAATTCGCCAACAGCGTTTTAGCACGCGGGCTATCAGTGTGCAGAATATGCTTTTCAATCATGCCTTTAACATGGGTTAGGTCTTCGGCTTCAGTTAACGGCTCGTAGTTGACCATTTCACGATTACCGCTAACGGCTAAAATGCCTTTTGGATCGTAAACATAAGCCACACCGCCCGACATACCTGCTGCAAAGTTCCGGCCAACGTCACCGAGCACAATGACCCGACCACCGGTCATATATTCGCAGCCGTGATCGCCTGTACCTTCAACAATGACATTCACGCCAGAGTTACGCACACAGAAACGCTCACCCGCAATCCCACGAATATAAGCTTCGCCGCTCGTGGCACCAAAGAAGGCAACGTTACCGATTAGGATATTTTCTTCGGCGACATAGCGGGCTTGTTTCGGCGGGTAAACAATGATCTTCCCACCTGATAAGCCTTTGCCAATATAGTCGTTCGAATCACCTTCCAGTTCTAAAGTCATCCCGCGAGGAATGAAAGCACCAAAGCTTTGCCCTGCTGAACCATAGAATTTCAATTGAATGGTGTCATCCGGCAAGCCTGCTGCGCCATAGCGCTTGGTAATTTCATTGCCCGTAATAGTACCGACTACACGATCAATGTTTTTGATCTGGAACTCCGCTTTAACCGGCGTGCCTTTATCAATCGCAGGTTGGCAAGTCTCAAGAATGGTGCGTATATCCATTGATTGAGCAATGCCATGATCTTGAGTACGATTCCAACGAATGCCATCACATTCATCTAAGTCAGGCTGATAGAGCAGGGCATCTAAATCGACTTTGCCCGCTTTCCAGTGATCGATTTGCTTAGCATATAAGCGATCTACGCGCCCAACCATTTCATCAATGGTGCGGAAGCCCAGTTTCGCCATATATTCGCGCATATCTTCAGCAATGAAATGCAGCAAATTAATTACATATTGCGGATCACCACTGTATTTTTTACGCAGCTCTGGATTTTGAGTCGCAATCCCAACTGGACAAGTATCTAAGTGGCAGACGCGCATCATTACGCAACCCAAAGAAACTAAAGGTAGAGTGGCGAAGCCATATTCTTCTGCACCTAATAAAGCAGCCACAATGACATCGCGTCCAGTCATCAATTTGCCATCTGTTTCGACGCGCACGCGGCTACGTAAATTGTTCAATAGCAGAGTTTGGTGAGTTTCAGCCAAGCCTAATTCCCAAGGTAAACCGGCATGTTGCAAACTAGTTTTGGGTGAAGCCCCAGTACCACCATCATAGCCAGAGACTAAAACAACATCGGCTTTACCTTTGACCACACCTGCAGCAATCGTACCCACCCCTGAACCAGACACCAGTTTGACATTGATGCGTGCCGCACGGTTGGCATTTTTCAAATCGTGAATGAGCTGTGCCAAGTCTTCGATTGAATAAATATCATGATGTGGTGGTGGTGAAATTAAACCAACACCAGGGGTTGTACCCCGGTTTTTTGCAATATATGGATAAACCTTCTTGCCAGGTAACTGGCCACCTTCACCAGGTTTTGCACCTTGCGCCAATTTGATTTGTAGCTCTTGTGCATTGGTTAAATAATGGCTATTCACCCCAAAGCGCCCGGAAGCGGCTTGCTTAATCGCACTGCAACGTGAGTCACCATTCGGTTCTGGAATATAACGCGCTGGGTCTTCGCCACCTTCACCCGAGTTCGACTTGCCACCAATCCGATTCATCGCAATCGCTAAAGCTTCATGCGCTTCAGGGCTAATCGAACCTAAAGACATCGCGCCGGTTTTAAAGCGCTTCACAATCTCAGCCGCTGGCTCAACTTCACTCAAAGGGATCGCTTGATCCGCATAATGGAAATCCAACAAATTACGCAGATTAAAGCGTACTTCGGGATCATTATTCAGTAGCTCAGTGTATTGCTTAAACAGTTTATAGTCATTAGTCCGTACCGCTTTTTGTGCCATATAAATGGTTTGCGGATTGTACTGATGCTCATCTTCGCCACTACGCCACTGGAATACGCCGCCCGAATTTAGGGTGCGCAGACCGCTGTCATGTTGGCCATAGGCATGCTTGTGACGCATTAAAGTTTCTTTAGCAATCGTATCGAGATCAATCCCACCGATACGCGAGGCAGTCGCTGTGAAATAGCGATCAACTACGCTTTTATGTATCCCTAAAGCCTCGAAAATCTGCGCACCACGATACGACTGCACAGTGGAAATACCGATCTTAGACATGACTTTAATCACGCCTTTAGTGGCGGCTTTGATATATTTCGCAACGGCTTTATCGTGCGTGGTATCTTTCATAATCCCTTCGCGCAACAGATCATCAATCGACTCAAAGGCGGTGTAAGGGTTGATTGCTTGCGCGCCATAACCTAGCAGAGCGGCAAAATGATGAACCTCACGTGGTTCGCCTGATTCCAGAATCAAACTAACACGAGTGCGTTTACCATCACGAATCAAATGATGATGCAAACCTGCAACGGCTAATAAAGACGGAATCGGCGCGAATTCTTTATCCACACCACGGTCGGAGAGGATTAATAAATTAGCCCCGTTGTCGATGGCATTATCTGCAGCGGCAAATAATTCATCTAAGGCTTTTTCTAAAGTACCGGGCGCATTATCTGCTTTAAACAGAATCGGCAAAGTCACTGACTTAAAGCCAGATTTCTGTACATATTTTAGCTTAGCTAATTCATCGTTATGTAAAACCGGCGATTGCAGCAAAATATGATGGCAGCTTTCTGCAGTAGGATTAGTAATATCGCCTTCTGAACCTAAGGTGGTTAAGGCAGAAGTCACGATTTCTTCACGAATCGCATCCAAAGGTGGATTCGTGACTTGCGCAAATAGCTGTTTGAAATAGTTAAACAGCGGCTGCGGTTTATCCGATAACACGGCTAAGGGGGAGTCACAACCCATCGCACCTAAAGGATCAATCCCATCGACAGCCATGGGCACAATGACTTTGCGTACATCTTCATAGGTATAACCGAAGGCCTTTTGGCGCTGAATCAAAGTATCGTGATCCGGCAAGGGGGCTTCAGGAGCGGCTGGCAAATCTTCTAGTTTAGTTAGATGCTTATCCAACCAAGCTTGATAAGGCTTAGCAGCCGCCATTTCTGCTTTGATTTCTTCGTCAGCAACAATGCGCCCCGCAGCGGTATCGACTAAGAGCATGCGACCCGGTTGCAGGCGTTGCTTAGAGATGACTTTCTCAATCGGTAGATCGTCTAATACACCGACTTCTGAAGCGAGAATAATCAAGTCGTCATCGGTCAGATAATAACGGGAAGGACGTAGACCATTCCGATCTAAGGTCGCACCGACTAAAGTACCATCCGTAAAGCCGAGAGCAGCAGGGCCATCCCACGGTTCCATCAGACAACTATGATATTCATAGAACGCCCGCTTTTCAGGACTCATGCTTTCATGATTCGCCCAAGGTTCAGGCACCATCATCATCATCGCATGCGGCAGGGAATAACCTGAGAGATATAGGAACTCTAAGGTATTATCCATGCGCGCCGAGTCGCTACCATCTGGACGCACAATCGGCGTGAGATTTTTTACATCAGTCTTGAAGACTTCCGTTTTAATCATCGCTTCACGCGCATTCATCCAGTTTTGGTTACCGCGCATAGTATTGATTTCACCATTGTGAATCATATAGCGGTTGGGATGTGCACGTTCCCAACTTGGGAAGGTGTTAGTAGAGAAGCGCGAATGCACTAGCGCAATCGCTGACTCCATATCTGGGTCATTTAAGTCAGGATAATATTGCGCAACCTGCTCAGTGGTGAGCATGCCTTTGTAAATAATCGTGCGCGCAGACAGGCTCGCAAAATAAATATAGCCTGGTTCTTTGCGATAAAGTAAATCACCGCTAGTGCGTTTACGAATCACATACAGTTTGCGCTCGAAGTCAATACCTGGCTCGACATCAGCAGAGCGACCAATGAAGACCATCTTCATCGCAGGCATACTACGAATCGCTGATTTCCCAATCGGTGCAGGATTCACGGGAATATCACGCCAACCTAATAAAGTTTGGCCTTCTGCTTTAATCATGCGATCCGTGGTGGCAATTGCATCAGCGCGGGCGGCTTCATCTTGTGGCAGATAAACAAAGCCCACTGCGTAATCACCAACAGCAGGTAGGGTAATCCCTAATTTAGCGCATTCCTTCACCATGAACTTGTGTGGAATTTGCAGCATAATACCCGCGCCGTCGCCGGTATTTTCTTCGCAACCACACGCCCCACGATGTTCCATATGCGTTAAAACTTTTAGCGCTTGCTGAACGATCTTGGCAGATTTAACGCCTTTTAAGTGAGCAACAAAGCCCATGCCACAGGCATCATGTTCGTTGGCAGGGTCATACAAGCCCTGCGCCGGGGGGAGTTCAGTGTATTTCATCGGAACCTTCGGGCAACAAAAGGGGTACTATTATGGATAATTCACAGGGTATATGCCAGTATCCTGATATAATCAGGATCAAGATAAGGGCGGGCGCCGCTTGATAATACAGGCAGTTACCGCATTTTAATCGTATTACTCCACTCACGCAAAACCTTTTACGGCTGATCCATGACCGGGCGCATTCCCAAAGACTTTATTGATCAACTACTCACTCGTATCAACATCGTTGATGTGATTCAAGCACGCATTCCGCTGAAAAAAGCTGGGCGTGAATACATGGCTTGCTGTCCGTTTCATGGGGAGAAAACGCCTTCGTTTACAGTTAGCCCCACTAAGCAGTTCTATCATTGCTTTGGATGCGGTGTGCATGGTTCAGCCATTAGTTTCCTGATGGAGTACGAACATCTTGAGTACACCGAAGCGATTGAGGCTTTGGCACGCATACTTGGCATCGAAGTCCCTCGTGAGAACGATGCAAAATCTATGCCTTCAGCTAGAAAGGCCAAGCTGACTGATCTATATAGTTTATTAGGGGAAGCCGCCAAGCTCTATGTTCATTGCCTCACCCAAGCGCCAGAAGCACAAGCCTATTTGCAGAAGCGTGGCTTAAGTGCAGAAGTAATAAAGCAATACGGCTTAGGTTTTTCCCCTGATGATTGGCATACCACGAGTAGGCAATTTGCAGCACATTATGAGCAAGAGCAATTGCTTGCTAGCGGGTTACAGCTAAAAAATGAAGCGGGCAAAATTTATGATCGTTTTCGTGGACGCTTAATGTTCCCGATTCGTAATCGTAAAGGGCAAGTGATTGGCTTTGGCGGGCGCATCTTAGGTTCTGGGGCGCCCAAATACCTCAATTCTCCAGAAACCGAAGTTTTCCATAAAGGCTCCGAATTATATGGACTCTTTGAAGCGCGCCAACAGACTCGCCATTTAGAGCGTTTGTTGGTCGTTGAAGGTTATATGGATGTGATTGCCCTCGCGCAATTCGGCATTTCTTATGCAGTGGCTACCTTAGGCACTGCGACCACGCAACAGCATATTAATTTACTTTTCCGCCAAGTGCCGGAAGTTATCTTTTGTTTTGATGGTGATCGAGCAGGTAAAGAGGCCGCGTGGCGTGCTTTAGAAACCACTTTACCTGAGTTGCGTGATGGTCGTGAGGTACGTTTTCTGTTTCTTCCTTCCGGAGAAGACCCAGATACACAAGTGCGTAAAGTGGGGTGTGCTACCTTTGAGGAGTCTTTAGCTAAAGCTGTGCCCTTATCAAAGTTCTTCATCTTAGGTTTAAAAGAGGAGTTAGGCTTTAAAGCTGAATCGACTTTGCATGTGAGCGAAGATAGTGCTTTATTTGCCAATGAAGCGAAGCGTTTACTCGATTTAATGCCGGATATTTTAATTAAACAACCTCTCATGCAGGAAATTCAGCGTTTAAGTGGTTTAGTTTTAGGTCAAGAGGCTCATTTGACTGAAGAAACTCAAAACCCTCGACAGTACCATTCTAAATTTAAAGGCAAATATGCAGAGCGCGAGCCACAAGGTGTGCGTGCTAAAACAGCTAAAGATTTTGAAGTGCGCAAAACACCAGTACGCTATGCAATCACTCTTTTGGTGCATTCGCCTGAATTAGTCACTGAAATAGAGCATCCGGAGAAGCTGTTAGATTGGGGCTTACCCGGTTTAGATTTGTTGGTGAAGTTAGTAGCCACCATTGAAGAGCTTCCAGAGATGCACGCGGCAGCGCTATTAGAGCGCTTTCGGGATACACCGCACGAAAAAACTTTGCTAAAACTAATGCTTTGGCAACCACAATCCAATGATGAGGCTTTGCTTCGCCGTGAGTTTCAAGATTGCTTGCAGAGAATGAAAATTCAAGCGACCGATAAAGCAGTCGAGCGCTTAGTGGCTAAAGATCAAACTCAAGGTTTAAGCGAGCAAGAAAAGCATGACTTATTTTCGCTATTAAACGAGCGCCGCACTAAATAAAGACATACAGAATTTTTTCTTGAGCTTGAGGGTTGTTAATAGTTATTTTGGGTAACTTAAGTTTTAACTAAGAAGTTTCTTGATTTATTCAGGCTAAGCTCAGAAAACCTGTCTACACTCTGTAAGTAAATATTATCTGTATTCTGTTCGCGTTTATCGCGAAGATCTGAACCTGTTGATGTCAGCTGGGTCAATTACTTGACTACTTAGCGTTGAAATTAGAGAGTAGCTACCCCATATAGAGCATACAGGGTAGTGCCTTGGGCACTCTCAACTGAAATACTTAAGAACCGGAGTTAAAAACCACTTTCAATGCAAGTTTAGCCTTGAGCTAATAACTTGTGGGTAGGTTTTTCACAAACGGGGCTGGTATTTTCAAGATTTGTGATATAATCCCGCGTCCATTTTGTCGAGGTCTATTCGGACATGAGTCAAGAAGAGCAGCAACAATCCAGTCTTAGAGAGTTAATCGCGCGTGGTAAGGAACAGGGCTATCTGACCTACGCCGAAGTGAATGACCATTTACCGGATACTATCGTAGAACCGGAACAGATTGAAGACATCGTTGCCATGATTAATGACATGGGTATCACTGTGTATGAAAATGCACCGGATGCCGATGCTTTATTATTAAACGATGAGGCCGTGCAGGCCGATGATGAAGCTGCAGAAGAAGCCGCTGCCGCTTTAGCGAGTGTAGATAGTGATTTCGGGCGTACCACTGATCCGGTTCGTATGTATATGCGTGAGATGGGTACAGTGGAACTCTTGACCCGTGAAGGCGAAATCCAAATCGCGATTCGCATTGAAGAAGGCTTAAATGAAATTTTACGCGCTTTAGCGCAATATCCAGCCTCTACTGAGGTTTTATTAGATTTATCTAAACAAATTGAATCGGAAGAAACGCGCTTAACCGATATTGTTAATGGCTTTGTTGATCCGAATGCCATTGATGAAAGTCCACTGCAACAGTTCCAAGTCCGTACGGATGAAGAGGAAGCTTTAGCGGCTGGTGAAGATGAAGCTGCTGAAGTGGTTGTGGGTGAGGAAGACGAAGAAGTCGTTGAAGAGAACCCAGTTGATTTAGGCCCTGATCCTGAAGAGGCGGCTCAAAAGTTTGCTGAGCTTAGTCACTTATATGACGAGGCAGCCGCTTTACGTGCAAAAGGTGGACCAGCTTATACCGCAGCACGTGATGCCTTAGCCGCTAAATTCATGGAGTTTCGGTTAGCTCAGCCGGTTATTGATACCTTAACTCATCAACTCAATGAGATTGTAAATCGTATCCGTGCCCATGAGCGTACTATTATGAAGCTCTGTGTGCAGCAGGGCGGAATGTCACGTCAGTTATTTGTGGAAAGCTTCCCGCAAAATGAAACGGACTTGAGCTGGTTAGATCGCTATATCACTGACAAGAGCAATAGCTCTGCACAACTTGAGTTAGTGAAGAAAAGTGTGCTGGCCACTCAGCAGCAATTGCAAGAAATCGAGCATGAATGCAATTTGACTATTTCGCAAATCAAAGACATCAATCGTAGTATGTCGGTTGGTGAGGCCAAAGCGCGGCGTGCGAAGAAAGAAATGGTTGAAGCTAACTTGCGTTTAGTCATTTCGATTGCGAAAAAATATACCAATCGTGGTTTGCAGTTCTTGGATTTGATCCAAGAAGGCAATATTGGTTTGATGAAAGCGGTCGACAAGTTTGAATATCGCCGTGGTTATAAGTTTTCAACTTATGCAACCTGGTGGATTCGCCAAGCGATTACTCGCTCAATTGCTGACCAAGCGCGCACGATTCGTATTCCAGTACATATGATTGAGACGATTAATAAGCTCAATCGCATTTCGCGCAAATTGCTGCAAGAAATGGGGCGTGAGGCAACGCCAGAGGAATTGGCAGTTGCTATGGATATGCCTGAGGACAAAATCCGTAAGGTATTGAAGATTGCGAAAGAGCCCATTTCAATGGAAACGCCGATCGGTGATGATGAAGATTCACATTTGGGTGACTTTATCGAAGATGGCAATATTATGTCGCCGTTGGATTCAGCCACGACACGTAGTTTATGTGAAGTGACTCGTGATGTACTCAGTAGCCTAACAGCCCGTGAGGCAAAAGTTCTACGGATGCGCTTTGGGATTGACATGAACACTGACCATACTTTGGAAGAAGTAGGTAAACAGTTTGATGTTACTCGTGAGCGGATTCGTCAGATTGAAGCCAAAGCGTTGAGAAAATTGCGTCATCCAAGCCGTTCAGATATGCTACGCAGCTTCCTTGATGGCACTGATACTTTACCTTTATCTTAAGGTTAAGTAAGTGATAGTTTCGGGCCCATAGCTCAGTTGGTTAGAGCAGTCGACTCATAATCGATTGGTCGCAGGTTCAAGTCCTGCTGGGCCCACCAAAAAAACCCAATAAAAGCAGCAAGTTACGTAAAAGTGATTTGCTGCTTTTTTGTTTTTTACGTGTATTGCTAATAAATCAGCCAGTTTACCCTCAAATAATTCGTCAAACCTGCTCGCCCTGTGCAGTGGTATTTGCATAAAACTGATAAATTTCATCAAGCTTAGGATGTCAATTGCTGTTTGATGTGCTTTTAGGCGACAGAATATATTGTAGTTTTGGTGGTGGTATTGAATAAGTAGTGACGACCTGCTGGTGCCGCTAGCGCTGAAAATGGGGAGCTAGGCATTAGAAGATAGAATTTAGCAGTAAAATGGTGTTTGGTTTGCCTGCAAGCGTGAGAGGGAGGCGTAGGTAATTGGCAGAGGGGTGGCTGCGATTGAGAGGAGCTACCTTGAATCCATTATAGGATCCAAGGTAAGGCGGTTAAGACTTATATAAGCCCATTGTTAGGCCTAAGTCGTGTTTGGTGGGTTCATCACGTTTGAGGACGATGCGTACCAGTGAATGCTTTTTGCCATCGTCGGTGATGGCGGTGACGTTGACTTCAGAGTAGCCGGGTTTGGAAGAGTTGCTCATTTCCAGTTTTAAATTCTTGCCTAAGGTGGCATTGTATTTTTGTGCGATGACGGCTAAGTCTTTGGCACAGGCTTGCATGGTTTGAGGTGTCAAACCATAGGGAACAGCAGTAGCATTACTCATCTCTATATCGACCTATGTAGTTATTTGCTTAAAAATTACACAAAAAAGATGAACGAAGGATGAACTAATAGTTTAGATCATGACTTGTTGTGATATTTTTCTAAAGCCCCGATTGTTGTCCAATTTTTATAGAGTTTACAAATCGCAAATGTGTGCAAAGAGTGCGACATGGTCAGGTTGGCTGGATGTCGATTGATGTACTGGTCAACCCTGAGTTAGGCCAAGCCATTAAACAGTTCAGTAGTTGGTACACCTTTCTACAGGTTTACATTCAAGGTGAATTAGTTGGTGGCTGTCACTTCCTTGTGAAATGCAAGCAAAGAAGAGTTGCAGCAATTACTAACAGATTACTGTTTATTAAATTGCTAAATAATCTACCTGACGACAACAATAGTGCAGGCCTCCCGATCAAGTTTAGGCAGCGATGATGCTTGGCAAATTTATTATTCTGACTTTTATCTCCTTTCTGATTTATCAGCCGTTGACGTGGTTGTTTGGAGATATTGGTGGGATGATTGCCTTATTGGTGGTGCTAGCGGTAGTGCACTGGTGGTTGAATACTTTGCGCCCTTAATGAGGCTAAATTGGCTCGATCAGAGTTTGAACTGTTGTTATGAGGGCTGCAAGGTTTGGGCGATAGGCATAAAAAAAGCCCTCGAATTGCTTCCAGGGCTTTGATTTTTCTAAAGTTTTGGAACGTGTTTACAGCTCTTTTACTGCATTCACCAACTCACTCGCAACTTTTTGCCCATCGCCATATAACATGCGGCAGTTATCGGCAAAGAACAGGTGGTTTTCTACCCCAGAGAAGCCAGCACCTTGACCGCGTTTAATGACAATCACGTTTTTCGCATGATCCGCATTCAGGATCGGCATACCGTAGATTGGGCTATTTGGATCAGTGCGTGCCACCGGATTCACCACATCATTGGCACCAATCACCAGCGCGACATCGGCAGTAGCGAATTCCTCATTAATTTCATCTAAATCATAAATCAAATCATAAGGTACGCCTGCCTCTGCCAAGAGCACATTCATATGCCCCGGCATCCGCCCTGCCACGGGATGAATCGCGAATTTCACTTTTACCCCACGTTCAAGTAGGAGTTTGGTGAGTTCTTGGATTTTATGCTGGGCTTGTGCCACGGCCATACCATAGCCCGGAATAATCACGACTTTTTCAGCGAATGCCATCATAATCGCGGCATCCGGTGTTTCGACCGCTTTCATACTGCCAGAGACGGCTTGGGCTTCGCCCGTGCCCCCACCAAATTGGCTAAACAGGACATTAGTGAGCGGGCGATTCATGGCTTTGGCCATTAATTGCGTGAGTAAAGTACCCGCAGAGCCGACTACAATCCCTGCAATCATCATGGCCGGATTGCCTAATACATAGCCTTCAAAACCGACTGCTAAGCCAGTCAATGCATTGTAGAGTGAGATCACTACGGGCATGTCCGCGCCACCAATCGGCAAAGTCATCAGCACGCCGAAGACTAAAGCCAGCACGAAGAAAATGAATAAGGTAAATAGGCTGTAACCGGTGCCGCTGAATGCAATCACTAAGCCAATTAATACAGTGAGGCCGAATAAAGCCGCATTAATGATTTGCTGGTTTTTGAAACGAATCACACCGCTGAGGGCTTTAATGCCTTGCAGTTTAGCAAAGGCAATCGAAGAGCCAGAGAAGGCGATACTGCCAATTAAAGCACCGAGTACCGCCATTAATTGCACCGCTAAAGGCAAGTCGTGGCGCTTGAGTAACTCTACACCCGCAATCGCGGCCGCTGCACCACCTCCCATGCCGTTATATAAGGCAATCATTTGTGGCATATCAGTCATGGCGACCCGCTTGCCGGTATACCAAGCCAGCCCGCCACCAATACCAATCGCCAGAATCATCAGAATGTAATTGCTATGAATCTGCGGGTGAATGAAGGTAATAACCGTAGCCAGCACCATCCCAGCGCCCGCCCATTGAATGCCACTGCGCGCATTATTCGGCGAAGCCATTTGCTTCAAGCCATAGATAAATAAAACCGCTGCTATAAAGTAAGCAAGGTTAACGATGAAATCAGTCATGCTTTGCTCACTCCTTTATTGCTGGACTTGAACATTTCGAGCATCCGTTCGGTGACCACATAGCCGCCCACCGCATTACCTGCGCCCAATAATACGGCAATGAAGCCAATCAAGGTTTCGGTGCCAGTTTCGGCTTGGCCTAAAGCGACCATCGCACCGACTAAAACAATACCGTGAACGAAATTCGAACCAGACATTAAAGGTGTGTGTAAAATCACCGGAACTTTGGAGATGACTTCGTAGCCAGTAAAGGCGGTGAGCATGAAAATATACAGTGCGGTAAATCCATCCATCTTAAGCACCTCCTACCAGTTTCGCGATGGCTTCATTCACAATAACGCCCTCGCGGGTCACACAAGCGCCCGCAATAATTTCATCCTTGAAATCGGGCTGATATGCGCCGTTTTTAATCAGTAAACTTAAAAAGTTCAGCAGATTCTTGGCATACATTTCACTGGCATGGACTGGCACTTGGCTTGGCACATTCAAGGGCGCGTGAATTACTACCCCATTATGTTCAATGGTTTCACCAGGTTTGCTTAAGGTACAATTGCCGCCACCTTCAGCTGCAAGATCAATAATGACAGCACCTTTTTTCATCCCAGCTACCGTGGAGTCAGGAATAATTTTGGGAGAAGGGCGACCAGGCACGGCGGCGGTCGTAATCAATACATCAGCGGTCGCGATATGCTTAGCTAATTCGTCCTGCTGCTTGCGCTTTTCGTCTTCGGTTAATTCACGCGCATAACCACCAGCACCTTCCGCACTAATGCCTAATTCAATGAATTTCGCGCCTAAGGATTGCACTTGTTCTTTGGTGGCAGAGCGCACGTCATAGGCTTCTACCATCGCGCCTAACCGCCGTGCAGTCGCAATCGCTTGTAAACCGGCTACACCCGCACCAATCACGATCACTTTAGCGGGGCGAATCGTACCGGCGGCGGTGGTGAGCATCGGGAAAAAACGCGTAGATAAATCAGCACCCATAATCGCGGCTTTATAACCAGCGACTGCGGCTTGTGAGGAAAGAATATCCATCGACTGGGCGCGTGAGATACGCGGAATTAATTCCATCGCATAGCTAGTGATCTGCTTATCACGCAGTTGCTGGATAATATCGAGATTAAGGTAAGGATTCAGTGCACCAATCAACACGCTACCACTTTTGAGTTGGGCAACTTCCTCAGCAGTTGGCGCTTGCACTTTCAGCACAATATCTGCTTGCTCATATAAGCTCTGCGCTGAGCTGACGATAGTTGCGTCTTTGAACGCGCTATCTTCAATCTGGGCAGCTGAACCTGCACCTTGCTCAATCAATACGTCTAGCCCTAACTGCTTGAGCTTGACCATAATTCCCGGATCAATCGCGACACGGCGTTCACCAGTGGCGCGTTCTCGCGGGGCTGCAATTTTCAAAGACATAAACTGTGGCTCCCAAACATTTAGGAAAAAAATTACATACTACGTAGTGCTGGTATTTGGCGCTCTAGCCTGAGATAGATAGAACATTTGATATATATCAGGCTTTTTCTGTCTCTAATAGGTTATTGATTTTGTGACCAAGAGGCTAGTGGTTTAGCGCGAAGATCGTAAAAAACCAAGCCCTCGACGTTTGAAACCTACGAGGGCTAACGGCTTTAAATCTTAAAATACTTAAGGTTTGTTTAAATAATTCTGCCGCCGCTTTAGGTAAGTGGGCACAATCAGAATGGCTAAGGTAATGATAAGTAAGCTTAAAGATACAGGGTGAGTTAAGAAAACTGTTAAGTCACCTTGATTAATTGACATCGCACGCCGGAAGAACTTTTCTGCCATCGGCCCCACAATCAAACCCACAATTAAAGGTACGACTGGAAAATCATAGCGGCGCATCACGAAACCCATTAAACCAACGATATAAAGCAGCAGTAGGTCAAACCAATTTTGCCTTAAAGCATAAGCGCCCATGGTAGCAAGTACCACAATGCCGCCATAAAGCAGTGGACGTGGTACTTTGAGTAATTGTACCCATAAGCCCACTAACGGCAGATTCAAAATTAACAGCATTACATTGCCGATATAAAGTGAGGCAATTAAACCCCAAACTAACTCGGGATTGGTATCAAACAAGAGTGGGCCAGGTGCAATATTATATTGCTGGAAAGCGGCTAACATGATTGCAGCTGTAGCTGAGGTGGGAATGCCTAAGGTCAAAAGTGGAATCAAAGTGCCAGTGACAGCGGCATTATTCGCCGCTTCAGGCCCAGCGACGCCTTCAATCGCACCTTTACCAAATTCTTTTTGAACTTCAGGTGGGGCTAATTTGCGCTCGGCGGAGTAGGACAGGAAAGTAGGCATTTCCGTACCACCGGCTGGAATCGTACCAAAAGGAAAGCCAATTGCAGTGCCTCGCAGCCACGGTTTCCACGAGCGTCGCCAATCTTCTTTGCTCATCCAAAAACGACCTGCTAAGGATTCAACGCGGGCTTTGAGATGATTTTCATAAGTAGCGGTATACAGGGTTTCGCCAATCGCGAACAAGCCCATTGCAATGACAACAATATCAATCCCGTCTAAGAGTGCGGCTGAGCCAAAAGTGAAGCGTGCTTGACCCGATTGCTGTTCAATACCAATTAAACCAATCGCTAAGCCAATCAAGAGCGAAATCACCCCTTTTAAAGGTGAGTTACCCAATACAGCGGATACGGCAGCAAAGGTTAAAACCATTAGCGCAAACATTTCCACCGGCCCTAATTTTAAAGTCAACGTGGCAATGAGGGGGGCAAGTACAGTAAGCAAGACGGTAGCAATCGAACCTGCAACGAAAGAGCCAATCGCTGCGGTCGATAAAGCAGGGCCACCCCGGCCAGCTTTGGCCATTTTATTGCCTTCGAGTGCGGAGACAATACTGCCAGCTTCTCCTGGGGTGTTTAGCAAAATCGAAGTAGTCGAGCCACCAAACATTGCACCGTAATACACACCCGCGAGCATAATTAATGCACCAGTGGGATCAATACTTTGGGTGACAGGAAGTAATAAAGCGACAGTGACTGCAGGACCAACCCCAGGCAAAACGCCAATTGCTGTACCTAAAGTACAACCGACCAATGCCCAGAGTAAGTTCATTGGCGTGAGAGCGGTAGCAAAACCCACTGTAAATAGATTATATAAACCATCCATTTAGATAACCCCCCCTGTGATTAGGGCAGGGAGATTTAAACCGAGCCACTTAAAGAGATGAAATAAACCTAAGACCAATAAAAAGGACAAGATTAAGTCGCGAATTTTGTTTTCCGTTTCAAGGGCTAAACAAATACCAAAGCATAAAATCGTACCTGCTAAAGTAAAACCAAGCGTACTAATCAGGCTCATATGCAAGATCAGCGCAGCACTAGCAATACTGAACATACGCCAATTCGGATGGGGCGTTTCATAATCGAGAGGGTGATCGGGGTCTTGGGTTTTGTCTTCAGTTTCAGGATGTTTAGAAGGGCGACTCTGTATGAACAAAATCACCCCTGTTAGCAACAAACCAGCTGCTATCACCGAAGGGAAAAACCGCGGTCCAATGCCTGCGTAACCGGTACTTTGGGACATTCCAGTAATTTGCCAAGCCATAATCAGGCCAATCAGGATTACCCCAAGGGCAATCCATTGCTCACCGGTCACGCGCTTGAGCATATCAACCGCCTATTTTCAGTTTTTTCAGGGTTTCAGCTGTGACTTTTTGCTCTTCTTCCAAGAACTTCTTGAAATCATCACCGGTCAGCATCATGTCAGTCCATTGAGAAGCTTTGGCTTTATCTTGCCAGGTGGGTGATTTAACCGCTTCTTCAACCAGTTTAATTAAAGCTGCTTTTTCCTCATCCTTAATATCAGGAGCACCAAATACTGCGCGCCAGTTCGCTAAGACCACATCCACGCCTTGCTCTTTTAGGGTGGGAATATCAACACCATCCAGCTTTTTATCGCTACTAATCCCCAAAGCGCGCACTTTTTTCGCACTAATCAAATCAGTCAATTCCCCATAGCCGCTTAGATAAGCGGTGACTTGCCCGCCTAAAATCGCTGCTTTACCTTCACCGCCGCCAGCGAAGGGAATGTAGTTGACCTTTGCGCCTTCTACACCGACTTTTTCAGCCATCAAACCAGCGATAATGTGATCGACGCCGCCAGCAGAACCACCACCAAAGCTTACCGAACCCGGATCTTTTTTCACTGCATCCATTAACTCAGTCAATGTTTTATAAGGTGAATTCTCTGGCACAACCACGACATCATATTCACCCATCAAACGCGCAATCGGTGCCACCATCGTGAAATTCACGGGTGATTTATTCGTTTCAATCGCACCGACAGTGATTGCACCTGCGACTAGTAAGGCATTTGGATTGCCTTTTTCATTATTAATGAATTGCGCCATCCCAATGGTGCCGCCAGCACCCGCTTTATTCTCAACGACCACGTTTTTGGCTTGCCCATTGGCTTTTAACGCATCCCCTAAAGTACGGGCAATGGTATCCCAGCCACCACCTGGGTTAGCGGGTGCCATGATTTTGAATTGGTCGATTTCAGCATGGGTGAGGCTCAAAGGCGCTAAAGCAAGTAAACAAGTAGCAATTAAGCGGGGTAATCTTTTCATAGGTGCATTCTCCTCGTATGTAGTTATATGCCAACTTAGTCATAAGCCTCTTGAGTTAGACAGCAAGAGTGCTGTTCAAGAGCGACTGGTCTCCTCCAAGCTGCACGCACTGATTAGATACCTTGTTGCTCAAAGGTGTCAAGCAGGTACGATTAATACAGTTTTGCCCCTTTTAAATACTTTTTTGAAACCATTGAAAATTCAGTGATTTATTTGGGAGCTTTTAATCTAAAGCGCTTTGAAATAATGCTAGTTTTTAGCCTGTAAGCTGCTTTATAATAAGCGGATACTTAATTCATAAGCCCTAACAGCTCTTAGTTGTTGGGGCTTTCTTCTTTGGCGCAGGGCTTAAGTTTGGCGGATAAGCACTGCTAGATGACTTATTAGCTAATATCATGACTTCTAAAAACAATTCTCAAGTTTTACGCGGCTTACTCATTTCTTTATTGGGCTATGCGATCTTTTCGGCACATGATGCTCTAGTCAAAGTACTGAACGAATATTCAGTGTTTCAAATAATTTTCTTTGCGATGCTGTTTAGTTATTTGCCGTTTTCATTGGCGCGTATTACTGATGCTCGGCCCTTATCCTTGCGACCAGTACATCCTTGGTTAGTCTTTACTCGTGCAGCTTTAATGGTCGGGGCTTTATGCTTTGCCTTCCTCGCTTTTTCGATGTTACCGATGGTGCAGGTTTATGTCTTATTGTTCACCACACCTGTATTAATTTCTTTATTAGCGGTGCCCTTTTTAGGGGAGCGCTTACAAGCAGTACGTGGGACTTTGATTATTTTCGGTTTAATTGGTGTACTGGTAGTGCTAAGGCCAACACCACAACGTTTAGAGCTAGGTCATCTTTTTGGTGCCTTATCAGCGTGCTGTGGTGCAGGGGCGGCGGTGATTTCTCGAAAAATTGGCCGTGAAGAAATCTCTGCAACACTCATCCTTAGTCCGTTAATTTTAAATATTATACTTTCAGGTGGTTTATTGTATTTTGTTTATAAGCCAATGGAATTATTGGATTTATCTCTGATGTTTTTATTAGGTGTTTTTGCTTTATTAGGTCAGCTGTTCATCCTGACTGGCTATCGCAGTGCACCTGCAGCGGTCGTAGCCCCTATGCAATACAGTCAAATTATCTGGGCGATTATTTTTGGCAGCTTATTTTTCAAGGAGTCAGTGGATACTTTGACGATTGTAGGTGCAGGAATCACCATTACTGCCGGTATTCTGATGGTTTGGCGCGAAAGTCGGGTTTCTATCAACCAACCCGTGCTGCGGAGTCGGAATATGCGTAGTGTGGGTTCGGGGCCTTTGCCCAGTTTTGAATCAGAGAACTGCCATTAACTAGGTTTCTGCATGGCGAAAGATCAATATCTGTGCCAAAATTCCCTAGATACGTCTAACAGTGGTGCAGCGCTGTCTTTTGCCAATAGGAACAATGATGAACATGGAAGAATTGGACAAAGAGATATACAAAAAACTGGATACTAATGTATATCTTACGGCCTCCGATAAGCAGTCGCTGAAGAATATTCTTCTCGGTCTCCAACAGCGTTTAAGTGAGCGCGATGCTTTCGTGCAGAACATGACTGGTATTCTCTTAGAAAAAGATGGTCATGTGCGTGTGCGTGATGCACGGATTGATGAGCGCGATACCCAATTAGCCAAACTCAGTTCCCTATTAATTGAAAAAGACGAATTAATTGCTCGGCATGCGCGTGAATTAGCGGCTAAAGAAGAGCTCATGCAAAAACGTGATGCTCATTTACAAGCTAAAGATGAACAGTTACATCAGCGTGAAGGCTTATTACAAGGTAAGGAAGAGCGGATTAAAGGCTTAGAAAATAAGCTGATTACTTACGAAAAACTGATTCAAGAAAAAGAAACTTTAATTGAACAGCGCGACCGTAATATGGAGGATAAAGATCGTTCTCTCTTGCGGTTTGACCAAGCGGTGCAAAATAAAGATCGTTTGCTGCAAGGGCGTGACGAAACCATTTCTAAAAAAGAACAGCAAATTCAAGAACGCGATCAGCTCATTCAAGAACGTACCCGCCAAACTTTAGAGCAAGAAAAATTAATTAAAGAACGTGATCATCAAATTGCTAAACGTGATCAGCATTTGATGGAACGTGATCGCCAAGTGGCTGAACGGGATTTGCGAGTTGAAGAAGTTCAACGCCACATGGAAGCAACCAATACCTCCTTGCAAGAGCGCGAAGTCTCCATTAAAGAGCGTGAACAGTGGTTAGTCACTAAAGAAGAATTAATTAGCGAGCGTGATCAACGCTTAGTCATTCAGCAAAAACAATTAGAAGCACGGGATTTAACGGTTTACGAGCGCGATAAGCAACTCACAGAACGTGATCAAGCTTTAGCTGATCGAGATCGGAGTATTGCAGAGCGCGATCAAGCGATTTTGACCCGTGATCAGAAAAATTATGATTATTTAGGTTCGATTGAAAATCTTGAGGATCACCTTCAAGACCGTGATCTACAAATTACGACCCGTGACCGACAGTTAGCGCTACGTGATGAACGTATTCAGAAAACGGACCAGGATGTAATCGAACGCGATAATCAACTCAAAGAACGCGACAATCAATTAAAAGAACGTGATCAGAGTTTAGCGGAGCGCGAGCAAACAATTCATGATCGAGATTTATCGATTCGTGAACGTGACCAGCGCATTACGGCGCAAGATTTGCAATTGCGTGAGCGTGATAAGCAAATTCAACTGCGCGATTCACAAGTTAAAAGCCGCGATGATACGGTCAAAGAGCGTGATACGCATATTCTTGAGCGCGATCACAGTATTATTGCTTTAAATGCACAGTTGCAAGAGCGCGATGAAACGGTAGCTGGACGTGATAAGACTTTATCCGAACGCGATGCTTCTTTATTGCAACGGGATGAAAGTATTCAAAAGCGTGATCAGCAAATTCTCAACCGGGATAGCTCAATTAAAGAGCGTGACCAAAGTCTCACTGAGCGTGATAGGCAAGTGACTACTTTAGGTGAGCATCTAAAAAACCGCGAAACCACCATTGGTGAGCGCGATGAGGAAGTGCGGCGGCGCGATGAGCAAATTCGTAATTTGCAGCTTGATGTGCATATGCGCGACCAAAGTTTGGCTGAACGTGATGTACAACTGCAAATCCGCGATCAAACTATTCAAGATCGTGATGAAATGCTGGCTATGCGTGAAGAAACCATTGCCGAACGTGATGCGGCGATTGCTGAACGTGATGCCCAGCTCGAACAACGTACTAAAGATTTACAGCGCCAAGAAGATATTGTGCGTGAACGTGATGCCGCGATTGCTGAACGTGATGCAGCAATTGCCGAACGTGACCGTCAAGTAGAAAAGCGTGATAGTCAATTAGCAGCTCGCGAACTAGAGCTAAAAGAGCGCGATAATTCCTTACGTTTACGCGATGCGACCATTCATGATCGTGATCAATCGATTGTTGCTAAAGAAGCTCATATCCGGCGGCGCGATGAAAAGATTCAAGAACTCACGTTGCATATTCAACATTTAGATGGTGAGTTGGCGGCCTTGCGTGCCCAAATTGCACATCGTGATGATCAAGTCCATCAGCGCGATTTAATTATTGGCCAGCGTGACCGTCAATTAGATAAGTTGGATAAAAGTGTAGTGAAATATGTAGGCTCTACCCAAAGCGTCTTCATTAAAGGCACTCTGGCCGGTTTAGTGAGTAGCTTTATCTTCTTCTGGGGTTTACGCCTGCTTGAGATTATTTAAGGCTTTGGCAGCTATATTTCTATAAGCTGCCATTTTCATTCACCGTTTATTGATCACAATAACCTAGTTGCTTAAAAGTCTGAGGACTACCTTCAGGCTTGGCTGCACAAATTCTATTTAACAAAGCCGCAATATTTCCCGCCCCAAAGCCGCCATAATCGGCTAAAGGGTAGCGCTTATTTTGCGTGAACTGTGATGAGTAGTTATCTTTAGGTTGATTCGGATCAACAGTGCCCCAAGAGGTAACGCCAACTACTACATTAGCAATCGCTTTATGTCCTTTATTCGCACCTTCACTAAATTTAGGATTTTGATAGCCAAAATTGACTAACCAAGGCCCACCACTTGAGCCGCCAGTAAAATTACTACCCTGATACAGTTGATGAGCCTCACTAATAGTCGTTAGATAAGTGGGGCCGTCGCTACGTTGTAAAATCTCACCATTATCTAATAAGCCAGGGTAGCCTAAAGTAGTGACTGCTGCTGTCCACAAATTGCCGGTCTTTTTGCTTTTGGAAAAAGAGTAGTTATTCCAGCCATAATTCAAATGCCCGCCGACTACTTCACTAATAAACTGCTCAGATTTATTTTTACCTACAATCATGACAGCTAAGTCATTATCGACAGCAGAGCCATCACCTACGTCATTACCCCTTGACCAAGTGGTCGACCATACAGCAGCAATCGGTGTCCATTCACCATAGGGGCTACTACCACGATAGCTGGCTGGGCGAAACACATAGGAATCGAAGTGGTCAGTCCCAGCACCATAAAATTGCATACAATGTGCAGCGGTGACGATGACACCTTTTAGAATGACGCTCGCCGAGCAAAAGCTATCCATGCCATAGACTTTGAAATTGAGTTTCCCAATAGCACTATAAGGAAAGGTAGCACTCAGGTAAGCATTGGAGTTAGGATCAACGGCTTGAGTCGTTGCTGCAGAAACCCGCTTAGAAGTATAGGGGACTGTAAAGTTACCAAAGGCTCGGGTTGCAGTAGTTTCACTAGAAGCACCCGCTTTATAGCGAGTTTCAGCAGACTCCGGTTCAAGCTCTGCGGTATCGGGAGCGGCTAGTTTATTAGAGTGGGCTTTGGCTGGCAGGCTTTCAGACCCTGAACTAAATGTGGTAGACGGTGGGTAAAAATACACGGTATCTAGATCTGCTGCTAAAGCAGCTAGCGGTAGGCACGCAGCTATTAAGAGAATTTTTTTCATTGGAGTAAACAGCCTTGTTGAATAAAAAAGATAAGATATTGTGGAAATGCTCACCAGAAAGCGCAAGTGAATAATTAAGGGTTGAGGGCTTAGACTAGAGTGAAGGATGATATTAAAAAAAGCTCCCTAGCTAATACCAGCAGCTAGGGAGTACAGGAGAAGCACTGTTAAACTAATGCGTAGCGCCTGGCCCTGGGATAGCCCCGGGAGGGCATTTACCTAGAATGATCATGCCAAGAACTTCGTCTTTTGTCACATCACTCACATGGGCAGTCCCTACTACTTGACCGTTTTTCATTACAGTCACGCGATCAGCTAAATCAAATACATCATGAATATCATGGCTAATCAAGAAGATACCGATTCCATCCGCTTTGAGTTGTTTAATCAACTCACCCACTTGAGCCGTTTCTTGTGGGCCTAAAGCCGCGGTTGGTTCATCCATAATCAGGATGCGCGCATTAAACAGAATCGCCCGGGCAATCGCGACCGATTGCCGCTGACCACCCGATAAAGCCTTAACGGGTTCTTTAAAGCGCTGGAAGCGCGGATTTAAGCGTCCCATTACTTTACGTGCTTCTGCCTCCATCGCTACATCATCTAACGTGCCCCAACTGGTTTTTAATTCCCGTCCGAGGTAGAGATTGGCAGCCGTATCCACATTGTCAGCTAAAGCTAAGGTTTGATAGATGGTTTCAATTCCATAGCTTTTAGCATCGCGTGGATTGTTAATGGTTGCTTCAGTACCATTAATTAAGATTTGCCCGCCATCACGTTTGTAAGCACCGGAAAGAATCTTAATAAAAGTCGATTTACCTGCACCATTATGGCCTAACAGTGCCACTACTTCACCTGCGTACAAATCAGCCGAGGCATGATCTACTGCATGAATCCCTCCAAACGAGATGGAAACATCGCGCATTTCAACCAGAGGTGTTTTTGCTTCAGTCATCTTGTTTACTCCGGTTTAAGCGGTACGCTTGCGATAAAGGGTATCAACCCACACTGCAATCACAAGTACAATCCCGACCACAATATTTTGCAAGGGGGTATCCACGCCCAGCAAAATCATCCCCGATTGTAAAGATTGCATGAGCAGAGCACCCAGCATAGCGCCAACAATAGTCCCTGAACCCCCTGCTAAAGATGTACCGCCAATGACCGCAGCGGCAATGACTAGGAGCTCATCTAAAGTTCCTAGTGCATTGGTCGCTGCGTTCAGTCGCGCGGTGGAAATCGCAGCAGCAATCGCACATAAAATCCCCATCAGAATGAAGATTTTCATGGTAATCCAGCGGGTATTAATCCCAGCTAATTCTGCAGCTTCAGGGTTACCGCCAATCGCATAGACATAACGACCAAAGCTAGTACGATTGGAAATAAAGGTCATCACTAAGGCAACCACTAAAGCAATAATCACCGGTACAGCTATGCCGTGGGCGATAAACAAACCACCTTCAGGTACAGCAAGATTATTGGCTTGTGCGTAATCGGCGGCAATTTTGGCAGGCCAAGGATAAGCATTGAAAATAGCGATAATCCCCAAAGTAATCGCACAACCTAAGACTGCCAAGAAAATCTCTGCCCACATCGGGCGTAAAGGAAAGTTAAAACGTAAGCGTTGACGACGGGTATTAATAATCGCAGCTACAATGCCAATACAAAGCACTAGGCCGATGATCCAGCTTGCAGTCGCACCAATCGAACCGAAAGGGCCACCGCCCATTAAGCGGAAGGTTTCATCCATCGGCGCTACGGTACGTCCCGAAGTGACCCACCATGCAGCACCCCGCCATACTAGGAGTCCACCTAAAGTGACAATAAACGCAGGTACACCTAGGTAAGCAATAATATAGCCATGAAAAGCACCAATGGCCGCACCAATTAGAATCCCCACACTGAGGGCAATCAACCAAGTCACTGGATTTTCTAAACCCACTAGTTTGGGTAGCAGTTCAACTTGGGTCACCGCCATAATCATGCCCACAAAGCCCAAAATTGAGCCGACGGACAGGTCGATATGGCGGGTCACAATAATTAACACCATGCCTGTGGCCATTACTGCAACTGAAGCAGTCTGCACAGACAGGTTCCATAAATTCCGTGGGGTTAGAAACAAGCCATTCGATAAAATATTAAATACAAACCAAATAACCAACATGGCTCCGACCATGCCTAGCATGCGGGTATCGAGTTCTGTGGCTTTGAAAAACTTGGCAACTGGACCTAGCTCACTCGCACGAGCTTTGTCGGTAACGGTAATGGTACTCATAGCATCATCCTTAAAACCCTCTTCTGTAGAAGAAGAGGGTAGTCATCACTCAATCAAGCTTGATGCTTTCCTTACTTACAAGCAGCTAAATCGCCTTTCACGCCTTGGCAAACGACATCTTTCTTCACCCAACCGGCATCAATCACCAGATTCAGATTATCTTTGGTAATTGCAACCGGTTTTAAGAAAATAGCGCTCATTTCAACTTTATTAGGGCCATCTGCCCATTTCATGACATTAGGTACTTCAGTCATTTTCTTACCATCGGCTAACATGGCGGCGATTTCAGCAGCATTTTTTCCCAGTTCACGCGAGTCTTTCCACACAGAAACCGTTTGCGTACCTAGAGCAATACGATTTAAGGCAGCATGATCACCATCTTGCCCAGAAACCGGTACAGAACCAGCTAAACCTTGAGCAGCTAGGGCAGCAACCGCACCGCCCGCAGTACCATCATTAGACGCAACGACGGCATCCACTTTATTATTGTTAGCGGTCAGAATTTGCTCCATGTTCTTTTGCGCATTTTCTGGCTTCCAACCATCCGTATAAGCCTCACCAACATTTTTCACTTTGCCACTATCAATAGCTTCTTTTAGAACTTCCATTTGACCGGAGAATAAGAAGTCAGCATTAGGATCTGCAGAAGAACCTTTAATAAAGGCATAGTTGCCTTCGGGTTTTGCGGCAAATACAGCTTTAGCTTGTAAGCGCCCGACTTCTTTATTGTCGAAAGTGATATAGAAGGCATCTTTGTTTTCAATTAAGCGGTCATAGCCAATCACTGGAATACCTTCAGCGGCTGCTTTTTCAACTGCAGGCCCAATTGCACTGGCATCTTGCGCTAGAATAATCAGTGCATTTGCTTTTTGTGCAATCAAACTTTCAACGTCAGTTAATTGTTTAGAAGCTGAACCTTGCGCATCAGCAGAAACATATTTGTCACCTGCGGCTTCAATGGCTGCTTTCATCGCGGCTTCATCAGTTTTCCAACGTTCTTCTTGGAAGTTTGACCAAGACACACCAATGATTTTGTCTTTAGCGAAGCTTGGGGCGGCTAAACCCGCTAAAACCATAGCACTCGCTACTAAAACAATAGACTTTTTCATGTGATCTCCTCCAAAGAGATAGGTAAATTGATGCTTTGTTTGCTTGTTGACTATTTTATTTTAAGTCTCGAAAAAAATAGTGACGCAAAAAAAAACCTGTGTCAATATACTTTTTAAATGAATTTATAGGCTAGTAGATGGATTTAGTTTGCTAGTCAAATTATTTAGGGAGGGTGATCGATGCCTACATTAGTCCGCACGGATGATGTAAGACGCCAAAACACACGTTCAATTATTCAGGTGCTGAGACGGCATGGCTCGGTCTCACGGACTGAAATTGTAGAGCACACCGGTTTATCACCTGCTACGGTCTCCACGATTACATCCACTCTTATCACCGACGGCTTGTTGTTAAGTCGTTCCGAACAGGGGCAAAGCCAAGACACAGTGAATCGGCGCGGCCGTCCACGGGTGACTTTAGCGCTGAATCCACAAATCGGTTGTATTGTGGTGATGGTGATGTCTATTAATAAACTCACTGCTTGGCTACAAGATTATTCAGGACAGGTGTTAGCAAAGGCAGACGATCATTTTGAATCACGCTCAGCTACTACGGATGATTTTGAACATTATCTATTGCGGATGGTGACACGCTTAATGAGTCAGCAGAACGGGCATCCCATTCCTCTACGTTATATTAGTTTAGGTGTGCAGGGGGTGGTTGATGCTGGCGGGCAAACTATGCTTTGGTCACCAATGACTACCTTACTGAATTTGCCTTTGGGTGAAATGCTGCATAAAGCTTTCAATGTCCCAGTTTGGGTGGCTAATGACAGCAATATGGCTGCTGAGGCTTTACATTGGCAGGATTCACAACGGTTTGGTGATGATTTTGCAGCGATTATTTTAAGCTCAGGGATCGGGATGGGCTTAGTATTGAAGGGGAAGCGTTTTATTGGTCGACAATCCTCCGCCGCTGAATTTGGGCATATGGTACATGCCATGCAGGAGGGCGCGTTATGTCGCTGTGGCCAATATGGTTGCGTGGAAGCTTATGTCGGTGATTATGCCATCTGGCGTCGGGTTTCCGGTTTGCCCGAAACTAGCCCACCGGTGAATGAAATTGATCCTATGGCCATGATTGACTTAGCACGCCGTGCCCACGAGCACGAAGGGGTCGAACGTGAAGCGTATCGAGAAGCAGGTCGGGCTTTAGGTAAAGCCTTGCGCAGTTTGTTCGCTTTAATTGATCCCATCACGATAGCCTTTATTGGGGGCGGTGTGCGTGCCTTCGATTTAATGGAGCCAGAGATTCGTAAAGCCTTACGTCACAATGGCAATATGTTGGAAGCCAGTGATGTTAATTTGTACTGCTATGAGGATTCGCAAGCCTTAATCCACTTGGGTTGCGCGATGACTACCTTGCAAACTTTAGATCGTACTTTAGGAGTGAGTGAGTGAAAGCTGTTTGGTTAATCGCTACGCTCCTTGCTGCCAGTAGTCCTATAGCAGCAAACGCTGACAATGAGCCTTGGTTAGATCAACATTTACAAGCTAATTTCCAAGTACCTAATGGCGTAGCTTCTGCAGAAGACTTAGAGCATATTCGCGACTATGGGGAGCGTTTATTTATTGCACGCTTCACTCGCGAAGAAGGTGCAGGGCGACCCAAAGCCACGCAAGCGATTATCCCAACTAAACGTAAACGGGTCAGTGAATTTACCTTTAGCCGTACTGCGGGCTTAGATGCTGCTGCTTGTGCAGGCTGTCATAATGAACCTAAGGTTGGTGGTGCGGGCGATTTTACGGCGAATGTTTTTGTCTCTGAAGGTTTTGTGAATGCCGATTTTGATAGCCTCGAGCCACAATTCTCTAATGAGCGTAATACCAATCATCTATTTGGTGCGGGCTTAATTGAGCTATTAGCCCGGGAAATGACCACTGATTTGCATAACATTCGGGTACAAGCTTTAAAAGACGCGCATAGCACTAAGCAGCCTGTGAAAGCCGAACTGCTAACTAAAGGAGTATCTTATGGATTTATTACCGCACAGCCTGATGGGGTTGTAGACCTCAGGGCTATCCAGGGGATTGATACTGATTTAATTATTCGCCCCTTTAGCCAAAAAGGCGTGTTTGCTTCTTTGCGCCAATTCACGATTAATGCGCTGAATCAGCATCATGGCATGCAGGCGATTGAACGCTTTGGAGCGCGTTGGACGGGTGAAGACGACTTCGATGAGGATGGAGTTAAAAACGAACTGAGCCCTGCGGATATTTCAGCCTTAGTCGCTTGGCAAGCAAGTCTTCCGCCGCCTTTGCAAAAGCAACCTGAAGATTTGCAATGGCAACAA
Source organism: uncultured Thiothrix sp. (assembly GCF_937876535.1). Lineage (GTDB taxonomy): Bacteria > Pseudomonadota > Gammaproteobacteria > Thiotrichales > Thiotrichaceae > Thiolinea. The sequence continues at coordinate 385,035 of NZ_CALFHZ010000020.1, forward strand.
GCTGCCGCTGAGGGTGAAAAGCTTTTCCATAAAATTCAATGTGCTAGCTGCCATATTCCCGCTTTACCTTTAAAGAGTTTGAACTTCACTGATCCGGGCTTATGGGATACAGCGGGTACTTTGCGCCAAGGAGAAAATGCTCAAGCTCGAGTAAGTTATGATTTTGCTTTACAAAACTGGGCTAAAGGGTTGAAGCGTAATGAAAAAGGTGAATTTTTAGTGCCACTGTTTGGGGACTTAAAGCGCCATGTGATTGCGGATGAGCAAGTAGCCGCTTTAGGCAATGAATTGCTTTCCCAGCGATTTGTAGAGCGTGATCAGTTTATGACTTCTGAATTATGGGGGATTGCTTCTACCGCACCCTATGGCCATCGTGGTGATCAACTGACTTTGAATGAGATTATTCGCGTACATGGAGGTGAAGGTCGGGCAGCACGCGATGCTTATCTTGCACTCACTGAGGCTGAGCGTTCCTCTCTCATTGCCTATCTAAAAACGCTGGTGATCGAATAATGCGAGCTTTAAAATCTTTATGCCTAGCCAGTTGCTGCCTGCTAGCACCCGTATTGTCGGCTGAAGAGCCAGCTAAAACTATGCCAATGATGGATATTCCCTTGATGCAGAATGAAACTGCAAGCGCCGGCATTGATCAACAATACACAGGACCTTGGGAGTTTTTTGTTGGTGGGGGCTTAGCGGTATTAGATTGCAATCAAGATCGGCTGCCTGATGTGTTTATTGCAGGTGGCGAGCAACCCGCTAAACTTTACACGAATGCTAGCAAGACTGGCGAAGCTTTAGTGTTTAAGCCACAAACTTTAACACTTGAAGACAATGATCTAAAGCAAGTCACCGGCGCTTATCCACTCGATATTGATAATGATGGCTTTCAAGATTTGGTGTTGCTGCGAGTAGGGCGCAATATTCTCTTAAAAGGTGGCGAGAACTGTAGTTTTACTAAAGCCAATAAGCTGTGGAATTATGAGGGTGGCAATGCTTGGACAACAGCTTTCGCGGCGACTTTTGAAAAAGGCCAAAATTATCCGACTTTAGCCTTTGGCAATTATGTGGATCGTTCCGCACCCGGTTCGCCGTGGGGGACTTGCCATGAAAATGATTTATTTCGCCCTAGCTCTAAAGATCAGCCTGATTACCATGAACGCACCGCGTTAGCCCCGGGATTTTGTGCTTTGTCGATGCTCTTTACGGACTGGAATAAAAGTGGTGAGCCATCTTTACGTATTACCAATGATCGCCAATATTATCGTGAAGGGGAAGAGCAGCTGTGGCGCATCCCTGCGGATAATCCACCCAAGCTGTATGGGCGTAATGATGGCTGGCAGCGTGTCTTGATTTGGGGAATGGGGATTGCTGAAGGTGATTTAGAAGGCGATGGCTTTCCTGAATATGCGCTAACTTCAATGGGTGATACACGCTTACAAGTTTTGGATGATGAAGCAGAAGAAGATCGGCCGATCTATAAAGATATTGCTTATGAGCGCCAAGCCACGGCGCACCGCCCGTATATTGGCGAGGATTTAAAGCCGTCGACAGGCTGGCATGCTGAGTTTGATGATGTGAATAATGACACTAAGCTCGATTTATTCATTGCTAAAGGCAATGTCGAAGCGATGCCCGATTTTGCGGCCTTTGACCCGGATAATCTCTTGCTTGGGCAGTGGAATAAAAAGTTTTACGAAGCAGGACATGAGGCTGGGATTGATCTAGCGCGGCGCGGACGTGGTGCTACGCTGCATGATTTTAATGCGGATGGTTTACTCGATCTGATCGTAGTCAATCGTAAAGACCCTGTGAGTGTCTTTCGTAATTTGGGCGCGAAAACCACTCAAGGCACACAGCCTATGGGCAATTGGTTAGAGATTGAGCTTACACAAGTAGGTACGAATCGTAATGCGGTGGGGGCAACGATTGCGATTAAAACCGGCGTACCTTCGCAAATTCGGCGGATTCAGGTCGGGGGTGGGCATGCTTCGGGAGAATCTGGGTTCGTGCATGTGGGCTTGGGGGTGGCTGAGCGGGCAACAATCCGCATCCAATGGCCTGATGGCCAGTGGAGTGCAGAATATCGGGTGTTTGCGAATCAGTTTGTCCTGATTAAAAAAGACGATCCACAAGTGCGCTATTGGTATCCGCAGTAGGCTTATCGAGTAGCTTCAGCTTTGGAATATGGATTGAGACTACGCAGTAACAAAGCGGTGAGGCTCAAAACAAAAACTAGGGCAGAAATGAACACTCGACCTGTATTAGCCTCATTCCAAGCTTGCCGGGTAGCTTCCCAATCACTAGGCAGCAGCTCTGGATTCCACGATTCGGTGTAGTAGTTTAGTGGTAAGTTGATGAATTTAGTGAAGAGAATTATGCCAAGCACATAGAGTAGGGCTGCACTTGCCAGCAGCCAAAAACTTGGCGAGCGATAGTGGCGGTAATTTAAGAGCAGGGCTAGCACAGCAACGACTGCACTGCCGAAAAAGAAACTGAAAAACATCGCATGCCGTACATTTACATTAAATAAAGACTGTACGCGCGCATAACTAGCCCCATCAAGCTGGGCAGTGGCTAAGTTGACATTAAAGGTATAAGTCCAGAAAAAGCCTGCCATGATGCCAAACATAAGAATGGCTAGAGCAAGGCTAGTGTTTTCTAGCAGAGTATAGGGGCGGGTTTGCATAGTAGGGTTCATCCTAATCATGAAGATGCCTACAGTATTTCTGAGTTTCTTCAAGCTCACCTTATCAAATGATAAGAGCTTAAAGTTTATTTAAACTTGTGCGCAAACGCGACAAAGATACATCGGTCATCCCCAAATAACTGGCTAACTGCACCAAAGGTACACGCTCAGCGAGTTCAGGCTCACGCTCGCAAAAAGCTTGATAACGTTCTTTAGCGGCTAGGCTTAAAAGATCATGTTCGCGCTGTAATTTATGATCGACCAACTGGCTAAGGAAATGACTTTGTAGCTGTGTCCAAGTCTGTTGGGTGCGCAAAATAGAGATGAATTGCTCCGCAGAACATTGCCATAAACGACAAGGTTCAATGCAGCTAATGCCAAATAGTGAGGCTTGCTGCTGCATATTTGCTGTCAGTGGGCAAATCAATTGGCCTTCGCGATAAAAGTTTTTATTAAACTCTTTGCCATCCGGCCGCAGGAAATAGAGGCGAATCAAGCCGGTTTCAAGTAGATAAACCTGCTGCCAGTGTTCATTCTGGCGTAATAGGGCTTCGCCACGTTTATAGTGCTTGAGGCGAAAGAGTGGTTTAAGTAAAGCCAGTGTTTCGGCGCTTAAAAACGGGCAGGCGCTTTGTAAGAGTTGCATAGTTAGCATAGGTGCTATTGTGCAAACCCGCAGCCAAATCACAAGAGCTTTTCCTCTAAACTGTGGCTTGTTGTATGATGAGCCACCTTTGCACTGGCAGGATTTGAGGCTATGAACACGCTCGTTTTTGATATTGAAACTGTCCCCGACGTTGAAGGTGGACGCAAGCTCTATGAATTGGGCGATTTGGATGTGAGCGGTGTTGCTAAAGCCATGTTCCATTTACGTGCACAAAAAACGGGTGGTTCGGAGTTTTTAGCCCATCATTTGCAGCGTATCGTCGCGATTTCTGTGACCTTCCGTGGGCGCGGTGATGAGTTTAAGGTCTGGTCTTTGGGTGATGAAAAAGCCAGTGAAAAAGATCTTATCCAACGCTTTTTTGATGGAATTGAGCGCTTTACCCCGACTTTAGTATCGTGGAATGGCAGTGGTTTTGACCTACCCGTGATCCATTATCGAGCGATGCTGCATAAGATTGCAGCACCCCGCTATTGGGATCTGGGCGATGACGATAGCAGTTTCAAGTGGAATAACTATATTAGTCGTTATCACCAGCGCCATACTGATTTAATGGATGTACTGGCTTTGTACGGTGGGCGCGCTAATGCACCTTTAGATGAATTAGCTACGCTTTATGGTTTCCCTGGCAAAATGGGCATGGATGGCTCGAAAGTTTGGGAAGCCTTTCAAGCCGGTAAAATTACTGAAATCCGTAATTATTGCGAAACCGATGTGCTAAATACTTGGCTGGTTTATCTGCGCTTCCAGCTGATGCGTGGGCAGATTGATGCTGAGCGTTATGCCAGTGAAGGCGCTTTAGTGCGTAAAGTGTTGACTCAATCAGGGAAAGCGCATTTGCAGGCGTTTGAAGCGGCTTGGGAGATCGGAGCATGAGTCGTCGTCAACACAAACCCCGTGGTGTCCAAAATAGCCCTCTCGTTGAGGCCGAAATCACCGCCTTAACCTTGGAAGGTAAAGGTGTTGCGCGGGTCGATGGTAAAACAGTATTCATTGACGGCGCTTTACCCGAAGAAAAAGTTGCTTTCCGCTATACCTCTTACAAAGCGAACTATGATGAAGGGCGAGTGGAAACGGTCTTAACCGCTTCACCGAATCGGGTCGAGCCTAAATGTCAGCACTTTGCGATTTGTGGTGGTTGCAGTTGGCAACATATTTCACTAGATGCACAGATTCTCTATAAGCAGCAGATTTTACTCGATAATTTGCAGCATATTGGCAAAGTTCAGCCTGAAGCTGTCTTTGAGCCTTTGACCGCAGATGGTTGGGCGTATCGGCGTAAAGCCCGCTTAGGGGCGCGTTGGGTGCGTAAAAAGCAGCAAGCTTTAGTCGGTTTTCGGGAAAAAACGGGTGGCTTAATTGCCGAAATTTCTCGCTGCGAAGTGCTGCACCCTTTAGTGGGTGAACGGATTACCGAATTACAGCAGCTTGTAACTAGCCTAGATGCGCGTGAAACTCTGCCGCAAATTGAAGTCGCAATTGGTGATGATGAAATCGCTGCTTTAGTCGTGCGCCATATGGAGCCTTTGTCGGCAGGGGATACCGAAAAGCTGCTGAACTTTGCCCGCGAATTTAAGTTTGAACTCTATCTACAATCCGCTGGTCCGCAGACCGTGCAGAAGGTATTCGGTGAGGGTGAGTTGTTTTATGCCCATCCATCATTTAATACTCGCGTGCAATTCGCGCCTTTAGATTTTATTCAGGTTAATCAAGCCTTAAATCGCAAAATGGTGATCCGTGCTTTGGAGTTATTAGAGCTAAAATCAACGGATACCGTGCTAGACCTATTCTGCGGTCTGGGGAATTTCACGCTGCCTTTAGCGCGTCAAGCGGCTCAAGTGATTGGGGTCGAAGGGGATCAGGCGATGGTTGAACGTGCCCGTACTGCAGCACATGCCAACGATATTCAAAACACCGACTACTATGCCTGCAATTTAATGGCCGAAGATTTGAGCAAAGAGCCTTGGCTCAAACGCACTTATGACCGAATTTTGCTAGACCCACCAAGGGCGGGCGCGAAGGAAATCATTCCGCATTTAGGTAAATTGAAAGCCGAGCGCATTGTGTATGTCTCTTGTGATCCAGCCACTTTAGCGCGCGATGCGGGTGAGTTAGTGAATAATCAAGGCTATAAACTCGTCGGGGCGGGAGTAATGGATATGTTCCCGCATACGGCGCATGTGGAATCGATAGCGGTATTTGCGCGTTAAATCGGTGCGGCTAACTGGTTTTAGCCGCTTTGCGTATAATCAGCTCCAACTAATATAGTCTAATAAGGTGCTTCCAATGCCCAGCGTATCAGAACAAATCGAAGCCTTACGCACCCAAATTCGCCACCACAATCATCTGTATTATGTACTCGATGATCCGCAAATTCCTGATGCGGAATACGACCGTTTGTTTCGTGAGCTGCAAGCTTTAGAGACTGCACATCCTGAGTGCATCACTTCCGATTCCCCGACCCAACGTGTGGGTGGTGAGGCTTTAAGTGAGTTTGGTAGCGTGCGCCATGAGTTGCCGATGTTGTCTTTGGCGAATGTATTTAGTGAGGAGGAGTTGGCTAACTTTGATCGGCGCATTCACGAGCGCTTGAAAGATGAGGGCGAGCTCGAATATGTCGCTGAACCAAAGTTGGATGGTTTGGCGATTAGTTTGCTGTACGAAAATGGTGTATTTATACGCGCAGCAACGCGGGGTGATGGCGAAACGGGCGAAGATGTCACTGCGAATGTGCGCACCATTCAGTCGATCCCTTTGCGTTTATTGGGTGATGATTATCCAACGCGCTTAGAGGTGCGCGGTGAGATTTATATGCCGAAAGCAGGCTTTAATAAACTCAATCAGCGTTTAGCGGCTGAGAATTTAAAAACCTTCGCCAATCCACGGAATGCGGCAGCAGGCAGTTTGCGCCAACTTGATCCACGCCTGACCGCGCAACGCCCTTTGGAAATGTTTTGCTATGCGATGGGGATTGCCGAAGGCGGTCAGCTTCCTGAGAAACATTACACTATTTTGCAGCAGTTTAAGGCGTGGGGTTTGCGGGTTTGTCCTGATATAAAAATTGTGCAGGGCGCGCAGGGTTGTATGAGCTATTTCAATGAAATTGGTGCAAGACGTGCGCGTTTGCCTTATGACATTGATGGTGTGGTCTACAAAGTGAATGCGCTCAAAACCCAGCAAGAATTAGGTTTTGTCAGCCGTGCACCACGCTGGGCGATTGCGCATAAATTTCCCGCCCAAGAAGAAATTACTGAATTGGAAGCGGTGGAGTTTCAAGTCGGGCGCACGGGAGCATTAACGCCGGTGGCACGCTTAAAGCCGGTGTTTGTTGGTGGTGTCACGGTAAGTAATGCCACTTTGCACAATATGGACGAAATCGAGCGCAAAGATGTGCGTATCGGTGATTTTGTGATTGTACGCCGGGCGGGTGATGTGATTCCTGAAGTGGCGCGGGTGCTGCTAGATAAACGTCCCCCAAGTGCACAGGTAATTATTATGCCTGCGCAATGTCCGGTGTGTGGTTCTGAAGTTAAGCGCAGTGAAGCGGGGGCAGTCGCACGTTGCACGGGTGGCTTATATTGCCCTGCACAAGTCAAAGAAGCGATTAAGCATTTTGCCTCACGCCGCGCAATGAATATTGATGGCTTGGGCGATAAATTAGTTGAGCAGTTTTTTGAGCAAGGCTTAATTCGTCATGTAGATGACTTGTATCGCCTAACCAAAGAGCAATTAGTCGCCTTGGAGCGTATGGGTGAAAAATCAGCGGACAATGTCCTTGCCGCCTTGAATGCGAGTAAAAATACCAGCTTAGAGCGCTTTATCTATGCACTGGGAATTCGTGATGTGGGGGAGTCGACCGCCAAAGCTTTAGCGCGTCATTTTGGCTCACTCGAAGCCCTGCAAGCGGCTAGTGAAGAAACGCTAAAATTAGTGCCTGATGTCGGCCCGATCAGTGCCGCGAGCATTACCCAATTTTTCAAAGAAACACATAACGCCAACACGATCAATCATTTACGCGAATTGGGTGTGCACTGGACAAACTACGAGGCCAAACCAGCGGAAGCTCTGCCCTTAGCCGGTAAAACTTATGTGATCACTGGCACACTCAGCCGCCCGCGCGAAGATATTAAAGCCGATTTAGAAAACTTGGGCGCGAAAGTGTCGAATAGTGTCTCTAAGAAAACCACCGCTTTGATTGCGGGTGCGGAAGCGGGTTCTAAATTGGAGAAGGCGGAAAGTTTGGGGGTGCTCGTGTTGGATGAGACTGGTTTGGCTAGCTTACTAGCTAATAAATAATACGAGTCTATTGATCAATGCGTCTAATTCACACCGCCGATTGGCATCTAGGGCAAAGTCTACATAGCTTTGAGCGCAGCTATGAGCAGCGATCTTTCTTAGATTGGTTGTTAGAAACCTTAGTCGAACAGCAAGCCGATGCGTTACTGATTGCGGGCGATGTGTTTGATACCGCGAACCCATCCGCTTTAGCCCAGCAACAGCTTTATCAGTTTTTAACAGCTGCACGGGCGCGGGTTCCCCATTTGAATACGATATTGATTGCTGGCAACCATGATTCACCCGCACGCTTAGAAGCGCCTAGGCCTTTTTTACAGCTCTTAGATGCAGTAGTGAGTGGTCAAGTTTGGCGCTTACCGAGTGGTAGTCACGATTTAGAGTCTTTGGTTGTGCCTTTAAAAAATAAGTTAGGGGAAATTACGGCTTGGTGTTTAGCCATACCTTTCTTACGCCCTGCGGATGTGCCGAAAGTGGAGAATGCACCCGATGCCTTTCTGGCAGGTGTACAACAGCTTTATCAACAAGCTTTCACTATTGCTCAAGCCAAAGCCAAACCAGATCAAGCGATCATTGCTTTGGGGCATTGCTATTTGCAAGGTGGTTCAGCCTCTTTGGATTCAGAGCGGCGCATTGTTGTCGGGAATAGTGAGGCACTACCAGCTAGTCTATTTAGTAAAGAACTCAGCTACTTGGCCTTAGGTCATTTACATTTGGCGCAAATGGTTGGTGATGTCGATTGGATGCGCTATGCAGGTAGCCCTTTACCGATGTCCTTTGCCGAAGCTAATTATCCGCATCAAGTGCTTTGTGTTGATTTTGCAGGTGCTAAGTTAAAGTCTATACAGCCCATTCGAATTCCACGTTTTGTGGATTTATTAAGAGTTCCAGCCAAACCAGCGCCTTTACCAGCGGTATTGGCCGCGCTTGAAGCTTTAGATTTAGCTCCTTTACCTGAGGAACAGCAGCCTTATTTAGAGGTGCGTGTGCAGTTGACTGCCCCTGAGCCGGGCTTGCGAGTGCGCATTGAAACCGCTTTGAAAGATAAACCAGTGCGCTTGGCAAAAATTGAAACGAGCTACCTGCGTACTGAAGCAGAAAGCACGGAATTAGCCCCACTGTCTTTGGATGAGCTACAACAGTTAGATCCGTTAAATTTGCTCGAAGAACTCTATCGACAAAATTATCCAAACGAGTTACCTGATGAATTGGCTAAAGCCTTTCATGCAATCTTGCAGGAAGCTCAGCTTGGGATTGCTTCATGAAAATTTTAGCGATTCGTGGTAAGAATTTAGCGTCCCTCGCTAAACCGTTTGAAGTGGATTTCACCCACGAACCACTCATGAGTACCGGTATCTTTGCCATCACGGGGCCGACGGGGGCGGGTAAAAGCACTTTGCTGGATGCTTTGTGCTTGGCTCTCTATGACGATATGCCGCGCCTCCCGCGTGAAGGTTATCGTGGGCAGAATTTGCCAGATGTGTCGGGTGAAACCATAGCTCCACGAGATGCACGCAATATTTTACGGCGTGGTGCTGCGGAGGGCTTTGCAGAAGTCGATTTCATGGGGAATGATGGTCTTGCTTATCGGGCACATTGGAGTGTAAGGCGGGCACGAATTAAATCAGAGGGGCGCTTACAGAACTCCGAAATGAGTTTAGTGCGTCTCGATAATGAGCAGCCCATCGGTGGAGCGCGGAAAACTGAAGTCTTAGCTGCGATTGCGGAGCGGATTGGTTTAAGCTTCGAACAATTCACACGGGCGGTGCTATTAGCGCAAAATGAATTTTCGGCCTTTTTAAAGGCGTCTGATGATAAGCGTGCCGAGCTGCTACAAACTTTAACAGGGACAGATTTATTTGCCGATTTATCACGGCGTGCTTATCAACGTGCTAAAGCTGCCGAGCAAAATTTAAATGGTTTGCGCGAGCGTTTAGCTGCCTTAAAAATTCTTAGTACAGAAGAACGTCAGCAAGCAGAATTAGCCAGTAGCCAAGCTCAGTTACAAGTACAAAGTTTAGAGCTAGAGCGCAGCCAGTTAGAGCAACAATTACAATGGTATCAACAGGCTGCACACTTAGAGCAGGCTTGCCAAACGGCTAGCAGTGTAGTGCTAACAACGCAGGAACAAGAGCGAGCAGCGGCTGAGCGTCGTTTGCTAGTGATGAAGATTGAGGCGGTGCAAGCCGCGCGTGGGGTGGTAGAACATTTAGAGCGTCTTGAGCAAGACTTGCAAACCCATCAGGCCAGTTTACTACAACGCCAAAGCGAGGCAGCTAACAGCGAGCAGACGCAGCACGAAGCTCAAAACCAAGTTCAACGACTTCAAACAGAGCTTCAACAGCAGCAAGTTGCTTATCAAACTTTACAAGCCAGCCTCTTACAAGCGCGTGAACTTGATACGATTATTCACACCTTACAGCCACGCTATACCACTGCTTTGACTGAGCAACAAACTGCTGCTCAACAATTAAAAATTTTACAGACACGCCAAGCGCAGCAGCAAACTAAGGCAGAGCATTTAGCAAAACAGCAAGCAGCAATTAAAGCATGGCTGAATGCTAATCAGGCCACGCAAGTGTTGGCAGAGCAATGGTCATATTGGCAAAGCTTATTACAACAAGCGCAACAAAGCTTACATAAGCAAAGTGCTGGGCAACATGAGCTTAATACGGTGCAAATCAAGCTTGAGCAAACTCAAGCAAGTTTAGAACAAAGCCAACAACGGTTTGTGCAAGCGCAAACCGTTTTAACGCAAGCGGAGCAAACTTACCTAGATTGCCAACAACAAGCTGCTGAATATGACCTTGAACAGCTAGCCACCCAGCGCCATCATCTTGAGCAGGCGTGTACACAGCTAAAGACAGCACAGCAGTCTTGGCAGATTTATCAAAGCTCTCAGCAGCAATTTGCTAAATTACAAACCGAGTTCCAACAGACTGAATCTGAGCAGCAGCAGATTCACTTGACTCTGCATACACTTAAAACTCAGTTACCTTTTATGGAGCGTGATTGTGAACGTGCTGAGCATGCTTGGCAGTTGGCTTCGGCGGCTTGTGCCGATCAAGCCACCCATTGGCGGGCGCAATTAGCCGAGGGTGATGCTTGCCCCGTGTGTGGGGCGACGGAGCATCCGTATGCACAACACCAGCCCGCTTTAGATCATGTTTTAACGAGCTTACAACAAGATTATTTGCAGCAGCGCCAAAGCTTAAAAAGCTTAGAAACTCAGTTGGCTAAAGAGCAAGCGCGCTTAATTCATTCTCAACAGCAGCAAGAGGTTTTAAAGGAGAGCTTACTAACAGCAGAGCAAACCCTAGCTCAGACAGAGCAGGAATGGCAAGCGTATGCAGCACTCACTACTGCACAGGCCGTTGAGCGTGATTTAGAGCAGCAAATTCAGCAGAAACAACAAGCTCTGGCGCAAATTAATTCCCAAGAACAACTCGCTCGCCAGCGTTATCAGCAGCTTGAGCAAGCGCAACAAGCTTTAACACAGGCACAGCAGCAGAGCTTAATCGCTCAACAGTCTATTAAAGACATCGAAGCTAAACAGCAGCAGTTACAAGTACAGCAACAGTATCTACAAGCCACTCAGCTTGAGCTAATAGCGCAACTTAATTCCTTGGTGCAGCAACTAAATCAAGCATTGAATGAACCAAGTTGGCGTAGTACTTGGCAGCAAGCACCTGAGGCTTTTATAGAAAATTGCCAACAACAAGTGACAGCTTGGCAAAGTCAGCAACAAAAATTACAAGCGTTAACTCAACAGCAACTAGAGTTAACAACGGCTCAAACTCAAGTCAATTTTGAATTACAACAAGCTCAACAAACTTGGGAACGTCTTCAGGCGCAAGCTCAAGAGCTCCAACAGCAATTGCAAAGCCAGCAAACACAACGCCAAGCTTTATTAGCAGGGGAGTCAGTGACCACAGTCGAGCAGCGTTGGCAAAGTGAGTTAGCTGCGTTAACTAAGCAAGTGCACACAGCCCAGCAACAACTGGCGCAGGCTACTCATCAACAGATTCGGATAACAGAGAGCCTCACGCAATTGCAGGCGAGTTTAAAACAGCAAGCGGCTCAGCAATTAGCTGTTCAACAAGCTTTAGCCGAACAACTTGTTGAGTTTCAAGCCGCAGGTTTTGCCTTGGATTTAACAGAACTTAAAGCCTTATTAGCCTACACACCGACCTGGCGTCAACAAGAGCAACAGGCATTACAAGCTTTGGCGACTGCAGTCAGTCAGGCTCAAGCAGTCCTCAATGAGCGCCAAGCACAACTCGCACAACACCAGCAGTTGCGACCTAAGATTGACTCTTTAGCCGCAGTCGAAGCCGCACATACAGCGAATGGGCTAAACCTACAAACTGCTCAACAAGCTTGGCAAGAGCTAGTGTTGGTTTTACGCGCAGATCTAGAGCGTCGTGAGCAAGCCACGCATTTACAAGCTGAATTGGACAACTTAAGCAGCCAAGCGCGTGTTTGGGGGCAGTTGAATGAGTTAATTGGCTCAGCGAGTGGGAATAAATTTCGTGATTTTGCGCAGCGTTATAGTCTGGATGTCTTGCTGAGTTATGCCAATCGCCATCTAGCGGATTTATCACGCCGTTATACCTTGCGGCGGGTGCGTGAAAGCTTAGCGTTATTAGTCTTAGATCAGGATATGGGGGGGGAGATTCGTTCGGTGCATTCTTTATCAGGTGGTGAATCGTTTTTAGTGTCTTTAGCACTGGCTTTAGGCTTAGCTTCATTGTCTTCACAACGGGTAAAAGTAGAGTCCTTATTTATTGATGAGGGTTTTGGCAGTTTAGATACTGATTCGCTAAGGGTGGCGATGGATGCTTTAGACCAGCTGCAAGCACAAGGGCGCAAAGTGGGAGTGATTTCGCATGTGCAAGAAATGACTGAGCGCATTGCTGTGCAAATTCAGGTTCGGCGCTTGTCTGGGGGGCAGAGTTATATTCGGGTTTCGGGACAATAAGGCTGCTGCCTAAACAACAGCCCCAAACTAAAAGATTACAAGCGACGCTCTCTTAACACATTTTTCAAGCGTCCATTCAAATGCTTTAACAGTTGCGAAGTCGTATCCCAATCAATACAAGCATCGGTGACTGATACGCCGTATTTGAGCTGAGCTAAATCAGTTGGAATGGCTTGGTTGCCGGGGAAGAGATTACTTTCCAGCATGATCCCCATGATTGAGCGATTACCTTCGAGAATTTGGCTCGCGACATTTTCTGCGACTAAAGCTTGTAGAGCGTGCTGCTTGCTGGAGTTGCCGTGGCTGCAATCGACCACGATATTTTGTGGCAGTTTAGCCTTAGCTAAAGCTTGTTCGCATTGCGCAATATTGACGCTATCGTAATTGGGGTGTTTGCCACCACGCAGAATCATATGGCCATAGCGATTGCCGCGAGTTTTGATCACAGTCACTTGGCCGGTTTGGTTAATGCCAAGGAAACTATGTGGATGAGAAACCGAGAGCATCGCATTGATGGCGACATCTAAATTGCCATCGGTGCCATTCTTGAAGCCAACCGGCATGGACAAACCACTCGCCATTTCGCGGTGAGTTTGTGATTCAGTAGTGCGTGCACCAATCGCTGCCCAAGCAAATAGATCGGATAAATATTGGGGGCTAATTGGGTCGAGTGCTTCGGTTGCGGTGGGGATATTTTGCTCTGCTAACCATAACAGTAACTCACGCGCTAAGCCTAAACCCTTTTCAATATTGAAAGAGTCATTCATATCAGGGTCGTTAATCAAGCCCTTCCAACCAACAGTGGTACGTGGTTTTTCAAAATAAATACGCATCACTAAGTACAAAGAGTCGCTAACTTGTTCGCTGAGTGCTTTTAAGCGCAAGGCATATTCTTTAGCGGCGGCTACATCGTGAATCGAGCAAGGGCCTGATACCACTAATAAACGATGATCTTTGCCATCCAGAATATTTTCAACGATTTGACGGCTGCTACGAATGAAAGCTTCGCCTTGCGCCGATAAGGGTAAGCGCGCTTTGAATTCTTCAGGGGTAACTAATACGTGCTCTTCAGCGATATTGGTATTATTGAGCGTATCTTGGAACATGGGATAAACCTGCAAACTAAAAGGTGGGCGTTATCTTACCTGTTCAAGTTCGCAAGTGAAAATAAGTTCTAAGAATTTGTTCTATGCTCAAAGCACCACCCAGTTAGTCAGCTTTCGGAGGAAAAGCACATGCCTGCTAATAAAAAACAACAAAATCGCCTTGGATTACGCCCTGATGGTTCACCCGATGATAATAATCGCGTCGAAATTGGCCCAACGGCTTTAGCTTTCCAAGAATGGCAAGAATTAGGTTTAACCGCCCCGCAATTAACGCGTATGCGTGAGTATCGTTTGCAGCGGATTGCTGAGCAGTTGCAACAGCGTGAGTTAGCTGCAGTGCTGCTATTTGATCCTTTGAATATTCGCTATGCGACCGATTCCACTAATATGCAGCTATGGATTACGCATAATCACGCCCGTGCCTGTATGGTGACCGCGAGTGGTTATATGATTTTGTGGGATTTTCACAATAGCGACCATTTATCTGAGCATTTGCCGCTGGTAAAAGAGTTAAGGCAGGGTGCTTCTTTCTTTTATTTTGAAACCGGCGAATTCACTCCTCAGCATGCACAGCGTTTTGCCAATGAAGTAGCGGATCTTCTCTTACATCATGTAGGGGCAAATAAGCGCTTAGCGATTGATAAAATTGAAATTGCTGGTTTACGTGCCTTTGATCAATTAGGTTTTGAGATTAGTGATGGGCAAATGGTGATGGAGCAAGCCCGACTGATTAAGAATGTAGATGAAGTCAATGCGATGCGTTGCTCCATCGCATCCACTGAAATCGCCATGCGTAAAATGCAAACGGCGAGTGTACCCGGTGTCTCAGAGAATGATATTTGGTCAATTCTGCATGCAGAAAATATCCGGCGCGGTGGGGAGTGGATTGAGTGTCGGATTATGTCGAGTGGGCCACGAACTAATCCTTGGTTTCAAGAGTCAGGACCGCGGATGGTTGAATACGGCGATATGCTTGCACTAGATACCGATTTAATTGGCCCTTATGGGATTTGTGCAGATTTATCCCGCTCTTGGTTAGTTGGGGATGCTAAGCCTACTGTTGAGCAAAAGCAGTTATATCAACTTGCTTATGAGCATATTCAAACTAATATGGCGCTACTCAAACCCGGACTAAGCTTCCGTGAGTTGACTGAGCAAAGCCATCGCTTACCACCTGAATATCGGGATCAGCGCTATGGAGTGATTATGCATGGAGTCGGTTTGTGTGATGAATATCCCTCAATTCGCTACCCTGAAGATTATGCTGGGCATGGCTATGATGGAGTGTTACAAGCGGGTATGACCTTATGTGTAGAGGCTTATGTAGGCGCAGTCGGTGGTAAGCAAGGGGTTAAATTAGAAGATCAGGTGCTCATTACTGAAAGCGGCTTTGAGAATCTAACCCGCTATCCGTTTGAGGCTAAGATGCTTGCATAAGTCCTTGAGTAGTAAGTGGTAAACTTGTGAACTTATTTAATTATGGCTATATATAGGTTATAGAAAGGTATCTAAAATTAACTAGCGAGGAGTTAATCATGAAGCGTTTATTAGTAGCCGCTGTCTGCCTAACCATTTTACCACCCACCTTTGCACTGGATAGTGCCTGTGATCCCTTAGTTAAAGCGAGTGAAGCGAAGTTAGCACAGGAGTCTTGGCATGCGATTACTGAAACTAAAGATGTGAAAATTCAAGCTATTAAGCTCAAGGGTGAGTACTTTATGGAGGTTGATGCTAAATGGCAAAAAGCACCGATGGATATGGATCAAGCTGAGAGAGCTGCGGTTGAGTTGATTAAAAGTGACGCGCTTAAAATCACTGAATGCAAAGAGGAGGGCAGTGAAATGCTCGATGGTGTAGAGATGAAAATTTTTAGCTACACCTCAGAAATGCTAGGTTCAGGGATACCGAAAACTACCAGTAAACTCTACATCGGGAAAGAGGATGGCCTGCCGTATAAAACTTTGTTGGATGCAGAGGGCGGGATGAACACAATTACATATAAAGATATTAGTGCGCCTAAAATCTAAGCCTAAGTTCAAACTGGCTAGTGCCTGCCAGTGTATAGACAGGCACTGATTGGGCTGCTAACTACTCACAATCTGTCCACCAACATTTTTTCTGCATTTCTTGGAATTGCATACTCATATCGTATTTGGGGGCTTCGCTACGTGCTTGATTCAGATGCTCTTTAATCCCAAATGTGCCGTAAGTGTGATAGCTTTGCGGCATGGTAAATAGCATAAATAATTTACCACCACTCTCTTTCCAACCGTTAAGTAGTTGGCTATAACGCCCAGCCATGCGGGGATCACGATTCGCTGCCCGAATTAAATCTAAGAGACGTTTGCGATGCTCAGCAGTTAAGGTAGGGTCATCATTTTTAGTGACCAAGTGTTGGCCACCTTCGTAGGTGTAAAAGTCAAGATTAAAATCTTTAGCAACTTTAGCTTGCACGCTCATCCATTTAATGGTCGCAGCAATGCCATAGGGATTATTGGGATTATCAATAATATTGAATAAGTCATCGACCGAAGTTGCATCCTTGACGACTAATGGATTTTTCGTAGTATCAGCACAAGCCACATTTGCCGTTTTATCCCAACAGCCTTGGAAGTAAGGGGCGCTGGCTAAGGCATCAACGTATTGATTATTACCGTTGTAGCTCAGCATATTACGCGACATCCATTCATCTGGATGGTAAGTATTTAAAGTACGAACTAGGCGCTCAGAGCCGCCAAAAATATCGTGCCAGATTTTGAAGATTTCTACCGAACGATTGGAATAATATTTGTAACCGGCACGCCATTCAGTAGTATCCAAACCTAAGGCTATGCCTTTCATCCGCACATACATGGAACCCCAGAAAATGGCATTCCAAGGCTCATTCGTATACTCCAAGTGGATCTTCGCGTTTGAATTCAAGTTATCACGCACATAAGTGGCAAACTTAGTGACATAATCATTAGTCGCATTATGTGGTAAGTTAAACCACACATCTTTGTTCAATGTGTTCGCCAAAGCGACTACCACTTCAAGCGGAGCACCACGTGCATAAAGCTTTAATAAAGGTGTACGTGAAGAGCCTCCCCATGAGGACTGATCCATTTTCGCCCGCTGATCCCAAGTGAAATCTTGCAGCATACATTGCTTATACGCATCATCAGTTAAGGGGTAGCAAGCTCTATTCCGTGGACTCATTTCCATCAAATTCATGGTGCGCAAGACTTTGAAATCTTTCAAGAAGTGCAAATAATCTGGGTTAAAAATAATACTGTTCCGATCAGCAGCCAAACTATCTACAAAGCTACGATATTGACCCGAAGGACAATCAGCTTCGCCATCAACTCGTACTAAAGGATTCCCCTCACAAATCCCACCGGGCATCACAATCCGGATATTTTTCACCGGATTGGTGCTATCCATGTCTTTAAGCTGTAAGCGCAAACCAGCTGAGTTACGCGTTTTAATTAAATCTGGGGTAATCTCGATGACATCGCGTCCGGGCTGACTTTCTGCGGGGAGTTTATTTGCAATTCCGCTATATTGGAGTGAGCCAACCCCTTCATACAAAACGGTATATTTGCCGGTTGGAATCGCTCCATAAGGTACATAGCGTAGTATTAAAGTAGTTGCCCAAGTGGGGGTACGGAAAGTAGGGTTGACTTGAGTATCGCAAGAAGCTGGTATCTCAGTTGGCCAGCCATTGCTGTCATATTTAATATCCGTACAAGAAAATTCAGGGAAAGGGCGCGAGATTCTAAATAAATCGACAAAAGCGACGGGTTGTCCGCCCACTTCATCGGATTCCGGCTGAGGTGATTCTAAATTGATTCCAAGTGAAGGGCTAAACAAGGCTACAGTTTGCCGACCTAAGGGGGACAGTTTTTTAGCTAAAGTGAGTTCGAATTGATCAATTTCACTGTCCAAAGCCAGAGGTGGGCTTTGCTGAAAATTCGCAAGAATCGTAATGCCATTTGTATAGTTTTGATCTGTATCGGTGCTGAGTAAGAGCCGCTGTAAATTACGGGCTACTTTGTATTGGCAACTTGCAGGCGTGGCATTGGCTTTACAAAAGCTAACCGCTAGATCATCTTCATTTATAATTGCTTTGGTGGAGATACCAGCGAAAGTGGTATTAAATAAAGTAAAGCTAACCTGTTCACTAGTATCATATTTATATTCACCCGTAGCACTCGTATTACCAGTTTGGCGTGCTGCAGCACTGCTTGGTGTAGTTACGTAGGGGATATTAACTAAAGCTAGATTACTATTGTTTTGTGGATTGCTGACGACCAGTTTGCCTATACCTGCTGGTGGAGTGACTTCGCCACCACCACCATTATTAGCATTATCTGAGCCACCACCACAACCATGTAAAAGCCAAACTATGATTAAGCAGGCAACTACCCGAATTGCAGATACCATGCACGTTTCCCCTAGTGTTTGTCCTAATAAAAAAGCGGTGTTAGTGAAACTGAAAAGTCCGCTTTTGAGTCCTAATGATAAGTATGCTTTAGTGCATACTAGAACCAGATGCGCAGTTTTCTGTGAGAAACTGCAGATTTTTGCAGTTAAGAGGCTATTTAGTATATGTTAAAACCCCTACAACGCCTATTGATTAGTTTATTTTTAGGGCTAAATAGTTCATTTATTCACGCGGCAAATACCAACCAACACGAAGTTTATTTCCAAATCAAACCGAACTTATCTGCTTGGGCTTTCATTGAGGAAAATCTAGTGATGCTGCAAATAGGGGAGAATCAACCCCTAGTGCTAGAGGCCGTAAATCCTTATCTCTATACAGGTTGGCGCACTCTCTATTTAAAAATCGGTGACTATGATCAGGATGGTTTAAATGATTTAGCAGTACTGCAATCGGTTGGGCATGGGGGGATTGATCGTTGCTATGCAATTTATCGGTATAATGAAAAGACGCAACGATTTAACCAGCGTAAAAGTTTCGATCGATGTGATATTTGAATTTTCTACAGTAATGTGGGTAAGTAAAAAAGTTTGTAAGAAATGTTTTTATTCTTTTAATTTATGTTATGTAAAATTAAAACATGAATCTATAATCCTAGCGAAAACCAATTTCAAAACGCATATTCCAATCCTACGTCTAGGTTTGCCATAGCAGCCTGCAATATGGGAACATAGCGCCTTCGTTTTTAGCCATAGGATAAATGCGGCATATGAAGCAGCCTGTCTTCAACTTTAGCCCCGGCCCAGCCGTGCTTCCACACGCGGTACTCGAACAAGCACAAGCTGAACTCTTAGATTGGCAAGGTTCCGGTATGTCGGTGATGGAAATGAGTCATCGGGGCAAAGAATTTATGTCGATTGCAGCGCAAGCCGAAGCAGATTTGCGTACCCTAATGGCGATTCCAAACAACTATAAAGTCCTGTTTTTGCAGGGTGGGGCGCATAGCCAATTCGCCATGATTCCGATGAATCTGGCGCGTGGCAAGCAACAAGCTGATTACTTAGATACCGGTGATTGGTCGCTCAAAGCGATTGAAGAGGGTAAGCGTTATATTGATATTAATGTAATTGCCTCAAGTGCCGATAGCCATTATACCACCATTCCACCTTTTGCTAATTGGCAATGCAATCCCCATGCAGCCTATTTGCATTACACCTCAAATGAGACCATCCGTGGTGTCGAGTTTGATTGGATTCCGGAAGTTGAGAACGTTCCGCTGGTAGTGGATATGTCTTCTGACATTCTGGCGCGTCCGCTGGATGTTAATCGCTTTGGGTTGATCTATGCGGGAGCACAAAAGAATATTGGCCCAGCGGGTTTAACTTTAGTCATTGTGCGTGAGGATTTATTAGGCCAAGTGCTTGAACGCACACCGAGCATGTTCAATTACCAGATCTATGCAGAAACTGAGTCCATGTATAACACGCCACCTACCTATGCGTGGTATTTGTCGGGTTTAGTGTTTCAGTGGCTAATAAAACAAGGTGGCTTAGAGGCGATGGCTAAGCTTAATCAGCGCAAAGCTGAGAAGTTATATGCAGCGATTGATGCCAGCGATTTTTATAATAATCCTGTTGATCCTGATTGCCGGTCGTGGATGAATGTGCCTTTCACTTTAGCGAATGCAAGCCTAGAAAAACGCTTCTTGGATGAAGCAGCGCAAGCAGGTTTAGTCACGCTAAAAGGTCATCGCTTAGTAGGCGGCATGCGTGCCAGCATTTATAATGCCATGCCCGAAGAAGGCGTAGATGCACTGATTGCATTTATGCGTGAGTTCGAGGCGAAAAACGGTTGAGGGGAGCAAAAGGTTATGGCAGGAAATACTGATTTAAAAGCTTTGCGGGAGCGGATTGATGCACTGGACGATCAAGTCTTGCAGCTACTCAGTGAACGCGCCCGTTGTGCCGAACAAGTGGCACATGCCAAACTGGCCGAAGACCCTAATGCTGTCTTTTATCGCCCTGAACGTGAGGCGCAGATTTTACGGCGTATGCAAGCAAATAATCCGGGGCCGCTAAGAAATGAACAAGTCAGTCGTCTGTATCGCGAGATTATTTCTGCCTGTTTAGCTCTAGAAGAGTCCATGAAGATTGCCTATTTAGGCCCCGCTGGAACCTTTACCCAAGAGGCAAGTTTCAAGCATTTCGGTAATGGGATTGCAACCTTCTCTGTGGATTCAATTGGCCAAGTTTTTCGTGAAGTAGAAGCGGGGCGGGTGCGTTATGGTGTTGTGCCAATTGAAAACTCGACTGAAGGTGTGATTACGCATACGCTGGATATGTTTATGCAATCACCGCTACGTATTTGTGGCGAGATTATGCTGCGGATCAATCAGACTTTAATGTGTAAACATACCGATTGGAAAACTGCTGCAAAAATCTATTCGCATCAACAATCGCTGGCTCAATGTCGCTATTGGTTAGATAAAAACTTGCCACAGGCTGAGCGTATTGCCGTCAGTAGTAATGCGGAGGCAGCACGTTTATCTGCTTTAGATCCGCAGTCAGTTTCAATTGGTAGCCAGCAAGCAGCGGCGATTTATGGCTTAGAAGTTGTACAGCAGAATATTGAAGATCAGCCAAATAATACCACCCGCTTTTTAGTGATTGGTGATCAAGTCGTAGCACCGAGTGGTAAGGATAAAACCTCGATTTTGGTCTCTGCACCGAATCGCCCTGGTTCGCTCTATCATTTATTACAGCCGCTGGCAGAAAATGGCGTGGATATGTCACGGATTGAATCGCGGCCCTCACGTAACATGAATTGGGAATATGTATTTTTTGTGGATATACAAGGCCATGAAACCAATTCTAATGTACAAAAAGCTTTAGAAATTTTGCGCGATGAAGTGGATTTACTAAAAGTCTTAGGTTCTTATCCAGTGGCTATTATGTAAGCGCCATTAAGTGAACCAAAATACCAACAGTGCGCCAGCTAAGCTGGCAGCTGTCCACCAGTACATTGTGTAACTCTTCTCAGGTGGCGGCGGGGCAGGTGTTGGTTTTTTGGTTAAATCAGAATATAGCTTTTCGCGGATTAGCATTTCAGTTTCATCTAAAACACCACCTTTGGCGCCTTTCAAATTATTGAGAATGCGTTCTTTAACTCCCTTTTCAATACCAATCTTTTCACCAGCAACCTTTCCCTCTTTGATACCCTCATCTTTGCCAACCAAAAAGCCACTATCATAACCACGCTGCCAACCAACGCTATAGGCTAGCCATAAAGCTGCAAGCGGAATAATTAAATACCAGAAAATATCTGCAAGCATAGCGAGCCTTCCAGTTTTATTGGGGTTGTTAATTGAGTTGCATCTGCTTTCAATGGTAGCAAACTTTTTAGCCTGTGTTAGTTGTTTGGGTAAAACTACTCAGCTCTGGATAGCTGTGCATATAAGCTAATCGTGATATTCTTGTTAACAAAGAATTTGAGGATTAAGATGTTGAATATCACAGATTACATGCAAACCGTTGGTCAACAAGCGCGTGCAGCGGCAGCGGTTTTAGCAGGTGCTGAAACTGCAGTCAAAAATCAGGCTTTGCATGCAATGGCCGATGCGATTATTGCAAAAACAGCTTGGTTAAAAGCTGAAAATGCTAAAGATTTAGCGGCAGGCCGTGACAAGGGCTTAGATAGCGCGATGCTAGATCGTTTAACTTTAAATGAGAAAGCACTGCATACCATGGTGGAAGGTTTGCGCCAAGTAGCGGCTTTAGCTGATCCGGTTGGGGCGATTACGGATCTAAGTTATCGTCCTACCGGCATTCAAGTAGGGAAAATGCGTGTACCCCTTGGAGTGATTGGCATTATCTATGAGTCGCGCCCGAATGTGACGGTTGATGCTGCAAGCTTATGCTTAAAATCAGGCAATGCGACGATTTTACGGGGTGGCTCGGAAGCGATTCATTCTAATCGAGCGATTGCTGCTTGTGTGCAAGAAGGTCTAAGTGCAGTAGGTTTGCCAGCGGCTTGTGTGCAAGTGATTGAAACCACTGATCGCGCTGCGGTCGGTAAATTACTACGCGCAAAAGATTATGTCGATGTCATTATTCCACGCGGCGGGAAAAGTTTAATTGAGCGTGTCAGCCAAGAATCTTTAATTCCAGTCATCAAACACCTAGATGGTATTTGCCACGTGTATATTGATGATGAAGCGGATTTAGAAAAAGCGGTGAATGTTGCGCTGAATGCGAAAACGCATCGCTATGGCGTGTGTAATGCGATGGAAACCTTATTAGTGGCTGATTCCGTTGCCGCACGAGTATTACCGCTGTTAGCTGAAAAATATGCTGAAAAAGGTGTGGAGCTACGTGGCTGTGCTAAAACGCGCGATATTTTACCCAGTGCTAAGCCAGCCACCGAAGAGGATTGGGTGACCGAGTATTTAGCGCCGATTCTTTCCATTCGCGTAGTAGACGATATGCAGCAAGCGATTGAACATATTAATCAATACGGCTCGCATCATACCGATACGATCATGACACAGAATTATTCTAAAGCACGCCATTTCCTGCGCGTGGTGGATTCTAGTTCAGTGATAGTGAATGCTTCAACCCGCTTTGCGGATGGCTTTGAGTTTGGTTTAGGTGCAGAAATTGGTATTAGTACCGATAAGCTCCATGCACGTGGCCCGGTCGGTTTAGAAGGTTTGACTTCGCAAAAATTCATTGTCCTAGGCGAAGGGCAAATTCGCGTATGATCGGGATTATGGGGGGGACATTTGATCCCATTCATATCGGGCATTTACGTACTGCTTTGGAAATTGCGGAAAGCTGTGGAATGGAGCAAATCCGCATCATTCCCGGTCGTGTTCCACCGCATCGACCGCAACCTAAAGCCAGTGCTGAACAGCGTTGGGAGATGGTGAATTTAGCAATTGCAGGTGAACCCTTATTTCAAGCAGATCGGCGCGAATTAGAGCGGTTAGGTAATTCGTATACCGTAGATACTTTGAGCTCCTTACGTGATGATTTAGGTTCGAAGATTCCGCTGGCTTTCATCTTAGGAATGGATGCGTTCTTAGCCTTTCGTAGTTGGCATCGTTGGCAAGATATTATGCGGCTTGCGCATTTAGTAGTAATGAATCGGCCGGGCTATGTACCTGATCCTAATGATTGGTATGGTGAACTGCTCGCCCAAACGACTTGTGAGTTAAGCACTACTGCAGCTGGGCGGGTGACCTTTTTATCCGTAACCTCCTTAGAAATTTCCGCGACTAACATTCGGGAGGCTTGTAAAAATAATAAGAGCATTCGCTTTTTAGTACCGGATGAGGTTTATGAATATATTCAAGAACATCACTTATATAATTAAAAAATCTAAAGTTTTGTTCAATCAGTATTTCTTTATGTTCGTTCTAAAAGGTATAAAAATATGAAAAAAATTAAAGCTTCCCTACTGGCATGGGGCGCTCTCAGTTTATTGTCTGTAACGGTTATGGCTACAGCTTGTGACAAGCAAAATACAGCGGCACATAAACCAGCCGCTGCTATGCCAACCACTGCTGCAGCGGTAGCAGGTCAATTTACAGCGAGTGCTGCTTATGCACGTGCAGTTGCACCTGGCCAGCCTAATAGTGCGGTTTTCTTACAGTTGCAGAATAAAGATAGCAAAGCGCATGCTTTAGTTAGTGCGACTAGTGATGTCGCTGCAGCAGTAGAACTGCATAATCATGTCAATGAAGGCGGTGTGATGAAAATGCGCAAAGTTGAAAAAATTGATTTACCTGCGGGTCAAACCGTAGCACTCAAACCGGGTAGTTTTCATATTATGCTGATTGGCTTGAAAAAAACTTTAAAGGTCAGTGACACAGTCGAGTTAACCTTGGGCTTTGAAGATGGTACTAGCTTAAAACTATCAGCCCCGGTGCAAGACGTGTCTGCAACGATGCATTAATCCCCTCAGCAGCAGGCTACTTGCTGCTTAGCCTAAGCTTGCGTTAGGCTCTAAACCTTTTTCACGGTTTTAGAGCCTTTTATGAGCAGCATTCTCCTTCAAGACTACAGCGTCCAAGTCAATAAACATTACCGCTTAACTCAGCTTAATTGGGAGCTGAGTGCTGGGCAGCATTGGGTGATTTTGGGTGGAAATGGTGCTGGCAAATCGGCCTTAGCGGCGATCTTATGTGGTGTAGGGGAGCCGCTTAGTGGCTCAATACAAGGTCTCCCTAACAAAACGGCTTTAGTCTCTTTTGAAGCCCAAGCGAAGCTGATTGAGCAAGAACTCAAAAAAGATGATGCCGACATTGTAGATGTCATTCCTGAAGGCACGCCGGTTAAAGAACTACTCACTCTGCCTGAAACTGATGCGAAGCGTTTAGCTGAGTTGATTGAATTATTTAAGTTTCAGCCTTTATTAGAGCGTGGTTTTCGCAAACTTTCGACCGGTGAAACTCGTAAGCTCATGTTAATGCGTGCTTTAGCTTGTCGCCCTGATTTATTAGTTTTAGATGAGCCGTTTGAAGGTTTAGATCTTGCTTCCACTCAGTTACTTACTGATTTATTGCAGGCCGTTGCCGAGCACATTCGTATTGTCATGGTCTTGAATCGAGTTGATGAGATTCCCAGTTTCATCACGCATATGGCGTATATGGAGCAGGGGCAGCTTTTGCATCAAGTTGCGGTGAATGATCCAATCGCTAGTGCTGATTTGCAGCAGCTTTTGCATCTAAAAACCACTGATTTAAAGATTCCTCATGCACCCCGTGAACATTTACCGCCGAAACTAGATCCTAGTAATCCCTTGGTACGCTTGCGTAAAGCGCGTATTGCTTACGCTGAGAAGTTAGTTTTTGCGGATTTGGATTGGACGATTCAGGCGGGTGAACATTGGCAAGTGACGGGTCCGAATGGTAGCGGTAAAACCTGTTTATTAAATCTTATTACTGGCGACCATCCGCAATGCTATACCAATGATATTTTTGTGTTCGGTATGCAGCGTGGCAGTGGTGAAAGTATTTGGCAGATTAAGCAGTACATTGGTTATGTTTCGAGCAATCTGCAATGGGAATACCGCGTGAGTATTACTGTGCGTAATGTGATTATTTCAGGTTTCTACGACAGTATTGGCTTGTATCAAAAATACACAGATCGTGAGCGGGTCATCGCTGAAGAATGGTTAGCTTTATTAGGGATGAGTGAGCGTGCTGCGGAGTCATTTCAGCAATTGTCTTATGGGGATCAGCGTTTAGTGCTGATTGCCCGAGCCATGGTTAAACATCCTACCTTATTGATTTTGGATGAGCCTTGTCTTGGTTTAGATGATCTCAATCGGCAATTGGTCTTGGCCTTGATTGAAAAGATTTGTACAGGGACTGAAACGACGGTCTTGTATGTGAATCACCGAACTCAAGATAATATTGCGGGTATTCATCAACATTTGGCGTTAAGTAGTTAAAATGTCGCCTTTAGCAAAGCTGTATGCATGGGTTGCGGAAGAGCGTTTAGCAGGGAATAGGTTTAGTCATGGTGCTGTTTTAGGTACGATAGATAAGTTTGAGCAACCACATACCCGAATGTTGGGGGTACATTTTGATAAAAATTATTGCCCCCGTTTTCATACCTCACCTACTAGCCGCAAGGTCGTTGATCTAACACATAATCAACAAGCCTCTTTAACCTTTGCTTTTCAAACTAGTTTACGCTCAGTTTCTTTGGAAGGGTGTTTAGTCGCTTTATCGGCTCAGCAGCTCGATAACGATTGGTTAAAATTGGAATCAAGCTTTCGGCGCAGTTATATGATTTTCGGTAATGCATCAGGAACTGTTTTAGAGTCCGCTGATGTTTTAGAAAACGCTTTGGCAAACTTGCCAGTAGAGGCTGAACTAGTCAGACCAGCTGGTTTTATGGGCTATCAGTTTGCAACAATTACGCGCATTGCCTTTTATTCTGTAAGTACTAAGGCTTTTGCGGAGCATGAAGTATGGACTTTTGAGCCAGCTTCAAAAAAATGGTCTCAGCAGTTTTTAATTCCTTAAATGCAAAGTTTTTTAATTAAAAATCAAAATCTTAAGCTCAGTTAAATCAAAAGGCTTAGTGCTGAAATTTGTTACAAATTCAGTGATTTATTGCAGTGCACAACATCTGGTCGTGGACACCTCGTTCAGCAGCGGGTAAAATATGCCCCTACGTGTTCACGGGATGGGTAACCCCCATCCCGTTATTATATGTAGAACTTGGAGGTTCCTTTGAGCAAGCTGGCACTGCTAGTACTGGAAGACGGTAGCGTTTTTCGGGGGCGTTCCATTGGCTGTGATGGTCAAACCGTTGGTGAAGTTGTATTCAATACGGCTCTCACTGGCTATCAAGAAATTTTAACTGACCCGTCGTATGCGCGTCAGATCGTGACTTTAACTTATCCCCACATTGGCAATGTTGGTGTTAATTCTGAAGATTGTGAATCAGATCGGATTCATGCTGCAGGTTTGATTGTACGGGATGTACCCAGTGTATATAGCAATTGGCGTGGCGAAGAGTCGCTACCTGCTTATTTAGAGCGCAATAAAATTGTCGCGATTGCAGATATTGACACACGTCGGTTAACGCGTATTTTACGCGAAAAAGGTGCACAACGCGGTTGTATTATGGCGGGTGCTAACTTAGATGAAGTGCAAGCTAAAGCCGCCGCTTTAGATTTCCCTGGTTTGCAAGGGATGGATTTAGCTAAAGAAGTCAGTAGCTCAAGTTCTTATGTTTGGACAGAAGGTTCTTGGCAATTAAATCCAGCCACCCCACGTGCTTCCACTGCAGAAAAAGCGAAGTATCATGTAGTTGCTTATGACTTTGGCGTGAAGAAAAATATCTTACGTATGTTGGTGGATCGTGGTTGCAAGGTTACCGTAGTACCTGCGCAAACCTCTGCAGATAAAGTATTAGCACTAAAGCCAGATGGTGTATTCCTATCCAATGGCCCTGGCGATCCTGAGCCTTGTGATTATGCGATTACGGCTATCCAGCAGATTTTAGCTACCAAACTACCAACTTTTGGGATTTGCTTGGGACATCAATTGCTAGGGTTAGCGAGTGGTGCACGCACAGTAAAAATGAAATTCGGCCATCATGGTGCGAATCATCCAGTGCAGGATACTCAAACCGGCCAAGTGATGATTAGTAGCCAGAATCACGGCTTTGCGGTGGATGAAACGAGTTTACCCGCTAATCTAAAGACGACCCATCGTTCTTTATTTGATCAGACCTTACAAGGTATTGAACGTACCGATTGCCCTGCCTTTAGTTTTCAAGGGCATCCAGAAGCGAGTCCGGGGCCGCATGATGTTGCACCTGTATTTGACCGCTTTATCGACTTAATGCGAGCTGCGCGTTAAAAAATCTTGCTTTGTTCCTCCTGAAAGATGATGGAGGTCGGGGGTAAGTGTTAGACTTAACTCCCTTAATCCCTTGTGTAAGGGAAAACGAATTACTGTGGACGATTGAAAATGCCGAAACGTACGGACATTAAAAGTATATTGATTATTGGGGCTGGCCCTATTGTAATTGGCCAAGCGTGTGAGTTTGACTATTCGGGTGCACAAGCTTGTAAAGCTTTGCGCGAAGAAGGCTATCGAGTCATTCTGGTCAACTCCAACCCTGCCACAATCATGACTGATCCCGGCACGGCAGATGCGATTTATATCGAGCCGATTCGGTGGGAGACGGTCGAAAAGATCATTGCAAAAGAGCGCCCAAATGCTTTATTGCCAACCATGGGTGGGCAAACGGCATTGAACTGTGCGCTGGATCTATCACGCCATGGTGTTCTGGAAAAATACCAAGTTGAAATGATTGGTGCGAATGAAGTCGCCATCGAGATGGCTGAAGATCGGCAAAAATTCCGGATTGCGATGGATGATATTGGCCTAGAGTCGGCACGTTCGCGGATCGCCCATACGATGGAAGAAGCTCGTGCTGCACAGTCTGATATTGGCTTCCCTACCATTATTCGGCCTTCCTTTACCTTAGGGGGTACTGGTGGCGGCATTGCTTATAATAAGCAAGAATTTGAAACGATTGTTGCGCGCGGCTTAGATATGTCGCCCACTACTGAAGTTTTGCTCGAAGAGTCACTGCTTGGTTGGAAAGAGTATGAGATGGAGGTGGTGCGGGATCGTAAAGATAACTGCATCATCGTCTGCTCGATTGAAAACTTTGATCCAATGGGCGTGCATACGGGTGATTCCATTACCGTAGCACCTGCACAGACGCTGACAGATAAAGAGTATCAACTGCTACGCAATGCTTCCTTAGCAGTACTGCGTAAAATCGGCGTTGATACGGGTGGTTCGAATGTACAGTTCGCGATCAATCCTAAGGACGGACGTATTATTGTCATTGAGATGAATCCACGAGTGTCGCGTTCTTCGGCTTTGGCTTCAAAAGCTACGGGTTTCCCGATTGCGAAAGTAGCAGCAAAATTAGCGATTGGTTATACCCTAGATGAGCTGCGGAATGATATTACTGGTGGTGCGACTCCAGCATCTTTCGAGCCAAGTATCGATTATGTCGTTACTAAAATTCCACGCTTTACCTTTGAAAAATTCCCACAAGCGGATGCGCGTTTAACCACGCAAATGAAGTCAGTGGGTGAAGTGATGGCGATTGGTCGTACTTTCCAAGAGTCCTTGCAGAAAGCCTTACGTGGTTTAGAAACAGGCATTGATGGTCTAGATGAGCGTTTAAATCGTGAGCTTCCTGAAGCGCGCGATATTCTCCGCCGTGAACTTACCGAACCGCATGCAGAGCGGATTCTGTATGTGGCCGATGCTTTCCGCTATGGCATGACGGTTGAGCAAGTGCATGCCCAAACCAGCATTGATCCTTGGTTCTTAGTACAGATGCAAGAGCTGATTGAGATTGAGAAAAGTCTTGAGGGTCGTTTACTCAATCAGATCAGTGCCGAGGAAATGCGCATGTTCAAGCGCAAAGGTTTCTCTGATCGACGCTTAGCCAAACTCTTACATAGCACGGAGCGCAGTGTGCGTAATGCACGCCGAAATATGAATGTGCGCCCAGTGTACAAGCGT
This sequence comes from uncultured Thiothrix sp., assembly GCF_937876535.1. Classification (GTDB taxonomy): domain Bacteria; phylum Pseudomonadota; class Gammaproteobacteria; order Thiotrichales; family Thiotrichaceae; genus Thiolinea. The sequence goes on from NZ_CALFHZ010000020.1 coordinate 414,268, forward strand.
GTGGATACCTGTGCGGCTGAGTTTGCTACGAATACCGCTTATATGTATTCCACTTATGAAGAAGAGTGCGAATCTAAGCCAACGGATCGTAAGAAAATTATGGTCTTAGGTGGTGGCCCAAATCGGATCGGTCAGGGGATTGAGTTTGACTATTGCTGCGTGCATGCTGCCTTAGCTTTGCGCGAAGATGGCTATGAAACCATTATGGTTAACTGCAACCCAGAAACCGTTTCTACCGATTATGATACCTCGGATCGTCTCTATTTCGAGCCTCTAACGCTTGAGGATGTGATGGAGATTGTTGATCTAGAGAAGCCTTTAGGTGTGATTGTACAATACGGTGGGCAAACCCCACTGAAACTAGCGCGTGATCTCGAAAACTTAGGGGCACCGATTATTGGTACTTCGCCCGATTCCATCGATTTAGCGGAAGATCGTGAGCGGTTTCAGCAATTAATTCATCGTTTAGGTTTGCGCCAACCACCAAATCGTACAGCACGGAGTATGGAAGAAGCCGTGCGCTTAGCTGTCGAGATTGGTTATCCACTCGTGGTACGTCCGTCTTATGTCTTGGGTGGGCGGGCGATGGAAATTGTCTATAACGAGAATGAATTGCGGCGCTATATGAATACCGCCGTTTCAGTTTCGAATGACTCGCCGGTACTTTTGGATCGTTTCTTAGATGATGCGATTGAAGTGGATGTGGATGCCATTTGTGACGGGCAGAATGTATTAATTGGTGGCATCATGCAGCATATTGAGCAAGCAGGGATTCATTCAGGTGATTCTGCTTGTTCATTGCCACCGTATTCTTTAGACCCAGCGATTCAAGATGAGCTACGTGCACAAACGGCACGTATGGCTAAAGCCTTGAATGTTATCGGTTTAATGAATACCCAGTATGCTATTAAGAATAATGAAGTGTATGTGTTGGAAGTGAATCCACGCGCTTCACGTACAGTGCCTTATGTGTCTAAAGCCATTGGTCGCCCCTTGGCAAAAATTGCGGCACGTTGTATGGCTGGCCAAAGTTTAGTTGAGCAAAAAGCGACTGAAGAAGTGATTCCAGACTACTATTCGGTGAAGGAAGCGGTGTTCCCCTTCATTAAATTCCCTGGAGTTGACCCGATTTTAAGTCCTGAGATGAAGTCTACAGGTGAAGTGATGGGGGTTGGCAAAACCTTTGCGGAAGCCTTTGGTAAATCACAGCATGCTGCAGGGGCTAGTTTCCCAACTTCAGGGGTTGTATTTATCAGTGTGCGTGAAGCAGATCGTCGGCATTTGGCTGGTTTAGGTGAAATGCTGGTAAAGCAAGGTTTTCGTATTATTGCTACTCGTGGAACCGCACGCGAATTGCAGGCTGCTGGGATTGCCTGTGAGGTTGTGAATAAAATGCATGAAGGTCGCCCGAATATTGTCGATATGATCAAAAATGATGATGTCAATTTGATCATCAATACGACTGAGGGTGAGCAATCAACACGTGATTCCTTTGAGATTCGCCGTGAAGCTTTGCAGCATAAATTAAGTTATACCACTACCATTGAGGGAGCGCGTGCCTTGTGCATGGCGATGGGTTACACCGCTGATGAGCAGGTTTATCGCCTGCAAGATTTGCATCAAGGCATCATGTAAAAAAGAGGGAGAATAAGAATGAGTCGACCGCCGTTAACTGCGACGGGTGCTGAGCGTTTGAAAGCGGAGTTAAATCGCTTAAAAACGGTTGAGCGTCCAAAAATTGTACAAGCTATTGCTGAGGCTCGTGAGCATGGTGATTTGAAAGAAAATGCCGAATACCATGCGGCGCGTGAACAACAAGGTTTTTGTGAGGGCCGTATCCAAGAGTTGGAGTCGGTCTTATCGCTAGCACAAGTGATTGATGTCACTACGGTTGGTGCAGCCAACCCAGGCAAGGTAGTGTTTGGTGCTACTGTTGACTTAGAAGAGATCAAAACCGGTGACACGATTACTTATCAAATTGTAGGTGATGTCGAAGCTGATTTAAAGCAAGGTATGATTGCTGTTTCTTCACCCGTTGCCCGTGCTCTGATCGGTAAAGAGGAAGGGGATGTCGCTGTGGTGCAAGCGCCCGGTGGTGTACGTGAATACGAAATCCTAGAGGTTCGCTACACATAGTGAGCATTCCGATTACGCTAATTGACCTGCTTCCAAGTTCAGCGGTGGAAGCAGGCGAAGTCTTTTGCGGTTCTTTCCATTCTGCATTGAGTGCAGAAGGTTTAAAAACGCTCAAAAAGACTGTACGCCGCCGTCAAGATTGGCAAGCCGTTCTCAGTTCTGAACATGCGGCTTGTTTGCCATTTGCACAGTGGTTATCTGCTAAGAATCATTTGCCCCTGCATAGTTATCCCGAGCTTGCCGAAATGCATTTCGGTGAATGGGAGGGGCAAACTCCGGCCAGTATTATGGAGCAGAATCCTGCTGTGCTAGCACGTTGGTGGCGTAATCCAGCCTGCTTAACGCCGCCTGAGGGTGAGTCTTTTAATAAATTCCAAGCCCGTATTTTGCCTGTGTGGGAACGCCTAATTAATGAAAACAAGGGCAAACGAGTCGTTTTAGTGGCTCAACCAGGTGTAATTCGTTTGATTATTATGCAAGTCCTAGGTATGCCTAGTCGCCACTTTTTTTCTTTAGCGATTGAATCAGGGGAATTAGCGCGGATTCGTGTTATGCACGATGAAGCAGGAGATTGGGCTAGCTTAGTAGCTTATGGTTGTGGTTCTTAAGGCTACTAGCAATTGACCTTTCAATCAATGGAGTTACTTTTGGGGATGCGTTTAGAATAAGCGGCCCTTAGCTTATGTTTTGCCCCGGTCTGATTGTCCCACCATCGTTGTGCTATGCTTTGTACTTTAATAAAGTCTGGGCTGGTCAATACACGCTCATATAAGCTTGATTCGCTGATTATTTTACTAAGCTGTAAGAGACTAGGCGGTGGGTTTTGAACAAGAGTCACATTAGTTCGATCAGGTAAAAGGCGGTTAGGTTGACTGGGTGCGGCAAAAGTTTGCGTCGGCAAAATTAAGAGCAGCACCTCAAAAGCGACCCACATAAAAGCTTTGGGGTACATAGAATATTCTCCAACAAAACTGGTTTTATTTCTCAGTTGTGAGTATAAAAAATTATGTGCAGCATTGAAGGATTTGGCCATTGAATGATCAAAATCTCCGATAAGCGGTTGAGTTTTAAAATAATTATGCTTGCATCCAAAAAACAAATAGGCTAGTTATGAGTTCATTTCTAATACCTGCAGGGAGTACTTGCTACGAGCAGACTATTAAAAATAGCCGTTTCATTAGTCATATTGCGCATGCTCCTAGCCCACACGCAGCTCATACTTTTATTACTCATATCAGACAGGAATATCCTGATGCACGGCATGTATGCTGGGCTTTTGTTGCGGGTAAACCTAAACAAACCACTGAAGTTAGTTGTAGTGATGATGGGGAGCCTGCCGGAACCGCTGGTAAACCGATGCTCAATGTTTTATTGCATAGTGAGATAGGCGAACTAGTAGCGGTAGTAGTGCGCTATTTTGGAGGCATTAAATTAGGTACAGGTGGCTTAGTCCGCGCTTATTCAAGTTCAGTCACTGCTGCTTTAAAGCAAACACCGACCTGCTTAAAAGTAGCTAGGCAGGGTTTTATTTTAATAGCTCCGTATGCATTAGAGGATTCTATTCGCCGTCTCTTAAATGATTTGAATGGTGAATTAGCTAGTGTTGAATATGCAGCTGAATTGCAAATTAATGGATTTTGCCCGATTAGTGCTCAAACTCAATTACAACAAGCCTTAGCAGATTTAGGTCGAGGCCAGATAGTAGTAGAATTTTTGCGCGAATAGGTTAAAAATTGAACATTATTTTACGAAACGATTACAATTTTCATAGCTTTATATTATGATTAAAATGCTCGCGAGGGAAACCACTTGTCTTGACTGAGGAAGACAAGGCGGGCAAATTCATCTCCCGGGGATAATTTTATAGCCCATTCTTCTCCGGGAGCTTTTTTCCCCTGATTAATTAAAATTATGCCTCACTAGCGTGTAAATTCTTGGTACTAATTCCACGCCAATTTGCTCACCAACACTATAAAATTTCTCACTAGAAGCTAGAGCTAATAAGCGTTCTTGTTTATTTAATTGCAAGCTATATAGATACTCATTACCCCTAAAAACCTTACTGGTAATGAAGGCGGATTGAGTGGCGCTGGGATGGAGTTTGACATGTTCTGGACGAATCAATACGGCTACTTCTTCTGTATCCAGCAAAGCCTCATAAGCTGAATACTCCAATTCGCCTAAACTGGTTAGTAGTTTTCCCGCTTGGAGCTTGCCAGGCAACAGACTGCCTTGACCGATAAAAGAGGCAACAAATGCGTTTTGCGGTTGGTGGTACAATGCATACGCGCTTCCCCATTGTTGTAAACGCCCAGCCTGTAAGACTCCAATCTCATCGGCCATTGCAAAAGCTTCATGTTGGTCATGGGTGACCAATAAAGCAGTGATGCCTTCTTGTTTGAGCATTTCACGTACTTCTCGTGCTAGGCTTTCGCGTAGTTCAGTGTCTTGGCTACCAAACGGCTCATCGAGTAGTAAGAGAGCAGGCTTAGGTGCCAAAGCACGTGCTAAAGCAATGCGTTGCTGCTGTCCACCCGATAATTCATGCGGATAGCGTCGCTCGTAACCTACTAAGCTCACTAACTCTAAAAGCTCTTGAATACGTTGTTCTTGAGCTTTGTGTGGCTGCTTACGAATACCAAAACGAATATTGTCAGCAATGCTCAAATGGGGGAAAAGTGCATAATCTTGGAAAACCATGCCAATTTTGCGCTGTTCAGTAGCTAATGTGTGCTGGGCGCTACTGATAATCTCACCATTTAAGCTAAGCTTACCTTGGCTCAACTGCTCAAAACCTGCAATCGCACGCAGGAGAGTCGTTTTACCACAGCCACTAGGACCAAGGAGGCAAGCAATTTGCCCTTGATTAACTTGGAAATCAACGGCATGCACTGCTGTGGTCAGTCCATAACGAATTTCCACTTGCTCAAGTTTGAGTTGACTCATACAGATGAACCTCCAGCACGTGAGCGGGAAATAGAGCGGCTCAATAACACCACTGGAATAATGCCGGTAGCAACAATCATTAAAGCTGGTAAGCCCGCTTCGGCTAAACGTTCATCCGATGCGAGTTCGTAAGTACGCACTGCTAAAGTATTAAAATTAAAAGGGCGTAAAATCAAAGTAGCCGGTAGTTCTTTTAAGACATCCACAAAAACTAATAGCACTGCTGTTAACAGTGAACCTTGCATCAAGGGCATATGTAGTTTCCACAAGACGGCGCTGGGGCTTAAGCCTAAAGAGCGCCCAGCATTGTCGATGGTGGGTTTGATTTTACCTAAACCTGCTTCGACAGTTTGCAAGGAAACCGCTAGGAAGCGCACATTATAAGCAAACAGCAAGATAAATAAGCTGCCGCTTAAGATGAGTCCCACTTTAGTATGAAACAGGGTTTGGCTCAGCTGATTAAGCTGTGTATCTAACCAAGCAAAGGGGATCAGTACGCCAATCGCGATCACTGTCCCTGGAATTGCATAGCCCATGCTGGCTAAACGTGTCGCCACAATGGCTAAAGGTTCCGGATGCAGACGTTTCCCATAGCCTAAAATGAGCGCAATGAGCAAAGCAAAGATAGCAGCGGCAATGGCTAAGCCTAAGCTATGTTGGATCAGAGTTAAAAAACTGCTATCGAATTGAGTTTGCCAATTGGCTAAGCTCCAACTAGCAAGCTGAGTAACCGGCACTAGAAAACCTAGTAACAAAGTCACACTACAAAATAAAATGGCTCCGGTCGCTTGCCAACCAGCTAGGCGAATACGCTTGATCTGCGCATATTTGCTGGAGCTATGATAATAACGTGCACAGCGGCGTGAAGCCCGTTCCAGCAAAAGCAGAATAAACACAAAACTCATTAAGAGAGCGGCTAATTGTGAAGCAGCGGCATGATCCCCCAAACCATACCAAGTGCGGAAAATACCGGTGGTGAAGGTGGTCACCCCAAAATATTGGACTGTGCCAAAATCAGCTAGGGTTTCCATCAAGGCTAAGGCCAGACCAGTGATAATCGCTGGGCGTGCTAAGGGGAGGGCGACTCGGAAAAAGCTTTGCCATTGATTACAACCTAAAGTTCGGCTTACCTCTAGCACGCAAATCGATTGCTCTAAAAAAGCAGCACGTGCTAGCAAATACACATAAGGAAATAACACTAAAGCGAGCATTAAAATTGCGCCTGCGAGCGAGCGGATATTCGGGAACCAATAATCACCGTAGCTCCAACCGGTTAAGCTGCGTAGGCTGGTTTGTATAGGGCCTGCAAAGTCTAACATGCCGGTATAGGTGTAGGCGATGATATAAGCTGGCATAGCCAAAGGTAGAAGCAGAGACCACTCAAACCATGTTCGCCCTGGAAATTCACACATGCTACACAGCCAAGCAAGGGGTACACCTAAGAGTAGGACACCTAAACCGACGCCTAGGCTTAAATAAAAAGTATTGAGCAGATAATCAGTAAGGACAGTGGCCACTAGATGCTGCCAAACTGCTGCAGAGGGAATAAAGATATAAGCGAAAACTGCTAAAATAGGCAACGCAGTGAGGAGCGCCATGCCTAACAGCATGACGCGCCAGACGAAATTTTTTATTTCCAACCCACAGTATCCATGATCTTAACGGCTTCAGCATTATGTTTACCTAACTCGGATAAGTTAATGCTATCAGCCTTAAAGGCTCCCCAACTTTTCAATAAACTGCTGGCGGATACACTGGGTTTGACCGGATATTCTTGATTATGTTCGGCATACCAGGCTTGTGCTTCATCCCCAACTAAATATTCTAACAGCTTGACAGCCTGCTCTTTGTTCTTCGCAGCTTTAGTGACCGTTGCACCGCTGATATTAATATGCGTACCGCGTGCTTGCTCACCTTGATCAGGCCAGAAAATGGCCAGTTTCTCTGCGGCTGCCTTATCTTCAGCCGCGTCGCCCGCTAGCATTTGCCCATAATAGTAAGTATTGGCAAGCGCTAGATCACAGATACCTGCTGCGGCTGCCTTGAGCTGATCACGGTCACCACCTTCAGGTGGGCGCGCTAGATTCTTTACAAAACCTTCAGCCCATTTGGTAGTAGCCTCTGTACCTTGGCTCTTAATCATCGAGGCGAGCAAAGACTGGTTATAAATATTGTCTGAGCTACGTACACAAATTTTACCCTTCCATTTAGGATCAGCTAAATCGGCATAAGTAGATAGGTCAGCCGGTTTAATTTTTTCTTTGACATAGAAAATGGGGCGAGCACGATAAGTTAAACCAAACCACTGATTTTCAGGGTCGCGCAAGTTCTCAGGGATAGCTGTTTTTAAGGTTTCGGATTCAATGGTTTGGCTTAAACCTAAAGCTTTAGCCCGATACAAGCGGCCTGCATCGGCAGTCATGAGTAGATCAGCCGGACTATTTTCACCTTCGAGTTTTAAGCGCTCAATCAAAGCATCATCTTTGCCAGTCACTAAGTTGACTTTAATGCCTGAAGCGGTAGTAAATTTATCTAATAAGGGTTTAATCAGTTGTTCTTGACGTGAAGAGTAGACATTCACTTCACCTTCCGCAAAAGCATACAGGGGAGCGGCACATAGAGCTGTAACGAAAACAAGTTTTTTCAACATAGCGGAGCCATCTGTAAATAATAACTATTATCAATATTAAAGGTAGTGGTTTTTAAATGCAAATAGGTCTCATTAAAAGAGGTGAGCTAAGCTAACAGCATGAGATGATTATCCCAAGCAAGCTCGGGGAAGATTTTTAGTTCGTTTAAGCTAGTTTGCTTGCCAGCGGTCTGCAATTGATAGAGACCCCCTTGGCTATTTGAGACCAGAAAACTACCTGCTTTTAAACCAAGACTGATGCCACTTGCTTCAGCTAGGGGGAGGGCTTGTACAAAGCTTTGCGTTGCAGTGCTCCAAATAGACACACAATGCCCGCGCGGAGTGGCGCTGACTAAGAGTTCTTGTTTAGGGTCATAAACAATATCAGCTAAATAGCCACGTAATTGAGCCACCTCTTGGGGCGCAATCTTGAGTAAATTTAGACCCTCACCAGCTTTTTGCCAAGCCACTAGCGAGCTAGGCTGTTGTTTGTATAGATTACCTTCATATTGTAAAGCCACTGCGACATCGCCTTGAGTACTGACATGGAGGTGGCGAATACTCAACAAATGATCGGGTAAGCGATATTCGGCCAGCTTCTTACCCGTACTTAGATCAAGATAAACTAGCGAGGGTTGCATGGTATTGATATTGAGCTTACGCCGCTCAAAATCGGGGTGAGTTTCGATGCCCCCATTCGCTACGACTAAGGTTTTACCGTCAGGCATGAGCTGTACATCATGCGGGTCTAAACCATAACTTTCATATTCGCCTAGTGGTTTGAGAGTGCTTAGATCACGAATACCAATGATGCCCCGTTTATTTGCATAATCTGTTTCGGTGGTAAACAGCAGTTTGCGATCAGTTGACAGGCAACCATGTCCATTGAAATGCCTATCAGGGCTAGGCTTAAAACTTTCTACCAGACCTGTTTTAAAGTTTACACGCACACAGGTGTAAGCAGGGCGGCGTCCGAATAGTAAAGCTGTATTTTCATCTAAGGCTAAGGCAGCATGCCCGCGCATGGGTGTTTGTTGTTGCTGCAGTTGCTGAGTTCTTAGATCGAATTGACTGACAAAATGTTCGCCTAAAGCATTATCACTAGCTGAGTAGAGTTTGGCCGACTTAGGAATAGCTCGCTCCAAAAGCTCATTCGCTGCTAAAGCACTGCCAAAGACCGTTAGCGTGGCTAAGCCTAGAAATTGGCGGCGTTGCATATTAGTCTCCATCATTATCATTGAAGCCCAGTTGTGCTTTGGCGAGTATGGCTAATTGGCGTTTAACACCCATTTCTAAGCCACGTGTGCGTTGCACTAGCTCATCAATTTCTTTGGAGGCTTGTTTCTGTTCTACCAAAGTGAAGGGGGCACCTTCGGGGAGTTTCATTTGTATCAGCTCATTGAGCTGTTTCTCAAAAGAAACGACCGCAGTTTTAGTAGCTTCACTTGGAAAGTTTTTATCAATCCAAGCTAAGAACCCGCCCTCTACGAAAACCCGCTGCAAGCCTTCAATATTGGCTTGAATAATTTTGAAGGAGTAACCACTCCGCCAAGCTTCTAAATCGTAAGGATGGCTAAGCTTTTTTTCGTCCAAAGTACCTAAAGGTTGCGTCAGTTTCTTTAAGGTAATTCGCTCTAGGCTTTGATAGGCTTTACCAATTAATAAATCGACCATTTCTTGGTTATTGGTAAAGAGCTTACTTGCATCGGGACTGCTCCAAGCTGCGTTGAGCTTTTTAATATTTTGCTCCAGTAAGCGACTGACAGCTTGCACATAACTACAGCGGATTTGCCCTGATGATTCTTTAAAGCTCGTTAATAATTGCTCAGTTGTTTGCTCGCGATCAAATAAGACATATTCTAAGCTGCTCAAGCCTTGAGCACCTACACCCGCCGCAGCTACCGCTTCAACAGTCAAGGGCTTGTCGCTGGCGAATAAGCCTTTAATAATCTGCTTCTTGGGTGGAGCAAAGTTAATTTGGAAGTCCATCTGCTCAGCAGTAGCAGGTCCGAACAGCAAGCTATCGGTACGCTGCCAGGCCAATAGAGTAGTTCCCCAAGCTGCACGTAATGTATTTAGATTATCGAGCGAAGACTCTTTACAAAACTCAGTACTCGTTCGAGTAAGCTGCTGGCTAGCTTGTTCTAATTCACGGTAAAGGGGTTGAATTCCTGTAGTAATTAATTGTTGAATGAAGGTTTCATCCTTAGCCATGCTCAGTGTCGCCGTGTTGCTAGCAGTTGGTGTTGAACTAACGGAACTAGTGTCGGCAAAACTGGGGTTTACTAAGCATAAAGCTACCAGCAAACTGCTTGAACTTAAGCCCATCAGTTGCCGCTGAAATAGGATCATGGTGTCTTCCTAAAAACGATTAGAGTGAATTTAAAAAGCGCAAGAGTGCACTCCGCTCTTCTTTGCTCAGATTCAACACATATTCTTGAGAGGGTTTAGCCTCACCTCCATGCCATAGAATCGCTTCCATTAAATTGCGGGCGCGCCCATCATGTAAAAAACGCGTGTGCCCATTTACCGTTTCAATCAGGCCAATCCCCCATAAAGGCGCGGTACGCCATTCACTGCCCGTTGCTAGAAAATCGGGGCGCTGATCGGCTAAGCCTTCACCCATATCGTGTAGGAGTAGGTCAGTAAAAGGCTGAATCGACTGGTGTTCTAGCTCAGGGAAATCAGGCTTAACCCCCGTTTTGAGTTCAGGCAAATGACAAGCACTACAATTTGCGGCTTTGAATAAACGCTCGCCTTTTAACACTTCGGGAGTATCCACTTCGCGCCGTGCTGGCACTGCGAGCAAAGACGCATAGAAACTCACCATATCCATCAGTTCTTGATTGATTTCTGGCTGGCCACCATGAGGTGCTTTTAAACAATCAGCTTGGGTGCTTGAGCAAGGCGCGTTCGCAAACATCGGGGAGGTAATCCCTAAATCACCATGAAAAGCCCCTGCGCTTTGTTGCGCCACAGTCGGTTGATTGGCTTTCCAGCCAAAACGGCCTAGTACGGTTTTTTGTGCTTTGACATCCCAGACTTGATTGAGTCGACCTGAAATACCATCCCTATTTTTATCTTCTGGATCAGCAAGAGCGACTAAATCAGCTTCTGGAATGGCCTCTAATAAACCCATACCAATCATTACCGGTGCAACACGCACCGACATTTGTACTTGTGGATGTAGTGCGCCGTAATTGGGCTTATCTAATTTCAGACTAGGTTTAAGTAAGGTATAGGCTTCGCCATCTTTAAATTGACCTTGGATTTCTTCATAGGTAAAACGTGGTGTGGCTTCACCTTTCACTCCAGGGATAGCAGTTGGCTGAATCTGATCCCCATAAGTGGGTTCTGGTACGACTCCAGTGGTAGTAAGAAGAGCTTTTTGTGTGGTTGTTTCTGCAGGAATACTCACTCGCACTAAGGTAGACAGAAAGCTATCTTCACGCGTTAGTGGTGGGTGACCTTTCCCGTCTTTAACATGGCAACCCTGGCAGCTATTGCTATTGAACAGAGGGCCTAAGCCATCCCGTGCAGAAGTCGAAGAGGGTGCTATTACCCAAGGCTGTTTAAAAAATGCATTGCCAATAAAAAAGTTATCTCGCCGCAAAATACTTAAATTATTCGCAGGTAGAGAGAAGGCATTGCTACTCTTGTCTAGTACCGTCGTCGCACCCCCAGATAATTGCTTATCGGTCAGAGTTGACTCAGTACTGTAAGCTACTGGGCTGAGCATTACCCCAGCTAGTAACAAGGTTTTGGCTAGCTTCATTCGGAGTTTTAGATGTTAAATGGTTATTTATTGTAAAGAAGTACTAGTTTCTGGATTTAAGTTACTCACACCTAAAGCTTTAGCCGCGGCCTCAATACTGGCTGTTTGAGTTCTTAAGGCAGCAATGGTGGCTTTCACACGTGCATTACCTTCTTTATTTTCAGCAGCGATTTGCTGATCAAAGTGCTCTGTTTTTGCTGTTTGCACAAGGGTTGCTGCAGCGGTTTTAGTCGCTGTTAGATTAGTCTCTAATTCAGTACTCAGTTTTGGATCTTTGGCCGCTAATAACTCAGCTAAACTTGCACCTTTAACGGTTTTACCGTCAGCTGCTTGATAAGCACCCTCAAAGACATCTTTAATCCCTTGGATATTGTTCCAAATATCGTTGTGCGTGTTGTCACTAAAGCAGGAGTGCTCGTCTTCTTGTGAGTGAGCAAGTAACGCGACATTCATGCGTTCCCCTGCTAATTCGCCTAAGCTTAAGCTGCCCATGCCAAATAAGATCCGACGTAAGGCTTCAGCTTCCTCTAAGCCGATAAAAGTTTTACGGTAGTTTGTTTGCTCTGGTGCCCAATCTTGCTCCATTTTATTTAAATCAGCGACCAGTAAATCGGTCACAGTTTTTAAGTATTGCGCACGACGTTCACAGTTTTTATTAGTACAGTCTGTACCTGTAATAAAATCAGTATAGCTACGAGTACCCGCAAGCGTTGGGTCAGTATTAAAGTCTTGTCCCCAAAGCAAAAATTCAATGGCATGATAGCCTGTGGCGACATTCGCCTCTGAGCCACCTTTCTCCTGATAGGATTTTAAGAGGTCTGGGGTAATAGTTTCGCTACCTGCAATAATATTTGCCGTTGCAAATTGATTGCCTTCCTCATGTTCGTAAGTATCAGCTTTCACGTAATCAATCAGCCCTTCATCTAAAGGCCAAGAATTCACACCGCCTTCCCATTCATCCACATTGGGATTACCAAAGCGGAAAACTTCAGTTTGACTGTAAGGTGCACGGGCAGTGATCCATGCTTGTTTAGCGGCTTGATGAGTTATTTCGCTAGGCTTAGCAATAAACTCATCAATTTTAGTTTGTAGTGTTTTAGCTGTGGTTAGGGCATGGCTAAATTTGATATGAGCTAGATTCGCATAATTTTCTATTACAGCCTTGGGCGTGACGGTATCAGCTTGTAGAGTAGGAGCGCTAAACAGTAGGGTTAAGCAGCTAAAGATTAAGGCAGGTAATTGTTTCAAAATCAAATACTCCAAAGCTTAAGCGATGCATTTAACTTAGCTAATTAATCAGATGGAAGCGTGAACAATAGTCACGATTTGTAGGGACTAGTGGTTTTGGCTGTAGCAGGGTCAGTATCGAGCTGGGTTTCTGCTGCCGTTAGAATTAACTTACCTCTACGGGTAATTGTGAGTACATAGGGGCGTGCACCATGCTGCAAAATAACTTTCTTGCAGCCTTGCATCCATTCTTCTACATTGATTCGACGTAAATCTAGGCAGTGCATAGTTCAGGCTCATCAGTTAGGCGAAAGCAGGCGTAAAGAAAGCAGGCATACGTTGCTCACGTTCCTGCTGCTGATCTACGCATTGGCGGATGATTTCCTGCGCAAAGGGTTTGCAGCGCCCGCAACAAGTCGCAACTGCTAATTCACGCTGGATCGCATCAAAGCTGTCATGACCTTGTTGTACGGCTTGTTTAATAGACTTATCACTCACTGCATTACAGACACAAACGTACATTGATTCACACCTGAATAAGAATCATTCTTGATGTATTCATCATATTAAGAATGAAAATCAAATGCAAGTAGTTCTCATTTGTCTTGCAAAGTTCATCATCATTGATTAAACTTAAATAATAATGATTCTCATTTATAAAATATAAACTCAACCAGCCTCACAGGAGCAAGTATGACTTTCTCAATTAATGCTTGGTTAGATCGCACGAATCCGTTTATTGAGTTGCGCAATAGTAAGACGGGCGAAATTATGGCTTTATTTGCAGGTGAACAACTGAAACGCTGTTTAGAGCAAGGTGATATTTGTTTGACAGAGTTGTGTAGAGCTGACCAAGCAACTCAACAAGAGTTAGTGCGTTGTTTACTATTAACGCATTGGTTGCAGAGCTTACAAGGACAACTAGAGCATACGGTTAATCACTATATAAATGGTTATAAACCTATAAAGCAGGGCAGTTCTTACACCCCTAATGTTTTAGCTTTTACAGGTGCTCGTTCAGCTTGAATGATAAATTGCTGAAAAAGCTGACACTCACTCATAGGTATATAGAATCTTAAAAAACGGAGTGGGCGTGCAAGGTCTGGCAGTCTTGGCACAGTCTAAGGGGTAGCTCCTGCCCCTTTATTTTTTTTGCTTTACCTCATTGCATCGACATAAAGATTTGCATGCTCCTACTCATCTTCCTTATCATGCAAAGGTTCTAATTCAGCTTAGTGAAGGAGCCGCTATGCAAGGAAATCCAGCAATTAATCGTGCTTTAAATACGGTGTTACGTGGACAACTCGTCGCCATTAACCAGTATTTTCTACATGCACGGATGAGCGCTAATTGGGGCTTGGAAAAGTTTAATGAGCGTGAATACCAACGCTCAATTAAAGCCATGAAGCAAGCCGATGAACTTATCAAGCGCATTCTATTCTTAGAGGGCTTACCGAATCTGCAAGATTTAGGCAAGCTGTATATCGGCGAGGATATTCCAGAAATTTTAGCCAATGATATGCAATTAGGTTTAGAGATCGTAAACGAACTAAAAACTGCTATTTTAGTCTGTGAGCAAGCCCAAGATTATGTTTCCCGCGAATTGCTGCAAGACCTTCTAGAGGAAGAAGAGGAGCAAATCGATTGGCTGGAGTCCCAACAATGGTTATTAACGAATACGGGCGAACCCAACTATCTACAGTCATTAGCTGCTAATTAGGAGATAATTATGCAAGGAAGTCAGCAAGTTATTGAAGTTTTAAAGCAATTGCTCGCCGGTGAGCTCGCTGCTCGTGATCAATATTTTGCCCATTCACGCCTATGTGCTGATTGGGGCTTAGAGAAATTAGCCGAACATTATGAGCATGAGCGCCAAGAAGAAAGCGGGCATGCTGATGCAATTATTAAACGCTTACTTTTGTTGGATGCGATTCCGGATTTAAACCAGCAAGATCAAATCAATTTAGGTACTGATGTGGTCAGTATGCTTAAAAATGATTTACAGCTTGAGTACCATGTACAAGCTGCACTCAAGGCGGCGATTCAAATCTGTGAAACTCAACAAGATTATGTTAGTCGTGAGATGTTACGCGTACAATTGAGTGACACCGAAGAGGATCATGCTTATTGGTTGGAAAAACAATTAGGCTTGATCGACAAAATTGGTTTACAAAATTATCTGCAAAGCCAACTGTAATCAGTTTTGAATTCTGCTAGGCACACGCCGCGACGCATTACCCACGCAGAATTTTTCTCCTGTTTAAACTAGTTCTGAACTGTTCCGAAAACTGTAAAATAAGCCCAGCTTAAAATTATAGAGATGAAGGATCAGTACATGGATTATTTGCCAGCCCTTATTATTGAACCACCCCAAGCTGCAACTGCTAGTGTCATTTGGTTGCATGGTTTAGGTGCCGATGGCCATGATTTCGAGCCAATTGTTCCTGAGTTAGCGCTACCTACTAGTGCGGCGATCCGTTTTATTTTTCCTCATGCGCCAGTTATGCCTGTCACGATTAATGGTGGCTATGTGATGCCAGCTTGGTATGACATTCTGGCGATGGATATTGATCGTAAAGTTGATGTGAAACAATTGGAGGCTTCAGCCCAAGCAGTCGCTAAATTGATTGACCGGGAGTTAGCGAAAGGTATCCCCAGCGAACGCATTGTGTTAGCCGGCTTTTCTCAAGGCGGTGCAGTCGCTTATCAAACGGCACTGAGCTATCCCAAACCTTTAGGTGGCTTACTCGCAATGTCGACCTATTTTGCGACTGCTGAGACTATTCAATTGAATTCGGCTAATCAGAAATTACCCATAGCGATTTTTCATGGGCTACAAGATTCGGTTGTTCCTGAAAGCTTAGGTAAAAAAGCTCAGCAACGTTTGCAAGCCTTGGGCTATGCACCTGAGTATTTCACCTATGCGATGGAACATAGTGTGAATGCTGCAGAAGTTAAGGATTTGGCAAAATTTATCCAGCAATGGTTATTAAAGGCTGAAGAGTGATGAGTCTTAATAATCTGTGTCCTTGTTGCTCAGCTTTGCCCTACAACCAATGCTGTCGGCCTTTTCATGACGGTAAAGCAGCAGCATCAACGGCTGAAGCTTTAATGCGTTCACGCTATAGTGCTTATGTATTAGCCGATGCAGCCTATATTCATCGAAGTTGGCATAGTAGTACTCGCTTAAGTAAAAAAAGTTTGGTGCAACCTCAACAGCTGCGATGGGAAAAATTAGAAATTATTCGTACCGAAGCCGGGCAAAGCATAGATCAAGAGGGCTTGGTTGAGTTTATTGCTTATTTTTCTGAACAGGGACAAGCTCAACAACTACATGAACTGAGTCGGTTTGTGCGGGAGAAAGGTCGTTGGGTGTATTTGGATGCCTTACCAACTACACCCACGATGAGTAGTGAAGTGAGGGGATAATTTACAAAACTTCCAATAACTTAGACTTGAGATTTTCGGCATCTTTTCTACCTTGTTTCGTGCCAATAATCGCATTGAGCCAGTCGTCATAAATGGCACGTAAAGACTCATGATCATCACAGCGTTCAATGCGATTAATGAGTGCACTAGAACCAAACGTACCTACGAAAGCATTTAAGGTATTGGCCATAAAGTTTTTAGCCATCTTGAGTTGTGCGGCATCAAGACGTGCTGGTAAGGGGCGAAATTGACCATTGCGCGCTGGCGAAATAAAGGCTGGAACGGTATTACTATCGACCCGATTGACTAACAGATGATTGACATGGTTAGCGTTAGGTGTGGGAGTCGTTCCTGCTTCACCTGAAAGAAGTTGAATATAGCCTTGTTTCTCTAAACTACTAATAATTTGCTCGACATCATCGATTTTGGGTAAGGCTTTGACTTCACTGAGGGTGCGTTTACCGTCTAGAAAAATTAGTACGCGGCGCATAATTAAGGACAACCCACCCGCTTTTGAATCAATCTCCTCACGACCCTTGGGTGTCTTGGCAAATACAGCATTCATTGTCATGGTCATTAGCTAAATCCTCGACTTGGATGTAGTGAGGGGGAGCCATAAAGTGGGGTTGCTCTATGCACTACATGGGTTCCAGCGGTTTAGATGCATTTGTTATTGTTTTAAGCAGATACTATCAGGTACTTCTGAGATTATCAGTAGTTTATCGGAAAAATTACAATAAAACAGCTGAGTGGTATTCTCTGAATAATCCGTAAGATAGTAATGTTTTTGCTTATAAAATAATCATATTGCTAAGGAGGTATATCTGCCTTTTATCGGTTATTTTGTGTAAATGCTGACTCTATTTTTATTAACTTAATGCTGCTCAGCAACATTTGCTGCACCTGCGCAGAGTATGCAGCAGAAATTTTGCTTTACTATATAAATTTTGGTGCCATTCTAGTAAACGGGAATCTATTCTTAACTAGCTCGGAGCTAGGATATAAAAGGATTCAAGGTGTCAATTAGATGGAAATTTAACTTCCACAGAAAATCTTTTAATCTCGGACAGCTTAGCTAAAAACAGAAAAAAATTCTGAAATAACTATGAAATATAGAAAAATATTTTGTAAAGTCTCGCTTAAAATGGTGCTACTACCAAGGCGTTAAGCCACATAAGGAGCATCTCAATATCATGCACGCTATCGTGATCGGCAGTGGAGTGATTGGCACTACAACTGCTTACTATTTGAATCGTTTAGGCTATCAAGTCACTGTTTTAGATCGTCAGCCACGTTCTGGGTTAGAGACTAGTTTCGCGAATGCGGGGCAGATCTCACCTGGGTATTCTGCCCCTTGGGCAGGCCCTGGGATTCCCATGAAAGCAATTAAATGGATGTTGAGTGAGCATTCACCTTTAGTGATTCGCCCTAGCCGTATGGATGCGGCTATGTTCCGTTTTATTGTGATGATGCTGCGCAATTGCACTACGGCACGCTATCACGTCAATAAAGCACGGATGCTTAGAGTGGCGGAGTACAGCCGTCAGGCGATTGATGAATTGCGTACCGAAACGGGTATTAATTATGACGAGCGTACCCTTGGAACTTTGCAAGTTTTTCGCACTGATGCACAAGTAGAGGGCGCGAAAAAAGACACGGATATTCTAGATGAGTGCAAAGTCCCCTATGAAGTGTTAGATGTGGATGGTTGTATTGCTGCTGAGCCAGGTTTAAAGCATGTGCGGGAAAAAATCAGGGGCGGCTTGCGTTTACCTTTGGATGAAACTGGCGATTGCTTGATGTTCACCCAAAACTTAGCGGTAAATTGCATCGCTAAAGGTGTAATGTTCCGTTATGGCGTAAATATTGAGGAGATTTTGACCAGTAATGGCAAGATCAGCGGGATTAAAACTGATCAAGGTGTCATCACGGCCGATCAATATGTAATGGCTTTAGGGAGTTATTCGCCACAATTACTCAAACCGATTGGGATTGATATTCCGGTTTACCCAGTAAAAGGCTATTCGATTACAGTGCCTATTGTTAGCCCTGATGATGCACCCGTATCTACGGTGATGGATGAAACTTATAAAGTGGCGATTACGCGATTGGGTGATCGCGTGCGGGTAGCAGGTACGGCTGAATTAACAGGGCATGATTTGAGTCTGCACGAAGAGCGGCGCCAAACGGTGCGTTTTGTAGTGTCCGATATGTTTCCAAAAGCGGCTGATCTGAAAGAGGATAATTTCTGGACAGGTTTACGCCCAATGACACCAGACGGGACTCCAGTTTTAGGGGCTTCACCTTACCCTAATTTATTCATTAACACGGGACATGGCACTCTAGGTTGGACGATGGCTTGTGGTTCTGGACGCTTATTAGCTGATATTATGGCAGGGCAAAAACCGGGCATTGATTTAGAAGGTTTAAGCATGCAGCGTTATAGCTTTGCTAATCGCGTCAAAGCAAGCACCTAGGTTCTATTTAAATTACTAATTTATAAGGATGTTGTTATCGTGACTGAGAAAACTATTATTGCTACCACTTCTGCACCTGCCGCGATTGGCCCTTATTCACAAGCGGTACGTGCAGGGAACACCGTTTATTGCTCTGGGCAGATTCCTTTAAATCCGAATACGATGAAAGTTGAAGCGACTGATTTTGCAGGTCAAGCTGAGCAAGTTTTTAAAAACTTACAAGCTGTTGCTGTGGCAGCGGGTGGGTCTTGCAGGGATTTTGTGAAGTTAAACATTTATTTAACCGACCTCAGTAATTTTGCTGCGGTGAATGAAGTGATGAAACTTTATTTCTCTGAACCCTTTCCAGCTCGTGCGGCAGTCGGTGTTGCCTCTCTACCCTTAGGTGTTATGGTGGAAGTGGAAGGCGTTTTGGTGCTTGCTTCCTAATGGCTCGCCCAGCAGTTGCCGTGATTGATTTAGAAGCAATCCGGCATAATTACCAATTAGCTAAAAAATTAACCAAAAACGCGCACGCATTTGCCATCATTAAGGCGAATGCTTATGGGCATGGTGCAGTCAGAGTGGCTCAAGCTTTAGAGCCTGAAGTCGATGGCTTTGGTGTTGCCTGTATTGAGGAAGCTTTAGAGTTACGTGAATCAGGGATCAAAGCCCCTATTTTGCTCTTAGAAGGCATGTTTACAGCGGATGAATTAATACTCGCCGATCGTGAATCTTTATCATTTGTGGTTCACAATCAACAACAACTCGATAATGTGCTAGTTGCCAAACCCAAAAATAAGTTTAAAATCTTTTTAAAAATTGATACAGGTATGCATCGTCTAGGCTTTGCACCATCTGAGGTCAAAGCGCTTTGGCTAACACTGCAAGCGTGCAAGCATATTGAGTCCATCACCCTGATGACGCACTTCGCAAGGGCAGATGAACTTAATAGTGATTACACTTTGCAGCAATTACAGCAATTTAAGGTTGCAGCAGCAGGCTTGGAGGTAGCGCATTGTTTGGCGAACTCACCTGCTATTTTAGCGTGGCCAGCCACACATACAGAGTATGTACGTCCTGGTTTAATGCTGTATGGGGCTTCACCGTTTACAGAACCACATGAGCTTGCTGCCCAGCTGAAACCCGCGATGCACTTAGAGTCAGCTTTAATCGCGATTCGTGAGTTAGCGGCCGGTGAGCCAATTGGTTATGGAGCACGTTTCCGTTGTGAGCAAGCCACCACAGTAGGTGTAGTTGCCATGGGCTATGCAGATGGTTATCCGCGGCACGCAATAGATGGCACGCCAATTGCAATAAATGGGATACGTACTCGCTTAATTGGGCGGGTATCAATGGACATGTTGACCATTGATATTACCAACCTTAACTGCAAGATCGGTGATCGAGTGCAATGTTGGGGGGATCAAGTGCTAGCAACTGAAGTCGCTGCAGCAAGTTATACGATTCCTTACACTCTGTTTACAGGGGTAACACGGCGAGTTCCTTTGACCTATATCGGTTAAGGGGCAATCTAATCGATGTAGAGTTGTGAAGATTCGTAAACGGTTTCCATCGCAACTAGAGTACGTGAGTCACGAATGCCGGGTAAGGTATGCAAAATATCCCCCAGCAACGTGCGATAGGATGCCATGTTTTTGATACGTATTTTTAATAAGTAATCAAAATCACCGGCTACTAGGTGGCATTCAAGGATCTGAGGCCACTGTCGAACGGCTTCACGGAATTGTTCGAAGATATCACCTGAGAGGTAATTCAAACTAATTTCGACAAACACTAACAAGCTAGCGTCCATTTGCGCAGGACAAAGTAAGGCTGTATAGCCTTTAATGTAACCTGCGCGTTCTAAGCGACGTACGCGTTCAAGACAAGGGGAGGTACTTAAACCGACTTTTTCAGCTAAATCGACAAAAGAAATTCGGCCATCATTTTGCAATTCGCGCAGAATTTTTTTATCAATTCGATCTAGTTTGGATTTGCTTTCTGGTGTGGTAGGCATCCGTAAAATCTCGATAAAAAGCCAGATAATACAATGAGCTTCAATTTAGGGAAATGACAAGCAATTTCTGGTATGAATAAGTCAATTATCTAATATTTTTTTGTCGGTTTCTGAAGTTTTATTTTTATATGCTTATGTTTATATTAGAGTTTATTTTTTTTGACTCTTAAAGGAATAGTTGTATTTTTCTGTTTATTAGGATAGGTTTAAGTGATCGACTTTAAGCTAACTTAAAGCTCGGTTTTAACTAAGCGTTGTGCATAACAACATTTGAGAGAAGAGGAGAATCCATGAAATCTGCAAAAACATTGGCAGTTGCAGGCTTATTATCAGCCAGCTTTGCGATGCCAGCAGCGCATGCGGGCGCTACTTTAGATGCGGTTAAGAAAAACGATGCTGTGAAATGCGGTATTAATACTCCATTTCCAGGTTTTGCTAACCAAGATGAAAAAGGTAACTGGTCAGGTTTAGATATCGATGTTTGTCGTGCAGTCGCTGCAGCTATTTTCGGCGATCCCAATAAAGTTAAATTTACTTCCTTGACTGCTAAAGAGCGCTTCACGGCTCTGCAATCTGGGGAAGTTGATCTTCTATCACGTAACTCGACCGGCACGCTAAGCCGTGATACGGGGATGGGTTTAACTTTCGTTGCACCTAACTATTATGATGGTCAAGGTTTCTTAGTTAAGAAGTCTTTGAATGTGAAAAGTGCGAAGGAATTAGATGGTGCTTCGGTTTGTATTCAGTCTGGTACTACGACTGAGTTGAACTTGGCTGACTATTTCCGTGCTAATAACATGAAGTTTGAGCCAATTACTTATGAAAAATTAGACGAGGTGACTAAGGCTTTTGATGAAGGTCGTTGTGACGTTTTAACCTCTGACCAATCTCAGCTTTATTCCAATCGTATCACTCTGAAAGACCCAGAAGGGGCTGTAGTGTTACCGGAAGTTATTTCTAAAGAGCCTTTAGGACCTTTTGTGCGCCAAGGTGATGATGAATGGTTGAAAATTGTGCGCTGGTCTTATTATGCAATGGTTGAAGCAGAAGACTTAGGTATAACTTCCGCAAATGCTGATGAAATGACCAAAAGTGCAGATCCTAACATTAAACGCTTCTTAGGCATGGAAGAGGGCGGCGATGCTAACTTACCATTGGATAAGAAGTGGGCTTATAACATTGTTAAAATGGTAGGGAATTATTCCGAATCATTTGAACGTAGTGTTGGTCAAGGATCGCCTTTGAAAATCAATCGCGGCTTGAATGCTTTATGGAAAAATGGTGGTCTTCAATATTCTCCACCTTTCCGTTAAACCGAGAACTTAGTTCTTAAAATCGCTATCTGTTCAATTTAGATAGCTATCGTTCTTAGGCAGTTGAGGGTTTTACTCTCAACTGTCCACCACCTTAGCAAACTCGATAGAAAGGCTGGCTTATGGCAGATCCAAACCTCTCTGCAACACCACCACAGACTCTCTCTACCGTGCCTAGCAAACCTTCTTTTTGGAACGATCCTCAAAAGCGTGCGCTCGTTTTTCAAATTTTGTTAGTCATCGGTATTGGTCTCTTATTGTGGTTTATATTTAGTAACACCTTACACAATCTTGATAAGCGCGGCATTAAAACAGGTTTCGACTTCTTAGATCGTCCTGCTGGTTTTGGTATTACCCAAACTTTAATTCCTTATACTGAAGCAAGTACTTTTGGACGTACTTTCTTAGTAGGCTTATTAAATACCTTATTAGTAGCGGGTTTAGGCATTATCTTTGCTACTATGCTAGGTTTTTCAGTAGGTGTAGCGCGCTTATCCAAAAACTGGTTAATTTCGCGCATAGCTTTAGTTTTTATTGAAACTATTCGGAATATTCCACCCTTATTACAAATTTTATTCTGGTATCGTGCGATACTGCCTTTATTACCTGGACCTAAAGACAGTATCTCACTGGCAGAATTATTTTATTTGCATAAGCGAGGCTTAACCCTTCCATCGCCTTTATTTGAACCGGCTTTTATTTGGACATTTTGGGCATTTATTGCAGCATTAGTCTTGGCCTTTATTATAGGACGTTGGGCAAAAGCCCGTCGTGAAAAAACGGGTGAGCAATTCCCAGTATTATGGACTGCTGTAGGAGTTATTATTGGTGTACCCTTAATTACCTTCTTTTTAACAGGTAGCCCCCTAAATTGGGATGTACCAGCCTTAAGTGGTTTTAACTTTCGTGGCGGTTTAACCGTTATTCCAGAGTTAACGGCACTCTTATTAGCACTCTCTATTTATACTGCGGCTTTTATCGCTGAAATTGTACGTTCAGGGATTCAGTCTGTGAGTAAGGGGCAATCAGAGGCTGCGGCTTCTCTAGGTTTGCGGCCTAATCGTACTTTGCAGTTAGTCGTTATCCCACAAGCGATGCGGGTAATTATCCCCCAGCTCACTAGCCAGTACTTAAACCTGACTAAAAATACATCTTTAGGAGTAGCGATTGGCTATCCAGATTTAGTGAACGTTTTCGCAGGGACAACCTTGAATCAAACTGGTCAAGCAGTTGAAATTATCTTCATGACAATGCTGGTTTACTTAGCTATTAGCTTGACGATTTCAATGTTTATGAACTGGTACAACAAACGCATGGCGTTGGTGGAGCGTTAAGATGCAAGCTTTTATTACGCGTGAAACTTTGCCTAGCTTACCACCCCCTAACACCATAAAAGGGCCTATGGCGTGGATGCGGCAAAACCTCTTTTCCAGCGTTGGCAATACGATTGTCACTGTAGTCATCGTTCTGGCAATTTTATCAGCTTTAATTCCCTTCATTAACTGGGCTTTTATTAAAGCTGATTGGATTGGTACTAGTCGTGAGGATTGCACTAGTGGTGGTGCTTGTTGGGTTTTCGTCTATGTGCACTTAAAACTGTTCATGGTTGGGCTTTATCCTGAGTCAGAAGTATGGCGTACCTTACTGGTGGGGGCGATTCTAGTGGTTACTTTGGCCGGCTTAATGATTAAAGCTGTGCCGTTTAAAAAGTACATTCAGATCTTTGCCATCATTGTCTTCCCAGTTATTGCTTTCATATTGCTTTCAGGTGACTCATTCGGTTTACCCCATGTAGAAACTAATTTCTGGGGGGGCTTATTACTCACGTTAGTGATTGCGATTGTTGGGATTGTCGCAGCTTTTCCTTTGGGTATTTTATTGGCTTTAGGTCGACGCTCTTCAATGCCAATTGTGAAAGCAATCTGTGTGGTCTTTATTGAAGTGTGGCGGGGTGTTCCTTTAATTACCGTGTTATTCATGTCTTCAGTCATGCTACCGCTGTTTTTACCTGAAGGAATGGAAATTAATAAATTATTACGTGCTTTAGTTGGGATTACCTTATTCCAATCCGCTTATTTAGCGGAGGTGGTGCGAAGTGGTTTACAAGCGATTCCAAAAGGGCAATATGAAGCGGCGAATGCTTTAGGTTTAACTTATTGGCAAGGTATGTATAAAGTTATTCTGCCACAGGCTTTAAAAATCGTTATTCCAGGTATCGTGAATTCGTTCATCTCCTTATTTAAAGATACCTCGTTAGTATTAATTATCGGCTTGTTTGATCTGTTAGCTACCATTCAAGGCGCATTTGCTAGTCCAAAATGGCTAGGTTATGCAATTGAAGGTTATTTATTCGCCGCTTTGGTTTACTGGATCTTCTGCTTTAGCATGTCTCGTTATAGCCAACATGTAGAGCGCAGTCTAAAAACCACTCATTAAACAGCTTAGAGAAGATTGAGGATTTGTATGGAAACTGCTACCCAAACTAAACCTGAAATTGCGGTAAGCCTGCGTGACGTCAATAAATGGTATGGCGAATTTCACGTATTGAAAAATGTAAATCTGGATGTTGAACGTGGCCAACGGATTGTTATCTGCGGCCCTTCGGGTTCAGGTAAGTCTACTATGATTCGCTGTATTAATCGTTTAGAAGAGCATCAAGCAGGGCAAATTATTGTTGATGGCATTGAATTAAATAATGACTTGAAAAACATTGACCAGATTCGTCGCGAAGTGGGCATGGTGTTTCAGCACTTTAATTTATTCCCGCATTTGACTGTATTGGAAAACTGCTGCTTAGCGCCGATGTGGGTGCGTAAAATTCCACGTAAAGAAGCAGAAGCTACGGCGATGGAATATTTAGAACGTGTCAAAATTCCACACCAAGCTAAGAAATTTCCGGGTCAATTGTCTGGTGGTCAACAGCAGCGTGTGGCGATTGCACGCAGTTTGTGCATGAAGCCGCGTATTATGTTGTTTGATGAGCCGACCTCAGCACTGGACCCTGAAATGATTAAGGAAGTATTGGATACCATGATTGAATTGGCGGAAAGCGGTATGACTATGCTCTGCGTCACGCACGAAATGGGTTTCGCTAAAACGGTGGCTGATTCGGTGATTTTCATGGATGCAGGACAGATTATTGAAATGAATACACCGGATGAGTTCTTTAATCATCCACAACATGAGCGTTCAAAACTGTTCTTGAGTCAGATTTTGGGGCATTAAACTTCAAGCTCCAAGGAAAAGGCCGCTGCTTAATCCCAGCGGCTTTTTTTATTTGAGGCTTTTCGTTTTTCCTAATAACTTGTCTTAAACTGCTAAAAAATTTTAATAGAGATTTGTTATGGAAACTGGACGTTCGCGCCGCCGTAGTTCACCACGCCCGTTACTGGATAATACAGTGCCATCGCCTTGCATGGGTGTGTGTTGGTTGAATGATGCAACCGGTTTATGTGAGGGGTGCTTACGTAGTGGTGACGAAATCCGTGATTGGATGATTATGACTCGTGAGCAAAAGCTGCAATTACTACAATTATTAGAGCAACGCAGTCGTGGTGAGTAAGCAACTCGTATTTCAAGTCCTAGGGAGGGATTCAGTATGAATGATATTGATCAGAGTCGTCGCCGAGCTTTAGTAAAATTAGCAGCAAGCAGTATGGCTTTAAGTACCGGCAGTGCGTGGGCGCGAATGACTCCGACTTGCATTTTGACACCTGAGCAAACCGAAGGGCCGTATTTCCTTGATACTAAGTTAGAACGCTCAGATATTCGCTCTGATCCTTATACAGGACGCACCAGTGCGGGAGTGCCTTTATATTTACAACTGCAAGTAACAGCGGTGCAAAATGGGCAGTGCCAAGCCTTGCAAGGCGCTATTGTCGATATTTGGCATTGTGATGCAATGGGGATTTATTCTGGGGTAGGTGACAGCGGTTCTACTAATGCTCAACAACAATTCTTACGCGGTTATCAAATTACAAGTCAAACGGGTAAGGTCAATTTTGTCACTATTTATCCAGGTTGGTATCCAGGGCGCGCTGTACATATTCATTTTAAAGTACGCACACCGACCCGTTCAGGCAAGGCAGAATTACTGACTTCACAGCTGTATTTTGCTGAAGCTGTAACCCAAGAAGTATATCAACAACAACCTTATCTGGAGCGTGCCATAGGCTTTGACCGTAATGAGCAGGATGGTATTTATCGATCAGGCAATGGTAAGCAACTTCTACTCAAGCCTGAGAAAGATCGCCGTGGTTACATTGCAGTGTTTAATATGGGGTTAAATCTTAGCTAGGACGCACAGTGCCAGCTTCAGGATTACGGTGTTGTAGTTCACTTAAGTCATTACCACTTAAGGTATAAGCTTGACCAAAGCCAGCCACATAGTTCCCAGCTTCTAGCTTTAAACAAAATAAATGAAAGTCCGGTAAGCTTTGTAATAGCTGCATAAATTTGCCAAAGCGTTCGTGAAATAAAGCTAAAGCGATTGCATAGCTGTCCGCATCTTTTTGGACAAGTTCAGCACTGCATTGGAGACTTACACGTTTACGGGCAAAAAGATTGGTGGTTTTATCTTCATCTTCAATAAAGAGTAAGCTGCAGTTTTTAGTCTGAAGTAAATTCTTAGTATGTAGTGCTAATTCACTGATAAAAATAAAATAATTGCCATTATATTGAACATAAGGAGCATAACTAGCTTCAGGCTGGTTAGCAGCGCTAGTACTAGCCATCAATACCGTTTTAAAGCCTGCAATAAAGTCACGATAGGCCTGAGCTAAGCTGGCTAAGTCTTGGTTAGATTTCATAAAGGCTCTCCTTTTTCGATCAGCAAGCGTGCAACAAGGGGCATCAGTAAAGTAATCGCAACAATGCGTGATAAGTGATGAGCAGCGATATATGCCGGATCATAATGTAAAGCTAGGGCTAAAGCAGCCATCGCTTCAATGCCACCAGGTGCATAGGCAATCCAAACTTGTCCAAAGGGTAAGTCTAAGGCACTAGCCATCATAGCTGCACCGACAGCAGCTATGAGGCTGCTAAGTATCACACTAATGGTAGCGGCTAAAGAAAGTGAGCGTAATTCAGATAATTTCATCCCTTTTAAACGAGTTCCAACTACACAACCAATAATTACAAAACCTAAAGTCACCAAGCTGCTGGGTAAATTTCCGCTCAACCAGCCCCCTACATGTCCTGTACCGCTCAAAATTAAACCTGAAAGAATATAAGCTGCAGGTAGTTTGATTTTATCCAGCATCAATGCAGTCGCAAAAGCGGTCAGCAAAACAGCCGGCACAGTATGCCAAGCTAAAGCTGCTGGCTGCTTTACATCAATAGGCATACTACCTTGTAAACCGAGCGCATGAATAATCAGTGGAAAGCTGGCCATGACTAAAATTAAGCGCAAACTTTGAAATACCACCACAGTCCCCAAATCACCTTTGCCATCACTGGCTAAAGCAACTACGGTTGATAAAGCGCCCGGAGTTGAAGCCAGTAAAGCAGTATTTTTAGGCTGCTGAAAATAGTGTGAAAGTACCCAAGTGCTTAAAGCCATCATTGCAATAACGGTTAGTGCTAAACCTAGCAGGCTCAAAGGCCATTGGCTGATTTTGGCAAGCATTTCGGGGGTTATGCTGCTGCCCATAGAGCAACCTAAAATAGTGAAGCCAATATTCCGCATCAGAGTTGGCATGCTGAGTGGCAGACGTGTAAAAGCCACTAAGGATAGGAGAATGCCACTGCCTAATAAGGCCGGAACAGGCAGATGAACCACTTGAGCCAAACCCGCACCGAGATAACCTAAACTTAAAGTAAATAGTATAGTAGTCAGCTTAACTATAGGATTTTTCGAAGATTGAATGCTCACAAGATAAAAATTGATTAACCAAGTAGAAAAGCCTGCAGTATAGCAGTCTTCACAAGGAGCTGAGCGTTTTGCAAAAATTATCAGCAGTTCATATAGTTTTCTAAGCTTTTAGTTTTGCACTTGAAATAAATCTACAGTTTCCAGTTGGCAAGTGCTAAACCTCTGACGTATATTCAATTAATTGGCTTGTCACAAACCATTGCTAGCATTTAGCTCCATATACATAACTACCTCAATGATGGGAGAGACTGACTATGATGAAATCAAATCTACGTGTTGCCCTGTTGCCTGTTGCGATTGCAAGCGCTTTGTTTGCTAGCACAGCATCGGCTGAAGATTTAGCCGCGATTGAAAAAGCAGCTAAAGCAGAGGGGATGTTGACGACGATCGCTTTGCCGCATGATTGGTGCGGTTATGGTGGGATTATTGAAAGCTTCCAGAAAAAGTATCCGGATATAAAAATTAATGAGCTAAACCCTGATGCAGGTTCAGCCGATGAGGTTGAAGCCATTCGTGCTAATAAGGATAACAAAGGTCCTCAAGCGCCTGATGTGATTGATGTTGGCTTCTCCTTCGGCCCAGCGGCTAAGAAAGAAGGTTTGTTACAACCCTATAAAGTTTCTAACTGGGATTCGATCCCCGAGAATGTAAAAGACCCAGAAGGTTATTTCTATGGTGACTACTATGGGGTGCTTTCTTTTGCGGTCAATAAAGATTTAGTGAAAACTGCGCCTGAAGATTGGGCTGATTTACTAAAACCTGAATATGCCAATAGTGTGGCCTTAGCAGGTGACCCTCGCGCTTCCAACCAAGCAATTTTAGCAGTGTATGCAGCAGGTGTATCAGCTGGAGCTACAGGGGCTGAAGCGATTGGCCAAGCAGGTTTAGATTATTTCGCCAAAATGAATAAAGCGGGTAATTTTGTTCCCACCATCGGTAAGGCCGGGACGATTGCTCAAGGGGCTACTCCTATCGTTATTATGTGGGATTACAATGGTTTGTCAGCGCGTGAAACCTTGAAAGGTAACCCGCCGGTCGATGTCGTGGTACCAAAAACTGGGGTGGTAGCTGGTGTCTATGTACAAGGCATTAGTGCGTATGCTCCGCATCCCAATGCAGCGAAGTTGTGGATGGAGCATCTCTATTCTGATGAAGGCCAATTGGGTTGGTTGAAAGGTTACTGCCATCCAATTCGTTTCAATAGTATGGCTGCAGAGAAGAAGATTCCAAAAGAATTATTAGATGCACTACCACCGGCTGCGGCGTATGAAAAAGCGGTATTCCCAACGGTTGAAGACCAAGATGCTTCTAAAGCAGTGGTAACGGCTAAATGGGATGCAGTGGTGGGTGCAAACGTAAAATAAGCGGACAGTTTGAGCTGTACGGCCTCTCAAACTAGTGGGGCTATTGCATGATGCAGGTTAAGTCTAATGACTTAACCTTCGACAGCCTAACTTGAGTCTTAATTTATGTCTGTTATTTCTGAGCCGGTTGATGCCACCGCTACCGTAATCGCTAAACCCCGCCGTTCGATGGCTTGGTTGGGGATTTTACCTTTTTTAATTTTTGCTTTGTTATTTTTGATTCTGCCAACGCTGAATATTGTGATTGGTGCTTTCCAAAATCCTGCTGGCGAATTCACTTTAGCGAATATCCAAAAGCTGTTTCAGCCGTCGATTCTTGCTTCCTATTGGATCAGTATTAAAGTTAGTGTTGCTTCCGCCTTACTGGGTTGTTTGATTGGTTTTGCGATTGCTGCTGCGATTGTTTTGGGTGGGTTACCCGCTTGGATACGTTCCCCCATCATGACTTTTTCGGGGGTCGCTTCGAATTTTGCCGGTGTGCCTTTAGCTTTCGCGTTCTTAGCGACTTTAGGGCGACTTGGTTTAGTCACTGTATTATTGCGCGAATGGTTTGGGATCAATATCTACGCGCACGGTTTCAATATCTTAAGTTTTTGGGGACTAACCCTCACTTATTTATTTTTCCAAATCCCACTGATGATTTTGATTATCACCCCTGCCTTGGATGGCTTGAAGCGTGAATGGCGTGAGGCTGCCGCGATTTTGGGTGCGAATGGTTTTCAATATTGGACGATGGTTGCTTTACCGATTCTTTGGCCTGCTTTATTAGGGACGTTTGCTCTCCTGTTTGCAAATGCCTTTGGTGCAGTAGCAACCGCTTATGCTTTAACGGGTAGTTCCTTATCGATTGTGCCGATTGTGTTATTTGCACAAATTCGAGGCGATGTTCTACAAGACCCTCATCTAGGCTATGCCTTAGCCTTTGGCATGATAGTGGTGACGATTATTGCCAATACAATTTACCTGTGGATGCGAGCGCGTAGCGAAAAGTGGGTGAAATCATGAACTTTTGGCGGTCAAATCGGTTTTGGGCATGGATCGCTCTCAGCTTCGGGATTTTATATTTCGCTTTACCACTGATCGGTACGTTTGAATTTTCACTACGCATGAAGCGGGGCGAATATAGCCTTGAAGCCTATCGAGTTATTTTAGGTGATCCACGCTTTCAAGCTACTTTCCTGTATTCAGTCATGATGGCTTTACTCACGATTGTGGTCGGTGTGCTTTTGGTCGTACCCACTGCTTATTGGGTGCGCTTGAAATTACCGCGTTGGCGGCCAGTGGTGGAGTTCATCACACTCTTGCCTTTGATTATCCCCGCGATTGTCATCGTGTTTGGCTATATCCGTATGTATAACACCTCCTCCGCTTTACCTTTAACCGGATCAGCCTTTGGGACGGATATTTTAATGGTTGCAGGCTATACGGTACTGGCTTTGCCCTATATGTACCGCGCAGTGGATACGGGTTTGCGTACTTTAGACATCACCACTTTAACGGAAGCGGCGGAGAGCTTGGGTGCTAATAAAATCACAATTCTTGCCAAGATTATTCTGCCGAATGTGCTAGTAGCGATTTTGTCAGGTGCGTTCTTGACCTTTGCAATTGTGATTGGTGAGTTTGTGTTTGCAGCACTGCTCAATCGTCCTGCGTTTGGCCCTTTTATGCAGTTGATTGGTGCGAATCGCGCTTACGAACCCGCTGCTTTGGCAGTAATCGCTTTTAGTATTACTTGGTTATGTATGGGCTTGATGCAATTAGTCACCCGTTTACAGCAACATACCCAAGTCAAACAATTTAGATAAGAGCAGTGCTTATGGCTTTCCTTGAAATTAGCAATTTGCAAAAAGACTACGCGGGTAATCGTGTGGTTGAAAACTTCAATCTAGCCGTCGAGCAGGGCGAGTTTATTTCCTTTTTAGGCCCTAGTGGTTGCGGTAAGACTACGGTGCTGCGGATGGTCGCAGGCTTTGAAACACCTAGTGCAGGTAGTATTCGGATTGATGGCAAGGATGTGGTTAATCTCAAACCGAACCAACGCAATATTGGCATGGTGTTCCAAGCTTATGCACTGTTTCCTAATATGACCGTGGCGCAGAACCTAGCCTTTGGTCTAAAAGTGGCGGGTAAATCTAAAGCAGAAATAGAATCCACCGTACAAGAAATGTTAGCACTGATTAAGTTGGAAGAATTAGGGCAGCGTTATCCTTTTCAATTGTCCGGTGGGCAGCAACAACGGGTGGCTTTAGCACGTGCTTTAGCAGTTAAACCTAAGCTTCTGTTATTAGATGAGCCACTCTCTGCTTTGGATGCAAAAATCCGTGTTTCTTTGCGCGAAGAGATTCGCTCAATTCAGCGTAAACTCCAAATCACCACGATTTTCGTGACGCATGATCAAGAAGAAGCTTTATCCATGTCAGACCGCATTGTGGTGATGCACAAGGGCAAAGCGGATCAGTTAGGTACACCTTTTGAAATTTACAACCAGCCAAAAACAAGATTTGTCGCTTCATTTGTGGGTACGATCAATGTTTTAGAAGGAGTCGTTACCAATCCACAGACGGGCAGTTTTAAGCTGAATGGAACGGAGCTGAGCCTTGGGCGAAGCTTATCCAAGCTTAAAATGGGTGATTCAATCGCTTTAGCACTACGCCCAGAAGCAGCGAGTTTAGGGCAAGTTGCACGGAAAGCGGGGCAATTGCAGGGCATTGTGCAGGATGTAAATTTCTTAGGTTCAGTGATTCGGGTGCGAGTAAAAGTGGGAGAGAGTGTACTGTCTTTAGATGGGTTTAATCAGCCTTTGGTAGCTCCACCTAAAGCGGGCGCTCAAGTTATTGTGAGTTTTTCGCCAGAAGAATTGCTGGTGTTAGCAGATTGAATTAGTCAATAGCTAGCCAGTTTGCGAGATAAGTTAAGAAAAAAAGCGCTGTAAAGTTGATTGAAAAAATACCTAATAATACTGCAACTGAATTAAAACCTTGTAGTGTCAGGGCTAAAACCCCAAACAGAAAAGGTAGACTTAAGTATGCCAGTTTTGGTTCTGGGGAGAAGTAAGAATAGCTGGGAAGGGTCAAACCTAAGACCAATACTATTAAAATACAAATAGTTAATTTACCGCACCAACTGCTTTTAAAGATAGATGTCGTTGGCAAAATGGCGTATTCAATCCCCAGATAAAACAGGATAGAGCTAAGCAGGATGGCTAAGACATGAGCAGAGGGTTCAGGTGGCATATAATCTAGAGCCTCTACTTTACCTCTAAGCATGTAAAAGGCTCCATCTACACTCGGATATTCCCAAATCTGCCAGAGGATTAAGCTCAATGCTAGATAGGCAGCAATGAGTAGGTAAACTCCAAATAGCAGTGAGGAATTTCTTAAAATTAGATATAAGCCGCTTAGGCTAATGAGTCCACCAACAACGCCTAAAAAATCTATAAAAAAACCTCCAAGTGCCATTGGGCCACCCATAGACACTGCTAAATTAACTACCGAGGCTGACCAGCCTAAGCCGAGTGCTAAGATAAGGGCTAGTAAAAGCATCAAAGGGTGTTTAGCTAATTTAGGTAGGTGAAGCACTTCAAAGTGAGCCATTTTTGCTCCAGCAATTATTTTTCATGTGTCATGACGATACAGCGAAAAATTGCAGGATTGGTGGAGATGCCGAGGAAAACTAGTGGAATAAGTTGAAGCCTACAATCTTAGGCTGCTAAGTCGGCGGGGCCGTAGTCGGCCCCTGCCTTAGCAACTAATTTGCGTAATTGACGTTTATCCGCTTGGCGTTCAGCCGAACGGGTTTTCTGATGTGCACCGCCTTTACTCATAATCGGGGCACGTGCAACGGGATTGCTGCGGCTGGGTAATTTAAGCCGCTGCTTTTTCTTCGACATCAATGAACTCCTTGTTAGGTAGTTTGTACCAACGCGCACCTTGTTTTTGTTTACGCAAGACTTGCTGAGTGTGGCGTAAGTCTTGCAAAAATTTCGGTATTTCGTCAGTGAGTTTAAAAGCAAACTTCTGTGGTAAGTCGCTATACAACGAGCGTGGTGGCAGGTTGTCGCTAATCCCTTTCATTAGATTGCCGGTTTCAAAACTATTGTAAAAAATTTCCTTAATCCCCAAATCATGGCGAATCAAGCGAATAGCCGCAGCTAAAGCAGCTTCATCCCAGATTTGAGCATACGGTTTCAGCACCCGCTCCCGATACTCAGTAAGTTGCGGATGGTAGCGTTGCAAATAGGCTGACTTCACCCGCCGTATCCAATCGGATTGGGCTTCTTCAATCAGTGCTTGGTTCGCAGCAAAATCCAAATCAATTCGTACCCAAGCTAAAGTTTCATAACGTCCAGTTTTAACTACCGGATGACTCCAGTAGGAAAACTCAGCACAATCGGCCTGTTTAATCCATTGCTGATATTGTTGCTGATGGTCATTAGCAAAATTCAACTGTAGTACCAACTGATAACCTGTACGACTCAATTGCCGATAATGGCGCTGACTATTCCGTTCAGTGCCCCATTGATCCAAAGTCAGTACAAAGTTTAAAGCGGTCTGCTCAGCTTCAATCCAATCTAAATGCTGTGGCTTCAACGCTCCTTTACCAGCTAGTGCTAAAACCGATTTTACCAAAGGCTTGTGCAATAAGTTCGCATAAGGTGATTGGCGTAGTTCTGCAGGCTTCATTCCTGCACCGATATAGTCACGCAAGAGTTGCAGTGCATAAGTATCGCGTGAATAACGGAACAGAGTACGTTCACCTTTTAGACAACTCAAAATTTCTTCAAGTTGAGTTAGCTCCATGAAAATATCCTCGTAATAAGCCAAAAGAACTAGCTTTTGGCGAGTGGTCATCAGATTGGTCAAGCACATCACAAGGATGCACTATCGATTGTTGACTTCGGGGCTGAGCGCCCCGATACGAGGTAAACTTTTGAGTTTTCATGATCAATTCTCCTAAATGAATTAACTGGGGTTTAGCCTTTAATGCAAACGACTTGTTTTAAAGTGTGCACGACTTCGACTAAATCACTTTGGTTTTGCATAACCACATCAATATCTTTGTAAGCGCCAGGAATTTCATCCACCACCCCTTTGTCTTTACGACATTCAATACCAGTGGTTTGTTCGGCTAAATCCCGAGTATTAAAGCGCCGTTTGGCTTCAGTGCGACTCATGCGTCGTCCTGCGCCATGCGAGCAAGAGCAGAAGGATTGGGCATTGCCTAAACCACGCACAATATAAGATTTTGCGCCCATACTGCCCGGGATAATGCCTAATTCACCCTCATAGGCACTAATCGCACCTTTGCGCGTGAGATAGACTTCTGCACCAAAATGCGTTTCTTTTCGTACATAGTTGTGATGGCAATTGATAGCTTCACGGGTAGTAGTGAAAGGTTTGAATTGGCTCTGCAAAGCCTCTAAAACTAAACGCATCATTTCGCGCCGATTGAGCATCGCGTAATCCTGCGCCCAGCTCACCGCTTGTACATAATCATCGAAATGCTGAGCACCTTCGGTAAAATACGCGAGATCTTTGTCGGGTAATTGTCCCAAAGTTTTACCGACATCTTTCTTCGCTTTTTCAATGAAGTAGCGTCCAATCACATTACCAATTCCACGACTACCGGAGTGCAGCATTACCCACACATCGTCCGCTTCATCAAGGCAAAGTTCGATAAAGTGATTACCACCACCCAAGCTACCCAGTTGCTTACCCCAAGTACGCTCAAAATTACGTTGCATTTTGATTAGACCAGGGTGCTTATCAGTAATGACTTTCAGATGCTTACCGATATTATTTAAAGTGGCGCCTTGTACGGTGGCTTGAGCATGTTCTTCAAAACCAACTGGCACTCGTTTTTCAATTGCACTACGTACAGCATGCAGATTATCGGGTAGGTTACTGGCCTTTAAGGACAAGCGAATCGCATTCATCCCACAGCCAATATCCACTCCTACTGCAGCAGGAATAATCGCCCCTTTGCTCGGGATCACCGAGCCAACCGTGGCTCCAATCCCATGATGCACATCAGGCATTGCCGCAATATGGGAGTGAATGAAGGGCAGCTGCGCCATATTGCCGAGCTGATTGATCGAACCTTGATCGATATCTTCAGTAAAAACTTTGACTGGAACTGTGCCCTTATTGAGGACTAACTTAATAGGCATAAATATCCTTTAGCTTAAAACGTCCGGGCATAAAAAAACCCGGAGACTTGCGTCATCCGGGTTTTTGAATACATGCCAACACCATGGTGTCGCACTTGGCCGGATAACCGCTTGAGCAGTCTCCCGGCGAAATGCGGGAGACTAGAATTGCATTGAATTTCCATTGGTGGATTGAACGAGCATGTATTGGGTCTCCATAGTTAGGTTGATAAGGAGTATTAGCGTAGTGGGAGCAGGGCAGTTCTGTCAAGAGCAACTGCCCTACCATTAATCTAAAATTTGGACGGTACTAATCACTACCAAACAGATCGCGTGTATACACTTTAGTCTCTACTTCCTGCAAATCAGGGTGCATCCGATTAGCAATAATTACATCACTTAAAGCTTTGAATTCATTTAAGTCATGAATCACTTTTGAATTAAAAAAGCTAGCTTCATGCAATTCAGGTTCATACAAAACTACTTGAATCCCTTTAGCCTTAATGCGCTTCATAATCCCTTGAATCGAGGAGGCGCGGAAATTGTCTGAGCCAGCTTTCATAATGAGGCGGTATACACCTACCACTTTAGGCTGTTGCTGAATAATGCTATCGGCCACAAAGTCTTTGCGCGTGGAGTTAGAGGCCACGATGGCTTGAATCAAGTTTTGTGGTACTTGGTTGTAATTGGCAAGTAACTGTTTAGTATCTTTCGGTAAACAGTAACCGCCATAGCCGAACGAGGGGTTATTGTAATGTGCACCAATGCGTGGATCTAAACACACCCCTTCAATAATCTGGCGCGTATCTAACCCATGTGTAGCCGCATAAGTATCTAATTCATTGAAATAAGCGACTCGCATGGCTAGATACGTATTGGCAAATAATTTAATCGCTTCCGCTTCAGTAGAGTCAGTGAAAAGCACCGGAATATTCTCTTTGCGCGCGCCTTCTTGTAATAATTTAGCAAATCTTTCAGCACGCTCAGAGCGTTCACCCACCACAATCCGTGAGGGGTAAAGATTGTCATAAAGTGCTTTGCCTTCACGTAAAAACTCGGGGGAGAAGATGAGATTGGGGCTACCCGTTTCTTGCCGTAAGCGCTCTGTATAACCAACAGGAATAGTCGATTTGATCACCATCACCGCAGTGGGATTCAACGCCATTACATCTTTAACCACTGCTTCAACTGAGCGGGTGTTGAAGTAGTTAGTTTGAGTATCGTAATCCGTGGGCGTCGCGATAATCACAAAATCTGCATTCAGATAAGCCTCTTCCTTATTCAAGGTGGCACGAAAGTTTAAGTCAGAGCGTTTTAAAAAAGCTTCGACTTCGGTATCAATGATCGGCGCTTGACCTTGATTTAATAAGGCAACTTTTTCAGGGACGATATCCAGAGCGATGACTTCGTGATGTTGAGCTAAGAGTAGGGCATTCGATAAACCTACATAACCAGTGCCAGCAACTGCAATTTTCATGATTTGACCTTAAGGATTCGCTGTTATTTTGTGTTGAGAGTATATACCGACTGGCTCAGACAAGCTTAGTTTTGCTGCATTGCGGTAGTGGTTTTGTTCCTCATCGGGTGTTATTAGGTTTATATTATTTTAACAAGAGAATGCAGCAGATAGGAGACTCTGTGGTCAAAGGGTTATCAAGCTAAAGCTGACATTGTATTAACAACTAAGAGGATAAGTTTTATGAAAGTATTGCTATTGCCCACGCTCTTATTAGCCAGTTTAGTGGCTTGTACCACAGCCTCTGAATCTGTCCAAGCTCCTAAAGCCAAACCGAGTGTTGAGCAGTCTACCTGGACTGTTTTAAATATTACCGGCACCACCCAGCAACCTGATCCTGTTGAGACTAAAATTCGTGAATTAGAGGTAGCTGGACAACTCAAAGTCCTAAAAGTGATGGAATCCTTCCCTGCGCAATACGAAATCAAAGGCTCACAGCCAGCTTTAAGTGCTGTACAGGAAGCTGCAAATTCTATCCAAACGCCAAAGAAAGATTTGAAAGCTTTAGCCGCTTTAGATGCAGCTGAAGCGCTTTGGAAACAGAAGCGCCCCGAGCATTATGCTTATCAATTACAGCCTAGTTGTTTCTGCCCGCCGGAATATACCCAACCGATTGCGATTCGGGTGTTTAAAGGGGTAGTGCAGCAAGCTGATTTAGTCAGTTCGAACAAGCCATTACCTGCCGACCGTAAAGCAGATGCTAAAACGGTCGACGATTTATTTAAAGTGATTCGTGATGCTATCAATCGACCCGCTGCTAGTGTCAAGGTGACTTACGATCCAAGTTATGGTTTTCCTAGCTCGATTAGCATTGATTTGGATCAGCGGATGGCGGATGAGGAAATCTATTACACCGCGAAAGATTTTAAAGTCGCCAGTGGTTTAAAGCCTACTCAGTCTTAAACTCAGCAGGCTTGAAGTTAGCGCAA
This sequence comes from uncultured Thiothrix sp., assembly GCF_937876535.1. Taxonomy (GTDB): domain Bacteria; phylum Pseudomonadota; class Gammaproteobacteria; order Thiotrichales; family Thiotrichaceae; genus Thiolinea. Next base: position 452,028 of record NZ_CALFHZ010000020.1, read on the forward strand.
GATTTTATAACTTGCGCTTCAATTGATATTTCGCTGCAAACTCTTGATCAATGCTTTGATAGTGTTTGATTAGAGTTAAAGTCCAGTCTAAACGCTGAACCACTGGATCAGTGGTTTGCGTTTTAGTCTGAGTTTGCCAAGTTTTTAAGGCTTGGATTTGCTCTGGATCAGTCGTTAGTTCTAAACGCAGCAAACCTTGATTAAGCGCCATATAGCTCGCTTGTTGAAAGAGTGGCTCAGTCGTATGTTTAGTCCGTTCTTGAGCTAAAGCTTGTAGGTCTTTAGCGCTAGCGTATTTGCCTAAGCTAAAACTAGCACCTAAGCGCACATCCGCTAAATCATGATTCAAGGCAGTGAGCGCTTGTTCAAAGCCCATTTGTGCCAAAACATAGCCATAGTAGATTGCCAAATAAGCATGTTTAGGTTTAGCGGCTTCAAAGCTGGTTTGCCATTGTTTATACGCAGTGAGATCGCTTAAATCGGCAGGTTGTTGGTCACGTAGTTTGCGCCATTGCCGATATTCCTCCTCTAAGCGTTCTAAATTGCGGGTAACTAAAGTTAAGGCCTCAGTGGCTTTTAGTTCAGCTAACAGCTTATAAGCTGAAGCTTGTAGGGGGCTTTGGTCATCTTGAGCCAATGCTAACAAGGTAGCAATTGCTTTAGGGCGTGGGCTAGTTGCAACATAGCGACTTAAGCCATTGGCTAGACTTATAGAAGGAATATCTTTGGTTTTCAACCAAGGCAATAAATCCTCACCTTCTAAGATTTTTAAAAGGGTATCAATGCTTTGCTTGCGAATAGGCTTGGCAGAGTCTTTAGTGAGCGGCACTAAAGCTTGACCGATGGCTTGGTTTTGCTTGGCAGCTTGCATAGCAGCCAGTGCTTGTATCCGAATACTCGTACTCATACTGGTATCTACAGCAAGCCGCAGTAAAGCAGGGTTACGATTGTCATCACTCAGATTCAAGGCTGTTAGCAAGGCTTGGCGTTGTGCATAACTACCTAACACAAGGCTATTCAAATTAGGGTCTATCCCAGGGGTAGACGCATGTATAGGTAGATAGGTAGGTATGGATGACTCTGTACTAAAGCCGCTGAGCAATTCAGGGTTAGTAGCAGTCATGAAGGATGAGACTGCTAAACTCTTGGCATTATCTATTGGTTGGATATTCCCTAAAGTAATGGTGACTTGAATAGCTAGGCTAGTTCCGGTTGATAGTGTTTTCAAATAAGCGCTTAGTCGAGGAATAATGCTGGGATCTTCTAAATTTTCTAAAGCATTCAAAGAGACATCTTTAAGCGTTCTATCAGTATAAGGATCCTCAATTAGCTTCAATAACAGCGGGACGGCTTGATTGGCAGACAATAAACCTAAAGCCATAGCGCAACTACTGCGTACATCGCTGCGTTCCTCAGAGTCTTGTAGATGACTGAGTAGCAGATCAATACTAGCCATGTCATTTAAAGATTTAAGCCCTTCAATCGCACCAGTACGTGCTTCAGTACGCTCAGTTTGATCATTCAGTACGGCGCGAAAAACAGGGATAGCCTCAGTAGCACCTAAGTTGCCTAAAGCGTAGGCAGTCATCTGGCGGATTTCCTCGCGTTCATTTGGGTCTTGGAAGCGCGCAATTAACAATGGAGCTGCCTTAAGTGAGTTGCTGTTGCCTAAGTAATTAATCAGCAGCATCCGTGTTTCCAAAGGCTGATTCCGGGCAGTGATTAGTTCTGCCGCTACCGATAAGGCTTGGTCAAAATCAATCTGGAATAAGCTTTTCAGAGCTACTTGACGAATACTAGGGGTCTTATCTAGCAAGAGCTTGCTGAGAGCACTAGCGAAATTAGCATCTTTAGTTTGGCCGATTAAGATAGCTGCTACTTCTCGAACTTGCGGGTTCTCATCACTGAGAGCTGCTAATAAACGGGGTTTCAGCTGCATTGCTTGGATCACATTGGTGAGGATGGCATTCATTTCTGGATTACCATTTTCCACCAACATATTTACTATTTCGGTAGGGCGCGCAGGTGCTTCGACCTGACTTTGTTCAGGGTTAAGTGCCCAATTTATAATAGCTTCTGAGTAACGTGGATCAAAAAAGTCAAATACTCTTTGCACAAACCCTTGATTAAGTAGTTCCTCAGACGTGTACTGCAAGGGTTGAGTATAAAAAGGGCCAGTCGTGGGAACTGGCATGCCATTTGGGTTGTTTTCAAACAGCTTTGTAATCGTGTTTGTTTGTTCAAAAGACCAAGCAGTTTTCATGTTACCCAATTGCTGCAACATAACCTGCATCATCCCATCCATTTCTAGATTAGTGCCAAAAGTGGGGGCTTTAGAGTCAGTCGCTTGGGAGTTAGCCTGTGCAGGATGTAGGCGTGTCGTAGGTAGTTTGCAACCAGGTACAGGTTTTTCTACAGGGAAAACTTGGGTGAGTAAATCAGAAAACTGGCAGAATTCACCATTGCCAATATAAGTATTAATACGACTTTGAAGCGGTTGACTGGCAATTAAATCACGCACAACTAGTGGATAATCAGGAATATCCCGCTTAGGGTAGCGCTTATCTAATTCCAACTGGCTACGTTCGACGCCTGTTTCACTCAGATAATGTTGCTGGCCAAAGGGGTCAGGAAATTTGCTAGAGCCTGTATAAATTTCCACTCGGTCATTAGTGCTATTACCTAAACGCAAATGCTTGCTAGTGGCTTGTAAATAGCCGACTACTCCAAAGTAAATCGCTGCTAAAGCTGCTAAGGAAGCAGCAGTAGCTAGTAGTGTGCGCCGTACCCGCATATGGTTTTTCCAAGCGGTATTCCAAGCTTCAATCCCGCCGGAAAACATATCGTGATAAAGTTCATACCACACCTGTTGATCGCGTTGTTGGCGACGTAGAATACGAGCTTTTTCAAGCTTATCCATCACATTCGCCAGCTCCGAAGGCTTAAGATTGACTAGTTCTGCTAAGTCTTCGGGGGTATGCGCCATCTTAGTGCCACGGCGACTAATCAAATGATCGAAGGCTTTGGAGGTGACTTGTTTTTCGCTATCTGAAAAGCTTTTTAGGACATAATTGACATAGTTTTCTAATAAACCTTTCGCCCCACCGGCTTTGCGGTAAGTGGCTAAACGTAAGGTTTTAGCTGAATCATTTTTATCTAATTCCCATAGTTGTGAGCACACGATCTGCAAATAGGGTGGTTCCACACTATCCGCTTGGGTGCCTTTAGCCAAGCTCGAAGCATCGCGAGTTAGATCACGACTTAATAAATCTTTCAGGAGTTCATCTAATAATCCTGGTTCGTAGTGATACTCTGCTTGAATTAATGGTTCAGTGATCGCAGCTTTAGCGGCCTCAATGCCTAATTTTTCTAAGCGATAGTAATTGCTAAATAAAGGGTTAGGTAAATGCGGCTTGAAAGCATTTAACTCTAAAGCAAAGTCTTCACGCATGGAAAAGACCAAAGAGATATTCAACTCAGGCGCTAAAATTACTTCAGCTAATTGATCAATGAAAGGCTGAAAGTCAGCTGCATGATGAATAAAACGATACCGGAAAAATTCTTCAAATTGATCCAAAATGAGCACTAAAGGCTGGCTAGTGTTAGGGGTAATCAGGCGAAAAAAGGCTTCTAAACTAAGGTTTTGTGGGTCAGCTGGGATATTGCCATAATGTTTAGCCAAAGCTTGGCGCACAGCTTGTTGGATGCCTTTAATCGGTGGCGCAACCCAGTCATTATAATAAATTACATCGAGGTTCAAACCGTCTTTAGCGCTCAATTGCGGCAGAATCGAGGCTTGTAATAAAGAGCTTTTACCGACGCCGGTTGCGGCAAATAATAAAGTTAAACGCTGGTTGAGAATTTTAGTGAGTAAAGCTTGGGTGTCTGCATCGCGCCCATAGAATTTAGTTTGTTCAGTGGGTTGATAAGGGCGCAGACCCGGATAAGGGTTGCTAGGGTTAGTTACTGAGGCAGTTGTTAGCATTAGAATAGCTTCCTTGTTATAAACTTGATCAAGCATAGACCAAGACTAAGGACAGCAGTTCCAATAACCAAGTTTAATTATGCTAAGTAGCAATAAGTAATACCAAATGTATTATTTTAAGTCTTAAATTCTCTAGATTTGCCTACTTAGTTAATTAAAGTAGGCAAATTTCTTACGGCGCTTAATGCAATTTAATACTCGGTGTTGTCGTGCGTCTTAAAATACCTGAAACGGTTTCTACTGCGGTTTTCCAAAAACCGTGTAAGCTTAATTGATGCTTTTTATACAGCATATTGTACATAAAGCGGGCGAGATAACCTTCCACAAACAAAGTACCCCGCGCAATATTACCCATCAAGCCGCCAACTGCCCAATTTTCTCCAAGTGAAACTAAAGAGCCAAAATCTTGATAATGAAAGGCTTCCACGCTTTTTCCTTCCAAACGTCTTTGCAGTTGTTTAGCTAAATGTACCGCTTGTTGATGGGCGGCTTGGGCGCGTGGTGGAACTTTAGTAGGTGGCTCATGTTCAAGCCAATCGGCTGAAGCGCAATCACCAAAGGCGAAAATAGTTTCATCATAAGTGGTTTGTAAGGTGGTTTTCACCAGCAGTTGATTGATGTTATTGGTTTCCAAACCATCCAAGGTTTTGAGTACCTCAGGGGCACGAATGCCTGCAGCCCAAACAATTAACTCGGCTGGAATCTGTTCGCCCGTGCTTAGTTCTACACTATGTTCATGTACTGCTGCTACCCGTGCATTAGTCCGAGTATTGACTTTAAGGCGCGCAAGAATCCTGGCTGCATCCTTAGAAATACGCTCGGGTAAGCCGGGCAGAATACGTGGTGCTGCTTCAATTAAGGTTAAAGTCACATCGCGATCAGCTTCAATACTGTCTAAGCCGTATTTGACGAGAGTACGAATGCTTTTATGTAGCTCAGCGGCTAATTCCACGCCAGTTGCCCCAGCACCAATAATCGCTACTTGCAATTGATAAGGCTGCAAGGCTTCAGTTTGCGCATGGGCACGAATGCAAGCGTTTACCAACTTCTGATGGAAATGCTCAGCTTGAGCGGCAGTATCCATTTCGATGGCATGTTCAGCGACACCAGGGATATTAAAGTCATTAGTGCGACTACCAAGCGCCAGTACTAAAGTGTCATAAGGAATACTCCGTTGCGGAGTGACCAGCTCGCCTTCATTATCCCTATATGCATCAATATGCACACGGCGCTGTGCTCGATCAATACCGGTCATCGCCCCAATCCGATAGCGGAAATGATGCCAATGAGCTTGGGCTAGATAGTCAATTTCGTGCAAGGTGTAATCCATACTACCTGAAGCAATTTCATGCAGCATCGGCTTCCAGATATGGGTGCGATTTTTATCAATCAGCGTGATCTGTGCGAGTTTCTGTTTACCTAGCTTATCGCCAAGCAGGGTGGCTAACTCTAAGCCACCTGCACCGCCGCCTACAATCACAATACGATGTAGACCTGTACTTTCTGAGTCTTTGCTTTGCATGGAATTCAAAACCTAAATTAACTCAGAATAGCGCAGGCCAAGCATTGAGGAAAATACTGCTAGATTGAACGGTGATACGGTTTGGTTTTAAAGCTCTTCAGCAGGCTTAATCCATTTAGATGTATGTGTGCTTTCATGCTGTAACAACCGATCTAGCAGCATTTTTGGCTCAGTTTCAATTAATAATAGGTCGTAGTTAGAGCTACGCACAAAGGCTTCGTCGACGGTATGTTTGAAAAATTGTTTAAGTCCCTCGTAATAGCCAGCTACATTTAAGAGCCCACAAGGTTTTTTATGAAAGCCTAATTGCGCCCAAGTGAGTACTTCAAACATTTCATCTAAAGTGCCCCAGCCACCGGGTAAAGCAATAAAAGCATCCGCAAGCTCAGCCATGCGCATTTTACGGGTGTGCATAGAGTCGGTAACGATTAAATCAGTAAGACCTCCGTGCGCAACTTCGTGCGTGACTAAAGAATCAGGGATTACGCCAATGACTTCGCCCCCTTTACTTAAAGCCGCATCGGCAACCACCCCCATTAAGCCGACTTTTGCCCCACCGTAAATCAAGCGTATCCCACGCTCCGCGAGTAGTTCACCGAGGGCTTGAGCAGTTTCAGTATAAATAGCTTGGCGACCAAAACTGGAGCCACAATAAACGCAAATATTTTTAATAGTGTTTGAATTATTCATCGAGTTTCTACGAAAATAGCTGGGGATAAAATTAGCTTAATACAGTAAAAACTTAGGTAGAGAAACAAAATATCCAAGCGGTTGAGTTTTTTTCCTCAATATGTTTGATAAAGCACAATTGACTGACCAGTCAATCAGCTCTAATCTAGCTCATTCGCACGAATCGGAGTGGCATTCATGAAGTATTCTTGGCTGGAGGTCTTTAAAGCTGGCCTCAGCGGACAAAAACAATGGCCAGCAGCTTGGCCGGAAGTGAGTCCTAAAGCAGCTTACGATGTGGTCATCGTTGGCGGTGGCGGACATGGCTTAGCAACGGCTTATTATTTGGCGCGTGACTTTCCGGGTACGCGAGTTGCGGTGGTGGAAAAGGGTTGGATTGGTGGCGGGAACACGGGGCGGAATACCACGATTGTGCGTTCTAATTACCTATGGGACGAAGCGACCAATCTATATGAGCATTCTCTGAAATTATGGGAAGGTTTAAGCGCTGACCTGAACTTCAATGTGATGTTTAGTCAACGTGGCGTGTATAACTTAGGCCATACCCTCCAAGACATGCGCGACATTGAGCGGCGCGTGAATGCGAATATGCTGAATGGTGTTGATGCCGAAGTCGTTAGTGCGGCTGAATTAAAAGAGCGAATTCCTATTCTAGAAACAGGTAAGCATGTGCGTTATCCAGTGATGGGTGCTTCTTGCCAACCGCGTGCGGGTGTGGCGCGCCATGATGCGGTGGCTTGGGGCTTTGCACGTGCGGCTGCTAAACATGGCGTGGATATTATCCAAAACTGTGAAGTGCAAGCGATGGACATTGAAGCAGGGCGGATTAAAGGCTTACAGACTTCACGCGGTTATATTAAAGCGGATCGGGTGGGCTGTGTGACTGCAGGACATTCCTCTGTGTTGGCTGCAATGGCGGGTATTCGTTTGCCAGTTGAAAGTCATCCATTACAAGCCTTCGTTTCAGAGCCGATGAAACCCGTCCTGCACACTGTCGTCATGTCAAATGCAGTGCATGGCTATGTCAGTCAATCCGATAAAGGTGATTTGGTGATTGGTGCGGGGATTGATTCCTATACAGGCTACTCACAGCGCGGTAGCCCGCATTTACTCGATCATTGTGCTTCGGCCATGATTGAGCTGTTCCCGATTTTCTCCAGAGTGCGTTTGAATCGCCAATGGGGCGGGATTGTAGATGTTTGCCCCGATGCTTGCCCGATTATTAGTCCGATTCCACAAGTGAAGGGTTTGTATTTCAATTGTGGTTGGGGTACGGGTGGCTTCAAGGCAACACCAGGTTCTGGCAATGTATTTGCGCATACGATTGGTCAAGATCAGCCGCATCCTTTGGCTTTACCTTTCCACATTGATCGTTTCACTACCGGCGCTTTGATCGACGAGCATGGCGCTGCAGGCGTTGCACACTAAGGAGGCTTTTTATGTTTTTAATTCATTGCCCCTATTGTGGCGAGCTGCGTGATGAACAGGAATATCGCTATGCGGGGGAGGCATTTATTCAACGCCCTAGCCTAGATTGTACGGATGAGCAATGGGGGGATTATGTATTTAATCGCACCAATCCTAAAGGTAAAACGGTAGAGCAATGGGCGCATGCTGCTGGTTGCCGTAAGTTATTTGTGGTTGAGCGCAATAATGTGACGAATGAGATTTACGCTGTGCGCACCTTTGAATCCTACAAGGAGCAAGCATGAAGCGCTTATATAAACAAGCTAATGAGCGCATTGACCGCTCGAAAGAAATCCATTTCTCTTGGCAAGGTGCGCATTACACCGGCTATGCAGGCGATACCTTAGCTTCAGCCTTATTAGCCAATGGGGTGAAGTTGGTAGGGCGGAGTTTTAAATACGGTCGTCAACGTGGGATTATGGCGGCGGGTGTGGAAGAGCCGAATGCTTTAGTCATTCTCGAGCCGGAGACGGGCTACCATGTGCCGAATGCACGTGCCACCGAAGTTGAAATTTACCCTGATCTAGTAGCTAAAGCAGCTAGTGGTATTCCCTCCATTAATGAGGATTTGCGTGCTTGGCTCAAGCCTTTTCATCGTTTTATGGCAGCAGGTTTTTATTATAAAACCTTCATGTCCCCTGCTTTATTATGGCCGAAATACGAAGAGCAACTGCGTAAATTAGCAGGCTTTGCGACTGCACCGAATAAGCCTGATGCGGAAACTTATGATCATTATAACCAGCATACCGATGTGGCGGTGATTGGTGGCGGTGCTGCGGGTTTAGCGGCGGCATTAGCAGCGGCCAATGCCGGCTCGAAAGTCTTATTGTTGGATGAGCGTGCGCAGTTAGGTGGCGAATTAGTTGTGGATGCAGGGCGCGATCCTGCTGCACAAGCATGGTTTAATCAAACTTATGCTGCTTTAGAAGCACATGCGAATGTGAAAATTCTGGTACGCACCACGGCCTATGCACTGCACGATTACAACTTAGTGTTAGCTTTAGAGCGCCGCCAAGATCATGTGACGATAGGTGCACGTAATCCGCATCAATCTCGGCAGCGTTTACATCGGATTCGGGCGAATAAAGTCGTGTTGGCTACCGGCAGCCACGAACGTCCTTTAATGTTTGCCAATAATGACTTGCCCGGCGTGATGCTTGCGAGTGCAGTGAGCCGTTATCAGTATGAGTATTCGGTACTGTGCGGCAGTAAGCCACTAGTCGTTGGTAATAACGATAGTATTTATGAGGTGGCTCGTGATTTAGTGAAAGCAGGTACGCGCCCCACGGTGGTGGATTGCCGCATGGGTTATGATGCCAGTGATTTAACTAAACTGGGTGTGCTTGTTAAGCAAGGCTACACGATTGTTAAAGCTGAAGGGCGTACGAGTGTTGAGCGCGCGTTGATTGCTAAGACGGCGTATAGCGATAGTCACGGCTGGGTCGTGGGTGATGCTCCGGAAACGATTGCTTGCGACTTAATTGCTTGCTCCGGTGGTTTTAGTCCCTTAGTACATTTAGATTGCCATACGGGGTCTAAGCCTTGGTTCTCAAAAGATTATCAAGCCTTTATGCCTGCTTGCGATAAACCCCATCGTTATGTGGCGGGTAGCGTGAATGGGCATAGTGATTGGCAAGGCGCGGCTGCAGAAGGTGAGTATGTGGGGCTATTGGCGGCTGGACAAGCGGCTAATCCGGTGAATGCACCGAAGCTTTTAAATGTTGCTGACTTTATTTGTCCGGATGTAGGGCGCGATAAAGTCTTTTTGGACATGCAAAACGATGTGAAAGCCTCGGATATTGAGTTAGCAATCCTTGAGAATTATCGTTCGATTGAGCATATCAAGCGCTATACCGCCTTAGGTTTCGGTACCGACCAAGGTAAAACCGGTAATGTGAATGGTATTGCGGTGGCTGCTAAGGTCATGAATTTGCCAATTGAAGCAGTCGGTACCACGACTTTCCGCCCCATGTATACGCCGGTCACTATGGGAGTGCTTGCGGGTAGTGAAATTGGGCTGCATTCTGATCCACAACGCTTCACACCCATGCAAGCTTCGCATCGTGCGAAAGGTGCTGAGTTTGAAGTCGTGGGGCAGTGGATGCGTCCTTGGTATTTCCCACAAGGCTCCGAAGATATGCATCAAGCGGTGGCGCGTGAGTGCTTAGCGGTGCGCAATAACCTTGGCATGATGGATGCCTCAACCCTCGGCAAAATAGATATTCAAGGCCCTGATGCACGTGAGCTTTTAGCGCGTGTTTATACTAATGCCTGGGCGAAGCTCGCACCGGGTAAATGCCGGTATGGTTTGATGTGCGATGAAACCGGCATGATCATTGATGATGGTGTGACTGCTTGTATTAGCGATACCCATTTCTTAATGACCACCACCACGGGTGGTGCGGCGCGTATCTATAACCATCTAGAAACTTGGCTGCAAACCGAGTGGCCTGATCTCAAGGTGTATATCACTAGCGTCACCGATCATTGGTCAACCACTGCAGTCGTTGGGCCGAAAGCACGCCGTTTGATGGAAAAACTCTGTAAAGATGTGGATTGCAGTGCAGCGAATTTCCCCTTCATGGATTGGCGCGAAGGCACGGTTTGTGGCGTTCCAGCACGGATTATGCGGATTAGCTTCTCAGGCGAACTTTCGTATGAGATTAATGTGCAAGCTAACTACGGGCGCTTCATTTGGGAGAGCGTAATGGAGGCCGGTAAAGAGTTTAATATCACTCCGTATGGCACTGAGAGCATGCATGTTCTGCGTGCTGAAAAAGGTTATGTAATTGTAGGTCAAGATACCGACGGTTCAATCACACCTTATGATGCGAATATGGCTTGGGCGGTTTCCTTGAATAAGCCTTATCCCTTCTTGGGGCAACGCGCTTTAACACGTAGCGATACTGCGCGTCCAGGGCGTAAACAGTTGGTGGGTCTGCTCACGGATGATCCCCATAAAGTCTTGAATGAAGGTTGCCAATTAGTTGCTGAGATTGGCAGTAAAGCCATGATTGGGCATGTGACTTCCAGCTATTTCAGTCCAGTGCTAGGGCGCTCGATTGCAATGGCGGTGGTGAAGGGTGGCTTAGATTTAATGGGTACGAAGATTTACGCCAAGCCTTTGTCCTATGAAGTAATCCCTTTAACTATTGTGGATAGCGTGTTCTACGATCAAGGCAAGGAGAAAATTGATGGCGAAATTTGAGACGGCGTTAGAAGGCCACGATTTTAATGCCTTAGCGGGAAACGGTTTTCAAGTTAGTGAAGAGCGTAATTATGGCTATGTGGTACTGCGGATTCGCCCTAACACAGCGGGCGCGGCTGAGGCGTTAACTCAATTAGGGATTCAATTACCGAATGCTTTAGGTATTACCGGTGCTTTGGATACTAAACTAGTGAAATGGCTTAGTCCGGATGAGTATTTAATTACACTACCGCTCAGCCAAAAAGATGCCTTTATTAAAGACGCGAAAGCTGCTTTGCATGGAATCTTTGCCGCTGTAGTGGATAACTCTGGTGGCTATTCACTCCTAAAGCTTTCGGGTGAGCATGTCTATGAAGTGCTCGCGAAAAACTGTGTCTATGATTGCTCGAAGTTTTTAAGCGAAGGCAAAGTGATTTCGACGCTGTTTTCTAAAGCCGCAGCTGTGATCTATCGCATTGATGCGAATAATGTCTATCTCATGGTGCGTTGGTCCTTTGCAGATTATGTCTTCCAGGCTTTAGCAATTAGTTCGCGCGAGTTTAGATAGCAAGCAACCTTGCTAACCAGGCACTGCGGTAATTGCAGTGCCTTTTTTTCATACTGTTCCGCTACCTCTAGTCTTATCCCACGCAACTTCTTAGTCCTATTCTTGTTGGGTTCAGCTGACTTAGTTAACCTGAGTTTATTCTCATTACAAGAACGCTAAAGCTATGATCGCACCAACTTTCTTCCATGATATTTATCTCTTGGCGGCTAGCCACTATCTACCAGGTGAGCCGATTAATAATCAGCAAATCGATGCGTATGTTGCACCCATCGATCAAAACTCCAAACGGATTAAGCAGCGTGTCTTGGGCGAAAACGGTATTCAAACCCGCCATTATGCAATTAATACTGCAGGTAAAACGCAGATTAGCCATACGGAGATGGCTTGTCGTGCAATTCAAAGCTGTTTACAACAAGCCCAAGTGAACTTAAGTGAAGTCGATTTACTAGCTTCAGCTAGCTCTGGGGGCGATGTTTTGATGCCGGGGGTCGCAAATATGATTCAAGGGGCTTTGCATGCGCCACCGATGGAAACGCATAGCCATCAAGGTGTGTGTGCTTCTAGTGTCATGGCTTTAAAAGATGCGGCTCAATCCTTAGCGCAAAATCCCGAGCAAGATCTAGCAGTTGTTGTAGCAGCAGAAATGCCTTCACGGATTTTTAAACAGAGCCGTTTTACTAGCCAAACTCAGATAGATTTTGAAGCGCATTTTTTACGCTGGATGCTATCGGATGGGGCAGGGGCAGTCTTGTTAGGGAATGGTAGCCAAGCTCTAAAGCAAACAGTAACAAATACCTTAGCACAGCAGGGCTTGGCTTTAAAACTCAATTGGATTCACAGCAAATCCTTTTCTGGTGATTATCCGGTGTGTATGCAATTCGGGCAGGGCAGCCATCGGTCTAAAGAGCAGCATAGCGACTATAGCGCAGAAGCTTCTTATTTAGATTTTCCTTCAGTTGCAGAAGCTGAAGCGGCGGGGCATTTTGCCTTGCGCCAGAATTTGCGCCTCTTACCTAATTTATTTGAAGTAGCTGTGCATGAGTATGCGGGTTTGGTGCAAGGTGGTTGGGTCAAACCTGCTGAGGTCGATACCTTCTTTTGTCATTATTCCTCCGAAGCCTTGGGTAAAACCTGTGAAAGCATGATGGACGCAGCAGGTTTGGGTATTCCACGTGAAAAATGGTTTAGTAATCTCAAAACTTGCGGCAATACCGGCGCAGCCTCTATTTTTATTATGTTGTCGGAATGGCTGGCGACTCATACCCCCAAAGCAGGGCAAAAAATCTTTGCTTTTGTACCAGAGTCAGGGCGCTTTACTGTGAGTTATTTTATGTTGGAGGTGCTTGAGTTAGCCACCATTAATCAGTCATCTCAGCGTATCTCCTCTATTTCACCACCGGCTAAACAGGTTTATTTACCACAACCGCCTGCGTGGATTCAACAGGATATGAGGCAACCAGTACGTGATACTTTATTAGAGCTGGGAGAAATTTGGCATCAATTCCGTTCGCAAATTTGGCGCACACCTTTAGTAGAAAAGATTAATGCAGGCCAATTGACCCCAACGGATTATGTGACTTGGATGGCGCAATGGATTCCACAAGTGCGTGAGGGTAGCTTATGGATGCGTGAGGCAGTGGCGCATTTGGATGAGCCTTATCAAGTTTTAGCTAGCTTAATAACTGAACATGCTAATGATGAGCAATACGATTTCAAGATTTTATTTGAGGATTACCAAGCAGCTGGTGGGCAAGCGGCCAGTATCGATGAGTTGCAGCGCAATGCAGGTGGTGAAGCTTTAAATAGTTATCTGTATCGCCAAGCCAAACAAGCGAATCCGTTTGGCTTATTGGGCGGAATTTATATTATTGAAGGGACAGGGCAACGGATTGTGCCGTGGTTATTACCCTTAATTAAGCAACAATTGAAGCTACCTGAACGCTGCTACCGCTTTTTGAAATATCACGGTGAAAATGACGAACAGCATTTAGCGCGCTGGCTCATGGCCTTGGAATTTGCTTTAGAGGTGGGTGGAGAAACTACTCAACGTGAAATTGTGCGCACCGCGCGTGATGTAGCCACTTTATACCAATTACAAATGGAACACATTCTGTGAAAGCACCTGATGATTGGTCAAACTGGCAGGATAATCCTGAGGATCCTAATCCTTGGTATACCTTGTATATGGATAGTGTCACCCCGCTATCCTCTGCGGTAAAGCAAGCATGGTTGATTGATAGCAGCCGCAAAAGCCGTCAATACCTTTTACCAGTGGTACGCCCACTGGCTCGCGCCACGATTATTTTCAACCAACTCATTAAAAGTATTTTGCCCAGTTGGCGCAATTCAGCTGCTTTGCATAAGACGATTGTTTGGGGTTTGAAAAGTTTTGTTAGCCCCGAGGCAAATACCTTTATCCTGCGTCATTTCACTTTGGGCAGTGAGATTCAGCGCTTTATTCTCGATAATTTACCCGGGATTGAGATTCAAACCCTGCATTTTATGCGTTTTCAGACCTTGGAAGATTTAAGAGACGATGCTTTCTTAAAGCATGATTTGAATTTATTCAATTTTATTACCAGTTTGAATCTAGCCTTGAAAGCACAGGGGCGCGAGATTGTAGCGCCAGAACAATTGAATTTTTCCGCGATTACTGATGGTGAGTTTCCCATTCGGGACATACCTCACGGCAAATTGAATAAAATTGATATTCAAACTGCCATTGAGCTGTATACACCGATTTTCCAGTTTTTTTTAAGCGATAATGATTTCTGGCGCTCGGTCAACTCTTTGCAATTAGATGAAACTATTGCTTTATATGTAGGCAAAATTCTGAATGACCCTTTACCTGTAATGCTGGTCAATAATCGGCATCCTTTAGTACCGCATTCAACCTTAAAAGCGGGGTTTCGGTTGGTATTGCACGGACTGGCGACGGAGATGCTGCATCGGCATTTGGTGCTGTTGAAACGGAAGCAGGCTGCAAGCTTGCTGAGGCCGTCAGCAAGTTGAATCAGGAGGGTGTTAGTCATGGATTGACCATTATTCTAGTAGGAGTATCTTAACGTGTGCCAAGTACCTAAGGAGTAAAGCAATGGATGGGATCGTTAATCAGTTACCTTGTACTTTCAATGATTTAAAAGATGCCAGCGTTTTTATTACCGGTGGTGGCTCGGGGATTGGGGCTGCTCTGACAGAAGGGTTTATCCAACAAGGGGCTAAAGTAGCTTTTGTGCAGCGCACTGATGCTTCAGCGTTTTGTGATCGACTTGAGCAAAAGTATGGCGTGCGCCCTTTATTTACTGCTTGTGATCTTAAGAATATTGAACAGCTACAAGCCGTTATGCGTGAGGTTGCTCACAAACAAGGTACTATTAAAATACTGGTTAATAATGCTGCAGTCGATAATCGGCATAAGCTGAGTGACTACGATACAAGAGCTTGGGATGAGTCAATTAATGTAAATTTACGCCCACATTTCTTTACTGCACAAGAGGTTGCAGCAGGGATGAAAGATTTAGGAGGTGGTTCCATTATTAACTTTTCTTCTATCTCCTATCTAATGGGTAATGCGGGCTATCCTGCTTATGTAGCCGCAAAAGCTGCTATTACAGGTTTAACTCGTGGTTTGGCGCGTGAACTTGGCCCTGATAAGATTCGGGTCAATGCTCTCTTACCGGGTTGGGTCATGACTGAGCGGCAAAAAGAGTTGTGGGTGACTGAAGCTGATTTAAAAGCCCATCTAGAGCGCCAGTGTTTGAAAGAATTATTGCAACCCGAAGATATGGTAGGCGCGACTTTATTTCTAGCTTCCTCTGCCTCAAAAATGCTTACTGGGCAAGCTTTGGTGGTTGATGCAGGGGTCGTTGTAACCGGCTGAAAGCTCTTAAAACTGCAATTGGTAGTGGGCAGGTTCACTCATTAGTAGTTAAATGTGTCAATATACATATTCGTATGATGCCAACTTTCTTGAATGTTTTGTAAAAACTGATTATTCATTTGCTGATTAGGCACTTGGCTAAGTATTTGTGTCGAGGTCATTTGGTTTAACATTTGTTGATCATTCATCAACTCACTGTTTTGCTGCTCTGCTGTTAAATTAGCCCATTCTTCATTTTCAGCCATTTTTTGCTTGGCTAATTCCGCTTTAGCTTGTTCTTGGGCTTCTGTATAAGCTTTTAAACGGGCTTGATGAGCAGGTAATAATTTAGGAAATAAGGGGGTAAACTCCTTGCCCCAAGCAATGCGTGCCTGTGTCTTATCCGCTTCAGATTTTTCAGGCCATGCTTGGACAGTCACTGGCCAAGTCAATGGTAAATTGAGCAACTCTTCGCGTTTCTCAGCTTTTAAAGCAGGCCAAGCCTGAATCAATTGCTGAGCAATCTTCAATTGAATCTCGGGGCTAGCCTGAATAACTGGCTGATCAGGTTTTGTCCCAGCCATTTCATTTAAGCAGAACACCATATGCGCAATATACGCTTTAATAACTTGTGGGCGTAATGGATTATCACCTTCAGTCAGCGGTATTTGAATAGCCTCATAATGCTGGATTAACCACTTCGCTAGTTTTTCACCTTTACTGGCCTCCTCTTTTAAGATCGGTAAATAAGTTTTTTGCAGGTCGGCACGTTTCTCCTCTTGAAAAGGATTATCCATTGAGTCTATATAGACATTACCCATTTTGGATTCAACTGATTTGGCTAAAAACTGATAAGCTTTACTACTCGCCCCACCATCTTTATTATGTTGAGCAATTAATAATTGCCTTAATTGATTGCGTTCTGAATTAATTAACGGTGCATCGAAAACCCATTCGAAATAGCGCACCATACGGCGCATATCCCCCTCACTACGATAGACTGTTGGATTTTCAAGATAATTTTCTAAACTGTCGACTGGATTCTGACCCTCAATAACTTGAGGGTAGACCGCTGCAACTATATTATCCTCAATATTTGCTCCCACCAACGGCTCATCATTTTCAGAGCGTGAGCTAAGTAGCTTCACTAAATCACTAGAGCTGAGTGGTTTGGTATTCTTATTAAAGAATGACCCATTAGCTGCAAAACTCGTTGTGGTTATACACACACTACTGCTTAATAAAGCTACATAGATTAAAGAACGTAGATAAACACGCATGGTATCTTCACCCAGTAGGCATTGCTCATTAAATGAAGATAGTGTTAAACCAAGATTTGTGCTTTGACTAGCCTATTCCGATAAGTGTTTAGCAAAATTAGCCAGTATGGGTTGAAGCTTAATTTGGATGAATTAACTGAAAATCGGTTTAGGCTGCTACCACTAATCCGGCTGATTAATGATCTCAAGTTAAAGCTTTGTTAAGCTGACTTTTAGTCTATCACTAGTTAGTAGCAGTATTAGTAATGAAAAACTTCATTTCATCTTCTTGGTTTTGCTCAGTATCGTTATTAACCCTATTGGCTTGGCAGCAAGCTGTTGTAGCGGATTGGGAATGTCCAGTCGGGGTTGATCCTAATGGGCCTAATAATACAGGGGTAGCCTGTGTCTGGTACGAGGATGAACAAGCTCCTGAGGATGAGGGAGATTATCATGATGGCGGCAATAGTTATCAGGAGCCTGCTTATACTCATTACGATAGTGCTGCTTGGGGTGCTTTTGCGGATATGGCTAAACAAAGTCAGCAAGAGCTAGCTAATTTTAGAAATCAACATTCACGTGATCCAGCCTATCGTGAGTTACAACAAGGTACTTGGGATTTTGTCGAGGCAGCCGCGAATGCTTCACAAACTATTTGCCAAGCTTCGTTTCTGTCCCTAAGCGGTGGCGTGATTTTTATGGACAATGGTGAGGCCACTTTCCTTGGTTTTTATGGTGCATCTATTCCACCCACTCAGCAAAATCGCAAGCTCCGCTTGAGCCTGACTCAATCCGGCGAAACGCAAACTGTACAAGCTTTCCATACGCCATATCCTTTAGATAAAGAGTTAGGAATGTATATGTTTGCAGTGCCTAGTACTCAAGCCTTACTGGACTCGATAGAAGAGCAGCAAGATTTTGCGGTCGCCCTCAATGGCAAAACGGTAGTACAAGGTGTTTGGCATAGTGGCACTAAAGCGCGGAATTGGTTACGGCAGTGTGTGGCTAAGCGTGGTTGAAGCTTAGTTTAGGCCTTACAGCTTTTTTGCTAAAAGCACAATGAGAACAGCAGCATAAGCAGTTTATTTCCTTAAAGAGGAATAAGCAGTCTAAGACGTATCATTCCTAGCTACTGCAGTTCACGGTTCGAAAATTTAATAATTACTAAATGATGTCTTAGTTGGCTGCTCAAGCCTTTGTTGCCTATCTTCGCACTCTAAATAGAAAATTTATTTCCTATTTCAAAATTACTGGAATAATCATTCCATTTATGCCTATACTTATTCCAAGCAGTTAACCCACACATTTGGAGGAGAGATTATGGCAGAGGTTCGTTTTGGCTTGATTGGGGCGGGTCGTATTGGACAAGTGCATGCGCTGGCGGTGCAGGGTGTACCGGGGGCACGGATTACTGAAGTGGTCGATGTCTTCCCAGAAGCAGCGCAGAAAGTGGCAGATAAATTCGGCGCGAAAGTCGTTACTTTAGACGAGATGTTCCAAAGCCCGAATGTGGATGCTTTCATTATCGCTAGTTCTACTGACACTCATGCACCGTTATTAGAGCGCTGTGCAGCGGTAGGCAAGCCGGTATTCTGCGAAAAACCGATTGATTTAAGTTACGAGCGTGCGGATGCCTGTAGTCGTGCGGTACAAGAATCAGGTATTACCTGCATGCTCGGTTTTAATCGTCGTTTTGACCCACAATTTGCCCACTTGAAGGCGCAAATGGATGCGGGCGCGATTGGTAAATTAGAAACCCTGATTATTACCAGCCGAGATCCAGCGCCACCTCCCGCCGAATACATTAAAGTCTCGGGCGGCTTGTTCCGCGACATGATGATTCACGATTTTGATATGGCACGTTGGTTACTCGGCGAAGAACCCACCCGTATTTATGCGACTGGCAGCGTATTAGTTGATCCAGCAATTGGTGCAGCGGGCGATGTGGATACGGCAAGTGTTACCTTGAGCACTAAGAGCGGTGCAATTGCCATTATCACTAATAGCCGCCGTGCCACTTACGGCTATGACCAGCGTATTGAAGCCTTTGGCGAAAAGGGCATGTTGCAAGCAGGCAATCAATTAGAAAACACCGTGAAATTTGCCGGTGCGGAGGGTATCACCGGTGCTAAACCGCAATTCTTCTTCCTGCAACGTTATGCTGATGCCTATCGCATTGAATTAACCCACTTTGTTGAGTCTCTGCAAAACGGCTCTAAACCTGCGACCAGTGAGCAAGATGGTTTAGCCGCGTTACGTTTAGCCGATGCTGCGGTGGAATCCTTGAAGTCTGGACAACCAGTCGATTTATAAGGAGTGGAGAGATGAGCCTACTACGCCGCCCTGAGCCGAATGCCGAGGGTCATTATCAGCACATTAGCCCTGAAAACGCGCAATGGCGTTATGTGGGTTTTGATGCCTATGACTTGCAGGCTGGGCAAACGTTGGAGCTTCCTGCGTCGAGTGATGAGTTATGTTTGGTACTGCTGGCAGGACTTGCCGATATTCAAGCAGGTACTCAGCAATTCCAAGCCGTGGGCGAGCGTATGCAGGTGTTTGAAGACAAAGCCCCGCATGCGATTTATGTGAAAAATGGCGAAGCGGTACAAGTCAAAGCCACTACTGATTTGGAATTAGCGGTGTGCCGCGCGCCGGGCTTTGGCAATCACGCAACCCGTTGGATTAAGCCGGAAACGATGAGCCGCGAACAGCGTGGGCAAGGTTCGAATACGCGCTTTGTGTGCAATATCCTGCCGCAAGATGAGCCTGCCGATAGCTTATTAGTGGTGGAAGTGAAAACCCCTGCCGGTAATTGGTCGAGCTATCCGCCGCATAAGCACGATGCGGATAATATTCCGCACGAGTCTTATCTGGAAGAAACCTATTATCACCGGATTCATCCCAGCCAAGGCTTCTGCTTTCAGCGCGTGTTTACCGACAATTTGGATATTGATGAGAGCATGGCGGTGGAAGATCGTTGTGTGGTGATGGTGCCGCGTGGTTATCATCCGGTGGCGGCAGCACATGGTTATGACTCTTACTATTTGAATGTGATGGCGGGGCCGACGCGGTGCTGGATTTTCAAAAATCACCCTGCTCATGAATGGATGCTGCGCTCATGAATCAAAAAACACGCGATATTATCTGCTTAGGCCGTGCGGCAGTGGATTTATACGGTAACCAAATCGGTAGCCGCTTAGAAGACATGGGCAGCTTTGCTAAATACGTAGGCGGTTCTTCGGCAAATATTGCCTATGGTTGCGCGCGTTTAGGCTTGAAATCAGCAATGCTTACCCGAGTGGGCGATGAGCATATGGGGCGCTTTGTACGTGAGGAATTAGCTCGTGCTGGGGTGGATGTCTCGCAAATTCAAACCGATAAAGAACGCCTCACAGGTTTAGTGATTTTAGGAATTAAAGACAAGGAAACCTTTCCGTTAATCTTTTACCGCCGCGATTGTGCCGATATGGCAATTAGCGCGGATGATATTAACCCTGAATTTATTGCTCAAAGCCAAGCCTTACTCATTACTGGCACACACTTTTCCACCGAATCCACCTATCGCGCCAGTAAAACCGCGATGGAATACGCCAAAGCCGCCGGCACTAAAATTATTGTGGATATCGATTATCGCCCCGTGCTTTGGGGCTTGACCAGTCTGGGGGATGGTGAGACACGCTTTATCTCCTCCTCGGGCGTGACTGCACACCTCCAGACTATTCTTCCCGATTGCGATTTGCTGGTCGGCACTGAAGAAGAAGTACATATCGCGGGCGGCAGCACTGACACCATCAGTGCCTTAAAGAATATCCGCGCGCTAAGCAAAGCCACGATTGTCTTAAAACTGGGACCTTTGGGTTGCACGGTATTAGATGGCGCAATTCCGCCTAGCAGTAAAGAGTTCGTTTTGCATCAAGGTGTGCGCGTAGAAGTGTTAAATGTATTAGGCGCTGGCGATGCGTTTATGTCCGGTTTCTTACGTGGTTGGTTACGCAACGAAGATTATAAAACTTGTACCGCCTATGCGAATGCTTGTGGCGCGCTAGTGGTATCGCGTCATGCTTGTGCACCGGCCATTCCCAGCGAAGAAGAGCTGTTTTATTACCTGAAAAATTCCGCGTCGATCCCGCGCCCTGATCAAGATAAAAAACTCAATCAACTGCATCGCGTCACCACCCGCAACCCAGCCTCACGTCCTGATTTGTGTGTACTGGCGTTTGATCATCGTAAGCAACTCTATGATGCGGCGGTGAGTGTCGGCGCTGATCCTTCCCGCATTAAAACCCTTAAACGTTTATTGGTTAAATCCGTGGAATACGGGATGCAGAAAACCCAGCTACCCGCGAATGCAGGTGGCGTGTTAATTGATGATACTTACGGCCAAGATGCGCTGAACGATGTAACTGGGCGGCATTGGTGGATTGGTCGTCCGGTCGAGTTGCCTTCATCACGTCCAATTGAATTAGAAGGTGGACGTTCGATTGGTTCGCGTTTAGCCACTTGGCCTTTGGAGCATATTGTTAAGTGTTTGGTGTTTTATCACACCGACGATTCAATCGAATTACGTCTGCAACAAGAGCGTCAAATTCAAGAACTATTTGCGGCTTGCCAAGCCAGTGGGCATCAATTGCTATTAGAGCTGATTCCGCCAGCGAATAGTACTGAAAATGATGATACTGCGTTCTTATCCATCCAGCGTTTATATAACCTCGAAGTCTTCCCTGATTGGTGGAAATTGCCGCCGCCTTCGGCTAAGAGTTGGGGCAAACTTACCACCTTAATTCAAGAGCGTGATCCGCATTGCCAAGGTGTGGTGTTGCTCGGTTTAGGCGCGAGTTTAGACAGCCTCAAAGACTCGTTCAAAATCGCTGCGCAATACCCCATGTGCAAAGGCTTTACTGTCGGGCGCAGTCTATTTGCCGAAGCCAGTCACGCATGGCTTGCCAATCAAATGACCGATCAGCAATTAATTCAAACTGTGGGCGATAACTACGTGCAATTGATTCAGGCATGGCGTAACAGTCGCGCCCAAGCCCAACACCCAGCGAGACAGGAGTTAGCGGCATGAGTACTCTTCGTTTAACCATGGCACAAGCCTTAGTGCGTTATTTAAGTGCGCAATACACCGAAGTCGATGGGCAAAAATTACCGTTATTCGCAGGGGTGTTTGCCATCTTTGGGCATGGCAATGTGGCAGGTATGGGCGAGGCTCTCTACCAATACCGCGAAACCTTGCCAACCTTGCGCGCGCATAATGAACAAGGTATGGCACATGCGGCGATTGCCTATGCCAAAACCCATAATCGTCAACGCATGATGGCTTGCACCACTTCGATTGGCCCAGGTGCGACCAATATGGTCACTGCAGCCGCTTTAGCGCATGTGAATCGCTTGCCTATTTTACTTTTGCCCGGCGATATTTTTGCCAATCGCACGCCCGATCCGGTGTTACAACAGGTGGAATGCTTTAGTGATCCGACTATTAGTGCGAATGACTGTTTCCGCCCCGTGAGTCGCTATTTTGATCGGATTTCACGTCCTGAACAGTTGATTACCAGTTTGCCCGTTGCGATGCAAACTCTGACTGATGCGGAAAATTGTGGCCCTGTGACTTTAGCTTTGCCGCAAGATGTGCAAGCGGAAGCTTATGATTATCCGGAAATTTTCTTCGCCGAGCGTGTGCATTATCTGCGTCGTCCGCCTGCCGAGGCGCGGGAATTAGAGCAAGCACTAGCGACTTTAAAGCAAGCACAAAAGCCGCTGATTATTGCAGGGGGCGGAGTGCTGTATTCGCAAGCTACTAAAACGCTCAAGGACTTTGCCGAGACTTTCCATATTCCAGTCGCGGAAACCCAAGCGGGTAAAGGCTCCATCGAGTGGAATCACCCGAATTATGTTGGCTCGATGGGTGTCACCGGCAGTAGTGCCGCAAATAAACTGGCCCAAGAAGCTGATGTGGTGTTAGCGGTGGGGACGCGCTTGCAGGATTTCACCACTGCCTCGCGCACAGTATTTGGCAATCCTGCAGTGCAGTTAATTCAACTGAATGTTGCCAAATTTGATGCGATTAAACACAACGCACAAAGCCTGATTGCTGATGCTAAAACTGGTTTGCAACAACTCAAGCAAGGTTTAGGTCAGTGGCAAGTACCGCACGCTTGGTTGCAACAAGGCCAAGGCGCGATTGCCGAATGGAATGCGTATTACGATAGCGTTACCGCGAGCAATCTAAGCACGCCTACCCGTACCGGCTTACCCTCAGATGCGCAAGTATTGGGGGCGGTGAAACGTACTGGTCAGGCTTCGGACATTATTGTTTGTGCTGCAGGTGGTTTACCAGGGGAATTACATAAACTGTGGCGCACTGATCAGCCGAATGGTTATCACCTTGAATACGGCTTCTCCTGCATGGGTTATGAAATTGCGGGTGGTTTAGGTGTGAAAATGGCACAGCCACAACGTGAAGTGATTGTGGTGGTCGGTGATGGTTCTTATTTAATGCTCAATTCAGAGCTAGCCACCAGTGTCATGCTTGGGTACAAGATTATTGTGGTGGTGCTGGATAATCGCGGTTATGGCTGTATTAATCGCTTGCAACAAGCCACTGGCAGCGCAGCCTTCAATAACCTGTTAGAAAACTGTGTGACGGTGGAAGAGGGTGCGCCAAAAATTGATTTTGCGGGTCATGCGCGGGCTTTAGGGGCAACCGCTGAAACGGTTAGTGGAATTGCTGAGTTGGAAGCGGCCTTAGGACGGGCACGTGCTGCTACGAAATCCTATGTGATTGCGCTCGACACTGACCCGTTTATGACTTCAGCCGGTGGTTGTTGGTGGGATGTGGCAGTACCGGAAGTATCAGCGCGCGAACAAGTGCAAGTAGCGCATGAGAAATATGTAGCAGCTAAGCGTAAACAACCTTATTAATTCAAGAAACCCCCAGCTAACCTCTTTTTATCAGGGTAAGAACCCCTCCTAACCTCCCCTTATCAAGGGAGGGATAAAAGAGATTGTCCTAGCTCCTCCCCTGATAAGGGGAGGTCGGGTGGGGTTTCTAAGACAAACCTATTTTTAAAAGTTAATGGAAGCAAAACATGAGCGTAAGAATTGGTATTAATCCCCTGACTTGGACGAATGATGATATGCCCGAGTTGGGTGCTGAAACCCCTTTAGAAACCTGTTTAAGTGAGGGTAAAGAGGCGGGTTATGCGGGCTTTGAGTTAGGGAATAAATTCCCGCGCGATCCCAAAGTATTGGAGCCGATTTTAGAGGCGCACGGTTTGCGTTTAGTTTCTGGCTGGTTTAGCGGCAAACTGTTAGAACGTAGTGTGGAACAGGAAATTGAAGCGATTCAAGGTCATTTAAACCTACTGAAAAGCCTCGGTGCTACTGCAATGGTATATTGCGAAGTCACTGGCTGTGTGCATGGCGAACGCGAAACGCCGGTGTCTAAGCGTCCGGTATTGGCTGCGAATCAATGGGCTGAGTTAGGTGCAAAACTGAATCAAGTGGCGGAGTATACCTTGTCCCAAGGGGTGAAAATCGCGTATCACCATCACATGGGTACAGTCGTTCAAACCGAAGCTGATATTGATAACCTGATGGCGAATACTAACGATGCGGTTGGTTTATTGCTGGATACCGGACATTTAACCTATGCAGGCGGCAACCCTGTAGCAGTACAACAACGTCATGCAAAACGCATCAATCATGTGCACTGCAAAGACATTCGCCGTAGTGTATTGGACGATGTGTTGAATCGTGATAGTAGCTTCTTGAACTCGGTATTAGCCGGTGTGTTTACTGTTCCGGGCGATGGCTGCGTTGATTACCCAACTATTTTCAAAGGCTTGAAAGCTGCAGATTATTCGGGGTGGTTAGTGGTGGAAGCGGAGCAAGACCCTGCGGTGGCGCATCCTTTGACTTATGCGAAATTGGGGTATGGCAATTTGCAGAAATTGTGTGCGGGTGCAGGATTGGAATTAGTAGTTTAGACCTAAATGGCTTTTTGGAATTCTCCCTCTAAGTGATGAGTTTAGAGGGGGATTTTGTATTTAGTTGAGTTCAGCTAACACTATTTTCTCAATCATTTGTGCTGTGGGTTCGTGTACTAATTCATTTCGGCAAGGGTCAGCAAAACATGGTTTATGCATAATCACATGAATTAAAATAATCTCGGGCTGCCAGTTTAATTTTGCTAAAGCGGCTAATAGACCTTAAATAACTTTATTTGGTTATCGCTAACCCGCATGCAAACCAAAGCGTAAAATTCTCCATTCTCCTTGCTTGTTCTTAAGCAGTTGAACCCCTAAAAGACAAGTGTGGTGCGCGAACTCTAAATTAATTTTAGTTTGATCCAAGGGTTGATTCTTAAACCAACGTCTTAGGCGATTGCCTCTGGTTTGTGGTGGGCTGGCAGACATAAAGTTCTGATCATCTAAGCATTCACTCTGAGCACGTTCAGCCAGAGCTTGGGGTGTATCACCGATTAAATTCGGTTTAGCCATCAAGTTAAACGCTTCTGCATAGTGCTGCTGACGTAATAATTGCATAAACTGGTGCGTGACTTCTTGAGCCGCTGGGTAAGTATAAGGCTGCCTCAGCCAAGCATAAGCAAGAGAAACACTGAGCACGCAGAAGCTTAGTAAACTTAATAACCAAGTTTTTTTAGTTTTTTGCTTTAAAGACATCATTCAGCACTTAGATAATTTTCTTAAGAACTGAGTATAGCTAGAGTGCTAAGTACTGCTTAGAGTGATATAGATAATCTGTAGCACTAATAAGGTAAGCAGCCATTTTAAAATCACTTGGAAATTGGTTTCCGGTACACGATGCCGAATTTTGGTGCCAAACCAAGAGCCCAAAGTGGTGGCAATGATCATGCCTACCGTTAGTTGCCAATAGTGTGCAAACGAAAAGCCTAAAAAACCAAATAGAATCAGTTTCAACAGATGCGTAATCACCATAAAGACGGCTGAGGTAGTGACAATCTCATCACGCTTCAAACCTTTACGCACCAAGGTAGATTGCCCCAGGGGGCCTGTTGCACCAACCAACATGCCTAAGCCAGTTTGCATAAAACCAATCGTCAAGAATTCGCCCTTAGGATTGGCCGTAAACTTAATTCCACCACCCCAAACATTGAATAAAATAAACGCTGCCATGAGTAAGGGCAGATAATGCAAGTTAATAAGAGTGGCGAGTTTAGCCGCTAAAATTCCGCCCACAATAGAGCCTAACAAAAAGCTTAAGGTGAATTGCCATTCGATTTCGCGCCATGCGAATAAAGCGCGGCTGCCATTTGAGACTAATTGTGTTGCCGCATGCATGGGAATAATCGCGGGCGCGGGTAGGAAAAAAGGCATAAAAGCAATCAGAATCATCCCACCCCCTAGACCGAAAATAGCGGTGAGGCTGGAGGTGCAAAAGGCGATGAGAATTAAAAATGTATCATTGAGCATAGGATAAGCACTATCTTAGTGAGAGTAGGTCTAAACCTAATATTTATCACCTTTTTCGCTAAGCTAAGCAAATTTAATCGTTTCTAGTTCTAAGTCAAACCTTGAATAATCGCCGCCTACTATGATTAACAAATTACCCGCAGTAGCATAGCTGCGCCGGTAAATCTAACTAAGGAACATCCCATGAAAGCATTGAAACAGCGTTTAGTGTTATCTGTATTGGCAGGCGTGATTGCCTTAGGCTCAGTGGTTAGCGTACAAGCAGCTGATTTATACGAACAATTGAAAACTAATAAAGTCGTGCGTGTTGGTACAGAGGGCACTTATCCTCCGTTTACTTTTCACGATTCCAAAAAGGATAATGTCTTAACTGGCTTTGATGTGGAGCTGGCAAAAGAAGTATTTAAACGTGCAGGGATTGAAAAAGTCGAGTTTGTTGAAGGCCCTTGGGATGGCTTGATCGCAGGCGTGGATGCGGATCGTTATGATGCCGTGGTGAATCAAGTAGGTATTACGCCAGAGCGTCAAGAAAAATACGATTTTTCCAACCCGTACATCAGTTCGCCGATGGTAGTGATTGCGCGTGAAGATGAAACCGGTGTTACTAAACTAGAAGATATTAAAGGTAAAAATGCTGCACAGACTTTAACCAGTAACTTCGGCAAAAAGGCCAAAGCCCTAGGTGCAGAAATTATCTCAGTAGATGGCTTTGCGCAGTCAATTGATTTATTAACCTCCAAGCGCGCCGATCTAACTTTGAATGATCGCTTATCCTTCTTGGATTTTAAAAAGCAAAAGCCTGATGCACCCGTAAAAATTGTTGCGACCGATTCCGAACCAGCCAATTCTGGTATTCTGGTGAAAAAAGGTAATCCTGAATTAGTAGCAGCGATTAATAAGGCATTGGACGAGATCAAAGCTGATGGCACTTATGCCAAAATCTCTGAGCAATTCTTTGGCGTGGATGTCTCTAAACCCTAAGGTCTTGCTTTAAGGTATTGAAAAAAGCCTCAATTGAGGCTTTTTTTATCTTTGCAAACTGCGCACACTCTAATCACCCCCATTTGCCTAGGACACTGCTATGGATGATCGCTTAATTGGCATTCTCTCCGATGCGCTAATTCCCTTTGCTATAGCTGCCTTGAAAGTCACCATTCCTCTCGCATTGATTTCTTTTGCGATTGGCCTAGTGTTGGCCTTTTTTACGGCTTTAGCACGATTATCCAGCAAAATCTGGTTAAATAAACTGGCGCAATTTTATGTGTGGATTATTCGTGGCACACCGCTTTTGGTGCAATTATTTATTATTTTCTATGGCTTGCCCTCTGTAGGCATTACCTTAAATGCTTATGTTGCTGCCACGATTGCTTTTTCTTTGAGTGTCGGTGCGTATGGTTCGGAAACGATTCGTGCCGCGATTGAGTCTATTCCTAAAGAGCAGTGGGAGGCAGGGCAAACCATTGGGATGACTTATGCGCAAATTATGCGCCGAATTATTTTGCCACAAGCGGCGCGCGTCTCTACACCGCCGATGTTTAGCTCATTCATTAGCCTCGTTAAAGATACCTCTTTAGCGGCGAATGTGACCGTCGTGGAGTTATTCCGTCGTGCTCAACAAGAGGCTGCCACTACCTACGAGCCTTTGTGGTTGTATATCGAAGCTGCCTTGATTTATTTAGTAATTTGCACAGTTTTATCCTATTACCAACGTAAAACCGAAGTTTACTTTAACCGCTTCCACGCCTGAGGTTGTCATGATTCAAGTTAGTCATTTGGTCAAAGAGTTTGCAGGTAAAAAGGTCTTAGATGATATTTCTGTGCTATTCCCTAGCGGTAAAACTACAGTAATTTTAGGCCCATCTGGCTCAGGTAAAACCACGCTTTTACGCTGTTTAAACCTATTAGAAATGCCCACCGCAGGGCAGATTAGCTTTGATGAAATCCCTTATGATTTTTCCAAAGCTAAGCCCTTAAGCAATGAGCAAATCCTAGCTTTGCGCCGCAAATCCGGCATGGTGTTCCAAAGCTTTAATCTGTTTCCACACAAAACCGCCGAGCAAAATGTAATGGAAGGGCCGGTGATTGTGAAAAAAAAACCTAAAGAACAAGCCGCCGAGCAGGCACAAGCGTTATTGACGAAAGTGGGATTAAGTGAGCATGTGAAGAAATACCCGCATCAATTATCCGGCGGGCAAAAACAGCGTGTTGCCATTGCGCGTGCTTTAGCGATGCAACCTGAGGTTTTGTTATTTGATGAACCCACTTCGGCGCTTGATCCTGAGTTAGAGTTTGAAGTGTTAAAGGTGATTCAATCGCTCTCGCATGAGCACAATACGATGATTATCGTGACTCACAATCTGGATTTTGCACGCCAAATCGCCGATCAAATTGTGTTTGTAGCAGCGGGGAAAATCGTAGAAATTGCTGATTCAAATACTTTCTTCAATCAGCCGAAAGAGGCTCGTACTCAAGAGTTTTTGGCACGCTTTAAACAGGCTTTGCTATTGGAGTAAGCGCTTAGTCTAGTTTTAATGAGAGGGCAGAACTTTAACGGGTCAATTTGTTCAAATCTTTCATAGCGGGCATACTGTGTACCTAGAACCATTAGCTTATTAGTTAGCACAGGATTCGGTTGCATGAACTTCGCCATTGCCTCCTCAACTTTACCGGGTGACTTACACGATAAATTACAAGCTGCAGCCAAAGCAGGGTTTACGGCGGTCGAGGTTTTTGAAAAAGATTTGCTGTATTCGGATAAATCGCCCAGCGAAATTCGTAGCTTAGCTGCAAGCTTAGGTGTGCAGCTTATTAGCTTGCAGCCGTTTAGCGATTTTGAAGGTTTAGTGCCTGAGCAAAAAGCCAAAGCACTACAACGTGCTCAGCGTAAATTGCATCTCATGCAAGAATTGGGTGCAAAACAATTATTAGTCACTAGTTCTACGGTAGCACAAGCTTCCGGTGATCCGATGCAAATGGCTCAAGATTTGGCGGAGCTAGCTGATTTAGCTGCTGAGTCAGGCATTACGATTGCCTATGAACCTTTGCCGACTGCCCAATATATTCGTGATATTGTCAGTGCTTTTGAAGTCGTGACCTTGGCGAATCGTGCCAATTTAGGCTTAGTATTGGATAGCTTTGCCTTTTTTGCGAATCACAGTAAGTTAGCGGTACTCACACCTGAGTTGGTAGCAAAAATTTTCTTGGTGCAACTCGCCGATTCGCCAAGCGTCAGTATTGATCCTCAACAGGTGGATCGGTATTTGCGTTGTTATGCGGGGCAGGGTGTATTACCTTTAGTGGCGTGGTTGCAGCAATTACAAAGCGCGGGTTATCAGGGTATTTTGTCGCATGAAGTGCCGTGTGAAGAGTTTCGTTCTAGCAATCCTTATCAAATTGCACGCGATGGTTATCGTTCCTTACAGTGGTTAGTTGAACAAACTCAAAGCACACCCACTAGTCAAGCAGTACATGCGGCTTTATTAAATGGCATTGAGTTTGTCGAATTAGCCTGTCAAGGTGGACAAGCGCAATGGATGGAGCAGCTCTTAGTTGCCTTAGGTTTTCGCAAAACTCATACCCATCGCAGCAAGGATGTGGTCTTGTATCGTCAAGGGCAGATTAATTTTGTTATCAATCGTGAGCGCGATGGCTTTGCTAATGCCTATTACGATCGCCACGGTACGGCGGTATGTGCCATAGGTTTAGGCACTGCACAATTAACGCAATTACTAAAAAACTGTCGCGATTACCGTTGTGATTTTATTCAAGCTCCGCATTTACCGGATGAGTTGAATATCCCAGCGATTCGTAATGTAGGTGATGGCTTATTGTATTTAGTGGATACTGCGCAGCCTAAGCGTTTCTTTGAAGTCGATTTCGTGCCAATAGTTGGCGAAGCATCCCATCCGCTGGGCTTCGGTTTAGAAGTGATTGACCATGTCACCCAAGCGGTATCATCGACGGAGTTTTTAGCCTTAGTACAGTTCTATCAAATCCTATTTGGCTTAAAAGCGAATGCTGAATACGATTTAATGGATCGCAATGGTATCGTGCATAGTCGTTCTTTGGTGAATGCGGATCATTCAGTGCAATTACCCGTGAATACCTCACATGCGCGGGAATCTTCTACCGAGCGCTTTCGTATTGGTTTGGCGGGTTCGGGTGTGCAGCATATCGCTTTAGGTTGTGCAGATATTTTTGTCGTGGCGAAGCGCTTAAATCCGCATCATATTCTACCGATTTCACCGAATTATTATGAAGAGGTGCAAGCTGACTTTCTATTAGAGGATGCACTGATTGAGCAAATGCGGGCATATAATATTCTCTACGATGCCAATGAACAGGGTGAGTTTTTCCATATTTATACCCGTCATATCAATGGCTTATTTTTTGAGATTGTACAACGTAAAGGCTATCAAGGTTTTGGCGAGCGCAATGCGGAAGCACGTTTAGCTGCTCAAGCCCGTGAGCATCAGCGCATGAAAGAGCTGTTATTGGCTTAAACTACCAGGGAGTGCAGCAGCACTCCCCGATTTAAGCTCAATCCCAACGATCAATCATATAATCCTGCACGCCTAACTCAGTCGTTACTCGTAATTGATAATTCAGCGTCCCTGTAGAGGTTAAAAACAAACCACAGGCCGATGATTCTTCAAAACCTTGTAAGCGCCCGTTTTTAGAGAATGCTTCAATCGTTTTACGAATCGGATGAAACTCGCTTTTTAAAGTTTCAGGAAATAAGGCTAAACCAGCGGTTTGATGGAGTCGATCACGCGCATTTTTCAGCAGCAAAATCATACCTTTATGCTGATGGCTTTGTTCCTTATACCAATGCGGTGGATTGGTACACAATCCGGTCACTTCCACATAACCCGCCGATAAATACCAATCTTGCGGCGCAGAACCACCGAGATACACATACATTGCAAATGGGTTGCGTTGTTCTACGCGATCCCATTGCAAAATCGGTGGCGCTTTATCATTCACCGCCGTGGTCAAAGCACAGATACTCAAGAGCTGATTTTTCGGCACTAATAACTCAATTTTTAGAGCATCAGGCAATACTTTACGTTCGAATTTTTCCCAAGTCAGAGTTTGGCTAGGCAGCTTCAAGCTTTCTGATGCAGCATTTTGTTTCGGTGCCAAGTGCGCAAATACTCCGGTGCTACCTGGCTCTTGCTTGCTGGATTTAACAGCATGAAGCGCTTTCGGTTGCCATAGCAATTTAACTTCATTTAAGCGCGCAAAACGTCGATCCAAAGCTTTTTCGGCTTGCAAAGTTTCAATGATTTTCTCTGCCTGTTTAATATTTCCAGCACTAGGTGGTGTTTGTGGGCGTTGATATTGCAAAGGGTGCATTTTCTCGGCAAAGCGCGCCCGAATCTCCTCATACTCAAAACCTAACTCAATATCTTCCAATAGCGAACCAATCATAGAGCTACGCACATGGCAAAAACCTTCTGGTGCATTTGCTACCGCTAGCCATTGTTTATGCGCTTTCAGTTGTAGATTGGGAGTTGTGTTTAAGTCGGCATACAAAGCCTTTAACCATTCCGCCACACCTAAGACTTTTTCTGAGCGATACAGCTTATCTGAACGTAATAAACGCACTGCAGTATCCACTGTTTCAGCAGAAAACTCATTCAAGGCGCGACTCAGCATGTTGAATTCTTCCAACTTTTTAGCGCGATATTGTCCTGCATGTGTTAAGGGCGATTGCCAGACTATTTTAGCCGGTGGCGTGAGTGCCATATGCCGCCATTGCCCAGTATGAGGTTTGCCATAGACTTCTAAAGAGGACACAAATATACCTTTGATAGCTGCTTGTTCAACCGCTTGTTGCAAAGCTTTGACTGCGGGCTGGAAAAAGGCTGGCACGGTTTTTGGAATCCATAACGCGGAATGTAGGCTACCGTCTTTGTCAATTTGTACGAGGCTACCAAAATGATTCACAAAATGGCGGCAAGCAGAGCAGGTGTATTCTTGATGCACTGCTTCTGGCAGATTATTTAAAAATAGCGGCCATAATTCAGGTGTATCAGTCAGGAATAAACGCTCTTTCGCTGCGGCTTTAAACGTCTTTTGAATGGCGTGCAGAAAATCAGGATAACGATGTTTTTCGCCAGCGAACGTTTTGACGGTAGATTGAATTGCCATGATCAGCCTCCTTGTTGTGTCGGGCTTGTTATTCATGACTTAGATATTGCAGTTGTTGTGCCAAGAAAATATTTTTAATATATTCAATGATTTGTATTTTTTATTTTTGATAGCCTTATACTTAATTAACTTTAAAGATAGTTAAGTATTTTAAAAGTTAGTGCTAATTTAACAACTAGTAAAATCTAAACCGTAAGCCAGCACCCAGTTAACGTGCTGGCTTACGGTTTAGCTTAAAGCAATTCCAAACCTTCCAAACAGCGGCGAATTTCCACTTTCACTGCTTCGCTTAAAGGCACTAGCGGCAAACGCAGCTCCTCAGTGCATAAACCTAATAACGAAGCCGCATATTTAGGGCCGGAAGGATTCGGTTCGCGGAACAAAGCTTGATGCAAAGGCACGAGTTTTTCATGGATGACCAAGGCTTCACGATAATTCCCTGCCAAACAAGCCGTTTGAAATTGTGCACAGAGTTTTGGAGCGATATTGGCTGTGACTGAAATACAGCCATTACCGCCGGACGCATTATAAGCCAGCGCAGTCATATCATCACCGGATAGATAGCTAAACGGCTTTTGAATCAATTGGCGTTCTTGGCAAATACGGGTTAAATCGCCTGTTGCATCTTTTACACCAACCACCCTTGGCAATTGTGCTAAACGTGCCATAGTATCCGCTTTAATATCGACCACTGCACGCGGCGGAATATTATAAATAATGATGGGAATATTCGTGTGTTCGTGTAGGTAATAGAAGTGCTGGTATAAACCCTCCTGCGAGGGGCGATTGTAATAGCCTGCCACACATAAAATCGCATTTGCCCCTAAGTTTTGTGCCACTTGCGCATAATGCACCGATTCAAGCGGATTATTCGAACCTGCACCCGCGATTACCGGAATCCGTCCCGCCGTTTCTTCAAGCACTATGCGAATCACTTGTTCGTGCTCGGCTTGGGTCACGGTGGGCGACTCGCCGGTGGTACCCATGGGAATTAAACCTTGTGTGCCTTGCTCAATCTGCCAATTCACCATAGCTCTTAAAGCAGCTTCATCCACACTACCATGACGAAATGGTGTAATTAACGCCACATACGATCCACTAAACATCTCAATCTCCTTTTTCACTAGGCAAAAAAAAACCTAGCCGCAGATTAGTGCGGCTAGGTTTGGTAATCAGGTCTAATAATTAAGAGCGCAAACTACCCCGAACCGCTGGTGAGGCGGCGTTTAGACTTCTTTACTAAGCGAGCAACGAAGTTAAACATGGGGAAGAAAGTACCGTTAATTAATGAGATTTCTAGTATAGAAGCCTAGTGCTGGTTGTAGCAAGAACTTAAGAGCGTTACAGGTTTAATCTCATCTTAATATAACGAATTGAAGGGAACTACCAGAAACACAAAACCCCTTACAGATTGCTGCCTGTAAAGGGCTTTGGAACTATCAGGTACTTGGTGAAACTGTAAAGTGGTGGAGGCGGGGGGAATTGAACCCCCGTTCTTGTTACTTAAATCAACCATTTAAGTGTTTTCCTATCGAATTGTGTGTCTTTCGAGTTAGCGCTTTATAGTTTTGAATATACTTTAACTTAAAAAGATTTCCTAATTTTTATCTGGGTTATATATATGGCAGTAGTGAGATGAATCGCTATCGTCCCTCAGTGTTGCTACACTATTAAGCATCTGCTTCTAATCAGGATTGCCCCATGTCTGATGATGCTTCTGCTGTGCCAGTAGTAGACGCTGGCAAAATTACGGTTCGCCCCTCCAAGTACCAAGACAGTTTGCAAGATAGCTTTGCTAAAGATGTAGCTAATCAGGCCACTCGAATGGATGATCTAGCTAAACAGCTAATTAGTTTAAATCTTGCCATACCTGCTCTATATGGTGCTGTGCTCAAACTGACACAAGGGGATGGTGCGACCGTTTCGGGCTGGCTAGTGTTCATAGCTTTTTTCAGTTGGTTAGTGGCACTTGGTCTAGCCCTGATTACGCTATTACCAGTAAAAAATAGAGCAGACCCGAATAAGCTAGCAGAACTTGAGAAATATTTTTCAGCCACTGCCCAACGTAAGCAAAAGCTAGTGATTGCAGCGAGCTTGTTAACCTTTTTTGGGGTGTGCTTAGTAATTTTTGGCTTAGTGCTTTAAAGAGGTGAACAATGACAGCTATTACACTTCAAGCTATAAAGTGCCCATTATGTACACATACTTTCGACTATCCCACTCCATTAGAGATACCTGATGATGTATCTGAAATCATCAAGGAAACGACTTGCCCGATCTGTGAGCGGAGGCTCAAAATTCGCTTTGAAGTTGATCGAGAAGTTAGTGTTTATCGAGGCAGTAAAACTGCTGAAAAAAGAGTATTTAAACGCTCTGGGCTGATTCTTGCTGAACAAGGAGATTAGTCTATGTTGACCGAGCCTTTTGTTATCGCCCCAGCTTCAAACTTTCTTGCACAACATCCTCATTTGCTAAGTCAATCTGAGCGTTTAACCAAGGCTTATGAAAACAAAGAGCTGGTAGAAGAAGCCCATTTAAAAGCAGTGGGTGAGGCCTTGTGGCAAGCATTGGATTTAAAAGACTCACTCAAACAAGCTAAACAAGCAGTAGGCTTGAATGTATTACCGATTGTAATTTCTTCCAATAATGCTTCAGTCATGCAGTTACCTTGGGAGGTTTTATATCATCCTGAATTTGGCTTTTTAGGACGAGAAGCGGCGTTTAGTTTGTCACGCCATGACCCTGATTTAAAACCTGCTTTAGTCGTACCCAAAGCAGAGCCGCTGCGAATATTGCTGTTTTCATCTGTACCGGATGATTTAGGTGAACAGGAGCGTTTAGATATTGAAAATGAGCAAGCTAGCGTGCAGGAGGCTTTATTAGAGGCTGAATTGAAGGGTGAAGTTGAGCTACATATGCCAGATGATGGGCGCTTTGAAACCTTTAAAACCGAGTTAGAGAAATTCAAACCGCAGTTGGTGTATTTAAGTGGGCATGGTGTCTTTCAGCACGATTTACCACATAAGCGCGCGTTTGGAAGCTTGTTATTTGAGGATGGGCAAGGCAAGGGTATTTTGATTTCTGAGAGCAAAATTGCTGAGTGCTTTACGAATATTCCAGTTCAAGCAGTGGTTTTATCGGCGTGCTTGAGTGCTAAACAACATCCGAATTATCCAGAAAATGGCTTAAGCAATGCGCTCTATCGGGCAGGTGTACCGCATGTGATTGGGATGCGCGAATCTATTTTTGATCAAACCGGTATTAAATTTGCTGAAACGTTCCTAGCTAAGATAGCAGATAAGCAAAGTGTAGCGATTGCTTTGCAAGCAGCACGGCAAGCAATTGTGCAGCCTTTAAAAGCGAGTGTTTATCGGGAGGCTTCTAGCGATCCACAGCGGCAAGCCCTTTCGTTTGGTCAATGGTGTTTACCGCAATTGCTTAGTCATGACCTGCATCAAGCAGCGACCGATTGGGCATTTACCCCTACACCTAAAACTCGTATTCCCACTAAAGACTTAATCGGGCAAATCTCAGTTCCTGAACGCTTTTTGGGGCGGCGGCGTGAATTGCGCCTGTGGCAAAAGCGCTTGGCAACGTCTCAATGTAATAGCTTATTGATTACTGGCGCAGGTGGTATGGGTAAAACTGCGTTGGCGAGTAAGTTGATTAATGAGCTTACTAATAATGGCTACCATTTATTTAGCTTTTCATTGCGTCCCGAGCATGATTGGTCAGAGGTAGAGCTAAATATTGAATTAGCGATAGTCGAAAACGACGCGCTGAAAAACCAATACGAGCTGCTACAACGCGAGCTTCTAAACCGTCCAGAGTGGATTAAAGCCTTACTCAAGCTAGCCTTGAAACGTTATGACAATAGGCTTGTGCTCTTCTTTGATAACCTCGAGTCGGTGCAAAACCTATCGAGTCCGCATGCAATTACCGATGAAGACCTAAAACTATGGCTCGATGCAGCGCTGGTGGTGAGTTCGCAAGGTTTGAAAGTCATTGCTACTTCACGCTGGCAGTTGCCAGATTGGAAGGGGGAGCATTGTGCGTTGGGTCGTCCAGTGTATGGGGACTATGTGGCATTTGTGCGGCAACACGCTTTATCTTTAACAGGAGAACGCCTGCAAACAGTTTATCAAGTGTTAGGTGGGAATTTCCGTGCCTTAATATTTTTTGCTGAAGCTGTTCAAGGTATGAGTGGGCAGGAAGAAAGCAGTTTTCTCACAGCCTTGTATAAAGCAGAAGCTGAAGCTCAAACTGATATGGCCTTAGCCAAGTTGCTGAGCCAATGTAGTGAATCCGCTTTGCAACTATTATTAGCTCTGCGAGCTTATCCGGTGGCTGTTCCTTTAGTAGGTGTGCAAAAATTAGCTTATCGTGTTGAACTGGCTGAAAGCGAGTCTTTGTTAAAAGACTTACTAGCGGTTTCTTTAGTTGAGCAATATCACAATGCCAACACTGAAAAGCTTGAATACCAAATCGCGCCTTTGGTGCAAACTTATTTGGATCAACACTATCCAGCACTCACTCAAGACTTACGCCAAACAGCGGCTAAGTTTTTATTGTGGCAGCTTGAACATGGTCTGAGTCGTTCATGGGAATATCGTTTAGCTACTCATGCTGCTTTGAGTGCAGCAGATTTAGAGCTAGAAGCACAGCGCTTTGTCTTGGATTATATTGTTGGAACCTTAAGTCTGGCTGGCTTATATGAAAACTTATTAAAAGAATGGTTGCCTGCAATTTGTCAAGCCAGTGATTTCAAGGTTCAAGCGCAAGGCTTGAACTTAACAGGTCTACAGAATTATTACTTGGGTGAATATACTACAGCACTAAGCTGTTATGAGCGCTCGCTGGCGATAAGACAGGAGATTGGTGATAAATCGGGTGAAGGCACGACGCTCAACAATATTTCCCAGATTTTTAGAGTAAGAGGCGATTACGAGACGGCGCTGAGTTACCTGCAACGCTCGCTGGCGATTCAACAGGAGATTGGTGATATTGCTGGTATGAGTTACACTTTATTCAATATGGGGCATATCTATTATCAAAATAAAGAAACAGAGAAAGCCCACAATACTTGGGTGGCTGTATATAAAATAGCTAAACCAATTAATTTAGCGCAGGTCTTACATGCTTTAGAAGGTTTAGCAAAGGATTTAGGTTCAGATGAGGGTTTAGTTTTTTGGGAAAAGCCTGTAGGGCAGTCTTCTCAAGGGACAGAGATTAGTTTATCGAAAATTGAGCCAGCGCATAGTGGCTTAATCAGCTTTCTTAAAAGATGCACGTATCAACTGTGCAGCCTGCTGCATTTCCGCCATTAAATCTTGATACTGATCATGGCTTAAGCGAATAGCTTTCGGCAAGGATGCGCTGTTTAACTTGTTGGGCTGGCTTAAAGTTATAGAGCGTGCGTGCTTCACTGTGCGTAAGTGCTGCGTAATTGTAGCCTGTGATTGTTTGGAACGTGCTTTCAAGTTCGCCATGTTTATTCCTTAATTGCTCTAAAAGCGTACTGTCTAAGTTTAACCTAGCACTGTACTGTTTACCCGTCAATCCTATAGCTGCTAGGACAGAAGCGCCTTGCTGTTGAAGGTGTGAAGCCAAAGCTGCAAAAGTACCTCCTTGGGTCAGTGTATCATCTAGCAGTAAATAAGCTTGCCCAGCTATCGATTGGCCTGCAAATTCTGGAATGATAAAGACACGATCTAAACCGCTTAAACTGGTACGTGACACCTTAGTAGCTTGGCCTATGCCCAATTCAACTGGTAAACCTAGTTTGTGTTCAAGATAAAGTGCCAGTGCTAACGGAATCTTATTTCTACCTTGAGCCTCTTGTGCCAGTACCGGTAAGAGAATGGGTTGCTGTTCTACTAAGGGTTTTAACGTATCAAGCGCAATAGTTGCCATTAAATCCTGAACCACTACTAAGGATGCTTCAAAATCGCCGGCTTTGGCAGATAAGTAATGAGGATGTTCATTTAATCGCCCTAAAGTATGGAATATTAAGGCATCAGGAATATTAACCGGATGATTGCCACGTTTAGACACTAGTTTTTCTCTTCTATGGAAGGGTACCAATAGGTATAAACATGGGTTTTATGTAGCTGGCTTTCAGCGATGAAAAAATTTAGCAGTTGAATATCATCTTCAAGATCATTGGCATTAAGACCTAGGATATGTCCTCGAGTCGGGGATAGCGGCACAGAATAGCCCGATCTTCCACGGCCTTCCACGCCACAAAGCGCCATTTCTTCAAAGCTACCATAAGCGTTAAGAAGCATATTTTTAAGCGCTTTATTTCTTTGTTGAAATTTTAGGGAGTTAATGCGCTTTTCGACGTTAATAGGGATTTTATACATTGAACTGACTCCTTAAAGTGGTTGATTGTCGTCTGCAGAGGGAATCCAACGCCCGTAAACTTTGCGGATCATACCCCAATCTTTATGCCCCATTTGCTCAGTGACTTTCATAGGGTTCACCCCATTAGATAGCAACATAGAAGCAAAGGTATGGCGGGTTTGGTAGGGTTCTCTATATTTCACTGCTGCTTTTTTTAGTGCAGGTGTCCAAACTATTTTTCTGATACTTTGGTCATTTTTCCACGCTTGGTTTTTACGTGAATCATGGAAAACCACTTCATTAGCTGCGCCCGTGTAAGCGTACTGATTCAGTAGTGCTTGCTTAGCCTGATCTTGTAAAATTACCGCTCTAGTGCCTGCACTCGTTTTTGTGCCTTTAATAATTCCTCTTACTTTGGCTCGACGCACATAAAAGCGATTGTTTTCAAAGTCTATATCTTGCCAAGTTAAGGCAATCAGCTCAGAAGTTCGTAAGCCTGACCAGAAAGCAAATTGAATCAGATTCCTTTCCTGACCGGCTAACTGGCCTAAGATTTTCTCAATTTCATCTAGGGTAAAAGGTTCTGGCTCCCGCGCTGTTACGGTCAGATTTTTGATTCGGTCTAAGGGGTTTTTGTCAATAATTCCCTCAAGATACATTTCCTCATAAAGACGGCGTAAGGGGATCAAAATGTTATTTTTTCTCTTATTGGAGCATGTAAGTTTGGCAAGCCACTCTTTAACCTGAATCACTGATAAGTCAGCAATTTTAAGTGCCCCAAACTGAGGAATGAGGTGATGGAAAATAGCACTGTTATAACCGTGTAAAGTGCTTAGCTCATAATTAGGCTCGTTACGTTTGAGCCAATCTTTTAAGGCTTCTTGGATTGTGTATTGATCAGCTCTTCCTTGGCGAAAGGCTTTAGCTTTTTTGCTTAAGGGAAAATGTTTTGAATAATCAAAAATACCATTTCTGATTTCATATAAGATAGCTTGTCGCTTTTGTTGTAACTGTTTTAAAGCTGACTTTGTGGGTGGCATAGGAAGAGTTTCACGACAGCGTTTACCTTGGTAAGTAAATGCTAGAACTGCGCTATTCCCTCGAATTGTTATTCCTTTGTGCTCGTGATCCATTGATTTGCTGCCTTTACAACAATAAACCTTCTACGATTAGGTGCTTTTACCCAATGAACATTTTGAATCCAGATACCTTTTTTTAGGTACTGATTGATCGCTTCTTCAGTTAACCCACTAATTTCTGCAAATTTCTTGATAGTGATGTAATCATTCACAGTGGTCATTTGCTTGGCTCCACAAACGCGTCTGCTATGCGTTTTACTTCATCCTCATCATCAAGATTGCCTTTATTAGGTACTTTTTTCCTGCCCATGATCACTGCCCAAAAGCTTCCTAGTTTTTCAGTAATCGCGTAACCGATACTTTTCTTTTTGCCCATTTCAGTGATTTCAGGGCAAACATCTTGGAATTTGATACCCAAAACCTTTTCATAATGGCGATAGGTTGCTGGTGTATGCAGTAGTTTAAGCACGCGCCAGCCAAAATATTGACCGACTATCAAAGCGCCTA
This sequence comes from uncultured Thiothrix sp., assembly GCF_937876535.1. GTDB lineage: Bacteria > Pseudomonadota > Gammaproteobacteria > Thiotrichales > Thiotrichaceae > Thiolinea. The sequence continues at coordinate 492,110 of NZ_CALFHZ010000020.1, forward strand.
AAGCACTTTCAAGCGTTGTAGCGATGCCTTTAAACTCTCGCATTTTTTGCAGAATGAGTTCCTCTGTTTTTGGGTCAACTGTTAATAGGCGGGTTTGAGGTTCGTTCATGATGTGTTGTTCTTCAAAGTCACTATTAACTTTAATAATGTACTAGTAATTTTCATAGTCAATATTATGGTCGAAGTATGACTAATTCAGACTGGAACTCAGTTTTAGTCACTTGCTTAAGTTCATCTTGAAATTTCACAACAACCTCAATCTGATCATTTAAAGTAAGGACACCACAGATATGGCCAATATTGGATAATTCAGGCTTCTTATCATGTGAAGCTAATTTGTTCTTTAAGATCACATGTTGATAGATCAGTGCTACGGCTTCATCCAGTGTAAATTCACTCATGCTTATTCATCTCTTAAAGTTAAGCTTTAGGCTTTTTCATAGGCGGTATAGTTATTGATACAAGTCCAAGTCCAAGTCCAAGGGGGCTGGTGGCTGTGCGCTGTCTCCGCAGGCTTCGCCCCGCACACAGTCACCAACCCCAGAACTTAGGTTAATTTGCTGCTGATTAACGACTGGAACGCCTCCGGCGCGGTTGCCCCCTCTCGGCGTTGAATGCCTCGCTCGGAGCCTGCGAGGAAGCGAGGCATTCAACGCCGAACCGGCGGCTCTCTTGCTAGATCGTATCAAGGTAGGGGCTTCACTTAGGGCTGAAAGCTCCGCAAGCAAGTTTTTAGGTGAGTAGTCAGGATTCTCACCAACCGTCCAAAAGTGCTTACGTGAGTCATAAGCAATACCTTTTGAAGTCACCCCAACGATGCGTTGACGGCTTGGTTCCAGATAGCGATTCTTAGTGGTTTGAGTGATTTCACCGGTTGCTTGATCTAAATGCCATCCATAGGCGTAATAAGGTTTGATAGGGTGGTTTTTTTTAGAAATTTGAATACCACCCATTGCTAGCATAAAAGCCGCCCAATCACTGGCGGTTGCTGCTTTTCGTGCTTGTTCAAGCTCTTCATCTTCAGCTTTGTCTAAGCGGCGTAATTGACGCCACACACTGACACTTGGCCCACCTATTTGTTGAAACTGCCTAATTCCCCAGGTATTAGCCCATGTGGTAATACGCTCTGCTGCTTCGGTAGCAGTTTTGTCATCGGGTGTTTGATTTAAGCCGTAACCGTCAATATTTTTAGCAATATATTTGGCAATGTAACCAGCCGCAGTGCCTTTATTAGGGTCAATGCTAAGAGCTTTAAACCGATGATCTTTTGCGCCTGGCTCATCTGGATTCTCTAAAAAAGCATAGTGCTGCATGATTTGCCTAACGACAGTTTTATGTTCTTCAGGCATGAAAAGCATGAGATGCCAATGAGGTGTGCCGTCATGATGTGGCTCAACCACGCGAAACCCATATAAGCTAATACCTTGGCGGTGTAGTTCTGAGCGCATCAAAGCCCAGAGGTGAGTAAGATAATCTTGGGCTTGTCTAGGTGTGGTCTTGTCATATTTTGGGTTATTGACACCGCGTTTTAGGCAAGCATGCATACGTGAGGGAGTCGTTAAAGTATAAAACTCACCAACGTGATCCAAGAGCTTAGCGACTACCTCAAAACCCCTAATTCGTACCATTAATTCAGCACGGCGCACAGTTGGATTTGAGACTGAGCGATCAGCTAAATCTTGTAAGGTATAGCTTTCACCCCTTTCATTGGTGATGCGAGTAGAGGATAAGTAAATACGATTTTGTATTTTTTGTTGTTTATTCAGCTTAATTGCATGTTGGCTGGCATACTCAGAGCTTGCGCGGCTAACAAGTTCTATATTTCGTGCCACTGCTTCAATGCTTCTCAGACGCAAAACTTTTATTTTACGAAACCACCAGCGCTCACAGCACAAGCGATTGAGGGCGGCGATTAGATCACCTTGTTTAATACTGGGTGAGGTTAGTTGATAACGCTTAGCAAGTTGCACACATTGTTGATAAGCCTGTTCAGGATTTTTGAATTGTTGCCTAGTTAAACGACAGCGCGCCGCGTAAGCACGAGCTTTAAGTTTTAGTTCTTGTGTACCATCGCAAAGATTCAAATCTTCAATGCGTAAGCTCTTATGAATATCGATTAGCTCTTGATGAGCCTGTGCATAATCATAGCGTTTTAGAGTTCGTGCAAACCTAAGCCCTAAGTCTGCTGCTAAAGGGGCTAAATCGTTAAGAATTTTATGGTGTAGATGGTCATGTTCACAAGAGTTTAAGGGATGAGCTGGCTTAACTTGTGGTAGAAATGTGTCAAATTTGTGGCACAACGGGGACTGTTGTAGACCGTCTGGGACTAAGTTAGAATTTTCCTTAGACAGGCTAAAACGCTTATTTAACAAGGTTTTAGCTAGTCTGGGATGGTCTGGATTAGACCGGAAAGTGGTGGAGGCGGGGGGAATTGAACCCCCGTCCGCAAATCCGCTGCTTGAAGGCGCTACATGCTTATTCAATCTTTTGTTTAACCCGCATCCCGCCGATTGACAGGCTGGCTTGCAGGCTGTTTCAGTTAAGGTTTAGCGCTCTTGCCCTGAACAAACGTAAGCGCGATCTTATGTTAGATGATGCCTGAAACCCGAACGCATAAGCACGGCCTCGGTCAGACAGCTATCAGCAGGTTATTAAGCTGCGAGAGCGTAAGAGTCGTCGTTTGCGACTATTTTTTGTGACTAGTGTTTAAGTGGTCACCACACCCACTGCATGCTCCCCAAGTTTTGTAACCCACGTCGAAGCCATGTCGCCCCCACAGATCACCCAACTGGTGGAAGCGCGTATTATATGCACTTGTGTTGTCTCTGTCATGTAGTTCCGTCTTTCGGTATCATATTTGCTTTAGAAATAACAGGCGATTTGATCCCATGCTGATCCTCCCCGGTAGTGTTGCCCTTTCAAATTTCCGTCGAAACAAGCTCTTAACTACTCTCCAAGCGCTTGTGCCGACGATAACTGCGATTCAAACCGCGTATGTGCATTTTGTGCGGAATACCCGTGAGCTCACCGAACTCGAACAAACCCAGCTAAAAACCATACTGGAATATGGAGAAGAGCAGGGAACTGGTTTGCCGAATGGCAACTTATTCTTAGTCACTCCTCGCCCCGGTACAATTTCGCCTTGGTCGAGCAAAGCCACCGATATTGTGCATAACTGCGGCCTAAAAGTGGTGGAACGGGTTGAGCGCGGCATTGCATATAGCATTGAAACAACGAGTCAGTTAACTAGCGTTGATCAAACTAAGATTAGCCAAGTCTTGCATGATCGTATGACCGAAACGGTATTAACTGATTACCAAGATGCAGTTGTATTATTCAGCACGGCTGAGCCTGCGACTTTACGTCATGTGGATATTTCAACGGATGCACGTGCGGCTTTAGCGAAAGCGAATCAAGACTGGGGTTTAGCCTTATCAGCCGACGAAATTGATTATTTAGCAGCCAATTATGCAGAGTTAGGCCGCAATCCAACCGATGTTGAATTGATGATGTTTGCGCAAGCAAACTCTGAACATTGCCGCCATAAAATTTTTAATGCGGATTGGATTATTGATGGCAAGCAGCAAGATAAGTCGCTATTTGCGATGATCCGCAACACCTATAAGCATGCACCCAATGGCATTCTTTCTGCTTACAAAGATAATGCTTCTGTGATTGAAGGCTTTGATGCCACTCGTTTTATGCCAAATGGTGAGGGGCATGAGTATCACTATACGCATGAGCCAGTGCATATTCTGATGAAGGTGGAAACGCATAATCACCCAACCGCAATTTCGCCTTTCCCCGGAGCAGCGACGGGTTCGGGCGGTGAGATTCGTGATGAGGGTGCTACTGGGATTGGTTCTAAGCCGAAAGCAGGTTTATGTGGTTTCTCGGTTTCCAACTTAAAAATTCCTAATTTCGCTCGTCCTTGGGAGCGTGATTTTGGCAAGCCTGAACGTATCGTGTCAGCTTTAGACATTATGCTCGACGGGCCAATTGGTGCAGCCGCCTTTAATAATGAATTTGGTCGTCCGAATCTAGCGGGTTATTTCCGTACTTTTGAGCAAGAAGTGCCGGGGGCGAAAGGTTTAGAATTACGTGGTTATCACAAGCCCATCATGATTGCCGGTGGCATGGGGAATATCCGTGCCGGTCATGTTGAGAAAAAAGCTTTACCCGAAGGTACGCCGATTATTGTTTTAGGTGGCCCAGCGATGTTAATTGGCTTGGGTGGTGGTGCTGCCTCGTCGATGGCCTCGGGTACGAGCAGCGAGAATCTGGATTTCGCGTCGGTACAGCGTGGCAATCCTGAAATGCAGCGCCGTTGCCAAGAAGTGATTGATCGCTGTGTGGCGATGGGTAAAAACAACCCGATCCTGTCGATTCATGATGTGGGTGCGGGGGGGATTTCTAATGCGATTCCTGAAATCATCAATGATGCTGGGCGCGGTGGTAAATTTGAACTGCGTACTGTACCGAATGATGAGCCAGGTATGGCGCCGATGGAAATTTGGTGTAATGAGGCGCAAGAACGCTATGTACTCGCCATTGCCGAAGAACGCTTGCCGCTGTTCCGTGAGTTATGTGAGCGTGAGCGTGCTGTCTATGCCTTAGTGGGTACGGCCACTATGGATCAGCAGTTATTGGTCGGGGATTCGCTATTTGATAATTACCCGGTCAATCTGCCGATGAATGTGCTTTTGGGTAAGCCACCGAAGATGCTGCGTGATGTGCATCATCAAACTTTCCATAAGCCAGAATTAAAGCTGGATGGGATTGTTCTGCGTGAGGCGGTGGAACGTGTCTTAACTTTACCGACTGTGGCCTCCAAAGCTTTCCTCATTACCATTGGTGATCGCACAATTACCGGCATGGTAGCGCGTGATCAAATGGTAGGACCTTGGCAAGTACCGGTTGCAGATGTGGCAGTGACCCTAACCGATTATGTTGGCTACACCGGCGAAGCGATGGCGATGGGGGAGCGTACTCCGTTAGCTTTAGTCAATCCACCGGCTTCCGGGCGGATGGCGATTGGTGAAGCGATTACTAATATGGCTGCCGCAGACATTGCCCAGATCAGTGATATTCGCCTTTCTGCCAACTGGATGGCAGCTGCGGGTTATCAGGGTGAAGATGCGGCCTTATTTGATACAGTTCGTGCAGTCGGCGAAGAGTTATGTCCGCGCTTAGGGATTGCGATTCCCGTTGGTAAAGATTCTTTATCGATGAAAACGGTTTGGCAACAAGATGAAACCAAGCGAGAAATGGCGGCGCCGCTATCTTTAATTATCTCCGGTTTTGCACCAGTCCAAGATGTGCGCAAGACTTTAACTCCACAACTACGCACCGATCAGGGCGATACGGATTTAATTCTGGTGGATTTAGGGAAAGGCAAAAATCGTTTAGCAGCCTCATCTTTAGCCCAAGTCTACGGTCAAGTGGGGCATTACGCGCCAGATTTAGATGATCCACAAGCCTTAAAAGATTTCTTTGAAGCGATGCAGGAATTACGTAGCGAGCAACTGATTCTGGCTTATCACGACCGTTCTGATGGTGGCTTATTAGCGACTTTGGCAGAGATGTCGTTTGCAGGGCATGTCGGTGTTACCGCACATTTAGGGGATCTCGCCGATAATGCTTTGCAAGCTTTGTTTAGTGAAGAATTGGGTGCAGTTCTGCAGGTTTGCCATTGTGATACGGATACGGTGTTAGCGGTATTCCGTGAGGTAGGCTTAGGTCATCATGTACATGTGATTGGCGAGCTGAATGATACCGATGAGTTAGTACTGACTTTTGGCCATGATGAAGTATTACGCGCACCACGCACGAAATTACAGCAACTATGGTCTGAGACTAGTTATCGTCTGCAAGCCCTACGGGATAATGCAGAATGTGCAACTCAAGAGTTTGAACGGATTGCTGATGCGCAAGATCCGGGCTTAAAAGTGAAGTTGAGCTTTGATCAGGATAAAGATATTGCTGCACCTTTCATTCAAACGGGTGTGCGCCCAAGTGTCGCGATCTTGCGTGAGCAAGGTGTAAATGGGCAAATTGAAATGGCGGCAGCTTTTGATCGGGCAGGCTTTAAAGCAATTGATGTACACATGACCGATATTATTAGTGGTCGAGTGAGCCTGAAAAACTTCAAGGGTTTAGTCGCTTGCGGTGGTTTTTCTTATGGGGATGTGCTGGGTGCAGGTGGCGGCTGGGCGAAAACGATTTTACTGAATCCACGCGCGCGTGATGAATTTGCAGCCTTTTTTGCCCGTACTGATTCCTTCGGTTTAGGTGTGTGCAATGGCTGCCAGATGCTTTCGCAATTGCGCGAAATGATTCCAGGTGCTGCACATTGGCCGCGTTTCTATCGGAATGCCTCTGAGCAATTTGAAGCACGTTTAGTGAATATTGAAGTCTTAGAGTCACCGTCTTTATTCTTACAGGGGATGGCCGGGTCAGTGCTCTCAACGCCTGTGGCTCATGGAGAGGGCTTGGCGATCTTTGATGCTTCTAGTCCTGAACAAGTCTTAGCAGAAGGTTTAGTCGGCTTACGTTATGTTGATAACTATGGTCAAGCGACTGAACACTATCCGGAAAATCCGAATGGTTCACCTCTAGGCATTACCGGCTTAACTACCCAAGATGGGCGCTTTACCACGATGATGCCGCATCCAGAGCGGGTATTCCGTGCAGTTCAGCATTCATGGCGGCCTGATGAATGGCTGGAGGATGGCCCATGGTTACGGATGTTTAGAAATGCACGGGTTTGGGTGGGATAATCTAAGCTAAGCAAAAGTTTAGGGGGCTAATTGCCCCCTAAATTTTAAAGCGCATTAAGCCCGCAGCTTCTCATTCTCTGGATCATAAGGTGATTCAACAATCACCGTCGCTGGATAGCGTTTACCCAGAATTTCTATTTCCAATTGAGTACCCAATACATCTAAGCCCGGAGTAACCATACCTAAGGCTAAAGATTTGCCAATCCGCCAGCCATAGCCACCGGAAGTCGTCCGACCTACGACTTGTCCATTGTGGAAAATAACTTCCGAACCACGGGCATCCGCATCAGTTACACCCTGTACTTCAAGGGTAACGAAAGCATTTTTGAAGCCACGTGCTTGCCAATCAATCAGGGCTTGTTTGCCGATAAAATCAGGCTTGTCTAAACGCACGAAGCGATCTAAAGCCGATTCTAAAGCCGAGTATTCAATTGACATTTCGCGCGGAATTAAGCGATAGGATTTCTCTAAACGTAACGAATCCATTGCACGTATTCCGAAGGGCTTAATGTCAAACTCAGCACCAGCAGCCATCACTTGATCAAAAATATAGTTTTGCATTTCAATCGGGTGATGCAGTTCCCAGCCTAATTCACCGACGAAGTTGACCCGTAAAGCTTGCGCTTGTGCTGCACCCACATTGATCTTTTTGCCGGTCAGCCATTTGAAATTAGCATTGGATAAATCAGTGTCGGTCAGCTTTTGTAACAGCTCACGAGAGCGTGGGCCTGCGATGACTAAAACACCGTATTGAGTGGTGATTTTTTGCAGTTTAACGCTACCATCTTCAGGGCAAAGCTTTTCTAGATAGTCATAATCGTGACGTTCAAAAGCACCTGCGCCCACTAAATAATAAGCTTGCTTACCAGTTTTATAGACGGTGAATTCAGCACGCACACCACCATGTTTGGTGAGCATATGACATAAACCAATCCGGCCAATCGTTTGTGGGATCTTGTTAGCGAATAGGGATTCCAACCAAGCTTCTGCACCACGACCAGTCACTTCGTATTTAGCGAAGGCGCTCATATCTAAAATGCCAACTTTTTCCATCACATGCCGGCATTCTTGGCCGACGAATTCGAAATAGTTAGAGCGGCGGAAGGAGTACTTTTCAACGATACGGCCATCCGCAAGCGGTGCACCATGATTTTCATTCAAGAGCACATCATCGCTGACTAGATCTTCAGCGGAGAGTTGATAGCCTGCAGGGGCGAACCATTGTGGGCGTTCCCAGCCATAAGTTTGGCCAAATACCGCACCTAGAGCCTGCATGCGGCTATAGCAAGGTGTGGTTTTTAAAGGACGAGCTGCAGGGCGCTCTTCATTTGGATAGTGAACCGTGAAGACATTGCTGTAAGCCTCTTCATTCTTTTTGCGTAAATAGCCGCGGGAAGCATACGGGCCAAAACGCCGTGGATCGACACCCATCATATCAACGGTCGGTTCACCATCTACGATCCACTCAGCTAACTGCCAGCCTGCACCACCCGCAGCGGTAATCCCGAAGCTATGGCCTTCATTTAACCAGAAATTTTTCAAGCCCCAAGCTGGGCCTACCATTGGGTTGCCGTCCGGCGTATACGCAATCGCGCCGTTATAAACATATTTAACGCCGACTTCACCGAAGGCAGGCACACGATTAATACAAGCCTCAATATGTGGCATTAAGCGGTCGAGGTCTTCTTGGAAAAGTTCGTTTTCGCAATCAGGCGCAGGGCCATCCACATAGCAGCAAGGCGCACCTTTTTCATACGGGCCAAGTAATAAGCCACCGGCCTCTTCACGTAAATAGTAGCCAGCATCCGATTCACGTAATACGCCTTGTTCGGGCAAGCCTTGCTTTTTACGCTCTAAAATTTCTGGATGCGGTTCAGTGACAATGAACTGATGCTCAACCGGAATGACTGGAATATCTAAGCCGACCATATCGCCGGTTTTGCGCGCGAAGCTACCCGTGCAGGAAATCACATGATCACAGGTAATATCACCTTTATCGGTTTTGACTAACCAGTGGCCATTTTCTAACTGCTCAATCCCAATGACTGCTGTGTGGCGATAAATCTCAGCACCACGGGCACGTGCCCCTTTGGCTAAAGCCGTGGTTAAATCATTCGGTTGGATATAGCCGTCTTCGGGATGTTGAATCGCGCCAATTAAGCCTTCGGTATTACACATCGGCCAAACAGCTTTAACTTCCTCTGGCGTGAGGAATTTCACGTCGACACCGACCGTTTTGGCAACACCAGAGTAATAACGGTATTCATCCATCCGGTCTTGGGTGCAGGCCAGACGAATATTCGAAACTTTACTGAAGCCGACCGATAAGCCGGTTTCTTGTTCCAGTTCTTGATAAAAACGTACTGAGTATTGATGCAGTTTACCGACTGAATAGCTCATATTAAACAACGGTAACAAACCAGCAGCATGCCAAGTCGAGCCAGAAGTCAGTTCTTTGCGTTCAATCAGAACGACATCGGTCCATCCTTTCCGAGCGAGATGGTAGAGCGTGCTAACGCCAACTACACCGCCACCGATTACGACCGCCTTGGCCTGAGATTTCATAGTGATGCCTCTTGGGTATTAAAGTTGCCTATGAAATATCATTGATTGACTGGTTAGTCAATGGAAAAGTAGCAGCCAAGAGGCAAGCTTGTATGAGGGTTCACAGCGCTTACAAAACTTGCAATAGAGGCGAGTTCAACGCCTGATCTCTACGGATGAGCCAGTTTGCTATAACTAATTAAATAAAAGTTTAGGCAGACTAAACCGCCTACATCCGATTGCTCTACTGTTTTAGAAAGTGGCGGGGTTGGATTTCAGTTTTTGTAAATTGCTGATCCTTGATTGTAATTTAAAATAGCCTTGAACTCTGTAAGGGCTGCAGCATGCCCTTAACAGAGAGCAAGTGGCAAATTTTAAACAGGCTGAGTTGGAAGCATTGAGTAAAAAAATCAATAAGCTTTTTTGCTTGCCGTGTAAGCTACTGGGTCGCCTTCGAAAGCTCGCGTATCGTTTCAGAATCAAAACGTTTGAAGCTACTTAAGCTCAAAATAGGGTAGCTGGTTACCGTTTTATTCCATGCGAACTGATCTTTACATACTTGGTTTGGGGTAAAATCACAGCGCTGCTTACCCACTCGGTTGCCACGATAAGCACGGGTTGGGAGATCAAAAATATAAGAGTCATGGGTGACTTTGCCCTGATAAACAAAAGAGGAGCCATGTGTATATTGCTGCAAGACAAAGTCATTGTTTGTGTATTGGAATAAATAACTCTGGCGTAGGCTAATTTCATTTGGGCCATTAGTCGGGGGTAGATCGGAGAATTTTTCGGGGCCACTAATAATCAGTAAATCATTACCTTGTAACTTCACGGTCAACCCGTGTTGACGGCTTGTTGGCCACGCACTTTCAAAAGGGCTTTGTACCAGTTGTTTATATACGCCATTCGTTTGACTGAGATAAACAAACACAGGGCGAATATAAAAGCCATTGCCAACATCTTGTTTAGCTACCGCCACCCAATCGGCTACACCATCTCGATTAAAATCATGTTTAAAAGAACTTAGTAGAGTCATACCAGCGGGAATTAGATCAGTCGGTACTTGACTAGGTTTTGCTGGTTGAGAGCTTGATGGCGTTGGAGTCTTAGTGGTTGCTGCTGGCTGCATGGAAGTAGAGTCAATGGTCGGTGCCGTACAAGCTGTTAGGCCAGCTAGCAAGCAAAGGCTTAAATAGTTTGAAGGTGTGAAAGATGCAAAGCAGTGTTTAAACAGCATGTGGTGCTCCCAATCATTCTTTTGCTGAGGTTTGAGCTGGGATTAGAGCATGAGAGTCGATGAGGAGTAAGTGCTAGTCTAAAAAAAATAGTTTTTTACTAGTAATAGTTTCGTTTTTAATGGTCATACCACAATAATGTCGATCTATAAATAACCCTTTAAAAGCAATTGCAAGGCTTTCCTCTTGAGTAGTTGCGTCCTTGTAGTAGTATGAATGGCGCTTATCTGCACCCACCGCCAGACCTTTTTCTAGTAGCCCTTTAGAACTATCGCCTAATTTAATAGAGGAGCAATATGCTTTAGCTTGTTGTTCAGATTTTTGATTGTAATATCCAGCTGCCAAGCCTATTGTTAATAGTGCAAGCGCCATTAAGAGTAAGGTTTTAATTAGTCTTATAAAAATAGATTGGATAGCTTTCATGATTGATAGGCTGTATTTTTTGAAATTATTGAGCGCCAATCTCTACTTGTTAAATATTTAAGACTACCGGCGGATTAACCAAGTTATAGTATTCATCCAAGCTACAAGCATTCACAAACAGTGTGCCCTTATATTCATGCAGTCCATATTCTTCGTGGATATGTCCAAAGGCATGAATTTTCGGCTGAATCTGCTCAACTATTTCAAGCAGCACTTCGCAGCCGACTTTAACTCCATCGTAACACTCATCCAAAATGCCAAAAGCAGGGCCGTGTGTGAGTAAAATGTCGGTATCTTTAGGGATTAAATCCCAGTGGCGGCGAATTTCCTCACCCCGTTTGCGATTGAAGGCCCAATTGCTAAAAGCTGGTTGGATCGGCGAACCCCAAAATTTAAAACCTGCTAATTCAATCCCAGAATCATTCAGATAGTGAATGCCGTAGTAAGCTAAACATTCTTCCGCAGCCAAGCGCCGTTCATCTTCAAAGCACCAATCATGATTACCAGCAATCACAACTTTATGTTTGAAGTCTTGAGCTGCCATAAATTGCGCAAAATCTTCCACATCCTCAACATCGCCGTGTTTGGTGAAATCGCCGCAATGGACTAAGACCTCACCCCCTTCTAATTGCAATTGCCGATGTAAGGAGTGAGTATCTGAAATAAATGTGAGATGCATACACCAAATCCTGTAGCTGCAAACTAATTAGAATAGTTGAGTATTTTGAAGCAGATTATTCAAAATTTACCGAATGTGCGTTTTAGTAGAACATATATTAATCAACTAAAAGAAAAGCCACTCATCAGTGGCTTTTCAGAGATTTTAGTAGGTGGACTAAAACTTATTTTAATGAACTTGGAATACGAATTTTTTGGCCTGGGAAAATTTTATCTGGATCTTGGATAACTTCACGATTCGCTTCAAAAATCGCATTGTATTTAGAGCCATTGCCATACGCTTTTTCAGCAATTTTCCATAAGGTGTCGCCTTTTTCAATGATGTAGAACTCATCATCATTGGCTAATTGGGCAGCTTGGCCTGCAACAGTCGCTTCAGCCGCTTTAACCTCTTGGATACCCATCGCATTACCTGCCATCAGGATTGCTTTTTCTAAAGCTTCCGGAGACTTGGCATCACCTTTAATGGTGGCTACGCCATTAGAAACTTGCACTTGCAGGTTATCAACACCAGGATTCGCGGCTTGGATGTGTTCTTGTACCTTAGCGGCTTGCTGCTCAGGAGGATCATCATGGCCAAACAGTTTCTTACCAATGTTAGCTGCAAAATCAAATAAACCCATAGTTATCTCCTTCCAAATGAATTATTCAAATACGGCATGATAAGCCTGTGGTGAGTATAAGCCTAAATGCACTCGCCGTGGCAATTAATCATCAGCTAAGTCTAACTTATTAAGTTCAGGGTTCAAACTTAAGCTAAAAATGTTCCGTACTTGACAAGTCGTTGCTGCCAGTAGGCGCGGCGTAAGTCATCTAGCGTCACTTTTCCACCGCCTGAGGCTGCATGGATAAACTTGCCATTACCCACATAAATGCCTACGTGATTCACCGTTTTGCCGCTAGTACGGAAGAAAATCATATCACCCGGTTTCAGATCACGACGGCTCACGGTACGGCTGGCTTGGCTTTGCTCAAGGGCAGTCCGGGGAATGCTTAAATGCACATTTTTATGAGTAAATTTAGTTAAGCCGCTGCAATCAAAACCTTCACGAGGCGTATTGCCACCCCAGCGATAGGTAATACCTAAAGAGCGGTAAGCCGCTTTTAAAATCGCTTCACGAGCTGGATTAAGACTCTTACCGTTAGTGCTGCGTGGTGCAGCGGTTTGAAAATTGGGTTGACTGTGTTGTTGGGATTGATAAGAGCGTTGGGGAGCTTCCATGCGTGGGTTATAAAAGCCCTGATTATTATTATCGGTATAGGGTTGAATATCAGGAGGGAGATCTAATTTCGGTGCCCAAACATCAAAAATTCGCTGATTATTAGGCTGATAAGACGCATGTTGTACATGATAAGGGTTTTCTTGGGGATAATAGGTCGCATAATCTGCTTCCGCAGCGGTTGGTACTAGACTTAAATGTCCAATTGCCAACATTGCCCCTGGTACCCAAGTGGCCGTTGTCAGTTTGCCCATCGTTATACCTTCTAATTTTTATTAATTTGGGTTTATAAAATTTTAGTGATCTTATTCTTAAAGACCCAAGGTGAACGCGAGCTTGATAGAACAGAATTAGGTGTGGATTGCTTATAAACGGTAGGCGAGAGGCGCTAGTAAATACACTAGCCTGCGGGGAAATTCAGCAAAATTAGAAGCGAATGCCAGAACTTGGATCAGTTTCGTATTTAAGTGCCGGCAAATCAGCCAAATAGTGAATCGTATTTAAAGGGCCGGCTGGGAATAGCTTATACAAATAACGGCGGCCACCTTGGCGCATGAATTCTGCATGTAGCAAATCCGCTAAAGCGCGTGCATTTTCGCAGTCATCGCAATGTTCATAAAAGTCTAAAATAAACTCAATCACTTCCCGATGCTGCTCAGTCAATTTTAAATGGAGTTCTTTAGCACGGAGTTCAATGAGTGCATAAGTTTGGCTGACTTTTAAAATGGGTAACGGTGGACGTAGCATCGGCTCTGCACGGGGAAACATTTCAATCAATGCTGACAGGGTTATACATGATCGATTCCAGTAATCTTGGTTTTCTATCCCTAAGGAGATAGGTTTAAGGCTATTTATACCTCCCAAAAGTAATACGCTGAAGTCAATAGGTCAATATCCCTATCTCTTCATTGGGCAGGAAACTATGAGCTTAAACAGAGCGTTAAACTGAAGTGGAGAGCAAACCCAAGCGGATTAGAACTCGCTTATAGGGTTCGAGGATTTCGGGCATCAGGATAAGTTGGATATAGTCTAAAACCCATTGTTGATCACGTGGCCCTAAGCTTGTCGCAATATATTGTCCAAAGCTTAAACCCATTGAAAAGCCTGGAAGTTGTGCAGCTTGATCCCAACTAGTTTCAGCATATTCGGCTAAACGCGAGTTGAGCTTATTGATAAAAGGGTTGCGGTAGTCACCTTGGCCTGCAAAATCGCTTGTATTGTCTTGAATATGATCAGCGATTTTTAAAGCAAAACTACTGAGTAATGGCTGACGATCTGCTGGTTCGAGTTCGGAGTAAGCGATTCGATCCAAGACATGTACTAAAAAAACCATGACTTCTTCGATAATCGCCATGCGCTGCAGTTGAGTGTCAGTTTGGAAGTTTTGATTTTCGATCTCAAGTAAAGCCTGCATGCCAATTTTCCATGCATTAAAGGCAAGCACACTGACAGTATCAGTTAACGAGACTTCACGAGTCTGATTATTCCATTTGGTTTTTAAGCGAATACGCATGCTTTTGCACTCTGCTAGGCTAGAGGAAAGCGCCTCTGTCATTAGAGACGCTGCTGAAGCTAGCTTACTGCACGATGCGCTTAACCGTCGATTGACCTAAAGGAGGTAAAGGCGAGAATGGCCCTGCATGGTATTTCCATTTATATGCAGGATCTTCGACATGGCGTAACCAATAGAGTTTGCCGGAGTTCCGCCAAGGATCGAGGATAATACCGGTATCAAAAGGTTGACCTTTAGCGGTGACTAACAAGGTACTATGTTCGCGCCAAGGGTCGCCACGATTAGATACACCCCAGTAAATATCCATCGTTTTTAGATTCTTCCGTCGCGCCATGGTGATCATGGCGTCTGCCCAATCCACACATAAACCTTTTGGACGTAATTTCGCATTACGCAAAGTGTTATGGTACATCGGCGGCCAGGTCAGACCCCATTCATTGGCTAATTTCATCGGGTACACATAAGAGTCGTAAGCCAAATCCATCGCCTCATCACGGCTAATGTAGGGGCCTAAAGACAGCAGAGCACCGGCTAATTCACGAATTTTGCGATCCATTGCGGGATCCATTTCGGTCAACTGAGCACGTCCATTAGGGGTGACGACAATATTGTCATAATGAACTGCACAACCGGACAAGAGCATTGAAGTCAAGCCGGTTATTATTATTCTTTTGGGAGTAAGCATGAATTACTCTTCCTTTTTAAAATGCATGAGATAATTAACATCAATATCTTTGCCAAGCCGATAGCTTTGGAACATAGGGTTATAAGTCATCCCTTTAATATCTTGTAAGCTTAGTTGAGCTTGGCGCGCCGCGAACTCCAATTCAGAGGGACGGATAAATTTAGCGTATTCGTGGGTGCCTTTCGGCAACATATTAAGTAGATATTCCGCGCCCACCACAGCGAGCATAAAGGCTTTAGGATTACGATTAATGGTGGAAAAGAAGACATGACCACCCGGTTTAACCAAACGGGCACAGGCTTGGATCACGGATTCAGGCGCAGGTACATGTTCTAGCATTTCCATACAGGTGACTACATCGTATTGACCAGCCTCTTGTTCGGCTAAAACTTCCACGGCGATTTGCTGATAATCCACCTCCACTTGTGAATCTAAAGCATGCAAACTGGCAACCGATAAAGGACCTTCACCTAAGTCAATCCCTTTTACCTTAGCACCACGCCGTGCCATGCTTTCGGCTAAAATACCGCCGCCACAGCCGACATCCAGTACGCGTTTATTTTTTAAGGAGGCACGATCATCTACATAATTAAGACGTAAAGGATTGATGGCATGTAAAGGCTTAAATTCGCTTTCAGGATCCCACCAGCGATGCGCAATGCTTTCAAATTTACGAATTTCGTTGGGGTCTACATTCAGCTCGGCATTCATCCTGCAGTTTCTCCAATTAAACTTTGCCAATCTTGAGCAGAGTTCATGAGCTCTACTTCATTTAGGGTGCTGAGTTTACGCTCTTCTAATAAGATTTTACCAGCGACCCATACATGAGTGACTTGATCGCGCGTCGTGCAGTACACTAAATGCGAAATAGGATCATACAGGGGCTTAGACTCTAAGCCACCTAAATTAATTGTAATCAAATCAGCGCTTTTACCGATTTCAATTGAGCCAATTTCCTGCTCTAGTCCTAAAGCTTTCGCCCCATTTAGGGTTGCCATTCGCAGCACCTGATGTGCTGAAACAACACTCGCATCTTGCGCAACAGCTTTAGCTAAGAGGGCTGCTGTACGCATTTCACCTAACATATCTAAGTCATTATTGCTTGCCGCTCCATCCGTGCCTAGAGCAATATTCACGCCAGCGGCGAGTAATTTAGCCACAGGGCAAAAACCACTGGCTAACTTTAAATTAGATTCGGGGCAATGAATGACATGTACACCTTTATACGCAAGCAGATCAATTTCAGCTGCTTGTAGTTGGGTCATATGCACCGCTAAAAAATGCCGATCTAATAGACCCAAGCGTTCAAGACGAGCGAGCGGGCGTTCTTGCGTAGATTTAACGGCTTGTAGCACTTCATCAGCGGTTTCATGCACATGCATATGAATCGGGGTGTTGAAGCGTTTGGCTAGCTCATGTATCTGTTGTAAGGGGTGATCAGAAACCGTGTAGGGTGCATGCGGCGCAAAGCAGCACTGGATGAGAGGATCATCTTTAATACTATCCTGTAGGTTTAAGCCTTTTTGTAAATAATCTGCAGGGTCTTGACCATAGGTGGTTGGAAAGTCGATCAAAATCATGCCAAGCGAGGCACGAATGCCTGCTTCCTGAACAGCTTTCACCGTCTCTTCCGCAAAAAAGTACATATCATTAAAGCAAGTCGTGCCTGAGCGAATCATCTCGGCAATCGCAAGCTTTGAGCCGTCATAGACAAATTGCCGATCAGCCCATTGGCGCTCAGCCGGCCAGATATGCTTTTGTAACCACTCCATTAAAGGTAAATCGTCGGCCAAACCGCGTAATAAGCTCATTGCAGCATGGGTATGTGCATTGACAAAACCTGGAAGTAAGGCTTGTTGTGGAAGTACGACAGTTTGAGCTGCTTGGTAGGTTTGCTCAGCCTCAATATTGGGTAAAATATCGACGATTCGACCTGCATGTACGGCTACAGCCTGTTCAGTGAGGACTTGATCTGCCTCATTGACCGTGATGATCCAACTGGGTTTGATTAATAAATCGATTTGCATAGGGCTGTTGTCGCTCGAAGAATGTTGTAAAATCGCACTCTACCCCTTAGTTTCGAGTGCCATCATGCCACCAAACGATACAATTCGCGCTGTCGAATGGAAAGATAATCATCTAATATTGCTTGATCAGCGCAAATTGCCCCATGCGGAGCAATATATTCAACTTTATAATGCCGAAGATACTGCTGAGGCCATCCGTAATATGGTGGTGCGTGGTGCACCCGCCATTGGCATTACGGCGGCCTATGGTTTGTTGATGGCAGCTCGTAAGGCTTTCAAACAATATCCCCATGATTGGCGTTCACGTTTACAGCCAGATATTGATGTCTTGGCAGCAGCACGTCCGACGGCGATTAATTTGCATTGGGCTTTGCAGCGGATGATTACAGCGCTTGATGAGGAAGATCCTGAGCCGATCAATACCTTGATGGCGTTAGCACAGCGTATTCATCAAGAGGATATTGATGCCAATCATCGCATGGCTTTTTTAGGGAATGAGCTAATTAAGCCCACACATGGCGTGCTCACACATTGCAATACAGGTTCATTGGCAACGGGTGGCTATGGTACGGCTTTAGGGGTAATCCGTACGGCTTATAGCGAAGGCAAAATCGAACAAGTCTATGCCGATGAAACCCGTCCGTGGTGGCAGGGTTCGCGTCTAACAGCTTGGGAGTTAATGCGGGATAAAATTCCTACACAGCTGATTTGTGAAGGCGCTGCTGCACATCTGATGAAGCTTGGGAAAATTTCTTGGGTGGTGGTGGGGGCGGATCGGATTGCTGCTAATGGCGATGTTGCGAATAAAATTGGCACTTATAGTTTGGCAGTATTGGCGCGTTTTCATGGGGTGCGTTTTATGGTGGTTGCGCCCACCAGCACCATTGATATGAATACTCTAACTGGTGAGCAAATTCCGATTGAGGAACGTTCACCAGATGAAATTCTAAACGTGAATCAACAGCGGATTGCAGCCCCGCAAGTGAGTGCATGGAACCCCGCTTTTGATGTAACGCCGGGTAAATTGGTGGATATTTTGGTAACTGAAAAGGGTATTGTAGTGCGCCCTGATAATGAAAAGCTTAGTAGTTTGATGCAGCGTTCTTAATGTGGCATTCGATTTGTAGCTATGCCCGTTTACAGTCTCGCCCTGAATATGGTTTTAGTTTAGAAAAGGGTTGGGATACGAAGCAAGGCTTTGTAGTGCTATATGCTGAACAGGTTTATGCCTATGCCAATACCTGTCCACATCAACACGTGTCTTTGAATTGGAGTCCGCATACTTTTTTCGAGCCAAACCGCGAATTTATTCAATGCAGTATGCATGGCGCTTTATTTGAGCCAAGTACCGGCTTGTGTGTACGAGGTCCTTGCGTGCACCAATGGTTAAATGCTTTACCTGTACGTATCGAAAACGATCAAGTACAGGTTTGGTTTGATTTTACTTAAGCAGCAGTGTGCTTGGTTAAAGTCGCAATCAATTGGCGAACATCGCGCTTTAAATAATGGGTAAAAAACAAATTAGGCATTTGTAAATAAGTACGGCGATGCAACGGAATTTTCGACAAAGTACAAGCATAATGCCGGCCATTTCTTAAGCCTAAAGCGACTACTTGCAGCGGCTCGCGAATTTGTCGCTGGAAAATGTCATCACTAATATGCTCTTTCACTGGGTTATGCTCACTGGGGCGTAAATCGCCATGATGCACATCCATAATCTCACGATAAGGATGAAAATCTTGTTGCACGCTGTAGAGATCATTACTCACCCAATCATAAAAGGCCGTACAGATAACCACACCTTGCTCAAAGCAAAGGAGGGCATAGAGATAATGTAAACGGCTTAAGCCTTCTAAATGCGGATAAGGTTGCATCGCGAATAAGCTTTTACCTTTAACGCTTAACAAAGCTTGCAAAGTGTCCTTATTGGGGCTGGGTTCGTGGGGAAGTAATTGTAAAATTGCCCGGCTTTCCAATAAGAAAAAATTAATATCACCAGTTTGCAGTTGGTTTTTTAATTCCGCTGGCTGCAACGAAGGGAAAAACTCGTTCACGCTGTCATGTAACCAAGCTTCTAATTGGCGTGTATAGCTTTGTTGCAAAATTTTAGCATCAGTGGGTTTGGTCAATTGTTGGCATTTAGACTCTAATTGCTGTAGCAACTGCTGTTGTTGTTGAATCCATGACAAATTACGTGCTAAATGCGCATTACTATCTTGAATGGCTCGATGCGTTTTTAACCACACCACTAAAACCAAGGTGAGGGTGAGTAGGGGTAACAGCCAATTGTGACTGAGTAAGCCTAAGACAAACATGCCACTTAATACCGTAAGCATGAAAAGGCGTGGTGCATATTGGGTAGCGCGGCTGCGATTTAATTCTTGGCGGCGAGCTTGAAGTTTTGCGAGATTTTCATGTTGTGGTAAGAGGCTAGCTTGTGGTGGGTAGAAATTGAACCAATTTTCTTGAAATTGCTCATTACCCTGTAAGGATTCTTTGCCATTTAAGTGGCCACAGGCAGGATTGCTAAAAACCGCATATTCGAGCAAGTCTGCTTGCGTATCGGTGGCGGGAATAATATCTTCAGTATTGAGCGGTGCACTAAGTGGTTGATTGGCCGCTTTTGATTGGCTTTCACGATACAGCTTGCGCGCAAGCAAAGTGCTGTGATAATCAATAGAATTATTCATAATATAAAAGCCCTTTATTATTTTGTTTGAACATAGCATGGAATGCCCCTGTAATCTATCAAGACAATGAATATCCTAAAAAAATCCCGGACGATTGAAACTGAGTTCCCTTGCCATGAAACCGAACTATTGGATCGCTTTTTGGATGCTTTCTGGGCAGAGCGGGGGGCGGCGAAGAATACGTTGGATGCTTATCGCAGTGATTTATTGGGTTTGTGTAGTTGGTTAGGCTCTGAAGGGAAAGCTTTGGAAACAGCTAGCCGGAATGATTTGCTCGATTATTTAGCTGAGTTATTTCGAGCAGGCGCTAAGCCGTCGAGTTCTGCGCGTTTATTGTCGGGGATGCGGCGTTTTTATCGTTATCTGTTGCGTGAAGGTGTTATTCAAGTTGATCCTACCGGCAATATTGAAGCACCGCGTCCGCAGCGTTTGTTGCCTGATTCTTTATCGGAAGCGGATGTAGAACAGTTATTACAAGCACCAAATGTTAATTCAGCTATTGGTTTGCGCGACCGTGCTATGTTGGAGTTATTATATGCAACGGGTTTGCGCGTTTCAGAGCTGACAGGGTTAACTCAAGGGCAGTTGTCTCTGCATCATGGGGTAGTGCGGATTTTAGGTAAAGGTGGTAAAGAGCGCTTAGTACCTTTAGGCGAAGAGGCACAAGATTGGGTCGGGCGCTATTTACAAATTTCCCGCCCGGAGTTGATGCAAGGCCATGCCGTCTGTGCTCAAGTGTTTGTGACAGGTCGTGGGGCGGGTATGACACGTCAAGCATTTTGGTATCTCATTAAACGCTATGCTGCAGAAGCTGGGATTAGTAAGCCACTTTCACCGCATACTTTACGCCATGCCTTTGCGACGCATTTATTGAATCATGGTGCGGATTTACGGGTAGTACAAATGTTGTTAGGGCATAGCGATATGTCCACCACCCAGATTTATACCCATGTGGCGAAAGCACGCTTACAAGATTTGCATCGCCAGCACCATCCACGGGGTTAGAACTTTTTGGTATTGAGGGGTTCAAACTAGCATGATCCTTAAGGTCAATAGGCTTTGAAAGTGTCTTATGCTATGTTGAAGTGACTGCTCTTTTAATTTTACTGATGGAAAGAAACGAAAGTGATGAATAAAAAAACAATGCTAAGTGCCTTATTAGCAAGCTTATTAATGGTGGGCTTAGCAAACGCAGAAGATAAAGCAGCAGTTGCTCCGGCAGCTAGCACCGAAACTACGACAGTGGTTGCACCCGCAGCTCCAGTACCCGCTGCGACTGAAGCTGCAAAAGCGCCTACTGATGCTACAGTAGATACCGCTTTATTAAATGAAAAGCTCAAACCTTTATTCGGTGGTGTGCCTGATTCGATTAAACCAACGCCTGTCACTGGTGTGTATGAAGCTAAATTTGGCACTGAACTGATTTACGTTTCAGCGGATGGCCGTTATTTCTTTAGTGGTGATTTGATTGATGGCTCCAGCCGTACCAATCTGTCTGAGCAATCACGCACCGTTGAGCGCAAAGACATGTTATCTAAAGTTGAAGATAAAGATGCCGTGATCTTTAAGGCGAAAGGTGAGCAAAAGCATCTGTTAACCGTGTTTACCGATGTAGATTGTGGCTATTGCATAAAATTGCACAAAGAGGTTAATCAACTGAATGAAGCAGGTGTGAGTGTGCGTTATTTAGCTTACCCACGTGCAGGTATTGGTTCAGAAAGCTATAAAAAAATCGTGAATGTTTGGTGTGCAGATAACAAACAAGATGCACTAACCAAATCAAAAGCGGGCGAAACGATTGCCTCGAAAGAGTGCGAAAATCCAGTTGCTAAAGAATTTGAATTAGGCCAAAAACTCGGTGTAAATGGTACTCCAGCCTTATTTACTGAAGATGGCACGATGATTCCGGGTTATCGCCCTGCTGATCAATTAGTGAAAATTCTCGATGATATGAAAACTAAGGTGAACTAAGTTTTCTTAAGCTTCTGTAAAAAAAAGGGGCAATTGCTGCCCCTTTTTTATTTATGCTGGTAAATCGAACAGTAAGACTTCCGCTGCCTCTTTCCCTGTTAACTTAAACTCAGAACCTACACTAAGCGAAGCTCCATCGCCTGCTGCTAACGTTTCACCCTCTAGTTCGACTGAGCCATTAGCTACAAAAAAATAGCCTAAGCGATTAGCCGCTAGGCTGTAGCTACGCTCGACTGCCTTGCCGAGCACTGTGGCATAGAGTAGGGCTTCGGTATTTGTTGCTAAAGAACCTTCCGCTCCGGTTGGAGAGACTAATAAACGCCAAGCACTCGCTTTGTCTGCTTCACTAAAATAGGCTTGTGCATAGCTGGGCTGGAGATTGCGGTGGGTTGGTAATAACCAAATCTGCAAGAAGTGTGTGCCTTCAGTGGCAGAAGGGTTATATTCGGAGTGCGTAACCCCCGTGCCCGCCGACATCCGTTGTACATCACCTTTGCGAATCACACTACCATTACCCATGCTGTCGCGGTGGGCTAATTCACCTTCCAACACATAACTGACGATTTCCATATTGTTATGCGGATGAGTAGGGAAGCCGGCTCCAGCGCTAACACGATCATCATTAATCACCCGCAAGACGGAAATACCCATGTGCTTAGGGTCGTAATAGTCACCGAAGGAAAAGCTATGTTGGCTATCCAACCAATTATTTTTAAACCGTCCACGTTCGGCAGCTTTGCGAATCTGTAACATTAGTAGTTCTCCTAACTGTTTTGTATGGGTATTAGTTTATCTTTGACTTTAAGTTAGAGTAACTGCTATTAACTCAGGTGTCAGGTAACGCATAGTTGAGAATCCCATGAGTCATTTTGATGATTTATTTTGGTTAGTTGAGGTGGTAGAGGCCGGTACTTTGAGTGCAGCGGCTGAAAAGCATAATGTCACCAGTGCAGCCGTAAGTAAGCGTTTGCGCTTATTGGAGGAGCGTTTAGGTGTAAAATTATTGGTGCGTACTACTCGCCATTTACGCACCACGGAAGCGGGCGCGCTTTACTATCAACGTGGTAAAGCCTTGCTGGACGAATTCAATGAGTTAGAAGAAAACATCGCCTCCACCAGTGAGCGCTTATGTGGCAGTATTCGGATTAATGCTCCCTTATCGTTCGGGATGCGGGCTTTAATGGAGCCAATTCATGAGTTTATGCAGCTCTATCCGCAGTTGCATATCACTTTGCATTTAGATGATCGCTTTATTGATATTCTGAATAGCGATTATGATTTAGTGATTCGGGTGGGTAATTTGGAAGACTCCTCCCTCGTGGCACAGCGGATTGCAAATGTACGTTTACTCTGTTGTGCCGCACCTAGTTATTTAGCGAAGCATGGCACGCCACAAACACCACATGATTTGCTCAAACATAATTGTTTGGTTTATCAACATAGTATGCCGATGCATATTTGGGAATTTCGGCAAGACGGCGAAGCGTTGCGTATTCCAGTGCATGGCAATTTAGTGGCGAATAATGGAGACATTCTGAATCAAGCTGCGGTACTTGGGCAGGGGATTGTTTATCAGCCTGAATTTATTGCCCATGCGACATTAGCAAGTGGTGCATTGGTGGAGGTTTTGCGGGATTATGCAGCCTATTATGTCAGTGCTTATGCAATGTATCCGACACGGCATTTTCTACCGATGAAAATTCGCCGCTTTATTGAGTTTTTACAGCAACGGCTAGCCTAAGCCTATTTCGAGTATGAATAGAGACTGTTAGAATCGCGCGCTATGTCAGGAAATACTATTGGAACATTATTCACCGTTACGAGTTTCGGTGAAAGTCACGGCCCCGCAATCGGTTGTATTGTGGACGGCTGCCCGCCCGGAATGGCGCTTAGCGAAGCTGATATTCAGCTCGATTTAGATCGGCGTAAGCCTGGTCAAAGTCGGCATACGACCCAGCGCCGCGAGCCGGATGAAGTGCAAATTCTCTCCGGAGTGTTTGAGGGTAAAACCACCGGCACACCCATTGCGCTTATTATTCACAATACCGATCAGCGCTCGAAAGATTATTCGGATATTCTCGACCGCTTCCGTCCGGGACATGCCGATTATACTTATTACAAAAAGTATGGCTTCCGTGATTATCGGGGTGGCGGGCGCTCGTCTGCGCGTGAAACCGCGATGCGCGTAGCAGCGGGTGCGATTGCAAAGAAATATCTGAGTGAGCGTTATAGCGTGAAAATTCGCGGCTATCTCTCGCAACTTGGGCCAATTGTGGCTGAACAGCTCGATTGGGAAGTGATTGAAACCAATCCTTTCTTCTGCCCGGATGCGAGTAAAGTGGCGGAAATGGAAGCCTATATGGATGCCTTACGCAAAGAGGGCAATTCGATTGGCGCGAAGATCACTACCGTTGCGACAGGTTTACCACCGGGTTGGGGTGAGCCAATTTTTGATCGGATGGATGCGGAAATCGCTTATGCGATGATGAGCATTAATGCGGCTAAAGGGGTGGAGATTGGGGCTGGTTTTGCTTGTGTCACCCAAAAAGGTACTGAGCATCGCGACGAGATGACTATGCAAGGTTTCACCCAAAACCAAGCGGGTGGGATTTTAGGTGGTATTACTTCGGGGCAAGATATTATTGTCCACACTGCGTTTAAACCCACTTCCAGCATGCGGCTGCCAGGGCAAACCGTGAACCTGCAAGGTGAGCTGGTCGAGGTGATTACCAAAGGCCGCCATGATCCTTGTGTAGGAATTCGTGCCACGCCAATTTGTGAGGCTATGTTGGCTTTAGTGCTGATGGATCATGCTTTACGCCATCGTGCGCAGAATTTGGATGTGGTCACGGAGTTAGCGGATATTCCGGCGCAAGCTCCACTATCTAAATAAGCTAAATATTGATTAGGCTCTAGTGAACTAGAGCCTACAGTTAATCCCGCAGCATCTCCAAATCATCCGCTAATTTCTTCGTTCCCTCACTGGTATTATCGCTTATCCATAGTTCCCGTGGTGGCTCATCCTCTGTCAGGCGCATGAGGTGAAAGTACAGCTGGTCGTCTGCAACTTTGACCAAATCTACATATTCTTTAGCAGCGAATTGTTTAATTAAACGCGCTTCCTTGGCTTCATCGGCTAGCCACCACAGCTTGGCTTCCGACTCTTGGCTTAAGATAAATAACCCATTGGAGGCCGCTAATAGGCTAGTTTGTTGAGGTAAAGTTGGAGTTTGAACTTCGACGAGTTGTTTATTCGTCCAATCAATGCGCGACACTTGATAATTTAAAGGATCGTCTGTTTTTTGGGTCAGCAGATAAGTCTTGTTAGCGGTCGCAAACAGCGTGTTATTCAGTACATTTGGTACTGGCTCGAAACTATCTTTTAGAACGAGCTTAGCACCATCTTTGGTCTGTAAATGGAGGCTATAAGCAGTTGTTGCTGAGTTATTGAGTGTTCGATTCGGTTCTAAGATATAGAGCAAGCCCTGTTCCGTTTCGAGTAGCGTAGCTAAGCGGCGTTTATCTTCGGTTTCTTTTAATACTGGCAGAAATTTCTCTGCTGGTGCTTGCCATAATTCAAGCGTCCAAGTACCAGCTGTATCCGGTGGGAAGTAAGCGGCATAAACGCCTTGGCTGCTCGGAAATATCCAGCTATAGCCAGTGGGAAAGGTTTTAATGCGCTTCAGTTGACCCGCTTTAATTTGCCAAAGTGAATTGATTTTCTCCGCATTTTCAGTGAGAAAATACAGGGTATCTCTAAATTTAATAGCAGATTGCGCATTAAAGGAAAAAGTCTCATCCTTGGGTAGTTCGGTAATTTCTCGCAGAGTAGCGGGGTCTGATTCAGTCGCCCATAAACGCGAATTCAGCACAAAATACCAAGTGGAGCCGAGTTGCTGTACTTGCCTTAAATCAGCACTGGCAGCGCTGGGATTAATATCCTTGAGCACTTTGCTTTGCTTAACTTCGCTACTAAGTAGCCAAGGCTCTTTGCCCGCTTGTAGATCGTTTTCTGCCAAAATCCAACTGGTTTGCTGACCCGCTAAAGGCAAAATTTCAGTTAAACCACCCACTGGCCAAGGTGTTGGTTCCCAATGAGCGCGAAGCGGATCATCCCCTAAGGCTTTAGTGCCTGCCAACGTACCATCGGTTTGCCAACGTTGTTTGCCACTGAGAAAATACACAAATTGGCTTTGATCGTTGGGTGCGGGTGGCAAGAGTTGTGGATCATCGAACTCACCTAAAAGTACAGGCTTTTCGGGTTGTTCTGGTATTAAGCTCCACAACTGCGAGCGATTCCGATCTTTCGGTGAAAAGGTCGGGAAAATTAATTTATCAGTCCGCAACACATAAGGAGTCGGGCGTGCAGGCCATGAGTCACCTGCACCGCCTGCATACTGCCCATCTTTCATGCTTAAGATATTTTTCGTACCAGTGACTGTGCCATCGGTAAGCCAGAGTGCAGAAGGGCGAATCCCATCGCTTTGCATAAAATACAGGTGATCCGCAAAACTAAATAATAGCGGTGGTGCTTGATATTCATTATTTGGATTCGGCAGACTCACTAAACGCTCAGTGCCTTTAGCGGTAAAATCAGTTACCCATAATTCTTCAAAGGTTGGCTCGCCGATCACAGAGAACCATACATACAGTTTGCTGTTAAAGAATACCGCTTTGCTAGTATTGATACTGCGTGCTCCATGCTCAGCAGCTGGCAAATGGAGAATTAAACTTGCTTGTTTCGTTTTGAGGTCAAATTGCCAAAGTTCAGGCTGCTGATCAGTTTCATTGGTTTTCACCCAAAGCACTTTATCTTCATTCGCCGCGACGGTATTAAAACTCAGGGCAGTTTGCTCAGGAAAGCGTGTCAGGCGCTCACTGCTGTTGCCATCCACTTGCCAGAGTGAATAAGCTATTTTCCCTTCCGGTGAGTTGGCACGTTTATCTGCTGCAATGAAGAAGAGCTTACCTTGATTATTGAGTGGTTCTAGCGCATAGGCCAGTAAATTATTGTAATCCTTAGGCTCTTCGCTCGCATCGACGGCTAATTGAGTGCCTGTGGTACTGCCATCCGTTTTCCAAAGTTCTAAGCCATGTACACCATCATTGACCCAAAAAAAGGCCTGTTCGCTTAAGCTATAAAAGACAGGTGAAGACAGATTCAAGGATTGAGCGCTGGAGCGTGGAAATTGAGCTAAAGCCTGAGTGTTTTCGCTGCTGCCATCGGTACTATACAGGGTGAGTTGGTCTGCGGTTTGCCCCCAAAATAACAGTCGATCTTTTAGCTTAAGGCTGGTTTGGGTATAAAGTTCGCGCATTTTGGCTAAGCCACTTGCTTTACCGGGTATCAGGTCTTTGAGCAATTGTGTGCCCTCAAGACTGCCATCGGTGCGCCAGATCTCTTGACCAGTTTCGGGGGTGAAAGCCGCAAAGATTCCATAGTGCCTGATGCTGCCAAGTGGATAAAAATTAGAATCAGCATTTGGCGTTTTAGTCAGATAACTAAAAACTTTAGTTTGCTCAGGTGTGTGATCAGTTTGCCAAAGTTGTGTACCTAACTCTTGGCTTTTACCCACAAATAAGTTCAGTGGAGTGGGTGGCACTTCTGCAAGGCTTAGTATTGAATAGCTGGCTAAGCTTAAGGCTACACCAGTGAGGTAGAAACTCCGTAAGCGCATCAGTCGATCCTCAAATTTTTATTCGATAACTTCCTAAGCCTAGTTGATGAGCTGTTGTTTGCTAGGCAGTTGTTAGATTAAGTGTAGAAATTTTGAGTACTTAGGCAGAAAGTAGTTCAATCGCTCGTAAGAATAAACTAGACGCTAGAGTACCTATAATCCATCAGGCTATTCACTGCTTTTGAGCGCTTGCACTACACTCAAGCCTTTCTTCATGCGGCTGTAAAGCTTAAGCTCTAGTACATAGGTTTCTTCTTATGCTTAAACGCGATCTGACGATCGGCGATGAAAAACAGATTCTAATTAGTCAGTCTATTCCCATGTTATGGGGGCTGCTGGCTGTAATGAGTGTGACTATTGTAGATACTTTTTATTTAGGTCTATTGGGCACTCATGCTTTAGCAGCGATGGGATTTATCTTTCCCGTTGTTATGTTTATGAATAGTTTAGCTTTCGGGATAGGTACGGGTGCCTCCTCAGTCATTGCTCGCGCAATTGGCAGTAAACAAGAGGATTGGGTAAGGAATTACAGTACCCAGTCGATAGTGCTGGCCGTATTAGTCTCAATAGTGTTTGCAATAATTGGCTTATTAACCGTCGATCCTTTATTTAAACTTTTAGGTGCACCCGCTGAGCTGCTGCCTTATATCCATGATTACATTGATATTTGGTATTGGGGCTGTTTTATGATTGTTGTGCCAATGGTTGGGAATGCAGGGATTCGTGCTGCCGGTAATACTAAATTACCTAGTTATATTATGACGAGTATTGCAGTCATTAATCTGATGGTAGCACCGGTACTAATTTTTGGTTTATTAGGCTTTCCGCGTTTAGAGCTAAAAGGTGCGGCGCTTGCTGGGATTATTGCTTATTTCGGCGCTTTGGTAGCAGCTCTCTATGTACTCTATTTCAAATTGCATTTTATTTCTTTTCAGGCTTTGACCCAAGATATAGGACAAAGCTGGAAAGGTATTCTGCGTATTGCCGTGCCTGCAGCAGGTACTAATCTGATTGCACCGATTTCTACAGGTTTGACGACCGGCTTAGTCGCTGCTTATGGCAGTGAGGCAGTGGCAGGTTATAGTGTGGCTTCGCGCATTGAAATGTTTGGTTTAATGCTGGTCATGGCCTTGGCTTCTACCTTAGCCCCTTTTGCAGGGCAAAACTGGGGTGCGAAAAAATTTGAACGTTTACAACGAGCCTTAAATCTTAGCTTCTATTTTGTGTGGGGTTTAGGCCTAGCCATGTCAGTACTTTTTTGGCTGGTTGCACAGCCATTGACGCATATTTTCACGACCCATACAGCAGCAGTTCAAGCCTCAGTGACTTATTTGCATATGGTACCGATGACTTATGCTTTTCTTAGTACAGTAATGATTGTCAGTAGTGTCGCTAATGGTATCGGCCAGCCTATGCCTGCTTTGCTAATGACAGTAGCACGTTTACTGGTGATTTATTTGCCCTTGGCTTGGTTATTATCGAAAATTTGGGGCTTGAATGGCATTTACCTTGCCACTGCAATCGCAAATCTAATCGTTGGTTTGGGCGCTTGGTATTGGAGTACACATACCTGTAAGCGTGGCTCTGCCCCCATCACGGTTCCTGCTTAATCAAAGAGTAGCGAGTTTGAATAATCGAATTTTAATTCTATTTGCGCATCCGGCTTTGGAGCGCTCACGGGTACACTATCGGCTGCTCAAAGCTGCACAAACAGTTGAGGGAGTTACTTGTCACGATCTTTATCAGCTCTATCCTGATTTTCTGATCAATGTGGATCGGGAACAAGAGTTATTGACTCAGCATGAGATTATTCTGTTTCAATACCCGCTGTATTGGTATAGCTCGCCAGCCATTTTAAAAGAATGGCAGGATTTAGTTTTAGAGTACGGTTTTGCCTATGGTCAACAAGGCTCAGCTTTAAGAGGCAAGCTGTTTGCTAATGTGATCAGTGCGGGTGGTAGTCGGGCAGCTTATCAAGCGGATGGGGAAAATCATTTTACTATCCGTGAGCTATTACGTCCCTTTGAGCAAACCGCTAATTTGTGCGGGATGATTTATGTTCCCCCTTTTGTCATTCATGATGCGAATGACCTTAGCCAAGCTGAAATTGATGCTACCGCCAGTGAGTATCAACAACTGCTTAGCCAGCTTCATGCACAACATCTATCTGTGCCCGCTTTAACGCGCTTGCACTATCTCAATGAATTAATCGCTTAAGGGAACATTATGGCGCTATTACAAGAGGCGTTTCTATTTCTTGCTGCTGGTGTGGTGGCTGTACCGCTGGCTAGCCGTTTAGGTTTGGGTTCAGTTTTAGGCTATTTAATTGCGGGTGTGATGATTGGCCCTTTTGTCTTAGGGTTTGTGGGGGATACTGAGCATATTATGCATTTTGCCGAATTTGGCGTAGTCATGATGCTCTTTTTGATTGGCCTTGAATTGCAGCCCCCGGTTTTATGGCAATTACGTAAACCTATTTTGGGGATGGGTGGCTTGCAGGTGATAGTCACCACCTTAATTATTGCTGGCATAGCCATGCTGTTTGGTTTTTCATGGCAAATGGGTATCGCAATAGGTTTAATTTTATCCTCATCTTCCACCGCTATTGCTTTACAGATTCTTGGCGAAAAGAACTTAATGCAGACCGAAGGCGGTAAAGGCAGCTTTGCTGTTTTGTTGTTTCAGGATATTGCCGTTATTCCAATTATTGCCATTTTACCCTTGCTAACTTCCCAAGGTAGCGAACCAATTCAAGTCGCTACCGCCAATAGTAGCTATCTGGATTCACTACCTGATTGGCAACAAGCTTTAGTTGTTATTGGGGCGATCATTAGTCTGATTCTGATTGGTCGCTATTTACTACGCCCCGTATTTCGCTTTATTGCCGAAAGCCATTTACGTGAAATGTTTACCGCTACAGCTTTAATGTTGGTAGTAGGTACTGCCTTGCTGATGAATATGGTCGGTTTATCTCCAGCTTTAGGCGCTTTTATTGCCGGAGTTGTCTTAGCTAATAATGAATATCGGCATGAGTTAGAGGCGAATATCGACCCTTTCAAAGCCTTATTATTAGGCTTATTTTTCATGTCAGTAGGGGCTTCGATTGATTTCAATTTACTTCTAAAGCATCCGCTGATGGTAAGCTTAGTGGTGTTGGGCTTGGTTGCAGTCAAGTTTGTGATTCTTTGGGGCTTAGCTAAGATATTTAACATTCAAGGTGGTTATCGTTATTGGTTTGCCTTTGCGTTGGCACAAGGTGGCGAGTTTGGGTTTGTTTTGCTCTCTTTTAGCTTACAAAACCAAGTGTTACCCGCAGAAATCGTGGATGTGTTGACTGCTGCGATTGCTTTGTCGATGGTGCTAACCCCAGTGCTGATTTTATTCAATGAGCGTCTGGTTCAGCCATTGTTTGAGAGTGGTGAAGAAGAAGCTTACGAAGAGCCAATGGACAAGCAGCATAATCCTGTAATTGTCGCTGGTTTCGGACGTTTTGGGCAAATCGTCTCACGTTTACTCATTGCGAATGGTGTGCAAGTTACCGTATTAGATCATAGCGCAACCCATATTGAGCGCGTGCGGCGTTTTGGTTTTAAGATTTTTTATGGGGATGCCAGTCGTGATGATTTATTGCATACCGCTGGAGCAGCTAAAGCTAAATTATTAGTCATTGCGGTCGATGATCGGGCAACTATCACTAAAATTGTTGAAACTTCTAAGCGGCATTTTCCGAATTTGAAACTATATGTACGTGCTTATGATGTAGTGCATTATCATGAATTACAGCGCTTAGGGGTTGACTATATCGAGCGTGAGTTATTTTTAGGCTCTTTACATCTAGGCGAAATGGTGTTGCAGGAATTAGGGATGCGCGCCTATCAAGCTCGCCGCAAAGCTCAGCAATTTGCTAAACATGATCAAGACACCACTAAACGCTTAAGTAGTTTTGAGCTAGGTTCGAAGAAATATATTTCTATTTCTCAACAGGCACGTGAAGAGGTTTTAGAATTACTTCAAGCTGACCGCATTAACCGTGATCAGCAAGAGCAAGATAATGCTTGGAATGCGGAGGAGCGTACGCAACGCCACCCTTAAGAGGCGGGTAAGGGAATGAACTCTTGTTCGTCCCCTGGAACGAGTGGAAAGCTTTGATTTTTCCACTCAAGTTTGGCTTCCTCAATCCGCTCTTTGCGGCTGGATACAAAATTCCACCACATATAACGCTTACCCAAAGGCTCACCACCCATTAGCGCGATCCGGCTATCACTTTGGGCGATGAGTTCGCCTTGATAGGGTGAATCTAAAACGGCTAGGGTATAAGTATGCAAATTCTGCTCGCCTAGTTGAAGCTGCCCAGAAGCGATATAAATCCCTAATTCAGGCACGCCCTCAGGTAAAACTAAGCGTTGCCCCGCTTTGAGATCGGCTTCTGCATAAAGAGTGGGTGACAGTGTTTTAACCGGTGAACTAACCCCATAAGCGGTGCCGATTAATACGCGCACCGGCACACCTTGTAAGGTGAGGGCTGGCAAGCTAGCTGAAGGATAATGGATAAATTCCGGCTCCACTTCTTCGGATGCTTCTGGTAAAGCAAGCCATAGTTGTAAACCATGTAACTCACGTGTTTGCTGTTTGGTTGCTGCGGTTTCGCGTTCTGAATGGACAATGCCGCGTCCGGCAATCATTAGATTCAAATCGCCGGGGCGAATCGCTTGCAGACTACCTAAAGAGTCCCGATGTAGAATTTCACCGGCGAATAAATAAGTAACTGTGGCTAAATTAATATGTGGATGCGGACGTACATTGATACCTTCACCGGGCGTGAATTGTGCAGGCCCCATATGATCAAAGAAAACCCAAGGTCCTACTGCACGTTGGGCTTGGTGGGGTAATAAACGGCGCACAGAAAAGCCGCCTAAATCTTGAGTATGTCCGGTGAGTAGCTTAAGCATCATAAGCCTCCTAGCTTGAGTGATCTCAGGGTATCAGCGCATAAATTGGGGTGGGATGCAATAAGATCGGAGAAAACTTAGTGTATTCTGGGGTTATACTCGTTTTTGACAGCTCAGCTTTAAGGTATTAGGCTAAGTAGAGCTTCTATTTTTAGGAATACTTGGGGTGTTCATGGGTGTTTGTGTATCAACTGTGACACAAAAAGGTCAAGTGGCTATCCTGAAAAATAGGCGCGACAGCTGCTTGATTGGGCAGAGCGCAATAGCTTCAGGTTGTGAATATATTTTAACCTTTGATAAAACAGCTGCTAAAGCATCTGCGTTTAAAAACCTGTAAATTTTGGAATACAGAACCATAATCTGCTCAAAACTCAAGAGAAACCACCCCCATGACTAAGCTCAGTGTCAACCTCAATAAAATCGCTCTACTACGCAATTCACGTGGGCGGGATTTCCCGAATGTGGTGGAGTTTGCCAAGAAATTCATCGCTCTCGGTGTACAAGGTATTACAGTGCATCCGCGCCAAGATGAGCGGCATATCACCCGCCAAGATGCTTATGATTTGGCACAGTTATTACCTTATGATGGAGCCATTGAGTTTAATATCGAAGGCTATCCGTCAGAAGATTTCCTGCAGTTAGTGGAAAAAACTAAGCCTGCGCAATGCACGCTGGTACCCGATGCACCCGATCAACTGACCTCCGATCATGGTTGGAATGTGAAGCAGCATGGCAAACAGTTGAAGGCAATCTGTAGTCGCCTGCAAGCGCAAGGGATTCGTACCTCGATTTTTCTTGACCCAAGCCTTGAGCAAATTGAGTTTGTACCTGCTACTGGTGCAGAGCGGATTGAGCTTTATACTGAGTCCTATGCTGCGCACTATGGCACAACTCAAGCAGATGCAATTTGGCAAAGCTATGCCGCGACTGCGCAACGTGCGCAAGCATTAGGGATTGCAGTCAATGCAGGCCATGATTTGGATTTGCAGAATTTGGCGCGCTTTTTACAGATTAAAGCTATTCAAGAAGTGTCGATTGGGCATGCGCTGATGGTGGAGTGTATTGAGCAAGGGATGCCAGCAGTAGTGAAACAATATTTGCAGATTTGCAGCGAATCAGCCTGAAACTAAGCTATACCTAGTAGAGACATTCATTAGCAAAGGGGGCTGCTTATGGTCGACCCGATTCAAATTTTCTGGACACCTGTTGGAGATAATTTACCCGATTTAGGGGCACGTGCTTTGGTGGATGTCTCTGATGGTGATACTCCGAATATTCGTATGCCGATTCGCATGTTGTCAGTGGATACGCCAGAGGTTACTGCACATTCTGAAGAAGGGGCGCGCAAACTAGATGCGGCGTTTGTGCAGCTTGCGCAATGGATTCACCAAGATAAAGCGCCAGTGAGTAAGGTGTTTGCTGACTATATTTTGCCTAAACTGGAAAGTGGTAGCGCGGGTAGTTTGCAATATCAGCAAGGTAAAGCTGCCAGCGCTTTTGCCAAGCAAAATATTGAAAAGCGTTTAACGCGCGAGACTGGCTCAAAGCGCAATTTATTTATCCGTACTGCTGACCAGCCCTTCGATCCCAACCACCGTTTGCTCGCTTATATAGCACCCAATTATTCAGTGAAAGAACTAGCAAGTTTGAGTCGCTTGGAGCGCTCAACCTTTAATTTAGATTTAATTGCTCAAGGCTGGGCTAGTCCGTTTATTATTTTCCCCAATATTCCGGGCGAATTAGATTTGCCGCTGTATTTGCATTTAGCCGTGGATGCTTTCGATTCGAAAAAGGGCATTTGGGCGGATGCACTCACCATGCCTGCCTATGAATACCGGATGTGCGAAAAGTTGTATGCAATTAGCAAAGATTTAGTGGAGGGCAAACCCTTGCGCCTTGCGGAGCGTTATGGTTGGCGTTCGCGTTATTGTGCAGATATGCGTACCCGTTTGCTGTATGGCCCTGAGCAGTATATGGCTGTGCCACCGCCCTATCGCTTGTGGATTTGGCCAAATGAGGTGCAAAAAGCGGTTAGTATGCTCAATTTGCTGCCATCGGCGGGGTTGTTGGAGCTTTAGTGAGAGGGTGCCTGATGAGCTCGAAATCACTTTTCGCTTCTTGCAAGGATAAGCCCGGATTTACCTGGCGATATTCTTTGATGGGTTGTGGGTCATGTATTTAATCAGTTGAAGTAGTGTCTGGAAATAGACTCACCGATGACTTTATCATGCACCTCGACGGACTTAGA
>NZ_CALFHZ010000021.1 GCF_937876535.1 uncultured Thiothrix sp.
GACATGAGCGTCTCGCCGGAGGAATCCTCGCCCTTTAGGGCGGGGAGGATGTCAATATTTGTAGATGTTGATTGGGGCTATTTAATAAATTCTGTACATTTGACCAGTTAAAAGAAGTATTAAGATTGAGTGTCTGGTTGGTGCTGCTAGCTTGAGTGGTTTGATAATTATTATTAAAAGAAATATTGGTTGTCATCGCTGGTTACCAGCTCCACTGCTAAGGTTGTTATTGATCCTGTACTCGTAAAAACAGGACATTTTTATTGTGAAGCCCTAGTTTAAAGCCTCTTTAGGTAGTTCATACCGCTGTAAGCTGATAACTGGTAGTGGATGCCGGATAGCTTGCCTAGGGGTTCGACGAGGTTTTAGCTATGCTTTTTACAAGCAGAGTGTTGTTAAGTTTCCCAATTCATTGGCGCTGCCTTCTATGCCGCCATTTTGTTGCGTTCATCTGGGTGTTATTCGACCTGTTGCCTTGTTTTTGAAATGATTGTTCTTATAGAAAATACTTAGGCTGGATTCAATAATGTTAGTCAGAATGCTAGGAGTAGTTTGCTTGTTGCTACTAACAAAAGTGGTGTTGGCTGCTCCTTTAACTTGGAGCGAGAAGCCTTATTCACATTTTTCTGATCAAGAACCTTTAGTCGATCTGTTGGAAACTTTGGCATCTACCCAAAAAGTACCCATTGTGGTTAGCCCTAATATTAAGGATGTTGTGAGCTTGCACTATAAACAACAACTCCCTAAAGATATTTTCAATGATTTAGTAAAAACCTACGGACTGATTTGGTTTTTCGACGGTGACACTCTGTATGTCTATAAGGAAAATGAAGCACAGCGTGGTTCAGTCAGTTTAGAGAAAATGACGCCTCAAGCATTTACGACAGCGATGAAACGTTTGAATGTCTTAGACAGCCAATATCATTGGGAGGTGTCTGAAGTGGATAACATGATTTACTTCACAGGTCCCGAACGGTTTGTAAGTGCCGTTTTAGATATGGCAAAAATTATGGATACCCAAAAGTTAGAGCGTCCACAAGTTTATAAGTGGGTGGACGCTAATGGGCGCGTGAATTACAGCAATGAACGCCCCAAATCAACGAATACTGATGTCAGCAAGGATGTGGCTACTAAGGAGCGGTTCCCAGGTTTCGACGTGGTGGATGTCATTAATCGCTAATTTTTCGTGTTGAGTTTTTCCTGTGAAATCATTAACTCACCACGATTTTTGAAAAAGAGTCCCAAACCCTATGAGCATGCAGCACACCCCTTACTTATTGAAAGTACTTAGTGGCAGCAATGCTGGTGCTTTAGTTCGCTTAAAGACCGGCGATACGGTCATCGGCAAGTCTATGTCTAGCGACATTATTTTGCACGATGAGAACATTGCAGATTCGCATATCAAGTTACGAGTTGAAGAAGACACTATCAACTTAGACGCACTAGCTAAGCCAGTGCTCATTGATAATAAAGAACTTGATCTAGGCTCCTATCCACTCAAACCCTATCAAGTAGTGAGCTTGGGAAGTATTGATTTTTTCGTTGCAGATGTTCGTAAACCTGGTCGGCGTGGTGTCGAAACTAAATCACCTGAATCAACAGTACCTCCGACGGTTAAGGTGGCTAACCCTGCTGAAGCTACCATACCAGTTTCAAATTTAAGTTCTGAGCCAGTAGAAAGAAAGCCTAAATCGAAAGCTTTTGGTTGGACTCTGCTATTAGCAGGTTTAGGACTCTTAGTCCTTGCAAATCTCTTGTTCTTAAAGCCCTATATTAGCGGTTTGGCTGAGCAAGTTGGTTTAAGTGAATCAGCAGAGCAGCGTGCCCAAGACTTACTTAAAAAGCTCCAGCCTACTGATCTAACGGTGGTGCGTGATCCTGATGGACGTACAGCTATTTCTGGTTATGTCCAAACTCGTGATGATAAGCGTGAGCTTATGAATCAAGCTTTATTGGCAGGGAATGGGATTAATTACCGTGTGTGGGTGCGCGAGGATTTGGTAGCTAATGCCACCCAAGTAGCTCGTGCTTTGGGGCAGAATGATTTGTCTTTTAGCAATCTAGAGCAAGGCAAACTAGCTGCACACGGCTATGTGAGCGATGAGGCGGATTGGGCACAGATTAAAACTAATATCATGTCAGATGTTAGTGGTATTCAATCTATTGATGATCGGTCTGTGCAAACCTTAATCAAACGCAAGGAGGCTTTGGTGCAGTTTATCGAGAAAAAAGGCCTGTCCAGCCGTGTTAAGGTTACTATCGAAAATGCTCGTATTAAAGTTGACGGCGAGTTGACCCAAAACGAATTAAAACGTTGGGCGGCTTTATATGATGAATTTACTCAAACAAATGGAACAGGCCCGGCCATAGTTGAGAGCTTATATAACGTGCGTGATCGTCTTAAGTTAGTGATTAGAAGCGTTAGTGTAGGTGATACACCGTTCCTGGTTTCCAAAGATGGTAAGAAGTACATGGAGGGCTCTAATTTGGGGAATGATTATTTCATTAAGAAAATTACTCCGGATCATGTGCTCCTTTCAAATAATGGTATCGAAATACCAATGTATTATGGTGTAGAGGATAAATAATGATTTTACAAATAGAGCAAAACCTCAAAAATGATATTTCAGGTATTTACAAGAATGAAATTCTTGAAAAATTCAGCCAAGTAGCATCAGAAGTACGGTTTGAGTTAAATCAGGGGGTAGAGCCAACAGAATATGAAAAGTTAAATAAATTTCTGCAGGCTCTAGAAGCGGGTTCGGAGGTAGTGGAACAGGTCTGGTCCCAAAAATAAGGGATGTGACTTGGCATGGAGCGCAATGCCTCTATATTTATTGTTCCCTGCGTTTGATGTAGAAGTCATCGGGAATCTTATAATTTTTAATTAGGAGTTAATTCATAATGTCAACAGTTGATACTAGCTCATTCGACACGGCTATTAGCCAAATGCAAGCTACCAATGCAGCTATGTTGCAATACCAACAACAAGCAGTCGAAGAAAACAGAAAATTTAGTATCGAGACAACCACACTCGAGCATGAAGCATCAGTTACTGAACGTATGCAAGGTATCATGCAAACACTAGCCAGAAACTCATCTAGCTAATCGCTAATTAAGTAAGGCATGGCACTACGTCTATTAGGCGTAGTGCCATAATTAAATAGTAAATATTGCATTAATAAAGAGAAAATAATGAAAGCAACGACTGAAATTCTTCAATTATTATCTGAAGTAGGTTATATGGCCTGTTTTAAGGGCGATTCAGTACGTTCTCAAATGATTATGGAGGGCGTCGATGCAATTGCTAGAGAGCAGTCATCAATTAAGATGGGGGTAGCAGTAGCTAAAATGTATGCCGGTGATATGGATGGAGCTATTTCTATTTTCCGCAATCAGGTTCTTGCCAAAGAGCCTGAGCATATGAGTGCTAAATGCTTCTTAGGAATCGCTTTAAATCTTTCTGGCGAAGCTGATGAAGCGCGTACCTTATTTGAAGAAGTATCGTTGCGTGGTAACCCAGACGAAAAAGGCATTGCCGATTTTTACTTGTCTAAGTAGTTAACCCTAGGATATTGCCATGGTAGATCCAAGCTTATTAGGTATCCAATTACCAATACCAAGTACACAAATCACTCCTCAGTCCTTACCTACTCCTGAGGTTGCAGATTCAACACGCTTTCAGGATCTATTAACTAATATAGGCAGAGAGGGGCGGGTAGATTCCGCCTCAATGCGTGATCAATCAGTATTACAAAGAGTAGGGCCGAACCAAGCTGAAAATGATCCAGGATTTAGTGATGCTTTGATTGAACGTGTTACTGGGATGGATAAATCCTATCACTCAATTATGGAGCAACTTAAAAATCGCCCACAGCTGTCTTCTTATATGGATGAAGTTAAAGGTAGTGATTCGGTAAATTTACGTAGTTATCCGAGTGTTTCAACCAGTTCAGAAAGCCAAGCGAGCCAGTTGCAAAAAATGACTGAGGATTCTCGTAAGGGTAATATCGCGATGCTTAATTATGAGCGTGATATTAATACGTGGACAATGAATTTCCAAATGTGGTCTTCAGGTGTTGAATTAGCTTCATCGATTGTGTCGCAACTCTCGAGGGGTTTTCAAACTCTCTTTAGAGCAAGTGGTTAATCATTAAATCTTAAGAAGGTTGCAATGAACAAGAAGACAATAAAAAGCAAACCAGCTATTTTAATTTTTATACTCTTCACTTTAGCAGGGTGTAAAACTGATTTATACAGTGGTTTAGGCGAGCAAGACGCTAATAATATGCTAGCGATTATGCTCAACCAAGGTATTTCTGCTGAAAAAGTTGTTGATAAAAAGACTAGCACTTATACCCTAAGTGTGGATAAGTCGAGTATTCCTAACGCAGTGCGCTTATTACAAGAACATGGCTATCCGAAAGAAAAAGTTTTTTCGGTCAATGAAATGTTCCAAAAAGATGGTTTAATTTCCTCACCGACTGAAGAACGTGCACGTTTTATTTTTGCTCTTTCTCAAAGTGTGCAAGAAACTTTAACCCAAATTGATGGTGTTTTAGTAGCACGGGTTCATGTGGTTTTACCAGAGAATAGTCCTTCAGGTCAGCAACTAAAACCTTCTTCTGCTTCTGTTTTTATTAAATATCATCCTGCTTATGATTTAGAGAGTATGAAGTCTGAAATTAAACTAATTGTCGAAAAAAGTATTGAAGGTTTGAGTTACGACAAAGTTTCAGTCGTAATGGTGCCTGCTCAATTAAATAAAATGGAAAAATAATATCCTTTATTATGATTCGCCCTTATCAGAGAAAAGATTTAGCTGTTTTGTCTGAAGTCTATCAACGAGCTAGACCTTATGAATTAGGTTTTGAGACGAATCAATTTGTTTTTTCTAATTTATTGGATGAACCAGATAATCTAAAGCGCTTCCTACAGTCGACTATTTTTGTTTTAGAAGAAGACGGGGTGCTTAAAGGTTTTGGTGGCTATGTGCATGATTACATAGCTTGGTTATATGTAGATCCAAGGTATCATCGGCAGAAAGTTGGTCTACGTTTACTTAAGCATATGCTGGAAAAATTAAAAAATAGAAAACAGCTACGTATTTCTATTGTGAAATCCAATCTAGCTGCACGAGCATGTTACAAAGGATTAGGTTTTCGTGAGCAAGAAACCTTTAGCTTTAGTTTTCAAGGAAAGACATTAGAAGGTTTACGGATGACGCGTGAACTTTAAATAAGGATTTTCAGCCTGTTTAGGGCGCGTTTTAAACAGTTTCAATAACCACATATATTGTGTAGGGTGCTGACGGATCAGTCTCTCAAAACTAGCATTCATATTGCTAGCATCTTCTTGGGCATCCAAAGCTCCAAAATCCTCTAAAGCAGGCTCAATTTTGACCTTGTATTTGCCTGTTCTAGGATCAAAAAAGCTCATAATCGGAAATGCGCAAGCTCGGCCTAATTTAGCAATCCGCGCTGGTGTGCTTAAGGTCGATTTTTCAGCTTGAAAGAAGGGTGCAAATACTGAGTGCTTTTCGCCGTGATCTTGATCTGGTAGGAAAAACAAGAGCTTACCCGGTTCTAAAGAGCGTACTAGTTTAATCATGCCTTCTTCACGGGAAACCACAAATTGCACATCGCGTAAGCGACTGCGCAGGATGAGCCAATTAAAGACAGGATTTTTAAAAGGCTTATAGGAACCATAAGCTTGGAACTGTTCACCAATCGCCACAGGGGCAAACTCTAGCCAAACACTATGTCCTAGCAGCAGCATAATATTTTGCTTCTTAGCCAGGGCTTGTTCTAAATATTCTTGGCCGCTGAGCTGAATTCTTTTATAGAGATGCTTTCTTGAGCGGAAAAAAAGTAAGCTGTAATCCAGTAGAGCACAGGCATAGTCTTGCAGGTTTTCTAAAGCGAATTGCTCGCGCTCTGCTGCGGTCAGCTCAGGAAAAGCAAAGTCCAGATTTACCAAAATGATTTGGCGGCGTTTGGTATTGTGTTTATAGATTAAGCGGCCTAGCTGTTTACCTAAGGCATGTCGGGCTTGCCAAGGTAAAAAAGCTAATAAGCCTAAAGCTGCGACAGCCCACCAACTAGGCCAATAACGTGGATGCAGAAGATTCTTTGGCAATTGATGAAAGTTGGCCACTGCTGAACTCAAAAAGCCTCAGTGTTAATACGAGCGCAGCTTACTTTATCGGTTTGCATGCGGGTTTCAAACCAACTAGCTGCTGGTCGGACGGCAACACGCTTACCTTTTAAGCCAAAATCGAGTTGGAAGCGATTTTCGGTACTCGGCAAACTGGAGAGGCGCACATTCGGAAAAGTCTGTAGCAGCTCTTCCATCATTGGGATTAATTCACTTTCAGGGACGTTTTCTAACATCCAGCGTTGATCAATATTGGGTTCAGTATCATGCAAATGTCGATAATGTGTGTCCAACACCCATTCAATCATCGGCCAAGCCATATTTGGAAAGCCGGGTACAAAATGATGATTTAACACTTTAAAGCCAGCAATTTGATTCACCGGATTTGGAATTAAACTAGCGCCATCAGGTAGGTCGGCCATGCGAATTCGATTAGGATAAGCATGTTCTCCAAACCGCCGTTCGATAATTGCCTGTAGTTGTGGATGGCGAATTAAGCGTCGCCCTAAAGCAGCTGCGGCACATTGGCGGGTTAAGTCATCAGGTGTTGCCCCGATACCCCCAAAGCTGAACACTATCTCAGCAGTTTGTAGCGTTTCTTGCAGAGTTTTGAGTAAGAGTGGGTATTCGTCACCCACCATTCTTACCCAAGCTAAAGGTAAGCCACGTGCTTGTAACATAGCTAAGACAGCGGGTAAGTGTTTATCTTGGCGTGAACCATTGAGT
The DNA here is from genome assembly GCF_937876535.1 of uncultured Thiothrix sp. Classification (GTDB taxonomy): domain Bacteria; phylum Pseudomonadota; class Gammaproteobacteria; order Thiotrichales; family Thiotrichaceae; genus Thiolinea. The sequence goes on from NZ_CALFHZ010000021.1 coordinate 6,883, forward strand.
AATTCATCCCCAATGAGGATTAAGCCAACTTTACCGCTGCTTTTCATGGTTTTGCCCCTTGGTCTTGTGCGCGTTTTTGGGTTAATTCTGCCTGCTTCTGCAGGGTCTGACCATTCCAATCGGGAGAAGTTTCCGCCCAACCCTGTGTATGCTGCTGAATGACATCACAGAGCATTTGAATATGCCGATAGCTCGTATTCAACGCAGGGACATATTGATACTGCTGCCCACCGGCTTGTAAGAATACTTCTTTATTTTCGAGCTGAATTTCTTCTAAGGTTTCCAAGCAATCGGCAGCAAAACCGGGGCAAATTACATCCACCGATTTCACCCCTTCTTTCGGCAAAGCTTCTAAAGTTTTATCCGTATAAGGCTGTAGCCACTCAGCTTTCCCAAAACGTGATTGGAATGTGACGCGATATTCATTTGGGCGTAGGTTCAAGTTTTCTGCTAATAAGCGTGCCGTTTTTTGGCATTCGCAATAATAGGGGTCACCTTGGGTTAAGTTACGCTTAGGAATCCCGTGGAAGGACATGACTAGCACTTCACCACGCAAATTTTTATTCCAATATTCAAATAAGCTCTGTGCCAGTGCTTCAATATAGCCCGGATGATCGTGGTAATGGGTAACAGTGCGTAACTCTGGCATCCAGCGCCAGCGCTGTAGTTCTTTGAAAGTCGCATCGAAACTAGTTGCTGTGGTGGCGGCACAATATTGAGGATAGAGCGGCAAAATCAATAAACGACGCACTCCCTCGGCTTTAAGCTTTAATAAGCTATTGCGAATTGAGGGGTTGCCATAGCGCATCGCTAATTCGACTTTCATGGGGCCTTGAAAGCGCCGCTCTAATTCTTTTTGAATCGCTGCCTGCTGTTGACGAGAAATACTTAAGAGTGGTGAGCCTTGTTCTGTCCAAATTTTTTTATATTTTTCCGCACTAGCGGCAGGGCGTTTAGGCAAAATGGCTAAATTTAGAATGGGATACCAGACTAAGCGTGGGATTTCGACTACACGTGGGTCAGATAAGAACTCATTTAAGTAACGGCGTAAGGAGGGCGCATCCGGCGCATCCGGTGTGCCTAAGTTGACTAAGAGCACGCCAGCACTATCAGCCTTCCCGTGGAAATAGTCTTGTTCGTTGATAAATCGGCTCATGGTATCATCCTTATTTTCGACACGAAGGATACACCATGCAGCCTGACCTGCAAGCAATTGCACAAAAGATACGTGAGATAGCGCGTGCAGAAATTCTTTCGCGTTTTGAAAGAGTCGGTTACGAGTTCAAAGCCGATGGTAGTGTACTCACTGAAGCAGACTTAGCGGCTAATCAGAGCATCACTGACTATTTGCAAGCTATTCACCCTGAAATTCCTTTGCTCAGTGAAGAAATGGAGGCTGAGCAGCAAGAAAAGCTGTTGCAAGAAGCTCCTGTGTTTTGGTGTTTAGATCCTTTAGATGGCACCAGTAATTTCGCCTCAGGTATTCCCTTATTTGCGACTTCCTTGGCTTTATTTAACGATGGGCAGGTGGTATTAGCCATCACTTATGATCCAGTGCGGGATGAACTCTTTACCGCTAGCCTGGGGCAGGGAGCCTACTTAAATGGGCAGCGGTTGCACTGCCATAAGATCGGCTTCCAGCTAGCCCATGCAGTCGCCTTAGTTGATTTCAAGCGTTTACCGAAATTGATGCAATGGGTTTTGCTGGAGCATACACCTTATGGTTCGCAACGTAATTTAGGTGCGAGCACTTTAGAGTGGGTATGGATGGCAACAAATCGTGGGCATGTGTACTTGCATGGCGGGATGAAGCTCTGGGATTTAGCAGCAGGTACTTTAATTTTAGCCGAGGCAGGTGGTTATTCTTCCGGCATTGATGGCAATCCAGTGAGTTTAACCCAATTAGCCAACAGTTCTGTGGTGGCTTCACCTGATCCAGATTTATTCAAACACTGGCTCAGTTTCCTGCAAACCTATAATGACAATGTCTAAAGACGCTCAGCCCATTGGTGTTTTTGATTCGGGCTTAGGTGGGATTTCGGTTTTGCGCGAAATCCACCGCCTTTTGCCCCAAGAAGAGCTGATTTATATCGCTGATTCAGGGCATGCGCCTTATGGGAGTAAATCGAGCGCTTATATTACCCAACGCTGCTTACAGCTGAGTGAGTTTTTGCTAGAACAGGGCGCGAAGATGCTGGTAGTGGCTTGCAATACCGCAACCGCGCATGCGATTGATAGGATGCGTGAGCAGCTGAATGTGCCGGTAATTGGGATTGAGCCTGCAGTAAAACCTGCTGCACGCATGACGCAAACCGGTGTCATTGGAGTTTTAGCGACTCAACAAACCGTCAAAAGCCAACGTTTACAACGCTTGATTGAAGAATATGCTAGCGGCGTAAAGGTTGTGGCGCAAGGGTGTCCCGGTTTGGTGGAGCATGTCGAGCGCGGCGATTTTGCAAGTAAGGAGCTAAAGGCTTTATTGACTGAATATACTCAGCCTCTCATTGAGCAAGGGAGTGATGTGCTGGTGTTAGGCTGTACGCATTATCCGTTTTTGGCAAGTACTTTGCGGGAAATGATCGGCTGTGATATTACGCTCTTAGAAACCAGTAATGCCGTGGCTCAGCATGTAATGCGCTTATTGGATAAGTATGATTTGAAGGCTCACGATACGCAGCAAGGCTCAGTAAGTTTTTATTCGAGTAAACCAGACTTGAGTCATTGGCAAAGTATGCAATTGCTCTGGCAGCACAACTTAACGAAAGCTATGCTGCCTGAGCCGTATTTAACTATACCGCTGCAAAAGCTTGCTCAAGATCAGCAATAATATCGGAGATATGTTCAATCCCCACGCTAATCCGGATGGTTTCAGGGCGTACCCCAGCACGTACTTGCTCATCTTCAGTCAATTGACGATGCGTTGTAGAAGCTGGGTGACAGGCCAAGGATTTAGCGTCGCCAATATTCACTAAGCGCTTGATTAATTGCAATTGATCATAGAATTTAACGCCTGCATCAAAGCCGCCTTTAATGCCAAAGGTTAGCAATGAGGCGGGTTTGCCTTTAAAGTATTTCTTGGCTAAGGCGTGATACTTATCGTTATCCAGTCCAGCAAAATTCACCCACTCAACTTTAGGATGGGCTTGTAAATACTTAGCAACTGCTAAGGCGTTATCGCAGTGCCGCTCCATCCGTAAGCCTAAAGTTTCAATGCCTTGCAGAATCAAGAAAGCATTGAAAGGCGATAAGGCAGAGCCGGTATTCCGTAAAGGCACGGTGCGCGCACGACCAATATAAGCGGCTGCTCCTAAAGCCTCGGTATAAACCACACCATGATAAGCAGGTTCTGGATTATTCAACGTTGGATAGCGTTCTTTATGCTGTGCCCACGGGAATTTACCAGAATCAACAATAATCCCACCAATCGACGTGCCATGACCCGCAATATATTTCGTCAAGGCATGCACGACTACGTCTGCACCATACTCAATCGGATTACATAAGATCGGTGTTGCAACTGTATTATCGACAATCACCGCCACACCATGCTGATGAGCGACAGTAGCAATGGCTTCGATGTCAACAATATTACCGGCTGGATTACCAATGGTTTCGCAGTAGACTGCTTTAGTTTTAGCATCAATCAGCTTTTCAATGGCTGCAGGGCTGTCATTGTCTGCAAAGCGTACTTCAATACCTTGTTTTGGCAGCATGTGTGCGAAGAGGGTGTACGTACCCCCATAGAGTTGTGGTGTGGTGACGATATTATCGCCTGCTTCCACAATGGTCAGAATCGCATAATTAATCGCCGCCATCCCTGAACTGACCGCTAACGCTGCAATCCCGCCTTCTAACGCAGCAACTCGCTTTTCCAGCACATCATTGGTTGGATTCATAATCCGCGTATAAATATTGCCGGGTACAACTAGATTGAATAAGTCAGCACCATGTTGTGCATTGTCAAATTCATAAGCGACCGTTTGATAAATAGGTACTGCGACTGATTTAGTAGTTGGGTCAGTTTCATAACCAGCATGAATCGATAGTGTTTCTTTTTGCATTAAGCTTCTCCTCTAGGGGGCGGGAATTACGTCAACTAGCGTTTGCGATTTTGCATGGTTTACCAAGGTTCTACCATCCAGACGCTTAGCTTTTCTTGGAATAAGCATAGCTAGCAGGATGGGCTTAGGTCAGAAAGATTCGTAAAGCAATCGCAATCAATACCACACCTAAAGCACGTTCCACCCATAACTGATTGCGCTTCAACCAAGCTAGAACAGGGCCTTGTGATAGTACGAGCGATACAAGGATATACCAAAGTCCATCAACAAGAATAATGGTAAGTACAAAAATAGCTTTAGCATCAACACCCATACCAGTATGAATAAACTGGCTGAACAGTGCTAAGAAATACAAACCAATTTTGGGGTTTAGCAGCGCAATCATAAAGCCATCGCGTGCTGCATCCCAAAGCGAAGCAGTTTGTTTAGTTTGAAGTTCAGCATGCCCAGTCGTTCCATTGGGTTTAGCTAAAATGCCTTGAATCCCAATCCATAATAAATATACAGCACCTCCATAGCTAAGAACCTTCATGAGTACAGGTGACTGATGCAGCAATAAGCCTAATCCCAAGACAGAAAGTAGAGCATACACACCCACGCCCAAAGCGTGGCTGATTGAAGTGATAACCCCATGTAAAGATGAGTTATTTAAGGTTTGGCGCAAGACCACCGCTAAACTTGCACCGGGAAACATGGCACCCATCAAGCAAACCAACAGCAAAGAAAACCAAGTAGCTAATGTCATGCTAGCAACCTTTACTTAACAAAATTTGAAAAGGCCTTATTTTACTGGCTTAACTTGCTTCCATACCATTGATGTTTGCTGCCATCGCTAGTGAAATTATATTGGGTTCCGAAGCTTTGGCCTAAGGGTAGGCTAGCCGCAACTAAGGTTCCACTACTCAAACAGTCAGTAGTGGTATGAGTGCTAATATGAATATGTGCGTATTGTCCATTTTTACTGGAGGGGGGATTGACGAGTCCTAATATATCTCCTTGCTTGATACTACTACCTCTAGCCAGCGTCGTCAGCGGTGTGAAATGCCCAAGTAATACTGACTTTGCGCCATTAGGGGCGGGCGTATTTAAGCTCAAGCAAATAATGTCACTAGTAAAAGGCGAGATCCAAGCGACTGTACCTGCTTGTGGTGCTAAGACATTTTGTCCAGTCGAAGCATTGGCAGAGCCTATGCAGCCATAGCCTCCCGTATTTGTTGCATCCTTAGCAATACTGAAATCTAAGGAATAGTTTAAAGGGCCAATATGGGTAATTTCAGGCGTGTTATAACCCTGACAGACTGTCCACGTTTGGCCTGTAGTAAAAGGAAAAATGAGATTTGAGTTTGTAGTTGCTGTTTGTAGACTGGCCTTGACCTGATAAGTACCAATCCCCGCTGCTTTTGCATGTTTGACTGCTAGGTAATAAATACCGGCTGTAGCTTGATAACTTAGTTTAAAGTTTTTTGCGCTTCCTCCCGTGTCAGCTGTAGCTAGAGTTGTACCTAAACTATCTAAGAGGTTAGCTTTAGTATCAGTGCCTCCAAAAGACTCTACAGTCAAGCTGCCTACTTTTTTTAGTTTGATTTTAAAGTAGTTAATGTCCTGCGCCTTTTCAAGACCGCCATCGACTAATTTATTTAATTCTAGAGCCTTAGCTGTTTTTAGGGTATCCGTATATTCATGGGGAGGTGAAACTTGATCTGCTAAAACTGTAGAGTAGTTTTGGGTTAAAAATAAAATGCAGCTGCTGCCAAGGGCTAAACTATTTTTCATGCTAAACTTCCTAAATAAACTGATCGATAAATGCTTGGGTTATTGAGGAGTTATTCTAGGAGTTGAAGTAGATAAAGTCAGCAAGGCCTAAAGTAGATTTTTTAGAAGACAGTGGCTTGAAAGTTCTTATATAAGGATTTATTTAGCCCAAGTTGGTAAGGCACTCATGGCGGTCTTCATCGTTTGATGAATTTCAGAATAATTAGGCAAGTAAGTTTTTATTAAAGACCAGAAGCGGCTAGAGTGATTCAATTCACGTGTATGGCAGAGTTCATGAATTAAGACATAATCAACCCACACTTTAGGTAGAAGTAATAGCTTAGCATTTAAGTTAATAATGCCTTGATTAGAACAGCTACCCCAACGAGTTTTCTGATTTTTAATTATGCAACGTTGGTAACTAAATCCCAATTCTTGCGCTAATTCTTGTAGCCTTGAGGGTAGATAAATTTTTGCTTGTTGCGTTAACCAAGTTTTTAATGCTGCTTGGCAGTTTTCAAAATGGTTAGTTTGCCATTGAACCAGCAGAGTTTGCTTACTAGTGTCAAACTTTAATTTAGCACCATTGATGTCTGCAGCTTCATAACGAACTTCAATGGTTTGCTCTAAAAATCTTAGCTCAATGCGAGTGGGTAAACTCAAGGTAGAGGGTAAACTAGTACTAGCTTGTGTCCAGTGTTTGTGTATCCAGTCTGATTTAGATAATAACCAAGCTTCAACTTCGGAGTGTTTAAGTCCCCAAGGCTTGCTGACTAGCAAACCTTGTTCTGAGATACGCAGGCGTAGATAGCGACTACGCTTGGATACTTTTATCTCATAGGTCAACAAGAAATCTTGGCTAAGGAGTAACTGATGGATTTGCTTCAACACTAGACAGGTATTAGCGGCGCAAACGCATAAATAAGTCGCGCACCATATAGAGCGCGAGCAGGCTACGACCCTCTGTGCATTCATCACCTGCAACTAACTCATCCAGTCGATTCAATTTCCACGGCACAACCTCTAGAGGTTCGGGTTCGTCGCCTGGATAGCTGGCTGGATATAAATCACGGGCTAATAGCAAGTTAGTATGATGTCCCATATAACCGGGAGCGAGGCTCACACGCTTGAGTAATTGAATATGATGTGCACCATGACCCACTTCTTCCATAATTTCGCGGTTAGCGGCGACAAATAAATCCTCACCTGGTTCGACCTTGCCTTTGGGTAAACCTAACTCATAGCGCTCAGTGCCAGCAGCATATTCGCGAATAAGTAGCACGGTTTCATTATCTAGCATCGGTACAATCAAGACAGCACCATAGCCACGACTGACCAGGCGTTCAAATACACGCTGCTCGCCATTGCTAAATTCGAGATGAACTTCTTCCACTTGAAACAAGCGGCTAATTGCGACCTGTTCGGTCTTATGAATGATCGGTAGAATAGGCATCTGTCAATTTTAGCACTAGGTTCTGTGAATGCGTACTGCTTGCGCTCTAAACGGGCAATAATTCGTTTTCATAAGCATTTGCAGAACTTTCGGTTTATGCTATTCACTAGTTTAACTCACTAAGCCCAACTCTATGCCGACTCCTATTATTCCTTGGTCAGACATTAAAACGGTCTTTTTAGATATGGATGGTACTCTCCTAGATCTGCACTTTGACAACCACTTTTGGTTAGAACATCTACCTAAACGCTTGGCCGAGCACAAACAGCTCTCTGCTACAGCAGCTAAGCAGCTAGTGAATGGGCATTGTGCCCAAATTGAAGGTTCGCTCAACTGGTATTGCCTTGATTATTGGCAAGCCTATTTAGACATGGATATTGTGGCTTTAAAGCATGAGATCGCAGAACGTATTGCCATACGTGCTCATGTAGAAGAGTTTTTAACTTATTTAAGACAACTAAATAAACGCGTTATTCTACTCACTAATGCCCATCGTAAAAGTGTGAATCTCAAATTTGAATATGTGAATCTAGAGCCTTATTTTGATCGAATTATTACTTCACATGAGATAGGTTTAGCGAAAGAGGAATCTGGGTTTTGGGAACGTTTGTTAGATACGGAGTATTTTGATAGCAAGCATAGTCTTTTTATTGACGATAACTTACACGTGTTACGCACTGCCCAGCAATACGGCTTAAAGTATTTATTAGCAGTGAGCGAACCTGACTCTAAGTTGCCGCCTAAAGATACTGCCGAGTTTAAGGCTATCTCTTGTTATCAAGATCTCATGTTCTAGGCTGGGTTTATTGGGGAAATAAAGGCCAGCTCCTTAGGTTTGAGGGAAGTTCTGGAGCTGGTAAATAGAAACAGTTTAAACAGTATATTGAACTACTAAATAGTAGTTTTAGTCTAACAGAGGTTTAGTGAAATTTATTGAATTAAATTGTTAAAAATTTTTACAGTCTGGTATGAATGCTTTGGCTGTATTGAGTCAGCTGTTGAATACTAGCAGCTAGTTCGGATTCCAATCTCTTAAGAAAAGCTGGATCTTGAATCACTGAAGTATCACGCTTTTCTATTAGCATTAATTGCTCTAAGATAGTTTTAGAGGCGAGCAAATGACCAGTTGCTAGTAAATTGTGTGCATACTGAGCAGCGCCTTCCCAATCCTGATGATGTAAGCACTCGAGCAACTCGTAACGACGGATATTAATGAGAGGAAGAATGGAGTGGAAAAGACTCGCCGACTTTTCCACCCCCAAGGTTGCAACAATGGTTTCTAGCTCACTCATAGCTATAGTTTTCACTCTCCACGCTGACCGGTCAGGTTAATCAGCGCTTCAGCTGCCTATTATGCACTTATTTAAGCTCAGGATGCACCTTTTGCTAAGCACTCCATAAATATTTATGCAAAATGCAAGTATCCAAACTCAAAAATAGGGATTCTAAACCATCAGGTTGAGGAGTAATGCGTAGGCAGAAATGTCACTCTTTGTTTTTTCAAAGTTGGATATGGGATGGTAAGTGGTGATTCCTCTAGACTCTAGCGGGTATTTAATTCTGGATTCAGCCGCTCTGCACGAAGCTTGTCGCCTGTAATTGGAGGCTAGGGTTTTTGTGGATAATCTATGAGCCAGCCGCTTCGCAAGCGCCGCACTTAAGTAGTCATCCGTTTAAAAGTGATTGATCTTTAAGTGTTTAATCACTTTTATGCTTAGTGCGCGTGTGCTTTTAAAGAAAGTTCAGAGGAATTATTTCAGTTAATGTCTATAATTTATCAAGAATTTACTTATCCCCCCAAACTAAGGATGAACTGTGAACTGGAAGCAAGTACTGAATAAGTACCACTATGTTTTAATCACAGGTATCCTCCTAATCTTGCTTCTATTAGGTTTTCAAGCAGTTTATCGTTGGTGGATACCTAACCCCTCTGCTTTGATTGAAGGAACTGCCCAAGAGTATGTAGAACTAAAGCAGCAAGAGCATACCAAAGCAGGTAGTTGGTTACGTACGCTAAATGTAGATATGCAGGCAGTACAAGGCGATTTACTGTGGAATAGTGAGCGACAAGCTGGAATGTTGCGCTTAAAAAATTTGCCTAATCCTAAAGCGGGTTATCAGTATCATCTTTGGGCTTATGATTCGCATCGCCCCTCTGATCAACCGATTTCGATTTTAGTCCTAGATCGTGGTTCGGGTCAGCAGGAGTGGTATCTGCCACTCACTGCTAGCGAGCCAATGCCTAGCCCATACAAATTTGAATTGACTCTAGAGCCTGTGGATACTCTGCAAACCGCTAACCCATTGGTATTATTGATGGTTCAGTTCTAATCCTAAGCGCTTCGTGCTTGCTTAAGCGCAGAACGGTCTAAATCCAACAAAGTCTTAATCAGATGATTAGAGAGTTGATGCATTTCGGTCATTGCACGATATTGCCCCACTTCATCACCGGCTTCGAAATGGCTTAAAGCGCGTTTACTGGCTTCATGGAATTTTTCGTGCGGCTCAATAAGTTGTGCAAATAATTTAGGTGCATCAGTGCCCAAAGCCTGTACTTCTTCAGCACCCGAGCCATAAAGCCATTGGCCTAAAGCGCAATGTTGACAGTCGGTGCCTTGAAAACTACCCCGTTGATTTAAAGTTGCTTTAATTTTATTCAGATATTGCACATGATCATTCATGCGCTGCAAGAAGAACGCTTGTTTTTTCATTTGTTTCACAGCCCTAGAAGGATTTGGAGCGAGGCTTAGTGAGCCATTCTTAAGCTAGAAGCATGATCACTAATCAAGGTGCTCACTTTCGCTAATAAGCTTGGTTGTCCCATTTCAGCAGGCATTTGTAGGCCTAACATACAATCTTCATTCATTGCGGTGACTAAATAAGCCGAAGGCTCGCAGCACACAATTAGCCCTTGAGTTTTTTGGGTGCTACCTAGGTATTTAGTTAATTGGCTAGCACCTGTAAGCAACATAGCACTAAGTGCAGAAATTTGGTCTTCAGCTGCTTCATTCGCTTCGGATAAAAGCGTAAGTCCTTCAGTTGTCAAAATTTGCATAGCTTGTATGCCGGGTAAGTTAGTCTGCAAATGCTGAGCAAATGCAGATAAAGATTGCTGGTTTAACATGATTGTATACCTATCGTCGTTGAGAAATTTAATTTTTAATTGGGGGAGTTAATTGTATTGATTATATTTTTGTTCGAGCACTTCTTGTGCTGAGTTAAGGTTTTTTAAATTAAACTCTTGAATCAAGTTTTTAGTGCTCACCAGTAATTGATGCGCTTGGACTGACTCATTGGTTTTCAACATGGTACGTGCTACTTCATGTTGATAGATCACAGCAAAGCGGCCTAAACGTTCAACTTGTGGATGTAAACGGTCGCGGATTCTAATCTGGCGTGCGTAAAAAAGCACACCATTTTTTGTGCTAAAATTCCCCTTTTCTAAAGCTTGATTTGCTCGATTAATCAAGTCTTCCATACTCAGAGCTATCACTGGTGACGGTATTTTCTTGGGCTGGGGTGCGACATGGAGAGTGACTAGGCTCGCTGTCGAGTAGACAGTTTCATCTGTTGTTGCTTTAGATGCAGCACTAGATTTAGTTGTCATACCCGTTGGGGGGGTAGCCACAATCTCCTTAGTTTTTGTCAGTATTTTTGATTTATCTTCAGCTTGTTTATTTGGAGGCTTGATTGTGGCTAAGTTTTTTTCGGCGGTTGTTTCAACTAAGCTTAATGCAGGGGCAGGTGCTTGGTTAGCCGTGAGAGTAGCGGGCGTTTTAGATTGATTAGCGGCTGAATTTAGTTTGACCAAAGCTGGTTCAAGTTTGGGTAAAGGTTCTTGTAAAGCTAAAGGTAAAGCCAAAAGTTCAGTTTGTACTGGGCGATCTTTAGTGCCTGCCTCTGCTTGGTCTAAAAGGATTTGTGGAGTTGTTAGCTCGGTATTAACAATGGGTAGGGTTGCATGGATACCATTATGATCTCGATATTCAACCGCAAAGGTGCTGACAGCAATGGCCATAATACTGCTTAGGGCTAAAGTCCGCTTAATAGTGGGGGGCTGATAAATGCTTAGGCCTGTGTGGGGTGCTCTCAACGCATGTAGAGACTGGATCAAGGCAGTCGCTAATAGATAAAGATTTTGGTTGGGTAAGCTAATTAGAAAAGCACTATCCAGCACTTTAGGTAATTGCTTATGTTTAACCAAGCTCCCAAATTGTTGAGTCAACTTGCTGAGGGCAGGAAGTTGCTGGTTAGGTAAGCTCATCACACTGTGCGCGCCTAAGCTTTCAGGGCTTTGTAGTACGAAGTACTGTCTATCTCCCATCACACCTTGTGCCAAGATAGGTAAGAGCCAAGCTTTATTTAAGCTAGCGCTTAACTCTTGTGCTTGTTGAGTACTCGCCGCTAGGTTCGGCAAGTGGTACTGGTTAGGTAGTAAGTGAATTAGGATACGTGAAGGCACATTTTCGGTTTGTGCCAGTTCTAAATCACGGCCACGATAAATTTCACCAATGCCGGATACGGCTAAACATTCTAATAATGCATAGCGCTCGTCCAGTATCTTGTAGCCCATACCGGATGTGTTCATAACGATTGCCCTTTACTCGTGCCATTCATATTCGGTTTGGTTTTATCTTAGAAACATTCTCCAAGCAAAAAAGTAAACCATTACTTGTTACCCGTAACGTTGGCTGAGCTTGATAGGGTAGTCATTGAAGTTTTTTATGCATGAGCATTTTTGTAAGCTTATTTTTTTAAAAGAAAAACACTGTTTCTTTAGAGTAACAAAATTATTCGTGACTCGTGTTCATGAATTGTTCACAATAACCAAAAAAATGACGCCATACACTAGTGTGTCGAATAACCAATGTCCAGCTTAATGGGCATTAAATATGTAAGAAGAGAACTATGGTCAGCAAGGAAAGCATCCAATTGGAGTTGGAGCGGATACTGGCGAGTGAGTTATTCGGTGGCAAGAGGCAAGCCGGAAAATTCCTTCAATACATTGTCAGTGAGACATTGGAAGGACGCGGGGAACGAATTACTCAGTACGGTATCGCTATTGAAGCCTTGGGTAAGCCCATGGATTATTGTCCCACTGAAAGTCCTGCGGTGCGTGTGGAGGCAGGGCGTGTCAGAAAATTATTGGAAGAGTATTATGCAGATGAGAGCTTAAGCGGCCAACATACGTGTCAAATAAGTTTACCGGTTGGTGGCTATACACCGACCTTTAAACCTGTAGATAGTGCCCGAGTGCAATGGCGGCGTTTAGGTGGCAAACGTGTGCAGTCTTCAGGCCCTAAGGTTTATATAGCCTGTCAGAATCCAGCTTCGATTCGAGATGATCGCTTACGCAGCATTTTGTATAAGATTCGCTCTAGTATGCCAGTTATGCTGGGAAAATTAGGCACTGTGCAGATTGCGCTAGCTGATCCGAGCTTTGCGTTTAGTTACGCAGATCATGCTTTAGAATATGCTTGGCGGCAGCATCAAGCGGAGTTTTTACTCTATTCTGAGGCCGCTTTGCAAAGCGATACGCCTAAGCTGCGTTATGTATTGATCCATACCCTATCACGTGAAGTAGTATGGTCGACTGAGTTTGTGCTAAGTAGTACCGATGGTGAGCAACTTTTAGAGGAAATGTATGCGCGCCTAGTCACAGAAGTTTTTAGCCTTTATCAAGGTATCGCTTTATCCTTTTGGAGTCATTATTGGTATCAGCAGCCTTCAATGCCTGAAGCTTATCAAGTGTTAGCCGCCCATGTACGTTTTTTACAGGATGAGGTTTCTGACACAAATTTTCAGGCTTTCTGGCAAGTTTGCCAAAAGCGTACCCGCCAATATCACGACGATGCCTTAGCTCATTTACATTATGCAGTGGCTTGTTTGTATGCACATATGCTTAAAAGTGAAGCAGCTGATAACTTAGAAGATTTATGGCAACGTCAAGCCTTAGCTGCCTTAGAGCTTAATCCAGGGAATGCATTAGCACATGCGATTTTTGCGGTTAATTGTTATGCACGTGGTGAAAATGAATTAGCTCGAGTGGAAATTGAGATTGCTCGCAAATCAAATCCTTTCGATATTGGTTGTGAGCGCTTAATTGCGACAGGCTTATGCGCATTACGAGCTTGGAATAAAAGTTTTCAGCTGTCGAAGGGAACTAATTTAACAGAGTTTAGTTACCCTGATCCTCTACGCACAGTGCCTTGTTTATATTATTTCCGGCGTGGGCGTTATATTAATCACGCGAGTACCGAAGCCGGATTTAATGATGTAGGTGGCTGGGAACAATTCGGACGCTTTGTTAACCATTGTCGTGCGGGCGACTGTAAAACCTGTGTTTTCTCGATTAGTCGAGTAGTTGATCGCTTACAACCGGATATTGGTGTTGGTTTAAGCACCTATTTATGGCAAGAAAAATCTAGCGATCTAGGTTTAACTGAATCAATGACTTGAGTGTTTGCGAACCTTATCATTATCCGCTATTTTGGGTTCAAAGTAGCGGTAATGCCCACGAATCGGCCAAGCGAATAAAACATCTTCAACATTCGTCCCTGCACCGACATTATGCCCAATCAAAGGACGAGTTTCGTCAGCAGTACGTTCTGCTAAGACCACTCCAATATGTTCTTGACCACTTGGTAATTCCCAAACTACTAGATCACCCGATTTATAATCTTCAGGATTCTTAGTGACTACTAAGGTTTTTCCTTGGCGATCAAAATAGGTCATTAAATTCGGTACACGTCGATGATCAATATTGGGATCAGGTGAACGTAATCCCCATTTTTTAGGATAGTTTTTAAAAGCTTTGCGCATGTCTTCATGCACTTGCTTTTGTAAATCAATCCCTTGGGCACGAAAGGCTCGAATCACTACATCGGTACAAACACCAGTTCTATTATCCACATCCCCATTGGGATACGCTAATTTCACATAAGTTGGGTCATAAGAGCGTGTCAATTGGGTTTGTTCATAGACTGAATTAACAAGTTTGGCGATATGTTCAGGCGGCTTCGGGCGTAGTTTAGGTGGCAGACTCGGTTCAAATGGCCACGGAAAAGGTAAAGGCTGAGTCTGCGTGGGTTGATCCGGTGTAGCCGTAGGAATAGAGGTTTGTGGTGGGATAGCTATCGGTTGAGGACGTAAGAACTGCTGACCCACCCAATAACTAAGGAGGGCAAACAATAAAATCAGTAAAAATTCATAAAATAAAGAAGCTAAACGCATAGATGAAGCATACTTAAAACCTATTAACTTTAACTAATAGTAGCAGGTAAAGGCATTACACTATGCATTTCCCCATACCAAACCAGCGTTGAATGATGGGTCGATTTAGCCCAATACATAGCTGCATCCCCATACTCTAAAACTTTACTGGGTGTGTAGTTACAGGAAGCAGCTTGTACAGCCCCTGCACTTAAACTAATCGGTAGCTGTTTATCCCCAAATTGTAAAGGTTGGTTAAGGCTTTGGGTAAGTTGATTGTAACAAGAGGTAATTTTCTGCTGCTCAGCATGAGGAATCAGCCAAATAAATTCGTCACCACCAATCCGGCCTACAGTACCAATTTTTTCTAAGCTGGTTTGGAACTGGTGTGCGACATAAATTAACACTTGGTCCCCTGCTTGATGGCCATAGGTGTCATTGATATTCTTAAATTTATTCAAATCAAGGAAAACGATACAGAAGTTTGTTTTATTTTTACAAAGCTGATTGAGCTGATTAAGGATAAAGTCACGGCTAGCTAAACCAGTTAAAGAGTCTTTATCAATCTGATTGCGTTGGCGCTTTTGTTCTTCGAGTAAGGCATAAATCAAATTACCCACTATTACTAATAAAGCTAAAATAGCTAAACCCACAAAAGTCATTGAAATTAACAAATCTTGCCAAGTTGCGCGTGAATAGCGTCCATTTCCTGCAGAAATGTCGTTCACTAGGCAGTTAGTCAGATTTTCACGATCATGTTCCAGTTCGCTAATCCAACGGGTTAAGCGTGCATGATCTAATTCTTGTTCACTATTGAATTCGGCATCCATGGACTTCACGCGATTAAATACATCATTCACCATGGGATCTAGGCCAGGAATACTATTTAAGTTCGGGTCTTGATGCAGGCTACTTTGTACAACAGGAAATCGACTCCAAAGAAGTTCATATTGAAAGCGTAATTGGTTATGTGTAGTTGCCTTGGCTAGATATAATTGACTTTCATGAATGGTGCTATCAATTTCACGATTTAAATTTTCTAAGCTCCAAATAGTTTCATGGCGATATTTTTCTAATAAGAAAAACATTGAAACCAAATTCATAGCCGAGGCATAAATTAACACTAACATCAATGGTACTAAGAGCCACTGATATATAGTACGAGCATGATGTGCAAGTTTTAACATGGTTATTCAATTTATTATCCGTTAATCACTTGTAAGGACCCGTATGTAATAAAGCTGCCAAACAAACATGCTATCTAAGCTGCGTGTTGGTACATTATAAGCATCGGTATTAATCATCAGCCAAAGAGGACCCTTTTCCCGAATAGTTAAGGGTTTGCCATTGATCCTTAAGGCTACGATAGCTTGATATTTTTCTACAGCTTGAAAGTTAACTATTACTGAATATTGGTCAAGCGAGCGTAGATAAATATCTTGAGCACTGGGGCAGATGAGTTTGAGGACATCGGCTAGGAGTGGGCCGGTGAATTCTTGCGCTTCAACTGCCCAAGTGTGCTTAGTTCTGAAGGTTTGTTGAGGCAATTCTTGTAGCTGTTTCTCACTAAAAATTAACTCTTTAGCTCCACAACTGGTAGTCGGCGCAGTATTTACGATTAAGACTTGATCTAGATTGCCTGCTGGCTGAGGGATAGGTGGGTAAGGTGGGGTCGTGGCCATATTATCCGCATTGGTGATAATAGGGGTATCATTGATCGGATAAAAGAGCTTTTTTGTTAAATAAATACCAGAAGCTACTAAAACTAGAGTTAAAGAAAAAATAAGAACACATGACTTTCCACATTTCATAATTTTTATACCTTCAAACCTAAGTTAGGGGCTTGAATTTTTTATTAGAGATTAATTCAGCGTTTAATTATTTAATTATTAATTCAAAATAGAGCGGCTGGGAATAATCCATGGAATATGAGTGTAGCCTATTTCGCATTCTATATGATAAACATTTCTCAAGTTTTCAGCAGATAGAACTTGAGCTACACTACCTTTATCAACGATACAACCACTTTTTAATAAATACAAGCGATCACAATAGCGTGCTGCTAATGAAAGCTCATGGAGCACGACAATACAAGCCCGCTGGCCTTGCGCAAAATTCCGTAATAACTCTAAAGTTTGTAACTGATAGCCGGGGTCAAGTGCCGCAATAGGTTCATCAGCAAGTAATACTGTAGGTTCAGCTGCTAAAGCACGCGCTAATAAAACGCGGGTACGCTCACCGCCTGATAGGGTTGTCGCATCTCGTTGTCTTAAATGCTCAATACCTGTTTGTTGAATGGCTTGTTCAATAGCAGCCTGATCCTGTTGATTTGCTTGCTGCCATGCTGCTAAATGTGGCAAACGACCTAGTGCGACTAAGCGTTCTACCATCAGTGGCCAGTGAATCGTACCGCCTTGAGCTAACCAAGCGATTTTTTGACTGCGCTCTTGGGTGGATAATTTGTTTAAGGCTTGAGTTTGAAATTGAATAGAGCCGCTAGTTGGTTTTTGTAAGCCGGCTAAAATTTTCAACAGTGTCGATTTGCCAGCACCGTTCGGGCCAATTAAACCAATCAGCTCACCGGCTTTAAGTTCTAGCTCAACATCTTGTAAAAGTAACTGGTCTTTACGTTTAAAGCTAATTCCAGTCGCTGCTAATAAGCTCATAGATGTTCCTTACGACTGCGCAAGATCAAATAAAGGAAAAAGGGGGCACCTACTAAAGCGGTTAGGACGCCTACCTTGATTGCTGCATCTGTCGGAATCAAGCGCACACCAATATCGGCGGCCAGTAACATGGCTGCCCCACCTAAAGCCGCCACAGGTAACAAGCGACTTGGTTCATATTTAACCAAAGGACGCAGTAAATGGGGCACAACTAAACCAATAAAACCAATCATACCGGTCGTAGCAACAGTGGCACCCACTGCGAAAGCAATCGCAATAAAGATCCGCCAGCGTATCCAACTTGGGTTTACGCCTAAGGACATTGCGGTTTCTTCGCCAAGAGTCAGGGCATTTAACTGCTTACCAACCCCTAGGAGCAAAGCCCAACCAATCAAAGTGAAAGGTAACATCAGCCAGAAATCATCCATACTGCGATCAGTAATATCACCCATTGTCCACAATACTAATTCGCGCATTGCATAAGGGCTAGGCGCAAGATTTAATAGTAAAGACATCGCACTAGTGGCCAGGGCATTCACAGCCACACCAGCCAGAATTAAGGTGGTAATACTCGCATCCCGACCTGCTAAGGCAAATACTAAAGCAGTGGCGACTAAAGAACCCAACATTGCTGACAAAGGTAACATCTGTAACGAAACGCCTTGCCAACCGAAGTAAAGTATGATGACTGCGCATAAAGCGGCACCACTGCTACTGCCAATTAAATCCGGGCTAGCCAAAGGGTTACGTAATAAGCCTTGCATGGCAGCACCACTTAAACCGAGGGTTGCACCTGCAAATAAAGCAATTAAGGCGCGTGGTAAGCGAATTTCAGTGAGAATAATGGCAAATACAGAGCTGCGATCGGTAAAGACTTCATTGGCTGCTTGCCAAATGGGTAAAGGATCACGCCCCACCACTAAGGATAAGCAAAACAAACAGAAAACCAGCAAGCTTAAGCTAATTAAAAGGGTACGATAATTCATTTAGCAGGTTTGGGTTGTGTGAGCTGGAGGCGTTCGCGTTGCAGGGTAGCTATCGTGTCTATAATCCACGGACCATCACAAATGGTCATATTACTCGGTACACTAATAATTTTCGGGTTTAAGCGCGTGCCGCGTAAAGCAGGATGCTGGGCTAAGGCTTCAGCGCGTGAATAGGTATTAATGGTATAGGGTGAGTCGATTAAAGCCTCAGGCTGTAAACGCACCATCGTTTCTAAATCGAGCGAGCCATAATCGCGCACACCAGCTAATTCGCCTGCATTACGCCAACCCGCTAAAGTCATACTTTGCCCACGTAAGGATTCGGGGCCAACGGTATAACCATTTGGATCATACACAGCCGCTAAAGGTGCATGGGTGTCAGCTGGGGGCAGACTGGCTAAATAATCTTGCATGGTTTTGACGAGAGTTGCACCCCGTTCGGGGTGTCCAGTGAGTTTGGCCATCAGCTCAATATTACTAAATACTTGCGGCATATTATTCGCCAGAGGCAAAGTCTCCACGCGCAGTCCCAACTTTTTAAGTAAGGTCACGGTTTGAATCCCACCCCATTCACCAGCGATCACTAAATCCGGTTTAAACGGTAAAACTTCTTCCGCTAAACCCGTTGTAGTTGGGTAAGCCAAAGCCTTGGTTTGAAAGTAGGAAGCACCCTCATCGTGGGAAAGATGGGTTAAAGCACTAATCTGTTCAGGGTCAGCAAGGAGTAATAAGAGTTCATCGGCGCATAAGTTAATCGACACAATCCGTTTTGGAGCGGTATCTGCTATGGCATAGCTCGTTAAGCCTAAGCAAATTAGCAGGCCGAGCAGCCAGCGCCAAAGCGGAAAAAAATTAGGGACACAGCGAAAGTGCATAAACTTTAAATATTGCCTGTATTCATGGGGGGCTTAGCGCAGCATAGTGGCATGCGCTAAGTCTTAGTGGCAAGCGGCTGCTTAAAGTTCAGCTATAAAATTCGTACTGTATTCGGTACAGCATGTCCGGTTTTGCCTAAACCGACTAAAGTCACCTCGCCAGTTGAGCAGCTTGAGGGCTTCAGACAGTATTGTGAATTGTCTTGCCCATCGCCAATGCGTACTTTTGCACTTGTACTGCGCCCCGGATTAATCTGTACTTGATTAGGATTAGCATTGCCCAATACGGAGTTTTCCAAGGTGTTTGCTACGAACCACCACGGGTAGCTACAGCTAAGCGCAATCTTGTCGGTACCAATTTTGAAATTACGATAACGCTGCTGTTCGCTGAGCATAAACAGTTGGGCATTTGGGTCGTTGGTTTGAATATCTAGTTCACGAATGGTGACTTCGCTAATTCCCTCCCAATCTTCTGGCGAAGCACTCAAACGCGCTTTTGAGGCATTGGGTAAATTTAGCGGAACCATGAGATCAATCGCTTGAATACGATTGTTTTTATCAACCTCTAAATTATGTGGAGTATCGGCTACCCAATCTAAGAGGCGACTCACAGCGGTCGTCGATACGGGCGCGCGGGCTTGCGAACCGGTGGTGAGCGTAACAGGGAAGAGGCTATTGGCCAGCATTTGAATTTGATCAGGTGTGATATGCATGGGTAAAGCAGGATTAGCTGCGTCACTGAGTCGTCCACCTTGGAGGAGAGTACGCGCCATCACAGTTTGTTTTGGACGATAAGCTTGTAAGGCAATGTCATTGTGATAGCCGGGGCTATAGAAAAAGCTCTGGCCGTTTTCTTGCACCTCTAGCCATTGCAATAAGCGCCAATCATAAACCTGTTGTTTACTGGCTTGTAAAGCAGCGCGAATATTCAGCTCAGTCGGTGCGGCGACGCGCAAGCTGTAATAAGGGCGCGTCGAGGTATTATTCCGTACGATCAATTGGTTAATGGAAAGATTATGCCCCTGTAGATTAATGCCATCTCCCCCAAAGTCTTTGATCTGCAAGCGCCCAATGGTTAATTTGCCATCACCACTTTTCACGAGGGGCAGAAAAGTGTTTTCAATGACTAATTGCTTAATGGTGAGAGTTTGCTGAGCTTCGAGATGGATTTTTAGACCGATGTCTAAATTGCGATTGTTGCCTTTAATAAATAGCGTGTCATACGCCCCTTCGGACGTAATGCTCCGTATAATCGCCATGTTGTGCCCCCAATTTATTGTTTAGCCCAAGTCATTATCTAGGTATAGATAATACTAATTTGAGTGGTTTTAAAACGATTTGTTCAAAAATTAATAGCACTATTTTTTATCTCTAAAATTAATAATTAATCGTTTAAATCAGGCTGGTATTTAAAGCAGCGGCAGGGCAAGCTAGCGCCCTTTCTAAAATGCAGTTAGCAGGATTTCTATGCCCACGCATGCCCACGCTTGGCGAGCCGATGTGTATTTACTCGTTTCTACTTTGCTAGCCGGTTTAGGTTGGATTTTTTCTAAAGAAGTTGTGTCGGCTTGGCCGCCCTTATTATTTTTAGGAGTGCGCTTTTTCTTGGGTGGATTATTGCTATTGCCGTTTGCTTGGCCTGCCGTGAAACAATTAAAAGCGCTTGAGTTCAAAATCATTCTGCGCGTGGGCTTAATCTTTTCTCTCGGTATGATCCTGTGGATGTGGGGCTTAACCCATGCCAAGCATTTGGGAGTGGGGGCGTTTTTAAATACCTTGGCGATTGTGCTCGTGCCAGTGATTGCGATGGCGTATGGCGAGCGTCCGAATGTATTGGTGTGGTTAGCCTTGCCGCTGTCCATGTTGGGGATGGCCTTCTTATTTTTAGAAAGTCATTTTGCGCTAGGGATTGGTGAAATTGCCTTTATCGTTGCTGCGGTAGTGTTCGCATTGAGTTTTACTTTAACCAGTCAAGCAGCTTATCACTTGCCAGTTTTAGCTTTGACTTCGCTGCAATTAATGATCGTCGGAGTGATCAGCTTAATGCTCTCCGCTGGTTTAGAAGCTTGGAATTTTCAGCAGCCAACTAGTCTATGGATTTGGCTGATTTTAAGTATTGTGGTTTCCACGAGTGGGCGCTTTTTAATTCAAATTAAAGGACAAGGCTTAGCACCTGCGAGTCATGCCATTCTAATTCTAAGTTTAGAGCCGGTCTGGGTGGCAATCATGGCAGCGCTTTGGTTTGGGGAAAGTATGAGTGCTTTGCAAATCACGGGCTGTGCGTTAATTTTCGCAGCAGTTTTAATGAGCCGCTGGAAGGTTATTTGGCAGCTACTAAAGGGCTAATTTGTTTAGAAATCATGCGGGGTTGCTGAGGTGGTTTTAACTACACTCTAAATATTAAGGAAGTTAATTAAAATAAATAGCCTAAGGATAGAGTATGAAAACCCAAGAATTAATAAAAGCTTATCGACCAGTTGCTAAGCTTGGTCTATTAAGCGCCGTATTTGTAGCCAGTAGCTTAACCACAGTGCAAGCAGGCTGGCGCTTAGAATGTGGCGGACGCTCACCAGCTTGGAGTGTGGTGGTCTTCCCGAAAGCTTTAAAGGCACGGGTGGATGGCAAAAGCGCGATGCTGCCGATTTTGAGTAAACGCCAAGCGCACGGTAATCGGAATAAAGTTGCTATTAAAACCCAAATTCGCAGCAAAAATCGCGCGGATCGTCTGGATTTAACCTTAACCTTTACAAAAAATTGCCGTAGCTCTGTCAATGGCAAACTAATGAGTTTCCGTGCGCAAGGCGATTTTAATCAGACCTCATTAAGTGGTTGTTGTCGGGCGGTGCGGGGGTAGTTAGTTGGGTTTCCCCCATCCCTAGCCCTTCCCCTACAAGAGGGGAAGGGAGTCAGTCGCTTAAATCAAGCGGTAACTGTTTTGCTCAAACTGGACATTCCCTAGCACACATAAAGTTTCGAGCACTTGTTCCAGTACTTTGGGTTTGGTTTTGAATTGCTGGTTTAGCTCATTTAAGGTTCTGGATTGAGTTAAGAGGCTACGCACCAATTTGACTTGTTCTGGTAAGGCTTTCGGCCAAGCCAACTTAGTCGCAACTGTCACACTCACTGCTTCGGTTTCTTCCGTCTCCACCACCAATTCAGTTTGTTGTGCAGTTTGAGTTTGCGGTGCTTGGAATTCAGGGCGTAACCAGCGAATCAAGCCTTGTGCTTCTTCGTTAGCACGCTCTGCATTTAAGGCGACTAAGCGGCTAAGGAGTTCTTCTTCAGCTTGAGCTTGTGCCTCGGGTTTATCAGGCAGTGGCGTGGTCGCTCCGGCTTTGCCCACCAGTTGTTCGGCAAGATCATTCCAGCCGTAAGCCTCGAATACGGCGCGGTCGAGGTCGTCGTGGAGTTCTTGGAGGATGGTGATTAAGCCTTGTTGGTGGGTGAGTTTATCTTTGTCATTGAGGGTTTCACCGAGGCGGAGTTTTTCCAAGACGTTGTACATATTGGTCAGGGTAAGTTCGGGTTGGGCGGCTTGTTGGCGTTTGCGGTGCGCGTCGAGTTGTTCGGCTAGATGGCGGATTTTGGTTTTTTGGGCTTCGGTGGGGGTGGGGAAAGGGAAGGTTTCAAAGCATACGGTTTTGTTGTAACGAGGAGTTAAACCTAAATCGCCACCCTGAGCTAAAGCCCACAAAACATGCAGGCGGCTTGATACAATTCCTAGAAAAAAGCTATCTTTTGATCCAAATACTATAATTTGATGCTCAGGTCGAATTACTTTACTAACAAATGTTGAAATTCTATGTTTAGCTGTTTCTACAGTAATTATAAATCTTTCTAAATCTTTTATTAAATCTCGAACTTGCTCATTAGATCTTCTGAATAACCACCAATTGGCTTTAACACGTGGGTCACTATTAGTTTGCCGCTCTGGATACACTCTTTCTTTAAGCAGTTGCCATATCTCAGGAGTCTTTTCTAGAAGTTTTGCTTCAGTATACCCATGAGCATCTATTACATAGTAATTACGCAACTGACCAAGAACATCGTTGCCATTCCTTAACTGATAAGCGAGAAATTTTATATGATTATTTAATGTTACAAGTTTTGTTAGCTCTTCTTCACTTACCAAAAATCCGCGTCCGCCAAGTATAAATCCTGTATTAGCCATCTGGCTATTTGATAGAAGTTTTTTGCTGGTAACTGTATTAGCCCCGATCGTTAAATCAGCATTGATAACTCCATCTTTTGTATCAAATTCCACACTAGGTAAGTCGCTATCACTAAGTTTTTCCTTGATTACTGTCAATAGTATACCTGTATTAATACCATGCGCAGCTGCGGTCATAGCAATTCTAACTGCTGCTCCATCAGAACTATCTACCCAAGGATGATCAGGAATCGCAAAAATCAAGGACAACGGCTCTTTCGCTTCCAATTGCGCTTGCACCACGCGCCGATTGAAAGTCTGACGTAAACTATTCGTAGTAATAAATCCAAAGCATTGCGCTTGACCTAAACGCACCGCTTCCGCTGCTTGATGCCACCAATACATTACAAAATCAGCGGAATCAGGTATTTCTTTCCACGTATTACGCAAGGCTTCAACATACCCATCACCCAAAGCTGAGCGCATATTTAACTTACCAATAAACGGCGGATTCCCCACAATAAAATCAGCCTTAGGCCAAACCGCCTTACGCGGATTCACATAACGCTGCATTGGCACACGCGCCGTTTCATCCGGTACATCTTTACCCGTCACCGGATGCACCTTCATCGTTACTCCATCCCAGCGCGTTACCGGCTTACCTGCCTCATCCAACACCGGCTCAATTGCATCCCATGCCAACACCGCATCCCGACATTCAATATTATGAAAATCACGCAAAATCGGCTCAGGCGGTGAGACATTGCCATGCGTGCGGAAATGCCATTGCAAATACCCAATCCATAACACCATTTCGGCAATTTTTGCCGCACGTGGATTCACTTCAATCCCTAAAAACTGCTGCGGGCTAACCGACACCGTTTCCATTTCTAAGGAGGTTTGCACAAAGCCCAATTGCTGCAAAAAGTCGAGAATTTCACCTTCCAGTTTTTTCATATGCTCCAAAGTCACATACAAAAAATTCCCCGAACCACAAGCCGGATCAAGAATGCGCAAGCTACACAGTTTGGTATGAAATTCCTGCACCAACTTAATCGCATCGCTAGTCTTTTTACCTTTCTTACTGGGTTTTTGCTGCTCCAATAACACCGCTGCCGCTTGCACGTTTTTCCATTCCTCGCGCAAGGGTTCAATCACCGTCGGAAACACCAAACGTTCCACATAAGCACGGGGGGTATAATGTGCACCCAATTTGTGCCGCTCTTTTGGATTCAAAGCGCGCTCTAACAGTGTTCCGAAAATAGCAGGTTCGACAAAGCGCCAATCTGCTAAAGAAGCTTCCAGCAATAATTCAATTTGGGTTTTATTCAAAGGCAAAGCAGTAGCATCGGCAAATAAACCGCCATTGAAGCGCTTGATTTGCTCCATTGACACACCTTCAAAGCCACCTTTGTCCATTAAAGTCCAAAGGTTTTTGAGAGCAGGTGCACAGCTTTCCGGTTTGTCTTTGAGCTTTTCTAAGAGTTGCGTGAATAGCTTTTCTGGCAATAAACCTACATCTTCCGCAAACATCGTAAACAAGCAGCGCATTAAAAATGTACCGACCTGCTCAGCGCTATATTGCTGTTCCAATGATTTGGCTAATTCGGCTAAATGCGTAGCAATCGTGCGGGTGACTAAAGCCGCTTTCTTGGAGGGGTCAAGGCTATGTGGATCGAGCCAAATGGCACGTAGGCGCTCACGAATTTCGGCTTTGGCTAAATCCTCTAATTTAATTCGATACGAATTTTGATCAGGAAACGCGGTATAAGTCGAACCCGAACAGCTAAATTCGCTATATACCTGCAAAACATGCCCCACATCGGTGACCATTAAAAATGGTGGCTTTTTCTCAAATTGCGGCAGATTTTTAATATAGCCTTCTGCTTGGTTATAAGCCCGTTCCAAAGCCACATCTAAACCCCCTGAGCCGACTTTTTTACCCGTCGATTTCGCCTCTAACACAAAACTATCGCGCTTATATAAATCAATAAAGCCCGGATTCGATTTGCCGCTGGAGTTAAACATATCCACCCGCCGCTCGAATACGTAGTAATTCTTTTGATTATCTGCTTGTGCAGGCTGAGGTTTTTCGACCGCTAATAATTCACATAATTCGGTGAGAAACAGCTGGTAATTGGCTTTTTCAGAGCCGGTTTTGCCTTGCCAGCGGTGGATAAAAGCCGAACTTGCCTCAGTCGAGATAGTCATGAATAGCCCTTGCACAAAAAACAGAAAATATTAAATTTAACTGATTTATCCACAAGGGGCTAGAAAACTAAGCAGGGTTGATTAGGTTTGTAACTTAATTAGGCTATTGGGTGATTAGTTTAGTGCCCTGTTGGTTTTAATTATCTTTGCATTTAAAGTTCATGCATAATGCATGCATTATCTGTTGCAAGTGAGTGGAACCCATGGCTTCTTTACAAATCAGGGATATGCCAGAAGATATTTATCGAGCTTTAAGTGCTAAAGCCAGCTTAGAGCATCGTAGCTTGACTCAACAAGCCTTAGTGGAGTTGATTAAGTCTTTACGTGCTGAACCTAATCCCGTCAGACGGCAAGTGTTAGCCAAAATTCGTAATGAGCTAAACAACTCGGCACTCCCAGTAGAACTTAGCCCCGAAGTTTTGATTGCTGAGGATCGTTTACGATGAGCCATCAGCGTTGGGTATTAGATGCTTCGGCGGCTGTATCCTTGGTCATGCGCCAGCCTGATGCTGGCCTCTTCTTAACTGCTTTAGAGGCAAGTGAGCGTGTTTTTGTACCCCATTTGTATTTTGCAGAATGCACCAATGCCCTATGGAAATATGTCAGTCACCAGCTATTAGACTTAGATGCTGCAGTAAATCATCTAGAGGAGTTGATGGCTTTGCCCGATGAAATTATCCAAGATCAAAAGCTTATGCTAGAAGCGCTTTCTTTAGCGAGTCAAACTAAGCACCCTGTGTATGATGCAGTCTACTTAGTGTTGGCGCGCCGTTACGCGGCGGGTTTATTAACTAAAGATAAGCGCTTAAACCAATTAGCAACTCAGTTGGGGATTAAAATCCTCAGCCACTAAAAACCACTAATTACACGCTCGATAATTTAATTTAAACAAACTCGGCTCGGTTGGGTCAGTGGAGCTAATCGTGAGTTTCGCTTGACCTTCACCACCTTTAATCAATAGGCGCGTATTAACTCGAATATTGGTATCTTGCCCACAGCTCGACCATTGCAGCGTATCTTCATTATTAACGCTATCACTAATATTAAACTGGCTATCTGTAGGCAAAGCTAAGCTGCTTACTTCCGGTGTACCTGTCGTACCCGCAAAGAAATACTCACGGCGTAGTTCGAGTTTCAGTCCATTCCCAGTCAAGCTGCCTGCGAAATGTAGCGGCACTATTGAAACTTGATAACCAGTCGGTACAGTCACAGGGATCGCTAAATTACAAGTCAGATTAGTCTTTTGGCCTTGTGCTGTTCCTAGTTCTAAAGCATTGATACTGAGTTTGAAGCTCGCTTGTTGTGGTTGAAATTCAAGTTGGGTAGTGCCTTCTGCACAACCAGAACCCGCAATGGCGGGAGTACCTGCCAACATGGGTAAAGCACTATTGCTAGCTGTACCCGTATTAGGGTTAGGTGCGGCTGAGCTTGTGGTGGCGGCTGGAGTCGTTGGCTGCGCTGGTAGATCGGGCGAGGTCGCTTGATTATTCGGAGTCTTATCCCCACAACTGACTAAAAACCAACAGCCTAGAATCAGTAAAAAATAACGAGAGTGCATAAGCTTAAATCCTTTTAACTATTCTTTATTTAACTGTAGATCAAATAGCAGAACTTTATTGAACACTCAGGCAGCAATTCCAAATGAAAGTTTCATGTTTTTATCTTAAAAATCCACTAGTTATTGCTGCACTGCATTAATCCAAATCATTAAATCATCGTGATCCAACTGATCATTTGATCAAATTTAGACAAACTTAAAGATTATCGATAGGTATTTATCTATTTGAATTTATTGATTTATTTTATTTGGCATGCAGTTTGCTATAGAGAAGCAACCCGTTTGGTTAAGTGTTTTGGAGGAAACAAAACCAATGGATGCCAATTCAACTGAACCGTTTTTCCAACCACGCTATGTGCGGGTGACGGGAGTGCGTGATAAGCGCTTCGTGGAGTTCGATTTTTCGATCGGTGATCCGACTTTATTTGTGGAGTTGGTCTTGCCCTTCGAGCAATTTCAGCAGTTTTGCAAACGTAATCAGGTGGTGGAAGTGAGTGCTGAACAAGCTGCCCAAATTGATTATGACCAACTGAAATGGCGTTTTGGAAAGCCGGGTATTCAGTCTTAGAGGCAAGTTTATTACTGGAGGAGAATCTGCATGTCTTTGAATATTTCTGCCAAAGAAATTAAGCCACTACGGCAAAACTTTGGGCATATTGCCCGCCGGATTGGTGATAATAAGCCCGCAACTCGCTATCAAGAAGCTGTCTATGATGTACAGCCGACTACTAATTTCCACTATCCACCCAGTTGGGATCCTAGTCGCAAAATCTATGATACCGCGCGCACGGCTATTGTGATGCAGGACTGGTATAGCTTTACTGATCCGCGTCAATACTATTACACCAGCTATGTTGCAGCCCGTGCTAAGCAGCAAGAAATTATGGAGAGTAATTTCGAGTTAGTCGAAAAGCACAATTTACTACAAAGTCTCAGTGCTGAGTTAGCCGATCAAATTCGCCAAGTTTTGATTCCGCTGCGTCATTATGAATACGGCGCGAATATGAATAACCAAGATATTTGCCATCGTGGTTATGGAACAACCATTACTTCAGTAGCCTCTTATAACGGTTTTGATCGAATCGGTATGGCGCAATATGTATCACGGATTGCGCTGCTGCTAGACGGTAATGAAGAAACCTCACTGAATGCTGCTAAGGTGGCGTGGCTAGAGCATCCTGCTTGGCAAGGCTTGCGGCATGCGATGGAAGACAGTTTTGTCTTAGATGACTGGTTTGAAATTTTAATGGTGCAAGATGTAATTATGGATGGCTTGCTCTTTCCATTGATCTACGAACGCTTCATTAGCCAAGTCGCTGCCCAAGGGGGAAGTACCTTCTTAATGCTCACTCAGTTTATGAATGAGTGGAATGAAGAAAATACGCGCTGGACAAATCAACTCCTAAAAGTGACTGCCAACGAATCGGCTGAGAATGCTGCACTCTTAGCTCAGTGGACTCAAGTTTGGCTAGCCCGCGTTGACACTGCTTTAGCTCCGATTGCGCACTTAGCCTTTGGTGATCAAGGTGCAGAGCAATTAGCTGCAGTGAAAACCGAGTTAGTAGCCCGTTTAGCCAAGCAAGGCGTCAAAGTTTAAGGAGCAAAGCATGTCTGAAAATAAAGTATTTATGATTTTCCAAAATACTGCTGATGCGCAGCCCTTTATCTCCGCATTTGCGCAAGAAAATCCAGAAGCAACGCTAAATTACCAGCCCGGTATGGTGCGGATTGAAGGTTTGGGCGAGCTTGGAATTACCCAGGAAGTGGTTTCTGAGTTTGCAGGGCGCGCTGTGGATTTGCAGGAGTTGCATCTTACCTTGATTTCGCTATCCGGCAATATTGATGAAGACGACGATTATTTCCGTATTACCCGCCACTAACGAGGAGCTAACAACATGGCTAAGAAATTAAATATGCGCAAACGTTATGAGCTGCTGACCCGTGGTTTGGGTTGGGAGCCGACCTATCAATCTAAAGATAAGGTGTTTGCCCAAGAAGCGTATGAAGGTATCAAAATTACTGACTGGAGCAAATGGGAAGATCCTTTCCGTTTGACGGCTGATGCTTATTGGAAATACCAAGCAGAAAAGGACAAGAAGCTCTATGCAGTCATGGATAGCTTCGCACAGAATAATGCGCACTTGAATTTAGCGGATGCGAGTTATGTGAATGCTCTCAAGCTGTTTATTCAAGGGGTTAGTCCACTGGAGTATGCAGCGCACCGTAATTTTGCGCGTTTGGCGCGTCAACTGAGTGGCGAGGGGGCGCAGATTGCTTGCCAAATGCAATCGATTGACGAATTACGTCATGCCCAAACCCAGATTCATACCATCAGCCATTACAACAAGCATTTCAATGGGATGCATGATCCTTTCCATATGTTTGATCGGGTTTGGTATTTATCTGTACCGAAGTCTTATTTCGATGATGCGAGTTCCGCTGGTCCATTTGAATTTATTACTTCGGTATCTTTCTCGTTCGAGTATCTGCTGACGAATCTCTTGTTTGTGCCTTTCATGTCAGGTGCGGCTTATAACGGTGATATGGCAACGGTGACCTTTGGTTTCTCCGCGCAATCGGATGAATCACGCCATATGACCTTAGGCTTAGAGATCATCAAATTCTTGCTGGAACAGCACGAAGATAATTTGCCGATTGTGCAAGGCTGGATTGATAAACACTTCTGGCGTGCCTATCGCTTACTGGGTTTAGTGGCAATGATGCAAGACTATTTCTTGCCCGAAAGCCCTATGTCTTGGAAAGAAGGTTGGCAAATTTACTTCGTAGAAAATGCCGGTGCTTTATTCAATGATCTTGGACGCTATGGCTTAAAAATGCCGAAGTACCATGAAATTGCCACCGCAGAGGCTGATCATATTAGCCATCAAGTTTTTGGGATTTTCTATAACTATATTCATGCGGCCGCTTTCAATTTAGGTTTGCCGAGCGAAGCGAAGATGAATTGGTTGTCTGAGAAGTATCCAGATACCTTTGACAAATACTATCGTCCCCGCATGGAAATGTGGGCTGAGATGGCAAAAGAAGGTAAGCGTTTCTTCAATATGGGCTTGCCACAACTTTGCCAAGTCTGCCAAATTCCGATGGGTTTTACGGAAATTGCTAAGGGTGACCCCATGCAAATTGCTTATCGTGTGAGCGAGTACCAAGGCGAAAAATTCCATACCTGTTCAGATGGCTGCAAGACCATCTTTGACTATGAGCCAGCAAAATACGTGAATGCTTGGTTGCCTGTGCATCAAATCTTCCAAGGTAATTGTGGCGGGGCAGCAGTACCGGATGTGTTGAATTGGTATCACTTCCATCCTGAAGATGGCGGCGATTATGTCGGTTCAGCGGATGAAGCTCGCTGGAAAGCGATGAAAGGTGAAGCAGCAGCGCCAGAGGCTGCTCAACCTACCCAAGCCGATGCAGCCTAGGAGAACCGTAGATGACCGTTAAATGTATTCAAGGTGAATATCCATCGGTACATATGGATAGTGTTGACCGCTTTCATGGCAATCAATTGGTGTATGTCGGTTGGGATCATCACACCAGTATTTGTACTGCCAATGCCTATCCTTTGCCCCCAGATATGCCGTTTGGTGCTTTGACCGAAGCGGTTTTGCCGAGTGTATTAGCGCCACATCCTGATTTTGCCCACATTGATTGGAGCAAAGTCGAATGGTTACTTGATGGGCAAACCTTTACCCCTGATATGGCTAAAAGCCTGAAAGATAATGGAGTAGGTCATAAGTCTTTAATCCGCTTCAAAACACCCGGCTTAAATGGTTATCAGGGTACTGGAAACTAGACCCTATCCTAATCCTCCTCTTGATTAGGGGGAGAGAAAATAGTGATTTCCTCCCCTGCTAAGGGGAGGTCAGATGGGGTTTTTAGAGGATTAAACAATGAGCTATCAATTAACGATTGAGCCACTAGGTGAAACCATCGAGGTGGAAGAGGGGCAGACTCTCTTAGATGCAGCTTTGCGTGCAGGTATTTATCTACCCCATGCTTGTGGGCATGGCTTATGCGGAACTTGTAAAGTTGATGTGCTGGATGGCGAGATTGAACATGGCGAGGCTTCACCTTTTGCTTTAATGGATATGGAGCGTGCGGATGGTAGGTGTTTGGCTTGTTGTGCACGTGCGACGGGTGATGTAACGATTGAGGCAGATATTGAGGAAGACCCTGATGCACAACGCTTTCCGGTGCGTGATTTCATTGGCGTCGTTTCCAAAATTGAAACGTTAACCCCACGGATTAAGAGCATTTTTCTTGCGATTGAAAATGGTGGGATTGAGTTTCAAGCAGGTCACTATATCAATCTGCTTATTCCGGGGATGGAAGATCACCCCCGCGCTTTTTCGATTGCTAGCCCCCCTTCCGAGAAAAATTTGATTGAGCTAAATGTAGCTTTGGTCGAAGGGGGTAAAGGTACGCATTGGTTACACCATGAGCTAAAAGTTGGGGATGAAGTGCGTTTCAATGGTCCTTATGGACGCTTTTATGTGCGCGAATCTGCAAAAGAACCTATGCTGTTCTTAGCGGGTGGCTCAGGTTTATCTAGCCCTAAATCAATGATTTTGCACCTATTTGAGCAAGGTGAACAACGTCCGGTGACTTTTATTTATGGGGCACGTAACCAAAATGAATTGTATTACCGCGACCTGTTTGAACAGTTAGCACGTGATTATCCGAATTTCACTTATCTGCCGGTGCTTTCTTCCGAACCCGCTGACTCGAATTGGCAAGGTTTGCGTGGGTTTGTACACGAAGCCGCTAAAGAGCATTTTGCTGGAAAGTTTGCAGGGCACAAAGCTTATATGTGTGGCCCGCCACTTATGATTGATGCTTGTATCACGACCTTAATGCAGGGGCGTTTATTCGAACGCGATATGTATATGGAAAATTTCTATACACAGGCAAGTCGCGATACTGCTCCGAAAAGCCCCTTGTTTAAAAATATTTAAGGAGCAGCGATGAGTACGAATCCAGAAATTGCTAATAGCCTTCAAGCGGCTGGTATCCAAACCAACTACCATGATGTGGGGAGTGGCGAGCCAGTGCTCTTGATTCACGGCTCTGGCCCGGGTGTGAGTGCTTGGGCGAATTGGCGTTTAAGTTTGCCTGCTTTGAGTAGCAAGTTTCGGGTGATAGCGCCCGATATGGCCGGTTTTGGTTTTAGCGAGCGTCCTGCTCATTATCAATACAATATGCAGAATTGGGTTGCTCAAGCGGTCGGCTTATTAGATGCCTTAGAGCTTGAGCGTGCTTCAGTGGTAGGTAATTCTTTTGGTGGCGCTTTAGCGCTGGCTTTAGCAATTCGTCATCCTGAACGGGTGAATAAGTTAGTACTCATGGGCAGTGTTGGTGTGCCTTTCAAAATCACCGAGGGCTTAGATCGTGTATGGGGTTATGAGCCTTCGTTGAGCATGATGAAAAGTTTGCTGGATATTTTTGCTTATAACCGTGCTTTAGTGACGGATGAATTAGCTGAGCTACGTTATCAAGCGAGTATTCGCCCTGGTTTCCAAGAATCTTTCTCCGCGATGTTCCCAGCCCCACGTCAGCGTTGGGTCGATGCCATGAGTAGTGCTCTAGCCGATATTCGTGCTTTGCCGCATCACACACTGATTATTCACGGGCGTGATGACCAAGTGATTCCACTCCAGAATGCCTATGATTTATTGGATCTAATTGAGCACTCAGAGCTGCATGTATTTGGTCAATGCGGCCATTGGACGCAAATCGAGCATGCGGCTAGTTTCAATCAATTAGTTGCAGAGTTCTTAGGAAGAGCCTAGTCAGATAATGTTGAGCTATCTACAACAAGGTTACACCATCCACATTAATGAAATTGAGGAAAAGTTTGTATGTCGCCCACAAGAGCTATTATTGGCTGGGATGGTGCGCTTAGGTAAACGCGGTATACCCGTAGGCTGTCGCAGTGGTGGCTGCGGGGTATGTAAGGTACATGTCCAGCAAGGCGAATACGCCACTGGAAAAATGAGCCGTGCGCATGTCAGTGAGCAAGAAGAGCAAGCTGGCTACGTTTTGGCCTGTCGTTGTGAGCCAAAAAGTGATTTGGTGATTACCGTGATCGGGCAAATGCGCAAGGCAACCCATGCTTCAATTTAATCAACTCTGGAGGAGAGTCTAATTATGCCAATGACTGGAGTTTTACGTCCCGGCCACGTGCAAATTCGTGTGCTGGATATGGCTGCTTCACTGACCCACTATATTGACCGGATGGGTTTATTAGAAACGGATCGTGATGAGCAAGGTCGGGTCTATTTAAAAGGCTGGGATGAGCATGACTGGTTCTCTGTTGTCCTCCGTCCTGCTGATGCTCCCGGCATGGATTTTATGGGCTTCAAAGTCGATAGTGTTGAGACACTAAATCGTTTAGAGCAAGCCCTAAACGAGTATGGTTGCCCAACTAACCGTATTCCCGCTGGGGATCTCAAGCATTGCGGTGAGCGCGTAAGCTTTGTCTCACCGATGGGGCATACCTTTGAATTGTATGTGGATAAAGATTCTATCGGCAACGGCTTAGGCAATAAGAATCCACATCCTTGGCGTGAAGATTTGAAAGGGATGAAGGTACATCGTTTTGATCATTGCTTGTTGTATGGGGATGATTTGGATGGCGCGGTCAAGCTGTTTACTGAAGTTTTAGGTTTCCAACAAACTGAAAAAGTGATGGTTGGCCCTGATCATTCGGTACAAATCGCGAGCTTCTTAACTTGTGGGATGAAAGCACATGATATTGCACTGATTCGCCACCCCGAAAAAGACAAACTGCACCATGTTTCCTTCTTACTTAGAAGTTGGGAAGAGGTTTTACATGCGGCGGATATTATGGGTCGTTACAAAATTCCCATTGATATTGGACCAACTCGGCATGGGATTACGCGCGGTCGCACCATTTACTTCTTCGACCCTTCAGGCAATCGCAATGAAACCTTCTGCGATTCTTATGATTGGTATCCAGATAATCCTGAAATTACTTGGACTGAAGATGAGTTGGGTGGAGCAATTTTCTACCACGATCAGCAGTTGAATGAGCGCTTCTTGAATGTGGTGACTTAAGATTTCGGTTAAAAGTTTTAGAGCCGCTTAGCATCAGCTAAGCGGCTTTGTATTTACAATGTCATCACACTGTTCTAGACTCCTATTAATCCATAGGAGCTCTCGTAATGCCAAATACATCAACAGTTTCCAATCTTAAGCCCACCCCTTTAAATATCCGTATTCGCCAAGAGCAGCGTAATATGATTGAAAAGGCTGCGCGTATTCTTGATAAAACCGTTTCAGATTTTGTTCGTGACGCTGCTCTAAAAGATGCAGAAAATACCTTATTAGACAGGACAAGCTTTCATTTAGAGCCAGAGGCTTGGGAATTGTTTAATAAAGCTTTAAATACCCCACCTGCGGAGAATGCAGGTCTTCGCAATTTAATGCTACGTAAGCCTGTATGGGAAAAATAAATCTGCATACGCCAGAACCATTAAATACTCAACATGATTTAACTAAGTTTAATTGTGGCGAGGTCTTGTTAGACGAATGGTTGCGGCAACGTGCTTTAAAAAATGAGGTACTGGGGGCATCACGGACTTTTGTCGTTTGTAGTGAAGGTTATGTGATTGGATATTATGCCTTGGCGGCTGGTTCTATTGCACATACTGAGGTTGTGAGTAAATTAAAGCGCAATATGCCTGATCCTATTCCCGCTATTATTCTAGCAAGATTAGCTGTTGACAAATCGTGTCAAGGCCAAGGTTTAGGTTATTCATTATTGCAGGACATGGTACTACGTTGCCAAGCAGCTGCCGGTTATATTGGTGCTAAAGTTATTTTAGTACATGCTTTGTCAGATAAGGCTAAAGCTTTCTATGAGTATTTTGGATTTAGAGCCTCACCTATTGATGATCGAGTGTTAATGCTAGCTCTGAGTGAGTTGGTTTAGCTTTTGTACTGCTTGTTATAGTTTTTTTATATAAATATGAGTTGTATAATAGATGCTCAAGAAAAAGTAGTTTTTCTAAAAACTATGGTTATTGAATAGATATGTTCTTTGAGTGTTTAATTCTATGGTTGATCACCTGAAATATGATATTGCTCTTTCTTTTGCTGGAGAGGATCGGCAATATGTAGACCAAGTAGCTACTTTGCTTAGAGATTCTGGGGTGAGAGTGTTCTATGATCATTTTGAAGAAGCTAATCTATGGGGAAAGAACTTATATGATTATCTTGTAGACATTTATAAAAGTAAGGCTAAGTACACTATCATGTTTATTTCCACTCATTATGCTAAGAAATTGTGGACTAATCATGAAAGACAAGCCATGCAAGCTAGAGCTTTTGGTGAGAGTCAGGAGTATATTCTTCCAGCAAGATTCGATGATACACCTATACCCGGCGTTCTTCCTACGATTGGTTATATTTCGCTAATTGATTTAAAACCTGCTGAATTTGTCAAAACTATTCAAAAAAAGCTAGTTATAAATAATTGTAGTATTCCATCAGAGTTGCATCGGATGGATTTGTTAGTTAAATCTATACCTAGGTTGAGCCAATCCAAGAGTACAGTAACAGCTCTGAATGTTGATGGTGATCCTATATGTAACGCTAAATTAATAGCCCTTGCAAGTAATAAGACGACTAAAGAAGCTTATACTTCAGCTGATGGCCTAGCAGTCTTCAATTTGCCAGTTAGAAGGAAGTATACAATCTTGTTTGCTCATCCTGATTATCGAGGAGCTATTTATGAAGAATGGGATCCTGAAGATGATTTAATTTT
The DNA here is from genome assembly GCF_937876535.1 of uncultured Thiothrix sp. Lineage (GTDB taxonomy): Bacteria > Pseudomonadota > Gammaproteobacteria > Thiotrichales > Thiotrichaceae > Thiolinea. The sequence continues at coordinate 42,613 of NZ_CALFHZ010000021.1, forward strand.
GACTTTGGATAAAAAAGGTGTAGTAGGCTCTATAGTATTTAATCAGTATGAGCAATTACCTAATCTTAAGGGTTATCTTCAACCTATATTAGATACAAGTAACAGAACATATTTATATGCAAGAAATATTGCAATCAATGACGGCTTGACACAACCAGTTAGTTTTAAAATTAATGAAATTATAACTTTAGAAGATGCGGAAGGAGCAATTGTTAAAATTGAAATTTCATATATTCAAGGTGTTACATGTTTGATTAATTATTCAAAAGTTCATTAATTGCGAATAAGTGTTAATATAGCGTTTTCTCTTTTAAAAACTGCTGGGTAATCTCGGCTGTTTGCCGAATATGTGCCTCAGTTTCCTTACAAAGCGCATTGGCATCGCGTGCTAAAGCGGCTTCATAAATCCGTTGATGCTCCAAATGCACATCACGCATGCCTAAGTTCGCTACCAAAGAAATATTCCGATAACGCTTATGTTGATCGTAGAGAATATTATAAAAATGCAGGAGCCACTTGGAAGTGCAGGCAGAAATCAAAGCCCAATGAAAGTCATGGTTGCGTTGTTCCCAAGTTTCTAAATTGGCAAATAAATCCAGTTCTTCGATTTTGCTGAGTTGATAGTAGGTGGCAACAACGCGTGATTCCCAATCTTCTTTGCCATGTTTAAGGCTATTACGTAAGGCCTTTAACTCCATAGTCACCCGTAGTTCAGTGACATCATCTAAATCCTCAGGGGAGATCGGGGAAACCCGAAAACCACGTTGGCCTTCGGTAATCACAAAGCCATCAGAGCTTAAACGGCTTAAGGCTTCGCGTAGTGGAGTTGCCCCCACATTGTATTCAGCACGTAAATGCTCAATTTTGAGTTTGCTTTCGGGAGCAAGTTTGCCGTCGATAATATCCGCACGCAGTTGCCCGTAGACATAATCAGTTAAGGTTTTTGGAGCAGAATCAGCTGGCTGCAAGCTAGACATAAACACGGTAAGCACTATAGAACGATAATGGCGCGATTATAACAACAAGCCAGCTGACTATGACAAGTCAGCTAGCGTTAGATCCAGACTTAAGTTTTGAGTTGGCAACCCTAAAGAGTCTATTTAGGGCTGTGGGAAAGGGTGCTTAAGCTTTATTGATTTTATCAGCCCAACGATTGGCGATTTGTTCAGCTGCATCTCGCCCGCCTAAACCAAAGGCCAAAGCGACTGCGACTGCGACTGCGCCTAAAGTAAAACCAAAGGCCATATTGACAATATTATCCGCTAAGCCCATTGCCCGTAAGCCCATAGCGAGTACTAAGCATAAAATGGCAATACGCGCAATATTCGCAAGGCTAGCACTACCATATTCTTTGAGTTTGTTATAAGCCAAGGTGCTGAGTAGATAGCCAATAATCAGAATGACTGCGCCGACTAAAATGCCTGCACCGAACTCCAGAACACGCGCAAAAATATTCGAAACAATTTCAATACCTAAGGTGTTCACCGCAGCGGTTGCAGCCGTTAACATGGCAAAGAACATAATCACGTTACCGATTAATTTGCTTAAAGTACGGGTTTCATCGAAGTAACCGGTGATACCAAGTTTTTGTGGCAGGCTATTAATGTCCAGACCCGCTAAGACATCTTCCAAAACAGTCAGTGCAAACTTCGCTACGAAATAAGTGAAGGCTAAAATCAAGCCAGCGCCAATTACATTAGGAATAGCCGCCCAGAGCTTATTCAGCATATCTGAGGCTGGAACGGTAATAGATGGCACATTTAACACGCCTAAAGCAGTCACCAAAATAGGTAACAGGACGGCTGCAAACACAAAAGCACTACCTAACTTAGAAACGCGCAATTGTGAGTTTCCAGTCCGTTCCAACAAATGTCGATCCACTTTATTAAGCGCGATACCCGTTAGTTCGGAAACTATTTTGGCAATCACCCAACCTGCATAAGCAATGATGCCTGCACCGATGATATTAGGAATAGCAGATAAGAACTTATTAAGTAGATTTTTCAGCGGAGCCAGTACATCGGTCAAACCAAAGTGCTGCAACACAATCATGAGGACGAAAATAGTTAGCAAGGCTTTGATTAAGGAAGCTAAAGGTTTAGCCAAATTACTCTTATTCAGAAAGCCAATTTTACTCAATAGTCGTTTAATAAAACCCGCAGCAATACTAACCAGTAGTAGCCCAAGAATCAGGATTAATAAACCAATCAAAGCATGCCCTAATCTCCCTGACGTGAGCGAGGTCATAAGGGTGGAGAAGGTAGTTGACAAGTTATCCATAGTTGTTACTCCTTATAGTGAGGTCGGTAGCAGTAGTCATTGATAGCTCAGTTATTTGATAACGGAAATTTCAATACGCTGATTCTTCTTTTGGGCGGCTGAGGATTTATCGACGGGAGGTTTATTACCCATGCCCATAATGGTAATACGTTTGCCATCAACACCTGCTTTAACCAGCTCCATCCCTAAAGCATTAGCACGCATGAGTGACAGCTGATCGCTAGTTTGATCAGTACCTGTTTCTGTGGTGTAGGCAGTGATGAGGAAGTTAGCTTGAGGGTATTGTCCAAGTAAGGCGGCTAACATGAGCGTTTGTGCTTCAGAGTTTTTAGTCAGCTGAGTCTGTTTAGCTTCAAACTGAATATCTGCCATAGTCACTGGCTTTTCTAAAGTATTGTTTTCTAAATAGCCCTGTAACTTGGCTTCAGGGCTACCGGGAGCGAGTATTAACTTGCTAGGTATTGCTGAAGCTACCGGCTTTTGTTCGGTACTGGTGGGACTCATGGCCTGAGTTGTACTGGAGCTTGTTTCACTAGGAGTTGCTGCTTGTACGGTCTGCGTAGGTTCTGGGTTAGTAGCGACTCCAGTGGTTTGCTCAGTAGTTGCAGGTTGGGCTGCTTCGGTATTTGCAGTAGCTGCTAAAGGTTTTGCTGTTTCAGATGTGCTTGAGGTAGCAGTCGTTTGCTCAGTGTGAATGGGTTGAGTTGTTGCACTGGCAGCACTAGGAGCTGGGTTGTTGGCTGTCGCTTCGGTAGGTTTTACAGGCTCGGCAGCAGTAATTGGAGTGTTCGTAGACGGTGTTGGAGCGGTTGCTAGTTCAGTTGGTTTAGTGGCTGCAAGGTTAGCAGTTGTGTTTACCGTTTCAACGGTTGTAAGTCCTTGCTGGGTACTAGTTGCAGCTTTAGCTGGTTCAGCCGGTACTGTTGATTTAGCACTCTCAAGAGCTGCTGGAGCAGGCTCTGTAGGATAGGGTGGTGCCGCTACAGTCGCAGCGGTTGAGTTTTTTGAACTACTATCCATAGTGGTTTGTTGGCTAGTAACTAGCTGTTGAGCGGTGTTATCACTCTTCCACGGGTTCAAATACCAATAAAGTAACCCAAAAAATAGCAGGACGATCCCTGCAACGATTCCTTCCTGAGTCGGGGTTAGCTGATTGTTCTTCGCGGTACTCTTTGCCATAGTCAAGTTCCATTTTGGTTAGCCTGAGGGGATGCATGCTAAACATGCGTTATCAATGCCCGCCCATTGGGATTGATTAAAAGATGTGGGGGAGATTGTGGATGCCCATGTTTGAGTGTAGAAGGAATTTACAAAGTTTGTAATTTAATCAATTGGTTTTTATCAAAAAACTGAACAGAAAATTTTTACTCCTTAAGCAAATTCAAAAAATATCGACAAAAATATTGAATATCGACAAAATTCTTGTATGCTAGGCTTATTCAGATCGGAGGACTGTGCCCATGCAAGAAATCAAGCATTTCATTAACGGCGAATTTGTCGGTTCTAAATCCGGCAAGACCTTTGCCAATATCAATCCTGCCACTAATCAACAAATCGGTGTCGTACACGAAGCAGGTCAAGCCGAAGTCAATGCAGCAGTCGAAGCAGCACGTGCCGCTTTAAAAGGCGCGTGGGGCAAGATGCCAGTAGCTGAACGCATGGCGATTCTGCACAAAGTAGCCGATGGGATTAATGCGCGTTTTGACGAATTCCTTGAGGCTGAGTGTCTCGATACTGGTAAACCTAAATCATTGGCTTCACATATCGATATTCCACGTGGTGCAGCGAATTTCAAAGTGTTTGCTGACCTATTCAAAAACGTTCCCACCGAAAGTTTCATGCTCGATACACCGGATGGTAAAGGTGCGCTGAATTATTCGGTGCGCAAACCCAAAGGCGTTATTGCCGTCATTAGTCCGTGGAATCTACCTTTATTATTAATGACTTGGAAGGTAGGGCCTGCGCTGGCTTGTGGTAATGCGGTGATTGTGAAGCCTTCCGAAGAAACCCCACGCACCACCACCCTTTTAGGTGAAGTGATGAATGCGGCGGGTGTACCGAAAGGTGTATTCAATGTGGTACATGGCTTTGGCCCTAATTCGGCGGGCGAGTTTTTAACCACGCATCCTGATGTAGATGGGATTACTTTCACGGGCGAAACGCGCACTGGTGCAGCGATTGTTAAGGCGAGCGCGGATCATATTCGCCATGTGTCGTTTGAATTGGGCGGCAAGAATCCGGGAATTGTATTCGCGGATTGCGATATGGAAAAAGCTATCGAAGGCACAATGCGTTCGGTATTCGCCAACTGCGGTCAAGTCTGTTTAGGCACTGAGCGTGTGTATGTAGAGCGGCCGATTTTTGATGAATTCGTCAAGCGCTTAAAGGCCGGTGCTGAGAATTTGAAAATGGGCGCTTGGGATGATGCTTGTACTTCAATGGGGCCACTGATTAGCCAAGAGCACAAAAATAAAGTGATCTCTTACTACAAAAAAGCGGCGGAAGAGGGTGCAACCGTCGTAACCGGTGGTGGTGTACCACAAATGGAAGGCGCTTTAGCCGATGGTGCTTGGGTACAGCCAACCATTTGGACAGGTTTACCGGAAACTGCCACTGTTGTGAAAGAAGAAATCTTTGGCCCTTGCTGCCATGTGCAACCCTTTGATTCGGAAGAACAAGTCATTGAATGGGCAAATGACACCAAGTACGGTTTGGCTGCGGCAGTTTGGACAGAAAATAGCTCACGTGCGCATCGTGTGGCAGCCCAATTGGATGCGGGTATTGTTTGGGTGAATTCATGGTTCTTGCGTGATTTGCGTACCCCGTTTGGCGGTATGAAGCATTCAGGGATTGGGCGCGAAGGCGGGGTGCACTCCTTAGAGTTTTACACCGAACTGAAAAACGTCTGCGTGAAGTTATAAGGAGCTGCCATGCTAAGTTCAGAACAACGCAATACTTATGCGGAAGCGCTTTACCAAGCACTGCGTCAGCGTGAAGTGATCGAGCCGCTCACCAATCGCACGCCGGATATGACGATTGAAGACGCTTACGCCATTTCTTCTGGTCTTTTAGATCGGCGCATAGAGCGTGATCGCGAAAAGGTGATTGGTAAGAAAATCGGTGTCACTAGCCAAGCAGTGATGAAAATGCTTGGTGTCTACCAGCCTGATTTTGGCTATCTCACGGATGCTATGGTAGTGGATGAGAGCGAAGCCTTATCGGTCAGTACCAAGATGATTCAGCCGCGTGCTGAGGGCGAAATTGCCTTTGTGCTCAAGCACGATTTAATTGGCCCTGGGATTACAGCAAGTGATGTATTACGCGCTACCGATTTTGTGGTGCCTTGCTTTGAAATCGTCGATTCACGCATTAAAGACTGGAAAATCAAAATCCAAGATACCGTATCCGACAATGCCTCTTGTGGTTATTTCCTGCTCGGTTCACAAGCGGCCGACCCGCGTAAAGTCGATTTATCCACCTGTGGCATGGTAATGGAACTGAATGGACAAGTGGTGGCGACGGGTGCAGGTGCAGCGGCTTTAGGCTCTTCTCCCGTGAGTTGTGTGGTGTGGTTGGCGAATACCTTGGGCAAATTTGGTGTGCCTTTAAAAGCAGGTGAAGTGATTTTGTCCGGCGCATTAGTGCCACTGCAACCCGTGAAAGCGGGCGATTACATGAGTGTCAGTATTGGTGGAATCGGTCGCACAGCTGTGCGCTTTGAGTGAGGAGAGGAAACATGGCAAAAATTCGTTGTGCCTTAATTGGCCCGGGCAATATCGGCACGGATTTATTATACAAACTCAAGCGCAGTGAAGTGCTGGAACCGGTTTGGATGGTGGGTATTGACCCGACTTCCGATGGTTTAGCACGCGCTCGTGATATGGGTTTGAAAACCACTTCGGATGGGGTAGATGGTCTATTGGCACATATTGAAGCAGACAATATTCAAATTGCTTTCGATGCCACTTCAGCTTATGCCCACGCGGAAACTTCACGTAAATTGACTGAAAAAGGCGTGAAGGTGATTGACTTAACGCCTGCGGCCATTGGCCCCTTCTGTGTGCCGCCAGTGAATTTGCAAGATCACCTGAATAAAGGCGAAGAAAACGTCAATATGGTGACTTGCGGCGGTCAAGCTACCATTCCAATGGTGTTCGCGGTGAGCCGTGTGCAGCCGGTGTGTTATGGTGAAATTGTAGCAACCGTAGCCTCCAAATCCGCAGGCCCTGGTACGCGTAAAAATATTGATGAGTTCACCCAAACTACCTCTGGCGCAATCTCTAAAGTAGGCGGTGCTAAGCAGGGTAAGGCGATTATTATTCTCAATCCAGCTGAACCGCCCTTGATGATGCGCGATACGATTCACTGCATTACCGAAACCGAGCCACAGCAAGATGCGATTATTGAATCGGTCAAAGCGATGGAAAAGGAAGTGCAGAAATACGTTCCTGGTTATCGTGTCAAAGAAGGCCCAGTATTCGATGGCAATCGCGTGAGTGTCTTCGTTGAAGTACGCGGACGCGGTGACTATCTACCTGAATATGCAGGAAATCTCGACATTATGACCGCAGCGGCTGCCCGTACTGCGGAAATGTTTGCTGAACAGATGCTCAAGGCTTAAGGAGTTCATCATGAATTTAAAAGGTAAAAAAATTCGCCTGCATGATATGTCGTTGCGGGATGGGATGCACTCGATTCGCCATCAATTCACTGTGCAAAATATGCAGGACTTGTCGCAAGCCTTGGATAAAGCGCGCGTGCCGTTAATTGAAGTCACCCACGGCGATGGTATTGCCGGTTCTTCGGTGAATTACGGTTTTGGTCTACACAGCGATAAAGATTATCTGGAAGCCGTCATTCCACATCTGAAAAATGCGCAAGTCTCAGTCTTAATGCTCCCGGGCATTGGCACGATTAAAGACCTGCAAATGGTGGAAGATTTAGGCGTTAAGACGATTCGCGTTGCAACCCACTGTACCGAAGCCGATGTATCCGAGCAGCATATTAAATACTCAGCCAAGCGTGGTTTTGATACCGTAGGTTTCTTAATGATGAGCCATATGGCTAGCCCTGAGAAAATCCTCGAGCAAGCCAAACTTATGCATAGCTATGGCGCGAATTGCCTCTACATGACTGACTCAGCCGGACATATGCTGCCTGAGGAAGTGAAAGCAAAAATCGGCATTTTACGCGCTGAATTCCCTGACACTATCGAACTCGGCTTCCACGGTCACCATAATTTAGGGATGGCGATTGCTAATTCTTTAGCAGCAATTGAAGCCGGTGCAACACGGATCGATGGTTCAGTGGCAGGTTTTGGTGCAGGTGCAGGTAATACGCCACTGGAAGTTTTTGCTGCGGTGTGTGATCTCTACGGTATTGAAACGGGTGTGGATGTCAGCGCTCTGATGGATGCAGCAGAAGATGTTGCCGTACCGATTATGGTCAAAAATAATGAATTGCCACGGATTAACCGTGACTCGCTGACCTTGGGTTATGCAGGCGTGTACTCATCCTTCTTATTGCATGCGCGTCGTGCGGAAGAAAAGCACAAAATCCCAGCACGTGAAATTCTGATGGAATTAGGGCGGCGCGGTACGGTTGGCGGTCAGGAAGATATGATTGAAGATGTAGCCTTAGAAATGCTACGTGCCAGAAGAGGGTAATCCATGACCACTTTAAGCAAAGAAACCATCGCACAATTGGCTGAGCATTTGGAAAATGCTGAGTTGCAAGCCCATGATGTAAAAAAGATTACCGACGATTATCCTGATATGGATTGGGAAGATGCCTACGATATTCAGTGGGAAATTCGCCGCCGTAAAGAAGCGCGTGGTAATCGTGTTGTTGGCCTGAAAATGGGTTTGACCTCCTATGCGAAAATGAAGCAAATGGGCGTGGAAAATCCGCTCTATGCCTTCTTAGTGGATTATTTCAATGTGCCGGATGCGGGTACAGTGAAAGTCTCTGAACTGATTCACCCCAAAGTTGAAGCTGAAATTGCGATTGTGACTAATCGCGAGTTGAAAGGCCCTGGCTGTTCGGTAGCGGATGTCTTGGCTGCCACAGAATCTGTTTTGCCTGCAGTGGAAGTCATTGATTCACGCTATGAAAATTTCCGCTTCGACCTGAAAAGCGTTATCGCGGATAATGCATCTTCGGCTCGCTTCGTCACCGGCGGTAATGTGAAACGTGCCCATGAAGTGGACATGAAAACCCTCGGTGTGGTGATGGAGATTAATGGCAAGGTTGTGACCACGGGTGCAGGGGCTGCGGTTTTAGGCCATCCTGCCGCGAGTGTTGCGATGCTCGCCAATATGCTTGCTGAGCGTGGTGAAGTGATTCCGGCTGGAACTTTCATTATGACCGGTGGTATTACCGAAGCAGTAGCCGTCAAAGCAGGGGATAGCGTCTGCGTGCGCTATCAAGATTTAGGAACGGTTAGTATGACATTTGTGTGAGGTTGGAATGCCACTGATTCAAGCTACGATTTTGCAAGGCCGCACTGTTGAGCAGAAAAATGAGTTCTTTGCACGAGTTACACAAGTAGCGGTGGAAACGCTCAATGTAAAGCCTGAGCAAGTTCGCGTCGTCATCAATGAAGTTGCTCCTGAGCACTGGTGTATTGGTGGCTTAAGTAAGGCTGAAATTGATAAGCGCGCTGCGGAGACAAGCTAAGCTAGCGCATTAATCTGTAGAGGAGGACTGCATGAACCGACACCCGAAAAAACCGGTTTATCCAGCTGATCAAGACCTAAAGTCGATGATCCGTTTTGAGGGTGAAAATGGCAGTATTTGGCTAGGCCAGCAGCGGATGATTTTGTTGCATGCCTCGGCTTTCGGCTCTATGCGTAGCGAACTGATCGAGTCCTTCGGTGAAGATTATGCACGTGGTGTGCTATTGCGCATGGGCTATACGGCTGCGCAATCGGATGCGCAGCTGGCGCGTAAAATTCGTAGTTCAGCCGATGTAGCTTCCATGTTTCTGGTAGGGCCACAGCTACATGCTTTAGAAGGCGTGGTTAGCGTTGAGCCAGTTAAGCTAGAAATGGATGTCGACATTGGGCAGTTTTATGGCGAGTTCACCTGGCGTAATTCCTTTGAGGCCGCAGAGCATTTGCGTCTATATGGCTTAGCTCAGCAGCCAGTTTGCTGGAATCTACTAGGTTATGCGACTGGCTATACCACTACTTTCATGGGTCGACCGATTTATTTTAAAGAGGTCGAATGTGTGGGATGTGGTGATAAACAATGCCGCATTATTGGTAAGCCTTTAGATGAATGGGAGGACGCTCAAGAACTGAAGGAGTTGTACTCGCTCGAATCGATGGCTGCTAAACTCTCCTCACTCGAAGAAGAGGTGCGCTTCTTACGTACCGAAATCACGTCCCGCGCTCGTCCTGAGCATATCATTGCCGAATCGGCTCCGATTAAAGAAATCATGTACCTGTTAGGTAAGGCCGCTGCCACTGATGTAACCGTACTCATGCTCGGGGAAACAGGGGTCGGCAAAGAGGTCTTCTCTCAAGCCTTACACCAGCTAGGGAAACGTTCTGATGGGCCATTCATTGCAGTGAATTGTGCCGCTTTGCCCCGTGATTTAGTGGAGTCAGAGTTATTCGGAGTCGAAAAGGGTGGTTATACGGGAGCCGATAAGTCTCGCCCTGGGCGCTTTGAGCGTGCAAATGGTGGGACTTTATTTCTTGATGAGTTGGGCGAGTTGAATGAGCGTGCCCAAGCTAAATTATTGCGAGCCATTCAAACCGGCGAGTTTGAGCGTGTGGGCGGTACAGAGAAAATAAAAGTTGATGTGCGTTTAATTGCCGCCACCAATGCGAATCTACAAGAGCGCGTTAAGCAAGGCACGTTTCGAGCTGATCTTTATTATCGCTTAAATGTTTTTCCGATTGCGATTCCGCCTTTGCGTGAACGTTTAGCGGACTTACCCGGGCTGATAAGGAAGTTTATTGAGCGTTATAATGCTAAATATGGCAAGCAAGTGCAGGGTATTTCTGATCAAGCTTTACGACGCTTCATGGTTTATCAATGGCCAGGGAATATTCGCGAACTAGAAAATATTATTGAGCGTGGGGTGATTTTAACTGAAAGCGATACGCGGATTGAGTCGACACATATTTGTATGGGGATGCCCGATCCGGATGATGCATTTATGGTAATCGGGCAAAATGGCCTGTTAGAAAAGAGTGCTAAGCCAGAGTTAGTCGATCAAGTGCTTGATCAGATGCACACGAGCGGGTTAGATTTCGAACATTTAGAACAACTGATTTTAGAGCAGGCTCTCAAACGAGCACAGGGAAATGTACTTGAAACTGCACGGATTTTAGGTATTAGTGGTCCACAATGTCGCTACCGTTTAAAAAAGTGTGGACTCATTTAACGGCTCGTTTGCAGGCTGGCACCACGCTAGTGATTGGTTTTTTGTAAAAAATGCTGCATAGCACATCGAAATAGTGCAGACTCTGCTCAGTACTAGCAAGGAGAAGTGAGTAATGTCCGAAAACGCCCAGAATGAAGTCAACACCTTAGGTTTTGCTGCTGCCAAAGAGCTGAGGGATAATTTCAAGCAAGTTGAAGAGATTATGGCAGGCTTTGCCAAATCATATGAAAATATGAAGCTTGATCCCTTTAATCTAACCCAAGCTTATGGCGAATGGTGGAAAGCAGTTAGTGCTGATCCCCAAGCCTTAATGCAAAAAAATATTGAATATTGGCAGAAATCCTTTGAATTAAGTCAACAGGCGATGATGGCTTTGATGGGCCAAAAGCCTGAACCAGTGGTGACTCCAGACAAAGGCGATCGCCGTTTTAGTCATGAAGATTGGTCAGAAAAACCGATTTTCGACGTTATTAAACAGTCCTATTTACTGACTTCTCAATGGATGCGTACTTTAGTTTCTGATGTAGAAGGTTTGGACGACCATACTTCAGATCGCGTGAAGTTTTTTACTGAGCGCTTTATGGATGCCATGTCACCCACTAATTTTGCGCTCACTAATCCTGCTGTGTTGGAAAAGATCAAAGAAACTAAAGGTGCTAACCTCGTTCATGGTCTGAAAAACATGTTGGAAGATTTGGAAACTGGCAAAGGCGAATTGCGTATTCGCATGACGGATACCAAAGCGTTTGAGTTAGGTAAAAATGTAGCGGTTACTCCGGGCAAGGTTATTTTCCAAAACCGTATGTTCCAACTGATCCAATACACACCAAGCACGGAAAAAGCTTTAAAGCGTCCGTTACTGGTCGTTCCACCTTGGATCAACAAGTTCTATATCATGGACTTGCAACCTAAGAACTCTTTACTGAAATGGTTAGTTGATCAAGGCCATACCGTTTTTGTCATTTCTTGGGTAAATCCAGACGAAACCTATGCAGATACAGGCTTTGATGCGTACATTAAAGAGGGTGTGCTGACTGCAGTTGACGCTGTGCAAGCAGAAACAGGTGAGACTGAGATTAATGCCATTGGTTATTGCATCGGCGGTACCCTACTGACTTCTACCTTAGCTTATATGAAAGCAACTGGTGATAGCCGTATTAAGAGTGCTACCTTCTTCACCACCATGATTAATTTCTCTGAGCCAGGTGAGTTAGGCTTGTTCATCGATGATGCACAAGTGTCTGGTCTTGAATCGACGATGGAAAAGACGGGCTATTTAGATGGCAGTCAAATGGCGGGTGCCTTCAATTTATTACGTGCTAATGATCTGATTTGGTCGTTCTACGTCAATAACTATTTATTAGGCAATGATCCGCGTCCATTCGATTTATTATATTGGAATGGCGACTCAACTCGCATGCCTGCAAAAATGCATAGTTGGTATCTGCGTAATCTTTATCTACAAAATGACCTGTGCAAACCAAGAGCACTAAGTGTTGATGGTGTGCCGTTAGATGTTACTTCTATTGATGCTCCGGCTTGCTTCATTTCTGCAGTGGAAGATCATATTGCACCTTGGAAATCCACTTACATGGGTGCTCGTCTATTCTCTGGCCCAACCCGCTTCATTTTAGGTGGTTCTGGCCATATCGCTGGCATCATTAACCCACCTGCTGCAAAGAAATACGGTTATCGTGTGAGCGATCAATTAATTGAAAATGCAGACGAGTGGATGGCAGCAACACCCGTGTCTGAAGGTTCTTGGTGGCCAGAATGGGATAAATGGGTACGTGCTTTAAATCCAGCAGAGGTTGCAGCCCGTCAACCTGGCACTAACTTGAAGCCGATTGAAGATGCTCCAGGTACTTATGTCAAAGTTAAACTAGGCGAACCTGTGCCTAAAGTCACCATGACTGTATTACCAAAGCTTGATACAGCACCAGTGATTGAGGCTAAAGCTGAGCCAAAAAAGGCAGCCCCTAAAGCAGAAGCTGCGCCTAAAGCTGCCAAGCCTAAAACTGCCGAAGCTAAAGTAGAGGCTCCAAAGACTGAGAAGCCTAAAGCTGCTAAGTCTGAGGTGAAAGCCGTACCAAAAGCTGAGAAGCCTAAAACAGTGAAAACTGAAGCGAAAGCAGAGGCTCCAAAAGAGCCAAAAGCTGAAGCCAAAGTAGAGGCTCCAAAGGCAGAAACTAAGCCTGAGGTTAAGCTAGAACTTACCCAGCCTGAAGTGAAAACTGAGCCAGCTAAAGTACCAGAGGCTACACCAGCTGCTGAGGCTAGTAAACCAGCTGCTAAGAAAACGCCACCGCAAGCCTAAATCTATTTAGGTGATTCTTTGGATTAGAGCAGCTTGTCTGCTCTAATCGTCTAAAAAACTTCCTAGTGTCCTTGAATCTTGAATTTCTATAAATTAGACGCATACTATAATCATGGGCTATAACAGCTTATAGCGATGCTTAGTATCGCTGCATAATGTCATAACACGATCTCAAAAATTGGAGACAAGTTCTGTGAGTGAAAATATTGTATCCCTGTCAGATGCTTCCTTTGAACAGGATGTGCTGAAGTCAGACCTCCCCGTTCTAGTTGATTATTGGGCAGAGTGGTGCGGGCCCTGCAAAATGATTGCGCCTTTAGTAGAAGAGGTTGCTACTGAATATAAAGGCCGCCTGAAAGTCGCGAAATTGGACATTGATAAAAATCAGTCTGTCCCACCAAAATACGGTATTCGTGGTATTCCAACTTTAATGTTGTTTAAACAAGGTGAAGTAGCAGCAACTAAAGTGGGCGCTTTATCCAAGTCCCAATTGACTGCCTTTATCGAACAAAATATCTAAGCTCAATGCTAGATAGAGTGCGATTGTAAAAACTCGCAATCGCCTCACAAAATCGTATCTTTTCGCTGGACTAAGTGTAAACTCCGTGCTAGTTTTAACTGCAGTGAATCCACATCTGGGTTCATTTCTTTGAAGCCTCGATCGTATTTTGTTCCCGAGTTAAAACTCCCGAAAAAATCATTGCTTAGTCATTGAATCGAGTCAGTCATCTTGACGCATGCAAGTCGAGGGCATTGCTTCCATCAATTTAATCTTCCGCTGGTGAATTAACCTTCATATGAACCTATCTGAATTAAAGAAAAAACCAACTGCTGAACTGTATGAGCAAGCGCTTGCCATGGGGGTGGAAAGCATCTCCCGAGTCCGCAAGCAAGACATTATTTTCGCCATGCTCAAAACCCACGCGCAAAGCGGGGAAGATATTTACGGCGATGGGGTACTTGAAATCCTCCAAGACGGTTTCGGTTTCCTACGCTCACAAGATTCAAGTTACGTGGCTGGAGCTGATGATATTTATGTATCACCTAGCCAGATTCGCCGCTTTGGCTTACGCACGGGTGACACCATTACAGGTAAGATTCGCCCACCAAAGGATAATGAGCGTTATTTTGCTCTCCTGAAAGTGGATACGATCAACTATGAATCACCTGAACAAGCCCGCAATAAAATCCTCTTCGAAAATCTTACCCCGCTTCACCCAGATTCACGTATGCGTATGGAACGTGGCAATGGTAGCCGTGAAGACATCACTGCACGTGTGATTGACTTGGTAGCTCCCTTTGGTAAAGGGCAGCGTGGTCTGATTATTGCGCCACCTAAAGGTGGTAAAACTTTAATGCTGCAAAATATTGCACAAAGTATTACCTCCAACTATCCAGAGTGTTATTTAATCGTCATGTTAGTCGACGAGCGCCCTGAAGAGGTGACAGAGATGGCGCGGATGGTTCAGGGTGAAGTGGTTTCCTCCACTTTCGATGAGCCTGCTACCCGTCATGTACAATTAGCGGATATGGTCATCGAAAAGGCTAAGCGTTTAGTCGAACATAAACGTGATGTGGTTATTCTGCTGGATTCGATTACACGCCTAGCACGTGCTTATAATACGGTTGTTCCTTCCTCTGGCAAAGTATTGACAGGTGGTGTGGATGCTAGTGCTTTGCATCGTCCGAAGCGTTTCTTTGGGGCGGCACGGAATATCGAGGAGGGTGGGAGTTTAACGATTATCGCGACCGCTCTGATCGACACCGGCTCTAAAATGGACGATGTTATTTACGAAGAGTTCAAAGGCACGGGTAATATGGAGATTCACTTGGATCGACGTATTGCTGAAAAGCGTGTCTTTCCTGCGATCAATATCAATCGTTCTGGGACACGTCGTGAAGAGTTACTGACTACGCCAGAAGAGTTGCAGTCTTTATGGATCTTGCGCAAGTTTCTGCATAGTATGGATGAGCTGGATGCTATGGAACTGCTCTTCGATAAGCTCTCAAAAACTAAAACGAATAATGAGTTTTTCGATGTCATGAAGCGCGGCTAAGGTGTGAAAGGATGCAGTAGTTGTTAAACAGCTACTGCCTCTAGTGCAAGGCCCGCTTCACTTAAATAGCTTTTTAGCTTCCGCTGATCAATGACTAAATCCAGTAAGTATTCGCCTTCTTCCCCAATGCTTTCGATTTGAATGGCCTTATCTGCATAGAGTTGGGCGCGCAAACGCCCTTGGCTTGGTGATAAGCGTAATTTGCCGCGAAAGGTTTGTTGAGCGAAGTAATTACCTAAATAGTCTAGTAGTTGCTCTAAACCAGCACCAGTTTGTGCCGATACCCAAGCCGTCGTGGCGTGTAAACCATTACCCTCTTGAACTCCGGCTGAGTGCTGGGTTAGATCAATTTTATTCATGATTTCGATCTGAGGGACCGTTTCAGCACCAATTTCTTCAATAACATTATTGACTTGCTCGCGATATAAATCACGTTGCTCATCATGGCTATCGATGACATGCAAGAGTAGATCAGCCTCAGCCGTTTCCTGCAAAGTAGAACGGAAGGCTGCTACTAAATCATGGGGTAAGTGCCGAATAAAGCCGACCGTATCAACTAAGATAATTTCCTGTTGATTCGGAAGGCTAATGCTGCGTAAGGTAGGGTCGAGTGTTGCGAACAACTGATCAGCTGCATAAACATCAGCTTGAGTTAGAGCATTGAATAAAGTGGATTTGCCTGCATTGGTATAACCTACTAAAGAAACCGTAGGGATCTCAGCTTTCTTCCGCGATTGACGGCCTTGCTCACGTTGGTTTTGAACTTTTTCAAGCTTTTTATTGATTTGCTTGATACGCACGGCGAGTAAGCGACGATCAGTCTCTAACTGCGTTTCACCCGGTCCACGTAAGCCAATCCCACCTTTCTGACGTTCAAGATGGGTCCAGCCGCGCACCAGGCGAGTTGACATATGTTTAAGCTGAGCGAGTTCAACCTGCAACTTACCATCATGGCTACGGGCGCGTTGGGCGAAAATATCGAGGATCAATCCAGTGCGGTCTACTACGCGACACTCAAACAAGCGTTCTAAATTACGCTCTTGCGCAGGAGTTAGGGAGTGATCAAAAACAACTAAATCGGCTTGCAAATTGCGCACATAATCACGGATTTCTTCGGCTTTACCTTCCCCCACAAAATAACGTGAGTCAGGACGCTGCCTAGAACCAGTAACTAGATGCGCGATCTGGGCACCCGCTGAACGAACCAGCTCTTTGAACTCTTGTTCATCGTGCGGGATATCGTCAGTCCTAAAATTTATCTGAACAAGAACTGCATTCTCGCCTGCAGTTGGGCGTTCAAATAATTCCAAGATAAAATTTATTCAGCAGCTAAATTGAGTTTAATAGGGCGTGCTGGAACAATTGTTGAAATAGCATGTTTATAAACTAATTGGCTGACTGTATTACCCAATAAAACAACAAATTGGTCAAATGACTCAACATGGCCTTGCAGCTTGATCCCATTAACCAAATAAATAGAGACGGGAATCCGTTCCTTTCTCAGTGCGTTGAGGAAGGGTTCTTGTAAAGTGTGCCCTTTCGACATTGGGTTTCTCCTAAAAAATATATTTTGGGTTTGTGGTTGTTAGTGGTCTGGAGTTAGTTCAGACCCGCCGATTCTTTGACCGACAGGGTAGAGCCTACCAGCTTCACACATTTGTAAAAACACCAGTTTATCGGACATCTCCGTTTATCCGCTAATAAACGTCGAAATGTTCATGATGACCGATGAAAGGTGGTAATTCTCGGCGTTATAAAGGCTCAAACCCTGATCTGAGCGGAGCCACGTCATCTGACGCTTCGCAAGCTGCCTCGTTGCCACGATAGCACGATTACGCATTAGATTATAGTCTATTTTTCCATCTAAATAGTCCCAAACCTGCCGATAACCGACCGCCCGAATCGCTGGTAAACTACTATTTAGTTCAGGGCGTGCATAAAGCTGTTCAATCTCTTGGATTAGGCCTAAATCCAGCATTTTATCAAAGCGTTGCTCAAGACGGTCATGTAACCAAGCTCGATTTTCTGGCACCAAAGCTAGTTTTAAAAGCTGATAAGGGCAAGCTTCAAAACGTAGACTGCTTTGAAGTGTAGTCAAATTTTGTCCAGTTAATTCATAAACTTCTAAAGCGCGTTGTAAACGTTGTGGATCATTCGGGTGAATCCGCGCGGCAGCTTCAGGATCAATTCTCTGTAAACGCTCATGCAATGCCATCCAGCCTAGTTCAGCCGCATCTTGAATTAAGCGTGCGCGAATTTCCGGGTCTGCAGAGGGAAGCTCGGATAAACCATGTTCTAGTGCCCGAAAATAAAGCATAGTGCCGCCGACTAATAAAGGGATGCGGCCACTGGCAGTAATTTCAGCCATTTCTCGTAGGGCATCTTCACGAAAATCAGCCGCCGAATAAGCTTGTATTGGGTCGAGAAAATCAATTAGGCGGTGAGGCGCCTGCTTTAAAGTCTCAAGGTCGGGTTTAGCCGTGCCAATATCCATAGTTTTATAAACTAAAGCGGAGTCGACACTAATAATTTCAACGGGTAGTTGTTGACGAATCGCGATCGCTAAATCCGTTTTACCTGTTCCAGTAGGACCCATTAAAAAAATCGCTTTTGGCAGCTGTTGCATTTATTGTCCGCGCATAAATAGTTTGTCGATTTGCTCCATGCTCATTTGTAGCCAAGTTGGGCGACCGTGATTACATTGCCCACTACGCTCAGTGCGCTCCATATCGCGCAATAAAGCATTCATTTCTGGAATCGTCAGGCGACGATTCGCACGCACGGAACCATGACAAGCCATCGTTCCCAAAATCTCATTCATGGCATTTTGAATCCGCTGACTGCTGCCATAAGTAATCAGGTCAGCCAGCACATCACGCACTAAATTTTCCGTATTGGAATCTTTTAATAAACTGGGTACAGCACGAATTGCTAATTGTTCTAAACCCATCCGACTTAATTCAAACCCCAGTGCTTGGAATACACTCGCTTGAGCTTCTGCCTGATCAGCTTCACGCCGACTAACATGCATGGACTGTGGCACCAATAAAGGTTGAGAGCGAATCGAGTCGGATTGCATACTAATTTTTAACTGCTCATACGTAATACGCTCATGGGCGGCATGCATATCCACAAGTACTAAGCCATACGCATTTTGCGCCAGCACATACACGCCATGTAATTGAGCAAGGGCATAGCCCAAAGGTGGCATATCTTCATGGCTAGCTTCGTCTGGCTGGATATTAGCTGGAGGAGCAGTATCTTCAGCTTGACCGTAGAGTTTGGCATAAATAGGCAAGCTTTCGCGTACCGGTAAACCCAAGTGCGGCTGCTGATAGCTATAATTAGCTGGAAACGTGGCCTTATTAAAACCTGAGTTGAATTTAGGTTCCGTTGAGCTGCCAGCGGGTGCTTCAAACATATCTGGGCGAGCCAAGGGCTGTACATAAGTAGGAAAATGGGCGGGGCTTGCTGTTTCGGTACTAGGGCGAACTTCGGCTAGGGCTTGATGCAAGGTGTGGAAGATAAAGTCATGAATTAAGCGGCCTTCACGGAAGCGTACTTCGTGCTTAGCCGGATGTGCATTCACATCGACTAATTGTGGATCCATTTCTAAATACAATACAAAAGCAGGATGGCGACCGTGATACAGCACATCTTGATAAGCCTGCCGTACCGCATGCGCAATTAAACGATCACGCACGGCACGGTTATTCACATAGAAATACTGCAAATCCGCTTGGGAGCGTGAAAAAGTAGGTAAAGCAACCCAACCCCATAGGCGTAAACCTGAGGCTTCATATTCTAAATAATGGCTTTGTTGGATAAAGGGTTCACCGCAAATTTCGGCGAGGCGTCGTTCTGAGGCAATCCGATTTTGTGCACTATTTAATTGCAATAAAGGTTTTTGGTTATGCCTTAAGTAAAAACTAATATCGAAGCGGCTAAGAGCAATTTTACGTACCGTTTCTTCAATATGGCTTAACTCAGTTTTTTCAGTTTTTAGAAATTTGCGGCGTGCGGGCACATTAAAGAATAAATCACGCACATCTACGGTTGTACCTGTGGAGTGTGCAATAGGCTCAGGGGCTTGCTGAAACTGATCAGCCTGTATACTCCAAGCCTGTTCGGCTTCTTGATGACAAGAGCTTAGCGTGAGGCGTGCGACTGACGCAATACTGGGTAAAGCCTCACCCCGAAAACCAAGGCTTCGGACTTGCTCTAAGTCTTCAAGGCTACTAATTTTGCTAGTAGCGTGGCGACTAAGGGCTAAGGCTAATTCTTCCTTAGGAATGCCACAGCCATTGTCCCGAATTCGAATCCGCTTAATCCCGCCAAGCTCTAAATCAATTTCAATGCGTGAAGCACCTGCATCGACAGCATTTTCGAGCAATTCTTTAACCACAGACGCAGGCCGCTCGACCACCTCACCAGCGGCGATTTGATTGATGAGATGATCAGGCAGCGGGCGAATGGGCATTAGATCGGTGAGACCTTAGCAGTGGTTGTGGTGGCAGGATGGTTGGTCTCAGATTCAGCTGGGGCTGGCCCAGCCACAGTAGGTGCAGAGTTTAACGAATCGGGTAAGAGATCTTTTGAGCGATCCGTACTAATACCATAGCGTGCTAAAATACTAGGTTGTTTAGCGGCAGCTTCAGTCCGGTCAATCACTACTTGGTAGCCATCATCGGTTTCTAACACAATAAAAGGACTGCTTGCGGTTTGCATTTTTTGATAGAAAGTCTTGAAGTCAGGTACAGCTTCACCGTTTACTTTCTGAATAATCAAATTGTTATCGTGGTGATAGTCTTTATTGATATCGGCTGGTAAAACTTGAGTCATCAGAATTACTTCCTTACGATCCGCACTTGGTGCTTCTTGAGCTAAAGCTGCAAGGGCTGGCGGCACAGGGTCCATGCTACTTAAAATATCTTGATTTAGCGGCATAAATACAAAACCACCGTAGATATAATAAGTAGGCTGCTTATCAAATTGATTGGGTTGAACCAGCAAAAACTCTTTGCCCGGACGATCCATTTTTAAAGAAAGCTCCATTGGCTTGTCATCGCGAATGATACTGAGCTTTATTTCATCGCCCAGCTGATGCAGATCAACCCAATGGGTGTAGTTCAAATATTCGCCGGGGCGGAATTCTACGGTGCCATTATTTTGAATCGGATGACCGTCAATCTTGGTGATAATATCACCTACTTTCATAATGCCGTCAGCGGGTGAGTTAGGGTAAATTTTGTGAGCTAACACACCGGTCTGATTATCATCCAAACTATATTTACGGCGCATGGCTGGGTTTTCCATCGACTGTACTAAAAAGCCAGGGAAACCAAACCCTTGACTCTTGCCATCTTCAACATCTGTTAAAAAATGTTGGATGATAGGGGTAGGAATCATGTAGCCAATATTTTCCGTGAAAAAACCTGACTGCATCGCGACTCCTACCACTTTGCCATTAGAAATGACGGGGCCGCCACTATTGCCAAAGTTAATGGCTGCATCAATTTGCACTGCAATCAAATTCTCATCAGTGTGCGCATAGTTTTGCTTTTCAATCCGTGATACCACCCCACGAGTAATACTTAAAGTCGTACCCCCAATAGGGAAACCATAGACCTCAACTTCCTGCTGAGTTTGCGGTAAATCACCCAATTCTAAAGGCTTAACCGCATTAAAAATATTGGCTTCTTTAGTGCGTAATAAGGCTAAGTCGGCTTCGTGGGAAATATAAACAACTTCAGCTTCATAGCGTTTAGTTTCCCCATGCCTCTGTACTTCCAAGAAGGTTGCATCAGCAGCAACATGGGCATTAGTCAGAATCAAACCGCCTTTAATAATTAAGCCAGAGCCAGAGCCTTTTTGTGTATCGGAATTCCAAGGGGTGAGGGCATTAAACGTATGTTTAACCACATAAACATGAACAACTGCATCTTTAATGGCATCACGGCCTTCTGTGGCTGAAATGGGTGCTGGTGCTAGACGGGTACTGAAATTAGTACCTGTAGAGGCTTCGGGTTTTACTTGCTCAGGTGCTGTTTCGGTGGTGTCTGGCTTTTTGCTAGTGACAGCAGGTGCTACAGGTTCACCCACTTTTTCTGCCAAAACTTGACTAGAAACGCTAAGCCCAAGGGTGAAGAGCATCAAGCTCAAGGTATTTGTTATGTAGTTCATTAGATTAATTCCTGAGAGTTTTCTACCAAGAAACCACAGCCCTTGGTAATCCATTGTAGTAATGAGTTAGAAGGTTAATCGTCCATTGCCCTTGGAGCATTTTGCATGGAAAGCGCTTGCCATGCATTAACCCTATCGGTTTTTATGTGAAAACTTGGTATTCTTCGCCGATTATGCCCACAGAGTCAACAACATCAATAGGATTGCACGATGACGGATTACAAGCATACGCTCAACTTGCCAACGACAGAATTCCCCATGCGCGGAGATTTGGCAAAACGTGAGCCAGAGATGCTGAAGCAATGGGAAAGCAACGACCTGTATCATAAACTGCGCCAGAAAGCGCTAGGTCGCCCCAAATTCATTTTGCACGATGGCCCGCCTTATGCGAATGGATCGATTCATTTAGGCCATGCTGTCAATAAAATCCTTAAAGATATTATTGTTAAAAGCCGCACGATGGCAGGGTTTGATGCACCTTATGTTCCCGGTTGGGATTGCCACGGTTTGCCGATTGAAAAGAAAGTCGAAGACATGATCGGGCGTGTGGGTGTGAAAGTCGAAGCAGCCGAATTTCGCAAAGCGTGCCGCCAATTTGCCACCGAACAGATTGATATTCAGCGCCGTGATTTCAAGCGTTTAGGAGTGCTTGGCGATTGGGATAATCCTTATCTCACTATGAATTTCCACACCGAAGCGGGTATTGTGCGCGCTTTGGGCAAGATTGCACTCAGCGGCCATATGTATAAAGGTGCAAAGCCAGTGCATTGGTGTACTGACTGCGGCTCGGCTTTAGCAGAAGCGGAGGTTGAGTACGAAGATAAACAATCTTATTCGATTGATGTGCGTTTCCCTGTGGTTGATGAGGCAGCCTTATTAGCCAAGATGCCGAATGCGCAAGGCGTGGGCGCAGCTAGTGTGATTATCTGGACCACTACGCCTTGGACGCTGCCTTCGAATGAAGCGGTGGCTTTAAATGCTGAGCTGGATTATGTCGTTGCTCAAGCAGGTGCTGAGCGGGTGATTGTAGCGGAAGGTTTATTAGCCGAGGTGATGAAGCGCGCGAGTATTGAAGATTATAAAGTGCTAGCCACTGCCAAGGGGGCTGAGCTAGAAGGTTTAATGCTGCAACATCCATTTTTGGCTAAACAAGTGCCAGTGATTTTGGGCGAGCACGTTACCCTTGATGCAGGTACTGGTGCTGTACATACCGCACCGGCGCATGGTCAAGAAGACTTCGTAGTCGGGCAGCGCTATGGTTTACCAGTCGGCAATCCTTTATTAGATGACGGTACGTTCCAAGCGAGCATTCAATATTTCGCGGGCGAATCGGTGCACAAAGTCAATCCGCATGTGATCGAAGTGCTGAAAGAGCACAGCGCTTTATTAGCCTCCAGCAAATTCAAACACAGTTATCCGCATTGCTGGCGACATAAAACCCCTTTGATTTTCCGCGCTACACCGCAATGGTTTGTGAGCATGGATAAGCTCGGTTTGCGTCAACAAACTTTGGATTCGATCCAACAAGTGCAATGGGTTCCTGACTGGGGACAAGCGCGCATTGAGGGTATGATCGCGAATCGCCCTGATTGGTGTATCTCACGCCAACGTACTTGGGGCGTGCCAATTGCCTTATTTATCCATAAAGAAAGTGGCGAATTGCATCCCAATACTGAAGCGCTGATTGAAGAAGTGGCGCAGCGGATTGAAAAGGGTGGGATTGACGCATGGTTCGCCTTGGATAAAGCCGAAGTGTTGGGCACGGATGCAGATAATTATATCAAAGTGCCGGATACGCTTGACGTTTGGTTTGATTCTGGAACGACGCATTTTTCGGTTTTAGAAACACGTTCCGAGTTGCGTTTCCCTGCGGATATGTATTTGGAAGGTTCGGATCAGCATCGCGGCTGGTTCCATTCCTCAATTCTGACCTCGGTCGCTATGCATGGTTTTGCCCCGTATAAAGCCGTATTGACCCACGGTTTCACGGTGGATGCAAAAGGCGAAAAGATGTCCAAGTCGAAAGGCAATGGCATCGAGCCGCAAGATATTATGAATAAGCTCGGCGCGGATATTCTGCGTCTGTGGATTGCCTCTGCCGATTACAGCCGCGAGATGACACTCTCGGATGAAATCCTCAAACGCAATACTGAAGCTTATCGGCGGATTCGTAATACTGCGCGTTTCCTATTGGCGAATTTGGGTGACTTTGATCCTGCCAAGGACGTGGTTGCGCCCAAGGATATGCTGGCCTTAGATCGCTGGGCAGTGGCGCAAGCTTATGAGGCACAGCAACGCATTGTATCGGCCTATGACCGTTATCAATTCCATTTGGTGTCGCAGGAAATTCAGAAGTTCTGCTCAGTGGAAATGAGTAGTTTATTCCTGCACATTACCAAAGATCGCCAATACACCATGCAGGCGAATAGCCTTGGGCGGCGTTCGGCACAAACGGCGGCTTGGCATATTTTGCGAGCGATGCTGCGCTGGATGTGTCCAATTTTGAGCTTTACCGCAGAAGAAATTCTGCACTATATGCCGGGTGAAACCGAAAAATACGTGCTGTTCATGCAATGGTACGATGGCTTATTCCCGTTGGATGCCAATGACAAAGTCTCAGCTAGCGATTGGGAACATATTTTTGCTGCGCGTGAGGCCGTCAGTAAGCAGCTCGAAACGCTGCGTATTGCAGGCAATATCGGTTCTAGCTTAGAGGCCGAAGTCGATTTGTATTGCACAGCGGACAGTGAGCAAGGCAAATCCTTAGCGAAGTTGGGTGATGAACTGAAGTTTGTGTTCTTGACTTCGGCGACACGTTTGCATCAAGGTGCTGCTCCAACTCAAGCTGAACCTTTAATGGAAGGTTTGGCAGGTTCTACGCGTGTTTCCACTGCACTCAAATGTACCCGCTGTTGGCATCATGTGCCTGATGTAGGCACACATGCTGAGCATCCAGAGTTATGTGGTCGTTGTATTGAAAATGTCGATGGCACAGGTGAGCGCCGTGAGTATGCGTAGTTTTCGATCCTTGTCACGTATTGATGAACGCCGTGGCATGTTGTCTTGGCTATGGATTGCGGCGGTTGTCGTCGCAATCGACCAATTAACTAAATGGATGGCTGAAGCGAATCTAGAGTTCGGCATACCTTATCAAGTTTTCCCGCATTTTAATTTCACGCTGGCTTACAACTACGGTGCTGCTTTTAGCTTTCTAGGCGGGCAAGGGGGATGGCAACGTTGGTTCTTTGCGGGTTTAGCAATAGTTGTTGTATTGTTTATTATCAATTGGTTACGTAAGTTATCGAAAGGTCGTAATTGGACCGCTTTAGGTTTAGTCTTAGTCCTAGGAGGAGCGGTCGGTAATTTAATTGATCGACTCCTTTACGGAAAAGTAATTGATTTTATTGATATTTATTTTGATATTCCTTTTGTAATGGAAAATTATCGCTTTGCTACTTTCAATGTAGCCGATATAGCCATTACTCTGGGAGCAGCTATTTTAGTATTTATGAGTTTGTTTGCTTCGGATCGCATGGAATAGAGAGTCATTTATCCTTTAAGCCTCTGACTGTACTACTAAATTATTTTATGGTTAAATATTTTAACTTTAAAATATATTCCCTCTTGCAAGGAGAGTGCAAGATTCAGTAGTCCATGCTTGATGGGGGTTTAGTACTCTCCATTCACACCACAGAGGAGTAGGGTATGATTGAGGTTCGAGATGTATCTAAGCATTTTGGCGGCTTAAAGGCTGTTAATCATGCGACACTCACTATAGAAAAAGGCTCCATTACGGGTTTGATTGGCCCCAATGGAGCCGGTAAATCCACTTTATTTAATCTAATCGCTGGTTTATATCCGCCTACTTCTGGGCAAATTTTTTTAGATGGTGAGGATGTCACCGGTTTAAAACCCCACGAACTCTTTCATAAAGGCTTATTACGCACCTTCCAAATTGCCCATGAATTTTCCAGTATGAGTGTATTGGAGAATCTGATGATGGTTCCCTCGGGGCAGCTGGGTGAAAATATTTGGAATACGTGGTTTCACCGCAAAAAAATCCGCGAGCAAGAAGAACAAGTCCGTGAAAAAGCCGAGGATGTGATTCGCTTTTTGAAAATTTCGCATGTGATGCATGAGAAAGCTGGAAATCTTTCGGGTGGGCAGAAAAAACTAATTGAGCTTGGGCGTACCATGATGGTGGATGCGCGTGTCGTTCTACTCGATGAAGTCGGTGCGGGGGTAAATCGTACCCTGTTGGGCGAAATTGGTGATGCTATTCTGCGTTTGAATCAAGAACGTGGTTATACCTTCTGCATGATTGAGCATGATATGGATTTTATCTCGCGCCTGTGTAATCCCGTTGTGGTGCTGGCAGAAGGCAGTGTATTGATGCAAGGGACTGCTGAGCAAGTTAAAAATGATGAAAAGGTCATTGAGGCTTACTTAGGCCGTGGTCTGAAGAATAAGGGCTTGATGAAAAGTGGGGAGGCAGCATGACTTATTTAGTAGGTGAGGGCTTAACCGGTGGTTATGGCAGCGGCCCCAGTATTCTCAATGGCTGCAATATTAGCGTTGATCGTGGCGAAATAGCGGTCATCGTTGGCCCCAATGGTGCTGGCAAATCCACTGCCATGAAGTCTTTTCTAGGTTTGTTGAATCTAAAAGAAGGCAAAGTGACTTTAGATGGCAAAGATATTACTCATTTAGAACCTCCAGCACGGATTAGTGAAGGTATTGCTTTTGTACCGCAAACTGAAAATGTGTTTGTGAGTATGACCGTAGAAGAAAACTTAGAAATGGGTGCTTTTCTGCGGGATGATGATTTCACGGATACCCGCGATCAGATTTACGATCTCTTCCCGATTCTAAAAGAAAAACGCTTTCAGTTGGCTGGGCAACTTTCAGGTGGGCAACGCCAACAAGTTGCAGTCGGGCGTGCCATGATGACCAAACCTACTGTGCTATTACTGGATGAACCAACTGCAGGTGTTTCACCCATCGTTATGGATGAATTATTTGATCGAATTTTAGAAGTGAAATCGACTGGTATGGCGGTGCTAATGGTAGAGCAAAATGCGCGCCAAGCCTTAGAAATCGCTGATCGTGGCTATGTGCTCGTCATGGGCGAAAATAAGCATACTGGCTCAGGAGCGGCTTTATTGGCTGATCCAGTCGTTCGCAAATCGTTCTTAGGAGGCTAAGCATGACGGACTATCTCAATGCCTTAGTGGTTTTCGCCAATTTCGTATTTGTCCCTGCGTTAACCTATGGCTGCCAGCTAGCGCTTGGTTCGCTCGGCGTTACCATGATTTATAGCGTGCTGCGTTTCTCCAATTTTGCTCAAGGTGAAACGATGGCTTTTGGGACAGTGATCACGATTATGGTCACTTGGTTACTACAGTCTTGGGGTGTTTCTTTAGGTTTTTTACCAACGGCTTTATTAGCCTTACCGATTGGTATCTTGGTAACCGCTTTAGTGTTGCTCTTAACTGATCGCTATGTGTACCGCTATTACCGAACGAAGCGCAGTAAGTCGATCACCTTTGTTATGGCTTCTCTAGGTGTAATGTTTATTATGAATGGGGTCGTGCGTTTACTGCTCGGGCCTAATGATCAAAACTTTGCAGATGGTGAGCGCTTCTTTCTCACTGCCGATGCTTTCCGAGCTTGGACTGGTTTAGATGAAGCACTAGTCATTCGCACTTCGCAAGCACTCACCATTATTCTTGCAGTCATTCTCGTAGTTGCCTTGTTCTGGTTCTTGCAACGAACTAAGACCGGTAAAGCCATGCGTGCTTATGCGGATAATGAAAATCTAGCACTTTTATCGGGAATTAATCCTGATCGGATTGTACGTATTACGTGGATTATTACCGCAGCCCTAGCCACAGTAGCCGGTGTTTTATACGGCTTAGATAAAGGCTATAAACCGCTGTCTTATTACAATTTACTCTTACCGATATTTGCCGCTGTTATTGTTGGTGGGATTGGTAAGCCGATTGGAGCGATTGTGGGTGGTTTTATTATCGCCTTCTCTGAAGTCATCGTGACTTATGCTTATAAAAAGGTGCTCACCTATGTGTTACCGACTGACATGGCTCCAGATGGTTTGGTTCAGCTATTGTCGACTGAATATAAGTTTGCGGTGTCCTTCGTTATCTTGGTTATTGTTTTATTAGTTAAGCCAACGGGTCTTTTTAAGGGGAAAGTGCTATGAGTCAGCGTCCATCTAATGCGCCCCTTCACGATAATACGGTTCGCGCTAGCATTGCTTTTTTAGTGATGGCAGGCTTATTAATTCTAATTGGCGTTACTCAATCTTGGGCTTTAGCGCTCACCATTTTGAACTTATGTATCATCTCCGCGATTATGGCGCTCGGCGTGAATATCCAATGGGGTTATGCCGGATTATTTAATGTCGGGATTATGGGCTTTGCCGCTTTAGGTGGCTTAGCTACGATTATTATCTCCATGCCGCCCGTTAAAGAAGCTTGGCAGGCTGGTGGAATGCGTGTGCTATTAGCGTTGATTACGATTCTGGCAACCATTAGTGCTGCGTTATTTGTGCATAAGCTCTTCCAAGGTAAACGCTTGCATGGCTGGCTGATTGCCGTAGTGATTATTATTGGCGTAGTGATTAGCCGTTATATCCTTGATCCGGGGGTAGCTGCGATTGAAGCAGTCAATCCGGCCAGTACGGGGTATTTAGGTGGCTTAGGCTTACCTGTAGTGTTTGCTTGGATCGTCGGTGGTTGTTTGGCAGCGGGTGCTGCTTGGTTAATTGGTAAGATTGCTTTAGGTTTGCGTTCCGATTATTTAGCGATTGCTACTTTAGGTATTTCTGAGATTTTAGTGGCCGTGATGCGTAATGAGGATTGGCTGACCCGTGGCGTAAAGAATGTCACTGGTTTACCACGGCCGGTGCCTTATGAATTAGAACTACAGCAAGCGCCTTGGTTTATTAATTTAGTTGAACGTTTAAACTCAGGGAGTTTAGCGGGATTGAACTCCACTGATCATACTGCGGTCTTACAGACACTAGTGGTGGATAGCGCCAGTATTTTCGTCAAGCTCTGCTACACCGGCCTGTTTGCATTAGTGCTAATCCTTATCTTGCAATTGTGTGTCTTGGCCTTAGATTCACCTTGGGGGCGAATGGTACGTGCAATTCGTGATAATGAAGTAGCGGCTGATGCCATGGGCAAAGATGTCACCGGGCGGCATTTGCAGATTTTTATTTTAGGTTCGGCGGTGGTCGGGATTGCTGGGGCGATGCTTGCGACTTTAGATGGACAATTTACTCCGGGTTCTTATAGCCCTCTGCGCTTTACCTTTTTGATCTGGGTAATGGTGATTGTGGGTGGTTCTGGGAATAATCTCGGGGCAGTGTTGGGTGGCTTCTTGGTCTGGTTGATTTGGGTCGAAGCCGAGCCAGTTGGTTTTTGGTTAATGGATGCTTTAACCTCATGGATGGGAGATGGCAGTGGATTGCGCAAGCATTTATTGGATAGCGCGCAATACATGCGGGTGATTATTATGGGGGCGGTATTACTCTTGGTGATGCGCTTTAGCCCATGGGGACTTTTGCCTGAGCAAAACAGGTAAGCTTGATTGATAATGAGGAGAACACACATGAAAAAATTACTGTTAGCAACTGCGATTATGGCAAGCCTGACGGGTGTTGCGGTCGCTGATGATGTGAAAGTAGGCGTTTTAATGGGCTTCACGGGGCCAATCGAATCTTTAACCCCAAATATGGCAGCTTCTGCTGAGTTAGCTTTCAAAGAAGTTTCTGATTCGGGTGCTCTGTTAGATGGTAAAAAAATCGTACCAGTGCGCGCTGACTCATCTTGCGTTGATGCGGCTGCGGCTACCGCTGCTGCTGAACGTTTAGTCACGTCTGAAAAAGTTGCTGCAATTATTGGGGCTACTTGTTCAGGCGAAACCACTGCAGTCGTTAATAATGTGGTTGCGCCCAATGGGATATTAGCGATTTCTCCCTCAGCAACCTCTCCTGCTTTAACCACAGTGGCTGACAAAGGTTTCTTCTTCCGCACAGCTCCTTCTGATGCGCGTCAAGGTGAAGTCTTAGCACAAATCGTCAAAGATCGTGGCATCAATGAAGTGGCTATCACTTATACCAATAATGACTATGGTAAAGGTTTGAGCGAGTCTTTTTCTAAAGCCTATGAAAAGTTAGGTGGTAAAATTGCCATTAACGCTGCCCACGAAGATGGCAAAGCTGACTATTCAGCAGAAGTTGCCGCTTTAGCTGCTTCCGGTGCCAAGGACTTAGTGGTATTCGGTTATCTGGATCAAGGTGGTAAAGGTATCGTGCAAAATGCTTTAGATACGGGTGCGTATAAGCGCTTTATCTTAGCCGATGGCATGGTGGGCGAGAAATTTGCGGCTGATCTAGGCAGCAAAATTGAAGGTTCATTCGGTACGATGGCGGGCGGTGAGTACGAAGGTGCAGATGCTTGGAGCAAAATCGCAGAAGGCGCGAAAATTGATCCAAAAGGTGGCCCTTATCGTGGCGAGTCTTATGATGCAGCCGCTCTGATTGCTTTAGCGATGCAAGCGGCTAAATCAACTGACCGTGCTGCAATTCAAGCAAAAATTAAGGACGTTGCTAATGCACCGGGTGAGAAAGTGCTTCCTGGCGAATTAGCAAAAGGCTTAAAGCTGATTGCTGAAGGTAAAGACGTCGATTACGTCGGTGCAACCAATGTTGAATTCGATGATGCCGGCGATGTACCCGGCTCTTATCGTGAAATGGAAATCAAAGGTGGCAAATTCGAATCGATTAAGATTCACTAAGCTGCTGCGAATTTGATCTTAAAAAGGGTGAGCAGGTCTCACCCTTTTTTATGCAAATACTCGCTTCCGACCTAAAATTTTTGATCTAGGTCAATTGCTTAGGGTAAGTGCTGAAAAGTACAAGTTGACTGCATAATTCTTCATTTTGTTTTTCCCTCTAACACCTAACAATCTTCACATCTGAATTTCTGGAGGATGGAGATGGTTTGGCAAGCTCATGATTACGAGCAAATACCCGGCACGTATGTCTTCGACGGTAAACGCTCTCATTCAGGTTATGCACTGAATAAAATGGCCTATTCATTTAATCAACAAGTAAATCGCGATGAATTTGCCCGCGATATGGACGCTTATTGCCGCAAATTTGGCTTAAGTGATGAGCAACGGGAGGCAGTGTTAGCGGCTGATTTCCTGAAACTACTGCACTTAGGCGGAAATATCTACTATCTAGCTAAGATTGCTATTTTTCACGGCTTAAGCGTACAAGATGCGGGGGCTTCATTTCAAAAGATTAGCACTCCTGAGTTTCAAGCTTTATTAAATCAGAATGCAGCAGGCTTTGAGGAGAAGCTAACAAAAACAGGAGGTTACTGGCATGGCTAAAATCGTCGGTGGTGTCACTACTTCGCACATTCCAGCCATTGGCAATGCGATGAGCAAAAAACTTGAGCAAGATCCTTACTGGAAACGCTTCTTTGATGGTTATGAGCCAGTAAAGGCTTGGCTAGATGAAGTAAAACCAGATATTGCCATTGTGGTGTATAACGATCATGGTTTGAATTTTTTCCTCAATCAAATTCCAACCTTCGCTTTAGGTTGTGCAGATCATTATGAAAATGCAGATGAGGGGTGGGGGTTGCAAACTCTTGCTTCCTTCGAAGGTGATGCACAATTCTCTTGGCATTTGGTTGAATCCTTAATTCGCCAAGATTTTGATATGGCAATGTGCCAAGAAATGCTAGTGGATCATGGCTTTATCACACCAATGGCCTTGATGTGGCGGCATTTGCCGAAGTGGCCAGTAAAAGCCATTCCACTTGCAGTCAATACAGTACAACATCCGGTAGCGAGTGCACGGCGTTGTTATCAACTTGGGAAAGCTTTGCGTAGAGCGATTGAGTCTTATCCTGAAGATTTAAAAGTGGTGATTTTTGGTACGGGTGGGATGTCGCACCAACTGCAAGGTGAGCGTGCTGGTATTATTGATGTCGATTTTGACCTCTTGTGTATGGAAAAAATCATCAATGATCCCGAATGGCTGACCCAGCTTTCAAATACCGAAATTATGGAAAAAGCGGGTACGGAAGGCATTGAAACTATTATGTGGTTAGTGATGCGTGGTGCTTTGCATCCGAATGTGAAGGTGGTGCACAAACATTATCATGCACCGATTTCTAATACGGGTGCGGGCGTATTAGTCTTGGAGAATGCTGAAATGACAGCGGCTTAATGGTCTCTACAAACTAGGGAGGCAGCAGATCAATTTGCTAACTCCCTAGTTCGGCCGATTCCTTTGGTGAAAGGACTTTAGTGGCTAAACCCAATCAATGCTTATGCAGAGCCACGCGAGTTTGCGGTTAGCAAATAGGAGAGGCCTAAAAGAACACGTAACAAATCAGTTTGGCTTTGGCAGCCAGTTTTTTCTAAGATCGCCTGAAATTGATTCCGAATTGTGGTGTATGAGCGTTGCCGAGTCGCGGCGATCTGTCTTAAGTCTGCACCACGCGCAAAGTATTCCAAGACTCTAACCTCCGCCTCAGTGAGTTTGCTCCGATCCGCTAATAGCTTTAGGGTTTGCTGCAGACCAAGGTTGCTACTGAGCACATGCTCATAATGCAAGGCGCTGCCACTAATCTGCGCAAACGTAAGCTCAATAGTACACCTTGTCTGGGTTGCGGTCATTTTCATGGATCCCTCGCTGATGGTTATCCACCCTGATTACTAAAGCAGACTAGTTAATACTCAAAACATAGTACAGATACATCATGCTTGCTTAGCGATTGATTGCTAGCCTGAAAAATGCAGAAAAATCTAAAAATAGCGAGGGAAATCGATATGCATAGGTCAACAAAAAATAGTAATAACGGCTGCTTACTTCAAGTTAAAAGTAATAGTATTTTTGCCCTAGTTTGCTTATTTATCAGCTTATTAGGCATCAACCCAAGCTGGGCTAATGATCCGTTGATGAGTCCTACGGCTGCACAAATTTTGGGAGCGAATACCGAGCCAGATATTTGTTGGAAAGATAGCTATGGGCGCGGCGTGGGACAAGTACCTACGGCTTGCCCGAGTGGTTGGGAGCGTACAGGTGCTGATTTACTCTGTTATCCCAAATGCAAAGCTGGTTTCAACGGAGTAGGGCCAGTTTGCTGGCAAGGCTGCCCCAGCAGTTTCCGTGATGATGGTGCTATGTGCGCCAAACCTGCTGCGTATGGGCGTGGAGCGGGCTTTCCTTGGAAATTTGGCGATCCATTAACTGATTCAGGGATGTTTAAACGCTGTGAGGCGGCTAATGGACGTGGAAACTGTGAAAAGAATGGAGCGATTGTTTATCCAAAGTGTAAGGCAGGTTTTAGTAATGTGGGTTGTTGCGTCTGTAGCCCGACTTGCCCGGCAGGTATGACCGATACCGGTGTTTCTTGTGTTAAGCAATCCTATGGGCGCGGTGTGGGCAAGGGTGCTACTTGTCCTGCAGGGATGGAGCAAGATATGGCGGGCGGCTTATGCTATCCCCAATGTAAACAAGGTTCCGCCGGTGTAGGCCCAGTGTGCTGGTCTAGTTGCCCAAAAGATTTTCCAGTCAACTGTGGTGCAGCTTGTGGAGTAGATCAGTCTGCTTGTGCCTTGGCTATTTTAGAGCAAGTACAATCAAGTACCGAGGTAGCTTTAAATGTAGCTTTATTGGTGACGACTGCGGGTGCTGGGAATGCAGGGATTAAAGCCGCTAAACTAGGTGGCAAATCGGTACAAAGAAACTTAACCACGCAGGCCAAGAATCAATTACGCGACCAAGCTAAACAACAAGCTCTAAAAACGCGTCAGTGGTTGCAACAGCAAAAAAATGTAAAAAGGGCGCAAGACATGGCTTCTTGGTTAGAACAACCAGCGAATATCGATATGTATGCTAATAATATGCTGGATGTGTATGAGAAAGGTGAGTTTGACTTTACCCAGTTAGTCCCTTCGGTCGCTGACTTTGATCCAACCGGTGTTTTAGGAGTAGTGAATGCCTTCAATAAACCGATTTGTGGGCCTTAAGCTGTGAAGTATAGTTAATAAGTCAAATAGTGACCTGCCAGAGCCAAGGCTATTTGTTATACCTTGGCTTTTGCTTGACACTAGAAGGCTAATTATCTGACTCTATTAGGCTATGAGTATCCTTATTTTTATTGCTGTATTACTAGCGATGGCATGGTTTTGGCAAGATAGTCTCAAAAGCCGTGAGCGTGCGATTCAGGCGGCAGCGATTGCTTGCCGTGAAATCGGTGCACAATTGCTGGATCAAACGGTTGCTTTAAAAAAGCTTAAATTGGCGCGTGCTGAATCGGGGCATCTGAACTTGCGGCGTATTTACGAATTTGAGTTTAGTTTAGTCGGTTATGAGCGCTTACACGGACGGGCTTATGTGCTCGGGCAAAAACTAGAGCAAGTGCAACTTGATCGCGCTGAAGGCACTGTCATTGATATAAAAAGCCATGCACATTCTTGATACAATCCTGTTTTATTTAGTTGTAGAGTCATCTTTGTATGCAAGTCACCCTCGCTAATCCCCGCGGTTTTTGTGCTGGAGTCGATCGCGCGATTGAAATCGTTGATCGTGCTTTAGAGGTTTTAGGTGCGCCAATTTATGTACGTCACGAAGTCGTCCATAACCGCTTTGTAGTGAATAATTTGCGGGATAAGGGTGCTGTATTTGTGCAGGAGTTGGATGAAGTGCCTGATCATGCAACCGTCATTTTTAGTGCGCATGGCGTTTCACGTGCAGTCCAAGAGCAGGCTAAACAACGTGGTTTAAAAGTATTTGATGCTACTTGTCCCTTGGTAACTAAAGTGCATGTGGAAGTCACTCGCTATAGTCGTGAAGGCCGTGAGACTGTGCTGATTGGCCACAAAAACCATCCTGAAGTGGAAGGTACTATGGGTCAGTACGAGACCAGTTTTGGTGGGCAAATCTATCGCGTCGATTCTCCCGAAGAGGTGGCTGCTTTAGAGGTGAACAACCCTGAAAAGTTGGCCTTTGTGACTCAAACTACTTTATCTGTTGATGATGCGGCAATTGTCATTGATGCTTTACGCGCTAAATTCCCCGCGATTGTAGGGCCACGCAAAGATGATATTTGCTATGCCACCCAGAATCGCCAAGATGCCCTCAAGATGCTCGCTGAAACTTGTGACTTAGTGCTAGTCGTGGGTTCACCTAATAGCTCCAACTCCAATCGCCTGCGCGAATTAGCTGAGAAGCGGAATACACCGGCTTATCTAATCGATGATGCCAATGATATTCGCCCTGAATGGCTAGCGGGCGTGCAACGGATTGGTTTAACCGCTGGCGCTTCAGCCCCTGAAGTCTTAGTGGACGGGGTCTTAGCACACTTAAAGGCATTGGGTGCGACGGTGGAAGTGCAAAATTCTGGGATCACTGAGAATATTTCGTTTGTATTGCCGCGTGAATTACGTAGAGTTTGAGTTTTAGGGCAAAGCAAAAATCGCTTTGCCCTAAACTTAGACTTAAAGCTTATTCAACAAAACCATATCAGGATAGCCATCCGCAGGTAAGCCTAGTTGCTGTTGAGCTTGACGTACTGCATTGCGGGTGTCTTCGCCAATAATACCGTCCATTTTACCCACGGGTAGGCCACGAGCGGCTAGTTGGGATTGCAACTGGCGTACTTGAGAAATGGAAAGCTTTTGCACGGGCGCATTGCCAGCATACAAAGGCTTAGCACCGGCAAAGCGCGTTGCTAAATAAGCAGCGGTAGTTGCATAAACCGTCGATTCATTCCATTGACGAATCGCATCAAAATTGGCGAAGGCCAGAAAAGCAGGGCCATTGCGTCCCATCGGCAATAATAAAGCGGCTTGTCCATTTGGGCGTAAAGGGTCGCCATCCGCTTCAGTAACCCCCATCGCTGACCATTCTGATAAAGGCAGGCGGTTATCTAAGCGTGCTTTTGACCAATCCATTTCACGTGGGACTTTGACTTCCACCAGCCAAGGCTGACCCGCTTGCCAACCATGATGTCGCAATAAATTCGCCGCTGAAGCTAAGGCATCCGCTTTGGAACGAATTAAATCGCGATGACCATCGCCATCAAAATCCACACCTTGCTGGTTATAGCCCGAAGGTAAAAATTGTAATTGGCCTAATTCACCCGCCCAAGCGCCGCGCATACTCGCAGGCGTTTGATCACCTTTTTGCACCAGCCACAAGGCATGAATAAGCTCAGGACGGAAGCGTTCAGGGCGGCGGCAATCATAGGCTAAAGTAGCGAGTGAGCGAAGGGTAGGGTAGTCACCCGTTACCGCGCCTAAGTCAGTTTCTAAAGCCCATAAAGCGGTGAGCATAGGGGCAGGCACACCATATTCTTGCTCAATGCGTTGAAAGAGTTTGGCATTCGCTTGCATTTGTTTTTGACCATTGGACAAACGATAGCTAGAAACTTTTTTACCGGCGAATTCTAAAAAGGTTTGCGCAAACACCTCTTGAGAGCGATCCCGTTGAATCACGCTTTGATCGAGCGTCACCCCATCTAAAGCCTGATTGACTACCTCAGCCGAGAGGCCAGTGCCAATTGCTTCTTGCTTAAAATTATTTAGCCACGTGCCAAAATCTTGTGTATTTCGACAATCTGCCCAAGCTGTGCTTCCATAGCAAACACTAGCCAGCAGTAAAACGTATGTAAACTGACGCATAGTTAGCCTTTATTCGTATCCATAAGAATAGGATTATAGCAACAGACGGCGAAACTGCCGTCTGTCTTCCAAAGAGACCAACTTCTAGGGGGATTAGTTCGCTGAACCTGCCTGTAAGCGCCAAATATCGCGATTGTATTCGCGCATGGTGCGATCAGTTGAGAAGAAACCACTGTTCGCGGTATTGAGAATACTCATGCGTGTCCAGCGCGCTTGATCTTGCCAAGCCAGTGAAACTTTTTCTTGAGCGTCAATATAGCTGCGGAAATCAGCCAAGGTCATCCACGGATCATTCGAGCTGAGCAGACTATGGATAATATTATCAAAAATACCCGGTTCAAATGAGTTGAAATGCCCACAGCTTAAGAGCTGCATGACCGATTTCAAATCAGCATCTTTCTCAACCAGCTCCCAAGGACGATATTGGTGGCGTAGGTCTTTCACTTCTTGTTCACGGAGGCCAAATAGGAAGAAATTCTCTTCACCCACCGCTTCCAGAATCTCAATATTCGCACCATCATAAGTGCCAATCGTGAGTGCCCCATTCATCATGAACTTCATATTGCCCGTGCCTGAGGCTTCTTTACCGGCGGTAGAAATTTGCTCGGATAAGTCAGCAGCAGGTGCAATGATTTCCATACTAGAAACCCGATAGTTCGGTAAAAACGCAACTTTTAAATGCTTACCGACTTCTGGATCATTGTTAACAAGATCAGCCACGCTGTTGATTAGCTTGATAATGCTCTTTGCCATCACATACCCAGGTGCTGCTTTACCGCCAATCAAGACACAACGATTCGCCCAATTATCTAAGCGGCCTTGTTTAATGCGTGAATACAGATGAATTACATGCAGTACATTCAAGAGCTGACGTTTGTACTCATGAATCCGTTTGACTTGAATATCAAATAAAGCATTCGGGTCAAAATCTACTCCACATTCGGCACGAACTAATTTGGCTAAGCGCTGTTTATTTGCATATTTAACCTCGCGCCAAGCCTGCTGGAAAACGGTTTGGTTAGGTTCTGCGAAAGGCTTCAGTTGCTCTAACTGCTCAAGGTGTGCCACCCAATCCGTGCCAATATGTTGATTAACTAAAGCGGTTAAACCTAAGTTTGCATTCGCAAGCCAGCGGCGTGGAGTCACGCCATTAGTTTTATTATTAAATTTCTCCGGCCACAGTTCATAGAAATCATGGAAGAGATCTTTAACTAATAATTCAGAGTGCAAAGCCGCCACGCCATTGATGGAGAAGCTGCCGACGATAGCGAGCCAAGCCATGCGTACTTGGCGCACAGAGCCTTCTTCAATAATCGACATCCGGCGTTGGCGCTCTGTGTCACCCGGCCAGCGCATCACAACTAAACGTAGGAAGCGCGCATTGATCTCATAAATAATTTCTAATAAGCGTGGTAATAGCTTTTCAAATAAATGCACCGGCCAACGCTCTAAAGCTTCAGGTAAGAGCGTATGGTTGGTATAAGCCATACATTGTGAGGTAATTTCCCAAGCCTGATCCCAGCCTAATTGCTTTTCATCAATCAATAAGCGCATCAACTCGGCGACTGCAATCGTGGGATGCGTATCATTCATTTGGAAGACATGCTCAGCCGCGAATTGACTGTAATCATGCTCTGTATGATCACGTTCCCAAATCCGAATTGCATCCTGTAAGCTGGCAGAAGCTAGGAAATACTGCTGACGTAAACGCAATTCTTTACCATTTTCACTGCTGTCGTTCGGATAAAGCACCATCGAAATATGTTCAGCATTATTCTTGGCTTGCACCGCTTCGGTGTAATCACCTTGATTGAATTCTTGCAGATTGAATTCATCCGTCGCACTCGCTTTCCACAAGCGCAACGTATTTACTGTTTTATTTCGATAGCCCGCAATCGGCATATCAAAAGGAATCGCTAAAACGTCTTCGGTATCCACCCAGCGAGTACGAATTTTATTTTCAGCATCCCGATAAGTTTCACTGCGCCCACCAAATTGAATGCGTTGGGCATATTCAGCGCGCTCAATTTCCCAAGGATTGCCATCGCGTAGCCAGTGATCAGGCTCTTCGGTTTGATAGCCATTTTCAATGCGCTGACGGAACATACCGTATTCATAACGAATCCCATAACCCACCACGGGTAAACGTAGACTCGCGCAACTATCCATAAAGCAAGCAGCTAAACGACCTAGACCGCCATTCCCTAAGCCTGCATCCGGTTCTTCAGAGGCCACTTCTTCTAAGGAAGTGCAGTAGTTATAGAGAGCTGCTTTCACCTTTGGATCAAGATCCATATTCAATAAGTTATTGCCGAGCGAACGCCCAATCAAAAACTCTAAAGACATGTAATAAGCGCGGCGTGTACCAGGCTTCAGGTATTCAGCCCAAGTATTACGCCAATCGACCATTAAACGGTCGCGAATGGTGTAAGCGAGCGCATTGTATAAATATACCGAAGGGCAACCTTGGAAGCGGCCTAAGTGATAAGAGAGATAGCGCTGAAAATCATTCCCGAGGGTTTCAGCATCATTGTCCAATGGGTCAAGCACAACCGGAAGGAAGGGCGTTTGATTGCTTGGATGGGTGTTCATAGAACGGACACTCCTAAATTGCCTGTCCAAATTTATAAATCTATAAGCCTATTAATTGCGATACAGTTCGAGATAACGCTTGGCACTGCGCTTCCATGCAAAATCAGCTTTTAGTGCATTACGTTGCAAAGCTCGCCACAATTTTTGATCGTCTGCAAAGATACGTAAGACCCACCATAAAGTGCCTAATAAGGCATGGCTATAGGGCAAGTAAA
Source organism: uncultured Thiothrix sp. (assembly GCF_937876535.1). Taxonomy (GTDB): domain Bacteria; phylum Pseudomonadota; class Gammaproteobacteria; order Thiotrichales; family Thiotrichaceae; genus Thiolinea. The sequence continues at coordinate 81,391 of NZ_CALFHZ010000021.1, forward strand.
AGACAAAGCCATTGGCGGTATCAGCAGCGATATTCGCTTCGGTAGCATTAACCACCGTATCCGCTAACCCGCCGGTGTTATACACCACCGGCAAAGTCCCATAATTCAAACTGTACATTTGATTTAAACCACAAGGCTCAAAGCGCGAAGGCATTAAGAAAATATCGCAGCCTGCTTCGAGTAAATGCGCCAGTGCTTCGTTATAGCCGATATACACCATCACCCGCCCCGGATAACGGGCTGCTAAATCATAGAGCGCTTGCTCGTAGTGATGGTGGCCACTACCGATTAGCACAAAGGCGGCATTGGTTTCCGCGAGGAGTGGGTGAATGCATTCCATCACCATATCCACGCCTTTTTGTTCAACTAAGCGACTCACCATACCAAGCAAAGGACGTGCCAACTGCTCTTCAGTGGGGTTTTGCCCAAAGCGTTCAAGTAGGGCTTGTTTATTCGCTAGTTTGCCTTTTTTTATATCGCGCAGGCCGTAGTTCTGCACCAGATATTCGTCGTGCTTGGGATTCCAAATCTCGGTATCAATCCCATTGAGAATGCCGTGTAGTTTATAACTACGCGAACGCAAGAGGCCATCTAGGCCATAACCAAACTCAGGGGTACAAATTTCTTGCGCATAAGTAGGGCTAACCGTAGTAACGACATCCGCATAGACAATCCCTGCTTTGAGCATGGAGAAGCCGCCATAAAACTCCACCCCTTCACTCGACCACCAATGCCAAGCTAGTTGTAATTGATCATAAACAGCCCGTGAGAAATACCCACCATAAGCAAGATTATGAATCGTGAAGACACTACGAGGACGTGGATTAACTGCTTCCAATAAAGCGGGAATCAAGCCGGTTTGCCAGTCATGGGCATGCACTACATCGGGTCGCCAATTGAGCTGTAAAGCATCATCTGCTAATAAAGCTGCCGCGCGCGCAAAAACGGTGAAGCGTTCTGCATTATCGGGCCAGTCGTAGCCATCCGGATGCATATAAGGATTGCCTGAGCGACCAAATAAAGCACCACATTCCACCACCCAAATGGGGAAAGGAAAGGCTGCATGTGAGCCTTCAAGGATATGCACAGTATGCACTCGCCCAGCACCTTGAATCTGCAAAGAGCCGAGTTGCTGTACCTCCTTAAGCTTGCCCATCATGTCATAGTAAGCGGGTAATAACAGGCGTACCTCAGCACGCTCAGCATGGAGCGCAAGTGGCAGCCCATAAGCTACATCAGCGAGTCCACCCGTTTTAATTAAAGGGTAGGCCTCGCTGGCAGCGAATAAAACTTTCAATGCCATTAATCTGTCTCGAAAATAGGTTTCTTACTCAGTATTTGAGGTTCTTGATGAGCATCTGCTGTGGTTTCAACCACAACTTCAGTTGCTACCGGAACAGCTTGCAAGAAAACTGCCGCTAAGGGGGGGAGAGTTAATTCGATAGAATGTTCAAAGCCCATATGTGGGTGGTTTTGTACCACTAACTGACCCGCATTACCGCAGTTACTGCCGCCGTAATATTCGCTGTCAGTATTCAGAATCTCTTGATAGGTCTGCGCAGCAGGCACACCTAAGCGGTAAAAGCCACGTGGTACAGGGGTGAAGTTCAGCGCAATTACTAAAGGCCGCTGTTTATCTTCACCGTAGCGCACCAGACTCAATAAAGAGCGCTCAGCATCATCGCAATCAATCCAGCGGAAACCTTGAGGGTCATGATCAAATTGGTGCAAAGCTGGATTATTTCGATACACCTGATTCAAATCACTGAGCAATTGGCCTAAAGCTTGATGGGCTGGAAAGTTCAGTAAGCCCCAATCCAGTTCTACCGCTTCATTCCATTCCAGCCATTGCCCAAATTCACCCCCCATGAACAATAATTTTTTGCCCGGATGTGCATATTGCCAAGCATAGAAGAGCCGCAAATTCGCAAAGCGTTGCCAATAATCACCGGGCATTTTACCGAGCATACTGCGCTTCATGTGTACTACCTCATCATGGGACAGTGGTAGCACGAAGTTTTCAGTCCACGCATACATTTGGCTGAAAGTGAGCTTATTTTGGTGATATTTGCGATAGATCGGGTCGAGTGCAATATAACTCAGGCTGTCATTCATCCAGCCCATATTCCACTTCATAGAAAAGCCTAAACCACCCATTTCAATGGGACGCGAGACAGCAGGCCAAGTCGTTGATTCTTCTGCAATCGTGAGTACACCAGGGAAGTGTCCATGTACCACTAAATTGAGTTCACGCAAGAAGGCAACCGCTTCAATATTTTCCCGTCCACCGTATTGATTGGGAATCCATTGACCAGCTGGACGCGAATAGTCCAAATACAACATGGAGGCCACTGCATCCACGCGCAGACCGTCTAAATGGAATTCTTCCATCCAATACAAGGCATTCGCAATTAGGAAGTTACGGACTTCATTGCGGCCATAATCGAAAATCAGTGTGCCCCAGTCTTGATGCTCGCCTTTACGTGGGTCAGCATGTTCATACAAGGCTTCACCCGTAAAACGTGCGAGGGCAAAATCATCTTTCGGGAAGTGTGCAGGTACCCAATCGAGCAAAATCCCGATATTATTTTGATGGCAGCAATCGACGAAATAGCGTAGATCGTCTGGGCTACCTAAGCGTGCAGTCGGTGCATAATAACCTGAGACTTGATAGCCCCAAGATTGATCTAAGGGATGTTCAGAAATCGGAAGCAGTTCAAGATGGGTATAACCTAAATGCTTTACATAAGGAATTAAGGTAGCGGCCAGTTCACGCCAACTGTAAAAGCTATTATCAGCATGGCGTTTCCATGAACCTGCATGTAACTCATACACACTCATCGGCTGGTGTTGCCAGTCAAACTGTTCACGCTGTTGAATCCAAGCCAGATCTTGCCAACTATGCTGGCTAGGTGCTGGAATACAAGCCAAAGTTTCAGGACGTAAGAACATCTGTTGTGCGTAAGGATCGGCTTTACGAATAATGCTGCCAAAGCGTGTCAGTATTTCGTATTTATAACCTTCACCGGCCGGTAGACCGGGGACAAATAATTCCCAGATGCCCGTTTCACCACGGGAACGCATCGGATAACGCCGACCATCCCAGTCATTAAAATTACCCACCACGCTAACACGCTGTACGCCTGGTGCCCAAACTGCAAATAAGCAGCCCTGAATACCATTGACGGCTTTTAAGTGTGCTCCCAAAACCTTCCAAGCTTGACGGTGATTACCTTCACCCAACAGATGCAAATCAATCTCACCGAGCTGCGGCTCAAACGTATAAGGCGTGATAGTGGCTAGCCACTGTCCGGTTTTCTTATCAAGATAACGTAGGTTGGGGTGGATATGTGGGGCTGCTTTGCCTAATTTGCTATTCGCTTCTGGCGTGAAACTAAAGCAATCAGAGCCTTCTAAGCGTTGAAGCGGCTGTTGATCAATTTCAATTGTTTCTGCAGAGGGCATAAAGGCGCGAAACACCCAAGTTGCTCCCTCCTGATGCCAACCTAAAAAGTGAAAAGGATCGTGATGCGTACCTGCTTGCAGGCGCTGCAACTCGCTCATACTAGGCGAAGTATTCATGATTTATCTCACTGGTTTGCTACTGTGGTGTGGTATCGCTGATGCTGCTGTAACTGTGTTTTTAACCGCGTGAGTCGATCCGGCTGGATTTGGTGCCAATCAAAGCGCCAATGCCAATTGCCTTCAATCGTGCCGGGCACATTCATCCGTGCTTCACTGCCCAAACCGAGTACATCTTGCCACGGCAACATCACCAAACCCGCCGCACTTTGGAACACGGTAGCTAGCATCAAGTCAATGATGTTACCTTGATTTTGTTCGATACTCAAAAAAATATGTTCTTGGATTAAGTTTAAAGCCCAAGCTTGTTGTTCGGGATTCAAGCTATTGAACCAACCTAACAGCGTATCGTTATCATGTGTGCCGGTGTAATACACCGTGTTATTGGCCACATTCCAAGGCTTATGTGGATTATCCTCAAAGTGATCAAAAGCAAACTGCAGCACTGACATCCCCGGCAATTGATATTTTTGCCGTAAAGCTGTGACCTCATAAGTGATAATGCCTAAATCTTCCGCCACTAAGGGCAAATCACCGGAAGCTGCTTGTAAACAAGCCAGTAACTCATCCCCCGGAACTTTAGCCCAATAGCCTTCGATAGCGGTGGGGCTAGTGGCTGGAATCGTCCACGCTGCCTCTAAGCCGCGAAAGTGATCAATGCGCACTAAGTCAAAGAAATCAAAATGATAACCTAGGCGCTCACGCCACCAAGCAAATTGAGTTTCCTGCATCAGTTCCCAGTTATAGTGCGGATTGCCCCAACGTTGACCCGTTGTGGAGAAATAATCAGGCGGCACACCAGTGACTACGGTAGGTTGACCTTCTGCATCCAATAAAAATAATTCAGGATGTGCCCAGACATCCGCGCTATCGTAAGCTACAAAAATTGGCATATCCCCAAATAAGCGAATACCAAGTTCGTTGGCATCGGCACGGAGACTTTGCCAATGTTGCCAGCAATAAAATTGCTCATAAATATGTAAATTTAAAGCATCGGTGTGCTCATTTTTAAAGCTGGCTAAGGGTTCAGGGGAACGTTTGCGATAATCACTGGGCCAAGTCGACCATTCAGAGCTATTAAAAGCAGCTTTCAATTCCATGAACAGAGCAAAATCATCGGCCCAATGCTGATTTTTTTGATACCAAGCCGCAAATTCGGCGCTTTCACCTAATTGTTCTAGTGGCTCATTGCTGTCTTTAGGAAATAAAGCCGGATTCAAAGCAAAAGCAGATACACATTGATAGGGAGAAAGCCCATTCAGCGGCAAGCCTAAAGGTAACATCTGCCAGACACTTACCCCTAGCTCTGCTAGCTGATCTAACCAACGCCAAGCATCACGGTCAAGCTGGCCTGAGGGTAGGGAGCTAGGGTGTAATAAAATACCGGCTTCAAGCCGGTTCGGAAGAATCGCTGTGGTCATTTAATTAAGTATTCCTACGCATGGTGCCTGCGTTTTCTACACCACTACCACCTTTAGACAGAGGTATATCTAGATGCTGTGGTGGTTCTAAGTTTAATAATTGATAGACTTGTTTCACTTGTAAACGGAATAGGCGCTCAAAATCACGCACGCTTTCAGTCGCATTATAATCGCCAAACCACCAAAACCAGTCTGAGCCTTCACAGGCGGCTAACTGTTGCGAGGCTTGATATTGTTGTTCTGGGTTTAAGCGTCCAGCGGCTAGGGCATCATCATAAGCTTGTTTGGCAGCCACTAAATAATCCCAGCCACGATTTTTATCTTCTGAGCCAATCCAAGTTGAGAACGAGCCATAGACCCAGCTACCTGCACAGAGCTTAGGTAGATCCTTAGGAGGGACGGTTGCGTATAAATCTGCGAAGCAAGCGGTTTTCAGTAACTCTGATTTATTCAACTCACCATAGAGTAAGTCCAAAAATTCAGCGGCATTATCGGGATAGTACTCCCAAGCATTTTCACCATCCAAAATAATAGCGAGTGAATGTTGGTTGGCTTCTTCCCCTAAAAACCTAGCGGTATTTTCTAGATTTTGAATAAAGTCTTTGACTGCATCGGCTGCATTCCAATTACTGTATTTAAAGCCGATCAAATCCGAGAGACCATCATCGCGGAAATGAATACGTACTTGGCTATTTGGCAAGCAATGGGGTTTTAACAGGTCACGCTTAGAATCGATAGCTTCCCCATAGTAACCCGATAACTGACTACTACTACGCCAAACACCTTCACCCGAAGCAGTCCACCGAATACCGAATTCATCTAAAAGCTGGATGGCACTAGCACTCACACCCCCTTCAGAAAGCCAAACCCCTTGCGGACGCCGCCCAAAATAATGCTCAAAGCATTCAATCCCACGTTGCATATGCCAACGTGCACGTGCATAGCCTTCAGGATAATGGCTAGCTTGTGGAGCAGGTACATCCGGCAGTGCACAACGCATATTCGTAAAGTCTTGCAAGAGTGGAATAATCGGATGCATATACGGTGACATCGATAATTCCACTTGCCCGCGTTCTGCTAAAGCACGATAGCGAGCTATTAAGTTTTGTAAGCAATCAGCAATGACACGGATTAATTGCAGTCGATCGGTTTGATCAAATAACTGGCCTTTGGCAATTAAAGCTTGAACGGTCGCTTGCTTCTTTAAGGATTGTCCTAACCAAGCAATGTGATACCAAGTAATCACATCTAAAAAGTATTGCTCACTTAAATAGGTAAGTGGGTGCTTGTATTCAGGATTTTCTACCCCGACCAGTTCTGCTGCCCCCACCATATCCAATAAGCCTCGAAAGATGGGCCAAGGATGAATAATGCGTGGGGCATAGCAACGCTGGCAGTCCTGTAAGATTTGACTGCGCCCAACTTTATCAGTAGGAATAGGTGCTAAACCCGCTAAGAGGTTTAAAAACGGGTCTTGGCTAGGTTTGCCGGTTGCTAAGAGAGCCTGTAGCTGTTGTGTGTAGTCATCTAATTGCTCTAAAAGTACAGGCACAAAGTTGACGACTGCCCGCATTTCTGGGTGTTGCTCTAGGTGCATGGCCATATCGCTATAGTCTTTAATAGCGTGTAAATACACCCAAGGCAGTCGATATTCCCCTGCTAAACCATTGCGGTACCAAGGCTGATGCATATGCCAACATACCACCACATTTAGCTTATTCTTCTCCATAACGTTCTCGCCATAATTTATCGTAGTCACCTGTGTGTAGTTTTTGTCCCAGCATTTCTGCTGTCACCAAGACGATGCCTTCCTCTGACACAAAGAAGCGGTTGCGATCATCTTCGAGATTTTCCCCAATCACTGTGTTATCTGGAACTACACAACCCTTATCAATCACTGCGCGATGGATGCGACAATTTCGTCCAATATTCACCTTCGGCAGGATGACACTCTCAGTAATCGTGGTGTAGTTCTCGACCGTACAGTTAAAGAACACCACGGAATTTAAAATACTTGCACCGGAGATAATACATCCGGTTGAAACCAACGAGTCAATCGCTTCTCCACGTCGCCCCGCTTGATTGAAGACGAATTTAGCAGGTGGCGACTGTGGTTGATACGTCCAAATGGGCCAATCCCGATCATATAAATTCAATTGAGGCTCAATGGCGCACAATTCCATATTGGCTTGCCAGTAGGAATACACCGTGCCCACATCCCGCCAATAGCCTGGTTCATCCTTCGCATTACGGAAGGGAAAGGCACGTGCATGGGCATTTGCGATCTGATTCGGGATAATATCTTTACCGAAATCATGTGAAGAATGGATTTTGTCAGCATCTTCAATCAAAGTACGGAACAAAAATTCCCGTGAGAATACATAAATCCCCATTGAGGCGAGGGCTTTATCGGGTTTGCCCGGAATTGCTTCTGGATTAGCGGGCTTTTCGGTAAAGCGGGTAATCCGCATATTTTCATCCACCGCCATCACCCCAAAGCCTTTCGCCTCTTCTAAAGGCACTTCAATACAGGCTACGGTAAAATCTGCTCCTGACATGACATGCTCAAGCAGCATTTTTGAATAGTCCATGCTGTAAATATGATCACCACCCAGCACTAAAATATATTCAGGGTCATGGCGTTGGACTAATTCGATATTTTGGAAGAGGGCATCCGCTGTACCTTGATACCATTCGCGCTTATCGGTGCGTTGTTGTGCGGGAATAATTTCGACGAACTCACCGATTTCTACGCGCATAAAATTCCAAGCCCGTTGTAAATGCCGAATCAAAGAATGTGAACGGTATTGGGTTAGGACTCCAATCTTACGAATCCCCGAGTTCACACAATTGGACAAGGTAAAGTCGATGATCCGATATTTACCACCAAAAGGTACAGCGGGTTTGGCACGCCAGAAAGTTAAATTTTTCAGGCGTGAACCTTCACCACCTGCCAAAATTAACGCCAGCGTTTTATTTGCAAGTTCAGTGACGACGCGTGGTTGGGTGTAATAACGATAAAGTTTGGCCTGCTCTTCCTTAGAGAATGTCATGTGGTGTCTCCCTGCTTTACTGTTAGCTGAGCTTACTGTGTTTAGGCTTTATGAAGTAATGAGTGTTGGTATGCATTTTATAATGCAATGGTTATGCCCATTAATTCGCGTGATTTTTTAGAATAGCGCGAATGCGCAGTATAAAGAGCTTACAAGGAAGAGTTTAGCTTAAAGTTGCTGAGAGAGGCTTTCAGCAACTTTGATAAATAGACTTGATTTAGCAATCTTCGCCGCTAGTAATCGTGCAAGAGCGTACCCGCCCAGTGGTATTAAAATAAATTCTGGATAAAGCTTTATCGTTTTGGGCATTGGCAATACGGATACTAAAGGTACGTGGGGAAGTCTCCCCAGTGGGGCGATAACTCACTAAATTATCTGGTGTGCCATTTGACACGATGGCAAAGCGTGGATTAGGTGCTTCAGAAATAGCTAAAATCTCTTCTGGCGAATCTAACAAGCCATCACCGTTAGTATCAAATTTAGTAGTAGCTGCCGTCAAGCTTCCATTCTTGTCATAATCTGTGAAGATAATCCAACCTTTGGCAAAGTTAGTCGCTGATGAATCACAAGCGGTTTGCCCAACATCACTAGCGCATAGCACCACATTAAAGCCACGTTTGGCGGCTTCACTACGGGCTAAATACAAATTTGACACCATACCATTAGTTAAGGTTTGTAGCTGATTACGCTCAATCATACTTTGTAGGCTGGGCGCTGCGACAGTGGCAAGAATTGCAACCACACCTAGAGTAACCAGAAGCTCGATGAGGGTTATACCCGTTTGTTGGAAGCGTTTCATTGGGGCACCTTAGTATTTTTATTAATGGTTGATATTCTAATATAAATAATACTAATTATTAGTGTGAATAGAGGATTAATGGTGTTGGATCGCTAGATAAATGGAAGACGAATGCCCCGTCTTGGGGCATTCGCTGGAGGAGGAAAGGGAAATCTACATATTGCGGCGGTATTGCCCACCTACATTAAATAAAGCTTGTGAAATCTGACCTAAAGAGCAGTAACGCACGGCATCCACTAATTCACTAAAGATATTCTGATTGTGAATCGCAGCTTGTTGTACTCGTTCTAGAGCGGCTTGAGTTTGTGCAGCATTGCGAGTTTGGAAATCAGCTAGGCGGGTTAGTTGGCTTTGCTTTTCCTCCTCAGAAGAGCGTGCTAATTCAATCGTAAACTCTTCACGGCCTTTAGGATTGAGGAAAGTATTCACACCAATAATCGGTAAGCTGCCATCATGTTTTTTGTGCTCATAGTACATGGATTCATCTTGAATCTTGCCGCGTTGATAGCCCGTTTCCATGGCACCTAAAACACCACCACGTTCCGCAATCCGCTCAAATTCTTGCAAAACGGCTTCTTCAACTAAGTCAGTTAACTCATCAATGATGAAAGCACCTTGCAGTGGGTTCTCATTTTTTGCTAAGCCCCATTCATTGTTAATAATCAGCTGAATGGCTAAGGCACGCCGCACTGAATTTTCAGTTGGGGTGGTGATCGCTTCATCGAAAGCATTGGTGTGTAAGCTATTGCAATTATCATAAATCGCAATCAAGGCTTGCAGAGTGGTGCGAATATCATTGAAATCCATTTCCTGAGCGTGCAAAGAGCGGCCTGAGGTTTGGATATGATATTTCAGCTTTTGACTGCGCTCATTACCGCCGTATTTAAAGCGAATCGCTGTTGCCCAAATCCGCCGTGCTACCCGACCCATCACGGTATATTCAGGGTCCATACCATTACTAAAGAAGAAGGATAGATTGGGGGCAAAATCATCAATATGCATACCGCGCGCTAAATAGGTTTCCACATAAGTAAAACCATTCGACAGCGTGAACGCCAGTTGCGAAATAGGATTCGCGCCTGCTTCGGCAATGTGATAGCCCGAGATCGATACGGAGTAGAAATTCCGTACTTTGTTCTGCACGAAATACTCTTGAATATCGCCCATCATCTTGAGCGCAAATTCGGTGGAAAAGATGCAAGTATTTTGGCCTTGATCTTCCTTGAGAATATCTGCCTGTACCGTGCCGCGCACATTTTCTAAAGCCCAAGCACGCACCTTTTCGATTTCCTCATCGGTTGGGCGGCGGCCGTTATCTGCTTCAAATTTTGCCACTTGCTGATCAATCGCGGTGTTAATAAACATCGCTAACAGGATCGGGGCAGGGCCATTAATCGTCATCGACACTGAGGTGGTTGGACTACACAAATCGAAGCCATCATAGAGGACTTTCATATCATCTAAAGTGGCAATCGACACCCCAGAGTTACCCACCTTGCCATAAATATCAGGGCGTAAATCAGGATCACAGCCGTATAAAGTTACTGAATCGAACGCAGTGGATAATCGCTTAGCCGCGGAGTGCTCAGATAAACGTTTGAAACGGCGATTGGTACGGAAGGGATCACCTTCACCCGCAAACATCCGAGTTGGATCTTCATTTTCGCGTTTGAAAGCAAACACTCCGGCCGTATACGGGAAACTGCCGGGAAGGTTTTCTAGCAGCAACCATTTGAGAAGTTCGCCGTGATCTTCAAAGCGGGGTAGCGATACTTTTGGCACTTTAGTACCCGATAAGGTCGTGCGCTTAATGGTGGTACGAATTTCCTTATCACGGATTTTCACCACGTATTCATCGCCGGAATAACTCGCACGGACTTGCGGCCAAATTTCCAGAAGTTTACGTGCTCGGCTATCGAGTTGCTCATCACGCTGCGCAATGAGTTCATCTAAAGCAGCTAAGTCCGTTGCAGCCGCACCCAACATACGCTTGGTTTCACATAGTTGCTGCCGCTCGCGGGCGATTTTAGCTTGCGCATTCACGGTTTTATGATAACCGCGCACTGTTTCGGCGATTTCAGCTAAATAACGCACACGCTCTGGCGGAACAATCACCGAATTGCCGGAGGATTTACGCACGGTAACGGTGGGTAATTGATTACGCTCTACAAAGAGACCTGCAATTTCCAATTGGCTTAGCAGGTTTTGATAAAGTGCAGTCACGCCATCATCATTGAAACGCGCTGCAATCGTACCGAATACCGGCATTTCTTCAGGGCTTTGTCCAAAGGCTTCGCGGTTACGCTGGACTTGTTTGCACACATCGCGATAAGCATCCTCCGCGCCTTTACGGTCGAATTTATTAATCGCTACAGCACTCGCAAAATCGAGCATATCAATTTTTTCAAGCTGGCTTTGCGCGCCAAACTCAGGGGTCATCACATAAAGCGAGACATCCACTAAAGGCACAATCGCCGCATCTCCCTGACCAATCCCCGGAGTTTCGACAATAATTAAATCAAAGCCGGCTAGCTTGGTGGCAGCGACTACCTCTTTTATCACTTCTGGAATTTCGCCAACGGCTTCACGGGTGGCAATCGAGCGCATGAAAATATTCGGATGATCAATCGCATTCATCCGAATCCGATCACCTAATAAAGCACCGCCCGTTTTACGCCGAGTTGGATCAACGGCAATAATCGCAATTTTAAGTTGATCTTGCTGACCTAAGCGGAAGCGCCGAATGATTTCATCCGTAAGTGAGGATTTACCTGAGCCACCAGTCCCAGTGATACCCAACACAGGTACTTTTTTCGGTGGATTCGCAGCACGTTCTAGAATTTCTGCCCGTAATTCTGGATTTAAAGTGTTATTTTCTAAAGCTGTGATGGTGCGAGATAAGGCGCGCCAATTACCAGCCACAAGCGGTTCAAGCGTGTTTGGAGCAGCAGCACCTGGGTCAAAATCGCAGCGGGAGATAATATCTAGAATCATCCCCTGCAAGCCCATTTGCTGACCATCTTGCGGAGAGTAAAGACGAGTTACCCCATAATCTTGGAGGAGCTTAATTTCTTCGGGAATAATGACCCCCCCACCACCTCCAAAAATGCGAATATCTGCACCATCTTTTTCGCGCAGCATATCCACCATATATTTCAAATATTCGACATGCCCACCTTGATAGGAGCTAATCGCAATGCCGTGTACATCTTCTTGGAGGGCTGCATTGACAATGTCAGCCACTGAGCGGTTATGCCCAAGGTGAATCACTTCAACACCGTTGGCTTGCAGGATACGGCGCATAATATTAATCGCTGCATCGTGACCATCAAATAGGCTAGCAGCAGTCACAAAACGGACGGGGCGAGCTAATTTAGTGGTCGAGTTGGCAGCAGGCTGAGCGGGGCTATTCATTGACATGGAAAGGATCCCTAGCGGTGTTGATCATTTTGAATGTTGCTGTGCAGAAGGCACAGGGCTAAAATAACTTACGTTAACGTAAGCGTCAATTGGAATCGATAGAAAATGTATTAATTTAGCCATCTGTTACCCATTGTCACAGGTAAAGCTAAGAAAGCATAGACACAAGCCCAACAGCCGTGGAAGAATTTCAATATGGAACAAAAAACTTATACCATCTCCGACTTAGCCAAAGAGCATGCAGTCACTCCACGCACCATTCGTTTATATGAAGAACTAGGCATTGTTGCGCCCAAACGTGAAGGGAATAAGCGTATTTATGTTGAACGTGATCGGGTACGTTTGCGCCTAGCGATTCGCGGCAAAGGTTTAGGGATGACCCTTGCCGAAGTCAAAGAGCTAATTGATATGTACGACAATACGGGTCGGGACGAAAAAAAACAGCTCAAACGCTTATTAGAAAAGCTGCAAGAGCGCCGCGATATTTTGCTCACCCAACGCCGCGATATTGAAATCACCTTAGCGGAAATTGACCGAATTGCGGATAAAGCCCGTTCGACTCTATCCGACTTGGAGCGCGCTAAAGCGAGCTAAGTAGTTTATCTACATAACTAGGCACTAACTGACTTGCTGCTCCGTTTAAAGATTCATCAAACAGTGCACTATTACTGGTGGGGTCGAGGTTTAACTCCACAGTACGTGCGCCCGCTTGCTGGGCAATTTGTACAAAGCCCGCTGCGGGGTAGACTTGCCCCGAAGTCCCAATCGAAATGAATAAGCCACAAGCCATTAAAGCACGGTAAATTTCTTCCATTTGTAGTGGCATTTCCCCAAACCAAACAATATGCGGGCGCAGATTGCCAGCTTGATGACAGCATTGGCAGACACTCGTCGTGTTTAAGTCGCGATTCCAGTTATAGATTTGTCCTGTTTGCTTACAATGAATTTTGTTCAACTCACCATGCATGTGAATCAGTTGTTTACTACCTGCGCGCTCATGCAAATTATCCACATTTTGCGTCACAACTAGCACTTTGCCTCGATAGGTTTGCTCTAAGCGAGCTAAAGCTAAATGGGCTGCATTCGGTTGAATAGTGGGGTCATGGAGTTGCTTACGGCGTGCATTATAAAACTCATGAACTAGGTTTGGGTTTTGGGCAAAACCTTCGGGGGTAGCGACTTCTTCAATGCGATGGTTGTGCCAGAGACCATCAGAAGCGCGGAAGGTTTGAATACCCGATTCAGCCGAAATACCTGCGCCAGTGAGAATAACAATAGAGGGTGCTTTAATAGTGCTCATAGCTAAGCTTTGAATTATAAATAAGCAGCTACTTTAGCATGTTTAGTCACCAGCTAAAGCACCCTGTGGTTAGTTCGTGTTTTAAGTCACTCGAAATAAGACGGCATCACCCTTCTGCGCGGCGCGCTGATAAAAGCTAACTACGGCTTGGATATAGCCTTTGAGCGTTGCTAAATCCGTCTCCATCTCATCACTGTTATAACGACTTTCTATGTCGGCCTCGTCCATCTGAGCTAGCTCTGCTGCAAGCCTTGGCACATCATTTGCCCACGTGTATTGACTCATTTCAGGAATTGCATCCGTTTGCTCGGAATAGTCGCTCATCGCTGATCCCAAGATTTGGGTTAGCTCATACCAAGCCTGTTCAGCACCTGAGTAACATTCACGCGGACGCTCATCTAGCTCATTATAAAGGAAGGCTAAGCCTAAAGCGCCATCCAATAAATCCTCTAATTGCTGGTCAGAGAGTGCGTAGAAATCGCCACCTAAGCTCATGTATTTTCCTTCTATTATTCATTAGAGTTTATGAGCTTAGCTAAGCCTTCTGCCTAAAAAGAAGAAATTATGATAAAAGGCTAAGGCCATTCAATTGATTAAAACTAAGCTGTAGGCGAGGAGTGACACGGATGTATCTGTTGAAGGATTCAAATTTACAAATCGAAGTGCTTGACCCTTTGACTGACCGCGATAAATTCGGCATACGCTACTGCACTGGCGGCTATATCTATCAAATTTCAGATGAACAACATGGCGAACTATTATCTGGGCCGACTTATCCGGATAGCTTTAATTGGTTCGATGGGCAGGGCATACCGGATGCTTTTAACTGGGCGCCACTGCGTGCTCCGGCTCAAGATGACAGTGAAGTTTTAATTATTGGTGTGGGTGTCTGTGATTTAATCAATAAGCAGGTTAAAGCCTTTTGTGATTGGCGGGTTGAGACTAAAGAGCAACAACTCATTTTCACCACTGAACAGAAATTTGCGGATTATGCATTGCAGTTAGTGCGTACTCTCTACTTAAAGGGTCGCACGCTGCGTTCGCACACGATTATCACAAATCAAGGTAAGGCTTTTGTGCCAATGAGTTGGTTTCCGCATCCCTTTTTCCCACAACCTCAAGCCTCAGCAGAGTTGTGTCAGTTCAATATACCTGTGCAATTAAAAGCAGATAATCCAGGGTATGAATTAGCAGCGAACGGGTTTATTCAGAGAAAAGTTCAGCCAAACCAAGCAGGTTTTTATTTACCTTTGGATCATCAAGCACAGCAACCCTTAAGTATTTTGCAGCGCCATGATCAGTTGGGCTTGATTGGCGCTACTTGCTCTTATGTGCCGAGCTATTTGCCGATTTGGGGCAATCAGCATACTTTTTCTTGGGAGCCTTTTTTCCAAACGATTGTGGCTTCCGCGTATAGCACAAGTTGGTGGATTGACTACCACTTTTAAACTAGACCAGAGCGTAATACCTCATAACAAGCGCCCATCGTGTGATAGTCCGTTTTACCGGCGGGTGATTTGTGCTCATCATATTTTTGATTCTCCCGCGTGAGAAGGCGAAACCACGCGCCATAGTGATGATCAATCATCTGCTGCCAACTATAATCCCAAATCTTTTCATACCAGTCTCGATAAATTGGCTTCCTAGTGGCTTGTGCTAAGAGTGCAGCGGCTGCCAAGCTTTCTGCTTGTACCCAGAAGTATTTATCGTCATCACAAATCGAACCATCGGGTGCAAAACCATAGTAGATGCCGCCATAGTCATTATCCCAAGCGCGGTCTAAGGCTTGGGTAAATAAAGCTTCGGCGCGGGTAAGTTGCCAAGCTACAGGCTGATGACGATGTAGAATAAGCAGAAGTTTTGCCCATTCTGTTTGATGCCCCGGCTGAAAGCCCCAAGGTCGGAAGAGGTGTTTGGGGTTGTCGAGATTATATTGCCAATCAATTTGCCAACTAGCATCGTAATGCTCCCAAATCAAACCTTGGGCTTGGCTAGCGAGTTGGTTGGTCACTGAGTCAGCTAAACGCGCTGCCCGCTGTAAAAAGCGCTGCTCTTGAGTTGCTTCATAAGCCCAGAGCAGCGCTTCACAGGCATGCATATTGGCATTTTGCCCACGATAGGGCGCAATCACGCTGAAATCAGCATTGGCCTCATCACGATATAAGCCATGTGCTTCATCCCAGTAATAGCGTTCTAGTAGTTGCCAAGCGTTTTCCAGACTGGTGCGACCTTCTGCAACACCTGCTAATAAAGCAGTAGCCCCCGCTACGATCACAAAGGCTAAGCCATAGCAGTGATTGGTGCTATCAATGGCTTGGCCTTTTTCCAAGAGCCAAGCATAACCGCCGGTATCAGCTTGGCGATGTACTGTTTCAATATAAGCCAAGCCATGCTTAACCCAAGCGCTATAATCTAAATCGGCAAAATAGCGGGTTGCCATCGCGTAATTAAACACAAAGCGGGTGCTACTCACTAAATGTCGCGTGCTAGCGTTGTAAACGCTGCCATCATCCCGAAAGAAATGATAGAAGCCGCCAGAAGGATCAAATACGGTCGGCTGATAAAATTGTAGGGTTTTGCGAATATGTTGCTCTAAAAATTCACGGCTGTAGCAATCGGGACTAGCGTTCATAGCTTAATCGCTACTTTTTGCCCAGTTCGTGCTGATTCTAAGCAGGCCAAAGCTCCGGCTAAAGACCAAATGCCATCTTCACCACTGGCGGCTGGTGTGCCTTGGCCTTGAATAGCGGCTACAAAACGTTCCACACCTACGCTATAAACTTCATTCGCTTCCAGCTCTAAAAACTGATCGCCGCGCGCGGTGCGTAGCAAAACTTCGGGTTGGGCTGCAGGATGCATGACATTTTTCGCGATTAAAGAGCCTTCTGTACCATGCACCTCAAAGCCATTGCCTGCATAGGGCACAGTGAAGGCAGTATGTACTTGAGCAATCACATCATTATCAAAGCGGAACACCGCCATCGAACCATCTTCAACCGTGCCAGCGCTCATCCCAAAATGCTGTGACAAACTTACCACTTCAGTTGGATTAGCCTGAAGGACAAAACGCAGAGTATCCACATCATGCACCACAATATCCATGACCACACCGCCGCCTGCCTCTGGCTTATCTAAACGCCAACCTTGTAAAGCTTCGCGTAAATACACCGCATGAAATACGCGTGCTGCTATCGGTTTGCCAATTGCACCGGCTGCGATGAGTTCGCGCATTTTGTGATGCGCTTGGGCATTGCGTAGATGATGATTAGTCGCAAACACTACACCCGCTGCTTGGCAGGCAGCCTGCATTGCTTGAGCTTCGGTGAGTGACATGGCTAAGGGCTTTTCACAGAGCACATGCTTACCCGCTTGAGCGGCGGCTAGGGTTTGTGGATGATGTAGTTCATTGGTGGTGCTGATGTAAACCGCATTTACAGCTGGATTTGCTAGCAAATCTTCCAAAGAGCTAGCCGCATGTGGAATATGGGTTTCTGCAGCATAAGCGCGCCCACGCTCGAAATTGCTGCTATAAACAGACACCACCTCGCAATCAGGGGTGTTACGAATCGCGGCGAGCATTTTGTTTTTGGCAATGTCACTTGCGCCGATAAAACCGAAGCCAATAGTCATAGCGGATTCCTTCTGTGGTGGTGTGAAATTTATTGAGGATGCTAGGCTTTAGGTATAGCAAAAACACTGCAACTACAATAGTCAGCTTAAAATTTATCGCAAAAAAGGAACTTGCATGCTTAAACATTGTGTCTTTATTCGTTTTCGCCCTGAGGTGAGTCAAAAGGAACGTATTGAGTTGTATCAAGGCTTACAAAGCTTAGAATCACAACTTTCAGGGTGGCGAGGCTTTCTAGCAGGTGCGAATATCACGCCTGAAGTCGGGATGGATAAAGGTTATAACGGTGGCTTTATGATTGATTTTGTGGATGAAGCAGCGCGTGATGCTTATCTACAAAATCCTGAGCATCAACAGCTAGGCCAGCGGTTAGTCGCGGCTGCTGTTGATGGAATCGCAGGGATCATGGTCTTTGATTTGTTCTATTAGCTTAAAGCTAATTCAGCCAAAGGTAGCTGTAAATAGTCCGCCAGCACACTGACCACTAGATTATGGTCTTCGCGCTGGGGCAAACCAGAAACCGTTATCGTACCAATGCAGCCTGTACCTTTGAGCAAAATCGGAAAGCAACCACCTGCTGCGGCTAAATCGCGGGTATTTAAGCCAGTTTTATCTTCTAAATTCGCTTTCTGATGCTGTAAACGTAATTTCATTAAATAAGAGCTGCAATGATAGTGCTGCACTAGATTCCGTTTACGTCGTACCCAGTCTGCATTATTCGGCGTGACTCCGAACATAGCGACATGGAACAGTTGATGCTCATTTACTTGAATATCAATCACGATACCCAAGTTACGTTCTTTTGCGAGCTGACGTAAGCGTGAACCAATGACCCATGCGGTTTCAGCATCAAATTGCGTAAATTGTAAACGCTGTTCTTGGCGCACAATTTGCGCAATATCTTGTTCAATATTCATCATAATAGCGGGTTATTATTCTAATTAGGCTCAAATTGGAGTTTAAAAAGCTTTAAAGGTTAAAGTCGTTAAAGAGCGTTCGATATGCTCAATATTTAAAATATGGTCATTAATATATTTGCCAATATCCTGTTCTTCAGGGATATAGATTTTCATGAGCAGATCCCACTCACCACTAGTCGAATAGAGTTCAGAGACAATTTCACGCTCAAAAATTTCATCAGCTACTTCATAGCCTTTGCCGGGTTTGCAGCGGACTTGCACAAAAACACAGGTGGTTAACGCTGTCATACGATGAGTTCCTTAGCTAAATTAATCCATTAACTGTAGCAAGAATAGCGTAATCAGGAAATCTTCAAGCTGAATTCAAGTAATACGCATTAAATGCTCTGGGCTGAGATCACTCAAGGAGGCACAGCCCATTAAGATCATATTGCGCTCAATTTCTTTGCGGAGTAAGTCTAAAGCACGCTCAACACCGGCTTGCCCGCCCGCAGTTAGCGGGAATAAATAGCCGCGTCCAATTGAACAAGCCTTTGCACCTAAGGCTAAAGCTTTCAATACGTGTGAACCACGTTGCACACCACCATCTACTATGATTTCTAAGCGGTCTGCCAGTGCATCAGCGACTCTGGGTAAGACATCAAACGGTGCTGCACAGCCATCTAATTGACGGCCACCATGATTCGAGAGCATGACTGCACTAGCGCCAATAGCAGCCGCACGTTTGGCATCGTTGACTGAAAGAATGCCTTTAATCGCAAAGGGTTTGCCCCACTGTTGAATAATATCCTCGGCATCTTTCCAAACAACTGAGCGGTCAAATTGTTGATGTACATAAGACATAACCGACAATAAGTCTGGGTTGCTTTGCATACGCTCTTTGACATTGGCGAGTTCAAATTTTTCGTGCTTCACATAATTCAACGACCATTGTGGGTGGAGTACAAAGCTTAATAAGCTTTTCAAGGTTAAGCGGGGAGGCATGACTAAGCCAGTGTGCAAATCGCGTTCACGATTACCTGTCACTAGTGTATCGACGGTCAAACATAAAGCATCAAAGTTGGCCGCTTTACAGCGCTCGATAAATTCACGGGTTAACCCACGATCTTTATGAATATAGATCTGGAACATTTTCGGCTGGTCGCTGAGTTTGCCAATCTCTTCAATACTGACAGTCGACAGGGTAGATAGGCTATACAGGGTTTCAGCTTTAGCTGCTGCGCGTGCGACCGCATATTCGCCTTCATGATGAAATAAACGAGTCATGGCCGTTGGCGAGCAGAATAAAGGCAGGCTGAGCTTACGCCCAAACAAGGTGGTCGAAATGTCAAGTTGAGAGAGATCCGCTAAAGCATTGGGAATGAGAGCAAAAGAGTCAAAGCTTTGCTGATTGCGCTTAGCTGTCCATTCATCCTCAGCAGCACCATCGATATAGTGAAAAAGTGGGGCGGGTAAACGGCGTTTAGCTAAACGGCGGAAATCGTTGAAATTATAACAATGCTGAATGTTCATTTTGCTTCTCCCAAACCAATATTCAGTGTAGCGAGCTTAGGAGCGCATAACTAGCTAACGGAAAGTCGCTTTTAGACTTTCCGTTAGCTCAATAACAGCCTTTAGGCTGTTAGTTTATTTTCTTTTTTTAGCAACTTTTTTGGTTGGCTTTTTAGCTGGTTTTTTAAGTACCTTTTTAGCAGGTTTGCCAGCAGCCCGTGGTTGCTTTTGAGCGGCACATTTTGAACAATCGGTAATAACCTTAACAGCAGGAGCTGGTGCAGGTTTTTCTGCTGGTTTAGCCGGTTCAGTTTTAGCAGCACATTCGCTATAGGGTGTTTCATTCGCAGACATGACACAGCCATAAGTACCATACAAAGGACCACCATTAGCGCCTACATAAAAGGTACCTTCTGCAAATGCGCTAGAAGAAAATGCGAGCACGGACACGGATAAAGCCAAAACCATTTGACGGATTTTCATAATGAATGCTTCCTTTGTTAACGGATTAAGTGGGGTATGCACTGCTCGAAGAGCATGAGTAAAGGTCTTTCTTCTATTAACTAAAGCTTAGCAGAAAAACACTTCCTAGCTCTATAGTGGTCGCTTAGGTTCTTGTCAAGATTTCAGCTGATGCAATGCAAAAAACTTACTATAAGCTGCCGTGTGTAGGCACTATAAAGAAGCAAGAATATCTTAATTTGAGTATTTTTGGTGCATGAGTGTTGTGGTGAGTTAGCTGAGTTTCCACATCAGCAGTTTAAGTCGTTTGAAAACTGCCTAGTTAAGTGGCACTTAGCCTTTGGCATGGAAGTTGCCATTTAAGTATCAGGCTAACTTTCAGGATACTTACCATGCAACCCCTAGCTCTGTTGCTAATCAGCTTGTTTTTAAGTAGTAGTGTTTATGCTCACCCCAGTTTGATTCCCCATATTGAAACGGAAAGTCAGCTATTCCATGCACTGCTGCATACTGGCATTGCTATCGTTTTAGCAGTAATCGTCTATACGCTGGTACGCAAGCTATTTGCCCCGAAACGAGTCAGTTTTAAGCGCAATCGCTAATAAATGCTAGCTACAGAATCGGCACAAACAGGTTGGCAAGCTGAGCTAAAACTCCAGTTTACTAAGCGCCTCGATAAAACAGTTTTAGCTAACCGCCATCAACGTGGCCCTCTAGCGATACAGCGTCCTTTTTATCCTGAAGGCGAGGTTTGCCATGCTTATGTGTTGCACCCGCCTGGCGGAGTGGTTGGGGGTGATGAGCTGTATTTGGAGTTTAAAGTAGAGCCAAATGCCTATGCGTTATTGACCACGCCGGGTGCAACTAAATTCTATCGTTCAGCGGGTTCGCAAGCGGCACAACATCAGTATTTTCAGGTCACAGATGCTTGCTTGGAATGGCTGCCACAAGAAACGATTTTTTTCCCTAAGGCTAATGCTTTATTAACGAGCACTATTCATTTGCAAGGTTCAGCGCGTTATATCGGTTGGGAAGTGTATTGCTTAGGCCGTCCAGTCATTGGTGAGGCTTTTCAGCAGGGTAATGCTGTATTTAAAACCGCCTTATACCGCGATGCTAAGCCCTTATTATTGGATCGCTTGGTGGTTAATGGCGAGCGAGATTTATTGAGTGCGGCGGGTTTACGTGGGCAACCGGTATTTGCCACCTTGTTAGCGACTCCCGCCACGACGGACCTACTTGAAACGGTGCGACCTTTTTGTGAGGAAGTGGCGTTTGGCACTGCTGGAGCAACGCTTTTGAATGGTGTATTAGTGGTGCGTTATTTGGGCAATAGCACTGCACAAGCTCATCGTTTATTCCGTGCTATTTGGCAAGCGATTCGCCCATCAATAACCCATAAAGCTGCTGTACCGCCGCGGATTTGGAATACCTAGGAGAACAAAGATATGGAACTGACTCCCCGCGAGAAAGATAAATTGCTGTTGTTCACTGCCGGATTATTGGCGGAGCGGCGCAAAGCCCGTGGTCTGAAGCTCAATTATCCCGAAGCGATTGCTTACATCAGTTGCGCGATTATGGAGGGCGCCCGCGATGGGCGTTCGGTGGCGGAAATGATGGATTACGGGCGCACCTTGCTCACTCGCGAGGAGGTGATGGATGGCATCGCCGAAATGATCCACGACGTGCAGGTGGAAGCGACGTTTCCGGATGGGACGAAGCTGGTGACTGTGCATGACCCGATTTTATAACCCCCCTCACTCCCCCCTTATCAGGGGGGATGTATTCGCCTCTCTACCTCCCTCCCTTGATAAGGGGAGGGTTGTGGTGGGGTTTGGAGATAAGCCATGATCCCCGGACAACTCTTCGCTGCTGAGGGCGACATCGAACTCAATGTAGGGCGCGACACCGTGACCCTCAGCGTTGCCAATATGGGCGACCGCCCGATTCAGGTGGGTTCGCATTACCATTTCTTTGAAACCAACCATGCTTTGCAGTTTGAACGTGAGAAAACACGCGGTTTTCGTCTGAATATTCCGGCAGGTACAGCCGTAAGGTTCGAGCCAGGGCAGACCCGCGAAGTTGAGTTAGTTGCACTTGCAGGCAGTCGCGAAGTGTATGGATTCCAAGGCAAAATCATGGGGGCATTGTAATGGCGCGAATCAGTCGGCAGGCGTATGCGGAAATGTATGGCCCGACCACGGGTGATCGGCTGCGCTTAGGTGATACCGAATTAATCATCCAAGTCGAACACGATCACACGATTTACGGTGATGAAGTCAAATTCGGCGGCGGCAAAGTCATCCGCGACGGCATGGGGCAATGCCAGCGTAATGACGCGGAAGTCGTGGATGTGGTGATTACCAACGCGCTGATTCTCGATCATTGGGGTATCGTCAAAGCCGACATTGGCATTAAACACGGGCGCATTGTTGGCATTGGCAAAGCGGGTAATCCCGATACGCAAGCGGGCGTAAACATTCTGGTGGGCGCAGGCACAGAGGCGATTGCAGGCGAAGGGCATATTATCACCGCTGGCGGGATTGATACGCATATCCACTTTATTTGCCCACAGCAAATTGAAGAAGCCTTAATGTCCGGCGTTACTACCATGATTGGCGGCGGTACGGGGCCTGCGACGGGCACGAATGCCACCACTTGCACCCCCGGCATTTGGAACATGCAGCGCATGTTGGAAGCGGCGGATAGTTTACCGATGAACCTCGGCTTTTTGGGCAAAGGCAATGTCAGTTTGCCCGAACCCTTGCGCGAACAAGTCGCAGCGGGGGCGATTGGTTTAAAACTGCACGAAGACTGGGGCACAACGCCCGCAGCCATCGACAACTGCTTGACGGTAGCGGATGAAATGGACGTGCAAGTGGCGATTCATACCGACACGCTCAATGAATCCGGCTTCGTCGAAGACACGCTAGCCGCGATGAAAGGGCGCGTGATTCACACCTACCACACCGAAGGGGCGGGCGGCGGTCATGCCCCCGACATTATTAAAGCCGCAGGGCAAGCGAATATTCTGCCATCCTCAACCAATCCGACCCGCCCGTACACCGTGAATACCGTCGATGAACACCTCGACATGCTCATGGTTTGCCACCACCTTTCCCCTGCGATTGCCGAAGATGTGGCATTTGCCGAAAGCCGCATTCGCCGCGAAACCATTGCCGCCGAAGACATTTTGCACGACCTTGGCGCGTTTTCGATGATTTCGTCGGATTCGCAAGCCATGGGGCGCGTCGGCGAAGTCATTACCCGCACTTGGCAAACCGCGCACAAAATGAAAGTCCAACGCGGCAGCCTCGGCACTGATCCTGCTGCGCACGACAATTTCCGCACCAAACGTTACATCGCCAAATACACCATTAACCCCGCGATCACCCACGGTGTTGCGCATGAAGTCGGCTCAGTCGAGGTCGGCAAACTTGCCGATTTGGTATTGTGGAAACCTGCATTCTTTGGCGCGAAACCCAGCCTGATTATCAAAGGTGGGATGATTATTGCCGCACCGATGGGCGACCCAAATGCTTCGATTCCCACCCCGCAACCCGTGCATTACCGCAAAATGTTTGGTGGTTTTGGCAAGGCTTGTCACGCCACCACCATGACCTTCCTTTCCCAAGCCGCGTTTAAGGCAGACGTGCATCAGCGATTGGGGCTGCAAAGCCAAATCGGGGTGGTGAAAAACTGCCGCACCATCAGCAAAGCCAGCATGATTCACAATGATTACCAGCCGGTGATTGAAGTGGATGCGCAGACTTATCAAGTCAGGGCTGATGGGGAGTTATTGGTGTGTGAGCCAGCGATGGAGTTGCCGTTGGCGCAGAGGTATTTTTTGTTTTAGGTGGCTCTGGTTATCTGTGCACAGCATTAGCTTATTATATGGCTATTCTGAAAATGAACCTCTCATCACTCTCGTATAATTTTTGCAAATTGAGACAACATAAATGGAGCTTTCACTTTTATCAAAATCTTTTCCATAAAGTATGGATGCTTTACAATAGTCATTAAGGCCAGCTTTATGTTTTTCTTCAACAAGACGAGAGTATTTTTTTTCTAATTCTTGTTTTTTTACGATGTCTTTCTGGCAAATAGTATTTTCACAAGTTGTTTTGACAGTGTAGTCCTTCGGTTTTGTAAAAGTTCTGAGACTGGCGATGCCTTGTGAGTTAAATGAAATTGATGACTCTGTATTATTTGTTGAGGTTCCAAAGTATGTTAGTTCTTTGTTGTTTTCAGCATAAAAGACCATATGCGTAGTTTGTTCTTGTCCTTCTAGGTAGTATTTATTTTCTCTTAAAACGCACTGAACATCACTCCATATACCTTCTTTAGAGATACTAAAAAATTTAACTCCGGCTGACTCTTCAGTCTCTATATAAATATAGGGGCTTGTCATAGCATATGTCCGGTTACCAACAGAAGCGGCATCTGAGCAGGATTTTGGTTTTGAAAGCAAGGTTGTATTTGTAATTGGTATTATTGGAGTCTGTACTGTAAATGGATTAACAATTTTCCCTAAGTTATATAAATAAGCAATGCCACTGACCATAAAAAAAATGGGGGCTACTACCCTGATCCATTTAAATAATTTCTCATTCTTTTTAATCTTCTCAATTGACTCTGCTACTTTGCTTGTCCAGTCATAATCAGCTACATCACCTTCATTATAATTAATCAGATTAAACTTTTTAAAAAAAGGAGGTACTGTATTTGCTTTGGCTGGTGGAAATGTAATTATTATAGCTTTTTTTTCGGTTTTCTAATTATTTCTTTCTCTATAAGCTTTATTTCTGTGTAAATAAATCTAGCTGGGTCTTGAGAGGATTTTTCATCCAAGTTGTATAATATGATGAATATATTACTTTTTTTTAAACCTTCTTTAACTTTAACTTTCCACTCATCACTATAGTCAATGGAGTTCTCGTCTATAAAAATAGTATCTCCTACACCGCTTAATTCAGAAGCAATAATTATAGCCTTATCTTTTTTCTCGCGTGGATAGGAAATAAAAATATTCATAATAATCATCCAAAATATGATGTATGGATTATTTATAAAGAAAAATTATCTTATATAAATAATGAATATTAATGTAATTTGATGAAGAGTAAGAGGTAAGTAGATTTTTATAACATAAGTAAGAGTTTTTGTTAACTAACTATTTACGTTAGTATTATTTATGATCGATTTTATTTCAATTGTACACTGTTAGCTTTTGAGCTAGATTTAATTGTCTCCAACCACAGTCTAGTTGCTATCACATCCTAACTTAGATACCCAAGAACCTTACGGTAAGCCAGAGCTATTCAAATTAGACGAAGCTAGCCCAGTGGCAATCTTCCCTGAGCTAATGATTGAGTGGGGATTTTTGAGTTAAACAAACCGCACTAGCCCAAACCAAGCTTCTCCAGTCTGAGCTAACACAACCAAGCTAAATTAGGCTTATTTCTTCACCGCATCGCGCCCAGCTTTAACCCAGCTATCAAATGTGTCTTTGTGTTTTTTAATCCAATCATCAGCGTGGCGCTGAATGTCAGCTTCTTTGTCTTGACCGTCTTTGATCAAACCATTTTCGGCAGAGATGTCATTGATGTCCAATTTAGCCACTTCAAAGACCGCTTTCGCAGCAGGATTTTTGTCAATGAAGGCTTTATTAGCAGCGATGTGAATGGTGTTGACGGCAAAACCTAAATCTTTGCCTTCATACGTGGTTTGTTCTTTTACACCGCCCGGTGAAGAGGAATAAGGAACTGCCAACCATTCCACATCTTTTCCGGGTACTAACACGCCAGAAACCCAATACGGTGTCCATGTGAAATACAGAATTGGTTTACCAGCTTTATAGCGGGAAATGGTATCCGCCATCATCACCGCATATGCGCCTTGGTTATGAGTAACAGTGTCACGTAATTTGTACTCGGTTAGATGATGTTCAATATTTCGTTCGCAGCCCCAACCCGGGATACAACCGGCTAAATCGGCCTTACCATCGCCATCTGCATCAAAGCGCTTAGCCATGGCAGGGTCTTTTAAGTCGCCAAAGTTCTTTACGCCAGCATCATACGATGCCTTATCCACCAGATAGCCTTGTAAAGAACCCGAGACGTAAGTACCAAGGCGCACGAGTTTTTCATCACCCCCCGCTTCTTTGTAGAAGGCATCGTGTAAAGGTTTCCAACTGACTGCCGTAAAGTCCGCATCACCTTGACCCAGTGCTAAGTGGATAGTTTGATATTCGGTTTCAGAAGGGTCGGCAATTTTGTAGCCTAATTCTTCCAAGGCTTTATATAGAATTTTGTGCTGGAATTTTTCTTCGATTTGCGTGCCTTCTGCCGGGCGAATGGTTACGCCCTTGCCAGGTTGATCATCCGCCATTACAGTCTGTGTAGCGACACTTAGGAACAATGAGCAGGCCAAGCTAAGGGCTTTGCCAGTTGAACTCAGTTTCATCATCTCCTCACTCCATCTCATGATTTGTAACATTACAAGAACACATTAACAGGCTTAGTCCTTAAGCAGTTTTTCCCATCCAGCGCAGCACCAAACCAATGGGGCCACCTTGCCACCAATGCCGGTACCCACGTTCACGATCCGATTGCCCCAAACCTTGGGTAATCCGATCTAATACAATTGCTAAAATAACAATCCCTAATCCACCGACCAGCGCTTTGCCCGCATCCAAGCGCCCCATTGCGCGTAATACTTCATTCCCCAAGCCTTTTACCGAGATCATTGAGGCAATCACCACCATCGATAACGACAGCATGATGGTTTGGTTTAAGCCAGCGAGAATGGTTTGAGTCGCAAGGGGTAATTCCACTTTGAATAGAATTTGTAAGGGGCTAGAACCGAAGGCACGCGCAGCTTCCACCACACTAGGATTCACTTGCCGAATTCCGAGCGAGGTCAAACGAATCAGCGGCGGCAAGGCAAAGATAATCGTGACAATCACCCCTGACACATTCCCAATCCCGATCAACATCACCACCGGCACGAGATAGACGAAGGCTGGAATAGTCTGCATGGTGTCGAGAAACGGGCGCATAATCGTTTCAAAGGTATTACTTTTGCCCGCCAAGATACCGAGCGGTAGGCCAATGATCACGCACAAGGTGACTGCCGAAGTGACGATAGCCAAGGTGGTCATGGCTAAGTTCCACGCATTTGGGTCGAGAAAGCCTAAGCAGCAAAGACTAGCTGCTACGATAATGCCGACACGTTTACCCCCCGCTTGCCAAGCGATCAGTGAAATAATCGCTAACATAATCAGAGGTGGGGTAGTTTGAAAGGCGTGTTCAATCCCAACGATCATATCGTTAATGAACTGCTTAAACGGTTGCATACCCTCACGGTGCGCTGATGCCCATTCTTTAATGCCATCCGCCCAATCGCCAATACCGAGATCGACACCACTGAAGGGGTCGAGTAGATTGAATGTTTTCTCCTCCGCCATCACAGCCTCCTCAAGCTATTTAGCTATTTGCTTACTGGCTCAACGCGCCCTTGAATGCCGCGTAATAAAGCATGGCGTGTCACCACACCGACCATTTTTCCATCAGACTGAATTAGAATCGGATGCTCGTTCTCAATCGCCATATCGACCAAGGTATTCAAATTATCCTCAGGACGAGCCACCGACCAGCCTTGACCAATTGCACCGGCGTGCTGCTGATAAGCTTCCAGTGGTTCCATAATTTTGCCTGCAGTGACTAATTCCAGTTTGGAAATGCCACCCACGAAATCGCGCACATAATCATCAGCGGGTTCAGTAACAATTTCTTCTGGCGTGCCAACTTGCACTAAGACCCCATCTTTCATAATCGCAATCCGATCACCGATGCGAATGGCTTCATCCAAATCATGGGTAATAAACAAGGTGGTTTTATTCATTTCCGCCGACAAGCTAATGAATTTGTCTTGCAGTTGGCGGCGAATAAGCGGGTCGAGGGCTGAGAAGGGTTCATCCATTAAGAGAATATCGGGGTCAGCAGCAATGGCCCGTGCTAAGCCCACGCGCTGCTGCATACCGCCAGAAAGCTCATCAGGATAATGACTATCCCAACCATCCAAATCCACGGCATGAATCGCGCGGCTGGCGACTTCATGGCGCTGCTTTTCATTGATACCGCGCACTTCTAAAGAAAACACCACATTGTCGCGCACGGTGCGATGCGGCATTAACGCCATACTCTGAAAGACCATGCCGATTTTCTCAGCACGTAATTTGCGCAAAGCACGCGCATTTAGGGAATTTACATCCACGCCTTCAATGATCACTTGCCCCAAGGTCGGTTCAATCAAGCGATTCACATGGCGGATTAAGGTCGATTTACCCGAACCCGATAAACCCATAATGCAGAAGATTTCACCTTGGCTGACGCTGAAACTCACATTTTGCACGCCGACTACACAACCAAAACGGTCACGTACCTCGCTTTTCCCGAGTGAACTCTCCTGAACGAATTTCATAGCCTCTTTGTGCCGCGCACCAAAGATTTTCCATAAGTTCTTGCACTCAATGACTGGGGAAGAAGATGACGATGTATTCATAAAGCAAGCACACCTGATGTTGAAAAGGAGTGGATCGAAATCCGCTTTGCCCAACCAGAAAAAACTTGGAATAACATAGCTTTCATATTAATGTACACAAATTGTATACATTAAAGCAAGAGGAGGATGTGATGGATGCAGTAGGAACTGAACGTCGTGGCCGTGATAGCCGCAAAGCAGCACGGGTAGCCACCAAAATTGAAATGCTTCCTACCTTGAAGCGCAAGCTGCCTGTGACTGAGCCAATGAATGAAGAGCAGGTTTTGCGTATTCACAATGCGTCGATGGCGATTTTGGAAGAGGTGGGTGTAACTTTCCGCGATAAAATTGCACTGGAGCAATGGCGACAGGCAGGGGCGGATGTACAAGGTGAACGAGTACGCTTTTCACGCGATTTGATCATGGAGTTGCTTAGCAGTATTCCTGAAACGATTACCCTACATGCGCGTGATCCGAAGAAAACGGTGCATTTAGGGGGGGATCATTCGATCTTTGTACCCATGACAGGTGCACCCTTTGTCTGTGACCTCGACAATAAGCGCCGCTGGCCGACCCTCGAAGACCTAAATAATCTGCATAAATTAGCGCATATGTGCCCTGCAATTCACTCCAGCGCTCACCATATTGTAGAACCAATGGATCGGGCAGTGTCGCATCGCCATTTGTATATCACTTATTCCTCAATGAAGCATTCCGATAAAACCTTCATGGGCATGACCACTTCTGGCAAGAATGCGGAAGATGTAATGAATATGTGCAAGATTTTATTCGGCGCTCATTATCTGGAAGATCATCCAGTGGTGACGGGCAATGTGAATGGCAATTCGCCCTTGGTTTGGGATGAGACTATGCTCGCGGCGATGCGGGTATTTTGCAGCCATAAGCAGCCGGTATTGTGCTCTCCCTTTGTGTTAGGGGGCGCGAATACACCCGCCAGTGTTGCCCCAACCGTCGCACAACTCAATGCAGAAGCCTTATCTGGCTTGGCTTACACCCAAGTGATTCGTAAAGGTGCACCTGCGATTTATGGGCATTATTTGAGTACTGTGTCGATGCGCTCTGGTGCACCAATGGCAGGCACGCCGGAAATTTCGCTGATGAATTTTATGATTGGGCAAATGGCGCGTTTCTATAATGTGCCGTGGCGTACTTCCAATACCTTGGGTGGCTCGAAAGTGTTTGATGCTCAGGCTGGTTATGAAAGTGCCACCACCATGATGGCGGTATTAATGGCGGGCGCCAATTATATTTGGCATTCGGCAGGTTGGAATGAGGCGGGCATGCACTGCTCGATGGCGAAATTCGTGGTTGATGCCGAGCAATGCGCGATGGGCTATCGGATGGCGGAGGGGATTCGCTGGGATGATTTTGAAGAAGGCTTAGCGGCGATTCGCGATGTGGGCCCTGGTGGCCATTATTTAGGCCACCCGCATACCTTGGAAAACTTCCAACGTGCCTTCTTTATGTCGGAGTTATTTGATAATAATTCGATTGAGCAATGGCAGGCTGAAGGGAGTAAAGACACGCTTACACGCAGCTTGGCGCAAGCTCGCAAATTGCTTAATGCTTACGAAGAGCCTAAGCTGGAGGTGGCGATTAATGAGGAATTGTTGGATTATATCGCCCGCCGTGAGCGCGAAATCCCAACTGTTGATGCTTTAAACGAAACCCACTGATGAAAAAAGAAAACCTGTATAGCGACCTAAAACGCCAGATTTTGACCATGGAATTAGAACCAGGTACCAGTCTGGATGAGACCACGTTGAGCGAGGAATACCAGATTTCACGTACTCCTTTGCGTGAAGTATTTCGGCGCTTAGCAGGTGAAGGTTATTTGGAAATCGTCAGCAATCGTGGTGCAACCGTGGCTTCGATGAGCCATAAAACTTTGCGCAATTTCTTTATGACCGCTCCTATGCTCTATGCGGCTGTGGGGCGATTAGCAGCAATGAATGCCACGCCCAAGCAAATCGAAAGCTTACGTTCTGCACAACGCGAATTCCGTAATGCCGCTTTGCGCCAAGACTCAGAAGGCTTGATTTTCTGGAATGACCGCTTCCATGCACTGATGGGTGAAATGGCGGCCAATCCTTATCTGAAACCCAGTTATGATCGCTTATTGATTGATCACGCACGAATTAGCCAAACCTTTTACCGTCCGCATGATCCCGATATGACGCACAATATGCAGCAAGCCCTTGATCAACATGATGCGATGATTGAATGTATTGTGAATGGTCAAGCGGAGACAATGGTGGAACTGATTCGCCAGCACTGGGATTTATCGCGCAGCCATATGGAGCGCTATGTGCGCCCCGATCCCTTACCGATTGAAAACCCCTAGTTAGGCGTAAAATGTTATAGCCAGCTATTAGCATTTTTGCGTCTAAAATACATTGTATACAAATTGTATTTTTAATTTGTGAGCTTTGAAGAGAAATGGATTGATTGCCAAACTTGAGAAATCCTGCAAAACCCGTCATGTCAGTTTTCTACTGATCTCGGGCTTTGCTTTGACCTCCTTTGCGCTCTCAGTTGAAACCTTGAGTGTGGCGAATAAGCTGTATGATGGGCTGGTTTACGATGTGCATTTGTATAGTGGTGACCCTGATTTAAACGCCGAAACCATTAGCACTTCAAATGGTGTGCCCATGCGTGTGGCGGGGCATTTTAGCCAAATCGCAAGCACTGATTTGGTGGTGCTTTGTGCTTATGAAGGCGCTGCAGCTTACAAACATAAAGCCTTGTTTGCGAATTTGCGCCACTTGCGGCGCTCCGGTGTGCAAGTGGCTGCCTTAACCAGTGCGAGCTTTTTATTGGCGCGCGCCGGTTTATTGGAAGGGCAGAGTTGCACGCTGTTTAATGAGGATATTCCCACGTTTCGCGAGCTATATCCGCAGATTAAGCTGCAAGAAAATATCTATACCGCTGGCCAGCATATTTTCACTTGTGCGGGTGGTCTGACGGCCTTGGATATGATGCTCTACATTGTTGGGCAAGATTTGGGCGCAGCGTTTGCCGATCAAGTGGCTTACAAGTTTTGCCATAATAAAATGCGCTTTGCCGATGAGCTGCAGCATAGCCGGCGCTATCTTGAATTGCGCATGAAATCGCGTTATCTCGGTGCAGCCGTGGAGTTGATGGAGAAAAATATCGAGCAGCCTTATCCGATTGAAACGCTGGCGGATAAAATTGGGGTGAGTATTCGCAGGCTCGAACAAACTTTTAAAAAACATACTCAAACCACACCGGCGCAATATTATTTGCAAGTGCGTCTCGCCCAAGCCAAAACCCTGATTGAAGAAACTGGCCTACCGTTTTGTAGCATTGCACAAGCTACTGGCTTTGCGTCACAAAGTTATTTTACCAAGCGTTTTCGCGAGCACTATGCGATTTCGCCCAGCGCATTAAGAATGGCGAAAACCTGTTAATTCCTTGCGCTTTTGTTATATCTGAAATAAGGCACGAAGCGGACACTGAGAGCCATCTAACTAGTGGAGAGGATGGATTTTATGAGTCAAGTAGTCGATGCGCGCCTTGCCAGCAAGCAAACTTCCTTTAGTGAAATTCCGATCATTGATATTGCCAAGCTCTTGGATGGCAGCGACCCACAAGCCGTGGCTGCGCAGATTCGCGCTGCTTGTGAAAATGTCGGCTTCATGTACATCAAAAATCATGGCGTGCCCAAAGCTTTAATCGAACGCATGTATGAGGTGACCAAAGCATTTTTTGCACTGCCACTTGACGCCAAACAACGCATCAATATCGTTCATTCTGGCCCCACTTTGCGCGGCTATATTCCGATTTATGGCGAAAATGTCGACCCACAAAATACCCGTGATTTCAAAGAATGCTTTGATTACGGACAGGATGGTAGCGAGGTTTCGCCCTTCTTTGGCGCGAATTTAATGCCCGAGGAAATGCCAGAATTCAAGCAACAATGCGAAGCTTATCACACGGCGATGGTGAATTTGGCGCATAAGCTCATTAGTGGCGTGGCCTTGAGCCTTGATTTGCCTGCGAATTACTTTGAAAAATTGCAACGCAAACCGATCACCATTCAACGTATCCTGCATTACCCTCCACAACAGGGTGCAATTTCTCAGGAAGAAATTGGCGTGGGCGCACATACCGATTATGGTTTTCTAACGATTCTGTCCCAAGATCAAGTCGGCGGTTTGCAAGTGCGTAATCGCGAGGGCGAATGGGTCAGTGCGCCGCCGGTGGAGGATACGTTTGTCGTCAATATTGGCGATCTGGTGCAAACCTTAACTAATGACCGCTATATCTCCACCCTGCATCGCGTGATTAATACCAGCGGCGTGGAACGCTACTCGATTCCGTTTTTCATCGACCTTGATTTTGATGCGCTGGTTACAGCTGTACCAACCTGTGTCAGCAGTGATAATCCCGCGAAATATGCGCCGTATACCTGTGGGCAGCATAAATATAAGCGCTTTGTGGATAGTTATGTGCATTTGCAGGCGACGGTTTAGGAGATGTGTATTGAAGGATGCTCTCTATTAGATAGTTTGCATATAAGCTGTTATAAATAACATACGATTTACTTCTAATAAATTGTTAAGGGTAATTGAAGCCAACCACATGATCTATATTCCTGAAAGAATCCAGCATTTTTTTATCTCTGTTGGTTGGGCGCCAAATATGCGACAGCATTCCACCGAAAGCCAAACTGTTCAGTCAATATTTACCGAGTTTGGTGGGCTTGAAGTAGGCGCGTGTGGTGCAGGTCTGGAATGCGCAGCAAGTAATGTTTGTTTCTTTACCTGTTATCAGGAACATAAACATGTCGTTGTAGAACCGTGGGTAAGTAGGCTCGGCCCCTTGACTGCGATAGCTGAGGCTCATCATGATCATATAAGCGTCTTCGCCAACCGTGAAGGAGCATACTATTTTTATACTCATCCAGATGACCAGCTTTACCTTGGCGGCACTTCATTCGGTGAGGCTATGGAGCGTTTATTATTAGGACAGCAATATGGCCGTCCTATTGAGCCTTGCATATAGCCTCAATGCAGTTGCTATCAAAATCTTTGGTACACCACATCTAACAATCTAGGCAGCCGGATCTAGGTTGCATTAATTAGTCTCACATAGTGGGTGTTTGGTTACTCTCACCGCATATGTATATAAATAATTCATTGGTTTGACAAAAATAGCAAAGTAGAATACTGTCTAGTCTGACTAGATTTTTATGAGGTTTAAGCTTATGCAAGAAAACATATGGCAACTCCAAGACGCAAAAAGCAAGTTTAGCCAGCTAGTTGATAATGCAATGCGTCACGAACCACAGATTGTTACCAAACACGGCAACAATGCGGTTGTGGTTATCTCTTTTGAGGATTATCTAAAGTTTATCAAGCCAAAAGATAATTTAGTTTCTTTTCTAAGAAACTCTCCGTTAATGGAAATTGATCTTGATGTCACAAGGAGCAAAGACACGCCAAGAGATATCGAGTTATGAAATATCTTTTAGATACTTGTGTTATTTCTGAAGTAGTTAAAAAAGAGCCAAATAAAAACGTATTAGCTTGGTTGGCTAAGCAAGATGAGGATAGCCTCTTTTTGAGTATCTTAACCTTTGGTGAGATACAGAAGGGTATTGAGAAAGCATCTGACCATAAGAGAAAGAAAAAATTAAAACTGTGGCTTGAAGACGATCTAAAAAAACGCTTCGAGGGTAGGATTATTCCCATCGATTTAAAAGTTGTGACTAATTGGGGTTCTATTCAAGGAGCAGCAGAGCTTGCGGGAAAACCCATGCCTACGATGGATGGACTGATAGCTGTATCAGGCATGACTTATAGCTGTGTTGTTGTAACCAGAAATACAGCTGATATGGAGCAAAGCAGCGCAGCGTTATTTAATCCTTGGGACTATGAAGCATAAGCACCACCTGATTTACAGTTTTTAGCCGTTACTGCGCATTTTAGTAAGCCAGAATTCTTTCTCATTCTTAATAGTCTTCCCAACAGAATTTTCACCAACCCCTTGGCAAACTTGCGTCTATCCTTTAATGTATACAAATTGTATACATTATTCGATTGATTGGAGCAGTAGGATGAAATTCGAGGGTATCTATACACCTGTCGTCACTCCGTATAATGAGGATTTCAGCATCAATGAGACGGTGCTGGAGTCGGTGATCGAATATCTGATTGCTAGCGGTGTGCATGGTCTGATTCTTGCTGGGACGACCGGCGAATATTATGCGCAAAGCCACGAGGAGCGCGTGCATCTGCTGGAGTGCTTCAAGTCAATCATCAATGGACGCGTGCCACTGATTGTGGGTACGGGAGCGATTCGAACCGAAGATTCGGTGCATTATGCCGAGTTGGCTGCGAAAGCGGGCGCGGATGCGCTTTTGGTTGCGACTCCACCGTATGCCGTGCCGACAGATCGAGAAAATGCTTTACATGCGCTCGCAATTGATCGAGCGGCCAATCTGCCCATTATGCTTTACAACTATCCGGGGCGGATGGGTGTGACAATGGGCGAGGAATATTTGGATCGCGTCGGGCGTTCTCCCAATTTCTGCGCCATCAAAGAAAGCTCTGGCGACATAAACCGTTTGCACTTGCTAGCACGCGATTATCCGCATCTGCAACTCGGTTGTGGGATGGATGATCAGGCGCTGGAATTTTTTGCGTGGGGTGCATCTTGCTGGGTATGTGCAGGTTCTAACTTTGCCCCCGAAGCGCATCTTGCCTTGTATCAAGCCTGTCGTGTGGAAGGCGACTTCAATAAGGGTCGACG
This sequence comes from uncultured Thiothrix sp., assembly GCF_937876535.1. Lineage (GTDB taxonomy): Bacteria > Pseudomonadota > Gammaproteobacteria > Thiotrichales > Thiotrichaceae > Thiolinea. The sequence goes on from NZ_CALFHZ010000021.1 coordinate 116,809, forward strand.
CATTATGTCGGCGATGCTGCCGCTGATGCGCGTACTCGAGCAAGGTGGCAAGTTTATTCAATGTATTAAGCACGGTTTAGTGATGCGTGGCTTGCCGGTGGGGCCGCCACGTAAGCCATTGCAAAATCTCAATAAAGACGACAAGCGTGAATTGGAGCAGGTGATCCGGCTGATGGACACCACCCTGCAATACATCAAGGAGGGCGTATAATGTCAGACCTACTCAGCCATGAAGATTACTTAGCCCTAGCTGCGTCACTACGTTTCCCTGCCAATGCTTTTATTGATGGACGCTCGCAACCCGCATTATCTGGCAAGACGTTTGAAACACGCAATCCCGCAACAGGCAAAGTCTTGGCCAAGGTTGCGGCTTGCCAAAGCGAAGATGTCGATTTTGCCGTGAGTAAAGCGCGTGAAGCCTTCGAGCAAGGTCATTGGAGTAAGCTGCATCCCAGCGAACGCAAACAAGTGCTGATTCGCCTCGCCAAACTGATTAAGCGTAATTGCCATGAATTAGCGGTGATGGAAAGTCTCGATTCCGGCAAGCCGATTCGTGATTGCGCCCTGATCGATATTCCTGAAACCATCCACACCCTGCTTTGGCATGCGGAGTTAATCGATAAAATTTACGACCAGACTGCGCCGAGTAGTGATGATGCGATTGCGATGATTGTGCGTGAGCCGGTCGGGGTGGTGGCTTGCGTATTACCGTGGAATTTCCCGCTCTTGATGTTGGCGTGGAAGATTGGCCCCGCACTCGCGGCCGGTAATTCGGTGATCGTCAAACCGGCCGAACAAACTAGTTTAACCGCGCTACGTATTGCTGAGTTAGCCATTGAAGCAGGCTTGCCGCGCGGTGTGTTGAATATCGTAACTGGTATGGGGCCAGAGGTTGGTCAGCCTTTAGGTCTACATATGGATGTAGACATGCTCTCCTTTACTGGCTCGACTGAAACGGGGCGGCGCTTTTTGCGTTATTCCGCTGATTCGAATTTGAAGAAAGTGGTACTCGAATGCGGTGGCAAGAATCCGGCGATTGTGCTGGATGATGCGGAAGATTTGGATTTAGTCGCTCAGCATGTGGTGCAAGCCGCGTTCTGGAATATGGGTGAAAACTGCTCGGCTAATTCGCGTTTGATTGTGCAAGCTGGCGTGAAAGCCGCTTTGTTGGAACGTGTGTTAGCACGGGCGCGCGATTGGCGCACCGGCGATCCTTTAGACCCTACTAATCATTTGGGTGCACTGATTGATGGCGAGCATTTCAGTAAAGTGTGTAGTTATTTAGATTCGGGTTCAGTGCTGCTGGGTGGTAAATCGGTGGACGGTTGCTACGTCTTACCCACCATTATTGATCAGGTCGATACCAATAGCCGTTTAGGGCAAGAGGAGGTGTTCGGCCCCGTCTTAGCGGTGATTACGGTGCATTCGGTCGAGGAGGCGATTGAAGTGGCGAATAACACCCAATATGGCTTAGCAGCGAGTGTGTTTAGCGCGAATGGCAAGAAAGTATTACGGGCGGCGCGTGCGGTGCGAGCAGGTACAGTAACGATCAATTGCTATGGCGAAGGTGATATTACCACACCGTTTGGGGGCTATAAGCAGTCCGGTTTTGGCGGGCGCGATAAGTCGATTCATGCGCATGACCAATACACTGAGCTGAAAACCATTTGGATTGATTTATCGGATCGTGCGACGGACGAAGCGGTGGACTAAATGACCAATATTCGCAACATGCCACCGGATCGGGGAACCGCAGCTTGGGATGCGCTGTTGCCCCCGCGTCAAGCTTATCCTGAATTAGCCAGCACAATGCAGGCTGATTTTTTGGTGATTGGTGCAGGGTTTGCGGGTTTGTCGGCGGCGCGACGCTTGCAGCAGTTGCAGCCAACGGCGCGTATTGTGGTCTTAGAAGGGCGCAGAGTGGCGCAAGGGCCAGCGGGGCGCAATTCAGGCTTTATGATTGATCTGCCGCATGAGTTAACTTCTGATGATTATGCGGGTGAATCGGCTGAGAAAGACCGCCGCCAGACTAGCTTAAATCGTTCTGCGATTCGTTTTGCCAAAGATGCTGTTTCTGAATACGCTATGCCTGCGGAAACCATGGCTTTAAGTGGCAAAGTGAATGCAGCGGCCACGGCCAAGGGTGTGCATCACAATACCCAATATGCGCAACATCTGGATAAGCTGGGTGAAACTTATCGTTTGCTCAGTGCTGATGATATGCAGGCTTTAACTGGCACGCGCTATTATCAAGGGGGCTTGTGGACACCAGGCACAGCAATGATCCAACCCGCTTTGTATATTCGTAGCTTAGCGGCTGGCTTACAGCAGCAAGGGTTACAAATATTTGAACAGTCGCCCGTGAAAGCCTTAAATCGGGCTGAAGGTGGCTGGCAAGCGGATACTCCCAAAGGTGTGGTGCATGCGAAGAAAGTGATTCTTGCGGTGAATGGTTTAGTGGAGCACTTCGGCTACTACACGCGCCGCCTGATGCATGTAATGCTCTATGCCTCGATTACTCGCGCCTTGACTCCTGAAGAATGTAAACGTCTAGGGGGTGAATCGACTTGGGGTTTAACCCCTGCTGATCCCTTGGGAACGACGGTGAGGCGGATTTCGGGCGCAAGCGGCGACCGCATTATCATCCGTAACTGTGCTTACTACGACCCCGAAATGAATTCGCCCAAACATCGTATGGAGCTAGTCGCACGCAAACATGTCACTACTTTTAAAGCACGCTTTCCGATGCTTGCTGATGTGGATATGGAATACTCATGGGACGGGCGCTTATGCCTGAGTCGCAATAGTGTGTTTGCTTTGGGTGAAGTAGACGAGGGTGTGTATTCGGCCTGCTGCCAAAATGGACTGGGTACGGTGAAAGGGACTGTTTCGGGGATTATCGCCGCTGAGCAGGCAGCCGGCGCTACGACGACTTTATTACCTGATTATCGGCCTGAGCCACTGCCTACTAAATTGATGCCAGAGCCTTTGATGCTAGTGGGCGCGAATGCTTATTTGCGCTGGAAAGAGTTTCGGGCGGGGGCGGATTTTTGAGGTGGTTGTAAGCATTAAATGCTGAATAATTTAACATTTTGCATTTAGGTAAAAAATTGCTTTCATTTTTTATAAGTTACCTGGCTTTGTTATTGCGGTATTTTTCTTCAAAGATACTCTCAGCTCTTTGATCCAAGTAATCGTAGTCAATAGGCCTAAGAGTTGATATTTTCTGGTCTATGTAAAATTGTAGATGGTCTAGCCTTGTTCGCATTAACTCACTGACTTGACTCATATTAGCTCCATATGAGTTTAAATTTAATAATAAATCAGTTTTGATTTTTTTTGTTTCATTCAATAGTTCTGTTTGAAGATCAAGAAGATCATTTACCGATTCATTTTCCACTTTTTTGATTGCTAGATCGAGTTTGACTAGTTCGCTATTGAAATCTTTGAGACTTAATTCTAGATTTCTAGAGAGCTTTTCAGATTGATTGACTCTATCAATTATTTTATTAGAAGTTTTTTGGAATTCTTTTTTAAGATCAGGGTTTATTTTTAGGCTAATTTGATTTAAGCTTTTTAAATCTTTCTTTGATTCTTCAGAAAGGTGATGTATTTCTTTTACTGTTTGTTCAATAGTTAGGTTTCTGCTAACTACATCTAATTGAATATTGTTTATGTTTCTAAATTCATCAGCTATCCTGTTATCTGTACTTAGGATTCGTTGAGAGAATGTATCCTTTAAATCATTTTTTCTAACAGCGAATACTATAAGAGGTACCATAGCTCCTAGAATAGCACCCAATAGAACCGAGTATAGTGTTTCATTACTGCTTGCATTTTTTACAGAATCTATAATTTCTTTTTTATCTTTTTCACTTAAAATAGCTGTTATGTTTTTTTCTTCACTAGACGGTAGATTCATTTTTCTAGTGCTTACTGCAACCGATATAGGAACACCCTCAGTTGATAAGAGAGGGATTTTTATTATGAAGTCGTTTTTTATATCAATAAATACTTGTCTGCTTGGCATAACAATTAATTGATATTCATAGTCATTTTCTGATATTCCTAAGGGAATAAAAAGTAATTCTTTGTTGTTTTTATATCCATATTGAGTCTTATCAGTATTTGAGATAATTATATTTTCAGACGCTTTAAGCGCATCTTTGGCTTTCCAGGTAACTTGCTTTCCATCTTCAAATATCTTTAAGTTTATTAATGCATAGTTTTCATTTTCATTAATGTGAATTTGATTTTTGTCTACACTGAGAGTGGTGGCAGCTAATCCTGTGCTAGGTATTATAATCGCAAGCATAGTTATAAAAAGGCCTATATTTATTCTTGATAAGAAGGTTCTTAGAGTTTTCATCTGCATCAGGCTTTCCTTTTTATGACCAACCTGTTGGTTTACTTGAGGTATTTGACTTAAGTAGTGTATATTAAAAAATGATCAAAGTTAAGTGCTTGCTCATAAGGTCTTTAAGATTTAAGCTTAAATGTAGGTGATATGATTTTAGAGATTATTTTTATCTAATGTCTTAGTTAGGTGATAATTTTTTACTTTAATTTCTAGATCGATTCAAAAGAAAGAAAATTGACCTAAAACTACACACTTCCTATGCTTGGATGAATGTAATTTACAAAATGCTCTTTTATCTTCTGTTTATTCTCTAAAGGAACCGCATGACTTCACTCGATTTGCTTGGATTAGTTGCCTCAGTTTTCACTACTTCTTCTTTCATTCCACAGGTATGGCGCACTTGGAAAACCCGCGATGTGAGTGGGATTTCCTTGCCCACTTATTTGATTATTACCGTTGGTTTAGCTTTGTGGTTGCTCTATGGGATTCTACGTGGTGATTTGCCTTTGATAGTAGCTAATGCAGTGATGGTGGTTTTGACTGGGGCGATTACTGTGATGAAAGTGGTTTTTAGCAAAAAATAGCTTAGAGCTCAGCCTGATAAAATGCGGCAGTTGTTTGATCAGCAGGAAACATCAACTCGATTTTATATTCACTAATTGTTAAGTCTTGTACTGAGCCGAGTTGGGCAAGTACTGAAAAGAAAGAGAGAGCCTGATTATTCAGTTGTAACTGTGTGCTTATAATGACTGGGTTTTCACTTTTGGTAGGCAGCGGTTTTTTAGTTGCCAAAGCGCCAGCTAAATCGTGCTCAAGTTGTTTTAGACGCACCGAAACTGGGTTAACTAAACTTTCTTGGTGAATGCGTTGTACGGTATGTGCAGCAGTTTCTGCCCAGTTGCTAATCAGCTGGCTATGGCGCTGATCATGCAGGAGTAACTCAATAAAATTACTACCTTGATAGTTGAATGCCTGCAATAAGCTGAGGGCTGCACTATTCGCATTGACTACATCCCAATCAGGATTAAAAACTAAGGCGGGGTAGGGCAAATGCTTGTTCAGCATCATCTCAATAGCTGTTAAAGCGGGCTTTAAACTAGCCGCAGTGTTGGCTTGATCGGTATATAAGGGTGCATAGCCTGCAGCTAACAAAGCTTGATTGATTTCTGCTTTAGGCACGAGTAAAAAACGCGCTATTTTTAGCAACATCTCCCGACTGGCTTGAGCGCGGCCTGTTTCCATAAAGCATAAGTGCCGGCTAGAAATATTTAATTCCAAGGCGAGTTGTAGCTGACTGTAGCGACGTGCCTGCCGCCATTGACGTAAAAGCTGGGCAAAAGAAGTCTTCATGAGGGAAGTATTACATAGCAGTTCAGCTTAAACACTTACCTGTGAGGTAATTGTTCTGCTGCGTCCTAGTTTCTAGACTCAAATTATCAATCCAAGGAGTATGAACATGAGTTTAGAACAACGTGTTAAGTTAATGCAGATCGTATCCTTCAGCGTAGGGGGCTATGCTTTCCTTTGGGCGCTAGCACCTTATGAAGCCATCAATGGGCCAGCTCGCTTTATCTTAAATTTATCCGCAGGTTCCTTAGGAGGTTTATTTGAGCCATTGAACCTGCACGCCCAATGGCTATCCTCGATTGGCGCTGGGTTATTAATGGCCGTTGCGATTATCAGTTATGGTGTGATAGCTCCCGCTATTCGCCAAGTGAATCCACAGGATGCGCAAATTATTCGCTTTTTCAAACTAGCTATTATTGCTTGGTATTTGATTGATAGTTTAGGTTCAATAGCAGCAGGTGTGGTGGTTAATGTGCTCTTTAATACAGTTTTTTTAGGTTTGATTTTTCTGCCTTTATTAAGATTAAAAACTCTAGATCCTAGCCATTGATTGTTAAGTGCATTTAGCGGTTTCAATGACTTAAATTTGAGTTAACCCCTTTGAGTTTGGCTAGTTTGCTTGCAAGATCATTCTAGCCCAACCTTCAGCACCAATAATTTACTTCAATATGCACTCCAGCGTGAAGGCTGCTATAACTAATCTTTATTTTTAGTCAGCTCATGCGTTTATGCCTAGTTTTGTTCATATTTCCGATCTGCATTTTGGCCGCGAGCAAGCCGAGGTCATCGCCGCTTGGTTTAAAACCACCGCACAAATTCAGCCCGACTTAGTGATTATCAGTGGGGATTTAACCCAGCGCGCCACGGATGAGGAATACATAGCGGCTCAGCAGTTTCTAGCACAATTACAATGGCCCTATTTTACGATTCCGGGTAATCACGATATGTCGGCTACTGATTGGCCTGAGCGTTTTTTGAGTCCTTGGAAAAAGTGGGAAAAGTATATTAATCCGGCTACTGAGCCAGTACTCAAGCAAGCCGGATATAGCGTGGTGGGTGTGAATACTGCGCGTGCCGCAGGTTTTTATTTTGATTGGTCGCGAGGACAAATCAGTAAAAAACAAATCAAACAAGTACAGGAAAAATTCGCAGCTACGTCTGAACAGGATTTAAGGCTGGTGGTGGCACATCACCCCTTTTGGCTGCCGGAGCAATCTGAATATCGCGATCTAGTTGAGCAGCGTGATCATGCACTAGAAGCTTTCCATTTTGCAGGAGTGGATTTAATTCTCAGTGGGCATGTGCATTTACCGTATACACAAGTTCTGCAAGGGGTGTTGATTGTGCATGCAGGTACGGCCTTTTCTAGTCGTTTAGTTGCAGGCCAAGCTAATAGTTTTAATGTGATTAAAGGTGATCACCTGCAGCTTAGCGTGGAGTTTATGACTTGGCAGGGTAACGAGTTTCAACTTGCGGAGCGACGTGAGTTTCAACACAGAGATGGAGTCTGGCAGCAAACTGCTGGGCTAAATTCGGTATAGAGGGAGCTTAGTATCTATGCAAACTCACACCCAAGACCTTACAAAATTACCAGAGCGTTTACCTTTATTTATCAATCCTCATGCAGGTAGTGCACCTGCTTTATTGGAGCAATTGCGCCAACAAGAGCGCTTAATTATTCATGAGGTCACACCGGATACCTTACGGGCTGCTTTACAAGCAGAAATAGCCGCAGGTACACCCCGTGTCCTCGTTTGTGGGGGCGATGGTACTTTGGCTTTAGCTGCGTCGGCTTTGGTTGGTTCACAAACAGCTATGGTGGTCGTCGCGGGTGGAACGTTGAATCATTTTGCGCACAATTGGCAACTGCCCACCGAGTTAAATACAGCGCTTGATCTTGCTTTTGCCAGTCCACAAGTGGCTGCGGTGGATGTAGGTTATGTAAATCAGGCGTTGTTTTTGAATACCAGCTCAGTCGGTGCTTATGTGCATTTTGTGCGTGCCCGTGAGCTATACGAAACAAAAATGAGTTATCGCTTAGCGAGTATTCGGGCTGGCTTCAAAGGTTTGCTGCGGTTGCGTAGTTCACGTTTGTATGTGAATAGTAAAAAAATTCGTTCACCGCTGATTTTTATTGGGGTGCGGGAGCGGGATATAAGCTTGTCAGGTTTGGGGGCAGTACATGCCAATAGCCAACATGTCCTGCATATGCTGATTGTCAAAACCACGACTTATTGGTCACTGACTAAACTAATTTTTAATGTCATGTTCCGTGGTCTTGAGCCAGCAACTAAATCAGAAAATGTCGATAGCCAGTTAGTTGAGCAGGTCATGATTAATAATAGCCACCACAAACGCAGTATTTATGTGGCTTTGGATGGCGAGTTAACCTTGCAAACTACGCCCTTAGAATACCGCTATGTCCCTAATGCGCTTTTAGTAGTCACCCCATCTGTGACTATAAGCGCAACGGAATAGCCTACACTCAAGATTTTAAGCTATCAGTGAGGCGAATAATGTTCAGACAATTGCTGGGATTTTTAGGATGGTTCTTGATTACTTTCTTAGCAGCAGGTTTAGGTGCTTGGGGGTCAGCGAGCGCACCTAGTTTTTATCAAAGCTTGAGCTTACCAAGCTGGGCACCACCTGCTTCGGTGTTTGGGCCGGTTTGGTCGGTGTTGTATGTATTAATGGCGATGGCTGTTTGGTTAGTTTGGCGTGAGCGTGGCTGGTTAGGCACAGCACGCATCGCTTTAGGTCTTTATTTAATGCAGCTAGCGTTGAATGCCTTGTGGAGTTGGGCATTTTTCACTTGGCATCAAGGTGGTTTGGCGTTTGCAGTGATTATCCTGCTATGGTTCTTAATCTTGGCTACGCTAATTAGTTTTTGGCGGATCAATAAGCTAGCGGGGGCTTTACTAGTACCGTATCTAGCGTGGGTGAGCTTTGCGGCCGTGCTGAATTTTACCGTTTGGCAACTCAATCCTAGTCTGTTATAGACTTTAAATACGCTGAGAGCCGCGCTGAAAAAGTGCAGTTTTAGCCTCATTAAATCTCAGCTTCACCGTTTAAGTGCGTAGTGGCAGTCATTTTTAGGCTAGCTGCTTGGCATGAAATCTGCTGAATAGTTAGCAGCTCTATTCTTGCAGGTTAGCTTATGCTGAAATTAATTGAAATTCTTACCCCTTCTCCCAGTGGTGTCTCGACACATACTCTGACCTTGCCCTATGAGCGGCGGATTATTAGCCGTCAAAAAGTGACTTTAGACCAAGGGGGAGAGGCCGGCTTATTTTTAGTGCGTGGCGCTAGCTTACAACATGGCGACGTACTCAAGGCTGAGAATGGGGATTTAGTCCAAATTCAAGCTGCCTTAGAAACGGTATCCACTCTGTATTGCACTGATCGTTTACTATTCGCCCGTGCCTGCTATCACTTAGGGAATCGTCATGTGCCTTTAGAGATTCGCGATGGTCGTTTGCGTTATCTACATGATCATGTGCTAGACGATATGTTGTTAGGCTTTGGCCTAAAAGTTGTGGTTGAGCAAGCGACTTTTGAGCCAGAAGCAGGTGCTTATGCAACAAGTGGGCATAGCCATTCTCATAATCATGGTATCCATTCGCATCCGGTATGACTGAGCAGCTTGCGCTTTTACGCCTCATGCATTTGATTAGCCCTACCTTGCCGATTGGCTCATTTACCTATTCACAAGGAATTGAGTGGGCCGTGGAAACTGGCTGGATTAAAGATGCGAACTCACTACAAGCATGGCTAGCTAGTCAACTGGATAACAGCCTCACCCATGTAGAACTGCCGTTATTAAAACGTCTGTATTTAGCTTGGCAAGCGAATGATTTAGACGCTGTCGAATCTTGGATTGCATTTTCGAATGCTAGCCGTGAAACCAGTGAGCTATTGTTGGAGGAAAAAAATCGCGGGCGCGCTTTAACCGATTTATTGATTGCGTTAGACCTGCCACAAGCGGCTGAACATAAGTCGTTATTGAGTCAAAGCCAAGTGGCTGCGTTTGCCTTAGCCAGTTGCTATTGGCAAGTTCCGCTAGAGCAGGCTGCATATGGTTATGCATGGAGTTGGTTAGAAAATTTAGTGTTATCCGCCGTGAAAATTATTCCACTGGGGCAGACTCAAGGGCAGAAAATTTTGTATCAAATGACCGCTTTGCTGTTAGCGGCTAGTAAGCAAGGCCTAAATCTTGCTGATGACGATATGGGTGCAACTTTACCCGCTTTAGCGCTTGCCAGTAGTCGGCATGAAACCCAATACACTCGTTTATTTAGATCTTAACTCAAGGACTTAAAGTCATGTCAAATCCCTTACGTGTGGGAGTCGGTGGGCCAGTCGGTTCTGGCAAAACCGCCTTATTGGATGCTTTATGCAAAGCCATGCGCGATCACTATGAAATTGCGGTAGTAACTAATGATATTTACACCAAAGAAGACGCCCAGTTTTTAATGCGCAGTGAGGCCTTACCCGTAGAGCGCATTGTAGGGGTAGAGACGGGTGGTTGCCCGCATACTGCGATTCGCGAAGATGCCTCGATGAATTTAGCTGCTGTGGAGGATTTGCAGATCCGTTTTCCTAAGCTCGATGTGATTTTCATTGAAAGCGGTGGGGATAATTTATCAGCTACTTTCAGCCCCGAATTAGCTGATTTGACTATTTATGTGATTGATGTGGCTGAAGGTGAAAAAATTCCACGCAAAGGTGGCCCTGGCATTACCCGCTCGGATTTGCTGGTGATTAATAAAATCGACCTTGCTCCCTATGTAGGTGCTTCTTTAGCAGTGATGGAAGCGGATAGTAAACGCATGCGTGGTGAGCGTCCGTTTGTATTTTCAAATTTAAAAGAGAAGCTGGGCTTACAGACTATTATTGATTTTATTGTCGAGCGTGGCATGTTGAATCTGCATTAATTCAACTGAGCATCTATACTTTTTCTTGAGTAAGAAGGCTAACTATCAGTAGTGAGTTGCCTGATTTACAACCACGCTCATCCCAAAATTACACCTCTAATTCAGAGGTTTTCTAGCTTATTGGTTGTTTTGGTGTAAGGTAATAGTGATATGTGAACTTTTTTATTGCTTAACTAATAAGGATATTCGCTATGGCAAAACCACAAGACCCTGAGTTTGATGTGCAAGCTGAATTTGAAAAAATGAAGTCGCAAGTTGCTGAGCTATTAGACTCCTTGAAGGAAAAAGGTGAAGCAAAAGCCAGTAAATTAAGTAGTAAAATCTCCAATGAGCTGGAGGATTATAAAGATGCTGCTATGAAAAAGGCACAACAAGTGCAAGATGCGAGCAGTGACGGAGTTGAGCAAGTCACTCATTATGTCAAAGCTAATCCTTTAGCTAGTTTAGGTATTGCTTTTGGGATTGGCTTTGTCTTGTCGCGTTTACTGAGTGGCAAAAACAGCTAACTTAAACTAGGTCGCTTTTATGAAGGCAATAACAGAAACGATCATTAGTTTATTTGACTTAGTAGAGGCGGAAGGCCGCCTCTTGCGGCAAAAAACGCTTAAAACAACGACCATTGCTTTATTGATGGTCGTTGCTGCAGGTTTATTCTTAAGCAGCCTTATTCTCTTAATGGCTGCTTTTTATAATTTCTTAATCCAATTCTGGAGTATACCCACCGTATTATTAGTGACTGCTATTTTGGGTTTGGTTTTAGCTGGAGGGGTGGTATGGTACGTACAACGTCTAAACCGCAATCTGTAGAACAGGCTAAAGCTCGACTGCGAGCCAATGTAGCAGCAGTCGATTATTTAGCGCCCTTGCGGACTCATCCTTTACCTTTATTAGCCGTAGGGTTAGTCGGTGGTTTTGTGGCTTTTCGCGCGTTGAAAAAAGGTAATATTAAAGCAACTACAGGATTGTTTGAGTTAGGAGTAGCAGTAGCCCGTAAACTACTTTAACACTACTTTAACGTTTCACTAAACCATAAACTAAAAGAGTAATACCCGCTAAACCTAAACTCCAATCTAAGAGCACAAAAGCTGGGTCAAACATTAAAGTGGGTGAGCTAATCAAAATACTACCCCCTATAATTAAGCTGCCACCGGCTAAAATAAAACGAGTACTAATTTGCGAGCGTTTTAACTCTTTTTGCATTCGCTCTAATTGCTTAGATTCATACTGTAGTTTTAAGCGCTGCTCTGCAGTTAGCTTGAGGACATCATGCAATAAGTTGGGCATATGAGGCAGATTTTCTAATAATTTAGGTAAATTAGTTTTTACCCCATTCAATAAAGCCCGTACACCGACTTGCTCATCCATCCAGCGCTCAATAAAAGGTTTAGCGGTCGACCATAAATCTAAATCCGGATACAGTTGCCGCCCTAAACCTTCGATATTCAGTAGGGTTTTTTGCAGCAGGACTAGTTGCGGCTGTACTTCCATATTAAAGCGCCGCGCCGTTTGGAATAGGCGTAGTAAAAAATTCCCAAAGGAAATATCTTTAATCGGTAAATTAAAAATAGGCTCGCACACCGAGCGAATTGCGGATTCAAACTCATCCACGCGCGTATTGGCAGGCACCCAACCCGATTCAACATGCAATTCAGCCACGCGCTTATAATCGCGATTAAAAAATGCATAGAAGTTTTCAGCTAAATAACGCTTATCTTCTGGAGTTAAAGTGCCCACAATCCCAAAATCGACCGCCATGTATTGCGGTTCATGCGGGTGAGTCGCATCCACAAAAATATTTCCTGGATGCATATCTGCATGGAAGAAGTTGTGCCGGAAAACTTGGGTAAAAAATACCTCAACCCCTAACTCGCCCAAGCGCTTGAAGTTTATGCCTAAATCTTTTAAACGCTGAATATCCCCAACCGGAACTCCATAAATCCGCTCCATGACCATCACATTAGTATGGGTATAATTCCAATGTACTTCAGGCACATAGAGTACCGGATTGCCTTCGAAATTGCGTCGCACTTGACTGGCATTCGCGGCTTCACGCATTAAATCGAGTTCGTCGAAAATGGTTTTCTCGTATTCAGCTACGATCTCGACTGGACGTAAGCGCCGTGCGTCTTTCCAATAGCGTTGCACTAGATCCGCCAATAAATACATGACTTCAATATCTTGGCGAATAATCTTCTCAATTCCTGGGCGCAATACTTTGACTACTACTTCTTTGCCATCCCAAAGTTGCGCGGCATGCACTTGAGCAATTGAAGCCGAGGCCATCGGGTCGGTTTCAAAGCGTTGGAAAACTTCGGTCACCGGACGACCGTAAGCCTTCTCAATTAACTGTCGTGCTTCGGTGCTGGAAAAGGGCGGGACACGATCTTGGAGACGAGTGAGTTCGGTCGCAATATCATCCGGCATTAAATCGCGGCGGGTCGAGAGCATTTGCCCAAATTTAATGAAAATCGGGCCTAATGCTTCGAGAGATAAGCGAATGCGTTCACCACGAGGGCCTAAATCTTGGGTTTGACGCTTCCAATTCCACGGAAACAGATGATAGATAAAGGCAACTGGGCGAAAGAGTGGAATACTCAGTACGAGTTCATCGAGGCCATGGCGAATAAAAACTCGTTGAATAGTCCAAAGGCGCAATAAGCGAGTAATGGATTTCATGCGTTACCGTTGGGGTAAGTGGGGGCTTAAACGGAATGGCTTACCACATTAAATCATCAGGAATTTGATAAGCTGCGTAAGGATCTTCTTCAGCAGGAGTCGGGTTCTTATTCACATTTAAGACGACTACAGCGCTCGCATCACGCTGGGCAATTTTCTCAGCGATTAAGCGCGGTACTAATTCATAGCCATTACCCAAACGCACCACCGCTAATAAGCCATAAGCTAAGCGATCTTGCAGTAACTCTGTCACGAAGATTTTTTTGATTTTGTTTTGATCAGCAAACTGATAGCTGATTTCACCTTGTTTGCGATCAATCCTATTTATTTCAATCAGCTGGCGAATCTGAGCTTGAATAGCTTTGTGCTCAGCTTGCTCGCGTTGCTGGCGATTGAGTTCTTTGGAACGTTTGGCTTGTTCTTGTAAGGCTTTTTCAGCAAGTACTTTGGCTTCATCCACTTTCACCTCGCCGGTGCGCTTGGCTTCTTTTTGCGCCTTTGCCGTTTTTTGATGGGCGTTTTTGCGTTCTTCACGCGCCGCTTTTTCCGCTTTGGTTTGATCAATCAAGCCGGCTTTGAGAAGTTGGTCTTTTAAGGAAGTCATGGTTTTGTATCCACCACTGCTGAAAGAGGCGGCTAGTATAGCATTGCTTGGGCTTAGGCGGGAAAGGTTAGGTGTAGTTCTAGGTTAAAGTGCAAAACTTTGGTAAGGGTCAATCTGCTTGCTTTATAGGCACTAGGTTTGCCGGTTAAACTTCGATATTCTGAAATTAATCTTTGAATTTTTATGCCCGAACCCGAATGCCAACTCATCGAAAAGCCCAACATCACCTGTAAACGCCTCGACGATCCAACGATCACCACCGCCATTTTCCAAGGATTAATTACTAGTGCTGACAGTATTTATCACTTAACCAAACTTGGCGAAGGTAAATACGTATCGCACGCTGATAAGGAAAAACCAATTGAGGTTTAAATTGAGGATGAACTGATGCATCCGGTTAGTCTCAGGTGTCGAGGCTAAGCGTTATCAAATGTCTAAAACAATCAGAGTATCGACAAACAATGCTTGTCCAAATTATTAGTTCCAAGATTGGTGAAAAGTTTGTTCTGCTCAGTTGACAGTAAGGGCACGTTTTACATGGATAACGTCGATGCAAGAACTACATACGGCTTACCGCGATGAACTGCAAAAACTCGAAAAGCGCCTGAATGCCGCACAAATGACCGAGGACACCAAAACCCCGCAATGGATTTGGGCAAAGTTTCTCGAAGAAAAACAATGGAAAACCTCCGATGCTGCCAAAGCCACCGGACTTAAAGGCAAAGCATTGACCGACTGGGCAAAAGCGCAATACCAAGCTGCCTTAGCGCAAAAACTCGAAAAACTTAGTGCCAACCTCAACCCCAGCACACAACTGACCGTCCTTTACGAAGACGGCGAATTAAGACTGCTAGCTAACGGCATTCCGGCTTTTGACAGCATTTTTGCAGACGATGCCGACCTGATTGCGGTGCAATGGAAATACCTGATTCGCTCCACCAACATCACACCAAGCGTCACCGCTGAAAAGCTGCTGGGCGAATTGCTCAGCCTCAAAACCACCGACAATGACAGCTTGCGGCGGCAAATTATCGGCCTAGATAAGAAACTAGATGAATTGCAGGCAGAGATTGAGGCAAAAGAGCGGGAGATGAATACCTTGGTGTATAAACTGTATAGGCTAACGCAGGAAGAGATTGTGCAAGTGGAAAGAGGTTAGCCGTGTCCGTCAAGATGTGGAAAATTGGCAGGCTCACACTAATCGCCTACACTAAAATCCTTACCTCAGTTGTTTTCGGTAGGAGTACATAAAACATGCAAGTCACAATGGACATACCCGAACAATTTGCACTGGATAAAACTAGACCAGAGATTATCAGTACACTCAAGTTATATGCGGCTTTGGCTCTCTTTCAGGCAGGCAAGTTATCAGCGGGGGCAGCCACTGAATTGGCGGGCATAGACCGCTATAGCTTTATGGCTGAGTGTAAGAAGCACAATATTCCCACCATCAACTACACCCCAGATGATCTAGATGCTGAGCTTGCTGATTTTCGGATGACCTCCTAATGCTGGTAATTGCCGATACATCGGCTTTGGTTGCAGTAGCAGCTTGTAAGGGTTTGCATTGGTTGGATGCATTATTCACCCAAGTTTATGTCCCTCAGGCAGTGTTTCAAGAGGCGACCGTTTTTGGTAAACCGCAAGCTGAGAAGCTGCTGGGGTATTTACAAAACAAAGTGTTGGAGATTGACTTACGGGATTTCATTATTAATACCCAAGGGCTAGGGCAGGGTGAATTAGAAGCAATGGCGCTCTATAAGCTAAAACATGCTGATCGCTTACTTATTGATGATCTAAAAGCTAGAAAAGCGGCAACTCACAATCATATAAAAATCATTGGTAGTGTTGGTATTTTGTTATTGGCTAAAAAGCATGGTTTGATTCCTGCAATCAAGCCGTATTTGTTCATTATTCAGCAGTCAGATCTTCACTTAAGTAAAGATTTAATCGCCCACGCCTTACAGTTAGCCGGAGAGGATTAAATGTCTACTCAATATCTCCGAACTCTGTGCTCTTTAATACTGCGCAGTAGCAACTTAGTCAGAAAGCTTGCCATCTTTTCTTCATAGCCAACTACACTCATAGCTAGAGTGTGAGTGTTAACTTTAAAAATCGAATAATCAGAATGAAAAAGTATTGGCTATACCTATGCCTAGGCCTCCTCAGCCTAGTGCTTGTGGGTTGCGAGGCACGTTCGGCAAGCCCTGTGATTGCGACTAAAGTAGTGGGTGGTTTAGATCATCCTTGGGGTATGACTTTTTTGCCAGATAATGAGATTCTGGTCACCGAGCGCGGTGGGCAGTTGCGTAGTGTGCAAAAAGGTAAATTATCACCCCCAATTGCGGGTGTCCCTAAAGTCTATGCGCAAGGTCAAGGTGGTTTATTAGGGATAGCAGCTCATCCACAGTTTTCTGAAAATCGGTTAATTTATTTAGCCTATAGCGGTATGGGAAAAGGTGGAGCGAGTACTGAATTAGTTCGTGCTCAATATAAGCAAGGCAAACTAAGTAATCTGCAAAAGCTATTCGTGGCTTTACCAAAAGTTGATAGTGCTCATCATTTTGGTGGACGTTTACTATTTGATAAGCAAGGTTATTTATATTTGACGCTCGGCGAACGTGGTCAACAAGACCTGGCTCAAGATATTAGTAATCATGCAGGTGGGGTAGTACGTTTACACGATGATGGTAGTGTACCTGAATCGAATCCTTTTAAAGATAAAGCAGGCGCTGCACCTGAATTATTCACCTATGGACATCGTAATGTGCAAGGCATTGCCCTAAACCCTAGCAGTGGTCAGGTTTGGACGCATGAACATGGCCCGCAAGGGGGCGATGAAATCAATATTCTCAAAGCAGGTGCTAACTATGGCTGGCCAGTAATTACCTATGGCGAGCAATATGGGGGTGGGCCAATCGGTAAGGGTAAAACCCAACAAGCCGGTATGGAACAACCTTTACATTATTGGGTGCCTTCGATTGCTCCCTCCGGTATGACCTTTTATAGCGGTGATAAATATTCAGGTTGGAATGGCAGTCTTTTTGTTGGATCTCTTAAATTTTCTAAATTAGTTCGCTTAACTTTAGTTGGTGGCAAAATTGCTGCTGAAGAAAGTTTACTCGAAGATGAAATAGGCCGAATTCGTGATGTGCAACAAGGCCCTGATGGCTATCTCTATCTCTTAAATGATGAAACCAATGGCGGTTTATATCGCTTAGAGCCGAGTCAATAATTCTAAACTCTGTTGGCTAGCTAGATTTTGCGCTAGGATGCGGACTTCGTTATTTAGGATCTAATCATGCTGCTGATTCCTGCTATCGACCTGAAAGACGGTCAATGTGTACGCCTGCGTCAGGGGCGTATGGATGATACGACGGTATTCTCTTCCAATCCTGTAGATGTCGCGCAGCGTTGGGTGGATGCAGGGGCACGTCGTTTACACTTGGTCGATTTGAATGGTGCTTTTGAGGGCAAGCCCGTCAATGGCGAAGTCGTGCGTGCGGTGGCGGCTAAGTTTCCACATTTGCCGGTACAAATAGGTGGGGGCATTCGTGATACAGCTACGGTCGCTGCCTATTTAGAAGCGGGTGTTAAGTATTGCATTATTGGCACGAAAGCTGTGCAAGAACCGCTATTTGTAGTCGAACTCTGTAAGCAGTTTCCGGGTCACATCATCGTTGGAATTGATGCAAAAAATGGCATGGTAGCAACTGATGGTTGGGCTGAGGTCTCGCGAGTGGCCGCAGTTGATTTAGCTAAGCAATTTGAGCAAGCAGGCGTGAGTGCCATTGTTTATACCGATATTGCCCGCGATGGCATGATGACTGGCGTGAATGTCGAAGAAACTGCCAAACTCGCTGAAAGCATTTCAATTCCAGTCATAGCTTCGGGTGGCGTGACTAATCTTGAGGATATTAAGGCACTACTTGCAGTAGAGCGTAAGGGTGTAATGGGTACGATCTTAGGCCGTTCGATTTATGAAGGCACGATTGATCTGGCGGAAGCGCAACGCTTAGTGGATGGAGTCTAATCATGGGCTTAGCTAAGCGCATTATTCCTTGCCTTGATGTTGATAATGGGCGCGTGGTGAAGGGCGTGAATTTCGTCGATATTCGCGATGCTGGTGATCCTGTAGAAATTGCTGCCCGCTATAATCGCGAAGGTGCGGATGAGATTACCTTCCTCGATATTACCGCCAGCTCCGATAATCGTGAAACCATTGTGCATGTGGTAGAAGCAGTGGCTTCGCAAGTGTTTATCCCATTGACCGTTGGTGGTGGCATTCGCAAACTAGATGATGTGCGTCGGATGTTAAATGCTGGTGCAGATAAGGTTGGAATCAATACCGCAGCGATTACTAATCCTGAATTAGTGCGCGAAGCCACGGATTATTTTGGCTCACAATGTATTGTGGTCGCGATTGATGCCAAGCGTGTGAGCGAGGCGGGCGAGCCTTTGCGTTGGGAGGTGTTTACTCATGGGGGACGTAAACGCACCGGGATTGATGCGGTCGCTTGGGCAGAAAAGATGGCAATTTATGGTGCAGGTGAGTTATTAGTGACGAGTATGGATCGCGATGGCACCAAAAGTGGCTTTGATTTAGCTCTAATGGCGGAGATCAATGAGCGAGTTTCAGTGCCATTAATTGCCTCCGGTGGCGTGGGTAATTTACAGCACCTTGCTGATGGCGTATTAAAAGGTGGCGCTGATGCGGTGTTAGCCGCTAGTATTTTTCACTTTGGCGAATATACCGTGAGCCAAGCCAAAGAGTTTATGGCGGCGCAAGGTATCGAAATGCGCTTATAAATAATTTTAAGGAGCCTTCATGCTGCAAGTTGATAAGCAGTTAATTGCCGAACGAAAAGAACAATTAGAGTTAGTCCGTCACACGCTTAAGCAGCATTTTATAGGGATCGATAAAATCATTGATGATTTAATCGGCTATATCCAAGTCTGGTATTTAATGCCAGAACTGTTGCAGCGTCCGGTGATTGTTAATCTCTGGGGCATGACGGGTGTCGGCAAAACCGATTTAGTCCGCAAATTAGTCCGTGCACTTAATTTTCAAGAGCGCTTTGCTGAAATTGAGTTATCCAATATCGATCAGACGTTTTGGCATTCCTCGGTTTCCTCAATTTTAGATAAGCGTGAGTTGCACGATAGCAAGCCCTGTATTCTTTTATTTGATGAAATTCAGCGCTTTAATACCATTGATGTTGAAGGCAAGCCGCTTGCCCAATCGCGGTTTATGGATTTTTGGAGCTTATTATCGGATGGCTATTTGACCCGCTATGATCAAGAGGCCAATGATATAGATAATTTCCTTGCACGCTATTTTTGGGAGCGGAAACGGAAGAAAAAGCGCTTAGATGCTGGCGAAGAACCTGAAACCAATTTTGATCCGTATGATCATTATATTAGTTCGTATGACTTATTATCTTTCAAGAAAACCCTGAATTTAGATATTGATTTAGAATCTCTTTTTGAATTACCTGAAGCTGAATTAGTTAATCTGCTCTTGAATGCGAAGAAGAAAAAGACTCTGTATGAGCCGATTAATCATGCGCAGACTTTAGTAATTATTTCTGGGAATTTGGATGAGGCTTTTTCGGTCGCGCGTGATGCAGCCGAAGCAGATGTTGATGCGGATATTTTTCATGCTATCAGCAGTAAAGTGACGTTGATGGATGTGAAAAATGCATTGTTGCGCAAATTTCGCCCGGAACAAGTGGCACGTTTTGGCAATATTCATCTGATTTATCCGAGCTTACGCAAGCAAGATTTCCAAGCTTTGATTGCACGCGAGTTGAAGCGTATTCAACAGGAAACGGCTGCGCGTACCGGTATTCAACTAAGTATTGATCACAGTATGGAGACGCTGATTTACCGCAATGGTGTCTTCCCTGCGCAAGGTGTGCGGCCAGTATTTTCGAGTGTGACCGATATTTTAGAGGTTAATTTATCGAATCTGTTGTTGCACGCACTGACTACAGGTGCAGAGAACATTGCCTTGCGTTATGACACAACCGCCAAGCAAATTGTCGCCCAAGTGGGTGAGCAGGAAGTTAAAGTTGCTTTTGAAGGGCGGATTGATCAGATTCGTGCGAGTAATCAAGCAGCAGCCACGGCGAATATTAGTGTGCATGAAGCGGGTCATGCGGTTTTGTATATGGTCTTGTTTAAATTAGTGCCGATGCAGCTGCAAAGCCGGATTGCAAATAGCTATGCGGGTGGCTTCACTTTCCCCCATCAAATCTATCGCACTAAGCAAACCATGCTGGATATGATTAAAATTTTCCTAGCGGGTGGCTTGGCGGAAGAATTAATCTTTGGTGCAAATGAAGCTTCCATTGGACGTTCACAGGATCGCGAAGAAGCTTCTATTATTGCGCTCGATTATATGCGCCGGTATGGTTTTGATGATGGTTTCCAAGCTTGCTATGTGATGGAAGATCATGCCCATCGTATGAAGAAAGAAATTACTGATGCAGCGGTTGAGCAAATGATTGTGGCGCAAGTTGAAGCCGCACGTACTTTATTGTTAAGACATGAGCTGCTGTTGGTGGAGTTAGCGCAGAAATTATCAGCGACTGGAAAGCTTGAAGTGCAAGTCATTGCGGAGATTGCACAAGCATATGGCTTAGAGGTGAGCGTGCAGGATGAGAATTATTTGCATGTACCCGCGTATGATAAACAATTAGATTCTGCTAATTTATCTACTGGCAATTGTTCTTAAGCGCTGTCTTCGCGCATAATGCGCCCATGATGAATGATGCAATACTTTCACAACTAGCACAGGTGCTAGAAGAGCGTAAACAGGCTGCAGCTGATAGTTCATATGTGGCTAAGTTATATGGCAAAGGCTTGGATGCTATCCTCAAGAAAATTGGTGAGGAGGCCACAGAAACGGTCATGGCAGCGAAAGATGGTGATAAAGAAAAAATCGTCTATGAAGTCGCGGATTTATGGTTTCATAGCCTAGTACTCTTAGCTCAGCAAAATTTACACCCGCAAGACGTGCTAAAAGAATTGGAACGTCGTTTCGGCTTATCAGGCTTGGCTGAGAAAGCCAGTCGACCCTCTTAACACGATAGGATGATGAACTACTATGCATTTTAGTCCTTTACAATTAGTCCTGATTCTAGTGATTGTCATTCTTCTGTTTGGAACTAAAAAGCTACGCAGTATGGGTGGTGATTTGGGTGAGGCCTTTAAAAACTTCAAAAAAGCAGTTAAAGATGGGGATGACACGCCAGAAGCTGAAAAAACGGCTCAACAGATTCCACCTGCCAATACGGCTAATGTGCAAGGCAATGTGATTGATGTACAGGCTCGGGAAAAAGACAAAGTCTAAATTTAGGCGCTAACATGTTTGAAACTAGCTTTCTGGAAATGTTGGTGATCGGGATTGTGGCTTTATTAGTCATCGGTCCTGAGCGTTTGCCAACGGTCGCTCGGACTGTCGGTTTATGGGTAGGCAAAGCGCGCCGCTTAATTGCCCATACCCGTGCTGATATTGAGCGAGAGCTAGGCACGGAAGAGTTACGGTCGATGCTGTATAAGCAAGAGGAAGAGCTGCGTAACTTGCGTGTGTTAATGAATGACAAAGTAGATACAGCGAAAAAGGAAATCGAAACGCATGTCAAATCAGACTAAGGGTGCTGAGAATGCTGGTGAAAAAGCATTTTTGGAGCATCTGATTGAACTGCGTGATCGCCTGTTGCGTATTGTCCTGGTTTTAGGTGCAATCTTTATCTGCTTAACGCCGTTTGCTCAAGATCTGTATAACTGGCTTTCTGATCCTTTAGTGCGCAACTTGCCACAAGGTGAAAAGCTGATTGCGATTGGGGTTGCTTCCCCTTTCTTAGTGCCGTTTAAACTAGCCTTGATGGTCGCTTTCTTAGTGACTCTACCTTATACCTTTTATCAAGTTTGGGGATTTATCGCCCCTGGCTTGTATCAACATGAAAAAAAAATGATCACACCCCTGCTTTTATCGAGTGTGGGTCTATTTTATGTTGGGATGGCGTTTGCCTATTTCTTTGTTATTCCCATGATTTCTAAGGCAGCAGTGGCTTTTGCTCCCGCGAATGTGAATCCTACGCCAGATATAGCGACCTATCTCGATTTTACGGTGGCTATGTTCCTAGCTTTTGGTTTAAGTTTTGAGACACCTGTCGCCACCATATTATTGATTCGGATGGGAATTGTGAGTGTTGAAGCTTTGGCTAAAGCACGTCCCTATATTATTGTGGGGGCTTTTACTATTGCCATGTTCCTCACTCCACCGGATGTGGTTTCACAAATTATGATGGCTGTACCCATTTGGCTTTTGTTTGAAGTCGGTTTATTTTTAGGACGAACTGTGGCGAAAAAGCGCAGCAATGAGGATGACACCGAAGCAAGTAATTTTGGTTCAACCGCCTTAGTAGCTAGTGCTGTAGTAGGAACTGCGAGTGTGTTACATGCCGGCGAAGACATTGAAAGCTTAGATCAAGCTGACGATACGCATAACTCTGCGGAACATTGGCAAGATAAAACCTATAGTTTTAAAGAAATGGACGATGATGAATTTCGCCCATTAACTGATGAAGAATTGGAGGCTGAGTTAGATAAGGCGGCTAAACAGCAAGCTGAGCTGGATGAGCAAGGGCGCTATGCTGCTGGTGATCAGCCACCTAACCAATCAACTCCACCGAAAGATTAAAGATTCACGAGTAGCTTAAGCTACTCGTCCCAAGTATTTGAGTGATCATGACACAAACCACCTTACCTCCACGGCGTAAAGCTATTTTGATTATTCTGGATGGCTTCGGCGTCAATCCAAGCAAAAAATACAATGCGGTTTATGAAGCCCATACGCCTAACTTAGATAACTATTTTGGTAAGTATCCGCATACGACTTTAATGGCTTCAGGACGTTCAGTGGGTTTGCCGGATGGGCAAATGGGGAATTCTGAAGTCGGCCATATGACCATTGGTTGTGGTGCCATCCTCAAGCAAGATTTAGTACGTTTAGACGATGCAGTCGCTGATGGCAGTTTGGCAGCTAATCCAGCATTATTAGCAGCATTGCAGAAAGCTAAGGCTCAAAATCGACCTTTACATTTGATTGGTTTGGTTTCTGACGGTGGTGTGCATAGTCATCTTAATCACTTAGAAGGTTTATTACGTGCTTGCAAACAGCATAAAGTGATTCCTGTGGTGCATGCAATTACTGATGGGCGTGACACCGCACCTCGGGCTGCAAAGACTTTCATTGCGCGTGTACAAGCGATTTTGGCAGAAACGGGTGGGCAGATTGCGAGTATCTGCGGGCGCTTCTATGCGATGGATCGAGATAAGCGTTGGGAGCGTACTAAGTTAGCTTGGGATGCCTATGTGCATGGTATGGGTACGCAAGCTGCTGATCCTCTAGCGGCTATCGATGATGCTTATGCAGCTGATCAAGGCGATGAGTTTATTACCCCACGGTTGATGCCAAACGCTGAATTAATGCGTGGTGGTGATCAAGTTTTATTCTTTAATTTTCGGAATGATCGCCCACGGCAAATGTCGGAAGCTTTAGCTTTAGGCGAGTTCAAAGGTTTTGAGCGTGGTGATTTTTCCTTGGTTGAATTAACCACACTCACTGAGTACGATGAAAAATACCCCATGCCGGTGATGTTTGCTCCTGAGCGTCCGAGCACAAATATAGCCGAAGCCGTGAGTGCAGCGGGTTGTAAGCAATTCCACTGCTCAGAAACTGAAAAATACGCGCACGTGACCTTCTTCTTCAATAGTGGTCGTGAACAGCCGTATGAGGGAGAGGATCGTTTAGTGATTCCTTCACCTAAAGTTGAAACTTATGATTTAAAACCAGAAATGAGTGCGCCTGAAGTTGCGGATGCGGTAGTCGCAGCACTGAATAAAAACGAATACGGTTTTATCGTGGTCAATTTCGCAAATGGCGATATGGTGGGGCATACCGCAGTACCAGGCGCAGTGGTTAAAGCCGTGGAGGCTTTAGATCGAGAAGTCGGACGCGTATTAGATGCAGCAGTAGCGAATGAGTATTCAGTACTATTAACCGCAGATCACGGTAATTGCGATGAATATATCGATCCTTTAACGGGTGAGCCAAATACTCAACATACAGTTTATCCGGTGCCTTGTTTGTTAATTGATCAGGTCAATTGGCGTTTAAGTACCGGTGGTGGTTTAAGTAATATCGCCCCGACTTTATTGCAATTAATGGGAATTTCTAAACCTGCAGCAATGACAGGCGCAAGTTTATTGTTGGAACCCATTTAGATTGCTTGATTAATTTGCATATCCATTGACTTAATTGATAAAAGCTAAACATTTATCGGCCTAAATGCTGGCTAATTGAGTATAATTGGCGCATTCAAAAGTCAATATAAAGGATGCAGCCATGCGCTCTAGCGGACGAAGCCCAGACCAAATGCGCCCGGTGCGGTTTACTCGGAATTACACTTGCCATGCCGAAGGTTCTGTATTGGTGGAGTTTGGGAATACGAAAGTCCTGTGTACGGCTACTGTTGAAGACAGAGTACCGCCTTTCCTTAAAGGCAAAGGCCAAGGTTGGGTGACGGCGGAATATGGCATGTTACCGCGCTCTACAAATACACGTGTGCAGCGTGAAGCGGCTAAAGGTAAGCAGTCTGGCCGCACTATGGAAATTCAGCGCTTAATCGGGCGGGCTTTGCGGGCAGTGGTGGATTTAGAAGCCTTAGGTGAGCGTCAAATTACCTTGGATTGTGATGTGTTACAGGCTGATGGAGGCACACGTACTGCCTCCATTAGTGGCGCTTATGTAGCCTTGCAAGATGCAATGGCTAGTTTAGTCAAGCAAGGTAAGTTGAAGAAGAATCCCATTTACGGCCAGGTTGCTTCAGTATCTGTGGGTATTTACCAAGGTAAAGCCGTGCTGGATTTGGATTATGTGGAAGATTCTGCTGCTGAAACAGACATGAATATTGTTATGAACGATGCGGGTCAGTTCATTGAACTACAAGGCACAGCAGAAGGGCATGCATTTCGTCGTGAAGAGCTGGATACGATGCTACTGTTAGCCAATAAAGGTATTAGCGAAATCATGGAAGCGCAGAATAGAGCTTTAACGGCATGACACAACGCTTAGTCTTAGCTAGTAGTAATGCAGGTAAATTACGTGAGTTTAATAGTTTACTTGCTGATTTTGGTTTTGAAGTTATACGCCAAGCTGATTTAGGTGTTAGCGATGCTGAGGAAACGGGTTTAAGTTTTGTCGAGAATGCTTTATTAAAAGCACGCCATGCTTCACAGGTTACGGGGTTCGCTGCTTTAGCGGATGATTCAGGCTTAGTAGTTGATGCACTTAATGGGCAACCGGGGATTTATTCAGCGCGCTTTGCAGGGCAGCCCACCAATGATACTGCGAATAATGCGAAGCTTTTGGCTGCTTTAAAGGACGTGCCGACTGAGCAGCGCACAGCGCGTTTCCGTTGCTGTATTGTACTAGTCCGACATCCCACTGACCCAGTGCCGCTGATTGCTGAGGCTAGTTGGGAAGGGCAAATCTTAACTGAGCTACAGGGGCAGCAAGGGTTTGGCTATGACCCACTATTTTATGTGCCTTCACATCACTGCAGCGCGGCTGAGTTAGCAGCGAGTGAAAAAAATCGGATTAGTCATCGTGGGCAAGCTTTGCAGCGGTTGCGAGCTTTATTAGCGGCTTAGTTCAATCGAATTTTATTATCTTCTGCTTAAGATTTTAGGAGAAAGGCTTGAGTATTCCTGTAAAGCTGTGGTTGGGTCTAAGAGCAACGGTGTTTTGGTTTGGCTTTCTGGTCAGTACTTTAGTCTATGGTAGCTTAGTCCCTTTACTCGCTATCTTGTCCTATGAAAAGCGCTATCAAATTCTGGTAGGGTGGTGTCGTTTTAATGTCTGGTGGTTAGGTGTGACCTGTGGTGTGCACTATGAAATCAAAGGTTTAGATAATATTCCAACCGAACATGCTGCGATTTTAATGGCTAATCACCAATCAACTTGGGAAACTTTAGCGTTCGCGACAATTTTTCCCCCTCTCACTTGGGTTTTAAAGCAAGAATTAATGAAAATTCCTTTCTTTGGCTGGGGTTTGCGTTTAATTAAGCCCGTTGCAATTGATCGTTCAGCTGGAAAAAGCGCGGTGAATCAGGTTAGAAACCAAGGTAAAGAGCGCTTGGACGAAGGTATTTGGCTGGTCATATTTCCTGAGGGTACACGGGTAAAGCCCGGTGTGAAGGCGCGCTATAAAATTGGCGGTGCAGTCATGGCAGTAGATAGTGAATATCCTGTAGTGCCGGTAGCACATAATGCAGGTGCGAGTTGGCCTCGGCACTCTTATATTAAAAAGCCAGGTACTATTACGGTGAGTATTGGAGAGCCAATTCCCACCGTTGGTAAGCAGCCTGAAGTTTTAATGCAAGAAGTAGAAACTTGGATTGAAACTGAAAAAGCCAAATTAGTCTTCCATTAGCAGCTAAGCCAAGTACTTAACTGGAGATGCTTGGCTCAATATAATCAACTTCATAGAAAGCTAAAATTAACGCCTGCAGAAATCACATCAACATCAGTTTCTAAGGTATTAACTTTAGCTGCGCTACCATCGGCATTATATTCAATAATTTCACTGCCTTCGCCAACATCATAATAACGCTCCCAACCAGCACGCAGGCTGAGATTATTATTCATATCATATTGCAAGCCTGCACCCAAAACGGGTGAATAACCATCTTCTGACACTTTTAAGCCGTGCAAAGCTGGGTTATCACTCGTTACGCTAGTCTCACTAGACCAACGTACTACTCCTGCTTTACCATAAGCAGAAATCGGGGACGCTTTACTTAAGCGCTGCTTGGCAATTCCACTGAGGGTGATACCTGTCGTTTTTTGTTTAACCGCAATCGGATCTGAATAATGGTAGCTTGCGGTATCACCTAAATTCACATAGCCTGTTTCTACACCTAAACCTTCGCTAATTTGTAAGCCACCGTAAATATGTCCAGCATTATCATTATCATCGCTGGTGCATTTTTGGTTATGTAGTTTAGCGTTTTTGCAAACATCCAAATTATCCATCTGATCTGAGGAGTTATCATAACTACTCACACCAAAACTCCCACCTACATAGAATGGTGCACCAGTGCCACCGGCAAAGACAGCACTTGATAATAAACAGAGGCTAAGTGTAGTGAATAAATAGGTCTTTTTCATTGCCCATTCCTTTAACGAGTCAAATTAATAAACTGCTTAAGATCATGCGCAAAGGACTCAATAAAATCTGTTGAAACAAGATTAAAGGGTTTTATTTTTAGATAATTGCTCTTAGCAGTTATTAATGATCAGCTTGATTGCGCATGTGATCAGCGGTACGTGCAAAGGCCATTTTTAAAGCACGGTTCAGCGGTAAATCAGTAATTTGTTCATCAATCGCTTGATTCATACATAGTAGCCATTGATCACGCAGATTGGAGCCAATTGGAAAGGGTAAGTGACGTGCTCTTAACCGTGGGTGACCATAAGCAGTTTCATACAAAGGTGGGCCACCTAACCAACCCGATAAAAACATAAACAATTTATCACGTGAGCTTTGTAAGTCTTGAGGGTGAAGTTGGCGCAACTCCCAAGTTTCAGGTTGGGTATCCATGAGATCGTAGAAGCGATTGACTAAGCGGCGTACTCCGGTTTCTCCGCCCAGCAAATCATAATGTGGATTGGTTAAGTCAGTCATAGCCTAGTTAAACCGCAAGTATGAAAAAATTCATGAATTTAACACATGCACTCTGTATAATCCGCATCCTTGATTTTCTTTGAGTAATAAGTTGTGATCCAAAATCTCCGCAATATAGCGATTATTGCGCACGTTGACCACGGCAAGACAACGCTGGTGGACAAATTGCTACAACAATCGGGTACGCTAGATGCGCGTGCTGAAGTTTCCGAACGTATGATGGACTCGAATGCGTTGGAAAAAGAACGCGGGATCACTATTCTTGCGAAGAATACTGCTATCCGCTGGACTAATCCTAAGGATGGTGTGACTTATCGGATTAATATCGTCGATACCCCTGGGCATGCTGACTTCGGTGGCGAAGTCGAACGCGTTCTGTCGATGGTCGATTCAGTATTACTACTGGTCGATGCAGTCGATGGCCCGATGCCACAAACTCGCTTCGTAACCCAAAAAGCTTTCTCTCATGGTTTACGTCCGATTTTAGTCGTGAACAAAATTGACCGCCCCGGTGCACGTCCGCATTGGGTCATGGATCAAGTCTTCGAGCTATTCGACAACTTAGGTGCTAGCGATGCACAGCTCGACTTTCCAGTCGTTTATGCATCTGCCTTAAATGGCTTTGCAGGCATGGATGAAACCGTGAATAGCGGTGATATGACTGCGCTCTTTGAAACGATTTTAAGCCATGTACCAGCACCCGATGTTGATGTTGAAGCGCCTTTCCAATTACAGGTGAGCCAGCTCGACTACAACCCTTATATGGGTATTATTGGGATTGGGCGGATTAAGCAGGGCAAGATTAAAACCAATACGCCAATCAAAGCGATTGATATTAATGGTAATATTCGTGGTGGGCGTATTTTAAAAATTCTAGGCTTTAATGGCTTAGAACGTGTCGAAGTTCCAGAAGCACAAGCAGGCGATATTATTGCCTTCTCAGGTATGGATGAGTTGTATATCTCTGATACCTTGTGTGACCCAAATAATGTGGTTGCCTTACCCGCCTTAAAGATTGACGAACCAACCATTAGCATGATTTTCCAAGTGAATGACTCACCATTCGCGGGGAAAGAAGTTAAAACCGGCACTTCCTCGCGGCGTTTAAAAGAGCGTTTAGAGCAAGAATTGCTGCATAACGTTGCTTTGCGTGTTGAGCCGACCGATGATCCTGAAAAGTTTAATGTTTCCGGTCGTGGTGAGCTGCATTTAGGCATTCTGCTGGAAAATATGCGCCGCGAAGGCTATGAATTAGCGGTTTCTCGTCCACAAGTTATTATTCGTGAAGTGGATGGTGAAAAGCTAGAGCCTTACGAAACAGTGACCGTTGACCTTGAAGAACAACACCAAGGCAAAATCATGGAGGCTTTGGGCTTACGTCGTGGCGACTTAAAAGATATGTCTCCGGATGGTAAAGGCCGCGTGCGTTTACAATATATCGTGCCTTCACGTGGTTTGATTGGTTTCCAAAGCGATTTCATGACCATGACTTCGGGTACAGGCTTGATGTATCACACTTTTGATCATTATGGCCCGTACAAACCAGGTGCCATTGGTCAACGCATTAATGGCGTATTGATCTCTAATGCCACAGGTAAAGCACTGGCCTATGCGATCTTCAACCTGCAAGAACGTGGACGGATGTTCATCGGTCATGCGGAAGAAGTCTACGAAGGCATGGTGATTGGTATTCATAGCCGTGATAACGATTTAATTGTGAACCCACTCAAGGCTAAGCAATTAACCAATATTCGTGCAGCGGGTACTGATGAGAATTTAATTCTCACTCCACCGATCCGCATGACTTTAGAGCAAGCTCTCGAATTCATTGACGATGATGAGTTAGTGGAAATCACTCCACAAAATATTCGTGTGCGTAAACGCCATTTATTAGAGCATGAGCGTAAGCGTGCAAATAAATCGGTGGAAGTCGCTTAAGTTTTTAAGCGGTAAGTTGATTGAAGAAAGCCTGCGAAAGCAGGCTTTTTTTATTGAAAAATTATTTTGTTATGTAATAGGGGCTATTTCTAACTAAAGTTGCCAGTCTATAAAAGTGGTTTATCGGAAAAAGCTGAAACTTACAACTAGGCATGCTATTTACTTATTCTAAAGAACCAATTGGATTCAAGTTAGATGAGTCAAGTATCAACAACAGCATTAGCTAAAATTCATAATATCCCACCAAAAGAATTGTTCTCTCAGCTTGTAGAGCTTGGATATATTCTAAAACAAGATGATAACTGGATTCTGACAGATTCAGGGATTAAAAATGGTGGCTCTATTAAAGAGTCTGCTCAATATGGTCAATACATTGTTTGGCCAGAAGATCTTAATCTGAATAAACCTCAAGCTAACTCCCAGCTTATTACCTCAACCAGTATTGGTAAAAATTTTGATTTGCCAGCAAATAAAATAAATTTCATTATTTCAGAGTTAGGATGGGTACAAAAAGGTTTAAAAGGCTGGGTCGTTACTGAACAAGGGAAAAAACAGGGAGGAATTCAGTCAGAAGATAAAAAATCAGGTATTCCTTATGTGCGTTGGCCCGAGGGAATTATTCAAGCAAAATCATTAAATGAAACAATCAGACACGTCAAAGGACTGGATACTTTACCTGAGCCTGAACTAACCAAAGCTACCAACGAAGAGTCTGTTGAGTTCAGAGAAAAGTTTGAGGCAAAACATCGAAGTGCAGATGGTCACATGGTACGCTCAAAAGCAGAGATGTTAATTGATAATTGGCTATACATGGCTGAAATTGTTCATGCTTACGAAAGAAAATTGCCTATTGAAGAAGATGTTTATTGCGATTTTTATATTCCTACAGGAAAAGTCTATCTTGAGTACTGGGGCTATGAAAATGATTCTAAGTATTTGGCTAGAAAGAAAAAGAAAATTGCACTCTATCATAAATACGGCTTTAATCTTATAGAGCTGCAAGATAAAGAGGTGCAGAATCTTGATGATGTTTTGCCAAGATTATTATTGAAATATGGGGTTCAAGCCTACTAAAGGTTAAGCACTACTGACACCAAGCTGTCAGTAGTCTACTGCTACACTCTAATCCAAAAACCGCCAAGGAGACTTGGCAGCTCGTTAATCCGCAAGCCATTAACTTAATTGCTAGTTCCGATCCGGCTAAAGCCACTGCAGTGACTCGAGCCACGTTGAGCATGAAGAAGTTTGATCTAGCAGCCTTACAAGATGCCCATGATGCCGCTTAATTTGAAACTTACTAGGGAAACAACATGAGTAAATTAGTCTTATATACCAATCCTCAATCACGCGGGCGTATTGCTCATTGGATGATGGAGGAGCTAGGCGAACCTTATGAGATTGTCTGGCTAGATTATGCGACTAGTATGCAAGCCCCTGAGTATTTAGCGATTAATCCGATGGGGAAGGTACCAGCTATCACTCATGGTACTGCTATTGTCACAGAGACAGCGGCTATTTGTGCCTATTTAGCCGATCAATATCCAGAAAAGCAACTGATTCCAAGCAATATTCAAGATCGCGCTGCTTATTTCCGCTGGTTGTTTTTTGCCGCTGGGCCTTTAGAGCAGGCAGTAACTGTGAAATCCCAAAATTGGTTAGTAACTCCTGAGCAAGAAGTTTTCTTAGGCTTTGGTAATTACCAAAAAACTACTCATGCTTTAGCGATTGCGTTGAAAGCTAGCGCTTATATTGCGGGTGAGCACTTCAGTGCAGCTGATGTATATGTTGGTTCACATCTAGCTTGGGGAATGTTGTTTAAAACGATAGAAGAAAAGCCTGTATTTAAAGATTATGTACAGCGTTTACATGCTCGGCCTGCTTATGCAAAAGCACTACAAATTAATGAAGAATATTTACGTACTCAGACAGTTTAATAGTTTAATACCCTGTTTGGGTGCTAGTCCTTACGCTTAGCACCTAATTTTAAGCTGGTTTATTACAGGCTTATTTGCGATTAAGCTGAGCACTCAATTGCTTAATATCATTTTCAGATAAAGTTCCTGCCGCTTGACGCAATTGCAAAGTACTTAAGAGGTAGTTATAGCGGGCAGTTGCATAATCACGCCGAGCCGCAAATACATCACGGAGGGCTGTGAGCACATCCACTGCAGTCCGGGTACCTACTTCAAAACCGACTTTAGTGGCATCAGCAGCCGTTTCTGCTGCTGCTAAAGCACGCTGTTGGGCTTTAACTTGACTGACTGCTGACTCAATACTCAAATAAGCACTCCGTACTTGTTGCTCAATTAGGCGTTCTTGATAGTCATATTCTTGCTGAGTTTGGCGGAACTGATGTTGAGCTTGCCGAATTTTCGAATCTTCTGCACCCCCTTGATACAAGGGAACATTTAACTCCACCCCGACCTGTGCACCTAAAACCCGTGGATCTAAAGCCGAACTACTACTTTCAGTAATGCTTCCTGTATGGCGCGCATAAATATTCACAACGGGATTGCGTGCACTAGTGCGTTGAATTTCAATTTCTTTTTGTGCAACCTCAATGGCTTGACGAGCAGCTTGAAGGGATTTGCTAGAACGCTTCGCCATTTCTACCCAAGCTTCCATACTTTGTGGTTTTGGTACGCTTAAAGACAGATTTGGTTGTGCACCTAATAAGTCTTTATAGGATTTTCCAGTAAGTACTCGTAAATTCTCACGTGCAATATCTAAGTTTTCTTTGGCGGCAATTTCACCCGCCACTGCGAGGTTATAGCGTGAATCAGCTTCTTTTACATCGGTAATGGCTGAGCGTCCAACATCAAAAAAGGCTTGAGCTTGAGCGAGTTGGCGCTTGATGGCATTCTTTTCAGTAGTAGCAACTTGTAGATTTTCTTTCGCTAATAAATAAGAAAAATAAGGCTGAGCTACACGCAAAATCAGTGCTTGGCGCTGAGCGTCTAGTTGCATACCGGCTTGGACGATTTGGGAGTCAACTTTATCAATTTGTGCATCTAAGGCGCGGTTATAGACTGACTTAGTGACACCCAAAGTATAGGTGCTCGTTAAACCATTGCTATTTTTGGCAAGACCATCATAAGGTGTGTATTGGTCGCTAAAATTAGCATTTGCATTAAAGTTAACTTGTGGCTTTTTGGAGGCTAAGATTTGTGGCTTATTTTCTAAAGTTGCTAAATAGCTGCTTTCTTGGGATTTGAGTTGCGCATCATAGGTTTTGGCTTGTTGATAGACTTGAAGGAGTGTCTCCGCTTGAGCAGGAAGCACCCATAATAGGTTCGCTGCTATTAGTGTCGTCAAAAATACTCTTTTCATGGTCTTTCCAATCTTAAAATAGGCTAGCCCTATTGCTCAGCATTATAGCGGTTTAGCACGGGTTTGGTGTGATCTTTAATAAATAGGTATTGAAGGATCGATTTCGCGGGCCCAACGGTCAATACCCCCAGTGAGGTTAATTGCTTGAAAGCCTAAGCGCTCTAACAAATAGCAAGCATGCGCGCTGCGAATGCCGTGATGACAAATAACTATGACGGGTAAATCCTTACTCAGTTCATTTAAAGCATAATTAGTGAGCTGAGTGAGAGGTACTAATTGTGAGTTTTCAAGATGCACAATCTGGTATTCCCAAGGCTCGCGTACATCCAATAACTGCACTGCATTCGCTGCAGTGTTTAATTGATGAGCTAGCGCTTGGGGTGTCCAATTTTGCATGGTTAGAACTGAAACTTTGCTGCTGGCTCAGTACCATCGAGGGCTTTAAGCACAGTTTCAAACAAAACTTGCCGATTAAATTGGCTATGATCTTCGCGAGTAATCAACATAGCTTGCATAGTTGGGGCAAGACCCACAATCACAAATAAGCGCCCACCAATATTTAAGCGTTGCTCAAAGCCTGCGTGATATTGCGGGATTGAGCCAGTGACAGCAATCACATCATACTGTTTGCCGGGATTTCCCTCCCATCCGTAGCCTGCATCATCGATATAGAGATTAAAATTGTTAATATCCACTGAATGAAGGTTTTTTTCCGCCTGTTGGGATAGATCAGCATATAAATCAACACTATCAACGTGTTTGCCCATATGTGCAAGACATGCTGTGACAAAGCCACTGCCAGTGCCAATTTCCAGGCATTCGTCATTGGGCTGAACATCAAGGTCTTGTAGCATACGTGCCTCAATCCGCGGAAACATCATAGCTTCACCATGCCCGAGTGGAATCTCGATGTCGGAGAAGGCCAGATTCTGCCATTGCGCGGGAACGAATTTTTCGCGAGGAAGAAACCTGAAGGTATTTAAAACTGTCTGATTTAACACAGCCCAGGGACGAATCTGCTGCTCCACCATATTAGTGCGTGCCCGATCCAGATTCAGGTTCATTATAAACTCCCTAATGATGCAAATAATGAGCCGTTTAGAGTACGTGTTCCCTGTGGAGGCTGCAAGTGATCAATGTACGAAAATAGTAATGCTTTAGCGAGGTGAATCATGAACTGGGTTAGCTCTGGGGGGGCAGGCCTACTATTGGGCTTATTCTTAAGCGTTAGCACAGCAGACCAACCCTTATTGTTGCCGAAAGTCCCTACAGTGGTAGTGACTAATGCCAATTTTATAGCCTGCAAGGAACCACGCCCAGAAATATGCTATGAAGTTTACGCTCCTGTCTGCGCAGTACGCAAAATGCAGATGCAATGTAATTTAGCGCCCTGCTTAAATACAGAGCAGAAAACTTATGCTAATGACTGTCAAGCTTGCTCTGATCACAAAGTAATTGGCTTTGCACAGGGTGGCGAGTGTTCATAAGCTTTAATAGCAGAGAGTAACTGCTGAGCAATTGTTCAGCTCAGCAGTCTATATCAACCTTGTGCAGTATTCAGTACTTGCCGCTGTGCTTCATTTAGTAAGTTACGTAAATTTCGCAAAGTAGTGACTTGGCTATTCGGCAGCTTTAAAGCTTGTTCAGCAGTTGCTACCGCATGTTGATATTCGCCTAAGCGTAAGCTGCGTGAGGCATTATAGAAGCTCGCTTCAGCCGGTTGATTAGCTTGTTGTGCTAAGCGTTGTGCGTCTTCAAAGAACTCTAAGCCTGTTGTTTCGGTGAGGCGCAATTTGCTTAAGGTCTGCATCGCTAACGCTGTTTTATTTTGGCCTAACTGACTTTCTGCCAGCGCTAAATTTAAGGCCGTATTTGTAGGGGCTTGGCCTACAATGCTTTGTAAGCGTTGCTCCGCTTCGGTATAGCGTTTTAAGTCATTCAGTGCTTGGGCTTGTAAAATGGTGGTAGTTACCGAATTAGCGTTAATACTACTAGCTGCATTGGGGTTGCCTAAGCGTATGGCCTGATAAGCTTGCGCATAATTAGCCGCGATACTCTTAAGATTAGTAGCAGTTAAAGGCGCTGCATTTTGCCCTGTGATAATTCTTAGCTTCTCACGCGCAAATACATAATCCAAATTATCCTGCGGTTTACGTTTTGGCAGTTGATTAACTAAACTACGTGTATCGCTCAAGCGATCAATCGACATTGGGTGAGTGTATAAATATTTAGTGAGGTCACCATAGGTACTACTTTCACTACGTTCTAATTTCTCTAGAAAATAGGGCATAGCTTCAGTATTGAAGCCTGCACTGGCTAGGGTTCTTAAGCCTACGCGATCCGCCTCTGCCTCCGCTCGTTGGCTGAAGACAATTTGCTGATGGGCTTGCATGGCCAAAGTGCCAGTGACAATAGCTTGAGCAGCATCAGGACTTTGGCTTGCGACTGCAGCACCTGCTAGTACGCCTAAACCAGTCATTAGAGGGCTATTTTTGCTGTCTTCCTGCATCCGCGCGATATGTCGTTGCGACACATGGGCTATTTCGTGAGCCATGACGGCTGCTAATTCGCTTTCAGATTGAGTGCTGAGAATAAGGCCAGAATTAATGACAATTACGCCGCCGGTCAGGGTATAAGCATTCACAACATTATTTTTTTCAATGACAAAGTACAGTTTGCCGCTATTGGGACTGCGACTGGCAAGGCGTTGACCGAGTTGATTAATCCAATCCGCTAAAGTTGGATCTTCAATGAATGGGCGACGGCTACGTAACTCCCGTAAGAGGTTTAAGCCTTCTTGCTGTTCTTGAGCAGTGCCTAGGGTACCGGTACTGCCCAGAATATCTGGCATCTCAATTTCAGGGATTTTTAAGTTTAAATCAGCCGCATACATTGGAGCTGTTAAGACAACACTGCTGGCTAAGAGAGCTGTGAAGAGCATAAGTCGGTTTAACATGGTGGTGATTACCTAGATCGCTCATTTATATAATTCAACTATAGATGACACTGCATAGCTTTTAGTTGCAAAGCTTAGCTTAGCAGTTGGGCTTAACTTGACAAAAAAGACCTATTATTAGAATATTATTATAATTTAATGTTTTGTTTTTCAGAGAGCCCTATGTACGGAATTAATGAAGTTGATGCAGCAGAATTGAAAAGCATGCTCAATAATGGAGAAAAATTACGCTTAGTGGATGTGCGTTCTGAAGCGGAATTTCAGCAAGGAATTATTGAAGGTGCGGAATTTTTGCCCTTGCATATTTTACCCTTACGGATGAATGAGTTAGCAAGTGATGAGAAAATTGTACTTTATTGCCGTAGTGGAGCACGTTCTGCACAAGCCTGTATGTATCTAAAGCAAACCACGGGTATTGATGCGATTAACCTACGTGGTGGCATTATTGGCTGGTATCAGTCGGGCTATCAGATTGTACGTCCTGCCGCTTAAAGCCTTGGGTTTTAGTGGGTAGCTTGGAGAGGAGGGCTTTCGCAGCTAGTATGCGCGGAGGCTCAAGGTGGAAATAAAAGGAATGAGTTATGGCAAAGAAATTAGCAATTATTGCGACCAAGGGCACCTTAGATTGGGGGTATCCACCTTTCATTCTAGCTTCAACCGCAGCAGCACTTGGGTATGATGTGAAAATTTTCTTCACATTTTATGGCCTACAATTATTGAAGAAAGATATGAAATTGTCAGTAACCTCCCTCGGTAATCCTGCGATGCCTATGCCGTTTCCTGTTCCAGTGATCCTCCAAACTTTACCTGGTATGCAGTTGATGATGACCACCATGATGAAAAAGCAAATGGCGGGTAAAGGGGTAGTTGATTTGAGTGAGTTACGCGAACTCTGTGTTGAAGCTGATGTTAAATTTATTGCCTGTCAAATGACTGTTGATTTATTTGATATGGAGCATTCCGAGTTCATGGATGGGGTTGAATATGCAGGTGCGGCCTCTTTCTTAGAATTTGCTGGTGATTCAGATATTTGCTTATTTATCTGATGGGTCTGTAGTTGTTTCATTATGTAGAGATAAGAAGCCGGGCTTTATGTCCGGTTTTTCTTTTTTAGCGACCTTCCTGTTAAAGTGCTTAGCCGAGTCTGATCAAGGGGTAGTCATGCAAATTACGATTATTAGTGGTAGTCATCGTCACAACTCTCAAAGCGAAAAAGTCGCAAAGCATGTGCAAACTGTATTAACCGCACAAGGTATTCAAGCTGAAATTTTTAGTTTAGCAGGTAATCCTTTGCCACTCTGGGATGAATCGATTTGGGACAAAACGTCTCAATGGAGCCAAGTCTTAGCACCTTTGTCAGCACAACTAGCAGCCAGTGATGCTTTCGTCATTATTACGCCCGAATGGCATGGGCAAGTGACTTCAGGCTTAAAGAACTTTTTCTTACTCTGGGGGAAAAATGAACTTGCGCATAAGCCAGCATTAATTATTGCTGTGTCATCCTCAACGGGTGGGGTTTATCCTGTGGCTGAACTGAGAATGAGTAGTTACAAAAATAATCGTATTTGCTACCTTCCAGAGCATATTATTATACGTCAGGTTACCAACGTATTAAATGAAGACGCCACTACCAATGACTCAGAGACGGACGCTTATTATCGCAAGCGCATTCACTGGGCTTTAGGGATTTTAGAGCGTTATGCACAAGCCTTAGCACCTGTTAGAGCAGCAGACGGTTTATTTAATGAAGAGTTTCGCAATGGGATGTAAACCATTGATTGCAGAGGTCTAGTGATGCTGAAAGCAGGTAAAACACCTCAAAAGGTGCTGAATAAAATCGGGGAATTCGATTATTTCCATGATGAGCGTCATGCAGTACGGCGTAATGAAATTCGCTGGCTAGTCGAGGAGTTTACTGAAATTCCAATTGCCCATTTGCCACCTTCTTTAGAGGGCTTTACGATTGTGCAATTGACCGATTTGCATCTACGTCCATTTACGCAATTAGAGCATATTGAACGGGCGGTGGTGCGTGCTAATTTGTTAAAGCCAGATTTAGTCGTTTTGACTGGAGATTATGTTTGGCATGATGAGCAAGATATTTTAGATTTAGCGCCAGCCTTAGCTAAATTAAATGCCCGTTTTGGTTTATTCGCGGTCTTGGGAAATCATGATATCAAAGCGAATGCTGCTTTAATTACCCAAACCTTTGAGCGCAATGGGATTAAAGTATTGTGTAATCAAGGTTTAGATATTCAAGTCGGGCATTATTGTTTGCATTTGGCGGGAATTGATGATGGTTGGCTCGGAAAACCAGATATTAAGGCCACGTTAGCCGAGCATCAGGGTAATATACCGGTAGTGCTGTTGGCACATGAGCCAGATATGATCGATTGGTATGCAAATGATACAAGGATTTCTTTGCAGCTTTCAGGGCATACCCACGGGGGACAAGTCCAAGTAAAGCCGGGGAAACCGTTTATTCGGCCTTATTTAGGCAAGAAGTATGTTCAAGGCTTGCATCGAGTCAATCAGTCTTGGGTCTATACCAGTCGAGGGATTGGCACAACGGGCTTACCGATTAGACGTAATTGTGCTCCAGAAATTACGCATCTCACTTTGGTGAGTGGACCGATAACTACCATCCAGACAGCGGCTTGATGCGCTTGTCCGAAGAACCTTTGTGAGCGACAGAGGTTTCTTTAGACTGAGTATTAACCTTAATGGTCATGGTGCGAGTCAGTCAGAATCTATCGGTAAATAAGCAGCCTTGGGTTGTTTGTGGGTTTGCTTGCTGATGTGATCAGCTGACCTTTAAAAAACATAAATAAAAATAGATAAAGAGCGACGCGCGTGAATACGTCAGATCCAAACCAAGTTAATCCAGGTCGCGACCTGTCAGGCCTGAAGGTACTCATCATCGATGACAGCAAAACTATTCTGCGAACCGCAGAGGCTTTGTTATCTGAATACAAGTGCTGGGTAACAACCGCTTCTGATGGTTTTGAAGCCCTACCAATCATTGCTACCTTTAAGCCAGATGTTGTCTTCGTAGATATTATGATGCCGCGTTTGGATGGGTATCAGACTTGCGCCCTTATCAAAGCTAATCGTAATTATCGAGATATCCCAGTGATCATGCTTTCCAGTAAGGATGGCTTATTCGATTTAGCTCGTGGACGTCTGGCAGGTTCGGATAAATATCTAACTAAACCGTTTACCCGTCAGGACTTATTGTCCACTATTTACAGTCATGTTTTGCCACATCTCCAAGCCAACCAAGAGAAAGCTGGGGATGCAGCTACTACTCGGGAGTAGTCAATAGTGGCCAAACATGTGCTGATTATTGATGATTCTTTGACAGAGACTCGAGTATTCAAGTCGCTGCTGGAGCATCATGGCTATAAGGTCAGCATTGCATGTAATGGGCAAGAAGGCATTGAGGTTGCGCGTGTTTGCAAGCCAGACCTGATTTTGATGGATGTGGTGATGCCCCTAGTAAATGGGTTTCAGGCAACACGTGAATTAAGTCGGAATGCAGATACTAAGCATATACCAATTATCGTGTGTAGCTCCAAATCCACTGAAACGGATCGGCTGTGGGCCATGCGACAGGGTGCTAAGGCTTATATGATTAAGCCGGTTAAATTGCCGCAGCTTCTAGAGGCAATCAATAAGTACTTGCCTGGAGGATAAAACATGGCCAGCCCTTATGAATTGCTGGTCGGTTTAGCTCTATTAAGAGAGAAAAAACGCCAGCTTGAGGCAGAGCAACAACAAGGGCCGATCCAAGCATGGTCAGCCTTAGTGGTAAAGATAGGACCTTGGCGCTGTGTACTGCGTCAGGATGAAGTCGATGAAGTGATAGCACCCAGTAAATTAACTAAAGTGCTAGGCACGCCGAACTGGATGTTAGGCATCGGTTACTTTCGTAACCAGTTATTGAATGTGTTAGATGGGCGTATGTTGTTTCTCGGTCGATCCAGTGGATCGGTCAATCAATTATCAGCACGGATTTTAGTTATACAAGGGCAAGAAGAATGGTTTGGGATCAAAGTCGACGAATTGATTGGGATTCGCCACATTTGGTCTGATAGCGCAGAAATTAAGGCCTTAACTGAAAACTTAAATGTTTGGCGTTCCTTTGCGACGCAATGCATTGTAATAAATGGTGAAGTCATGCCTATCTTACAGGCACGAATTTTAATGCGTGGTTTAGAGCAGCAGCGCTTGCCTGAGCTCTCAGCTGCAACTGTTTAATGAGCGAGCTTGAATACAAGAATAAGAACAAATGAATAATTCAATGCAACTCTCAAACACATTTTTTACCGGAAAAATGATCTGGATTCCGATAGGTCTGTTGTTGTTCAGCATCATCGGCATGATTATTTTGTTTATTGTCGGCTCTTCTTGGTTTGATTATCAGCAAGCCATGCGCATTGGGGTGTTGGGCTGTTTTATTATCCTCCTGAATATTCTCTGGGTTACGTATTTATTTTACCGTTTTTATACCCAACAAACCGCTTGGAGTAAGGTCGAATCGGAACAGCAAGAATCGATTATGTGCTTGCTGGATGAAATGAGTACCTTAGCAGAAGGGGATTTAACGATTCGTGCTACTGTCTCCGAAAATATCACGGGTGCAATTGCCGACTCAGTCAACTATGCGGTTGATGCTCTACGTGAGCTGGTTATTAAAATTGATGATACTTCAGGTCGCTTGACTCGTTTCGCCCAAATTGCGGATAAGCGTATTTCCCAATTATCTCAAGCAAGTACACGTCAATCGGAAGAAATTTCGATGGCTTCCTCAGCAATCGCGGCCATGACTCATTCAATTCATAAAGTGTCGCGGAATGCGGCAGCCTCTACTGAAGTTGCACGTAAATCACTAGAAATTTCTCAGGCAGGTGCACACACAGTACGTAGTGCTATGAGTGATATGGTGACAGTACGTGAACAAATCCAATCCACTTCGAAACGAATTAAGCGTCTTGGGGAAACTTCGCAGGAAGTAGGTGACATTGTTCGTTTGATGAATGATATTGCCGAACAAACCAATATTTTAGCTTTAAATGCCTCTATACAAACCTCTTCTATGTCAGGTAGTGGGCGCAGTTTTGAACGTGTGACCGATGAAGTACAACAATTAGCTCAACGCTCAGCCGAAGCAAGTCGCAAGATTGACTTATTAGTACGTGCGATTCAAACCGATACTCAAGAGGCGATTGCTTCGATGGAGCAAACCACTGCACGGGTTGTTACCAGCTCACGTAATGCAGAGTCGGCAGGGGCTGCCTTGGATGAGGTTGAAGAGGTTTCTACTAGTTTAGCGCGTTTGATTGCAAATATTTCTGATGCTTCCTTTAAGCAAGCAGACATGGCAACGCGGGTTACCAGCACGATGCAATCAATTCAAGAAGGTACTCTACAAACTGAACAGTTTAGTAAAGAAACCACCGAACTTGTTTCCAACTTGAACGAAACTGCGAATGAATTGCGGCGTTCGATTGCCGACTTTACTTTGAATAAAGCCGGGTCGACCAAGTAGAAGGCAGAAAATGATGAACAATAATAATGATTATAAAAAAATGGACAGACGTATGGGGGCGCAAGTCGCATGATTTCTGATAAATCGAGTCTAGCTAGTCGTCTGGGATGGGTACTTGGGGAAACTGAGAAAGTCTTAGCCGAAACGCGTCAATCATTTTCTACCTATGTGAGCGATACGGCTGTACCTAGTTTAGAGACCGCTATTAGCAAAGCACGGCATGTCTTAGGCGTACTAGATATTCTAGATACCGAAGGTGCTTATATGCTAGGGCGGGAAATCGTCCTTTTAATGGATGCGATTCGCCAAGAAAAAGTTAAAAACTGGCAAGAAGCTTGCACTATTACGGCTGATGGTTTGTTGCAACTTTCTGAATACTTAAAGCATTTACGCGATGGCTATGCAGACTTGCCAGTAATCGTGTTGCCTATGTTGAATAACCTGAGGGCTGCGCGCGAAGCTGAGTTATTGTCTGAGCATTTAGTATTCCTACCTGCGGAAGGGGTAGTGACTAATGAGCAAATTGGCACTGATAAATATATGTCTTTGCCTGCGGATAAATTGGATCAAGCCACGAAGCGCCTGCGTTTTTATATGCAAAAGGCTCTGCTAGGTTGGTTTAATAATGATCGTCCGGCTTTTCACTTGCAGGCTGCGCGTAAAGTAGCAGTCAATATGATTACCCTGCATGAAAAAGAGCGTTTACGTGCTTTATGGTGGGTTACTAGCGGTTTATTACAGGCTTTAGAAGAAAATAAACTTGAAGATAGTGCTGCAGTTAAATTGCTGATGGGGCGGATGGAGCGGGAAATTCGGCGCTTCGGTGATTTACAAGAAACCGCCTATAATGCCTCTTTACCTGATGAGCTTCTGAAAAATCTACTGTATTACGTTGGTTTAGCTGAAGAAAGTGACGGTACTTTAGGTGAAGTAAAACAAGCCTATCATTTAGATTTGTATTTACCTAAAGGTGGTACTCTACAAGAGTTGCGCACTTATTATACTAAGCCGGGGCGCGAACTTTGGCAGGCGGTTTCCTCTTCACTGCAAGATGAGTTAGCGCTGTTAATGTCACAAGTAGAAAGCTTGGGGCATCGCGAGCATCCAACCACTTTGCTGGGAGATGTGGCTAAACGTACAGGTAGTCTAGCGCAAACTTTAGGTATGTTGGGCTTAGGTACGGTTGCAGATTTAACTGATAAAATTGCTACTGAACAACAGGCTGCAGTAGCAGCTGAGCAAATCACTTCTGATCTTTTAGAGCGCATGAGCGAGCACTATATTAAATTAGAAAGTGTGCTGCGTGAATATGCTGAGACTGGCTATGATCGGACTGAGGAAATTTTCTTTGGTGAGGGTCAAAGTGGTAGCGAAATGGGGGCGGCACGTGAAGTAGTACGTACTGCGTTAACTTCTTTAGCTAAAGCTCAAGCAGAATTAGCTGCTTTCCATCAGGAAGAAGGTAATTTTGCGCATCTAGATGAAATTTCTAAAGTATTACGCAATATTTCCGGCACATTAGAGATTTTAGGCCATCAAGAAATTCAACCTTTAGCTCAAGGTGTGAAGGCGTATCTGGCTAAGGATCTGCAAGCTTCTAAGCGTAAGCCTGCTTTAGAGGAAATTCATTGTGTTGCGGATATTATGACTTTGCTTGAGGCGGCCTTGTCTTGTATCAGCAATAATGAAGATCATCTGCCCCTCTTGCCAGTTGGCTTTGAAAAACTACATGAGCTAGATAATTACACCAAACTTGATTTAGTCCATGAAGCAGATCTAGTACAGGCGCAGGCTGAACTGGAGCATAAAAAAAAAGCCAAACAGCAGACACCATCGACTCTGTACCAGAAGCTACGCAACCAGCGCCTGTTAACCGAGGCCTAGCGGTTGTACCTACACCAAGTAGTCCTAAAACTGTCAGTATAGAGCCAGCAAAAGCTAATAGTACCAAGGCTGAGCCATATGATTCGTCAACTTTACGTGAGAAGGTTGGCGATGATATCTACGAAATCTTCGTTGAAGAGATCACTGAAATCCAAGCCAACTTCCAAGAGTGGATTCCCAACTGGATTGAACAACGTACTCTTTCTGAAGCATTAAAAGAAATCCGTCGTGGCTATCATACCTGTAAAGGTAGTGGGCGCATGGCAGGTGCCTTAGCGTTAGGTGATTATGCCTGGGCACATGAGCGTATGCTCAATCAAGTTTTAGAAAAAACCTTGCCGGTCAATGATCGTTTATGTGAGCTGCTCAATCAATCCACGCACTACCTGACTAAGCGCTTAGATTTCTTTTTAACGGCTATTCAAACTGATGATGACGCAAAGGCTGAGATCAAAAAGGTCGAAGATTTTATCCGTGATCCAAATATCGTATTTAGTGCGGATCCCGATTTACTCTTGTTTGATTCAATTATCCAACTAGAGTCTAAAGACCCTAGTGCGAAGAAAGAGGAAGCAGCTTCTGAGCTGGCGACTTCGGACTTTATTATCACTGCCGCTGAAGTGGTGGATGAAACTTTACCCACCAATCTAGAGTATGACGATAATTTCTTAAGTCCAACGCTGGATGATGGTTCTACTGATAATTTCTTAGTCACTACTGAACATAGGGTAGATTTGCCTGAGTTGGGAGCTGTCTCAGACTTAGCTACCAGCTTAGTAACAACAGAATCTATCTCGGTCACTGAAACGAATGATGCTTTAGCTTGGTTAGCACCGAGTGACACAACGGCAACCAATCTAGAGAATCTGGAAACAGCTCCCATCGTTTCAGATGATTTTGATGACCAAAGTGAAAATCAATTAGTTTGGGATATGTTCCGTGAGGAGCTGCCTGATCAATTGCAAAATATTGATCAGTGGATGCAAGCTCTTAATGCTAAACCAGCGGATTGGGAGCTTAGACGTTCTTTAGAGCGTGAGCTGCATACTCTGAAAGGGGGTGCGCGCATGGCACGCTTAATGGATTTAGGTGATTTAGCACATCAATCAGAGACTTTATTAGAGAAGTTAGGACGGCATGCTAGCCCTGAAGAGGTCACTGCGAAATTCCGTGTATTACAGGGGTTAG
Organism: uncultured Thiothrix sp.; assembly: GCF_937876535.1. GTDB lineage: Bacteria > Pseudomonadota > Gammaproteobacteria > Thiotrichales > Thiotrichaceae > Thiolinea. The sequence continues at coordinate 161,337 of NZ_CALFHZ010000021.1, forward strand.
TTGATCAAATTAATAGTTTAGCTGAGCGCTATATGGCTTTGGATGCCATGCCAGCCGAACAAGAGCAGGTTGTTCCGGAGATAATTGCGCCAGCAGCAACACTTCTGCCAACACAAGTAGAGCCAACACTTAAACCACCAGCCGCAACTAAGACAACTGAACCGGTTGAATCTAAAACAATGATTCATACAGTGTCTAAAGTGGATGACACTCAAAGCCCAGAAGCCTACTTAAATGCACCAAAGATTAGTGCGCCAGTTAAAACGTATGATAGTTTACTAGAGCGCTTATTGGCGGAAAAGGCGCAAACCTTGCCAGATTTATCGGTTTTAGTAGAGAAAAAAGCTGAAACTAAACAGACTACCCTGCATTTAGGAGAGGATGCCAACTCTGTGCTTGCCCAAGAGCAAATTCGTCTACCCGCAGTCTTTTTGGATAAGATGATTGATCGGGCAGGTAGCCTAAATATGCAGCAGAATGCTCTGAGTGAACGTTTGCAGATTATGGCAGATGATGTTAGTGAATTTAGTCGTACCGCTTCGCGTTTAAAGCAATTATTGCGCTCTTTAGAGTTAGAAACGGAGGCACAAATTCATGCAGGCTATCGACAATCCGCTGCCGCGCAAAATAAAGGGGCTGATTTTGACCCTCTCGAGATGGATCAATATTCTGAATTGCAGCGTCTCTCACGTGCTTTGGCAGAAAGTTTAAATGACTTAGTGAATATTGAAGCTGATCTAGGGGTGCAGTTACGCAATAGTGGCATGGTGTTAAAAGATGCGCTTAGTTCCAGCCGTTATTTGCATCAAGACTTATTGGAAACACGTTTAGTTGAAGCGATGGTGATTGTACCGCGCTTAAAACGCATTGTGCGTCAGACATCTACTGAGCTCGGACGGGAGGTCAATTTAGCTATCGATGGAGAGGCCTTTAAGCTAGACCGTCATTTATTACAGCGCATGACAGCACCCATTGAACATTTACTGCGGAATGCTGTATCACATGGAATTGAACCCCCACAAGAGCGTACGATTGTTGGCAAAGAAGCACAGGGACATATCACCTTAAAAGTATTCCGTGAAGATACAGAAATTATTTTCCAAGTACAGGATGATGGACGGGGGTTGAATCGTAAGCGTTTGCGCACCAAGGCTGAGGAGCTAGGCTTAGTACGTCCGCAAGATCTCTTGTCTGATCAAGAGACTATGCGTTTAATCTTACGTCCGGGCTTTTCGACAGCTAGTTCGTTGAGTCAAATTTCGGGTCGTGGTGTGGGGATGGATGTGGTCAGCTCTGAAGTGAAAGCGTTGGGTGGCCATCTACAAATTAGCTCTACAGAAGGGCAAGGTACTTTATTCACAATGCGTTTACCTTTCGCGATGGCCGCGAATCCAGTCTTATTTGTGGGTACGCAAACTCAAACTTATGCAGTACCACTGGGTTACGTACAAGGTTTATCTCGCTTAGATTTGACTAAGGTACGTGAGCATTTGGATCAAACCGATAAATTTATTTCCTTTAGTGGTAATAATTATGCCGTACGCTATTTAGGTGCCTTGTTAGAACCAGGTACGCAATTAAGCTTGCAGGATGATCATGTCTATCCGGTAGTCTTTGTACGTACCAGTGGGGGGCATTGTATTGCATGGATCGTTGATAAAATTTTCGGGCGCCGCGAAGTCGTCTTGCAGTCCCTAGGGAATTTATTCAAAGAAAGCCGTTTCTATTCTTCTGCAACGATTACCAGCGATGGTGAGGTAGTCCTCTTGCCAGACATGGCTGATTTAGCCTTACGTGTCAACGGGGTGGCAAGCACTATTGAGCCAAATGAAAAAGCGTTTGTCATTCCAGCTCCAGAACGTCACGAGCGTCCACATATTTTGGTGGTCGATGACTCAATTACAGTACGTAAAGTCACTGAAAAACTGTTAATTAGCGAAAATATGCAGGTTGGTACGGCTAAAGATGGACTGGAAGCACTAGAAATTATCGAGAAGTTCGATCCTGATTTGATCCTTATGGATATTGAAATGCCACGTATGGACGGCTTCGAAGTGTTAGAAACGGTTCGGCAAAATCCAGATTGGAATCATGTACCGATTATTATGATTAGTTCGCGTACTGCTGAAAAACATCAGCAGCGGGCTGAGCAACTAGGGGCGAATAGCTTTTTAGGGAAACCCTATCAAAACCAAGAGCTAATGGCCTTGATTCGGCGTTATTTAGCATTAAATCCTGAGTGGGCTGAGGAGATGGCTGCATGAATACTAAGAAGCCAATGATAAAATGTGCGGTCTTGCGTTTGCAGCATGGTAGCTTGATTGTACCTTTTAATTTGATTGCGGAAATGGTCACAGTTGATCATTTAGAAACTTCAACGATGCCAGGGATTTTGGGTTGGTTGAGTTGGCTAAATCGCCCTGTCCCTGTCGTTTCGTTGGAGTCACTTTGCATGTTAGGTGAGGGGAATATCGAAACTGCTAGTAACTGCTTGATTTTACATACAGTATCAGACTGTGATGACTTGCCTTTTATTGCTCTCCAAGTACAGGGAGGCTTACAAACGGTAGAGATCAGTGAAGATACCTTGCGAGACGACTATAGTGGCAATACGCAACGTTGCCCTTATGTCGCACGGCAAGTACGGATTTCGCAGTTGGTTTGTTTAATTCCCGACTTACCTGCGCTAGAAGCTTCTGTGGTCGAGATTTTGGCTTACACCTGATTCACTAACAAGACTGACATCACTAAAGCCAGCACCACGACAATCACAAAGGCAGATTTCACGGGGCTGGTTTTAGCTTGCTGTTCCATATAAGCCACCCGCTCGGCAGCATTGCGCATAATTTCTACCCGTGATTTGACATGAAAGGTTTCGGCTTTTTCAAAGACCGCATTGCCCCCGCGCAAATTAATCAAGGGAATCAAAATATTGATATTAATATGCGCCATAATGGCATTTTGCGTAGGACTATCGAAGTTGATGAGCATGGGGGGCTTGAACATAAATATCTGATCAATGACCGCTGCCTTCATTTGCTCTTGGGATTGCCCAATGATTTCACGATTATGTTTTAAGGCACGCTCAAGTTCTTCAAGACTAGCACTCATCGGTGGTGTGCTAGTTTGGACATAATAATCTTTGCCTAATACATTAACTTTAATAGTGCCCACATAATTAGAAGGTTGGGGCGCATTATCCTTTTTCTCGTCGCTCATACTCGTGACAAGCCTGCCCTAGACTATTTTTAGTATCAATATTTAGCGCAGTTAAAGTACCGCCCCACACGCAGCCCGTATCCAGCGCTATTACGTTATGCTCCTGATAATACCCTAAAGTTGACCAGTGCCCAAAGAGAATTGTGTAAGGAATAGGCAAACGATTAGGATGGGAAAACCAAGGTATTAGTTCTGGTTGAGACTGACTAACTAGCGTAGGGTTCAATTTTTGTTGAAATTCTAAGCTTGCATCTGGAAAACAAAAGCGCATCCGCGTAAAAGCATTCAGGCTATAACGATCTTGTTCCTCTTGAGTTTGACAGGCTTGCCATGCAGATGGCTTATTGCCATAAGCCGTTTCAAGCCAGACTTTTGGATTTTTTTGTTGTAAAGCTTGTTCTAAACGGCGTGCTTGAGTTTGAGCAGTCGCTACATCCCATTCTGGTGAAATGCCTGCATGGACTAAAATCGCTTGTTTAGTTGTGTCGAGATACATAAAAGGGCATTGACGTAACCAGTCAACTAGTTCGCATAGATCCGGTGCGTCCATCAATTTACGTAAGCTTTTATGCGGTTCTAAAATACGGTAAGCAGCTGCAATTAAACTAATATCATGGTTGCCTAATACACATAAGGCCGCATTTTCTAACGCAAGTGTACGCACAAAGCGCAAAGTTTCTAAAGAATGCTTACCCCGATTGACTAAATCACCCGCAAACCACAACTGATCTTGTTTGGGGTCAAAACGGATTTTATCCAGCAAGCGCCGCAAAGGTTCATAGCAACCTTGAATATCACCAATAACGTAAGTGCCCATAATCGAGTATTTAATAGTTAACAAGTAGAAATGAAAAAGGCGCTACAGAGTAGCGCCTTCTCGCTTAAATAACAGTTAGTTTATTCGCTGCTACCCAAGCTCATTAAGAACTGGACGATATACCAGAAAATTAAAGCAACGCTTGAGAATAAACCTAAAGAAGCAGCTACATATTGCTCGCTATTGTACTCATGGATAATTTGTGAAGTTTGATAGAGCATTACTGCACCCGCAAAAATCACCATCGCACCAAAGAATACTAAACCTAAGCTAAAGCCGAAAATAATACTCGCTAAGATTAAACCTAAAGCTACGAAGCCACCGACTGTGATAAACGGAGCCAAGAACGAGAAGTTTTTCTTCGTGCTAAACGCGGTAAAAGTAATGCCACCTGCGAGCATTAAAGTCATTAAACCAGCGCTCAAGAGGACGTTTGAGCCAGTGGCAGCAGTAAATTTTAGTGCCATATAAATGAGCGGCATAAAGACAATTGCTTCAGCCACCACAAACAGGCCCAGACCTGCGTATTGCATGCCACGGGAAATGGCTGAGTGTGCCCAACGATCAGCGATATAGGACACGCCCATAAATAAAGCCATTACTACTAGCCATGACCATTTACTACCACTGAGCATACCGACGAAGGATTCAGCAACCCCAGAGCGAATCAATAAAGCTTCCAAAATGGTGAAAGCTAAAATAGCACCACCCAAATGCAGATAGGTGCGACGGATAAAGCCAGCGCGCTCAGCTTCTGAGGCTTGCGCGACAACTAAACCAGTTCCTGTATCTAAATAAGCCATGTGTACTCCTTTAACTGTTGCCAATAGTTATTCTACTAAAGTTATCAATATTATTATTACAGACGAATTTCCATTGCGCTAATTCCCATACCTGAAAGCATCTGTTTCCAACGATTTGCGGTAGTTGGGTCATTGGTTGGCCCTAAACGTACCCGATACCAACGCTCGCCTTTAATCTCAGACGCTTCCACACGGGTATTTAAACCTTTTTGGCTAGCTAAGCGCTGAATTTGATTGGCTTGCGCTTCAGATTTATAAGCACCCAGCTGAAACATGACTTTACCGCCACTGGTCGCTGATGTTTTTTCAACTGCAGTGCCAGGTTCAGGTTTAGATGCTTCAATTTCAGCCACTTTTTCAGTCACTTTTTCTTTTTGTGCTGGCTTTTTCTCTTCAGCTGTAGCTTTAGGCGTATCACCATCGGGGTTATCTTCATGCACACTAATAGGTACAGACATTTCTAATTGTGGTAGGACTGCATGGTAGCTAAAACCAGGGCGATTATCGGTAGCGACTGGCTTATCCTCCAAGCTATTTAAAGTGCTAGTTGATGGGCTAGTAGGGCTTGAGCTAGCTAGAGTAGGGGAAGTCCCTGGCGTAGCGGCTGAGACAGCAGGTGTTTTGGGACTCATTAAAGCATACACGACCGCACCTGCTAATAAGCCGACCGCGATCCCACCTAAAACCCAGCTAATCCCATATTGTGAAGAAGCTGTAGTCTCTGTTATTTTGAAATCTTTAGTCATGATCATAATTAATCCATTAGTGGCGCAGTGAACTTACGCAATCCTGAGGTTTAGTTAATGTATTGTGGCAACAAGTCCACCCAGCATTATGATAATTCTACAGGATCTATGTCTATAGACCAGCGAATGCTTTTTTGGTTTGCGCTATTTTTTTCTAGCTTAGTTAAATAATTTAAACACAGGTGGCGTAAATTGCGGTTCTCTGCTTGAATTAAAAGTTGCGCTCGATAACGTTCTGCGCGCTTTTCTAAGGGTGCAGGTACCGGACCCATAATAAACACCCCTGCTTGACTTGGAATGAGGGCACGTAGTTGCTCAAGATGCTGCAAAGCTTGCTCCATTTCAGCTCCTTCGGCACGAATCAACGCTTGGTAACTAAACGGTGGAAACTGCCAACGTTTACGCTCCTCAATCAACTGCCGCGCAAAAGCTAGATAACCACTTTGGAGTAAAGTCAGCAACATTGGATGCTGCGGTTGTGTGGTTTGCAAGATCACATGCCCCGGTTTATCACTACGTCCTGAACGCCCAGCTACTTGCGTAAGCAATTGCCCAAACCGTTCCAAAGCGTGATATTCCGAGCTTAACAGTGCGGCATCCACATCCAAAATAACCACGAGGGTTAGATTGGGAAAGTCATGTCCCTTAGCCAACATTTGCGTACCCACTAGTAGCAAACGTTCAGTGGTGCGTACAGTTTCTAAATGCCGTTCGAGTGATCCTTTCCGACTAGTGGTATCCCGATCAATCCGTACAATGGGTGTTTCAGGAAAATATTGCTGCAAAACCAGTTCAATCCGTTCAGTACCATGTCCTTGAGTAATCAATTGTGGATTACTACAAGCAGGACAATGTGATTCCGCACGCTCATCAGCACCGCAATGATGGCAAATAATTCGACTCTTGCGCGCATGGTAAGTCATATTCGCACTACAAGCAGGGCAATGCGCTAACCAACCGCAAGCTGGGCAGAGTAACATCGGCGCAAACCCACGCCGATTAATAAATAGCATTGCCTGTTCATTGCGCTCTAAAGTACGCTCGATGGCTTGCATGGTTAGCTTACTTAAGCCCGAATGCAAATGATGCCCACGAATATCTTGTACTTCTAAACTCGGTTGACGTGCTTTGCCGGGGCGCTGTTCGAGACGGAAATAGTGATAACGCCCTTGATCAGCATTATGCAAGGTTTCTAAAGCTGGCGTAGCAGTACCCATTAGAATCGGGATATTCAGCATTTGCGCGCGTTTAATGGCTAAATCACGGCCATGATACCGAAAGCCTTCTTGCTGCTTGAGGGAAGTATCATGTTCTTCATCAATAATAATGAGGCCTAAATGAGCAAAAGCTGTAAATACAGCCGAGCGCGTACCGATCACAATATCTGCTTGTCCAGAACGCGCTTCCATCCAGGCTTGTAGACGTTCTGTATCATTTAAGCCTGAATGCAAAGAACTGATACGTTGCTCAGGGAAATGATCACTGAAGCGCTGTACTAACTGTGGCGTCAGGCCAATCTCAGGGACAAGAATCAGGGTTTGTTTATGCTTCGCTAAAGCATCTTCAATGAGACGTAAATAGATTTCGGTTTTGCCGCTACCTGTCACTCCATGTAGCAATGTGGGTTGGGGGTTAGATGCTTGCATCCAGACCCTACATTGCTCAAGACAAGTGTTTTGTTGCTCGCTGAGTTCCAGTTTAGGTGTTACTTTACCCAAAGAAGGCAAGCTGGCTTGTGGGAGGCTAAGGTTCTCTTGAACTAAATTTTTGTCTATTAAAGCCGCCAAAACTTGCCGCCAACCATCCCCTAAGTGTGCATGAATCGCGCTAGCTGAGCATGGGGCAGGTTGCTGCATAAGCCATTGATACAAATCTGCCTGACGTTTAGCGCGCTTCAGCTGATTGCTCGCTTCCGGCTTAGGCAGAGCTTGCCAATTAATAGTTTGAGGTATGGGCTTTCCATCGCGTAAGGCATTAGGGAGTGCAGTAAATACGACCTCACCAATCGCATGTTGATAATAACGTGCCGCCCACTGGATAAGCTCTAGTAAATGAGCATCCAATAAAGGCTCACGATCCAATAAAGCTTTAATGGGCTTAAGTTTGTATTGACTTGCTGCTTGCGCATCGGCCACGCCCAAAACTACCCCAATGCTACTACCATGCCCTAAAGATACCGAAACGCGACAGCCTAAAATTTCAGTAGGGTTAGTTGTTTGCTCAGTGTAGGTCAATAAAGTCCGCAACGGCCGTGGGACAGCGATGAGTAGTTTTGCTTCCATTCAATGATTTTACAGGATTGCTCAAACCGTAGCGGAATATATTTTTTGGTGCACAGATTTGTGTCAGAACGATGACAAACCCTTGCTACATAAAGAAAATTACGGGTTATGCACAGAACCTGTGGATAAGTCTGTGGGTATCTTGCGGATATTCTTCTGTACCGCAGGTGAATCGTAGATGTTAACAAATTGATTAAAAATTAATCAATTCATTTTTTATTTTAAAATCAAATACTTAAAAATATTCTTGTTCGATAATACTAACTAGAACGTTGATACTAAAGAACTTGACAAGTGGATAGTTTTCTCGTTCTGGGGTGTGGAAAACTTTTAAAAAAAACTTGCAATTTGTTAAGGCTAGTGTTCTAGGCCAGCTATTACTTGCAGACAATCACCCATTTTTATTAAAGAAGGTACATGTCGAGCCATGATAATGCCACTACGTGGTGCATAATAAGCATGTGGTTTTTGATCCGTGCGCTCTATTGAATGAATGCGCGCAATTAATTGTGCAACCTCCACTATTTCTCCCAAAGTCACACAAGGTTCTAATAAACCCTGATGTTCAGAAAATACATAACTATATTGATCCATGACTAGGTGTTGGCTAGTAGTTGCTTGAATAGAGTCAGCTTGCTTTAGAATACCAGCATGAATTAGAAAGTTTTCTATTCCCTGTTTAGCGATAGCAATTGAGTGTGGATGAGCTGTTCCACCACCACCTAATTCAGTGGAGACAAATATTTTACCCATTGATTCAGCTTGATGGTCATACATGCCACGCGTATCTTCTAAAAGCTTCAACGTATAAGGCGCGCCAAAAGCTTGCATTGCTGCTTCACATTCAACTTGCTGTGGTTTGTTTTCTAATTCGTGGCAAGTCGCAAAAGGTAAGAAATCTAAAGTTTTTCCACCAGAATGAATATCAAGTACATAATCAGCCAGTGGCAATAAGATTCGGCTGAAATAATCAGCTAAAACCTGAGTCACTGAACCATCCACTTTCCCCGGAAAAATCCGATTCATATTTAAATGATCCAACGGTGAAACGCGTGTACCAGCTTGGAAAGCAGGGTAGTTCATGGCTGGAATAATAATAACTCGACCCTGAAAGCTAGCTAAATCAGTGCGTTGTACGAAGTTATATAAAGCAATGGGGCCTTCATATTCATCCCCATGATTAGCGCCTGTAATCAGCGCAGTCGAGCCTTGCCCGTGTTTGAATTGCACAATTGGGATTAAAATCGCTCCCCAAGCAGAATCATTTCTGGAATAAGGCAAGCGTAAAAAACCGTGCTGAATGCCATCTTTGGCAAAGTCGATACTGCTTTTAATGGGATGATCAATAGTGCTCATTTATTTTACCAATAACTGCCGTGGTACATTCGCTAAACATAAACCGCCTTGCTCGGTCACGGTAATGCTTTCGGTCATTTCAAAACCCCAATCGTCAAACCACATGCCCGGCATGAAATGGAAGCACATACCGGTTTGTAAAACAGTCTGATCATTTGTACGTAAGCTCATGGTGCGCTCGCCCCAATCCGGTGGATAGCTCATGCCGATTGAATAACCGCAACGATTATTTTTTTCATAAGCATGTTTGTGTAAATGAGTGAAAAAAGTTTGCGCCAGTTCGCCACAAGTATTGCCGGGTTTAAATAGTGGCAAGAGTAATTCAATACTTTCTCCAATGACTTTTTCAATGTCGCGGTATTTAGCGGGTGGCTCACCAAAATAAAGCGTGCGAGAAACTGGGCAATGATAACGATGATGTGCACCGGCTAATTCTAGAAACATGCCATTATCTGGCTCAAGGCGACTGCCATCCCAGGTTAAATGGCAAGCGGAAGCTTCTTCACCCATCCCCATGAGCGGTACAATCGCAGTGTAATCACCATAATGCTCTACGGTTCCCCAAGTGCCTGCATGCAAAATTTCGGCAGCTAACTCATTTTTACGCATCCCTGGTTCAGCAACCTGCATAATCCGTTGGTAAACCTGTTCAATGACTTGCCCAGCCCGCTGCATATAAGTGATTTCTTGTGGTGATTTAAGAGCACGTTGCCAATTCACTAAGCTGGTCGCATCTTGAAATTGAGCATCAGGCAGTGAGCGTGCAAGTGATTCCATCGCCCGTGCGGAGAAATAGTAATTGTCTTTCTCTACTCCGATTTTGCCAGTATGCAATTGGCGCTGTTTAAGCTTATCCGCTAGATATTCCATCGGATGAATATCTGGCGATTGCACATAATGATCAGGATAAGTAATCACTTCACTGTGAGCCAAGTCGGTGGTCAGATAAGCAGTGGGTGCATCAATCCCGCGTCCAAACCAGAATAGCTCACCATTACTTCCAATCACTATGCATTGATGCACGTAAAACGACCAGCCATCAAAACCCGTCAGCCAACACATATTGGAAGGGTCAGAGACAATCAGTAAATCCAGCCCTTGCTTTTCTATCGCAGAGCGGGTTTTGGCTTGACGAGTTGTGTATTCAGCAGGCTCAAAGCGGCGGCGACTTTCTTTCATCGTGCTAACCTTAATTTGTATACATATATTTATTTTTAGTGGATTAAATTGTAGTTTTCAAGTTTATTTTTACATGTTATTAATATATTTGTATACAACTTGAGTTTAAGCGATGTTTATGACTGAGATGCCCAGCAATATTTCTGAAGCAGAGCAGCGTTTCCAGTGGATTTATCAGACACTGCGTTCGCGGATTATCTTGCTCGACTATCAGCCAGGTACGCGTTTATCAGAAGAGCAACTGGCTGATGAATTCAAAGTGAGTCGCACGCCGATACGGCGCGTGTTGAATCGTTTGGAAGTAGAAGGTTTGTTAGAAATTCGGCATGGCGCAGGTAACTTTGTGACTGAATTAAGCATGCCCGAATTGTTGGAAGTGTTTGAGTTACGTATGGAGTTAGTGCGTTTAATCGATGTACTAGCGCCGAGAGCAGCTAGTGCAAATTTGATTCAGCGCCTACAAAACTTACAAATGGCTTGTTTAAGTATTACGAAACACCCCAAACCGAAGCGGCGTTTTGCAGAGGTAAATGTCGAGGTGTTCTTAAGTTTTATGGATTTAGTGGGGAATCAGCCCTTACGTGCAGTGCAAGAGCAGTTGTTTTATCGCACTGCACGCATGTGGCCGTATTTATTGGATGAAAAAAATGTTGGCTATGAAGCAGAACTACTCCATGCCGAAATCAGCGAAGCCTTACGCTTGTTAGCCAACAATGACTACCCCTCGTTTGGGCATCTTTATCGGTGTCATTTAGCGATGGCTTGCCAACGTCTCGCAACCATGCAAACCACAGGAGTTTAATTATGGATCAACAGCTACAAGCCGAGCTGTCAGCTTTAGATCGTGCTTACACTATGCATCCTTCTACACATTTGGCGCAATTTGCTCGCGGAGATACACCGAATCGGATTATGGTCGGCGGGCAGGGTGTGTATGTGGAAGATAGTAGCGGCAAGCGTAGTTTGGATGGGTTTGCGGGTCTGTATTGCGTAAATATTGGCTATGGTCGTCAAGAAGTCGCCGAAGCGATTGCCCAACAAGCTAAACAGCTGGCTTATTATCATGCTTATGTCGGTCATTCGCACGAACCACTCATTCGCTTATCCGAACGGATTGTGCGCCAAGCTGGGATGGGTATGCAGCGGGTTTATTATGGCTTGTCCGGTTCGGATGCAAATGAAACGAATATCAAATTAGTTTGGTATTACAACAATATTCTCGGTCGCCCCCAGAAGAAAAAGATTATTTCCCGTCAACGGGGTTATCACGGTTCTGGCTTAATGACAGGCAGTTTGACAGGCTTGCCTATCTTTCATAATGCTTTTGATTTGCCCTTAGATCGGGTCTTGCATACCACTTGCCCGCATTATTACTGGAATGCACAAGAGGACGAAACGGAAGAAGAATTTTCGCAGCGTTGTGCAGCCGATTTAGAACGCTTAATTCTTGCCGAGGGTGCAGAAACCATTGCTGGATTTATTGCCGAACCGGTGATGGGCACAGGTGGCATCATTCCACCACCTAAAGCTTATTGGGAAGCAATTCAGCCGATTTTGCAGAAGTATGAGGTGCTGTTGATTGCTGATGAAGTCGTGACGGCCTTTGGGCGCACCGGACAGTATTTTGGCTCACACACTTATCAAATCCAACCGGATTTAATCACGATTGCTAAGGGGCTAACGTCTGCTTATTTGCCGCTGTCTGGTGTAGTTGTCGGCGAAAAGGTTTGGAAAGTCTTAGAGCAGGGTACAGATCAACTCGGTGCATTAGGGCATGGCTGGACGTATTCGGCGCATCCGGTTTGCGTGGCAGCAGCACATGCGAATTTAGATATTGTCGAGCGTGAAGATTTAACCAGGAGTGCGCGTGAGGTCGGCGCGTATCTACAAGCTCAGTTACATGCGCATTTTAGTGATCATCCTTTGGTCGGTGAAGTGCGTGGTGTGGGCTTATTAGCCGCTTTGGAATTTGTCGCTGATAAGAAAGCCAAGCAGCGCTTTGCTACTACTCAAGGGATTGGTGCGAAGGTGTCAGCGGCTTGTTTGCAAGCAGGCTTGATTGCGCGTGCGATGCCGCATGGAGATATTTTGGGTTTAGCACCCCCTTTAATTATCACCCGTGACGAGGTTGATCTAGTTGTAAGGATGGTCAAATGTGCTGTCGATAAGGTGTATAGCAGTTTATAAAACCTAAACTTGATTCGTGGAGTGTCTAGCAGGTTGCTTAATTTTAAGGCACTCCCTCATTTAAGGTAGTCATCTTTTCCCCTCTTTCCTCCCGCTCCCATATTTGAGGTATGCTCAAAAATTTTGCATTTCCACATAATGATTTCATTAGTTTTAGGGTAATGACTGGGGGTCAATCATGTTAAATAAGTTCGTCGCTAGTACGCTGCTAGTAGCTGGACTAGTCAGCACTGCAACTGCTTCTACACCAATTTATTCAACTGATACAGTCTGGAAAGTGAAAGATCAGCAAGCTTTTACCGCATTGATGAACTGTGATACCACAGCTTCAGCGTGTATAGCCAAAAAAATGAAACAATTAGGGGCGAGTAGCTCCGTCTTGAAGTTTAGTGCGGCTATTAAGCATGAAGGTTATCTAGTCAAATTCCAAGAGCAGGGCAAAGTCGATTTAGGGACAGTGATTTATCCTTTCCGTGCTAATACCAATTCGGCGTATATGCTTTTAAATGGACAACCCTCTATTGTAGATACCGAGATTGCCAAGATAACCGGTTTAGAAAAGGATACGAGTTTCAAGGAGTTAAATAAAAAATATAAAAATTTGGAGTTTTGGGGAACGAATGCGCAGTTTGTAAAAATTAATAAAACTAATGCGGGGACAAACTATGTGTTTAATTATTTATTAAAAGATGGCTGCCGTGCTTGTGCTGCTCCAGCGTCTGCACAAGTGGAATTTCGCTTTAATGGGCAAGGCAAATTCCTCGGCACGCAGTTTATAAAGATCGTGAAATAATAAGAATTTCGTTCACTAAAACTCCTAAACCTTACGAGTTAGTACTTAGGGCGCTAACTCGTCTTTTTTTGTATAGCTAGCAGTCTGTTAATATAAACTTATCTTAGTAAAGTATGAAGATTTCAATCCACGAGAGAAATTGCTTATCAAGAATAGGAGTTTTTTATCGATGCAGTAGGTGATATGCTCTCTAAGTATGGTAAAGCTTATAGGGATTTATATTTACCCACAAAGGTAATAAGCCCTACTGTAAACGCAGTGAATAGAGTTATTTATCTTGCCCTTTTTACGACTAGGCTAGTATTCTCGCCTATTTAAGGGATATTACTTGGCTTCTATCTAGTTCAAGCTAAGGCTCTTCAAATAAATAGTAGTGAGGGAACACCATATGTTAAGTAAATCAAGTATGACTTTTATTTTATTTGCAAGTTTGGTAGGTACTGTTTCAGCCGCACCCAGTATGTATTCAGCCAATTCCATAGTGAAGGTCAAGCCAGAGAAGATGATGAGTATCTTATCTACCTGTGATTTGGGGAATAGCACGACTTGTGTGGGTAAGTCATTAAAAAAATGGGGTGCAAGTCCTGCTGCGCTTCAATTTAGCAAAGATATTAAAAATGAGGGTTTTCTCGTTTCTTTCCAAGAAAAAGGTGTAGTGGATTTAGGTGAGGCATTTATGCCTTTCCGTGCTAATACGAATGATGCTTATGTCATGCTGAATGGGCAACCCAAAGTGGTCAGTACGGAAATTCAAAACATCAAAGGTTTAGAGAAAGACCCGCAATATAAGACTTTAAAGAAAAAATATAAGAATTTAGAGTTTTGGGGAACACGCGCCGAGTTTGTAAAAGTGAATAAAACTAAAGCTGGGCAGAGTTTTATTTTTAATTATACCTTAAAAGATGGTTGTAATGCTTGTGGGACACCTTGGGCTTCTCAGGTGGCATTTCGTTTTAATCCACAAGGTAAATTCTTAGGCTCACAGTTTGTGAAAATTGTAAAGCCATAGTCAGTTCGCCAGCAGCTAGAATAGTAGCTAGCTGCTGGTGCATAGTTTCTACTAGTCAGTTTTAATCCTTTCCCGTTATAGTGCTGAGCTGTTTCATTTGGCAGGAACGCAGCATGTCTGAAAGCAGCAATACACCCATCCAACAATTATTGACCATTATGGCGCAATTACGTGACCCCAAGCGCGGCTGCCCTTGGGATCGTAAGCAGACTTGGCAAACTTTGCTGCCCTATACCTTAGAAGAAACTTACGAGGTGGTGGACGCAGTGGATCGCAATGATGCAGCGGCGGTCTGTGATGAGTTGGGGGATTTGCTGCTGCAAGTGGTGTTTATGGCGCAAATTGCCGAAGAACAGGGCTTATTTAATTTTAATGATGTAGCTCAAGGGATTAGCGAGAAGCTGATTCGCCGCCATCCGCATGTGTTTGATAATACAGTCTATCAATCTGAAGCAGAGCAAAAGCAGGCTTGGGAAACGATCAAACAAGCTGAGCGTGCTGAGAAAAAGCAAGAAGGTTTATTTGCAGGAATTCCAACCGCTATGCCTGCTTTGCGCCGAGCACAAAAAGTCCAAAAGCGAGCTGCACAAGTCGGTTTTGATTGGGAAAATTGGCAGCAAGTTGTGCCGAAAGTGCATGAGGAATTGGATGAGGTTGCAGAGGCAGTGGCTCAGCAAGAACCCTTTACACGCATTGAAGAGGAAATGGGGGATGTCTTGTTAGCAGCCAGCAATATGGCGCGCATGCTAGGAGTGGATGCAGAAAATGCGCTGCGCTTATCAAGTCGCAAATTTGAGAAGCGATTTGAGCGGGTTGAGGAGTTGCTAGCGCAGGATAAGCTTAGTTTAGAAGCAGCCTCTTTGGCACAAATGGATGCGGCGTGGGAGGCTGCTAAACTCGAAGAAAAGGCTAAAGCTTAAGAAAAAATCACCGAACGCATGGAAATCGCACTACCCGCATAAGCCGCATTAAAGAAGCGGACTTGGTCATCTTCATGCTTAGCACCCAAGGCATAGAATAACGGCCATAAGTGGTCAACGGTGGGGTGGGCGAGCTTGATCAATTTATCTTTATCTGCAAATTGAATCAGGGCTTGATCATCGTGTTTTTGCAGCAATTGCGCGATTTTTTGGTCAACGGCTTGATTCCAGTCATAAGGCTTGCCTGCTTCAAGCGCTTCAGCTTCAAGATTATGTACAATATTCCCGCTGCCCATAATCAGTACGCCCCGTTCCCGTAAGGCTGCGAGTTGCTTACCTAAGGCATAGTGATAGGAGGCAGGTTTAAAATAATCAATGCTAATTTGGAAGACGGGAATATTTGCTTGTGGAAACATCGGCAGCAAGACACTCCAAGTGCCATGATCATAACCTTGGCGCAGATCGAACGCGGTTTTAACCTGTGTGCCGTCCGCTAACGGTTTTTTGAGTAAGTCAGCGGTTAATTGAGCTGCTTGAGGTGAATTAGTCGCAGGGTATTGTTGTGCAAATAACTCATCAGGGAAGCCACCAAAATCATGAATCGTTTCCGGCTTATTAGCCGCCATAATCGCCGTATTGCCATCCGTGAGCCAATGCGCTGAAACCATCAAAATAGCCGCAGGCTTTGGCAACTCTTTACCGATTTTCTGCCAATTCTGCCGAAAGCTATTGTTTTCAATGGCATTCATCGGGCTGCCATGACCTACAAACAGCACTGGCATTTTGGGCGTTTGGGGTAAATCTTGGACAGTGTCAGTACCTAGTGCGTGGGCAAGCAGGGGGCTAAGGCTTAATGCTACTAAACTAGAGGCGCGCAGAAAGTCACGGCGTTGCATAACGAATCGTCCTGGCTGATTTTATTAATAATCAGTCAACTATGCCGCAAATGCTAAACCAGAGCTAGGCGTGAAAAGTTAAACAGGTGTTAGCGAGAAGTTAAATTTTAGGAAGCCTTTGCAGGCAAACTCATTACCGATCTCAACTTATACCTATCCCCTGGATGCGTGAGGACAGCAAAACTAATCAAACGCTCGCCTGACCATGTACGGCGACTCACTTGCAAGCAAGGCAAATGGGCATCGAGCTTCAAATAATGTTGAGCCTGTTTATTAGGTAATATCGCTTCAACAATATGCTCCATTGAAGTTAGTGCATACTGTTCGGACAGATATTGATTAGGCGTTTTTTGAGTGAAATCTTGTTGCAGATAGTTTGGCAAAACAGTGGCGGCTACATAGCGCTCTTCGAGTTGAATCGGTAGCTGATTTTCTAAGTGGACAATAAGGGAATGAAACACGCGGCTGTGTAGCGGAATACCTAATTGTGTCGCTACTAACTCGGATGCAGCTTGCTCGTTTAAAGCAAGTACTTGGCTGGTATATTGATGACCACGCGCCCGCACTTCTTCAGCAATATTGCGTACATCAGCAAGCGGGGATTCGGCTTTGGGAGGTGCGACAAACGTCCCTAACCCTGGATAGCGTATTAATAAACCTTCTTGTACCAGATCGCGCAATGCCTTATTTACGGTCATGCGACTCACGCTGAATTGTTCGACTAGTTCAGCCTCGGTCGGGATTTTATCGCCTGCTGCATAGCTTTGGTTGCGAATCGCATCGCCAATGAATTGCTTAATTTGTTGGTAACGGGGTCGAGGATCCACCCAAAGCTCCTAAGGATAAATTCGGGTGGTCATAATAACAGTTTTGCTCATGCGCTGGGCAGTAAGTCTGACGGCATATAATGCTTTAACGCGCCACTACTTACCCATTGTTTGGCTTTTTCAATATCGGGCGCAAAGTAGCGATCTTTATCATAAAACGCTACACGTTCACGCAATTCCGCTTTAGCCGCTTCTAACAGCTCTGTCGTTTTGAGTGGCGCACGAAAATCTAAACCTTGCGCCGCAGACAACAATTCAATCGCCACAATACCACAGGTATTATCCGCCATTTCCAATAAACGCCGCGCCGCAAAGGTTGCCATTGACACATGATCTTCCTGATTGGCAGAAGTCGGCATACTATCGACGGAAGCTGGATGCGCGAAGGTTTTATTTTCAGAGGCTAAAGCCGCAGCAGTGACTTGAGCAATCATAAAACCGGAATTCACCCCACCATTATTGACTAAGAAAGGTGGCAATTTACTTAAATTAGAATCAATCAATAGCGCCATACGCCGTTCGGATAATGCGCCGATTTCCGCAATTGCCAACGCTAAATTATCCGCTGCCATTGCCACAGGCTCGGCGTGGAAATTACCGCCAGAAATAAATTCATCTTCCTCAGCAAACACTAGAGGATTATCCGAGACTGCATTGGCTTCGGTAAGAAGTACATCGGCGGCTTGGCGAATTTGTTGCAAACACGCGCCCATCACTTGCGGTTGACAACGTAACGAATAAGGGTCTTGTACCTTGCCGCAATTTTGATGCGAGCTACCGAGTTCTGAGCCAGTACCCAATAAATGTCGGTACGCTGCGGCAGCATCAATTTGCGTTTGATGACCGCGTACTGCATGGACTCGCGCATCAAAAGGCTTGCGACTCCCAAGTGCTGCTTCCACTGAAAATGCGCCTGCCACTGTCGCCGCAGCAAATAAATCTTCGGCAGCAAATAAGCCTTGCAGCGCAAATGCAGTGGAGGCTTGCGTGCCATTAAGTAGGGCTAAACCTTCTTTGGGTGCGAGTGTTATTGGATTTAAGCCTGCATGTTTTAAGCCTTCCGATGCAGGCAAACGTTTGCCCTCAATGAGCACTTCGCCTTCGCCTAAAAGCACCGTACTCATGTGCGCGAGTGGTGCTAAATCGCCCGATGCGCCTACCGAGCCTTTTTGTGGTACACACGGGTAAACTTGTTGATTGAGTAATTGAATTAGACGCTCAATGACTTCATAACGAATGCCAGAGAAACCGCGTGCAAGTGAGTTAATTTTCAACACTATCATTAGGCGTACCGTGGCTTCTTCCATTAAAGCGCCTGTCCCCGCTGCATGAGAAAGTACAATACTGCGTTGTAATAGCTCTAAATCTTTGGGTTCAATGCGCGTATTGGCGAGTAAGCCAAATCCGGTATTAATGCCATACACGACGCGATTTTCGCTAATCACTTTGGCAACCGCAGCGGCACTGGCATCAATCGCCACACGACAGGCTGGGTCTAGGCTGACTTGAACAGGCTGTAATGCAACTTGGCGTAATTCGGCGAGAGTTAATTGCCCTGGTTTGATGATGAGTTCAAACATATTAAGCCCCCAACATTGGCAAATCTAAGCCATTATCACGCGCACAAGTTTGAGCAATCTCATACCCTGCATCCGCATGACGCATCACCCCTGTAGCGGGGTCATTGCGTAGTACTCGCGCTAAACGTTTAGCCGCTGCGTCTGTACCATCAGCAACAATCACCACGCCCGCATGTTGGCTAAAGCCCATTCCTACACCACCACCATGATGCAGCGAAACCCAAGTCGCACCCCCAGCAGTATTCAATAGCGCATTTAATAAAGGCCAATCGGAGACTGCATCAGAGCCATCCAACATACTTTCCGTTTCACGATTCGGACTGGCTACCGAGCCTGAATCCAAGTGATCACGCCCAATCACAATCGGTGCTTTCAATTCGCCTGATTTGACCATCTCATTAAAGGCTAAACCTAAACGTGCGCGATCTTTTAGACCCACCCAACAAATCCGCGCAGGCAAGCCTTGAAAGGCAATGCGTTCGCGTGCCATATCTAACCAATTATGCAAATGCGCATCATCGGGCAGAAGTTCTTTTACTTTCTGATCGGTTTTATAAATATCTTCAGGGTCGCCAGAAAGCACCGCCCAACGGAACGGACCAATACCTTGACAGAATAGGGGGCGAATATAGGCAGGTACGAAGCCGGGGAAATTAAAGGCATTTTCCACACCTTTTTCCAATGCCATTTGGCGAATATTATTACCATAATCGGTGGTCGGAGCGCCGCGCTCTTGCAGGGTTAACATGGCGCGAACTTGGATTGCCATCGATTCTTTGGCAGCATCGACTACTGCTTTCGGGTCGGTTTCGCGCATCTGTTTGGCTTGTTCCAGCGTCCAACCTTTGGGCAAATAACCATTCAAGGGGTCATGCGCACTGGTTTGATCAGTGACTACATCCGGCAAAATATTACGCGCAACAATTTCAGGATAAATATCCGCACAATTGCCTAATAAGCCTACTGAAATGGCTTTGCCTTCGACTTTTGCTGTATTAATCATATCGAGGGCTTCATCGAGGCTATAAGCTTTCTTATCCACATAGCGAGTGCGTAAACGGAAATCAATACGGGTTTCATCACATTCCACTGCGATACAAGAAAAACCTGCCATCGTTGCTGCCAAGGGTTGTGCGCCACCCATGCCCCCCAATCCGCCTGTTAAAATCCAGCGTCCTTTAGCTTCACCGTTATAATGTTGCTTTGCCATTGCCACAAAGGTTTCATAAGTACCCTGCACAATGCCCTGCGAGCCAATATAAATCCATGAGCCAGCGGTCATTTGCCCATACATCATCAGACCTTGCTTATCCAACTCATTGAAATGCTCCCAATTTGCCCAATGGGGTACTAGGTTGGAATTAGCAATTAATACACGCGGTGCATCGGCATGAGTTTGAAACACCCCCACAGGTTTGCCGGATTGAATCAATAAGGTTTGATCAGCCTCCAAACGTTTGAGTACTTCAATAATCTTGTCGTAACAAGTCCAATCGCGTGCCGCACGTCCAATACCACCATACACCACCAAGTCTTCAGGGCGCTCTGCTACATCAGGATGAAGGTTGTTCATTAGCATACGCATCGGGGCTTCGGTGAGCCACGATTTGCAGCTTAATTGCGTACCTGTTGGGGCAATAATGCGACGGCTCGCGTCATGACGATTATTCATACTGTGCTCCTGTGATGCTATAAAACAAGCGTGCAGCCACACGCGCTGTTTGCAAATCTTGATCGTAGTTAGGGTTATATTCGGCAATATCGGCAAGGCGTAATTTCTGGCTCGTGCGAATTAAATCAATAATGGGTTCGAGTACTTCTAAACTCACGCCGCGTGGTGCAGGTGCACTCACACCTGAAGCAACGCTCGCAGGTAGTACATCCAAATCGATAGTGAGATAAAGGTGGTCGCAACTTTCAATAAAGGTTTTGACTTGTGCTAAGGTGTCGATTAGATCGAGCAAGGTCATGTGCTTATCTAAGCGATAAGATACTTGCCACTCTTTAGCGCGTTGAAAGAGGGCTTGCGTATTTGCCATTTTACTCACACCCAAACAGCAGTACTGAAATGACCAGCCACGTTCCTTGCAGCTTTGCGCTATTTGGTAAAACGGTGTACCCGAATTGCAGCCATTGGCATCAGTGCGCAGATCAAAATGCGCATCGAAATTAATAATGCCAATTTTGGGATTAGACTCAGTATCGGCTAAATGATTGGCTAAGCCTAACCAAGAGCCATAAGCCATTTCATGTCCGCCACCCAGTACAATAGGAAAATGGTGTTGGTCTAGTAGTTGAGTGACTTGATTAGCTAAATGGATGTGCGCACTTTCTAAGTCACCTTCAGCACAAACTATATTGCCCATATCATAAACCGCTTTTTGTGGATTCCACGGAACGCTGGCGAGTACTTTACGAATCTGATTCGGCGCTTGTGCTGCACCCACACGCCCTTGATTGCGGCGTACACCTTCGTCGGAGCAAAAGCCTACAAGGGCTAAACCTGAGGATACGTTTTCAGCAAAAGGCTTGATCACTTGATGCAAACGTTGTGATAACTCAGGGATTTCACCTTGATCAATGCGCCCCGTCCACAAGCTACTAAAATCAAACTCAGGCATGGCTAATTGCTCCTGCAAACACGCGTTGTTTAATCGGATTAATGCCTACTTGATACGCCAGTTCAGCAGGATGTTGGATGTCCCAAACGATAAAATCCGCCGCAAAACCTTCACGCAATTGCCCATTCTGATCTTGCAAACCTAATGCTTGTGCTGCATGACGGGTCACACCCAGCAAGGCTTCTTCAGGGGTTAAACGGAATAAAGTACAAGCCATACTCATCGCTAAACGCAACGAAGCAAGGGGGGCAGTGCCAGGGTTAAAATCAGTAGCTACTGCCATGGGTACTTGATATCGGCGCAATAATTCAATCGGAGGTAGTTTAGTTTCGCGCAGGAAATAAAACGCAGCAGGTAGTAAAGTGGCAACTGTTCCTGATTCAGCCATTGCGTGCACACCCTCTTCATCCAACCACTCTAAATGATCGGCTGACCATGCTTGATAACGTGCGGCTAGAGCACTAGCATGTTGATTGCTAAGTTGTTCGGCGTGTACATGAATCCCTAGACCATAGGCTTGAGCAGCTTGTAAAACTCGTTCGGTTTGCGCGGGACTAAAGGCAATATGCTCACAAAATACATCCACTGCATCCGACAACTTTTCGGCAACCGCAGCAGGTATTAATGCTTTACAAACCCAATCAATATAGGCATCCGCACGGTTTTTATATTCGGGTGGTAAGGCATGAGCACCGAGTAGGGTAGTGGATATGCGCACGGGAAAACGTTTAGCTAACTCGCGTGCCGCACGCAACATATTAAGTTCACTGTCTAAATCCAAACCGTAACCCGATTTAATTTCGATAGTGGTAACACCTTCAGCCATTAATGCTTTTAGACGTGGAATGGCTAGTTCGACTAATTGCTCAAAACAGGCTTTGCGTGTCGCATAAACGGTGGAAAGAATACCGCCCCCTTGTTGGGCGATTTGCTCGTAACTTGCGCCTAATAAACGTTGCTCGAATTCTTGGGCGCGGTTGCCTGCGTGAATTAAATGAGTGTGGCAGTCGATCAATCCGGGCGTGATCAGAGCACCTTGAGTATCAACGATTTCAGTAGAGTTGAGGTTGGAATGTTCTTTTTCAAACATTGGCATGGGGGCCATGCATTGGATGAGACCATGCTTAATACCTAAAGCATGCCTAGGTAATAAACCATAAGCGGGTGCATGCGTTGGATCAAAACTCGCAAGCTGAGCATTAATCCAAATTTTTTCACAAGTCTCAAACATAGCTTATCCTCTTCTTTACTATGTTTTGTATATATATGTATATACATTAAATGTGCTAGTAAATAAAGTCAAGATTTAGATATTTTTAATGAGCGCTTGGATGATTAATTCCGTTTATCTGAAAAAACAAAACCCCCGGCTAGCGGGGGCAGAGGTTGCAGGTTCTCACCTGTATAATTATTCTTATTGTAGTTCTGATCGAAGTTCCCAGGACACTCTGTTTTAAATCCCCCCTGCGCTGTTAACACAGGGGGTATCAGGAGTCGAGGCATGGCAGGCTACTTATTTTTATTATGTATTAAGCCTAACTCGCTACCTCTTAGGGCTTGCTGTTGAACTTCTAACTTCTCCTAAAGTTCCCCCCACTTACGCAGGGGGTATCAGGAGTCGAGGTATCACAGGCAACTTATTTTTGTTGTTGTTTTATGCCTGCTTTCCACCTCTTGGGGCTTGTTGTCTTTATTCCGTTAACCCTTTCTTATTTTTATTCTCGTTCCTTGTGATCTCTATATTGCAACGGCTGTGCCAACCGAATTGGCACGAACTTAACTGGCTGATCTATAAGGTATTAGCAGAAATTAAGTTTATTTAATAAACAAAATTAATTAGGCTGAAACTGTCAAGAAGTGACAGAACTGACAGTCAGGATTGACACAAAGCAGCCAGAAGTCGGCTTTGTGTCACTGATTGTCAGATTATGAGGAGATGGAAATGAGGCTTAGTTGAGGCTAGACCGTAAAGCCTGGCGGATCATTTCTTCAACGCTGAGCTCTTGGTTTTCTAAAGGCGCGATCATCTTACTGGCTTGGGCAGGCTTATAACCTAAAGCCAATAGTGCATTGAGAGCCTCCTCGACCGGAGAAATAATGGTAAAAGGCGTATTAGATGGCTTGTGACTGCCTGAAATAGTTTGACTCGCATCAACTTTAGGTAAACGGTCACGCATTTCGATGATTAAGCGCTCGGCAGTCTTTTTACCTACCCCCGGAATGCGACTCAGTGCATTCGCATCAGCTGCATGAATGAGTTGAGCAAATTCAGTAGAGGTCATGCCTGAAACAATCGCTAAAGCCATCTTAGGGCCGATTCCGGTGACTTTCAGAAGGTTACGGAAGAGGGCACGTTCATCTTGGGAGCTGAAACCAAATAAAGTTTGCGCATCTTCACGCACCACAAAATGCGTATAAATCGTTACTTCAGTCTGCTGATCGATTGGCAGCTGGTAGAAAGTATTCATGGAGGCTTGCAGTTCGTAGCCTACGCCATGTACTTCCAATAAAAGCTCAGGAGGCTGCTTATAAAGCACTTTGCCGCGCAATAAGCCAATCATAGCAATTCTTCCTTTGAATGAAGTGAATCCTTAGCGGATCAGACGCACAGCTTGAGCAATGCGATTATTTAAATGGCTGGTATGAGCATGGCACAAGGCGACTGCTAAAGCATCAGCAGTGTCCGCCTGTAATTGGCCTTGGAGATTGAGTAAGACTTTTACCATATGCTGGACTTGAGTTTTGTCTGCAGCCCCTTTACCGACGGTTGCTTGTTTGACTTGTTTAGCGCTGTATTCATGTACAGGCAATTGCATGGTTACACCCGCACAAATCGCTGCACCACGGGCTTGACCTAGCTTCAAAGCGCCACCCGCATTTGTAGCCACGAATACATCTTCCACACTCATTTCATCAGGCTGCCAATCACGAATAATTTGGGTGACTTCAGCAAAAATAATCCCTAAACGCTCAGGCAAAGGGCGATCACCTAAGCGAATACAGGTACTAAAAATATGCTTAACTTTTTGCCCATCGGTCTCAATGACGCCGATTCCGGTAATTCGAGAGCCGGGGTCAATGCCAATGATTCGCCGAGTCATCTAGTTGCCGCTTATTCAGCGGCTAACGCTGTCATTACAGATTCTGAAATATCTGCATTGGAATAGACTTCTTGAACATCATCTAAATCTTCTAGGAGATCAATCATTTTCAAGAGCTTTTCGGCGATTTCTAAATCCGTGATTTCAGTTAGATTATCGGCACGCATAGTGACTTCAGAGCTATCTGGAGTGAATCCAGCGTCTACTAAAGCCGTTTGTACTGCTGCGAAATCTTCTGGCGTCGTAATAACTTCAATCGTGCCGTCTTCTTCAGTGAGCACATCACTAGCACCTGCTTCTAAAGCAGCTTCCATCAGAGCATCTTCATTCACACCCGCGGCGAAACTCATTACGCCGAGATTTTTGAACATATAAGCCACTGAGCCATTCGTGCCTAAGTTGCCACCATTCTTACTGAAAGCATGTCGAACTTCAGCAACGGTACGGTTGAGATTATCTGTTGAGGTTTCAACTAGAACGGCAATCCCACCCGGGCCATACCCCTCATAAGTTACATCAGTGTAATTATCTGCACCTAGTTCACCTGCCCCACGTTTGCAAGCTTTTTCAATAGTATCTTTCGGCATATTAGCGCCGAGAGCTTTGGCAACTGCTAAACGTAAACGTGGGTAAGCATTCGGATCAGATGTTTTACCTTCGCGAGCTGCAACGGTAATTTCTCGAATCAGTTTCGTCCAAACTTTCCCACGTTTTTTATCAACTGCGGCTTTTTGGTGTTTAATATTTGCCCATTTACTATGGCCAGCCATAACTCAATCTCATCTACTAACTTTAAAAGTGGCGCGTAGTTTAGCACAGCCTTTTTTAGGTTTGGCGGGTTTCAAATCTCAATCATATCAAAATCGGCTTTTCCTACCCCACATTCAGGGCATAGCCAGTCATTAGGCACATCTTCCCAAGCGGTACCAGGGGCAATACCTTCATTAGGAATACCCACTTCTTCTTCATACATAAAACCACAGACTAGGCACATCCACGTTTTCATTTAAGCTACTCCAAACAAATTGCAATCAGGCATTTGGCTGGCGATTATCAGAAATGAAACCAAAGAATTCAAATAAAGCTTGTAAGAAAACTTAAGAATAGGCAGTAGGGGAGTAAATAGAGGTAAGTACGTACGTAAGTCCTGCCCAAACGAGTTTAAGTAGAGGAGGAGGAGTTACTTAAACCCGTTGGGCTGGAGGAAAGCGATTAAACTTAAGCAACATGACGCTGTTCATCGTCAATGCCTTTACGGCCGTAACGAACAGCATATTCAATTTCACTACGTGCTAAACCCATATCGCTTAAATCACGATCACTTAGGGATTGCAGCTCACGGATTGCTTGACGGATTTCAGCGCTGCTATGCTCGCTGTCATTGGCTGCATTTTCTGGGTGAATCAAGTTACTAAAAAAGTGGAATATATTTTTCATTTTATTACCCTCTCTTGGGTATCTATTATTTCAATGAGTGCAGTTTAAGAACTTTGCTGCATTGCAACAAGCTAGGCTTTTTAAAGGGGGTGGTTAGATAACTTAACCTTACGGTTCATTTAAGGTGGGAACTTTTAGTAGTTTTGCTAACACAAGCCTAAGTAGTTTTCAGGTATACTCGCCGCCATTCATAGAGCTACCTAGCATTCAACCAGCATGATTGTTTTTTCTAATCTTTCTTTACGGCGTGGCCCTAAAGCTTTACTCGAAGGCGCTTCCTTTAGTATTCACCCTGGGCAAAAAGTCGGTTTGACAGGTGCTAATGGAGTCGGTAAGTCGAGTCTATTTGCGCTGATCCGTGGTGAGTTAGGCCAAGATAGCGGTGTTTTTTCTCTGCCACCTGCTTGGGTTCTAGCGCATGTGAAGCAAGAAACACCTTCTAGTGCACAGACCGCTCTAGAGTATGCCCTGCAAGGCGATGAAGAATATGTGAACTTACACGCGCAAATCGTAGAAGCTGAGGGCGCAGGTTTAGGTGAGTTACATGCGCGCTTAGATGCCATTAATGGCTATACTGCTGAAAGCCGTGCGGCCACCTTGCTACATGGCTTAGGTTTTAAACCCGAAGAGATTCAACGCCCTGTCTCCAGTTTCTCAGGTGGTTGGCGGATGCGTTTGAATTTGGCACAAGCTTTAATGTGTCGCTCTGATTTGTTGCTGCTGGATGAGCCGACTAACCACCTTGATTTGGATGCCGTGATTTGGCTGCAAGATTGGCTAAAAGGCTATCGTGGTACTTTATTACTGATTTCGCATGACCGTGAGTTTTTGGATGCGATTTGTACACAGATTGCGCATATCGAGCAGTCGCGCTTGACTCTTTACGGTGGTAATTATTCCACTTTTGAAATTACGCGGGCAGAAAAGCTCGCTCAGCAGCAATCCGCTTATGAAAAGCAAAAGCGCGAGCGTGAGCATATGCAGCGTTATGTCGATCGTTTCCGTGCCCAAGCCACTAAAGCTCGCCAAGCTCAAAGTCGCTTAAAAGCCTTAGAACGGATGGAGCTGATTGCGCCCGCCCATGTGGATTCGCCGTTTAGTTTTAGCTTTCGTGATCCAGAAAAAATGCCGGATCGGTTGCTGAATATGAGTGGCGTCAGTGTGGGTTATGGCGATAAAACCATTATTGCTAATGTGCGCTTACAGATTTTACCGGGTGAGCGGATTGGCTTGATTGGCCCGAATGGCGCGGGCAAGTCGACTTTAATTAAATTTCTCGCGGGGAATTTATCGGCTCAAGCCGGTGAGTGTTGGCAAGCACAGGATTTAAAGGTGGGTTATTTTGCTCAGCATCAATTAGAGCAGCTGAAAATTGATCAATCGCCTTTGCAACATTTACGCGCCTTAGATAAGCAAGCACGTGAACAGGATTTGCGCAATTATTTAGGTGGTTTTGCTTTTCATGGGGAGCGCGTGGACGAAGCGGTTGCGCCGTTTTCAGGCGGAGAGAAAGCACGCCTAGCGTTGGCCTTATTAATTTATCAGCGCCCAAATTTACTATTGCTTGATGAGCCAACGAACCATCTTGATCTAGATATGCGTTTAGCGCTGAGTATGGCTTTGCAAGCGTTTAATGGGGCGATGGTGATTGTTTCGCATGATCGTCACATGCTGAAAACGGTTACTGATCAACTTATCTTAGTAGATAGCGGCAAAGCGACTGAGTTTGAGGGGGATTTAGACGATTATGCAGTATGGCTACAAAATCGTTTTCGAGACGAAGAAGCGGTAAGTAAGCCAATTGAAACTACTACAGCAGCTCATAGTGCAGCTGGACGCAAAGACCAGCGTCGGGAATCGGCCGAAAAACGTAAGCAACTACAGCCACTAAAGCGCAAGGTTGATCAGCTTGAGCAAGAAATGCATAAGCTCAATCAGCAAAAGTCTAAATTAGAAGAGAGTTTGGCTGATCCTGACACGTATACCGAGGCGAATAAAACGAAGTTAAAACAATGGCTACTGGATAAAAGTGCTTTAGAAGCACGCTTAGAAACCGTTGAGCTGGAATGGATGACCTTAAGCGAGGAATATGAAACCGCCTTAGCGGAGTAGTGGCTATGCTTACACCGTCAAGTGAGTGTAAGCAGGCTGCTGATGAACAACCCCTACAAAGCCCCACAGGCTATCCTTCAGGATTTAACTTATCAACCATTACCCACTGCCTTAAAGACTCTGTATTGGCTAATGGGTTTAGCTTTTAGCTGTTCATTTATTTCCACCACGATAGGCTTTGTCAATGTCGTAAAAGAGGCATCATGGATTTTTATGTTGCCTTGGACTCAGCAATTGATGCTATTAGGTTTAGCGGGTTCAGGATATGCCCTATTATTCGCTTTCTATTACTTTTTAGTATTTAGGCCTTTGCAATTGCGTAAGCACACGACGAGTCGGTGGTGGCTGATTGCAGTGTTGATCTTAGCACTGTTGTGGTTATGGTTTGTGCTACTACCGGAGGGTAATCCGCAGGTAGAAAGCTCTATGATCGATGTGTTCTTGGCGGCTGCAGAAATCGGCTTACTGCTGCTGGGCGGTTTATTGGCAGCACAGCCCACTGCTATAAAGCACTTGCCTAATTAGACCTCAGCCCATAATTGATATTGCTCGGCTGAAAGCTTGAGTAGTTCACATAACTCTTGTAAGCGCGCTAAATCTTTGGGTTTGCGCCTTAAATCAGTAGGCGCTTCGGGTACTTGGCAGTTAATGGTGGTAAGCTTGCGGGCTAGTCGAATGGTATCCTGATGTTGTGTGACTAGCTGCTGTAAACGCTTCGCACCCAAAACTTGCATACTGCCAATCTGCTCAAGATTCTCTAGGATATTATCCAAAGAGCCGAAGCGTTTTAGGAGCTTAGCAGCGGTGGACATACCGACACCCGGCACACCCGGAATATTATCAGCCTTATCGCCAGCAATGGCGAGTTGATCAGCGATCTGCTCCGGCCAGACCCCAAAGCTATCTTTGACCCCACCCGCATGTAGAGCGCCTCGGCGATTATAATCCCACCAAATATCTTCTGCTTTTAGTAATTGTGCGAGATCTTTATCACCACTAATAATGATGATTTGCCGGTTTGGATTGCGGTTTTGTTCTGCCCAAGTACCGATGAGGTCATCGGCTTCATGCGTGGTGCTGGCTGCTTGGGTAATGCCTAAAGCATCTAAAAAGTCACGGCAGCGTTGAAATTGATATTTTAATTCGTCAGGTGCTGAGCTGCGATTGGCTTTATATGCTGGGTAAATCGTTTTACGTTCTGAGCTTTGTAAGCTGGTATCAAAAGCAAAACCAATTTGTTGAGGCTTTTGTTCATGTAATAGGTGATACACAAAACGTAAAAAGCCATGCACTGCATTGACAGGGTTACCTGCGGTATCTTTGGGTAGGGGATTACGGATAAACCAAGCACGGAAGACAAAAATACTCGCATCAATGAGCCAAATGCGCTCGAGCGAAGCATGTAAATAGTTGGACATACTGGGGTATAATTTATAAAAGGTTAAGCATAGCAAACCACCGTAAGAATACGGTGGTTTAATGAAAGAAATCCTTTACCTTAAAAGCCTTGGCTTGGGAGCATCCGCTGTTGGTATGAGGCTGAGCAGTTTTTTTATAATTCCGGTAAAGGATTCGGGCATCTTCCTGTTGTTGAACTTCACTTGAACTAGCTAGTCCTTTAGGTTCAAGCCTCGTTCATCATCTGTTCAGTATTGTATATAGCCGCTTTACACTTAAGCTGGGTAGTTGCTGTAACATAAGGTGGTAGTTAACCGACGAACGGTAAGATTGTTGATTTAATTCGCAATTTTTTTAAATTCTCTTCAGTTTTGAGTCTATGCTTTAAAAATGGACAGCAGATTGCTTTAGAACAAGGTATTTTGGCAGCTGTCGGAAATTGAAGGGGCAAGGAGCTTGCAGTATGAAGGTTAAAGCGCTGTATCAATTAGCTGCGTTAATGCTAGTAACGAGTCATTTAGTTGCTTGTAGCAGTCGTGATGAGGTTCAAGCTTCCACCGTGGAAAATGTCCCAACGCCAGCGTTTATGCTCTCAGAGGACGGTGTTGGCCCTTTAAATGCCGATACACCGTTTAATCTGATCCGTATTGGCGATGCTTTCCAAAATTACAATGTGGTTGAAGAAACCCCGCTTAATGGTGGCGAAAACAATCGGGTTATCACCGTTAAGGAGCAAGTAAAACCT
Organism: uncultured Thiothrix sp.; assembly: GCF_937876535.1. Lineage (GTDB taxonomy): Bacteria > Pseudomonadota > Gammaproteobacteria > Thiotrichales > Thiotrichaceae > Thiolinea. The sequence goes on from NZ_CALFHZ010000021.1 coordinate 191,365, forward strand.
GTTTTGACCATCAACCCCGATTTTCAGCAAAAGCACATTTTCTCAGTCATCGTACATGACAATCTAGTGGGCAATAAATTAGGTCATACCTTAGGTACGAAATTCTCGGAGATTTATACTCCAGAAACTCTTGAGCAATGTGCACCTGGTGTGGATGACTGGGCAGGGAAAGTGATGTGCTATGCGCCAAAAAATACCCGTATTTTGTATTTATTCAGTGGGGCTAGTCCGAAAGTCACGGATAAAGTACCAACACCTGCCGAAATGCAAGATTGGGTCTTAGAAGAGTTTGTGTGGAAAGCTCCCACGAAACAGCAATAGTGGTTTGCTCCTAAGTTTGGCTTAGGAGCAAAGACTTGTTTAAGCAGGCTTATAATTATCGATTTGAGTAGCGCCTGCACCAAAGAAGAATTTTTCCATTTCTTCTTCAAGAAATTTACGATCTTTAGGGTTGATCGGGCTTAAGCGATATTCATTAAGCAGCATAGTTTGTTGGCGTAACCATTGTTGCCAAGCTTCTTTGGACACATTTTCATAAATACGCTTGCCCAAGTCACCAGGATAAGTGGGGCGATCTAAACCTTCTGCTTCGCGGCCTAAGAGCACGCAATTTACCATTCGAGTCATACTTCCTCCGTTAAGTGCTTTAAAAGACGTTGAGCTGCGCTAGACAACCCGCCGCTAAATTCAGTACCGGCTTTATACCAAAGCCAGCTATCCCTATCCATTATTCTATCAATGGCTGCGTGTAAATCCTGCACGTCGACTAATAAAGGCTTTAAGTGCAAGGTAAAATGTGAGAAACCATGCGTTAGGATAGGTAAGGTAGCAATCGCGACAGGTTTAGTAGTGACAGCCGCCAAAGCCGTTTGCTCGTCAGGAAACTCTGGAAAGCTCCATAATCCACCCCAAATGCCAGTTGGGGGGCGCTTTTCTAGCGCAATTTCACCTTCAGCATTTCTGAGCAGTAAAGCCACTGCTTGTTTTTCAGGTAAGTCTTTAGCGGGACGTGGAGCAGGATAAGCTTCCGGATTGCCAAGTTTAAAAGCTTGGCAGCCCGTCTGAATGGGGCAGAGTAAACAAGCCGGATTGCTGCGAGTACATAAGGTTGCACCTAAATCCATCATCGCTTGGGTATAAGCCGCATTTCGCTCTGCTGGGACATGCTGCTCCGCATAGGCCCAGAGTTGTTTCTGTACAGCTGCTTGCCCTGGATAACCTTCTACTGCATGGAAACGCGCTAACACGCGCTTCACATTACCATCTAAAATTGCATGTGCCTGATTACAGGCAAGAGAGAGAATCGCGCCTGCGGTAGAGCGGCCGATCCCAGGTAGCGCTTCAACCTCAGCTAAGCTAGTAGGAAATTCACCTGCGTATTGATCCCGCACGAGTTGAGCGGCTTTATGCAAATTCCGCGCACGGGTGTAATAGCCTAAACCTTCCCAATGCTTGAGAACCGCATCCGAAGAGGCATTGGCTAAGCTTAAAAGATCCGGAAAGCTGTGCATAAAGCGTTGATAATAGGGGATGACGGTCGTCACTTGCGTCTGCTGCAACATAATCTCGGAGACCCACACTCGATAAGGCGTAGGATTTTGTTGCCAAGGTAAATGCGTACGCCCGCTATGAGCAAACCACTTTAAAACTTTATCTGCAAAGCTCTCAACCACTGACACGACCTAATCTAAGGATGGGAGGAACTAGCATAGTGAAATTGTGAGCAGATGTATAAATCCCCTAAGCTCTCCAGAAGCTTTAAGCCAAACTAAGCGGCCAGAAAACTAGATGATTGTTGTCTGGGGAAAAACACTCTACAATAGCGCTCCTACACACTATCGCGGGTGTAGTTCAATGGTAGAACGGCAGCTTCCCAAGCTGCATACGAGGGTTCGATTCCCTTCACCCGCTCCACTCTATATTTTTCTTATTTCTCCTAACTTCTAAAAAATGCCTAAATCATTGATATTTTAGCGGCTTTCATTCTACGAACGTATCCCTAATAGTCCCTATAGCGCCAAAATTAGGGGGTAGGATTGTGGGTATAATTTGAGTCTTTAAAAATTAACTGCCTATAATGCGGGTATATAAAGCGGGTATGGTCGCCCGTAACCTTTGATAGATAAGGGAGTTCGATAGCGTTATGGTAGGCAGAACAATAACTTTACTTACTGACTTAGAAGTCAAAAATGCTGAGGTTAAAGAGAAGTCTTATAAGCTAAAAGATATGCCGGGCTTACACTTAGAAGTGGGCTGGTAAAATAAAACAGCCATACACGGCTTGCGTGCCACTGCTTCTAGTACCTTAACGACTGAATGCTAATCTATACTTGTGCTTTGTCTTTAATTTAAGTACAAATACTTGTACTTAATCGAGGAAAGTACCAGTAGAAGCAATCAGCTATTCTGAATTTAGAAAAAACCTTGCGCATGCCTTGGATAAGGTAGAGCAAGACCGAACACCTTTATTAATCACTCGCCAGAACGGTACGCCTGCCGTCTTGATTTCTTTAGATGAATACAACGCCTATATGGAAACCGCGCATCTTGCGGCCAGTCCTAAAAATGCTGAGCGTTTGAACCGTGCCATTGCTCAATTAGAGGCTAAGCGGGGTGTGGTACGTGAATTAGTGGAGCCGACAGAATCATTCTGTGTTGGGCTGATGATGCATGGGATGATTATCTGTATTGGCAACAACCAGACCGTAGAGTATTAAAGCGAGTGAATGACCTGATCAAAGACATGAAGCGCAACCCGTTTGAGGGCTTGGGTAAGCCTGAACCGCTCAAGCATCAATGGTCTGGTTATTGGTCTAGGCGGATCACCGAAGAACATCGGCTCGTATACAAGCTGGAAGAGGGTGGCCTCTATATCGCTCAGTGTCGTTACCATTATTGAACTAAAATTCAATCATCTTACCAGCCGGACACGTTCCGGCTTTTTCATGCCTGCCATTAGGTATGCCTCTTGCTCGTTTCCATCTTGAGCGGAAAATGAAAGTTGTGCATACGGTTACTGGTTAGCGATGCAAATATTCTAATGGGTATGGAAGAAGGGCAGCTTTTGACAGTGGTATTCAAGCTGCCTTTTGAGTTGATTATTCCTGACTTATTATTTTTTGATGAGCTTGAAGAGCTACATGCCCACTGGCGGGGTTTAGGCTTGAAATTAGATATGTTAAGCGGTGAGAGTGTTAGGCAGGTTGCAGAGTTGACGAGCAAATACGCTAAACCAAGGCGTAATGATTGATGGCTCTTGCGTTAGCCAAACAGGAAAAATGCCCGCTTTTAATAGGCGCTAGAGATTTAAAAAAAGCTGCTGAATTAGAAGGTGTATTCGTTCGCGGTACTTTATGGCTGGTTGAACAGCTTGTTATTCATAGTTTGATTTTTGTAGAGACTGCCAAACAAAGCTATGAACAGGTGAAAGCGAAGGGGCGGCGTTTGCCTTGGACTTTGGCTATACAACATTTAGATGCTTTACAGAAAACCGGCTCGATAGAAACGTAAAAAAGGTGATATTAGCGGGTCTATTTATAGTTCACTATTTTTATAGCCTATTTTAATCAATAAGTTGCTTAAATTTATCGATTCTCTTTTAAACTTCAAATTAACCTCAAGTACGTTATAGAGCAAGGGTTAAGTATAATAAATATACTTTTCTCTATAGGTGCTTTTCATGCTTGCTAAACACGATCTCTCCCTCAAAGACATTCTCCATTCCAAGCGTGCGAATCTGTACTACTTAGAACACTGTCGTGTCATGGTGAAAGATGGACGTGTGGTGTTTTACGAGGCGGCAAAAGATGAAAATCGTTATTGGAATATTCCCATTGCCAATACCACCGTTATTTTACTTGGTAATGGCACATCGATTACCCAAGCAGCAGTACGTTTATTATGTGGTGCCAGCGTTATGTTTGGTTTTTCGGGTGGCGGTGGTACGCCTTTATTAGCAGGCACAGATACCAAAAAGCCTAGCGATATTGAATGGCTGTTACCGCAAAGTGAATATCGTCCTACCGAGTATTTACAACAGTGGCTGCGTTTCTGGTTTGATGCCAATAAGCGCTTGCAGATTGCCAAGTATTTTCAAGAGCAGCGTTTAGCGTATTTAGCAAAGGTTTGGAAGGAAGATAAAACCTTACGTAGTTATGATTTTGGCTTAGATGAAATGAGCTTGGAAAAGGCATTTAAGCAGTATCACAACGAGTTTGGCGCGATGCCTGATGTGAATAAGTTATTACTACTAGAAGCGCGTTTAACCACGGCCTTGTATGCTTTTGCGGCCAGTCGTACTAAACAAAACGGTTTTACGCGTAACCATGACCCCAAAGAAACCGATATTGCTAATCAATTCCTCAATCATGGCAACTACTTAGCTTATGGTTTAGCCGCCACTTGTTTGTGGGTATTGGGCATTCCGCATGGTTTTGCCGTGATGCACGGTAAAACGCGACGTGGGGCGTTAGTCTTTGATGTAGCGGATTTGATTAAAGATGCCATTGTTCTACCCAATGCGTTTATTGCGGCGCACGAAGGGGATAAGGAACAAGAGTTTCGTCAGCGTTGTTTGCAAGCGTTTACTCAGCATGAAGCCTTAGATTTCATGTTTGATTGTGTGCAAGCAGCTGCCATCAAAGGGGCAAGCTTATGATTGTCACCTTTGTTTCACAATGCCAGAAAAACTCACTGAAAATTACGCGTCAAATCCTGGATAGTTATGCCAATCGCATCGGCGAACGTACATGGCAAACCGTGATTACGCAAGAAGGCTTGAACGCGGTGAAAACTCGCCTTGCCAAAAGCGCACGCAAAACCACTGCGGTAGCCTGCCATCGTATGCACGGTACGAGCCGCACTGAATTAGTCTGGATTGTTGGCAATAAGCGCGAGTTTGATGCGTTTGGCAATGTACCTGTGCATCGCACCCACCGTGATCTGATGAAGATTCATGATGAAAATGATTGGGGGGATTTAGAGCTGATTAAAGTGCTAGTTGCCTTGTCTGCTTTGTTCCATGATTTTGGTAAATCGTGGGATCACTTCCAAACCATGCTGAAAGATAATAAGAAAAAAGACCCCATACGGCATGAATGGATTTCCTTATTACTGTTTAAAGCATGGGTACAAGATAAGACCGATGAGCAATGGTTAAATGAATTAGCAGCTTTAAAAGATCAAACCTCTGCGCAACGTGAAAAGTTTGCCAAACAACTCATTACAGCGGCTAAACCTGTGAAAGAAAGTGAGGATTATCCGTTTGAAAAAGGTTTATCAACCTTTGCTTCGTGGGTAGCGTGGTTGATCGTTACGCATCATAAGTTGCCAGGGGAGCGCTTGAAGTATGGTGATACGCCAGCGTTTACTGAGATTAAAAAGCCGGTTAATCGAGCTTCGGTGTTGGAAACCATTTCACGCGCGATGGGGTATGTAAAACAAAGTGGTGAGCCTAAATGGAGCTTTGGTAAGGATGCGCAAAAATTCCAATTACCACTTTTGTCAGCAGCATGGTGTAAAGAGGCGGCACGTTGGGCGCGTAAAGCGCAAGTTAATTTAGCTAGTGTGACCGAAAAGGTTGTTCAAGAGCGTTTGATACTGACCTTGGCGCGTTTGGGCTTAATGGTGGGGGATCATCATTATTCTTCGCAAGAAGCGGACGCAAACTGGAAAAGCGATTTACAGCTCATCGCTAATACCGATAAGCAAGGCGAGGCAAAGCAAAAGCTTGATGAACACTTAGTGGGGGTAATGGAGTCCGCTTTAAAAGCGACGCATTTATTGCCTTATTTAGAAACAGGTTTGCCGCAAGTGAGTGAGTTACGGGCGTTGCGTAAACCAGTGCCTACCAATAGCAAGTTTGCATGGCAAAACAAAGCCGTTGAAACCATCAGCACATGGCGCAAAGAGCATAAATTAGAGGAGCACGGTTTCTTTGCTATCAATATGGCAAGTACGGGTTATGGTAAGACTTTTGCTAATGCCAAAATCATGGGAGCGCTAACTCCTAATCAGAGTTTACGTTATAACCTGGCACTGGGTTTGCGCACACTTACGCTACAAACAGGTGATGAATACCGCAGCAAATTGCAGTTAGATAATACCCAAATGGCGGTGTTAATTGGCTCATCAGCCGTGCGCTTTTTACATGAACAATCGCCTATTGAACAACAAGTACAGTTAGAGCTGAATGAGGAGTTGGAAGAGCTATCCGGTTCTGCTTCTGCCGCTGATTTAGAGACAAATTTTGATATTGATATTGCTTTGGGTGAGGCAATCGATGACAAGTTTAGTACGGTATTAAAAAATGCGCCTAAAGCCCGTCAATTGCTATATGCGCCTGTAGTGGTTTGTACTATTGATCATCTCATGCCTGCAACCGAAAGTGTGGCGGGAGGTAAGCATATTTTACCGACTATGCGCTTGATGTCGGCTGATTTAGTGATTGATGAGGTAGACGATTTCAATCAGGAGGATATGCCAGCCATCGCGCGTTTGGTGCATTTGGCGGGAATGTTGGGGCGCAAAGTGATGATCTCCTCGGCAACCATTCCACCCGCCATTGCTGAAGGTTTATTGCAGGCTTATCAAGCGGGTTGGCAACTGTTTGCCAAGAGTCGCCAACGTCAAGCGAGTGTGACTTGTTTCTGGGTAGATGAGTTTACTACTCAAATCGATTTCATTAGCGATACCCAACCCTTTGCTACCCAACATCAAAGCTTTATTCAACGCCGCTTAAAGCGTTTAGCTGAACAAGCTGCACAACGCAAAGCCTTAATACCTGCAATGCAGCGCACTAACCTAGACAAAGCTGAGCTAGAACAACAATGGTTTGCACAAGTATTACAAAGTGTTTTAAGCCTGCATCAGACTTATAGTGAAACCGATGAGGGCAGTGGTAAACGTTTTTCAATGGGGGTGGTGCGGGTAGCGAATGTTGACCCGTGCATTCAACTGACGCGCTATTTATTGGCGTGTGACTTGCCCGATGCTATCGATATTCGCGTCATGCCTTATCACAGCCGTCAAGTCTTATTGCTGCGTTCTGAGCAAGAAAAACATTTGGATACGGTGTTAAATCGTAAGGATGGGCGCAAACCACAGGCTAATCCTATTATTCGTCAACACTTGCAGCAATCGAGTAAACAACAGCTTATTTTCATTTTAGTGGCAACCCCGGTGACGGAAGTGGGGCGTGATTTCTGCTTGGATTGGGGCGTGATTGAGCCGTCATCCATGCGGAGTATTATTCAACTGTGTGGTCGCATTCGCCGGCATCGTCCGGTTACAGAATTATCCATACCCAATATTCATTTGTTGGCCTACAACCTCAAAGGCTTTACCCAAACCAATCCTAATCTGGCGGTATTTTGCCATCCGGGCTTTGAAAGCAAGGCTTATCCTTTGGTGAGCCATGATTTAAAAGCTTTGGTGGATGAGGCCGCATTAGCGGAAAAAGTCGATGCGTCAAGCCGCATTCAAGCCGCCCATCCTTTGCAACCGACGCAACGTTTAGCTGATTTAGAGCATCAAGCCTTGCAGGATATTTTACTGAAAGCCGATTTTAGCCCGAAAGCAGTGCAGGGTTGGCTGCACAGTGCGTTTTATTTCACGCGCTTTGCCCAGCAACAAAGCCCGTTTCGTTCCTCTGAACCAGAAGCTGATTTTGTGCTGTATGTGGAAGAGGGGGAATTAGTCGTTCGCTTTGCGCCTGATCGGACTTTACAAGGGAAACAATTAGGTAAAGTTGCGGTGCAGGTTCATTCGGTACAGTTAGAAGAAAATCTAAAGCAGCGCTTGTGGTTGTGTTTGGATTATGAAAGTTTGCTTGAGGAAAAGCGCGAGCTATTGGGGCGTAGTTTGCGTGGAACTTGTGAGTATTTGGGTACGTTTAGTTTGCCGGATCGTGAGGGTGAACAGCAGTTTGAATTTATTCCCTATTTGGGCTTTATGCGTTTATCTAATAAATAGTGTATAATTAATGCTCATTTTTATTGACTGCTGAATAAGCAGCTTATTTCTATTTGGAAAACTCCTCATATGAGCAATCCTATTTCTGATTTTTTGGATGGGCGCAAGCAAAAGCCTTTGAAAGAAGGTAAAAAACCTGCAGCTGAAATTGAAACTGACTATTCTATTCCCGTTTGGGTGGCGAATGCAGCGAATCGTGCCTCACAATTAAGTTTGGTATCGCATCCAGCTAAATTTAGCCATCCTGATGCAAAAACTACGCCTGTACTGTTTACAGGTGAATTTAAACCTGATGGTTATTTACGTTCGGGTAATGTAGCGATTAATCAACAGGATGTAGTCGGGAATGCAGCGGCTTTGGATGTTTATGCGTTTTTATCATTAGTACTCGCAGATGGTAGCAGTGTATTAACACATTTTGATCAACAAAGCGATTTATTAAAAGGTTTGCTCAAAACAGATGAGGAAACTTTTCAACTCTGGCGTAAGCAATTCTTAGCGATTAAGCAAAGCACCAGTCAAAATAAGACTTATGCACAAGTCAAACAGGTTTATTTTCCGGTTGAGCAAGGCTATGAATTGCTTTCGATTTTATATCCTTCTGGTTTAATGACCGAACATCGTGAGCGCTTACGCACTTTAAAATTTTCAGAAAATACCAAGCAAGCGCGTGAAGCTAGAAAGAAAAATGAGTTTCATGAGCAAGGCTTTGATGAGGTTTTTGGATTGCTAACCCAACATTTTGGTGGCACAAAACCTCAGAATATCAGTAAGTTAAATAGTAATAATGGGGGTGAGGCTTGGTTGCTGCCATGTCTGCCGCCCACCTTGCAAGCGCAGTATGTAGCCTTGCCTAAAATAGATTTTTTTAAAGCTATTCATTGGGATAAACAATTAACAGTGTTATTGAAAGCGCTACATGGTTTTTTGGGTACTAATTATAATAATGTTGATATTCGTGATGGGCGCAAACGCATCATGACGTATTTATTTGAATGGTTATTAGAGCGTGCCGCTCGTTTGCAAACTCAAAAGGCAGGTTGGTCACAAGCGCAGGGTTTTGAATTGCCGGAAGAGCAGCAGCTTTGGTTAGACCCGTTTTTCTATGAGCGGCGTGAGGCTGAAAAAGATTGGCGTGAAAAAATTGCCGCGCGTAGTGCAAAATGGTTAATGACCGCTTATGAACGTTCGCGTAAGACTAAACAGGATGCTGAGCAGCTAGGAGTTACAGAAGCGAAAGCTTTTGAGAATGAGTGGCTGGATTATATGCGTGAATATCAGGAGTTTTTGTAATGAGTCAGTATTTATTATTAAAAAAACTCCGTGTGCAAAATGCTAATGCCTTGTCTAGTCCTTTTACCTTTGGTTTTCCAGCGGTAACAGCTTTTATGGGCTTTGCGCATCGTATTCAACGCGAATTTAATCCAACAAATGATCCTGATAGTTTCTTATGTACAGGGATAGGTATTGTTAGCCATCACTTTACCATGCAGGATTATCAAGAGGGCTATAACCGTTGTTTAAAAATTACTGCCAATCCTCTAGATAAAGAGGGTGACCGCCCTTCTTTTATTGAAGAGGGACGTTGTCATTTGACGGTTTCCTTGCTGCTAGAAATTGAAAATTTACCTAGCTTTAATGATAAATTCTTGCAAAAAATTAGAAATTTATTAGCAGGGCGTTTGAAATTAGCGGGCGGTGATCTGTTATATCGTCCTGATCTAGAAAAAGAGAATATTCGGTTAATTGATGATAAACCTGCTAATTTTCGCCAATTAATTCCAGGTTATGCACTGATTGAACGTAAAGATTTAATGTTAAACACGATGCAAACCGGACAAGATAGTTTATCCGCTTTATATGATGCTTTAGTCGTCAAGCATCGTTGTAGCCAAGACGAACAAGGCAAGGTCATATGGCAATCACAACGCAAATATGAGGGTTGGCTGGTTCCCATTGCCACAGGTTTTCATGCGCTGACTTCACCCGCTTTGGCAGAGCAACAGCGTGATGCTGAAACCCCACATCGTTTTGCAGAAAGTGTGGTGACTTTGGGTGAATTCAAAATGCCGTTACCTGCGCGTTTTCCCAATGGTTTTAAGGATTTAATGTGGCGTTATCAGGTGCGAGGGGATTTATATCTTTGCACCCAAGATGCGTATCAGAATTGAGTTTAAGGAGTATTTTTTATGGCAAAAACAGATAAACCTAGCATTCCTTCGGTATTAGCCTTTGAAAAGAAATTAGTGCCTTCTGATGCGCAACTGTTTGCGGTGAGTTGGGAGAATCGTACTGCACCACAAGGCTTGAAATTACAGGTTAAATCGGTGCGTGGCACAATTTCCAATCGTTTGAAAACGGCTAAAGAAGCTGATCCTGCCAAACTTGATGCGTCGATTGAAAACGCCAATATTCAGACGGTGGATTACTGCGCGTTACCGAATGATAAAGACACTTTGAAAGTGCGTTTCACTTTGAAAGTGTTGAGTGGTGTGCAAACCCCGTCGGCTTGTAATGGGCAGGATTTCCAAAAGACTTATGCTGAAGCGGTGCAAGGTTATATTGCCAAAACTAGTTTCACTGAATTGGCACAACGCTATGCGACTAATATTGCGAATGCGCGTTTTCTGTGGCGTAACCGTGTGGGCGCAGAACAGATTCAAGTGGTGGTTAAACACATTAATAGTAATAGTGACAAGCCAACGGTGTGGACCTTCGATGCCAAAGGTATTGGTTTGCAAGCCTTTGATTCCAAAGCAGTACAGGCTTTAGCGAGTGTGATTGCCGATAGTTTAAGTGGCAAAACTGAATTTGCTTTATTGGATATTGAAGCTTACGCGCAGTTGGGTGAAGGGCAGGAAGTGTATCCGAGTGAAGAATTAGTCACGGAAAAGGGTGATAAGAGCAAAATTTTATACGAAACCGATGGGATTGCCGCGCTGCATTCGCAAAAAGTTGGTAATGCTTTACGCACGATTGATACATGGTATGAACAGGATGGTCGCCCGATTGCGATTGAGGTGTATGGCTCGGTGACGAATCAAGGTACGGCGTATCGTAAACCAACGGATAAGAAAGACTTTTATACTTTGTTTGATAAGTTTGCGCTGGGCGAAAAGCTGGAAGCAAACGATGAGCATTATGTGATGGCGATGTTGGTGCGCGGTGGTGTGTTTGGTCAGTCCTCGAAGTAGGGGGTGGCCATGTACTACTTTATTGAACTCAGCCTGATTCCTGATGAAAGTGTTCCCAGTGGCTTTGTGCTGGGCAAAGTGATGGATGTTTTGCATCTGTGCTTTGTCAATGTGCAAAAAGACTTGGGGCATAATCCAGTCGGTTTGTCTTTTCCTCAGTATCGTTATGACCCTGAGGCAAAAGGTGAAACCAATGGTAGTTTAGGTTCGCAAATTCGCTTGTATGCCCAAGACGAGGCGCATTTAGAATCCTTATGTCTTAAGCAACAATTACGCCGGTTTGAGGATTATGTGCATGTTCGGGCGATTCGGGAAGATGCGGCGAAATTGGGGTTTGCCTGTTTTAAACGGGTACAGTGTCGTTCTTCCATTGAACGTTTAGTGAGACGGCGTATGACGCGTCAAGGTGAGTCACCAGAGCAAGCTAAACAGCGGGTGCAAACTTTTAAGGAGCAACAATCCGATTTGCCATTTGCGCATTTACACAGCCAAAGCAGCGAGCAAGCGTTTCGTTTGTTTATTGCTAAACAAACCGTTCCTGAATCTACAGGAAAGTGGCAATTTAGTAGTTACGGCTTGAGTGGAACGGTGGGTGTACCGAGTACCTAATTTACCCCTAATTTTGCCGAGCTAAAATCGCTCTTTAACAATCAAATACTTAGAGAGCCTTAGAAAAAAAGGGTCAAAACTTGGTTTTTGACTCTTTTTGCATTAAAAACAGAGGATTATTAAGCTATAATCCTCCTTCACTGCGGCATACGCAGCTTATGAAAGCATTCATCATAACCTTTAACATTTTTCTATCTTCACTGCGGCATACGCAGCTTATGAACAGAAAAGGCCGAGCCGGAAGCTTCATATCCCCTTCACTGCGGCATACGCAGCTTATGAAGATGCAGCCCAAGTGCTGGTATTGTTCGCCTGCTTCACTGCGGCATACGCAGCTTATGAAAGTGGCGCAACCATTGCACCTTGAGCTGCTTCCTTCACTGCGGCATACGCAGCTTATGAATGTATTGAAAGCCTGCCGTGCGGTGCGGGTGCCTTCACTGCGGCATACGCAGCTTATGAACGGCTCGTTCAACCCTGAAACACGAATGACTCCTTCACTGCGGCATACGCAGCTTATGAAGGATTGCCTGTAGTAGTTGGACAGGACAAAACCTTCACTGCGGCATACGCAGCTTATGAATGAGACGGGCGAAACTTGGACGGGGCGAGGCCCTTCACTGCGGCATACGCAGCTTATGAAATCACGCGATTCGCGGCCACCGGCGCAACCATCTTCACTGCGGCATACGCAGCTTATGAACGATGAAGAGGAAACGGAGGAGAGATTCTTACCTTCACTGCGGCATACGCAGCTTATGAATATCTATGACCAGTAGAAAATCCTTAATTCTTATTGAATAAGCGCTAGGTTCGGCCTGTTTTTATTCTATTAAATCGAGGTTGATGGGTAAGGGTGGTATTTAAATTACAGCCACTCTGACCAGTCAGGCCATTTATTTTTTCTTAAACTAATCCTAAATAAAAGATGTCTGTACGCAGATGCACAGAAAATCAAGCTAGTGATGTAGAATGAAGCTTCATTCGAGGACTTGCCCCGCTAGGTAATATTTGATTTAAAATAAGGCTCTTTCCACTTTTATCCTTGTTTTTTCCTAAGAAATTCAAAGTCTAATAATAGCCACGCTTGTCTTGTAAATATTTACAAGTCGCTCCTTAGGACGCTAGGCTTAGCGCGTACTCCTCAAGTGCAATGAATAATAAAAATAATAACGGCTAATGGACTATGTCAGAAACCTCACTTTTTGATCTTGTGATCACTGGGCAACACTCACAGAATCCACCAGAGTTTCTGGCGCGTGAAATTTTGGACTTATTAGATGTGCACAATGCCAAGTTAGAACAGAAATTAACTGCTGCTTTCCAAACGAATTCTTGCGCAGTCAGCGTTTGTCCGCACATCCAGCTTAAAGCAGCTATGCTTTGGCAGAAAAAATTAACTGCCTTTTCAGTAAGTAGTGAAGTACGTCCAGTTGTACAACTTGAGGCTAAAGTCAGTGAATTAGAATTGTATACCTGCGCCGCTTGTGGGCACGAGCAACCTAAAGCTGAAGATAAGGTAATGCAAGTTTGCCAAGTTTGTGGGCTTGCAAGTCAAACAGAGAGGAACTCCCAAGGTTTAGATGATCTTTTCCATACCGAACAGCAGCGTCGCGAAGCAGAAAAAGCTAGAGCTATTAGTGATGCACTTAAGCAAGCAAAATATCAAGAAGATCGGCGGTTACGTGAAGAAGCTCTAAGGGGAGTCAAACCGGCACCTGCTAAGTTTGCCCAAGTTTTACTCGCAGTGGTGGGGACATTTACGGTTGCAGTGGGTTTAGGTATTGCTTATTTTTTCACAAGCCCACCGGAAGAGACGCCTAGTTCTCCACCACAAGCAAGTGCCATGCCGACTAAACCTCGTACCGTTACACCTACTAATCAGCTGAGTGTAACCAGTAAACCAGCAGAAAAATCACAAGCTGTACCTGGCGTAGAAACTAACCTAGCGGCTACTAAACCAACGGACTTAAATACAGGTTCGCAGCCTAAAGCAGAGCAGGTGGCTAGTTCGGTAGCTAATCAGCCAACGGATGCTACTGCAGACTTGAAAGAGTCTACAGAAAGCCAAACTCCATCGGTTGCTAATTTTCAACCACCAAGTGCAAAGTTAGTAGAGGCTTTAGAGGCCATTGAGGAGATTCACCAGCTCCAACCTCAATCAGGGATGGCAAGTCGTACTTTAGAGGTTGATCGTGAGCGTATCCAGCAACTCCTTAAAATCAATGAGACTCAACTGGTGCCACAGGTTATTGCCTCGGTACAACGGCCTTATGCACAAAGCTTGTTATGGCTGGAATATGCACAATGGCAAGTTCAACAAGGGCAAATCCAACCGGCACAACAAACGATTGAGGAAATGCGTAAGGTACAAGCTACTACCCGTGATATTGATCAGCAAGTCTTGATTGCTGGAGCATTGAGCAAAGCTTACTTATTAGTAAATGAGGAAGCTAAAGCTGAGAGTAGTTTACAACAAGCCATTGCAAAGGCAGGCGATGTACCTAAACGTTCTTTTCAAACTTGGCTGTTAGTTCAATTAGCTAATGAGCAAGCTTTATTGGGTAATAGTACGGCTACCCACAAATTATTAAAACTTACCGAGCCTTTGTTAAATCCTGCGGTAGCGGAAACTACACCGACTACCGCTAAACCTGCGCAGATTATTTCCACCTATGCTTTAGTGAATGAGTTTGCTGAGGCCAAAAATCGTTTAAAAAATATTAGTGATGTCAATAAGCGTAATGCTTTAAGTGAGTGGCTCAATCAGTTAGAGGCACAACTTCACTAGGTTAAACTTGCCAGTCGTACAAACTTAGTTCACATTCTCTGTGAATAGTTCGCTATTTTCAGCAGGAGGCTGAGCTTGGGGTTAGCAAAAAGTTTAGTAGGTACGAGTTTTGTTAGTTTAGTGTGTGCTTGTACAGCTCAAACGCAAGCATCTAGTCATTGGGCTGATTTCTGGCAGGTAGCTCCCCAGCGTCAGGCTGAAACATTGACTCAAGATCTAGTTGCAACGGGTCTACCGATGAGTCGTCTCGGTACTATTCGTTATCAGCAGCAGACTTATCCTTTACCTGTCATTAAACTCAATAGAGTCCCTAAACAAGCATCAATCTGTCTTTTTGCTGGAGTACACGGCAATGAAATCGCTGGTACTGCGGCTGCTTTATCCTTAATTGACGATCTAGCCCACCAACCCCAGCTTTATCCAAAGACTAATTTTGTCATTGTCCCTTTGGTGAATCCTTGGGGTTGGGAGCGTGGTTTTAGGTATAACTTTGAAGGACAGGATATTGCACGTAATTTTGCACGGGCGGGCACTCAAGAGACGGTTTTGATTAAAGCACTCTTGGCTCGTGAACGCTGCCAACTCGTTGTTGATTTGCATGAAGACAGCACGAAAACAGGCTTTTATTTACTCACCTATGCTCATCCTGACCCCAGCTTTACACCGAGTTTAGTAGAAAAAGTAGCTAAAGCTTTAGGCATGTCCAGCGCTGAACAGGTGCCACAAGGTGTGTATCAAATTAGCGCACAGGAATTTGCTACTAACCCACGGCCTACACTATCTCAATATGCTCGGGAGCAAGCTGTACCACAAACTTATATTATTGAAACACCGATGCAGCTACCACTAAAAGAGCGTATCGCTATTCATCGGCGAGTGCTGGATGAGTTGATTACTCATTTACCAACTAGCTAGGTTCCTGAGCAGTTTACTAATAAGTTGGCTGTCGGATTTTAGGAGCGGCTGAGTGCTAAACCTTGCTCAGTGACTGCTAACGCTAACAGGCTATAATCAGGTATTGTTTGATGTGCTGTTACTAATTCGTGCGTGTGCGTAGCGGTAATAATTAATAAGTTTGCACCTGCTGCTTTAGCCGCTTGAATACCTGCTGGCGCGTCTTCAAAAACTAAACAGTTTTTAATCGCCACACCTAAGCGCTCTGCGGCTAATAAAAAGCAATCGGGTGCTGGTTTACCTTGTGTGACATCATCAGCGCTTACTAAGCATGCAGGGACAGGCAAACCCGCAGCAGCTATGCGTGCTAAGGCTAACGCACGGGGTGCTGAAGTCACGACTGCCCAACGATGCCTAGGCAAACGACTTAAAAACGGTGCAGCACCCGGAATGGGTTCAATTCCTGCCACATCAGCAATTTCCATGAGAGTAATACGTTCTGCTTCAACAATAGGGTCAAGATTTGGCAAGTTTAAACGCGCAATCGTATCCACTGCACGGCGGCCATGAATGGTCGGTAAGAAGCTTTCCACATCTAAGCCATAACGTTCTGCCCAAGTCGTCCAAACACGTTCAGCTGCTTTAATAGAACTTAAAATTGTGCCATCCATGTCAAATAGAAAGGCATCGAACTGGCCAATTTGCGCTGATTGATTCATGGAAAAGATCCTAATTAGGGTAAAGCGACGAGTTTAGAGTTAAATAGTAAAAGAGTATTTTGCAAGTGCATAGAGCTGACGAGTATCTGAGTCTTAAGCAGCTAGCTACTTGTGATGATAATTTAAGGTTTAGTGATTAAGCGCAAAAAGCCCATCAACCCCTCTTCGCTAAAACTTCCGTGTAAGTGGTTATTATAATCAGTGTCCAAGACACTTTTAGGCTGATAGTTACCTGCTAGATAAGCTTGAATTCGCTGTACTCTTTCAGTATGAACCATAGTGCCTGGTTTAAATTTATTCGGGGCAATCAACATAGCGACTAAACCAATAAACTCCTGATCATTGAGCTGATTAAGTGCCTTATGGAAATAGATATGAGCTGCTTGTACAAAGCCTTTTATTTCATGATTTTGTTCATGGCCGAAATAAGCAATATTTAAAAATAAATCAAGTTGTGCTTCTTTGGAAACTAAAGCATCTAGTGCATATTGCGCAATTAAAGTTTGGCGAATCTTAGCAATACCCTGTTGAAAGCCTTCTGGATAATATAAAAGCTTTACTAAACCTTGAGTGATGGTTGTCATCCCAGCACCTGGCGTAGTTAGGTCAACTCCATGATGGCTATAAAACTTTGGGTCTTCAATGGCTAAGAGGATTTTTAATTGCTCAGGACTGAGTTTAGCAATACTGGCCGTTTTAAAATAATTCTGTTGGGCTTGAGCCACTAAAGCAGGTGTTTGTGCACGGGCTATTCTGACTTCATTGGTATAATAAAGTGCACTACCTAAGATCAGGAGCACTAGGCTGAATAAGCTGTATTTAAACGAGTTAAATAAGCCTTTTCTAAAGCGTGCAAGACTCATTACCTTAGCCCATTTTATTCCAATGAGCCAAGCTTAAAGCCTTGCTTTGCAAACTACGTGCAGAAAATAAGGAAATATTTTTGCTTCAGTCGCTAGCTACTAAAAGCGTAGGTGTTTGACTGATAAGCCATTATTTATTAATTCATTCAATGAGTCGATGCCAATTCTTAAATGTTGCTCAACAAAGTCTGCACTAACTTTTTTATCACTGGCTTCTGTTTTAACACCTTCTGGCTCCATTGGACGATCCGAGACTAATAATAAAGCCCCCACTGGAATTTCATTGAAAAAGCCTGCGCTAAAAATAGTGGCTGTTTCCATATCAATCGCCATACAGCGCATACTTTTTAAATAAGCCTTAAAAGTCTCATCATGCTCCCAGACCCGGCGATTAGTGGTGTAAACTGTGCCTGTCCAATATTCGCGTTGGTATTTACGAGAAATGGTGGTGGAGACGGCTTTTTGTAAACTAAACGCGGGTAAAGCAGGTACTTCAGCTGGGAAATAGTCACTGGAAGTTCCTTCGCCACGAATCGCTGCAATCGGTAGAATTAAATCGCCCAGTTGATTTTTACGTTTTAAGCCACCGCATTTACCCAAAAACAGCACTGCTTTCGGATGTACACCACTGAGTAAATCCAGTACGGTTGCGGCATTCGGGCTACCCATGCCGAAATTAATAATCGTAATATTATTCGCGGTCGCATTTGGCATGCTGCGGTCAGCCCCAAGAATGGGCACATTATGCCAGCGCGCAAAAATCTCTACATATTGATTAAAATTGACCAGTAGAATGTATTGGCCAATTGTTTCTGGAGTTAAGCCGGTATAGCGAGGTAGCCAATTGGCTACGATCTCTTGTTTGGTGCGCATAAGATTTTCGTCCTTATTGTTATTAGTGATACCTGTCTGTGATGCAGGTTTTAAATAGAGGAGGGAAATAATAGAGAGTAATTTTCTTAGAAAGTTCCTCTCCTCCTAAGCTTAAAGTCTAAATTTAAGCAGCTTGGCTAAGTTTTGCAAGTAGCGCTTGCCCTTGTTCCCAATTGCCTAAACCACTGCTGGCATTGATGTGTCCATAGTCGCCAAGCACGATAAACTCACTGCCCCAAGCCTGTGAGCACTGCCGCATATGTGTTTCCGAGCCATAAGGGTCATTCGTGCTACAAACCACAATACTTTTAAACGGCAAAGCTTGCATAGGCGTATTGTCATAGCCTTGAGCATCTTTCGGAAAATTTGCCCCTTGTGGATCGGGTACCGACACTAATAAAGCACCTTCGATCTGCTGCTGAGTTTGGGCTGCCCAATGCGCTACAGTTAAACAACCTAAGCTATGAGCGACTAAAATGACAGGCTGAGTTTGCTGCTGAATCGTTTGTTCAATAGTGGCTACCCATTCAGAGCACACGGGATGATCCCAATCACGTTGTTGAACGCGCGTGGTATTCGGCAGAATGGTTTCCCACCGAGTTTGCCAATGGCCTGCATCAGAGTTGTAGATACCGGGGAGGATGAGATATTTAATTGAGGAACTCATAACTAGTCCTTAAAGCGTAAGGGCTGTTAAGCATATCGAGTGTATATTTTTTAGTATAGAGTTAGTTGTTATCTAAAAAATACAGCACAGTTATTTTGATTATCAAAGCTGTATTGTTTAATAAAAAAAGAGCTTTGCTAGTCAGGCACAATTTCCACAGATGAGCTACACTTGTGCAGCTCATCAATATCGCCTATTTAGTCCTATTCGATTTCCACCACCAAATCCCCTTGCTCCACCAATTCACCCTGATGCAGATGAATTTGCTTCACTTTGCCTGCAGCAGGCGCAGTAATCGTCGTTTCCATTTTCATGGCTTCGATGACGAATAGCGGGGTATTTTGCTCCACTTCTTGGCCGGGTTTGACCATGATCGCAGAGAGTTTGCCTTGCAAGGAAGTACCGATTTCTTTTTCGCCGACAGCTTTGCGATTAGTCGCTTTGGTCGGTTTCACGGAAAGATCACGCACTTGTACCGAGCGAATCTGACCATTGAAATCGAAGGTGACAATGCAATTGCCGTTTTCATCGGCATCCGAGCGATACAGCAAGCGGATGATCAGCACTTTACCTTGACCGAGCTCGACTAACACCTCTTCATTGAGTTTGAGGCCATAGAAGAATAACGGAGTCGGTAAATGGCTGACATCGCCGTATTCCTGCTGATGTTTATAAAACTCTTTATAAACCGCTGGATACATTTTGTAGGATAAGAAATCGAGGAAGCTACGATCCACATCAAACTCTTGTTTGAAAGCAGCAAATTCAGCCTCCAAATCAACCGGCTTCATGTGATCATTCGGGCGTCCCGCATTCGGTTTTTCGCCTTTGAGAACAATATCACTGAGTTGAGTCGGGAAGCCGCCGGGTGTTTGCCCTAAGCCACCTTTGAACAAATCAATCACCGAATCAGGGAAGGCGAGGGTGCTGCCGCGTTCCATCACATCCTGTTCGGTCAAGCTATTGGATGTCATATAAATCGCCATGTCGCCCACCACTTTGGAGGATGGGGTCACTTTAACGATGTCACCAAACATGCGATTCACCACCGCATAGTTTTCTTTCACTTCTTCAAACTTATGCTCTAAACCTAAAGCAATCGCTTGTGGGCGTAAGTTGGAATATTGGCCGCCAGGAATTTCGTGGTTATACACTTCCGCTGTACCGGCTTTGAGACCTGATTCAAACGGATAGTACATTTCACGCACATCTTCCCAGTAGTTTGCATAATCATTCAGTGAACGTAGATCGAATTTTTGCTCACGGGGCTGACCTTCCATGGCCGCAATCAGTGAGTTCAAATTCACTTGGGACGTGAGGCCAGACATGGAGCTTAAGCAGCCATCAACCACATCCACACCACATTCAATCGCTTTCAATAAAGTGGCTGCTTGAATCGAGGCGGTATCGTGAGTATGCAGATGTATCGGAATGCTCACCGCTTCTTTCAGCGCAGGAATCAGCTTAGCGGCGGCATAAGGTTTCAATAAACCTGCCATATCTTTGACCGCGAGCATGTGTGCACCCGCATCTTCAAGCTGTTTAGCCAGATCGAGATAATATTGCAGATTGTATTTGTAGCCGGGGTCAGTGCGTAATACATCGCCGGTATAGCAAATCGTACCTTCGGCAATCCCGCCGGTACGCTCACGCACGACTTGAATGGACTTGCGCATGCCTTCGATCCAGTTTAAGGAGTCGAAGATCCGGAAGACATCAATGCCTTGTTCCCAGGATTTCTCGATAAAAGCTTCAATCAGATTATCAGGGTACGCGGTATAACCCACTGCATTGGAGCCACGGAAGAGCATTTGGAACAGAATATTTGGCACCGCTTCACGCAGTAATTTCAAACGATCCCACGGGCATTCATGTAGGAAGCGCATGGACACATCAAAAGTCGCGCCACCCCACATTTCCAAGGAGAACATCTGCGGATGGTTTTTGGCAAAGCCTTCCGCTACGCGCAACATATCATCGGTACGCACCCGCGTGGCAAGCAAAGACTGATGCGCATCGCGCATAGTGGTGTCGGTGTAGAAAATATTCGGCTGCTCTTTCACCCATTGACAGAATTTCTCTGCACCCATTTCGGCCAGCAGATTCTTCGTGCCTTTTGGATATTCACCCACTTGTGGGAAGTCAGGTACGATAGGCTTACGGAAATGCTTATCCGCATTCGGATTTTTAACATCTGGATTGCCATTTACCGTCACATTCGCCACGAATTTAAGTGTTTTCGTGCCACGGTCAAAACGTTGCGGGGTATGGAACAGTTCTGGGTGTTGGTCGATGAAAGTAACCGTACATTTACCATTCGCGAACACAGAATGCTCTAGAACATTTTCCAAAAAGCCAATGTTGGTTTTAACACCGCGAATCCGGAATTCTTTTAAGCCGCGCAAGTTACGGCTAATTGCGCCATCTAAAGTCCGCCCCCAAGAAGTGACTTTAACCAGCATCGAGTCGAAGAACGGCGATACTTTTGCCCCCGGATAAGCAGCACCGACGTCTAAACGAATTCCGAAGCCGCCGGTAGAGCGATAAGCGATAATCGTGCCGTAATCAGGTTTGAAGCCATTTTCAGGGTCTTCTGTGGTGATCCGGCATTGCACCGCATAGCCATTACAACGAATCTCATCTTGCGATTTGATATTAATACCGTTGTCGCTGAGCTTGCGCCCATCCGCTACTAAAATTTGGCTGCGAACAATATCGATGCCGGTAATTTGTTCAGTGATGGTGTGCTCGACTTGCACCCGTGGATTCACTTCAATGAAGTAAATGTTTTCGTCGGCATCAACTAAAAACTCGACTGTACCGGCACAGGAGTAATCCACATGGCGGGTAATCGCTAAGGCATAGTCATAGAGTTTCTGGCGAGTTTCATCTTTTAAGCCAGTACTCGGAGCGACTTCAACTACTTTTTGGAAGCGGCGTTGCACAGAGCAATCACGCTCATACAGGTGGATTAAGTTGCCATGTGTATCGCCAAGGATTTGTACTTCGATGTGCTTGGGCGAGTCGATATATTTTTCTAAGAAAACCGTGTTATCGCCGAAGGCTTTCAGGGCTTCATTGCGGGCATCGTTATAAGCTTTTTCTAACTCATCTGGTTTACGCAACACGCGCATCCCACGACCACCACCACCTGCTGCGGCTTTCATCATTAATGGATAGCCAATGCGATCCGCTTCTTTGCGCGCAATCTCTAAGCTATTTAATGGCTCACGGCTATCTTGAATAATCGGTAAACCAGCGGCAATCGCGATTTCTTTGGCGGCAACTTTATCGCCGAGTTTTTCCATCGCTTCCGGACTTGGACCTACGAACACAATGCCTTCTTCACGGCAGCGGCGGGCAAAGCGCACGTTTTCCGATAAGAAGCCATAACCAGGGTGAATCGCCGAGACGCCATGCCGTTTAGCAATCTGAATAATGCCTTCAATATCGAGATAAGGCTTTAATGGCTCATCATCTGCACCAATTTGGTAAGCTTCGTCTGCCTTATAACGGTGCGGTGAGAAGCGGTCTTCGTAGGTATAAATCGAGACAGTTTTAAGCCCCAACTCAGCTGCAGCACGCAAAATCCGAATAGCGATCTCGCCGCGGTTGGCGATTAGCAGCTTTTTAATCTTCAAACCCATGTAAATTTAACCTCGTAAGTAAGATGTAAACCCTAGGCTAACAGGGTGCAGTCAGCTTGTTTTAGGCGGCTAGTATAGCGATTTTAAGAAAGGGAGGCAGGATTCATGCCAGTTTTTTCTAAAAGGATAGTAATTGAGTGACTAAGCTTGCTCGACAGCAAAGCCGACGATATTCCGATCTTTCTTACTAAACTTGACGCCGATGAGATAAATCGGTT
This sequence comes from uncultured Thiothrix sp., assembly GCF_937876535.1. Classification (GTDB taxonomy): domain Bacteria; phylum Pseudomonadota; class Gammaproteobacteria; order Thiotrichales; family Thiotrichaceae; genus Thiolinea. The sequence goes on from NZ_CALFHZ010000021.1 coordinate 213,811, forward strand.
GGTTCAGATGGCGGTATTTATCCGCATAGTGCCGATCTTGCAATTGCTGCAAGGCTTTGCTTTTGCCCCGTGGCCGACTATTCACGACCTTAAATTCAAATAAGTAAACCTGCTGATTGAATTTCAAAGCCATATCTAAGCGTCCGAGATTACTGGCATCCTCAACCAGAACATCCAAACCTAAAGCCGCGAAATAAGAATAAAAGACACTGGCATAAAAGCCTTCATAGGCTTGAATATTATTACTGTTATACCAATTATTCGGAATACTGGCATAGAAAGCATGAAAGATTTGCTTGAGTCCCTCGAAATCATTCTTCAACAGTAAACGATATAATTGAGCACTATTGACAGCCTGCTTAGACTTATCCTTGACTAAAACGGCCAGCAGGCTTTCATTTAAACTCTGTCGTACTTCTAAATTAGGGAAACCTAAATGAAAGTAGTCTTGTTGAGCAATACGCTCCGCTTGTTTAATCGTGAGATAACCCGTTTGAAATAATAAAGCTTCGGTGGCTATATCTTCAATATCGAAACTTGATAAAACTTGAGTGCTCGTAAAGGTCTGGTCTAAGGATAAAGAACTGACTTGCCGTTTGAATAATAGATTAACTAAGAAGCTGGGTGTGCCCGTTTCAAACCAATAGTTACCAAACTGGCGATTTCTAAATAAATGTAAAATATCAAAGGGATTGTAAACGCCTTCACCTAGCCAATTATAACCATTATACCAATACCGAATTTCTTCTCGATCCAAACCCTCTAATTCAGGATTAAAAATAGTATCAATATCAGTATCGGTGTAGCCACAAAGACTGGAATAGTGAGCATCTAAAGTAATATCCAGTAGGTTATTCAAGCCTGAGAATAAGCTAACTTTTGAGAATTTACTGACACCAGTTAAAAAGCTGAATTTGATATAAGCATCATAATCCTTGATTGTGCTATAGAAGCCGCGTAAGAAATCCCGATTGGCTTTAGCCACTTCAGGATAATCTAGAGCATCTAAAATCGGTTTATCGTATTCATCAATCAGAATCACCACCGGCTGTTGGGTTTGCTGCTGTAATTGTAAAATCAGATCAGCAAAGCGCCCACCAACGTGTTCAAAACGTGCTGTGATTCCAAACTGCTGTTCTAGGTGACTCAGTTGGGTCTCTAAGGTATGGGTCAGGCCTTGGATGTCCGTAAATTTGCCACTACCAAAGCTAAAACGTAATACAGGATACTTGACCGACCAATCCCAGTGGGGATGCACGGCTAAGCCTTGAAAGAGGGCTTCATGAGCCTCAAACAGCTCTTTGAGGGTATCTAAGAACAGGCTTTTCCCGAAACGGCGCGGGCGGGAGAGGAAGTAGTGAGTGCCCTGCTTGATTAAGTCTAAAGCAATCGCCGTTTTATCGACATAGTAGTAATCGCCTTGGCGAATTTTGGCGAAGGTTTGGATGCCAAGTGGGAGCTTTTTACGAGGGGTCGTGGACATAACAAATATTCGCGAGTCGGTGAAGGTTGAGTTTAGTTTAGCATGGTTACAAACCTTGCCTAATTAGAGAGTTTTTAATTTATATAAACGTGCCACCGCCCAGCGTCGTTGCCAACGCCGACTTTTCACAAAGAAGCGCTTAATACTTTGCCAAGTTGTTAAGCGATAGCCTTGATAGCGTCCCGGAATATCAGAATCGCCGCGAGTTTGCTCAATCAAAGGTTGACTTAAAAACGCTTGTCGCAGTAAACCATCGCTATAACGCCAAACTAAATCGATAGGAAAATACAGTTGGTTGCTTTGAGCCAAAAAGGATTTAGCCGCTGTTAAGGACAGTATATAACCACTACCCAAAGCAGGAGCAGGGTCACATTCACACAAAATAGTGTCTTGATTAACGGGGTGAAGTTTGAAAATCCGCCAGCGCCGTCGCCATTCGATTTTACGCCATAAGCGGCGGTTACTTTGCCATACGAGTGGGCGCTCCAAAATCTGTTGATTCAGCAAGCTCTTTAAGGCAGTCGGGTCTAAATGATAAGGTTCAGTGGAGGATAAGTTTACAAAATCATAAGCTTCATAAGTTTTAGTGTTTAGAAATTCAGTCAGCTTAGGACTGAGGGTAATATCATCTTCTAGCACTAAAGCAAATGGCAGATTGTTTGTAATCATCTGCTTCCAAATTAGGCGATGCGATTCTGCACAACCAATCTCACCAATTACCGCCGGTTTTTTTTGCTCTAACAAAAAGCGTGCTTTGTTTAACAAGGGATAATCAGCGGGTAATTGACTGCCATCGACTGCACTAATGCGCTGAAACTCTAAACCTAATTGAGCTAATTGAGTTTTAACCTGTTCCAAACGGTCAGGGCGACGATCTAAATTAATCAGGAAAATCTGCATAGTGTTAAAGCATATGAGTGGTGGCAGAACTGGCTTGTTCTAAGTATTTTTGAGCAGCATAAGTTGGCGAAAATTCTGGTTTTAACTCAACTTGGAAAGCAGCTGGATTCTGGTCTAAAGCTCGAAGTTTGTCGGCAAAGCCCTGTAGATCATCCATAGCAACCAAATTAGCGGTTGGTAAAATTTCATTGGGGCCAGAAGGACAGTCAGTACTAAGCACTGGAACTTTAAGGGCTAAGGCTTCCAAAATGACTAATCCTAAGCCTTCAAAATCAGAGGAGAGTAATAAACCCTTAGCACCCGCAATTAGCGGATAGGGATTGGAGTGGAAACCTTCAAAACTGACTCGCTCACTAATACCCAATTCCTTAGCCAGTTCTTGGGCGGTTCCAAGTAACTCACCTTGGCCGACTAGCACCAAAGGCGTTTTTACACCGCTCAGTGCATAAGCACGCAAGAGCCGATCATGGCGTTTAGCCTGCTTAAATTTACCCACATGAATAAAATATTCAGGCAGCTTAATCGGATTAGGTTCTTGAGCCGCTTCCGCGATGAGCTCTAAATCAACTGGGTTATAAATACAGACAGCTTGTGTTTGTTGAGGTAATAGCTGTTGTAGATCTGCCAGCACGCCACGACTCACACCAATGCAAGGTTTGCGTGTATAAATTGATTTAAGCATTGAGCGCAGTTCACTTTGCTTCTCAGGTTTAGCACTGTCTAAAACTTCCTGCGAGAGTGTGTTATGCACGATTAACTGCACATTGGGCAGTTGGCTATGGCTTAGTAGGCGATCAGCAGGCAATAAATTGGATAAGACTAAATCCGGATTACCAGTTTTAAGACGAATAAAACGATCCAACAGAGGCGCGACCACTCGCCCGCGAATTGAGCGCGGTAGCCAGCGCAAGAACTGTAAAGGGAAAATATGCGTTTGTACGGTCTGTTTGCTGCGCAATTCTTGGAAACGTTTGAAGCAAATAATATGGCAGCTATGGCCTTGGGCTGTTAGTTCATCGGCTAAGGTCAAAACCACCCGTTCAGCCCCGTTACCTTTAAGATCGGGAATAACAAAAACAATGATCTTAGCTGGTTCTGCCTTAGCGTTCAGACAAAATCCTCCGGCCTAAGTTGGATAGCGCGTTTTTGCGCCTTACTGAGCACGGATAAATGCCGTAAACCCATTTTAGTTTGCGAAGCTAAACGCCTAAATTTGAAGCGTACTTGCTCAATTGGATTTGCATAGGTTGGTTTAGGCTTGGCTTCGGCCAAAATGGAGGACACGGTTGGAATTGTATTGGTGACTTCATAAGCCTCGCATTGATCTAATTGCAGTGCTGCAGCGGGTTCAAGTTGACCCATGCGTAACTCATAAGTACTCGAAATGAAGGCATCAGCCAGAGCAGCAGGGGTGGCGCTCGCTTTATCTAATAAGGCACGCGCTGCTTGTGGCCAGATAATATAAGCAGCTGCTCCAGTACGATCTTGATACAGTGGCAAGAGTTTAAATTCATCAATTAAAACTTCACCCTCACCCACAATTTTCTGTCGCCCACGCACTTCAAGCGTGATTAAATCGTAGTTCTCTTGCTTTTCCAATAAGTTGAGCAAGATGGGGGTATAGCGTGATAAGAGGGCATCATCTTCTAGAATCAGGGTGGGTTGATTCTTTTTTAAGACCCATTGCCAAGCTTTGTGATGACTTAAGAAACAAGCCAGCTCAGTGCGGCGCAGCGGACGCTCCCAACCCATCGAGAGTTGGCAATGCGTCGTTTCATTAATATACGTGGTCGAGATCGCTTTTAGGACTTCATAATTTAGGCCTAAACGTAACATTTGCTTTTGTTGAAAAGCGAGTCGATCAGTAGCTTCAGCTAAGTTAATGATTAACACGTTCATCAAAGGTCACCACCAAGCCGTTTTTGTGCGCGTATGGCGCAGGCGAAAACGCTGGTAAACAGTATCATGAGTTTGTAGGCGCTGAAAAAGCTCTGCCAATACTAGTCCCATTGGGTTAGTTTGGCTAAGCGCATCTAAACGCCAGCGTAAATTGCGTAAAGTATCATCAGTACCGACTGCAAAAGCCGAAGTACCATCAAATAAAGCGACTCGTCCCGTTTGGAGTTGTTGTTGTCGCTCACTTTGGTCAGTTAAGTGTTCAGCAGCTTGTAAATAACGCTCGGTTTCTTGCAGCTTAATCGTATTCACTAATAAGGACGCCGCTAAGGCAAGCGCGCGCATAGTGTTATCTTTGGAGTGATCTGCAAACGTATCTGCGGCTGAAATCAACCAGCGTGTATTCAAATGCTCCCGTAAAAACTCAGCTTCGCTCTCCCAGAGTCGCTCAAACAGTGTAAATTGTTCAGCAACTTGATATTCGCGCCGAATCAACACAATCAGTTGGGCATGGTAATATAAAAGCTCAGCTTGACCGGCGAACTCAGCCCGCAAATTATGTAAATGCTGGGTAATATCTTTATCCGCACCGTGGGTATAAATTTGCTCAGTATTTTGGATAAGCTGAGTTTTTAGCGCGGAGTAATCCGAAATTTGTAAAGCAGCAGCAGCTTGACCCGCACCAAACCGCTTACGGTGTTGATTGAAAGAGAGCCAGCGCTCTAAGCGGGATTTTTTGCGTGCTGCCATTATTAATCCTTAAGCACGCCAATGATCCGCGACCCATTGTGTGGGGCGTACCGGTCGATACCATTTATGGGTAATACCCTGAATAGCTTCGTGCGGCTCAGGATGGCCGTGGAAAATAATAATCTTCGCGCCTACAGGAATTTTAGCGTCCTGAAAATAGGCCAAAGGCCAAGGCTGCATACAATGGTACTTAAAGCTTGGGCACCAAGCTTCAGGCCAAAAACTTAGCTCTCCACGCTGCTGAATTTCGTGGGATAAATAGGCTTGTTCATTGCGGAAAGTTTGTTGTATTTCTGCATATTGCTGGCGAAATTTATCCAATATGGCTTGATAACGACCTACTTTAAAGCGGTACACTGACGAGTTACCAATCATGCGTTTCTGTAGTTTAGCATCGCGGATAATGGCAAATTCAGCCGGATAACTGAATAATTCATCAATATTGCCCACAATAACGACATCAAGATCGAGAAATAAAACCTCACCACTCAAACCGCCTAAATCAGTTTGTAGGGTGGTGAGCTTATTCCAACCACGTTCAGGTGCGCCGGCTGGCAATTCCAGGGCGGGCAGTTCACAGATACGGACACGCTCATCAATGCTGCTAGGGTCATCAGTAAAGCAAGTCAGTTGGAAGGGTAGCGTAATATGACGTGCAATCATGGCGTAGAGCGTATTGACGTAATTAGCGCCATACTTGCTCCCCCATTTCATGCAAATGATATTAACTGGTAAATTCAACTTGACTAGCCCTTCGAAAGTTTTGTTGTAAAAAAGCTATTTTTCGCAAAACGTTCAGAGCATACACCGCATGCAAGTGTAAAACTAGCCCAAGCGTTTTATCCTTCACAATAGGCTATGGAGTCGGCTTGCAGTCAGGTAGAATAAACTCCTCTATAATCAATTTAATAAACATAAAAGGAGTAGTGTATGGCGAATCTAAGAGTGGTGGGGGCTGGCGATTCAATTAGCTGGTATCAAGGTGGCTGGAGGATTTTTACTGCAAACATAGCTAATTGGGTGTTGATGGCTCTGATTTTTGGAGTAATTGCGATGGTTTTAAGCTTTATTCCTTTCATCGGCATGATTGCTTTATATCTCTTATTGCCGCTGTTTTTAGGCGGTATGTTCTACTCTGCTCAGAAGTTAGATCAAGGACAAGCTTCTGATATTATGGATATATTTTCACTATTTAAGGATCAGCAACGCCTGACGCCACTTATTATTCTTGGTTTGATTATGCTGGGAGTGGGGTTTGTCAGCATGGTAGTGGTTGGCGGAATGATGTTCGCTTCCGTGAGTTCTTCAATCACCCCTGGTGCGGAAATGCCGATGATGCCATCGATTGGTTTCGGTGGATTTTTATTGGCACTGATTGTAATGATCTTAAGCGGTATGTTGTTTCTATTTGCAACTCCACTGGTTGTTTTCCAAAATATGTCAGCGATTGATGCGATCAAAAACAGCTTCACTGCTTGTGTGAAAAACTTTCCTGCCTTTATCATCTTTATGTTGATTTATGCACTCTTGGCTGTTATTGCAGTGATCCCTTTTGGTTTAGGTTTGCTGGTATTAGTGCCCGTGTTTATTGCGGCCACTTATATTGGATATAAGCGCATTTTTGCTTAAGTTATTCAGCTAGAGCATAAATCCACTAGAATCGCCTGTCTGAACTTTTCACGGGCGATATTTTCTTAAATATGAGTCTTGCACGTTTTAGTTACTCCTGTCTGCTTTATCTATTACTACCTTTTATTTTTATAAAATTAGGGTGGCGTGGGCGCTTGAATCCAGCTTATCGACAGGCTTGGGGCGAGCGTTTGGGCTATGTGAAAGCACTGAAGTCTAAGCAGCCTTGCATTTGCCTACATGCAGTGTCGGTGGGCGAAACGATGGCAGCACGACCACTTATTGAACAACTGCTAACACGTTATTCTCCATATAAACTCTGGATTACCTCGACCACACCCACAGGGGCTGCAACGGTAGAACGTTTATTTGGCTCACGGGTAGAGCGTAGTTATTTGCCCTATGATACACCAGCCGCGGTTAAGCGTTTTTTGAGGCAGGTTCAACCACACTTATTGCTAGTGATGGAAACTGAACTATGGCCGAATTTATACGCGGCTTGTGCTCAGGCTAAGATTCCTCTTGTACTAGTGAATGCGCGCCTCTCAGAGCGCTCAACCCGTGGGTATGCACGTGTTCAGAATTTAACGCGGGAAACCTTAGCCCAGATGAGTTTAATTGCAGCCCGTGAGCAGCTGGATGCAGAGCGCTTTTTGGCTTTAGGAGCTACACCTAAGCAACTTAAAGTTTTGGGGAATATTAAATTTGATATACCTATTGCTACCGAAGTGAAAGCGCAAGCTCTAGAGTTGCGTAGAACTTGGGGCGAACGTTTAGTATGGGTGGCAGCTAGTACTCATCGTGGCGAAGATGAGCTTATTCTTCAAGCGCATAAAAACTTGCTTAAACAGTTTTCCGATGTCCTGCTGATTTTAGTACCACGCCATCCTGAACGCTTTGTTGAAGTGGCCGCTTTATGTGAGCAAGCTCAGTTAAGCTATCAACGAAGAAGTAGTGCTCAAGTCTTGGCAAACACAAGTGCTGTGTTGTTAGGCGATAGCATGGGGGAGTTATTACTATGGTATGCCTGTGCAGATCTAGCGTTTGTAGCTGGAAGTTTAGTCGATGTGGGGGGGCATAATCCCTTAGAAGCTTTGGCTTTTGGCGTGCCCGTGATTAGTGGCAACTATATACATAATTTCCAAGATATTTACCCTGAATTGGTCAAACGAGGTGTTGCGGTGCTGGTTGATTCCCCAACGCTTTTAGCCCATCATTTAGCCGCTTGGCTAAGTAATCCAACTGCGCGCCAACAAGCAGGCCGAGTAGGTCAAGACTTCTTGGAGCAGCAACGTGGTGTGGTTGAACGTTTATTACCTGATCTAGATAAGTTGCTTAGTGCAAAAAATTAAACAAATATAAGGGCTTAGGATGCAACAAATGCATATCACCAAATTAGTTATTCTGCTTTTAGCCAGTTGGTTGCTGACTGCTTGTGGCGATAAATCCGCGGAGCAAAAAGCAAACCCAGAAGCTGAGAAAACTAATGCGCCAGCGACTGCAAGTCAGATTACGGATAGGAATGCACCTCCAGGTAAAGCACTGCATGATGCGAATTGTATTAGTTGCCATGATGCGAAAGTTTATACGCGAGTCGAGCGTAAAGTCTTGGATTACACTCAATTGGCCGCTCAAGTAAAGCGCTGCGATGCGAATTTAGGCTCGCGTTTATTTGATGAAGATTTGGCGCAAATTACTGACTACTTAAATCAGGCTTATTACAAATACCCTAAGCCATGAAGTTCTACACAGTTCGTATCCACCAAACGAGTTATCAATTCCAAGTCGCAGAACGCGAAACAATTTTACAAGCAGCTTTACGCCAAGATATTCCCCTGCCTTGGGGTTGCAATATGGGGATTTGTGGCGTGTGTATGGGAACCGTAGTAGAAGGGGAGTTAGAGTACTTAATCGGCTCAAACTCGCCATTAGCTTTATTTGAAGAAGATGCCGCAGAGGGTAAAGCCCTGTTTTGCTGTGCCTATGCACGTAGTGACTTGGTGATTGCTGTCCCAGAGCTAGGTTACGATTATCAATCTTGAACAGCTTCTTTCCACGGTTTGCCAGCAATCAATAAATCTAAGATGGCTGCATTCCCACGTTTATCAACCGAGACTTCAATCTCGCCTTTTTTCTGCGCAATATCACTTTCGAGTTGCGCTGCATATGCTTGCGGGATATAAAAACGATCTAAACCTGCGGTAAACACAGTGTTAGCATCACACTCACCTTGCAAATATACCTCACAAGTAGTTGGTCTTTCATCGGTTGGATAAACCCTTTTTTCTGGACGTAAACATAAAGAGGCAGCAATATCACTAGTGGGGCAACCATATTCGCTAGAGATACCATAATCAACTTTATAGAACAAATAATGCCCAGATAACATATCGCGTGGGTCAAAGCCCTCAATTGGGAATTTAAAAGTTTCCCCCGCTTGGCGCTGTTGCTGATACATCCAAGTATTAGCAGCCAAGACTACAATAGGAAACAGTAAGGCAGTTGCTAAGCGGAGTTGAGGATTTTTCATAAGCTTAATTCCTTACTCCAGTTTTGAAAGCGATCTCGACTGCTATACCAAAACCATGCAATACCAATAATCATTAAACCCGAAAGAATTAAACCTACTCCAGTAGCTGCTAAACCGCCCATTGCTTGAAAATATAAAATAACAAAGCGTAAGCCAATTAAAAAAGTAATTAAATTAAAGGTACGATGATAACCGCTATTGCCCGCATGAATAGCATATAAAAATAGAATTAAAATTGTTAAGGCAGGAGCACGAATATCATCTGCTGACCAAAGGCTTGCACGAGCGACTGCATCTAAAGCTGAGAAGGTATAGCGTGTTTGTCCAGTGAACAGAATACTAGGTGCGTAATAAAGCACTAATAAGAGTATCGCTGCAGTTAATAATGCTTTATTTAAGGGTTTGTAGGCACGTCGTAATGCAATTAAACCAATCAGCAGGGCTGCGGTGAGCCAAGCAGGTAAATACCAATGCCAGTCAAAGGTTTGAGTCTCCCCACCTGAGCGCATGATATCAATAGCGATTAGTGCAATCAGGGCTGAAATTTGAAACCAAAAGAAAAAACTGGAGCTAGTTTTGTGTAGAAGAGCTACCCGCCTAGCGAGCAAGTATAAACTAGCGGAAAGTAGTGGTGCTAATAATAAAACAGCCGGTAATTCGCGCATAGCATTACGCAGATTACCGCCAGCTAAATCGACACTACTCCAGACTGCTGCATTGATAAATAAACTTACCCATAAAAAATGCACCATTAAATGACGTGCAAATAAAACAATGGGCAAAGAAATGACACTCCACAGCATAATGGCATGATACCAACGCCCATTAATATGATAAACTTGAGCAATTAAACCAATGCTAGCTAGACATAAAATAATAAAAGCAGTAATTAAAATATCGGCAACGACTTTTTTATAGTGACTTTGGTACCAAAAGATAGCAGTGGCCAATAGAATTAATAAGCTGAAATCAGCACCTAATTTGAGGCTATCTGGGATTTGCACCCAATTAGCTGCAATTAAGGAAATGATGCCTAAACCAATAATAGCTGAGCCAAGTATTAATAAGCTATAGAGCCACCAATTATTATTTTGCTTTTCACCCTGTTCAAAGGACAAGATAGTTTCATATTGATCACCAGTAATGAAGCCCTGCTGCTCCCAAAGCTGCAGCTTTTTTTCGATTAGTGTCATTCGCTGTGCTACGCCTGTATCATCATGATAGCTTGTTATACAGTGCCATAACTTAGCATGATTTTAATGTGGCTGTCTCTGCTGTTACGGAGTTCGGCCACTGAGTCTGAATGCAAGCCTATAAATGCCGCTCTGGTGCTTTTAATAAATGGCTAAATTCAAATTTAGGTGCTTGTGGTGCGCGCCCAAAACAAATCCCTAAGGATTCATACCAGCCTACTTGTTGTAGATCGACATGTCGTTGGCGAATAGCTTCGGCGGTATTCATGTATTCAATCGTATTGCCACGTACATTCGCAACGGTTGCTCCACTAATTCCTGCTTCTAACAAATGCAAAGCAGCCGCGCCCGCTTCTAAGCCAAAGCTCACATCAAACGCCGAGGATTGCCCACAACGTACCAAATGCCCTGGATTCACGGAGCGTACTTCAGGAATTTCATATTGACCCTGTACGTACATGCCCATTTGCTGCATTAAGGCGGGAATTTCTGGGTCAGCTTTTAAGCGCTTACTGAGTTCTTGGCAAACATAAGCACCCGCACCGGTGAGTTTCTTATGGCCAAAAGCATCAGTTCCAGCGGCTGAATCGACTACTTCTTGACCTTGGCTATCATGCATACCTTCAGCGACCATAATTAAATAAGTGCCCGCACGCACATCACTACCGGCAATACGCTCGAAATAGCGCTGCTTCATATGCTGATAAAGCAGGTCAAAATCTACACTAATTTCAGGAATTAAAATCGCATCGGCTTCCGCACCAATTCCACCCCGGAAAGCTGTGTGACCTGCATTACGCCCAAACACTTCCACCACCATGACGCGGTTATGGGTACGCCCGGTAGTATGAATATCGCGAGCAAAACTAGCGATTCGGCTAACGGTTGAATCCGCACCTACCGAATAGGTTTGCAAATCCATGTCCATCGTTTTCGGCACATGCACGCAATGCACGCCATGTGCCGCTAAATCAACCATGACGGAGCCTGTATCATCGCCACCGCTAATGATCAAACCATCCAGATTGAATTTGGCTAAACCTTCACGGATGCGTTGGTATTTATTCGGGTCGGCGAGTTTACGAATATTGACCCGCGAATGGCCTGCTTCAGAACCCGCCACGGTACAATCAAAAATTTCTAGGCGTGCAGGGGTGAGTTCAACTAAGCCTTCAAAACTACTCAGATTATATAAGCCTGCATAACCATTCGGGATGATAAAGCACTGAATACCTTGTCCATGTGCCGCTAAGGTGACACCTTTAATCACTGCATTTAAGCCACCACAATCACCACCACTGGTGAGAATACCGATTTTTTTCATCATTTTTCCTCTCCGCACTTTGCTGGTTATTTAAGAATAAAGTGCTGAAGCAGTAGCTGCAATTAGAAAAGATCAACTGGTTAGTCTTAGGTACTCAATGCACAATCTGAGTTTGTGGCTTGCTGTTCAATCACTTGAATGAGAGCCGCAAGCTTGGGTAATAAGCTACGCCCTTCAGGGTAAATGAGCGCGGATTGAAATAAATAAGGCGTACCTTCAACTGCTTGGATTTTTAAGCGCCCTTGCAAAACATCATCGGCGACTACGCAAGCTGGCAACAAACCAATCCCCATATTCGCTAGCAAGCAACGGCGAATGACCTCAACATTAGTAAAGGCTTGCCGTGGTTTTAAATGTAAACCTAAAGCTCGAAAATGTGCCTCAGCAGCTACTCGATAAGTGCAGCCTTCTTCGGTGGTAATTATAGGATGTTCGTTCAAGCTGGTTAACGTCAGAGTGTGTGCTTGCCAACGTTCGGGATGGCAAACAAACACCACATCTTCAGCGTGGAGCTTATAATAATGACAAGCATCGGGTCGTACTTGGCTAACAATAATGGCTGCATCAATTTCACCGCTTTGCAAAGCTTGGCGATAGGCAAAAGGCTCGTGGGTGAGCATCACTTCCACTCGAGGGGCGTGGAGCTGCATGGCTTCAATCAGGCTAGGTAGGCGATAAATACACATTGAACTAGGTGCGAATAGTTTTAAACAGCCACTCGGTTCATGCGCAATGCTATGCGCTAGTTGTGTGATCTGTTCGGCGCTATTCAGAAAGTTTTGCAAACTCGTTTGGAGTTGACGCAAAGCACTGCTAGGGATAATGCCACGCCCTGCTGGCTCGAATAGATTAATCCCTAACTCAGCTGATAATTCACGCAGCTGTGCTGAAACACTGGAGGGAGCTAAATATAAAGCTTCTGCCGCCCGATTCACGCTGCCTAGTTCTAAAACAGTCAGCACACTACGTACTTGTCGAGGTGTCATTATGCAAATTCTCCGCATGGTTAGCGCAAAAATATTCGCTTTTATTGGATTTGTCAGCTCTTTATGCTGCAGTGCATATCCACTAATCAATCAGGAACTCTCAAATGCATCTGTATATTGCGTATAAAAACTATTCCTCTTGGTCGCTACGCCCGTGGATCGCTTTAAAAGTAGCGGGCATTCCTTTTGATGAAACTGTATTGCCTTTTTATCATAGTGATGCGTTAGACAAATTGGGTGAGCGTTACCAGATTCCAGCAAAAGTACCAGTGATTGAAGATCAAGGCCTGATTATTTGGGATAGCTTAGCGATGCTGGAATATGTGCATGAACAGTATCCAGAAAAAAAGCTATGGCCAGAAGATTTGGCACTACGCAGCTTAGCGCGTTCAGCCGCTGCAGAAATGCACAGTAGTTTTAGTGCTTTACGTTCGCAGCATCCCATGAATTGTCGTCGGCAAATTAAAATGCAGCCTTCAGCGGAAGTCCAGGTTGAGTTACAACGCTTGGCTGAGATTTGGGCACATTTTGATAAAGCAAACAAGCCAGCAGGGGATTTCTTATGTGGGCATTTCACGATTGTGGATGCTATGTATGCCCCTGTGATGTGGCGGGCAGTGGGTTACGGTTTAGAGGTTTCACCAAGCTTTAAAAAATGGACTGAAGCGATGTTAGCTTTACCTGCAATGCAGGAATGGCTCGCAGCTGCTAAAGCAGAGGAAGCTAAATGGACTATTGCGCAATATGATGAGGTGGGGATTTAAACAAGTTGTAAACAACGTATCCAGCTGAGAACTAGCTGGATACGTGAGTAGTTATTTTAGCCCGGAGACATCCCGCGCAAACGTTCAGAACGTCGCCGCAATAGCTCCAAAGTCACCAAAAGCATCACTGATAACACCACTAGAATCGTGGCAACCGCTAAAATCGTTGGGCTAATCTGTTCGCGTAAACCGGTGAACATTTGCCAAGGTAAAGTTTTATTCTTGGCAGAACCCACGAACATCACCACGACCACTTCATCAAAAGAAGTAATAAAGGCAAATAGTGAACCGGAAATCACACCTGGAATAATTAAAGGCATTTGTACTTTAAAGAAAGTACGTACTGGACCAGAACCCATTGAAGCAGCAGCGCGGGTGAGGCTGCGATCAAAACCAACTAGAGTAGCTGTTACTGTAATGATAACAAAGGGAATGCCTAAAGCTGCATGTGCAAGCACTATCTTAATATACTCAACAAGATTGGCATTCATGCCCAAACTATCAACCATGTAATTCCCAAGGCGGGCATAGAAGAAGTACATGCCAGTAGCAGAGATAATCAGTGGCACAATCATCGGCGATATCAGGGTTGCCATAATGGCTCGACGGAAAGGCACATGACTTTGACTTAAACCAATCGCCGCAATGGTGCCTAAAACAACGGCGATGAGTGTTGCAACAGGCGCAATTTTTAGCGAGTTGCGGATGGCATTTTGCCAATCACTGTTGGTAAAAAAGTCTTGATAATGCTTTAAAGAATAACCTTCTGGTTGTAGCTTGAGCATTTCTGGTGTGAAGGTAAAAAAGTCAGTCGCATTGAAACTCAATGGAATAATAATCAGAATCGGTGCAATCAAGAAAAAGAAGATTAAGCCGCAGATTATCCGAAAACTGTAATACCACGCTTTTTGTCCAGTACTTGCATAAATCGGTAAATTCATGGCGGCTTACCCCAACTTCACTTTATCAATACCGACAATTTTGTCGTATACCCAATACAGTACGAGCACCAAGGTTAAGAGAATAGTGCCCAGTGCAGCAGCCATGCCCCAGTTAAGTGAGCTGGAAATATGGTAGGCAATCCGGTTAGAAATAAAGGTACCTTGCGTACCACCCACCAATTCAGGGGTAATGTAATAACCAATGGCTAAGATAAAGGTAAGAATCGCCCCAGCCCCAATCCCTGCAACGGTTTGTGGAAAGTAGACGCGCCAGAAGGCAGTCCAATCGGTAGCACCTAAAGATTTGGCAGCACGCAGATAAGAGGGGGGAATAGTCCGCATCACTGAATACAGCGGCAAAATCATAAAGGGCAAGAGGATATGGGTCATCGCAATCAGTGTACCCAGCTGATTATTGATGAGTTCTAAGCGGCCACTATGACTAATCACCCCGAGCCAAACCAAAATGTCATTGATCACCCCTTGTTGTTGTAACAGTACTTTCCATGCGGAAGTACGGACTAATAAAGAAGTCCAGAAGGGTAATAGCACTAAGATCATTAATAAGTTCGAGGTGCGCATTGGCAAATTAGCTAGTAACCAAGCAATCGGATAGCCCAAAACTAAGCACAAGGCAGTAATCAATAGGCTCATAAAAATAGTACGAGCAAATAGATTTAGATAGATACGTTCCGATTCTGGCAGCCTTTGTATGCCATCAGGCGTCTTTTTCATATCTAAGGCTGCAAGGAAATAACCATCGGTATATTTAGGGGAGTAGAGTTTGAATAAATTCCAAGTGTTTAGATCCCCCCATGCTTTGTCAGCAGCAAGAAATTGCTCTTTATAGCTGACACCTTCTTTCATTTTACTCACATCTTTGCCTACTTTCCGAAATAGCGAGGACATACCACTATTTTCATAGTTAAGACGTGTACCCAGTTTAGTGTGATTTTTCTGCTCAACTGCCTGCTTCAAGTCATTATAAAGTGCAGTATAAGTTGCTTCATCGGGTAGCTGCGCGGTTTTAGGATCCCAGCTTTCTAAGCTAGTGGTGGTTTGTGGAAGGGTTTGGCTGACGATGCTGTTATCTATGGAACGCATCAACATGTCGGCAATCGGAATAACGAAGGTAATTAAAATAAAAATCAATAAAGGAGCAATCAGTAATAAAGCGCGTACTTTTTGTTTAAACAGTGCGCGGGCGATTTGCTTTTTTAACGGTACACCGTTAAGGGTTTGGAGTTGCTCCATAGCTCATATCCTGTGGCAAGAAGCTCCCTCCTCAAAGTGAGGAGGGATACGATTGAAAGCATGCTGAGTAACGCGGCAGCGAAGATTACTTAGCTAACCAAGCCTCAAATTTCTTATTCATTTCGTCTTCGTTGTTTGACCACCATTCAATGTTATTCACTAAGTAACGCTTAGCATTGGCTGGGTTATTAGGCATATGGGGAGCCATTTCAATGCCTAACGTTGCATGTTTACCTACCAAAGGCTGAGAGGAAGCACGTGCAGGGCCGTAAGAGATGTATTTAGCTTGATCGGCTAAGTGTTGAGTGTCAGTGGACACTTTCAGAAAGTCCAGTACGCGGGCTTTGCGATCTTCAGGTAAACCAGCAGGAACAATCCAACCGTCAAAGTCGAAAATTTGATAATCCCACAGCATAGCAACAGGTTGTTTTTTCTCTTCGATCACATCGAATAAACGGCCATTGTAAGTAGAGCCAATCACCGCTTCTTTATCTGCTAAACGTTGTGGCGTTTCGGCACCCGCTGACCACCAAAGAACGTCTTTTTTAATGGTATCCAGTTTAGCTAAAGCTTTATCCACGCCTTCTGGAGTAGACAAGACTTCGTATAGCTTCTCTTTGGGCACACCGTCACACAGTAAAGCCCATTCCAAGTTTTTCTTGGGGCGTTTTTCTAAGCTACGTTTACCCGGGAAGGTTTTAGTATCGAATACCGCACATAAGTCTTCTGGTTTTTTACCATTCCATTCAGGTACATCAGTGCGATAACCGAAGGTGGTAGAGAACACGATTTGAGGAATGAAGCATTTGTTAATTAAGCTATCGCCAAAGTCTTTAGTCGGGGTTGAGCCATCTTTACCTGGAGCTAGGTCTTTATCAAAATCCATTTCCATCGCTAAGCCTTCGTCACACAAACGTTGTGAATCAGGGCCTTCTACGTCAACTAAATCCCACGTGATGTTTTTGGCTTCAGCCATCGCCCGCAATTTAGCAACCGCTTCATTCGAGCTTTCATCATTGATGATTTTGAAACCAGGATTTGCCGCCATATAAGGCTCGTGATAGGCCTTAATTTGAGAGTTTGAATATGCACCGCCCCAAGAAACGATGGTCATTTCTTTTGCCATATCGGCAGCAAGTAGGCCACTAGAAAAAGTGGCAATGCTGACTGCTGCAAAAATTGGTTTCAACTTCATGCTTCTCTCCGTAAATGGAATGCCCATACTAATAACTAAATAAAAGACCCGAAACTATCACGCATCGAGCGCGCGACAATCATTTTTATCCCACCCAACTCGAATAGTTTGGCCGACCGATAACATAGTGCCATCGCCCGCGTTGGGAATCTTAACGATAAAGGAATCATCCCCATACACTGACATTCGACAGCGAATATGATCCCCTAAATAAATCAACTCAAGCACTTTGCCTTCGGTTGCATACATGCCTGCTTGGCTACCAATCCGTACTCGTTCAGGACGAATCGAACACAAAGTTGGTTTGCCAATGCCTTCACAATTGACCGCTAGTGCTTCCGCTTGTTGGCCATTGGTAAACTCAACTAAAGCAGTTTCACCTTTTAAGTCTTTGACGATGCCCTTGAGCTTATTGTTCTCACCAATGAACTGAGCCACGAAAGAATTACTTGGGCGTTCATACAAATCAGCCGGTCTAGCAAGCTGTTGGACAATACCGTCATTAAAGACCGCAATTCGATCTGACATGGTTAAAGCTTCAGATTGGTCATGGGTAACGTAAACGACGGTAATGCCAAGATGCTCATGCAGATGCTTAATTTCAAACTGCATGTGTTCACGCAGTTGTTTATCTAAAGCACCAAGCGGCTCATCCATTAAAACTAAAGAGGGTTCAAAGACTAAAGCGCGAGCTAAAGCAATTCGCTGCTGTTGTCCACCGGATAATTGGGCAGGGCGACGACCGCCGAATTTACCCATTTGCACCATATCGAGCGCTTTACGCACCTTATCTTCGCGCTCCGTTTGGGTCATACCACGGACTTCTAAAGGAAAGGCTAGATTTTCAGCCACGGTCATATGGGGGAACAGTGCATAGTTTTGGAAAACCATGCCAATACCGCGCTTGTGAGGAGGAATATTATTGATTGAACGCCCATCAAGAAAAATATCACCGTGGGTTGCTGTCTCAAACCCAGCTAACATCATTAAGCAGGTGGTTTTACCAGAACCAGACGGCCCTAGTAAGGTAATGAACTCCCCCTTGTCGATACCTAGATTGAAACTCTTTACAACTAATGTGATGCCGTCATAACTCTTTTGTACGTTGTCAAACAATACAAAAGGTTGGGTGCCTTGCGATTGAGACATGCTTCTCCTTTAAGGTGTGCGGTTGAAGCTGTCTTGTTTATAACAGAATTATTTCATGAATAGCAAGGTTCGGAATAAGAATTCCTAACAGAGTGCATAAGCTTGGTTTACAAGACTATTTTTAGGTAAAAGTCCACTTCACCGATTTGGTGAAGTGGATACTCTATTGACTATTTTAGGTATTTAGTTGCTTGTTTTAAGTGCGTTCTGTTTGTTGGCGAATTTGTGCAAAACTGACTTCTTTTAACAAACTACCATTGCGGAAAATTGGCTGAAGCTGGTTTTCGTGATCCGCTAGTTGATCTTCACGAATCGTTTCCCAACCTGCTTTCGTGTGAATTACCGCTAAGCGCCCCCGTTTTGAGGTTTTGCCTAAATCGGTAATGGGTTGTTTATATACATCCAACCACTCACCTTGAATGCGAATGGCAGAGGCTTTCATGGCAAAACTTAAGGTGTCGCGGTTCACTTTTTGTAAAAGACCAGCACCCATTCCAAAGGCAATATTTTCAGTTGAGAAGCCATGCGCTTTTACACACTCTAAAATCACTCCGAGTGACTCTAAATTCACTCCATCGCCTTGAATAATCCGCACGCAATCTTTCAGGACGCGATAGCCTTTTTGATTGACTCGGCTCTCAAAGGCTTGCTCTAAACGCTGCATGACTTCAACTACCACTATCTCGGGTTGACCAGAGTCGGGGCGAATCACTAAAGTGGCACCGCTTTGCTCCACTTGTTCTTTGAGCTGCTTACCCCAAATTTCCGAAACAGCGTTATAAATGTCATAGGAGTCAGAGACGACTGCGAGAATTTTCCCCGGTTGTGCAAACTGCTTGAGCATATTCGCATAGGCCTCGGTTTCATGCTCCCGCCCCCAAGAGGTAATCGTCGAGTGTTCCGCGGCTGGAATCGAATAGGCCGGCATCTCTGCCCCATAATAGCGCCGCGCTGCCAACAAAGCGGCTACCGTATCGGTGCCCATGAAATTAACTAAATGTGCCATCCCACCCAAAGCAGCCGTTTCTTGTGAAGAGGTTCCACGCGCACCAAAATCATGTAGTTTAAACGGCAATTGCTCCGCTGGCTGATCACAAGTAGCTTCTAAGTATTCACGAATAATTTGCTTGGCATGCCAAGATAAAGTGGCAACCGTGGTGGGATACCAAATAGCGCGCAATAACATGGTTTCTAAGTAAGAGGGTAGCCAACATAAGCGCGGATCAGTATTTTGAATTTGGACTAAAGCCGTACCGGTTGGAACGATACTACCTTCAGGTAAAGCACAAATCTCTACTGGCATTAAGCCTTGATATTCATTGACAATAATTTCCCAACCCGCGCGATTGAAGGGTACGCCATGTGCAGCAAAAATTTCTGCGGCTTCTTCAATATGCGCTTGAGTCACAGGCTGTAAGAGATAAGCTTTGATAAAAGCCTGCAAACCAAAATACAGTGCTTGTTTAAATTGCCCACCGCGTGCTTCCACATAAGAAGAAACGATTTCACTATTGGGCGGATATTGCACAAAGTGGCTGGCTTTGTAGCTGTCAGTATTGAGAATTAAATTGTCAAAAATCGGATTAGAGTTGAACATGGAAATCCTCCGGTGTTCGGGTGAATAGAGCAGCAGTCTATCCGCTGCATAACAGTGGGTTTTAAACTAACCCACCAAAGTTTTAATAATATGAAAATGATCTTCAAACATCTGTTCAGGATTCAATTCGGCCAGCGGTAACCAAAATGCCTGTTTTGCATCATCACTACCTTTAACTTTAGGCAGACCTTGTGCATCCGGTTTTAATTCAATCAGATAAGCGTGCGTGAGGGTACGCCCACGCGACGAACGATGTGGGTCATCAAAGACCTGCGATTTACTGATTGAACCAGCCAGTACGGGCGTTGGGATTTTTAGACGAGTTTCTTCGCGTAATTCCCGTAAAACCGCATCGCGAATTTTTTCCTCAGCATTCAGAAAGCCACCGGGTAAGGCAAATTGGCCTTTACCGGGGCGGGCTTTACGCTCAACTAAGAGAATATGTCCAGCCTGAATGACTACCGCGTCCACGGTGACAAAGATAGGCGGATAAGGCGAAGTTGCCCAACCACTTTGATAATCACGAATAAACTGCCACTCGCTGACAATATATTCATAAGCGGCAGTTTGTTGAAAAGTAGCTAAAGCTTGTTTGACCCCTTCAGGGAAATCATCAGTAATTACCTGATTTAAGAAGTATTGCTCGCGTAACGGAGTGGAAGACAAATTACCCCAAGCAGGCACATTTAGCGCTTTCCATTGCGGGAAGAGGGCAAGGTAATAAGAGCTATGATCTTTAGAATGCCCGATTAAGCCCACACGTGGATCATCCGTACCCAGTTTAGGTGGATAACGGCAAACAATGCCATTTACACTTTGTTGAACGCGTGCTACCCAATTTTGATCATTATATAAATCGTCCATGAGCGGCACGATAATCAAACGCTCTTGAGTTGCAGCATCAAAAGCAGCACGAATATGTTGTTCGCGTTCGGCAAACGTCCAAGGATTACGGATGCTACGGGGTTGATGGCTGGAACCTACTAAAATAATGATGCGCTCTGCCTGTTCTAAGGCAGTTGAAATCACATAGTGATGACCTTTGTGCAAAGGTTGGAAGCGGCCAATAAAGACCAGAAAATCAAAAGCTTTAGCAGCGTTAGCTGGCATGATCAGTAAACTCCTTACTGAAAAATAAGTACTCAGTCTATCTAAGTGTCTGAACAGTTAAACACTCCAGATACCAGCGGTCAAGTCAGCAATTACCAATACTTGCATAGGGCAGACGACTGGTAGTGTCAGACTTGTCACTTAACTGACAACAAGCATTTCATTGTCAGTTAAGTTTTCTTAATCGCGTCAATTTATGACAGGCTCTATTAAAAATTAATCTGTTTAATTTTTAATTTTTATATATGAATCAATATTTTATATTTATTTAGCTAAGTTGGCACAAGCGTTGCAATAGTATAAACAAGAAGAAAAAGAAGAACGACGGAAGCTAAAATAAATAACAACAATAACAAAATAATAAGAAAAAGTTCCAAGCCCGACTGGCGAGGCGGCCTCACTAATAAGCCCCAATAAATAGCCGCCGCCAAGAGTATCTCCCCCCGATTAGCCCTCAGGGGGGAGTAACTAAATAGACGACGCGAAAACGATAATAAGAACAAACCCCTTTGGTCAGTGCTTCGGTGCTGACCTTTTTCATTTCTAGCTTAAGGTCAACCAAGCTAACATGATATAACGCCCACCTTTGGCCAAAATAATCAACAACATAAATTCTAAGAAGGGCATGCGCATCAAACCTGCGATTAGGGTTAAAGGATCACCAATAATCGGTACCCAACTTAAAAGTACAGACCAAGCACCATACCGCTGATAAAAATTTTGTGCGCGACTTAAACTTGCCTCACTCACGGGGAACCAAGTGCTTTCGCGGAAATACTCAAGATAGCGACCTAAATACCAGTTCACTAGCGAACCTAAGCAATTCCCTGCAGTAGCGACTAAGACCAACAAATAGATTGAATAGTCTTTGCTTAGAATTAACCCAACTAAGATGGCTTCTGATTGTGCAGGGACAAGGGTTGCTGCTAAAAAAGCCGCTAGAAATAAGCCTGCATATGCCATTAAAGGTGCATTCCTTGAGTATTTAACTGAAAAGATGTGCAGATTTTAAGTGGTTTAAGCATCGCCCAAAAAAATTTCAAAATTTTTGAGAAAAACTCTCCAAGACCATGAACCTCTAAAAAACTGGGCGCGACATATGGAGTACACATTACCTACCTCGCAAGTAAAGTGTGGCTGTAAACTTCAACCCTCGAAGTCTACAGTATTTTTAAAGGCAGCCTCCATTCCCTCGCGAGCTGCCTTTTTTGTTTTCTCTAAGTTCTAAGCTTTATGTTCTGGTGTCGCATCTTCAAATTTATTCACATGCCTTAAACTAGGAAAAGCCCAGATCCATGCGGCGGTAATCCCTAAAGTGAATAAACTCCCCATTACTGCTGTGGGTACTGCGCCCAACCAAGCTGCACTACTTCCTGCACGAAACTCACCCAATTCATTCGATGAACCAATAAACAACATATTTACTGCATTCACGCGGCCACGCATGGCATCGGGGGTAGAAAACTGTACTAAAGAGGAGCGAATATACATACTCACCATATCGGCAGCGCCCGCAATCACTAAAGCGATAAAGGACAAAGCAAAGACAGTAGAGATGGCAAAAACTAAATTGGCTAAGCCAAAAATAAACACCGCAATGAACATCGTCATGCCCACGCGCTGATTGAAGGGATAAAGACTCAAGTAGAAGCCCACAGCTACTTCACCCACGGCCATCGCACTACGCAATAACCCTAAACCTGTTGAATCTGTATGCAAAACATCCTGTGCGTAAATGGGCAATAACGCAACTACACCGCCTAAGAGTACTGCGAATAAATCTAAGGAAATTGTGCCAAGAATAATGGGGCGCGAACGAATAAATTGAATCCCTGCAGTAAAGCGTTGCCAAGCCCCAATTTCCTGATTTTTTGGTTCAGGTTTTTCAGCATATAGGACAGGCACGAAAGCAATCAGTAAGACAGCTGCAGAAAAAGAAGCCAAACAAACTGAATAAGTCGCGACTCCACTCCCTAGAGCATATAGTCCCCCTCCCAGAACTGGGCCAGAAATAGCTGCTACCCGCATTAACATACTATTCGCTGCAATGGCTGCGGGAAGTTGTTCACGCGCTACCACTTGGGGCAATAAACTTTGCAACGCAGGACCCGTAAAAGCCCGCGCACTGCCATAGAGCAAAAGTACTGCATAGAAGTAATTAGGATTCGTCAGGTGATAAAAAGAAAGAACCAGCAATAAAGCACTGCACAAGCCTTGTACCGCCCAACTGGCCATCACAATCTTCTTCCGATCAAAGCGATCAATTAAATCCCCTGCGGGAATGAGTAAGAACAACATTGGAATAAATTGCGCTAAACCCACATAAGCCAACGTCATTGGATCATGGGTCATATCATAAACTTGCCATGCCACCACAATCGCTTGAATTTGTGAAGCGAAGAAGGAAAACAAACGGCTGGTGATGAAGGGCAAGAAGCCGGGTTGACGGTAAATGCTAGTAGTAGATAATGAAGACATGCAAGAGTCGTAGCCTTTCAATCAAGAAGGCGCGGCATTATTCGCTTGAAGCTTAGAGTGTGCAAGAAGAAGACTAGACAGTAAGTATTTAAAAGATACATTAGCTTAAAGGCAGGCTCCTCACTCAAGCACTGAGCAAGGAGTTAGGTTCTGATTAAACCCCCAAATACCCTGCCAACTCATCCGACTGTTCAATCGTTTTCGCTGCACCCGACATCACCACTTGGCCTTTTTGCAGCACAATTGCACGGTCGCTATTGGCTAGAACTTTATGATAGTTACGGTCAACAATCAGGGTGGCAATACCACTTGCGCGAATTGTATCAATCACTCGCCAGATTTCTTCCACGATCAAAGGCGCTAAACCTTCAGTAGCTTCATCGAGGATAATTAAATCCGGATGAGTCATGAGTGCACGTCCAATGGACAGCATTTGCTGCTCGCCGCCTGAGAGCTGATTGCCCATATTCCCAATCCGCTCTTGTAAGCGTGGAAAGGTTTCAATAATGCGTTCGTAAGGCCAGTCATTACGTCCATCTAGGCCGCGCCGTGCTGCCATAATTAGATTTTCGCGCACCGACAAATTTGGAAACACACCACGACCTTCGGGGACATAAGCAATGCCCATACGTGCCACTTCATGCGGTTTAGCCTTGGACATATCTTTGCCACGCACGCTGATATGCCCATCCCGTTGCTTGATATGTCCGAGCAAAGTACGAATCAGAGTACTTTTACCCATGCCATTGCGCCCCAGCAAACCGACCGTTTCACCCCGACCGATTTTGAAGTCAATGCCTTGAAGCACATGACTAGAACCATACCAGGCATGTACATCACTCGCTTCGATGAGGAGTTCAG
The DNA here is from genome assembly GCF_937876535.1 of uncultured Thiothrix sp. GTDB lineage: Bacteria > Pseudomonadota > Gammaproteobacteria > Thiotrichales > Thiotrichaceae > Thiolinea. Next base: position 237,851 of record NZ_CALFHZ010000021.1, read on the forward strand.
AATTAGGCATCTTAATGTCCTCCTAAATAAGCGGTTTGCACGTCTGGGTTTACACGAATCTGATCAGGTGTATCGGAGGCAATCACGCTGCCATTGACCATGACCGTGATCCGATCAGCAATCCTAAATACCGCATCCATATCATGCTCAACTAATAAAATCGCGTGACCCGCTTTTAAGTTGTCTAGGAGCTTAAGCATCCGATCCGTTTCTTCTGCCCCCATGCCTGCAAGTGGCTCATCCAGTAGTAGCACCTCTGGTTGAATCGCTAAGCACATGGCAATTTCCAGTTGGCGTTTCTGTCCGTGGGAGAGCAGTCCAGCAAAGCGCTCTTTTACCTCCGTCAGACCCGATAATTCCAAAGCGCGATTCGCGGATTCCACACTCTGTTTACATTTTTGGGCATCATTCCACCATACCCAAGGACGTTGTACTTGAGCTTGAGCCGCTAAGCGACAATTTTCGAAGACGCTAAAATCAGGGAAAATCGTATTGCGCTGATAGCTACGCCCTAAGCCTTGGCGAGCGCGTTTGGCTTGTGACCAATTGGTCGCTTCCTTACCGAGTAGCTCAATTTTGCCTTCAGTGGGTGGGAATTCGCCGGATAAAATATTAATCAGTGTCGATTTGCCAGCGCCATTGGTGCCAATCACTGCATGTACTGTGCCACGTTCTAGCTCAATCGACACCTTATTGACTGCGACTAAACCGCCCCAGCGTTGGGTGATGCCGCTGCCTTTTAATAAAGTTTCTGCCATTTCTGCATCTCCTTATTTCAGCACAACTTGTGCATCACGAGGGCGGCTGCCATATAGACGCTTGTGCAAGACTTCCGGTAAGCCAACTAAACCTTTGGGCAAGAGCGCCACACAGGCAATAATCGTAAAGCCTAAGCCGAGTTGCCAATGCTTGGAGAAAGCACCAAAAATCTCCGAAGATTTGAAAAACTCTTGCAAGAACACAAAGGCAAAAGCGCCAATAATTGCCCCGCGTAAATGCCCTAAACCACCAAGAATAATCATGATTAATAAGGCACCGGATAAATGCCAGCTCATCATCTCAGGATTAACGAAGCCATCTTTGACCGCAAACAAAAAGCCCGCTAAACCTGCAATCCCGCCAGACGTAGTAAAGGCTGCAAGTTTATATGGATAGGTTGAGAAACCTGAGGCGCGCATGCGTTGCTCATTAATCCGAATCCCCGCCAGTACCCGCCCAAAATGGGAGCGTAAGAGAATAGCTAGAAAGACAAAAGTCCAGACTAAAAATACCCAAGTGAAAAAGTACAAGACCTTGGCATCATTTAGATCAATGACTGAACCTAAAATAGGTTTGAAATACAGGTAAATTCCATCCGTACCGCCACCTAGTTTAGTATCGTGCACTACATAGTAAGCCATTTGTGCAAAGGCTAAAGTGACCATAATGAAGTACACGCCTTTAGTGCGTAGCGATAAAGCGCCGACAAATAAAGCATAAGCCGCCGCCGCTACAATCGAGGCTGGTAACAGCCATAAAAGATTGGCTGATTCACTTTCCGGCGAAAGCATCACTGCTATATAAGCACCAATTCCAAAGAAGGCAGCTTGACCGAAACAGACTAAGCCCGTACTTCCGACTAATAATTCTAAGCTCATCGCTAAAATGGCATAGATCATAATCTTGGCTACCAGATCTAAACCATAGCTACTCGCAAACAAGGGATATAAAGCTAAGCCTGCAAACACCAAGCCAATAAACAGAAATTTTCCACTGAACAATTTATCCATGATGTTTGGCCTCAGCTAGTTTTGAATAAACCATCCGGCTTCCACAGCAGGATGAGAGCCATTAACACATATACCAGCACCCCAGCTGCTTCTGGAAGCAAGACTTTGCCAAAGGTATCGACAAAGCCAATCAGCATTGCTGCTAGGAAAGCACCACGAATCGAGCCTATCCCGCCAATAACTACCACCACAAAGCAGATAATCAAAACTTGACCACCCATGCCTGGATAAACCGTAGAAACCGGTGCTGAAATCATGCCCGCAACAGCGGCTAAAGCTACACCTGCCGCAAATACAATGCGATAAAGCAATTTGATGTCGATGCCTAAAGACTGCACCATTTCACGGTTAGTGCTACCAGCACGAATCATCATCCCCAAACGGGTACGTGTGAAGATGTAATACATGCCCAAAGCTAAGAGTAAACAGACTGCTGAAATGAATAAGCGATAGACCGGATAAGTCATCACATCGCCCAGTGGAATCACGCCCGCTAAGAAATCAGGGGGTTGTACACCATGCACATCATCACCGACTAATAGGCTACGCAACTCTTCAAAGACCAGAATCAAACCGTAGGTCATCAGCACTTGCTGTAAGTGATCTCGGTCATACAAAAAGCTAAAAAAAGCCCATTCGAGGAAATAGCCTAAAATCACTGCTAAGACTAAGCCAATCACTAAGACCGAGAAAAAACCACCCCCAAAGGCATTCGCTACAAGAGGGCTCAGTGCATAGGCCATATAAGCGCCTATCATATAGAAGCTACCATGAGCGAGATTGATCACGCCCATAATGCCGAAAATCAAAGTCAGACCCATTGCTACTAAAAATAGCAGCAAGCCGTATTGTAAGGAGTTCAGGCATTGAATTAAGAAGATGGATAAGTCCATAGAGTGCTCCGCTTTAAACTTCTCATAATCTCTCCCTGTGGCCAGAGAGATAGGTAAGTAAAAACGGCTCACTCAGTAAGCTGCTTTAACTACCTAACAGCCCCTCTGACACCAGAGGGGCTAAGAGCAATCGATTATTTCAGTGAACAGCCTTTAGCAGGGTCTGCTAAAGCTTTAGACGCTACGCTCACAGCAGGATTTTCTAAGCCTTTTGCTTCACGTAAATAGATGTCTTGCACCGGATTATGAGCCTTGGATAAAGTGAACTCACCACGTGGACTATCGAATTTAGCAGCCTCAACCGCTGCGGCAAACTCGGCCTTTTTGCTGACATCACCTTGTACCGCATCTAAACCAACCTTTAGAATTTGAGCAGCATCATAACCTTGTACTGCATACACATCAGGTTGCATTTTATAAGCATCGTTATAAGCCGTGCGGAAGGCTTTGTCTTTGGCATTATCTAACTTGTCAGCATAGTGCAATGTAGTTAATAAGCCTTCACCATCACCACCTTGGGCTTCCAAAGTACCATCGGTTAAGAAGCCAGCACCATATAAGGGAATGCTGTCTTTTAAGCCTGCTGCTTTGTAATCCTTTACAAATTTAACCGCCCCGCCGCCCGCGAAGAAGGTATAGACCGCATCAGGTTTCAGTGCAGCAATTTCAGTCAAGAGGGCTTGGAACTCAACATTGGGGAAGGGCAGGTTTAACTCTTTAATAACTTCGCCACCGGATTTAGTGAAACCATCCTTGAAGCCTTGCACGGATTCATCACCCGCTGCATATTTCCAAGTAATCGTGACGACTTTCTTATGGCCTTTTTGCGCAACCACTTCGCCCATCGCATAGCCAGGCTGCCAGTTAGAGAAGGAGCTACGGAAAATATTTGGAGCACACATCGGGCCAGTCACGGCTTGCGCGCCTGCATTTGGAACAATCAGAATGGTGCCACTTTCTTTGGCGGCTTTCGCCATTGCCATTGCAACCCCAGAATGTACAGTGCCGATTAAGACATCAACATTGTCACCTTTGATCAATTTATTGACATTGTCAGTAGCTTTAGCCGGATCGGATTCATCGTCCACTTTAACAAATTCAATCGGACGGCCTGCTAATTTATCGCCTTGCTCTTTGGTATAAAGCTTGAAGCCATTTTCAATCGCAGTCCCCAAAGCAGCAAAAGTGCCCGTGGCGGGTAACATTAAGCCGACTTTCAAAGGTTTCGCATCTTCAGCAAAGCTTGCTGTTGAAAAGCCTAAAATAGCCGCTGCAATCAAAGTGGTTTTAAATAATTTCATACAGGTTCTCCTCCTAAGTATGACGACAGATAAAGTCGGTTGCTTTTTTAATCAATAGAGTAGGCTGGTCTCGGTGTGGCGAATGGCCACAAGCTGGTATCTCCACAAGCTCAGCCTTTGCTACTCGTCGGGCAACTCCTCTAATTTGCTCCAACGAGCCATACTCGTCATCTAATCCTTGAACCGCGAGTAACGGACAGTTAATACTGGCTAACTCCGCCTCAATCGACCAGGCTCGAAACGGGGGATGCAGCCAGATATTATTCCACCCCCAAAATGCTGAATCAGCATCTTGGTGATAACGCCCTAACTTTTTTGACAAATCAGTTGTTTGGTAAACTTCACGGGCTTGTTCAATGCTCGTGATCGTTAAGTCTTCTACCATGATATGTGGGGCAAGTACAATAGCGCCAGCCAAGGCTTGTGGATAGCGCGCAGCATACAGCAAACTGATTGATGCCCCATCACTATGGCCGAACAGCCAAAGTTTGTGCTGCTGCGGATCAAGCTTTAAAGCGGCCAAAAAGGCGGGCAACACTTCAAAAGCTTGACGGTGCATAAAATCCACATCCCAGCGTTCATCCGGATGACGTGGGGTAGATTGCCCATAGCCAGGGCGCGAGTAGACTAAGCCGCGACAGTTAGCCGCCTGACAAAAAGTCTCTGGAAAATCTTTCCACATACTCACTGAGCCTAAACCTTCATGCAGAAAGACGACTAAGGGTGCTTGTGGATCAGAACTTCCTACATACTGATATTCTATTTGTACTTCGCGCCCGCACCAGTCGAGCGTGACAAACTCAATTGGTGCTGACATTAGCTGGCATCCACTTCTTGTTGACGTAGTCTAAAGCGCTGAATTTTCCCAGTCGCTGTTTTCGGCAGTTCCTTTACAAACTCAATAAAGCGTGGGTATTTGTAAGGCGCTAACTTGTCTTTAACAAAGGCTTTTAATTCCTCAGCAGAAACTTCAACACCTTCTTTCAGCACCACAAAAGCCTTGGTTTTAGTTAAACCTTCAGCATCTTGTTTGCCAATGACAGCAGCTTCTAAGACGGCAGGATGTTGGACTAAAGTAGCCTCCACTTCAAAGGGTGAGACATAAATCCCACTGACTTTGAGCATGTCATCGCTCCGTCCCGAATAGGTATAAGTGCCATCTGGATTGCGTACATACTTATCACCACTTTTCGTCCATGCGCCTTGGAAGGTTTCACGAGTTTTAGTGCGATTATTCCAATACATTAAAGCAGCACTGGGGCCTTGAATATATAAGTCGCCGGTTTCACCATCGGGCACAGGTAAGCCATCTTCTCCACGTAACTCGATTTCATAACCAGGTACCGGCCAGCCTGTCGTCCCATAACGTACTTTGCCTGGAATATTGGAGAGGAAAATATGCAGCATTTCAGTCGAGCCAATGCCATCAATAATTTCTACACCAAAATGCTGGGTGAAACGTTCGCCAATTTCAGCAGGAAGAGCTTCTCCTGCCGATGAGGCCATCCGTAAGGCAACTTGATTTTTACTAGGTAAATTAGGTGCGGCCAACATACCGGCAAAACCGGTGGGTGCACCAAAGAAAATCGTTGGTTTATCTTCGATCCAACGCTTGAACACGGCATCAGGCGTAGGGCGCTCAGGCATGAGCACTACAGTTGCTCCCACACTTAAGGGAAAGCTCAAAGCATTACCTAAACCATAGGCAAAGAACAATTTGGCAGCTGAGAAGCAAATATCCTCTTCGGTCATACCTAAGATACGTTTGCCATAAAGTTCAGCAGTCCAATAGGGATTCGCATGCGTATGTACTGTGCCTTTGGGATTACCCGTTGAGCCAGAAGAGTAGAGCCAAAAACCTGGATCATCCCCACTGGTATTAGCTGGGTTTTCCAAAGGAGTAGCTACTTTTAAAGCCGTCGCTAAGTTTACGGTGTCGGCTGGTAACTCCGTATTGGCACGGGAGACAAATACCGTTTTGACATCATGCTCACCTTTGGCTAAAGCAGCCTCTAGTGTAGGGCGCAAAGCTTCAGAGACAATTGCTGCTGTCGCACGGCTATTGCTCAGCATATAGTGATAGTCATTGGCAGTGAGTAAGGTATTCACCGCTACCGGCACAATCCCGGCGTACATTGCACCTAAGAAAGCGACTGGCCAATCATTGCAATCATGCACTAATAGCAGTACCCGTTCTTCACGATGCACACCTGCAGTCAGGAGTACCTTAGCCATGCGTTGAATTTTATCGGCAAGCTCCCCATAAGTTAGAGAGCCTTGATCATCAATATACGCAGTTTTTCCAGCCCGCTGCTGATTACAGTCCAACAGGTGTTGGGCAAAGTTAAAGCGTCCTTCGGGTGCTGGCACATTCTCTATGGACATGACTCTCCTCCTCCATAGCAATATTAATTAGGACTCGCTCAAAGCGAACCCACTTATAAGTATTTTAAAACCTCAGTACTGGCTTGCACCGCACTGCGCCGATGGTAGAAATTCAAAGCGCGCGCTCCACCAAGCTCTTCACCACCACCCGCACGCCCTGGACCACCGTGTAAAGATTGCGGCATCACATTGCCATGACCGGTTTGTAAGGCGGCGACATCAGGGGAAATAATATGTACCCGTCCGTGGCTATCCGCTAGCTCTGCAGCGACTGCTGCTAAAGCTTCAGGCTCAGTACCATAGAGTGAAGTGACTAAGGAGCCTTGCCCGCGCCGGACTAAAGCTTTTGCATGTTCAAGATCACGATAAGCCAATAAGGTGGCGACTGGGCCAAACACTTCAGTGTCATGAATGATTTGCGCTGCATCTGCATCACGCACACCTAATAAAGTCGGAGCAATACAGCAAGAGTTAGCATCCGCATCAACTAAGCTTTGCTGAGAGCCATCAAACAGAACTTCAGCTTGAGTTTTGAGCTTGGCTAAACCGTCTTTGACTGACTGTAATTGCTCTTGGCTAACCACTGCACCCATCCGCACTGTTTCATTGCGTGGGTTGCCCACGGTCGTTTTTGCTAAACGTGCACTAATCGCAGCAGTAGCGCTGTTGTATAAGGCTTCTGGCACGAAAATCCGCCGAATCGCGGTACATTTTTGCCCTGATTTTACGGTCATTTCACGGCTGACTTCTTTAGCCAATAAATCTAAAGCAGCATTTTCACCTGAGTCATCAGGGAGTAAAACAGCGGAGTTAATGCTATCCGCTTCAATATTGACGCGCACCGAATGTTGTGTGACCGCAGGATGGGAGCGAATCACCGCCGCCGTATCGGCAGAACCCGTGAAGGACACGACATCAAAAGGCTGTAACTGATCCATTAAGCCTTTGGAGCTGCCACAAATAATCTACAAAGCACCCGCTGGTAAAATCCCTGCATCAACTACATCTTTAACCATTCGTTGTGTGAGCCAAGCCGTGGCAGAAGCAGGCTTGATAATAACGGGTACGCCTGATAAAAGCGCGGGGCCAGCTTTTTCCCACAAACCCCAACTCGGGAAGTTGAAAGCATTAATGAATAAAGCGACTCCACGTGTTGGCACTAACACATGCTGCGATTGGAAGAGGGGATCTTTAGCTAAACGCGCTGACTCTCCATCCAGTAAGTAGCGGCGATCACCTAAAGTTTCACCGAGCTTGGCATAAGTACCTAGTGTGAAAATTCCACCATCAACATCAACCGCCGTATCGTTCTTGACCGTACCGCTATTCGCGGTGGAGATTTCATAATAAGCATCACGATTGGCTTGCAGCACTTTAACTATCGCGCTGAGCAGTGCACCGCGTTCACGATAAGTCAGGGCGCGTAAAGCCGCACCGCCTTGTTCACGTGCGAAATTGAAACCTTCTGCTAAATCTAAGCCAGTGGAATCAATACGGACTAATTCAGTGCCTAATACCGGATCGTAGAGGCTAGTACCTGCACCTGTACCCGTTTGCCAGCGTCCTGCAAAATAATTCGCGAGTAATTCAGTCATATCCGTGTTCCTTATTACAGTGGTGCTTAGCGGGTGAATTCGATACTACCTTGCGGTAGCAGGTATAAAACTAAGGCGCGGCCTTGAGTGACGGTTGGATTGTGCGCACTGCCTGCTGGGTAAACTAACCAACCAGCAGGATGCTGATCAAATAAAGCTTCCCCCTCAATGGGCATGATTAAATCAATTTCACCGTTTGGATGAGAATGATGTGGGCCTACTAGATCCTTCATATCGACCACATCGACAGAGAAACCGGCTAAATCATCGGCAGGTTTAAAAATACGCCCATAACGAATACCGCCACCTTCACGATTACATAACCAACCTTCAGCGACACCCTGTTCGCAGCTTTGTTTTAACTGTTGGTAGGTACTGCTATTCACACCATGCTCTTGGTTTAACCAAGTTTGTAAAGCAGTGTTTAATTCACGACCTGCTAATTGGGCAGTTAAGTCAGCAATCTGTTGGCGGAACTGGCTACTAGGCATTGTCCTCTCTCCTGGGTCAAACCGTGTTGAACTTGCTAATTCACCTAATATGAATTATTGTGCATGTTAGAACAATAATAGTAGTTCTTTACTGTGTCAAGCATTATATTGCATATACGATTTCATGAGGAGCGCCAGCATGGCGAAGGCTGAGAAGAAGCATACCTTGCACCCAACACAACTCAGTGAGTCTGAAACCAAGAATCCTTTTTTAGTGGCTTTAGGCGAGCGGGTGCGTGCTTTAAGAGCGCGCCAAGGCACCACCCGTAAAGCCTTATCGCTGATGACAGGGGTGTCTGAGCGACATTTAGCGAACCTTGAATATGGAGAAGGGAATGCCTCCATACTAGTTTTACAACAAGTTGCAGCTGCGCTGGAGTGTTCGCTTGCTGAACTCATTGGTGATGTGACTACCTCCAGCCCTGAATGGCTCATGATTCGCTCGTTATTGGAGAATAAAGACGAAAATACGCTACGTCGTGCTCGAGTTGCGATTGGTGAAGCACTTGGTACGGTTGGTGTTTCAACTGCGGCAAGTTCACGGATTGCTTTAATTGGTTTGCGTGGGGCAGGGAAGTCGACTTTAGGGCAAATGTTAGCGGATGATCTTGATTTTCCTTTTGTCGAATTAAGCCAAGAAATTGAAAAATTTGCGGGCTGTAGTATCTCTGAAATTCAAGCTCTGTATGGGGCTAACGCTTATCGGCGTTATGAGCGCCGGGCTTTAGAAGAGGCGATTCAGATTTATCCGGAAGCAGTGATTTGCACCCCTGGTGGTTTGGTTTCAGATACTTCAACTTTCAATTTATTATTATCGCATTGCACCACGATTTGGCTGCAAGCTGACCCAGAAGATCATATGCAGCGTGTCACTAAACAAGGTGATTTACGCCCAATGGCAGCTAGTAAAGAAGCGATGGAAGATCTGAAGCATATTCTAGCGGCGCGTGCGGCTTTTTATTCTAAGGCTCAATATAAGTTGGATACCAGTGCGCAGTCACTGGAAGCTACTTTTTTGGCATTACGCGAGTTGGTGCGCAAGTCATTGCATCTACCGATTTAAGATTTTTTGCAATTTAATGCATATTTATGCTTGACAGGGTTTTTGATAATGCAATATTATGCATGAAACGGTACAGCACAAGCTGTAAATAAATGCACCAAGTGAGGAGAACTCTTGTGAACGCAGCCACTACATCTGATCGCGTGGATTATCAAACTAATCCCTCGCTATATCGCCACTGGACTTTAAGTTTCGACGGCTCCATCGCCACCCTCAGCGCTGACTTCGACGAAAACGCAGGTTTACGCCCTGGCTATAAATTGAAGCTCAATAGTTATGATTTAGGGGTCGATATTGAATTAAACGATGCAATCAATCGGATTCGCTTCGAGCATCCTGAAGTGCGTACCGTGGTCGTGACTAGCCTGAAAGATAAAGTGTTCTGCTCGGGTGCGAATATTTTTATGCTGGGTGTAAGCAGTCATGCGTGGAAAGTGAATTTCTGTAAATTCACCAATGAAACCCGTAATGGTTTAGAAGATTCTTCCAAGCATAGCGGCTTGAAATTCTTAGCAGCGGTGAATGGGGCGTGTGCCGGTGGTGGCTATGAGTTGGCACTGGCTTGTGATGAAATCCTATTAGTCGATGATCGTTCTAGCGCAGTCAGCTTGCCAGAAGTGCCTTTATTAGGCGTATTGCCAGGTACAGGTGGCTTGACCCGTGTCACGGATAAGCGCCATGTGCGTCACGATCTCGCTGATATTTTCTGCACCACGACCGAAGGTGTACGGGGGCAAAAAGCCAAAGATTGGCGTTTAGTCGACGAGATTGCCAAACCTGCCGTCTTTGCACAAAAAGTTAAAGAACGTGCGCTGCAATTAGCCGAGCAAAGTGATCGTCCTGCCGATGGCAAAGGCGTAGCGCTAACTCCAATTAGTCGCACGATTGAAGCAAATGCCTTGCGTTATAAGCATGTGACGATTGAGATTGATCGGGCAGCACGCACGGCAACATTCACCGTGAAAGCGCCAGAAGGTGTACAGCCTAGTTCTATTAAAGAAATCGAAGAAGCCGGTGCAAACTGGTATCCACTGGAATTAGCGCGTGAATTGGAAGATGCGATTTTATCCATGCGCACCAATGAATTAGATATTGGTATCTGGTTGCTGAAAACCTCCGGTGATGCAGCTGCAGTGCTGGCGATGGATAAAGTATTACTCGATAACCAGCATCATTGGTTAGTGCGCGAAACGATTGGTTTATTACGCCGCACCTTCAGCCGCTTAGATGTGTCTTCTCGTAGTTTATTTGCCCTGATTGAAAAGGGTTCATGCTTTGCCGGTTCGTTCTTAGAGTTTGCCTTAGCTTGTGACCGTACTTATCACTTAATGCTACCAGATGATGCAGATACGCCAACGATTACCGTGGCGGATGTGAATTTTGGTTTGTATCCAATGGCAACCGGCGAAAGTCGTATCGGGCGTCGTTTCTATAATGAGCAGCCTGCTTTAGAGGCGGTACGGGCGAAAGCGGGTCAAACACTGGATGCAGATGCGGCGATTGCAGTCGGTTTAGTCACTAGCAACCCTGATGATATTGATTGGGATGATGAAGTGCGAATTGCGATTGAAGAACGTGTGGCAATGTCACCGGATGCACTCACTGGCATGGAGGCGAATTTACGCTTCAATGGTGAGGAAAATATGTTTACCCGTATCTTTGGGCGCTTAACCGCATGGCAGAACTGGATTTTCCAACGCCCGAATGCAGTTGGCGATAAAGGTGCATTGAAAGTTTACGGTAAAGGCGAAAAAGCCCAGTTTGATTGGAACCGCGTCTAAACCTGAATGGTTATTGGGGGAAGTGTAGTGTGCACTTCCTATGACATTCCTTGGAGGAGTTATTATGTCCACGATTGATTACCAAGAAAAGATTCCGAATAACGTTAATCTCGGTGAAGACCGTACCTTAAAGCGTGCTTTAGAAAATTGGCAGCCGAACTACCTGAACTGGTGGCAAGACATGGGGCCGGATGGTTCACATGGTTTTGATGTTTATCTGCGTACGGCGGTTAGTGTTGATCCACAGGGTTGGGCGCAATTTGGTCATGTAAAAATGCCTGATTACCGTTGGGGTATCTTCTTAAATCCGGCTGAGCAAGAGCGCAAAATCCATTTCGGCGACCACAAAGGCGAAGCAGCTTGGCAAGAAGTGCCGGGCGAATACCGCGCTAATTTACGCCGCATTATCGTGACTCAAGGGGATACTGAACCTGCATCGGTTGAGCAACAACGCCATTTAGGTTTAACCGCGCCGAGCCAATACGATCTGCGTAACCTGTTCCAAGTGAATGTAGAAGAAGGCCGCCATTTATGGGCAATGGTTTACTTACTGCATAAATACTTCGGGCGCGATGGGCGTGAGGAAGGCGAGGCTTTATTAGAACGCCGCAGCGGTCAGCAAGATAACCCACGTATTCTCCAAGCTTTCAATGAGCCAACCCCTGACTGGTTATCCTTCTATATGTTCACTTACTTCACCGACCGTGATGGTAAGTTCCAATTGTGTGCTTTAGCAGAGTCGAGCTTTGATCCTTTAGCACGCACGACTAAGTTCATGCTCACCGAAGAAGCGCATCACATGTTCGTCGGGGAGTCTGGCGTATCGCGGGTGATTCAGCGTACTTGCCAAGTGATGAATGACCTCAAGACCGATGATCCTGCTAAAATTCGTGCCGCAGGTGTCATCGATTTACAAACCATTCAACGTTATATCAATTTCCACTTCAGCGTCACGATTGATCTGTTTGGTGCGGATGAATCTTCCAATGCCGCGACCTTCTACACCACTGGTTTAAAAGGCCGTTACGAAGAAGGCAAGCGTACTGATGACCACGTGCTGAAAAACGATAGCTATAAAGTCTTGGAAGTGCGCAATGGTCAATTAGTCGAAAAAGAAGTACCGATGTTGAATGCCCTCAACGAAGTGCTACGCGACGACTACATTAAAGACAGTATTGGTGGCGTGGAGCGTTGGAACAAAGTGATTGAAAAAGCGGGGATTCCCTTCCGTTTAAGTGTTCCACACAAAGCCTTCCACCGTAATATCGGCTCATTATCCGGCGCGCGTGTATCGCCACAAGGCCAAGTGGTTAGCCAAGCTGAGTGGGATGCGAATGTGGATAAATGGTTGCCATCCGTTGGTGATCGCCAATTCGTAGCCAGCTTAATGGGGCGCGTGACCGATGCGGGCAAGTTCGCGAATTGGATTGCACCACCGGTAATGGGCATTAATCGCCAGCCGGTTGATTTTGAATATGTGCGGTTTAATTAAGTACTGAGTTTTCTCCTCTAACGGAAAGCCACTTGCAATTGCGGGTGGCTTTTTGTTTGGTGAGTTCGGCAGGCAGTTCCAGAATACGTTATGCTAAGGCTAAGCAGCGTTAGGAACTAGGTATGCGGGTTTATCTTGATAATTGTATATTCAATCGTCCATTTGATGATCAAAGCCATATACGCATTCGTTTAGAAGCAGAGGCTAAGCTTTACATCCAACAACAAATTCGTGAGCAGAAGTTGGAATTGGTCTGGTCGTATATTCTTGAGTTTGAGAATGTACAGAATCCTTACCATGAACGCCAACATGTTATCCAAACATGGAAAGCCTTGGCAGTAGTGGATATTGAGGAAAGCCCCGTTTTGCTAGATACGGCGCGTATCTTATTGGCTCAAGGGATTAGAGCCAACGATGCTTTGCATGTCGCTTGTGCTGTGGAAGGGCAAGCGGATTACTTTCCTAGTACCGATGACAAGCTTTTGAAAAAACTCCAAGCTATTAACATTATTTCCGCTCTAAACCCAATGGATTATATTAAGGAGCTTCCTCATGAAACAACTCACTGATACCGAGATTCGGGTTAATGGTATTGCTGCTTTAATTGCTAGTTTGGGAGAGGTTCAAGCGGAGCGTTTTATTAGTTTGATTTTGCGTGAACCTTTTGATTACACCCAGTGGCACGCCAAACTTTGGGTGGATACCAGTTTGGAGGATTTAAGTAGGATGGCTATGGATTATCGGCGGGAAACTAAGAGGACTTAAGCCAGTTGAGTTTGAATAGGTGCGGTTTAATTAAGAACTGAGTTTTCTCCTCTAACGGAAAGCCCCTTGCGATTGCGGGTGGCTTTTTTTGAGCTACTTATCGCATGCTGAATTTTTTGTCGCTAATAGATAGTCGGTCGACTTATTAGGTAGATGTTGCCGTAATTTTATTAACTAGCAAATCATAATAATCTGACTTTAGTGTAACCCAATGTCTGAATCCGTCAAGTGCCTTGTTAATTAAATCGATATTTGTATTGTCACTAAGCATGTATTCTTCTCTAATACAATCTGCAGATATACCAAGAATATATAAAAGTGCAGCAACTATAATACCAGTTCTATCACGACCAGACGTACAATGAATGTAATAGGGGCCAATATTATTTATATCTAAAATTGCATGAATTGTGCTTTTTATCCAATATCTAACCGATTGATCAAAGGTATTGTAGTTATCAACAGAATTCTGTGCTGGAATATGAATGTTTTTTACACCTTCCATAATCGGGTCTTTACCACGTCTTAGATTTATTATTGTTCTAGATTTACCTATATGTGAGGGTATGTTAAATTCATCTATTTTTCCACCACGATATAAAACATTAACTGGTAGATTGGGAAAGTCAGATATAATCTGAACCATTTCACCTACATCACGGAAATTAACTGGCGTAAATAGCGACATGATATTTATTTAGTCTTTTGTCATAATGGTTTATTAGGTGGAATATTGGTATAGTTTACCTTCTCAAACTCTGCCTAGTCTGTGAATCATTATTTAGTGATGCTAATGCTTAATAAGCATATATAAACTCCCCTAGCACTAAAAGTATTGTATAGTTGATACATAACTGTGAAGACACATATGCAAGCTATCAAAACTCAACTAACCTGCGAAGAACTACCTAAAGCTAACTGATGTTTTAAGTTTAGCGTCGATTGGGCAGCAATTAACGGTTTCTGTTTTTTATGAAGGCGTTGAATTGGTTAAAAGCTAGCTAAAACTAAGTGCTTGTTTGCAATCTAAAAACTTATGGCAATAAAAACTCATATAACTCGTTTACTGCCATCGTTAGCCCTACGGACTCCAAGGTAAAACTTTGCCCTGTGACAAAATACTCCGCTTTCCATTCACTACGTTTGCGATAGATTTCTACAAGTGCCGCATCTTGTGAACACAATACATATTCTTGCAAAGCATCTAATAAACGATAAGCCACTAGCTTCTCATAGCGATCAATGCGTGCAGTGCTCTCGGATAGCACTTCAATAATCAAACAGGGCGCGGTATTGAAATAACGATTAGTCTCTTCCGCGCAGGTCACATGTACATCAGGATAATAAAAATGCTGCTCGCTCGCTGTTTGAATCCCGACTTTCATATCGCCTTGAAAGGCTCTGCACCCCTTGCCACGTAAATGATTGCGTAATAGGGCGAATAGCTCACCAGCAAGGATATTATGATTGCGGCTTGCCCCCGCCATTGCATACACCTGACCATTCACATACTCATACTTCACCGCATCAGTACGATCATTTTCGCCTAAAAGGTAAGTATCAGGGGATGTCCAATGCAACGAATTATTATCTGGTTCTTTCATACTCGCTTCTCAAGATCGAGTAAATATAGGTATTGATAAACTGCCCACGTACAAAAATTGAACCCCTGAGTACTCCTTCTTTTGTATATCCACATTTTATAGCCACTTTTTCAGATGCTTTATGTTCTGTTGGCATGCAAATTTGAATGCGGTTAATCGGGTAGTTTTCAAACAAATACTGGGTGAGAAGGCCAACTGCCTCCGTAGCAATCCCTTTCTTTCTATTGGCTTGGGCGAATACAGAAAACCCCAGCTCGCGTGCTGACGAATAATGAAAGGTTAAAAAATGACTAATGACTCCCAAGATATGATTTTCTTGGTTGACGATGGCAAACATTTCATTATTTTCAGTGGAAAAGTTGTTTAACTCAAACTCCCTTTTAAGGCTTGCCGGAGATTTTAAAAGAGACCGAGCGTATTCACCTTTTAACTCTGAATGATTGATGAGTTCAATAAGCTGCTCCAGCTCAGCTGCGCGCACATGACGAAGTGAAATTTCTTTACCTTTCAGCAATTTTGGCCTCTGAATTTACATAACACTTGACATAGTGGATGTACTAAAGCACGTCCTGCTTGATGGATGGGTTAGGCTTAGTAAATATGTAAATCGTCTCAGTTCTCAGTAGAAGTTAAAATTTCGTCAGCAATAAAGCCAATACCACATTTTTCGCAATAATACCCATCTATAAATTGTTCCAATGGCTTGGAATGAATCATTTCGGGTTTGCATTCGTCTACTGTAAGTTGGTCTTTGCGGCGATAACCAGCTTTTTCTTCACTCCCAAATAAAAGTTTTGGACTTGCTTTACCGATAAGAATCAGTTTCTTCTGGATATGAGCATTACTCATACACTTTGGAAAACGCTCACACGAATCTTTTATTTGCATACATGCCTAAGGACGCGTAACGTTTATATTCGATAGTTTGACCCTCAGAGGAATAAGTCAGTAGTGATGTTCTACCAATTTACACCAACATTTGTAAGAACCAATAGGGGCAAATCTATCGCAATTTATGGTTGAGCAATTCTGAGACCATGAGATTTTGTGTAGCCATCTTCGCCAAGAAGCATAACTTTGTAGTTTTAAGCAAGCAACTACGTAAACTGGCGACTCAAGCGCAAGCGGTAAAGAAGTTTTATTCATAGCAAAATTAGCTTTTAAAAACATACCCAACCTTTTCCAACACCCCTTTAGCATCCTTCAGCTTCTCCGTTTTCACCAAAATATAATCCGTATCAAAGGTCGAAATCGCAAAAATACTAATTTTCGCCTCTGCTAAAACCTTGGAAATTGCTGCTAGAATTCCAGTTAAAGAAAAATCCAAAGGCCCCAAAACTTTAATACAAGACCAATCAGTTTCCGCTTTATCCGAGGCTAATTGTAGACTAGCAGGGCAAACAATCGACAACTCATCCTCGGTGCGGCTAATGCTATAAAAACTGCTATCGAAGACTTGCAAAGGGACTTTCGTCGTCGGGGCAAAGCGGTGAACGACATATTGTTCATTAAGAAGACTGAGGTTTAATTTCATTTGGTTTAAATCCTTTATTGGTTGGTAACTCGTTACGCTTGACCAAAGATTACAACAAGTCATGGCCTTTACCAAAAACATGAAGTTTGTCTCATATCCCATTCCATGCTAAACCTGAGTTTTTAGTGTTAGGACTCTCGCAGTGCTCAGCGCCCATCATCTTCATTATGCTTATCCCGAAGCCGGTCAGTTACATACGGTGCTCAAGGCTGTGAATCTTGAATTAGCCCTCGGTGAGCAGGTGGCTTTAGTGGGCAGTAGTGGTTCAGGCAAATCAACTTTATTGAATTTACTCGGTGGGATTGATAAGCCTGCTTCTGGGCAGATTTTCTTAAAGGGTCAAGAGTTCACTGCTCTCAAAGAGCCAGTCTTAACTCTATTTCGCCGGCAGAATATTGGCTTTATTTATCAGCAATTTAATCTGATTCCTACTTTAACCGTGGCAGAAAATATCTTGCTGCCCTTGAGTTTATTGAGTGTGCCTACCAAGGAACAACAGGAGCGGTTAGCGCACTGGCTAGCTGCAATTCAATTGCCTACACGTGCTAGTGCTTTTCCCGATCAACTCTCCGGTGGCGAACAGCAGCGGGTAGCGATTGCTCGCGCTTTAATTCATCAACCCGCCTTAGTATTGGCGGATGAGCCAACCGGCAATTTGGATGCAAAAACGGGGCAGTTGATTCTGGATTTATTATTCAAGCTTGCCGAGCAAGCCCAGCAAACTTTATTAGTGGTCACCCATAGCAAAGCAGTTGCAGAGCGCGCTGAACGAATTCTTGTTTTACAAGATGGTGTCTTACAAACCAACTCCTCAACACTGGCTTGGTAATGCTTATGTCGAATTTGTTACTGCGTTCTAGTTGGCGCTTTTTCACTCGACATCCTTGGCAACTCTGGCTGACCTTATTGAGTATTGCCTTAGGTACTGCGGTGATGATTGCAGTTGATCTAGCGAATCATAGCGCAGCACAATCTTTCCAGCAGTCGGTCAATACGCTGTCTAGTCCGATGACGCATGAAATCAAAGCAGTACATGGGCAAATCCCCGATGAATTTTATCGACAGTTGCGGGTGGAGTGGGGCTATCGAAATAGTTTACCTGAAGTTGAGTTATCCCTAACGCTCAACGGCCTGCATTACAGCTTATTAGGCTTAGATCCTTTCGCCACCAGCTTACCAACTAGTAGTTTAGGTTCACTAGATTCGGGAGTGCTCACTCGCTTACTCACTGAAGCTGATACTTTGATTGCTCCAAAGAGTTCGGGTTTGCAAGTAGGTCAAGTGCTACCCGCAGGGGAGCGACAGTTCACAGTGATTGGTCTGGCTGATTTGGCACGTAGTGATTTGTTGCTAGCGGATATTGCCAGCGTGCAAGGCAATACAACGGGTTTAAGCCGGATTCAACTCAAGCTGACTGAGGCCGAAGCACAAGCTTTACAAGCCCGTTTACCATCTGCATTGAAACTAGAATCCTTCGCCAACCAGCAAGCGGTGTTCGGGCAAATGACCGGAGCGTTTAGCACCAATCTGTTAGCCATGAGTTTATTAGCCATCTTGGTGGGGGCTTTCTTAGTTTACAACACCATGACTTTCTCCGTGTTGCAGCGGCGTTCGAGTTTTGCGTTGGCACGGATGCTAGGTGTTACCGCAGGCCAGTTATTTCGGAATTTGCTGTTAGAGGCTTGCGTTCTAGGCTTAATTGGTAGTGCGTTAGGTGTGCTGTTGGGTGTACTACTAGGCCAAGGTTTATTAGTGCTAGTCACACAAACAATTAGCGATTTATACGTGAGTGTTGCGCCCACTGAGTTATTAATCACGCCTGCGATTGCTATGAAAGGCGTGGGTATTACCTTAGCTGCTGTTTTACTGGCGACGCTTGCCCCTGCGATTGAAGCAGCGCGTGTTGCTCCCGTACAAGTGCAGCGTCGTTCAAGTTTAGAGCAAACCAATCAGCAACTAAGCTTCAAATTAGTTCTCGCTGGTTTCGTTCTTATGCTCAGTAGCGCACTGTTGATTAGCAGTTCAGGTAAACAGTTGGTGCTAGGCTTTGTGGGGCTATTTATGCTGATTGTGGGTTATAGCCTGCTGATTCCTTGGGTGCTACGCAAGCTCTTAAAGCTGCTTCAGCAAGTCACTGCAAAATTTACACCTAGGCAGTTATTAAGTTCGATGACCTTGCGTAATTTAGAAGTAAGTTTAAGTCGTACCAGTTTAGCCATTATTGCTCTAACCGTAGCCGTGTCTGCCACCATTGGCGTGAGTATTATGATTGGCTCTTTCCGTTCCAGTGTCGCGGATTGGTTGAATATGACTTTGCCCAGCGATTTGTATGTTTCAGCTTTAAGTGCAGACGGTTCACGGGTTGAAGGTTCATTGTCGCCCCTTTGGCTGGAGCGGGTTAAAACCTTGCCTGAGTTAGCCAGTATAAGCACAGGTTTATCTACGCGTTTAAGCGTTGAAGGTATGCCGCTACCCACTTTAGTCTTGCAACCCGGAGCGCATAGTCAGCGCGGGTTTGAGTTCTTACAAAATACACCTACAGAGGCTTGGCAACGCTTTGAAAAAGCGGAGGGTGTGCTGGTCTCCGAGCCGTTTGCTTATCACTATAATCGTGGAACAGGTGCGAGTTTGCAGCTTAGCACGGAAACTTCCGGTGTGTTGACGCTGCCTATTCTCGGCGTATTTCGCGATTATAGCGCAACCCAAGGGATGCTCGTTTTGCCCCGTGGTTTGTATGAGCACTATTGGCAAGACCGTAGCATTTCCTCAATCGGTCTGACTTTAAAGCAAGGTACAGATCCACATTTAGTTCAACAGCAGCTACAAGTTTGGGCAAGGGATTTGCAACCTACTAATCAATCCCTAGTGATTCGTTCGAATACCGAAATTCGTGAAAACTCCTTAAAAGTCTTTGATCGCACGTTTGCGATTACCCATGTGTTACGTGTCTTGGTTTTGATCGTCGCTTTTGTTGGTGTGTTTAGCGCTTTAATGGCTTTATTTTTAGAAAAGGGGCGTGAGTTCGCGATTCTGCGCTCGACCGGCTTTACCCCTAAACAAGTACAAACTTTGGTCTTAAGCCAAGCGGCTTTATTAGGTTTGCTTGCAGGTCTCCTTGCTTTACCTTTGGGTTGGCTGATGTCGGTGGTGCTGATTGATATTATTAACCAGCGTTCGTTTGGCTGGACGATGCACACTTATTTCTTTGCGAGTATTCCATTGCAAGCAATGCTACTCGCAATAGTGGCCGCCTTGTTAGCTAGCCTTTATCCAGTACGCCGCATTGCACAGCTCTCGATTCGTGAGGGTTTATATGGGCGTTAGGCTTGTTTTACTCTGCTTAATTTTATGCCTTAGTGCTTGCGAACGGCAGGCTGAACCTACTGGTATCAATCTAACTTCAGCTTTGGGTGGTATTCCTGCGGAGGGCTTTGCACGAGCTATCGAGCCACGCAGGTTTGAGTTTCCGCAAGATCATGCAGCACATTCTGAGTTTAGGAATGAATGGTGGTATGTCACTGGTAATTTGCAGGCTGAAACAGGTCGACAATTTGGCTATCAAGTGACCTTCTTTCGCATCGCACTTAGCCCCCAACGACCTGAAAACGCTTCTAACTGGGCAACTAATCAAGTCTGGATGACGCATATTGCTTTAACGGATATTGCAGGCAATAAGCATCTACATGATCAACGCTTCGCGCGCGGTGCTGCAGGCTTAGCTGGGCAAAGTATGCAGCCGTTTAAAGTTTGGTTAGAAGATTGGCAAATTATCGGACAAGCACAGGGTGAGTTTCCGTGGACTGTGCAAGTTGCAAACAAAGATTTTAACCTCAAATTAAGTTTGCAACCTGAAAAGCCAGTGGTGTTACAAGGTAGTCAAGGTTTAAGCCAGAAGAGCAGTGAAGCGGGCAATGCTTCTTACTATTACTCTTTCACGCGCTTAGCCACGACTGGCTCGATTCATTATCAAAACCAAGATTTCCAAGTGACCGGATCTTCATGGCTAGATCGTGAATGGAGCACCAGTGTTTTGGGCAAAGATCAAGTGGGCTGGGATTGGTTCTCGCTGCAATTGCAGGACGGGCACGAGTTGATGTTTTATCAATTACGTAAAGCTTCAGGCGAAGCGGATCAAGCCTATAGCCAAGGCAAATGGATAGCACCCGATGGCAGCACGCGTAATTTAAGCCTGCAAGAGGTACAGCTGAAGCCGCTTAAGTATTGGCAAGCAGACAATGGGGCGAAATACCCCATTGCTTGGGAGTTGACGTATCCGGCTGCTAAAGCCCATTGGCGGGTAGAAGCAGTAGTCGAGGATCAGTTAATGCAAACCAGTGTGCTGTACTGGGAGGGAGCCGTGCAGGTGATTGATCTGGAGACTGCTCAGGTAGTAGGACAGGGGTATTTGGAGTTATCAGGTTACTAGTGGTTTTCTAGTTAAACCGCAAACTTAAACTCTATGTTTTGTCCGATTAAATATTCACTTTCTTGATAACTCTGACTGCGATTTAAGACGCTGTAAACAACCTCAGCTACCACTTGAGCTAACCGACAAGGCACTGCATTACCAATTTGCGAAAAAACCTTACTTTGCGAGCCACAAAATCGGTAATCCGCTGGAAAACCTTGCAACAATGCAGCTTCATCAATGGTTAACCGTCGTAGTGAAATTGGAGCCTCATTCGTTCCGTATGGTTTACCCCCTTTCATCAAATGGCGGTGATAGTCTTCAACCCACGGTTTAGCAGCATCGAATAAATGAGCTTCATCAATAATCGGCGTTCTATTGCCTCCCATACTCGCCGGTAGGGTACTTGCCCAGCCATCAGGGTTAAGCGGCCGACCCTGACCATTAAATAACATACCCGCATAAGGTGACTGCCTTAACACAGGCTTTAATGCCAAAGTAATTTTCGCTTTGCAGACCTTATTGTTAGTCAACGTTCCTGCTTTTCCTAATGGGGATAAAACTTCGCGCAACGTTGGAGGTGTTGCCTGATATTTTCTGAAAGAAGCGGCATTAATTGGATTAAAACCCTGTTTAAAACCAATGAAAAATACACGTTCGCGTGATTGTGGAATACCCAAATCTTTTGCGTTCAAGGTAGTCACTGTCACCGCGTAACCCGCATTGGAGAAACGTGCCATGAGCTTCCTTCTGACTTCGGCGAACTTTTCCAAACTGCCTAATGCCTTGACGTTTTCCATCACAAAAGCACGCGGTTGGATGAGATCAACCACATCGGCAAAACTGAAGATTAATTGGCTTCTAGGGTCATAGGCATCCATTTTTCCTGCCACCGAAAAGCCTTGACAAGGCGGGCCACCGAACACAACATCAATATTTTTAAGACCGCCTAATGCCTGTAAGTTGGAAGTAATATTCCCCTCGTAAAGCGTTGTCCCTGCGTGATTCGCCCTGAATGTCTGGCAGGCATAAGTATCTATTTCATTGGCAGCGATGACATCGAAACCTGCTCGTTTGAAACCGACATCCATGCCACCAGCACCCGAAAACAAGGAAACAGCTTTCATATTGAAATATTCTATTTACGAATAATTTGTTAATCATAGCATCATCCGCCCTATGAAGAAAGACAAGTCCATCCATGACCTACGGTACCACTCGCTGATTGAAGCCCTCACCAGCGAGCGCAAGCGTTTGAATATTTCTCAAGCTGAACTTGCCGACAAAGTAGGCATGAATCAGTCAGACATATCTAAAATCGAACAACTTGAACGACGGTTGGATGTCTTGGAATTTGTGCGTATTCTGGAGGCCTTCCGAATCAGTGAAAATAAACATTTTTCTGAAAAAATAACCGTTTTACTAGGTATGGAAATTTAATGAACGTATCGGAACGCAACGAAGATGCCAAATACTACGTCAACGCTAAACTACTGCGGGCTGAGACATTACAGGAATCTGACTTCCATGATTTGCTCATTGGAACGCCAGAAGTTCGTAACCTGCTGACAAATTTGATAGAAATCCATGCCAAGGGCTTTCGTGGGGTTGTTTTGACCGCTTTAGTGGGCATACACATTAATCCAGAATATGACCCACTCAACGATTTTTACGGATGTAATCCACGAGCCATTTTTGAGGAAGGCATTTGGTATGCTTTGACTGAAAAAGGTATTCCTTGCGGCAAGTCAGACCCACTCAATGTGGCAAAGAACATCAGCCAACTGAATGAAGCGTGGGCAAAAGGCAAACGTCCTGAAGCTGCAGCTTTAGCCGCTGTCCATTTTTTGCGGATGGTAATGGAGAGCAAAGGGAAACAACGAGCCACTTTAGTTGATTATTTCTTTTTCAGACTGCTCTGCTACACACAACAGCTCAACCAGCAAGTGGTTGTTAAAACCGGCATGGACGGGGAAAGTACGCGGCAAATAGCAGGAAAACTCGCAATATTTTGTGTTGCATACCCGGAAGCTGGAAACGTGCCACAGTTTGTGATTGCCAAACTATTGGCATCGTTGTATGCAGATTCCACCATTACTGTTCATGGCGGGGATGAAAGCGCCTTCGGCACGAATACCACATCAAAGAAACCCGCTTATATTTGGACAAGTCAAAGCGGGGAAATCCTGAATCTGTATGAAATCACCGTCAAAAAGATCAATCTGAAAAGGCTTGATGACTGCATTGATGCACTTCGGGGACTTGGCAGCTTGAGCAAACCAGTCACCTTCATCTGCCGCATTCCTGAAGACACCGCAGAACTCGCTCTAGACGGAAATACACAACAGTACAAAGGAAAAACCTTTGATTTTATTGACATAAGGGAGTTTATTGTTGTGTTTTCATCCTTACTAGCGCCTGCAAACCTGGTGGATTTCTTGGGGGAGCTTCAGGCATTTGTGACAGACATCAATATTTCCACCAAGACGAAACAGGGCTGGAATAAGGTTTTTCAAAGCGAGTTGAGGCTATAGTCGAGGATCAGTTAATGGAAACCAGTGTGCTGTACTGGGAGGGAGCCGTGCAGGTGATTGATCTGGAGACTGCTCAGGTAGTAGGACAAGGGTATTTGGAGTTATCAGGTTACTAACTATCAGAGGAGGGTAGATCGTCAAACTCTACTATCTCGAAACCTACTAGCTTATTTCTGTGAAATACTTTTTCATCCAAGGTAAGTGGCAATTTGATAGAGGTTGAGTGCATCAATTCCATCATGCTTTTACGAATTTTAAGAAGCTCGATAGTACGGCTCTTATAATTATTGATTGCGCAGCATAAGTTGTTTTCTAAATGAACAAACACTAAACCTTCTTTTAGGAGAAAATGTTCGGGATCAAATTGGATGGTAAGTTTTAGATACTCTTTTTCACAGTTAAAGTGAAAGTCGTGCTCTTGGCATTCTAACCATGAGTAAGATAAGGTCTCGATTTGAGATTTACTAACGAACAGGCCTTCAGGGCCACAGAGCATCTCTAGTAGCAGATTGGTGAAAGTATCCATACTTATATGAAAATCGATAGGCTGCCATTGAATCTCATTTATAAACCACTCTAGGCTAATCTTAACTTTACTTAGAATAAGGTAATCGGTGTTGCCAATAACTTTCCACACACGCTCCTTAAAGGCGCGTTCTTTTGTGCCCAATACGCGAAGCCTTGTGGGTTTTCCTAGGTCAATTTCAATTTCTATGTATCCACTGGCTAGTGGCTGATGTTTAGATATCATAGTTAAACCTAATCTAGTTGAGCTGTGTGTAAGTGTAGATCAAGCGCTTAATTTTAGTGTTAATATGCATTAAATTGCTTGAATTCGCAAAGACTAACATGCATAATAATGCATAAATCCAATCATAAGCCACACGTCGGAGGAGCCATTGTGGATACAGTCTCATCTGCGCTGCTAAATCAGCATTTAATTGATCCTGAGATTTGCATACGTTGTAATACTTGCGAGGCTACTTGCCCTGTCGCGGCAATCACCCATGACTCCCGCAACTATGTGGTGGACGCAAGCAAATGTAATTTCTGTATGGCCTGTGTGCCACCTTGCCCCACTGGCTCTATTGATAATTGGCGTTCAGTTCCAGCTAGCCGTGCTTACAGCTTAGAAGATCAATTCAGCTGGGATAATTTACCAGCTGAATTAAGTGCTGAGCAATTAGCAGAGGCTGGAGTAGCTGCTGATGCAGCGAATGTCGAAGTCTTAGCGGCGGCACCTAGCACCAAGGTGGCGACCTCCGATGGTGAAGCACCTTTTAATAGTGCGCAATACAACGCGACTTTACCACCTTGGTCAGCCGCGCATGCTTATACCAATTTATATGGGGCAAAAGCCGCTGAAAAGTTTGTGACTGCCACTGTAGTAGGGAATGTACGTGTCACTGAAGTTGGGCGCGAATACGACACTCATCATATTATGCTCGACTTTGGTTCGATGCCTTTCCCTATATTGGAAGGTCAGTCCATTGGGATTATTCCACCTGGTGTGGACGAAAATGGCAAGCCACATTATGCTCGTCAATACTCGATTGCTAGCCCGCGGAATGGCGAACGCCCCGGTTATAACAATGTGTCTTTAACGATTAAGCGTGTGTTAGAAGACCACCAAGGCCGTCCCGTGCGGGGGGTAGCCTCTAACTATATGTGCGATCTGAAAGTGGGTGATAAGGTGCAAGTGATTGGCCCCTTTGGTACCAGCTTCCTGATGCCGAATCATCCACGTTCCAATATTGTCATGATCTGTACCGGTACGGGTAGTGCACCGATGCGCGCGATGACAGAGTGGCGGCGACGTTTACGGGCGAGTGGCAAGTTTGAAGGCGGCAAACTCATGCTATTCTTCGGAGCACGTACTAAAGAAGAGCTTCCCTACTTTGGCCCGCTGCAAGGCTTACCCAAAGACTTTATCGACATTAATTTTGCCTTCTCGCGTACCCCTGGGCAGCCCAAACGCTATGTACAAGATTTAATGCGCGAGCGTGCTGCCGACTTGGTAGAGCTACTTAAAAGTAACGATACCCATTTTTATGTGTGCGGCTTAAAAAGTATGGAAGAGGGCGTTGTATTGGCTCTAAGGGATATTGCTAAACAAGGCAATTTGGAATGGGAAAGCTTGGGAGTGAACCTAAAGCAAACTGGCCGGTTACACCTAGAAACTTATTAATATCAATAGTATTGAGGGTATGTTTGTGTGAGTTTTTATAGAGCCTCGGCGGCATGGATGCCGCTGTGGAAACTACAAAGATGTATTCACGGCGACTCCAAAAAAATTCGCGCAAACTGGACTCAGTGCTGAACTAGGTAATGGATTCAATTTTGAAGTGATACTAATAAATATACTTTGACTAGAAAATTGTATCACTTTAACATGCTCTCTCAATAAAGCTTGGCAGGCAGTCTTGCGGAGAAGGAGGAAAAATGAACAATTTCAGTACGATAAAAATTAGTACGCGTGCAGCAGGTGTCGCACAAGTGACTATGGCACGTCCTAATGTATTCAATGCTTTTGATGAAACGATGGTAGGTGAGCTGGACGAGGCTTTCAACCAACTGGTCGCTGACCCCGCAGTGCGGGTGATTGTGTTAGCAGGTGAGGGTAAGCATTTCAGTGCAGGTGCTGACCTACAATGGATGCAACGTGCAAGTACCGCCACGTTAGAGTGGAATCTGGCGGATGCCCGCCGCTTTGCCGGTATGTTTAGCAAAATCGAAACCTGTCCCAAACCGACTGTTGCCCGTGTCAATGGCGCGGCTTTAGGTGGTGGTGTCGGTTTACTGTGTGCCTGTGATATTGCGATTGCCTCTGATAATGCTAGCTTCTCAGTGAGTGAAGCTAAGTTCGGGATTATTCCTTCAGTGATTGGCCCTTATGTGACGAATGCAGTCGGTAAACGTCATGCGCGCCGCTTAGCCTTAACCACCACACGGATTAAAGCCGATGAAGCTTTACGCATTGGTTTAGTCCATCAAGTCACTAGTTTAGAAGAGTTGGATGCAGCAGTTGATGCAACCGTTACGGAGCTTCTTGCTGGCGGCCCTCAAGCCCAACGCGAGATCAAAGAGTTGTTTGCTCAATTGTCTGTTGGCCCAATTACTGAGGATGTGCGTGACTTAACCGCACGCACGATTAGCCGTATTCGTGGCTCTGAGGAGGCTCGCGAAGGTTTTGCTGCTTTCCTTGAAAAGCGTCCGGCCAAGTGGATTCCAGCATGAGTATTTCAATTAGCAAAGATACTGCCGTCCTAGTCGTCGGTGCTGGCATCATGGGTGCAGGTATTGCCCAAATCGCAGCGCAAGCAGGGCATACCGTATTCCTGTTTGACACCAAAGAAAATGCATCGGTCGATGCCAAGGCGAAGCTGGCAAAAACGCTTGAGGGCTTAGTCAGTAAAGGCAAACTCGATGCCTCTACAGCTGAACAAGCGCTTGGGCGGATTCAGCCTTTATCAGAGCTTGATAAAGCCAGTAGTGCGGGCTTAGTGGTCGAGGCGATCATTGAAAACCTAGAGGTAAAGCGCGGTTTATTTAAACAGCTCGAAGGGCTATTAGGAAAAGACGCGATTTTAGCCACTAATACTTCGTCGATTTCTGTAACAGCCATCGCCAATGGCCTGCAATACCCCGAGCGTTTAGTTGGGATGCATTTCTTCAATCCTGTGCCTTTAATGAAGTTGGTAGAGGTGGTTTCAGGTTTACAAACCAAACCCGAAGTTGCTGAGGCAATTTTTGAGCTATCTAAAGCTTGGGGCAAAGTGCCTGTCCATGCACGTTCCACCCCAGGCTTCATCGTCAATCGAATTGCCCGCCCGTATTACGCAGAAAACTTAGCGCTCTTGCATGAGCAAGCGGTGCAGCCCCATGTTTTGGATGCGTGCTTGCGAGCAGTGGGTTTCCGTATGGGGCCTTGTGAGTTAATGGATTTGATTGGTTTAGATACTAATTATTCTGTGACGCGTTCAGTCTACGAAGCTAATTTCTTTGATAAGCGCTATGTGCCCTCCGCAGTGCAACGTGATTTAGTGGATGGTGGTTTGTTTGGGCGTAAGTCGGGGCAGGGCTTTTATGATTATCGCGAAGGTACTGTAAAACCTGAAATTACAAGCTTCGCCCCAGCTGATGTGCCTGCTGCGGATAAGGTTCAAGTTCATGGCAAATGTGTAGTAGCTAAGCGCTTAGCGGAGGCTTTGACTGCTGCCAAGGTGAGTTTCACGCATGAGTCTGAGTCGGCTTGGACAGGGTTGAGTATTGATGATGCGCAGTTACGCTTAACTGATGGACGACCTGCTTCACAGCTTGGTAAAGAAGTTGCCGTATTTGATTTGCCCATTTCTAAAGAGCCAGGCCAAGCGCTAGCCTTTGCAGTGTCAAATCGTGCCTCCGCTGAAGCAGCCGATTATGCGGCAGCTTGGTTAAGAGTCTTGGGCTTTAATCCACAGCCAATGGCGGATTCACCTGCTTTAATCGTGGCGCGCACTTTATCGATGTTGATCAATGAAGCTGCCGATGCGGTACAACAAGGTGTCTGTTCAGAAGCGGGTGCGGATGCCGCGATGAAATTGGGCGTGAATTATCCAGCAGGGCCGTTTGAGTGGTTGGCAAACTGGGATGCAGGCAAGATTGTGCAAATTCTAGATCATCTAGAAGCGTTCTATCGTGGCGAGCGTTATCGCGTTAGCCCGTGGTTACGCCTGAAAGCATGGCAGGAGGTAGTATGAAATTTGCTGAATTCTACAATGGCCAAGTGATTGAAGCGGGTTTGTATAAGGTTTCTGAAGAGGAAATTCTGCAATTTGCCAAGGCTTATGATCCGCAGTGGTTTCACACCGATGTTGAAGCTTCTCAGCACGGGCGCTTTGGTACGTTGATCGCTAGTGGTTGGCATACCTGCGGGATTGCTATGAAGCTCTTGGTGCCAGTGGCTTTAGCAGGTTCAGAGTCGTTTGCCTCGCCCGGTTTGAAATATGTGAAATGGCCGAATCCAGTGCGTCCGAATGATGAATTGTCTTTGCAAGCTACCGTCGTTGATGTGCGACGTTCGAGCAGCCGCCCGACGATGGGGATTCTGCATTGGCGCTGGCAGTTATTTAATCAGGATGGTGCCGAGGTGCTTGATCTCGAAGCCACCAGTTTGTTTGATCTTTCTTAATGGTGACTTCTATGACTCAAGCCTTTATTTGTGATGCGATTCGTACACCCTTTGGGCGCTATGGTGGTGCTTTATCAGGGGTGCGTACTGATGATTTAGGTGCGGTGCCGATTCGCGCTTTAATCGAGCGTAATCCACAAGTCGATTGGGCCGCTGTGGATGATGTGATCTATGGCTGTGCGAATCAGGCGGGTGAGGATAATCGCAATGTGGCGCGCATGGCTGCACTATTAGCAGGCTTACCGCAAGATGTACCAGGTACTACTGTAAATCGTTTATGTGGTTCTGGTATGGATGCAGTAGGCATTGCAGCACGGGCGATTAAAAGTGGCGAGACTCAACTCATGATTGCGGGCGGGGTGGAAAGCATGAGCCGTGCGCCCTTCGTCATGCCTAAGGCAGAGTCTGCCTTTAGCCGTGCAAATGCAGTTTATGACACTACCATTGGCTGGCGCTTCATTAACCCTCTAATGAAGGCGCAATACGGTGTTGATTCAATGCCAGAAACGGCTGAAAATGTAGCGGTTGATTTCAAGATTGAACGTGCCGCGCAAGATTTAATGGCTTTACGTTCGCAAACCAATGCTTTAAAAGCGCAACAAAACGGTTATTTCGATAAAGAAATAACGCCAGTGATTATTCCGCAGAAAAAAGGTGAGCCTATCGTCGTTAGCAAAGACGAACATCCCCGCGAAACTTCCTTAGAAGCTTTAGCCAAGCTGAAAGGTGTCGTGCGTGCAGATGGTTCAGTCACGGCAGGGAATGCTTCTGGGGTGAACGATGGTGCTTGCGCTTTATTACTAGCGAATGAGGCTACTGCTAAGCGTTATGGCTTAACGCCGCGTGCACGTGTGGTTGGGATGGCAACTGCAGGTTTAGCGCCTCGAATTATGGGGTTTGGCCCTGCACCTGCCACCCGTAAAGTCTTGGCCTTAACTGGCTTGAGCTTGGCGGATATGGGCGTGATCGAATTAAACGAAGCGTTTGCTGCGCAAGGTTTGGCGGTCTTGCGTGATTTAGGTTTAGCCGATGATGATGCGCGCGTGAATCCGAATGGAGGAGCGATTGCTCTGGGTCATCCCTTAGGTGCAAGTGGAGCACGTTTGATAACCACAGCGATTAATCAACTAGAGCGGACCAATGGTCGCTATGCACTTTGCACTATGTGTATTGGTGTAGGCCAAGGTATTGCTTTAATCGTTGAGCGTGTTTAATTAGTCCAACTTAACAGCACGGGATAAGCTAGCTTTTATCCCGTTTTCAGCTTTCCTCTACTTAAGCAAATCATCAAAAAGTACAACAAGATGCGCTCTTAATACCTAGACTTCAGTGATAGCCTATTTGATACTGGTTTTGGTTGGGGTAGGTCTTTAACTTTTTTCTAGCTTGCAAATTCCATTATTAAGTACTCGTCAGTCCTGTCGTAAGCGTTGACAGCAAGTTAGATGATCAGTATTATGATTATATGCAGTATAATGCATTAATTGGAGGAGAGTAGTATGAAACCATTACGCTGGTTAGGAAGCGCTTTATTAATCACTTGTTTGTCCACGACTGCTGCTTTCGCAGAAGATGTCACTTTAACCGTCCACCATTTCTTATCACCTAAGTCAAATGCTCACACTAAAATGATTCAGGCTTGGACGGATAAGGTTTCTAAAGAAAGCAATGGTAAAATTAAATTTGAGCTATTCCCAGCGATGGCCATGGGTGGCAAGCCTTCTGAGCTGTATGGTCAAGTGCGTGATGGTACAGCAGACATTGTTTGGACTTTATTAGGGTATACACCCGGTGTATTCCCTCGCGCTGAGGTTTATGAGTTGCCTTTGGTGCACAAAGGTTCAGCAGC
Source organism: uncultured Thiothrix sp. (assembly GCF_937876535.1). Classification (GTDB taxonomy): domain Bacteria; phylum Pseudomonadota; class Gammaproteobacteria; order Thiotrichales; family Thiotrichaceae; genus Thiolinea. Next base: position 268,485 of record NZ_CALFHZ010000021.1, read on the forward strand.
GGCTACCACCATCGCTTTGAATGCCACCATGGATATGCTGGCGGATGACTTTAAAGATGTCAAAGTCCTATTCTTGCATGCGAATGATGGCAATGTGATTCATTCCGCGACGAAACCAGTGCGTACCTTTGAAGATGCTAAAGGGATGAAATTGCGTACTCCATCGCGGACTGGGTCATGGGTGATTGAAGGGATGGGCGCTGAGCCAGTCGGTTTACCCGTACCCGAATTACCAGAAGCCATGTCGAAAGGTGCAATTGATGGTGCTTTAACGACTTTAGAAATTGTGCCTGCTCTTAAGCTCCAAGAGCTAGATAAATATGTAACTGAATTACCTGACGGTGATCGTTTTGGTACAGCCATTTTCATGTTCACTATGAATAAAGATAGCTACAACAATTTGCCTGATGATCTGAAGAAAGTCATTGACGATAACTCAGGTATGAAGGTAGCCGCTGATATTGGCAAAATGTGGGAAGAGTTTGAGAAAACTGGCGATGAAGCGTTAGCGTCTGCGAAAGTTGAGCGTATTGTTTTATCAGCTGATGAAGTGGCTAAATTCAAAGCTTCAAATGAGAAGGTAGTGGCACGTTGGATTGAAGAATCCAAAACTAAAGGTTTTGATGGAGCTGCTTTAGTTGAAAAAGCCCGTGCTGCGATTGCTGAAGCTTCTAAATAATCTTTCCTAGTCTTCAAGGGCTACCATCCAGTAGCCCTTCTTAATAATTTCAAGTTCCGCAGGAGATTCTATCCATGCGCAATTTCTTATATCGCTTAGCTGATTATTTCGCCTTAGGGGGCGGGCTAATCATTATGACGATTGTGTTTGTCACCACCGCCAATGTCAGTGCCTTTACTCTCAATCGCATCGCAAGTCTGTTTGGTGGGCAAGTTGCTGGTCTATCGGGTTACGAAGACTTTGTACGCTTAGCCATGAGTGCTGCTGCTTTAATGTTTTTTCCACTGGCACAAGTTAAACACGGACATGTGGCAGTGGATATTTTTATGAATAAGGCTCCTGCTTGGTTACAGCGCATCACAGAAAAGTGTTGGTCAGTGTTAGTGCTAATCATGACCTTATTTCTCATGGGTTGGATGGTGGTCGGTATGTTTGAGAAACAAGCCGATCATGTCGTCGTGGGGGTTTTAAACTGGGTGGAGTGGCCATTTTATATCCCCGGTATTTTGTCTCTCATGTTGTGGGCAGCGATAGCCTTCATGCAGATATTTGATGAAGTACCCGTGGAGGCTAGTCATGTTTAGTCCAGAAATGATTGGTATCCTTGGTCTAGTGGTGCTGTTCTTCTTGTTGATGTTACGTATGCCAGTTGGTATCTCCATGGTACTAGTTGGCATTGGTGGCACTTTTGCCTTAAGCCTTGCCGTTAAACATGTGCGCTTTGAGCCTTATCTCAAGCAGTTTAAATCACTGCTTTGGTCGACCATGGCAAATTATGATTTGTCGGTAGTACCGCTATTTGTCTTGATGGGGTATCTGGCAAGTCAATCGAATCTCAGTCGAGATTTATTCCGTGGCTTAGAAGCCTTGATGAGTAAGCGTCGTGGTGGAGTTGCAATGGCTGCCATTGGTGCTTGTGGTGGCTTTGGTGCTGTGTGTGGTTCGTCTTTAGCGACTGCATCTACGATGGGGCGCGTGGCTTTACCTGAATTGAAAAAGTTGGGTTATTCGCCACGCTTAGCCACAGGTGCGTTAGCAGCCGGTGGAACTTTAGGTATTTTAATTCCACCCTCAGTCGCTTTAGTGATCTATGCGATTATTGTGGAAGCCTCGATTTTACAGATGTTCCAAGCGGCTTTAATTCCAGGTCTCTTAGCAGTCTTGGGTTTCATCATTGTGATTGCGTTGCAAGTACGCATTAATCCAGCTCTTGCCCCTGAACCAAGGCCTATGCCACCGGAAGAAAAGCGCGAAGCGTATCGGCGTTTGATTCCTGTTTTGGTGATCTTTGGCAGTATTATTCTGGGCTTAGGCTTTGGCCTGTTTACCCCCACTCCAGCCGCTAGTGTGGGTGTGTTTGTGATCTTTATGTATGGCTTGTTTATGCGCTGGCGTACTGGCAAAGGCTTAACCATCGCTGGCATGCTGCAAGCTTTCCGTGATACTGCTGTGACTTCAGCGATGATCTATATGATCTTATTTGGTGCTGAGGTTTTAAAAGGCTTCTTCACACGCGCAGGTTTGCCTTCGGCAATGGCTGAGTGGGCGGCTACCAGCAGTTTAGATCCTTGGCTTATTCTCATTGCCATGCTGGTGCTGTTAATCATCCTAGGCTGCTTCATGGAGTCGTTAGCAATGATTTTGGTAGTTCTGCCTTTCTTTTGGCCGACGCTCATTGCTTTAAATGGTGGGGATCATGTCACTGCAGCTGATGCTGCTTATGGCTTAGATACGGATAATCTGAAGATTTGGTTTGGTATTATGGCCTTAATTGTCGTTGAGCTGGGGCTAATTACGCCACCAGTTGGTTTGAATGTGTTCATTATTGCATCATTGTCTGATGGCACACCGATGGCTGAGACTTTTAAAGGGGTTATGCCTTTCTTAGCGGCCGAGTTTGTCCGCATTGGAATTTTGATGCTGATTCCAATGCTATCTCTATTCTTGCCACATTTGCTGGCTGGTTAACGGAAATATTCAGGGGCTAAATTTAGCCCCTTTTTTTACAGTTTTGTTAGTTACCAGCAAGTAGCTGCATTACCAGTCACACTTACTTTGCGCTGACCATCATGAGTCAAGCTTAAAGTGCCACATTTAGTATCAGCTGTTAATTGTGAACCTAAGGGTGTTGCAGTCGCGGTAAACGTACTACGCGTTAAATTACCAATAGCAAAGGAGTAGTACTGATTGATCCGTCCTTCAGTCGTACAGGCTAAAGTAGGAACCACGAGATTTACACCCGCGGTATTTTTGTCATAGGCCAAATTTGTGGTGTAAAACCGCTCCATAAAATGCGCATATTCCGACAAACAAGCCTTGGCAGCACCTCGGCGTGATTTCATCACCGAGTCCATATATGAGGGATAAGCAATCGCAGCGAGAATACCTATAATAGCGACAACTACCATCAGCTCAATCAAAGTAAAGCCACGTTGTTTTACAGTTTTTATTATTGTTTTCATAAGCTCGCTAGTCTAAGGTGTATTAATAATTTCGTGCCAAGAAGTACGTGCTGTATGTGCAGGCGCACCTTGGGTCAGAATGGAGACAATTTTCCCATCGTCTTGTACAACTTGCATAACATTGCCAATGAATAACGGGCTGTTTGGACTACTGTCAAAACCAACTCCAGACACTGCCGTTGATTCACCTTGGTAAGTCACATTATCGTTGCTATCAAATTTTTGGTCATCATTTACGTCAAAGAAAATTCGATCCAATCGACCACCCGTAAACGGATTGATGGCAATAACAAAGCCTCGCCCTGTTGGTTTACAAATATCAGTCGCGTCTGGAATGCGCACAGTCCCGATTAAAGCATCACCTTGGAAAATATTGGGTATTACCATGCGCTCACCATTTTGCGGTAAGTTAAAGTACCAGCCTGATTTGGTATTGAGATCATTCTGACCAGCGATATCATTAACCCGTACAGCTGTAGTTCCGCTATTGGTTTCTACTAATACTTTACGTTTTACTAAGTTTGCATAGTTGATTGGATTGTCATTTAATACTTTTAGGCCATACCAACTTTGTGGGCTTTTATCGGTGAGATCATTCTGAGAAAGGTATTGACCTGTACCAAAGAATAACCAGAATTCATTTTTATCTGGATCTAGGCCTGCCAGTAACGTAGAGCTAATAGGTTGTATTGTGCTACCTGCAGTATCAGGGACTGAATGATATTGAGCTGTGAATAATTTAACTGGAGTACTACCGTCAGTTTTAAATTTCCAAATATTACCGCGTAGATCACCTGCATAGAGTAAATCGCTAATGCCATTAGCATAGGTACTCCAGGCAGTAATCCCAGAGAGGCCATTGTTATTACCTTCATTAGTATCAATGACAGTCGAATTTCCACTGGCTAAATCAAACATGATGAGCTGTGCTTTATCGCCACTACTATTTGGTCCATTCCCAAGAATAACTTTCCAATCGCCATCAGCTACTTGAGTTATTAGGGGTTTACTCAGGTTATTGCCTAGTGCTGGAACATCTGCAGCACTCTTTTCCCATAAGAATTGTACATTAGCTGGATTAGTTACATCTAAGGCAAAAACAGCTTTACCACCTGCACCTAGAGTACCTACTAAGATAGTTTTCCATGCACCATTAACATAGGCATCAGCTACGGTTAACTCACCATCGACGAAATATTGATGTTGATAACTTGGATCGGCGAGTTTTTTCAGATCAGGTAGCAGTGTTTTTGGAATATAAGCATAAAGTTCAGTTCCAGTAGCTGCATCAAAACTGTGGAGCATACCGTCATTTGCACCAACGTAAAGAACGGGAGCTCGGGTACTTAAACTATTAGCAAACGAAGCATAAGTGATTGCACCAGAAAAGCTTTTACCATTATATAAAGAGTTACTAGGGCGTCCTACTAAAACTGGTTGTGAGTGCACTATATCACCCAAGGAGGTAGTAAAACGATCTCTAAACATACCCCCATTACGTTGTTCTTTACTTGGGTCACCTCTTAAATAATTCACTAGATATTCAGAGACTAAACTAGTCTTCTGTGCGGCTGTTAAATTATTCCAGGTAAAAAGAGCAGACCCCAAGTAGATTTTACGTGTAGCCCATGTTGATAAGGATATGCTAGGGGAAAGTGCGAGTTGCTTATTGGCTTGCCAATCGGGATTAGGGTTTAATTGTCCAGTTTGCGCATCAACAGTGTAAGCCTTTAGATCACCATGCCAGCTTTTATTAAAAAAGACTGATTGGAAAACTTTACTACCCGTGACCATTTTAGTTGAGTTAGAAGAAAGACCTGCGCCCGACCCATTAACTCGCGCAACAATACGTGCAAAAACTTGTCTAATACTATCAACAATTAAATCTGATCTGCCAGCCATGAAATAATTATCTGGGCGTAAAAAAGCAGCATCATTAGTATTATTGTAATTGGCAGGATTCAGATTATCAATATTGGTATGCCACCAGCCTTCAGGTAGTGCGGTAGTTTGGGTAGTTGGATCAAAATCTTCTGGGGCACGAAAACCACCATATTTTGCTGCTAATGCATATTGATTGTTTCTCATGCCATAGAGTTGTTGGTTCTCTAATACGTCCACCCAAAAAGTTGCTGCCGTTTGTTTTCCTGCCCAATCAGGACGAAGGTCATTGGTGTTCGCATACCAAGCCATTCCAGCAATATAAGCTGAGTTATTTCTGCCAGTATAAGAGTTAGTAGAACCTATATTACCAATACCTTCTAGAGCACCAATCTTATTAGTAAGGGTAATCACATTAATATCATCATTAGAAACTAGGGTAGGTTTTGTAGGTTCTTCAGTCATATAAGTATTATTACCCGGTAGGTTTTTATCTCTATGGCTGTTTACATCACCTATCCCTAAAAAGGCACTAGCTTGACAAGAGGCTTGATAAGGATCCTCCCAGGTAGTTATAACAGGAAATCCATCTGCATAATTGTATTTAGTAGTAGCGTCACCAGACATATTTGTGTATTGAGGTACATTGCCTTTATTACGCAAATAACGTAAAGCTGCATAAAACATCTCACTAACAGGATCATAGGTTTTATGGTTTTGCGTAGTCATCTGACCAAATTTATTGATATAGTTAATAACTCCACTATTAACAATTGCAGTGTTTCCAGATAATCCAAAGGTAGTATTAGTAGCATTGGCATCATTAGGACTAGGATTGGTAAATAAAATGCCAGTCTGAGGGTCCCATTCTTTTTCTGGATTATTTACTTTGGTTTCATCATTGGTTAGATTTGCTAAATAGGGACCTACTGATTTTTGTTTTGCTCTTAAAGCAGCACCATCTCTAGAAATGACACTATCATTCAAATAGCCAAATGCGCTATAACGCAGCCGACTTGCATATTCCTGAATAACCCCCTCTGGCTTATAGTTAGACCCGTATTGTTGGCAGTTAGGTTCTAAAAGGTTATTGACACATACTTTAACGCGAACACTCAATTCATAAGTTCTATTAGTGAAAATAGTTGTGTCACCTGGGTTATAAGCAGTGAGTGTGCCACCCCCACCATTTAAAGTGAGGTGTATTTTATTACCTTTTGTATTGATGCTAGCAACAATGTTTTTAATTGAAATATTATTGTTGGAAGAGTCTTTGCCAGCATTAAATGGGGTAAGTTGTTTTATGAGGTTATTGTCATCACTGGAGGTAGGGATTCTTTTATCTGCTGCACCACCATTAGCATCTGCTCTAGCCTTTTCTAACCAAGTTTCTGTTACTGTATCCTTAACTCGATAACCCCCTGTTAAAGCCGAGCGAAATGAGTCAATCGTTTGTGTTGCAGCCCAGTTTAAATAGTTACCGCTCCATTCCTGATTAGAGTTAGTGCAAGTCATGGTTGAGGTAAAGGAAGTGGGGTAGAAGTATCTTTCGGTTTCGGTAGACGAGTATTGGTATTTATAACACTTTTTGGAGTCAAAATAGCCGCCATACGTTGTTGTTATATTAAAGTTACCTAAGTTAGCGACACTATTAATGGTTGGCCATTCCACGGAAGGCACTAATACCAAATTATCTGCAGCACCGCCAGAGGTGATTAAGGGGAATTGCGACAAGTTAACACTTGCCTGTGCATAGTTAGTTAAAATAAAACTAATCGCTAATATAGGTAAGGGTTTAAGTCGAGTAATTAAATTATACTTTTTATTATAGCTCGAGGTATTCATTTTATTACATGTCCCTCCTAATTGTTGCTTGTAATACCACCACAGCCCTTTCTTGAGCGGTAGTAGGGTTACTACTACGTGCAGTAATGCGATAAAACTGCTGATTAAAAACCCCAGGATTAACTCCATATTGGGTATTATTAGCGCTATTCATTTGACCAAAGGCTAAACCATTGGTGCCTTCACCTAACATTTGAATATTGTATTGAGGTGTACCAAGACGTTGATTAGCATTCACATCAAACGTAGTTGGCATATTCCTCCAACCCAAATTGCTACTAGTAAATGTACCATCAGGTACAGTTTTACAGGCTTGAATAGACGTTGGTGAACAATCTTGTGCACCAACCGGATTTGGATTAGTTAAAACCTCAGCTTGTGCAGCTTGAATAGCAGCTTCTGCCGATTGGAAGGCTAAATCACGATCATATAAGTTTGCTGCCATTTGTTCTTGCAGATTGACGCCGCGAATACTACCTAAGGCGAGTACTGTCATAATGAGTAGAAATACAATGGAAACTAACAAAGTGGCACCACGTTGTTGTTTTGCTTTCATGGCTTATAACCTATTCCTAAGCGCTATAATTTGTGTAAAGTTGCGTTGTAGGCGACCATTATTAATACTGGAATCGGTCGATATATTGCTTTCAGCTGAGACTAAACTTAGTTGTAAACGAAGAGCATTAACATTAGCCCAGGCATTGGCAGTATCAATAGCAGTGGCGGTATCCCACGAGTTCAGTGTGGTACGATGATAGTTAATCTGTAAATTGCTCACACCCGCGACAATTTCTTCTCTAACTACTTGCCCCGTGTTATCAATTCTGGCTCGAAAAAGTGAGCGTCCTCCATCTTCTGGGCGGCCATTATTACCGACATACCAAATGGCACTCATGAAGCGAGTAATATTTGCATTCGGGTTATAGGCTAAAAAAGCCGGAGTAGCCGTACATCCGCCACCGATGCCCAGCCCTAACTGACAGTTACCTGGAGTAAATCCACCATTAATGACGTATTTGATTTCATTAGCAGTGACTTGTGAGGCTTGGAAGATAGTAGCCTGTTGAGTGTCACAGACCATTAAAATATCTCCCGCCGAAAAATTTGTACTCGCATCGGGAAATAAGGTGAAACTAGGTGTGCCGGTAGTGGTATGCATTTGAACAGTGCGGTCGCTACCTTCCACACCTTGTACCAATACAGCACTGGTACCAGCGACCCGCTGACCTATACCTGTGCCAATAACAACAGGTGCAATTGCGGTATTACCATCCGCGCCTCTTAACCCTCCAACCCAATTGAGTAGATTGCCATTAGCGGGGGTCGGATTTAATACATTAGCTACACGCGTTCCATTGCCACACGGGGTAAAACCAGTATGGCGTAAATCGCGTGAGAGAATTTCGAAAGCCATCCGCATGCTTTCTTGAATTTGGAAAATACCTTGGTTACTTTGAAAAGTTTGACGATTGGAGATGAAGAGGCTGATCACCCCACCCATAATGAATAAGCCAATCACCATAGCGATCATTAATTCAATTAAGTTAAAACCACGCTGTCTCATAGGCGGATTCCTAATTGAAGTTGTTGTGCTGCTGAGCCTTCAGTGGCACGACTGTTATCCCATTGAACTAAAATCGTGCAGGTACTGCTAGCATTCACACAATTCACCGAGCCAGTAGCGCCTGCTCCTAATAAAGAGCTAATACTTGTTCGCCATTCAGTAATGGATTTAGGTATAAAAGTTTGCCCAGTAGGATTAGTAGCAGTTAGAGTAATATTAAAATCTCCTGCTAAGGCTTGAGCGCGTGAAATAGCTAATAAATCCGCCATACTTTGGGCTTGAATAACCGCAATGCTGTGTTGAAGTGCTGCAGCATTATTCCGAACTGAACGTACTTGCATGGCAGCTACGCCTGTTAAGCCAACTGCTAAGACTACAACTGAAATAAGGATTTCGATTAAACCAGCACCTTTTTGCCGTTGTAGGCGAGATTTCATGATGAACAACTCCCACCTTCGCCTTCACCATTAGTGTCATTAGCTTCTTCGGGTTTGGTGACTCGTGTGCGGCTTCCTGCTTCTAAACTAATACACCGGGTTTGTTTGCCTGCTTTAAGTTGGATATAGGAAGAGGTTAATAATTGTTGATTGTTATAAGCTAAACCATTAGCGCTAATAGTGATGCTTTGGATATTCGAGGTTTGCTCTAAACCGGCTTGAGTTTTTATGAAGCCTCGGCCGATCACTTCAGTATTCGCAAGAATGGCCCAATATTTCCAACTGGCTGAGGTCGTTTCACAACTAGTCGCACTGTCACTGGCAACGCGACAGAAACGTACCGAAGTATTACGTCGGATGGCCTCAGAGCGTGCATAGGTCAAAGCATTAACTAATTCATTCGCTTGGCTTGTGACTGTGTATTGTTGATAAGCACTAAGCATGCTAGGTGCGGCAACACTCATTAAAATGCTTGAAATAGCGACAACGATCATGAGTTCGATCATTGAAAATCCGCGAGCAGAGATACAGATCTTCACAGTTTTACGTCCGGGTTTGTGCCACATGATAATGGTTATTTTTTTATATAAATTAATTTTATAGACGCTTGTCTGCTAAATCAAGCATCCTATTCCCTAACGGTTGCAGATTAAATAAACATGTTTAAGCTGAGCAGAGGCTTAATGAACATTAAGAGCCAAGCTAATTGGCTCGTATGATTGATTTATATAGGAAATTTAAGGATTAGGCATGGCCAAAATCAAAGCGTGCCAAACTATTTCCGGCATTATTCACAGTTGCAGCATAAGCGACAGCTTGCACTCCAAAAGTATGAAAATAAAACTGAGTCAGCTCAATTAAGTTTTGGGAATAAACTGTATCAATAGATAGAGCTGTCTTTTGGGCTTCAGCAGCTAGGGCTAAGCGAGCTAATTGCCAAGCACCACAGACTGTTCCTAACAGGTATAAAAAGGGCGTAGCGGCGGCTAAAACCTGCACTTGGTGGTGTTTATCCTGCGCTAGCATCCAATCACTTGCCTTTTGCAAGGAAACTAAAATTTCTTGGAAATTTCCAGCTAAATTATTTAATTCATTTGACTGTGTCAGAGCTTGTTGAGTGTGCTGCATCTCTGCAATCAGCTCATACAAGGTTGCCCCTTTTTCTCGCAGGATTTTGCGTCCAATTAAATCATTGGCTTGAATACCGGTAGTACCTTCGTAAATGGTAATAATGCGAGCATCACGGAAATATTGAGCAATACCCGTTTCTTCCACAAAGCCCATCCCACCGAAGATTTGAATCGCATCATCACACACTTCATTACCGACTTCGGTGCACCAGCCTTTAGCTACTGGCATCAGCAAATCCACATAGCGACGATATTTATCAGCGATACTTTGCTCAGGGTGGTGATGGGCTAAATCAAACCAACTGGCTGCTGTATAGAGCAATGAGCGCATTGCCATCACACGAGCACGCATGGATAAAATGGCGCGTTGCACATCAGGGTGGCAAATAATTGGCTGACCCGTTTCACCCGTAATTGCATTGCGGCCTTGTACGCGAGTACGTGCGTAATTCAGCGCATATTGATAAGCACGCTCGGCTAAGCCCACCCCTTGTACGCCCACACCAAAGCGTGCTTCATTCATCATAATGAACATGGTTTCCAAGCCGCGATTTGCTTCACCAACTAGATAACCCATCGCGCCACCTTCATCACCATAACTTAAAGTGCAAGTGGGGCTACCGTGAATACCCATTTTATGTTCAATCGAAATACAACGTACATCATTGCGTGTACTAGGATTGCCTTCTGCATCTAATAAGTACTTTGGAACGATAAATAGGGACAAGCCTTTTACACCAGCAGGTGCATCCGGCAAACGGGCTAGCACTAAATGCACAATATTAGGTGTCAGCTCATGTTCGCCATAAGAGATGAAAATCTTCTGCCCAAATAGTTTGTACGTGCCATCGGCTTGCGGTACTGCTTTAGTTCGAGTGGCAGCTAAATCCGAACCTGCTTGTGGTTCAGTGAGATTCATAGTGCTGCCCCATTCACCACTCACTACTTTATGTAACCAAATCTGCTTTTGTTCTTCACTAGCGGCAATTTGCAAAGCTTCGGCTTGGCCTACATTCAATTGTGGCAACATGGCAAAGGCCATATTAGTTGAGAACCACATTTCCCAAACCGGTGTAGAAACCAACTTAGGTAAGCCTTGACCACCATATTCTTGGGGCAAGGCTAAGCCAACCCAACCTGCATCACGGAATTGGTCATAAGCCTGTTGCCAACCTTCTGGAGTATGCACGACTCCATCCTCCAAGCGGCAGCCTTGCAAATCACCGACTTGATTTAACGGGGCTAACACACCGGCTGCGAATTTACCGGCTTCTTCTAGCACTGCACTGACTAGATCAGCGGAAGCTTCTTCGCAATTGGGTAAGCTTGCAACTTCATCTAAACCTGCTATCGTGCTCAGAATAAATTGCATGTCCCGCAAGGGGGCTTGGTAATCGTACATCGTTTCCTCCTTATTTATTCGCAGGCAGTGCGAATATCCTCAGGGATAGGTAAGGCTTTAATCCGTAAGCTATTTTCTGGATCTTGCATCGCAAATACACGCACTTCGCGACCTTCACAAAGTACTGTGCCATCTCGCCGTGCCACATGCTTCATCACAAAACTTTTACCGCGCCATTCTTCAACCCATGATTCGATTTCAATGTCTTCGCCATAGGTGGCAGAGTTTTTAAAGCTGGCTTGAGCATCGACTAAGGGTGTACCAATAATGCCGCGCTCACGGGCGGTATCACGCCAGCTCGGAATACCGCAAGCAGTGAAAAACTCACGGCTGGCGGTATCAAACCATTTGAAATAGTTGGCAAAAAAAACAATTTGCGCAGGGTCACAGTCGCTAAAGGCAATCCGATAGCGATAAATATTCGTGCGTGTCATCTCGTCTCCTAGCGTGGAGCCATGCGTAGCGCACCATCCAAACGGATCGTTTCGCCATTCAGCATAATATTAGTCACAATCGAGCACACCATATTCGCAAACTCAGATGGATAACCTAAGCGTGGTGGGTAAGGGACGGATTCACCTAAGGATTGCTGAATTTCGGGTGACAAAGAAGCCATCATCGGCGTCATAAATAAACCCGGCGCAATTGTGACGACACGAATGCCATTTTTTGCTAACTCACGCGCCATTGGCAAAGTCATCGCAATCACGCCACCTTTGGAAGCGGCATAAGCCGCTTGGCCGATTTGCCCATCATAAGCAGCAATCGAGGCGGTATTGATAATGACACCACGCTCACCTTCAGCTACTGGCTCTAAACTTGCCATGGCTGCTGCAGCTAAGCGCGCCATATTGAAGCTACCGACCAGATTAACTTGAATAGTGCGAGTGAATTCGGCTAAAGGATGCGGGCCATTTTTACCTAAGACTTTGGCAGCACCACCAATCCCAGCGCAATTAACCAAGCCGCGTAATTGCCCAAACTTCGTTACAGCTAAATTGACAGTATTTTGCGCATCGGCTTCATCAGCAACATTGGTGCGACTAAAGACAGTTTGCTGCCCCAGCGCTTTGGCTAAAGCCTCACCTTGCTCCGTATTCAAATCCGCAATAACCACATTCGCCCCGTGTGCATGCAAGGCGCGTACTGTGGCTTCACCTAAGCCTGAAGCACCACCCGTGACGATAAATGTATTGTTAGCAAACTCCATAACTCCTCCTGTTATACATTCTCAAGCAAAATTGCGACACCTTGACCCCCCCCCGCACAGGCAGAGGCCACACTGTATTTTAACCCAGCTTGCTGTGCTGCGCGCGCTGCCGTAAGGCTTAAACGTACCCCCGAAGCTCCTAAAGGATGACCAATCGCAATCGCACCGCCATTCACATTCGCTTTGGAACGCTCTAAACCCAGTTCACGTTCGCAAGCTAAATACTGTGCGCCAAAGGCTTCATTAATTTCAACCCGATCAATATCGCTAACTTGAATGCCCGCCTTTTTCGCCGCTGCACGAATCGCCGGAGCAGGGCCGATGCCCATAATTTCGGGCGGAACCGCAACCGCTGCGCCATTTACAATCCTCGCAATCGGCTTTAAGCCGTGGGCGCGTACCCAATCGCCATGCGCTACTAACACTGCTGCTGCACCATCCACAATCGCTGAGCTATTGCCACCAGTTTGGATGCCACCAAAGGCGGGTTTGAGTTTTTGTAAAGTTTCAAAACTGGTAGCACGCACATGGCTATCGCGTTCAAAGCTTTGTGCACGATCGGCGAGTTTCAAACTTCTGGATTTATAGCCCTCTAAATCCCATTGGCTATTCACAACAGTGCTCACTTCTGGCTTGAAGTAGCCTGTTTCCCAAGCTGTGGCTGCACGGGCAAAGCTTTCTTCAGCAAAGCGATCCACTTCTTCGCGGCTAATGTTATAGCGCTTCGCAAGGTTTTCAGCGGTATCACCCATACCAATACCGGGTGCGGTATCTTTGGTTGCTTCCCAGAGGAAGTCTTTAAACTCCACTTGACCCATGCGGAACCCAGAGCGGTGCGTATAAGCCGCAATCGGGTTGCGTGACATGGATTCAGTCCCCACACAAAGTACTACTTTTGCTTTGCCTAAACTGATTTGGTCGGCAGCGGTGAGGATAGTCTCAAAGCCCGTACAGCAGAGGCGCTGTACTAATAAGGCCGGCACATTGGCGTTGACACCAGCATACAGTCCAATGTGCCGGGGGAGGAAATAGGCATCGAAGCTGGCTTGCGCCATATTGCCCGCGATAATGGCATTGACTTCAGACGCAGAAATGCCGCTGGTTGCAAATAAACTGCGCGCTGCATAAATGCCTAAGTCAGTGGGCGCGACATCTCGCAGCAGGCCGTTATAGTCTGCAAAGGGAGTACGCTGACCTGCGACTAACCAAATATCATCGTAGCTGGCAGTCAGTGCTGCTGCTTCGGAGTCAGCAAAAGGGTTAGGGTTTGTATTCATGTTTGTGGGCCTTTGCCAGTACGATTAAGGAAATGCCCGATGCGCTCTACGACTTCGGGGCTAGTTTGCGTCAGGGCTGCCGTGAGTGATTCGACAAATAGGCCATCATCTGAGGCCATATTGTTGATGCGTGAAATCGCCGAAACCATCGCCCAATTCGCCATTGGCGCATTTTCTGCAATGCGTTTGGCGAGTTGTTGAGCTTTAGCGAGGCTTTCACCTTCACCGACTAAGTAATGGGCTAAACCTAAGCGCATGCCTTCATCCGCATCGAGAATTCGGCCTGTGAGCATCATTTCGCACATGCGCCCCGCACCAATAATGGTAGCAACCCGTACTGAAGCACCCCCCCCCACGAAAATACCGTGACGGCCTTCAGGCAATTGATAAATCGTGCTAGGTTCGGAGATGCGCACATGCGTGGCTGTGGCTAATTCTAAGCCGCCACCAATCACTGCACCTTGCATAGCAGCCACTACGGGAATCCCACCATTTTGAATCCGATCAAAAATCCGATGCCAGCCCCGCGAATGCTGCATAACCCCAAACGGTTCACGATGTTGATGTTCAGATAAATCTAAGCCCGCACAGAAATGCTTACCTTCGCCGGCCAAAATAATGACACGCGTGCCTTCTGGCGTAGCAATTAAAGCTTGCTCTAAAGCAGCAAGGAGGCGGTCACTGACAGCATTGCGTTTTGCCGGGCGCGCTAAAGTTACCGTATAAATAGTCTCCTCATAGGAGGTTTTGACTAATTGTTCGCTCATGGGCATATCCTTTCGGGCTTCAGCCTTCTAGTGTTAATTGAATGACGGTTTGCTCTGGCTGCTCTGCATACAGTGCATTTACCAGATGAGCGCGGCGGTTCAATACCAAGCGCTGATTAAGATAGCCTTTATCGGTAATTTCACCTGCTTCCACAGAGGGTGGCTCAGCCATTAACAAAGCATTGGAGGCAAACATGGAAGAGCCACTGCCATTTGCCCGCATCGAGCGTAAGCCTTGAGCGACACAAGTGCGCACTGCAGGATGCGCTAACACGTCTTCAACCGTAGCATCAGCAGGTAGATCAGGACAAAGGCGGCGGCATTCTGGCACATTCGGGAAGACCAAGAAACCCACTGTGCTGCGATCATGCCCAGTAACCACAATGTCTTGAGCAACCGGTTTGAGGGCATCGATACCAGCCACCCGAATCGCACCCACATGCACCCAAGTGCCTGTCAGCAACTTAAAATCCTCACTGACACGTCCATCAAAGAGTAGACCTAATTCGGGGCGCTTAGGATCAACAAATTTCATCGCATCGCCAATCAGATAAAAACCATCGGCATCAAAGGCTTTTTCAGTGGCTTCAGGATTTTTCCAATAGCCTGGGAAGACATTCGGGCCTTTCACTCGTACTTCTAATTTGCCTGCATTCGGCACTAATTTCAGCGTCGTACCCGGTACAGGTACACCCACCACGCCCGAACGCTCGGCTTGAAAATGGCAATCAGTCGCCATCGGTGCAGTCTCTGTGGAACCCCAAGAAGACACCAACATAGTTTCACAGCCCGGTACAGTTGCGGCCAACTCTTGCATGGCTGTCCATAAATGTTGAGGCAGGGCAGCACCGGCATAGAAGATATATCGCAGATTACGGAAGAAGTTTTCACGTAAAGTTTGGTCTTCACGCAATAGTGGAATTAGCATGTCATAAGCACGCGGCACGCTGAAATAAACCGTTGGAGAAACTTCGCGTAAATTCTTAACCGTTTTTGCCAGTAAACCAGGGACAGGTTTACCTTCATCTAAATACAGGCTGCCGCCCCAAGACAGCACCATATTAAAGTTGTGATTGCTGCCAAAGGTATGGCTCCAAGGCAGCCAATCGACTAATACTGGCTTTTCGGTTTTTAAGAAAGGCCAAGCTTGTGCCTTCGCTTGCTGATTTGAGCAGAGCATTCGTTGGGTATTAATGACCGCTTTGGGCACACCCGTTGAGCCAGAAGTAAACAAGAATTTAGCAATCGTATCATACAACCAACCAGAAACACAAGCGAACAAGGCGGCAATTAAAAAGATGGTCATACGTGAACGTAGGGTATTCACTCCCATTGCTTCTGCCATCACCCGCCCGCCTTTCAGAGCACGAATGGCGCGACCTTCACGTGAATCCAGTAAGTTGCTGGTAGCCAACATAGCGAGCAGGAGAAAGAATAAAATCAGATAGAAAATTTCCTGACCTTCATCTAAAGCCCAGCCAAAAATCGAAATCGGTGGGATACCCGATAAGCCAGTATGTCCGCCTAAAGTTTCCATCGTGCCAAACAGGAAGTAGAGGCTAATCCCCCAAGCAATGGTACCGAGGGGCAAATAGTGACCAGAAAGCCGCAGAGTGAGAGCACCCAAAATAAAGGCTACCCCCAGCGTAATCACGATGCCTGCAAGCAAACCTAACCACGGTGAAGCATGGAATTGAGTGGTTAAAACCGCAGTGGTATAAGCCCCCAAGCCGACAAAGGCCGCTTGACCGAAACTGGTTAAACCGCCCACTCCGGTCAAGAGCACTAAGCCCAAAGCGACTAAGGCATATAAACCAATGTAGTTCATTAAGGTGATATGGAAAGCCGGCAGCACTAAGGGCGCAGCTATTGCTAACACTAAGAAAATGCCAACTAGGATTCGTGGAGATAGCGCGAATTTCATTCTTCATCCTCCACATGGGTGCTTTTCAAAGAACGCCAGAGTAAGACAGGAATAATCAGGGTGAACACGATCACTTCTTTATATTCACTTGCCCAGAAAGATGAGAAAGCTTCCAGCAAACCGACCAGTAAAGCGCCTAAAGCAGCTAACGGATAGCTGGCTAAGCCACCAATAATGGCCGCAACGAAACCTTTCAGGCCAATCAAAAAGCCAGTGTCGTAGTAGATCGTAGTAATGGGTGCAATCAATACACCAGAGAAAGCCCCAATTAGGGTGGCGACTAAAAAGGTGATCTTACCCGCTAAGGCGGGGCGAATTCCCATTAAGCGCGCACCGACTCGATTAATGGCAGTGGCACGTAAAGCTTTACCGTAAAGAGTGCGTTCAAAGAAGAAATACAAAGCAGCGATACAAGCTAGTGAGGTCAGAACGACCACTAAAGTTTGACCAGAAACGGTTAAAGCACCTAAGTCTAAACTGGCATCACTAAATGCAGGTGTGCGTTGGCCTTCCGCGCCAAAGAAAAGTAGACCTAAACCCACCATCGACAAGTGCAAAGCCACTGACAGAATCAACAGAATCAACACCGAAGCATCGGCTAAGGGCTGATACACCAAGCGATACAACATCGGCCCCATCGGTACGATTACCGCTAAGGTCAGAACCATTTGTACAAGCATGGGGAGTTTCGCTAAAGGCAATAAGAACAGGATCGCTAGCAGGATCAGCGGATAGGCTAGATTCCATAACAAAGTTTTGATGAGTTTGTCATTGCGCTTAGTGCGTACTGCCTGTATTCCATCTAGCAAAGAAACAGCAATACCTAGGACAACTAATAACCAAATCGTAGCGGGAGCAGTGCCAGTTTGCAGCGTAGCCATGGTCAAAGCGCCATACGCGACGAACTCACCTTGAGGGATAAAGATAACTCGTGTTACTGCAAACACAAGTACAAGGGCAAGTGCGAGTAGCGCATAGATTGCACCGTTGGTGATGCCATCTTGCCCGAGAATTAATGCTATCTGTAAATCCACATAGACCTCCTCCTGTCGTATGGATCGCGTAGCGCGTTATGAATGATTTGCAAAGTAACAGTTAAAAACTAACTTGTCAAACAGTTGTTTTATTAATTAGTTTGTACTAATTTGTTTAGTTAGTAGGGGCTTATGACTAACTAGTTAGTCGGAGGCTTGCGGGGTAAATCAAGGCTTAGGTATGCTGTGGTTAAGTTTAAGTGGGGCTAACAAGCATTAGCCTCTGTGACCGAGGAAAAAGATCATGAATCAGGCAGAAAACCAGCCTGTGTTAGCCACTGAACAAGTCAATGCCGTTGAAGCTGAAATTTTACGCTTAGCGCGTGAGCTACCCGAATTAGGCCAAGCAGCGGTGGCTACTCGTCTACAACGTGCGGGCTTACAAATTTCCGCCTCAGGCGTGCGTTATATTTGGCAAAAATATGGTTTAGAAACTGCCGTAAAGCGTTTACAAGCGTTGGCGGCAGAAAACGCTGGCTGCTTGGAAAGTCTGACTTTAAATCAGCGCCGCTATTTAGAGCGAGGCTTATTAAGTACACGCTTAGCCCAAGGTGAGCTGGCAGAGGATGAACCTGCAAACCTACCTGAATCTGAATTAGAGCCTTTAGATCGGCAGCGGATTATTCTGAATGCGGCCGCTGAATTGTTTTCAACCCAAGGCTTTGACCGTACCACGATTCGGGATATTGCCAGCCAAGCCGGTTTATTGCCAGGGTCGGTTTATCACTATTTCTCTTCAAAAGAAGAACTTTATATGGCGGTACACCAAGAAGGTTTCCGCTCGGTCATGCTACAAATGCGGCTTGCGACTCATGAGGTAAGTGATCCTTGGGAACGTCTAAAGCGGGCTTTTACCGTGCATATTAATGGCATGGTGGGCGGCTCAGCGATTGATCGTTTGACTGGGCATAGCCTTGCACTCACTGGACATCCGCGCTTATTGGATATGATTCGTGCAGATCGGGATGCGTATGAGGATGTGATTAAAGCACTGATTGCGCAGTTGCCACTAAAACCAGCAGTAAACCGCACTCTATTACGTTTGCAACTATTGGGAGCGATGAACTGGGTGTATGTTTGGTATCACGAAGGTAAACTAAGCCCTGAGCAAATTTCTGAACAGATGATTGATATGTTGCGTTTGGGCGTGGAAGGCCAAGCTCAAGCTTAGAGCTTGGCTCTAGCTTTAAACCGATTCACTGGGTTTGCTTAGTTTGCCATTCACTAATAACCTCCTGAGCTGCCCGAAATGCTTCTTGAGTCGCAGGTACGCCGCAATAGACCGCTGAATGTAGCAGTACTTCGCGAATTTCTGCCACGCTGCAACCATTATTCAAAGCACCGCGCACATGGCCTTTTAATTCGGTAGTGCATTTCAGCGCAGTGAGCATGGCAATCGTGACTAAAGAGCGGGTTTGCCGTGGTAAACCTTCCCGCTGCCAGACCGAACCCCAAGCATGGGCATTAATCCACTCTTGCAAAGGCGCATTGAATTCATTGGTATTGGTTAAAGCCCGTTCTACAAAATCCGCTCCCATCACTTCTGTACGTGTTTGCAAACCTTTTTCAGCACTCATTAGCCCAAACTCCAAAGCTTAAAAAGGCCTAGTTTAAAACGAGTACAAGGTTTACTTAAATTTTCTGTTTCAAGGCGGCTAAGACTGCTTCGGTATGCTGACCAATTGCAGGTAGATCAGGATCAGTAGGAAATAGAGGCTGTCCATCAATTTCAAACGGCAAACCGGGTGCTCGATAGGCTTGGCCGGTTGCGTTATCGACTGAAGTAATTAAGCCATTCGGACGATTCACATGGGGATCATCATACATTTCCACAGGGCGTGACACGGGGCCAAACGGAATACCTTGCTGCTCTAAAATCGGTGTGAGCTCTGCATAATTGAAAGTGGCGACGGCTGCTTCGACAATAGGAATCGTCCATTCACGATTATTGATTTGATCCATGCGCGTCTGCAAGCGAGGGTCGGTCAATAATGGTTCTAAACCCAATAGACGGCACACGACTTCCCAATGACCGCCTGTAATCGCACCAATGAAAATCGAGCGTTCATCTTGAGTGGTGAAAATATCATAAATCGGCCATGAAAATTCGCGGTTAGGCATCGGGGGGGATTCAGTGCCCTCTAAATCAAATTGCACCATGTGCTGCATGACCAGCAATAAGCAGCTTTCAAATAAACCCGTGCGGATTTGATGGCCTTGCCCATCTTGTTGGCGTTTGAAGAGGGAGGCTAATACAGCAAAAGCAGTGAATAAACCACCCGTAATATCTACCGTTGAAGACCCAATACGCAAGGGGCGACCTTTAGGCCCAGTCATATAAGCCATGCCAGTCATCATTTGTACGACTTCATCCATCGCTGTGCGATTTTCATAAGGGCCGTGGAGAAAACCTTTGCAGGAAGCAATAATTAGCGCTGGGTATTTAGCCTGTAGTTGGTCTGGTGACAAAGCCATTTTTTCCATTGAGCCATCACGGAAGTTTTCAAGGAAGACATCAGCGGTGCTAATAATTTCATGTAAACTCGCTAAACCTTCGGGTGTCTTAGTGTCTAAAACAACCGATTTTTTGCCCCGATTGAAAGTGGGGAAAAAGCCACGCCCCATACCAGTGAGTAAGCGGGTTTTATCACCATCGGGTGGCTCGATTTTGATGACTTCAGCACCCAGTGAGGCCAAGAAAAAACCTGCAGATGGCCCCATAATCATGTGGCTAATTTCTATCACACGAATGCCTGCTAATGGCTGGTAGCTTTGCTCCATGATCATTCTAACTCCTCAGTAATGAAGTCAGATTAACATTGACTTGTATATTTTAGAATTTTTAAAGTAAGCTAAATCGATCTTAAGTTTTAAGTGCCCAACCTTTCTCCAACCTAAGGTGCTTATAGTAAAGTTTCCGATAAACCAACTGAGGAGAGACCCATGAAAAAATCTTGGACAAAACCAACTTTCAAAGATATGCGTTACGGATTTGAAATCAATCTGTATGTAATGAATCGCTAAGCGATTGTATGCCTTAGTGCTTGGTTCTGCTGCGGGCGGTGGTTTCCCGCAGTGGAACTGTAATTGTCCAATGTGTGCGGGTGTGCGTAATGGCACAGTCCAAGCTCAGGCACGCATGCAGTCATCGATTGCAATTTCCACCGATAAGATTCACTGGCTTTTGGTGAATGCCTCTCCTGATATTCGCACCCAAATCAATACGCTACATCACTATCTGCAACCGGCACGTGGCTTGCGTGATACCGGCATTAGTGCCGTATTGCTTGCGGATAGCCAAATTGATCACACTACAGGGTTATTGATTCTGCGCGAAAGTAAACAGCCACTAGAGTTGTACTGTACTGATAGTGTGTATGAGGATTTAACCACTGGCTTTCCGGTATTGAATATGCTTTCGCATTATTGCGGGGTGAATCGGCATATTTTAGCGTTGGATGGTTCGGCTTTAAGCATTCCTAAGCTTGAACATTTACGTGTCACGCCTGTACCTTTACACAGCAAAGCACCGCCTTATTCACCGCATCGGTATAATCCGAGTGAAGGGGATAATGTGGGATTCTGGTTTGAGGATACCCAAAGTGGCGGTAAATTATTCTATGCCCCTGGTTTAGGTGAAATCGAAGCGCATTTACGCCCCTATTTTGAAAATGCCGATTGCGTATTAGTTGATGGTACTTGTTGGACAGATGATGAAATGTCACGCCGCCAAGTCGGGCATAAGCTTGCGCGCGAAATGGGGCATTTACCGCAATCGGGTGAGGGTGGAATGATCGAGTGGCTCGCGAATTTTCCTGATACGCGCAAGATTCTGATTCATATTAATAATACCAATCCGATTCTGGATGAGAATTCAAAAGAGCGTGGAGAGTTGACTGCGGCTGGGATTGAAGTGTCATTTGATGGGATGTTGTTGGAGCTTTAAAAGCCATTATCCATTGCGAATAATGGCTTAGGTGATTAACTATTTATTCTTATAACACACTTGTGTGTTAGTCCATTTGTCATGCCAACCACTATTGGTTTTGCCTAAAAACGAAAATGGTTCAAAAGGTACGAAACGAGCTAGTGAACGTAAGAAAATCTGCTTAAAACTTGGCTTGGAACCATCCATGCTTACTACATAAGTCCCTGTTACTAATTTCCCTAAGCTGCGACCCGTGTAATATTCCAGAGGAACGTAATATAAAAGCAGAATCCCTATAATAAAGACCCATTCACCCACAGGATTGCCAAGAAACGCCATAACATTTACTTCAGTTAAGTAGCCTAAAACCCCAACTAAGAAGCCAATTGCAAATACTAAAGCATAGTAAGCGGCTGTATCTATTAAAAAATTAGTAAAACGTCGGTTTTTATCTGCAGGAATCAAGCCAGTTTCGGCTCTTCCTAGGGTTAGATCCTCAATATGACTTTTGGGGGCTGCATAAATTGATTCGGCACTCTGCATAGCATTATCCTCGATTGATTTTAATTATTAATAACCAGAATAGCAGCTCGAATAAAATTAAGTTTAAATTCACAGCTAAATGGCAGCGACTTGCTCTATGGTCTTGATATAAAAGCTAGTAAGCAGATTTATAGCTCGACTAAGGCAATAAACTTAA
This sequence comes from uncultured Thiothrix sp., assembly GCF_937876535.1. GTDB lineage: Bacteria > Pseudomonadota > Gammaproteobacteria > Thiotrichales > Thiotrichaceae > Thiolinea. The sequence continues at coordinate 290,725 of NZ_CALFHZ010000021.1, forward strand.
CTTAGCTTTCAATCTAAAGGCTAAAGCAAGCACCTTATTACTCCTAAGCCCATAATAAGAACGCTGCCATAAATCAGTGTTAATCAACTACTTGCTTTTAAAATCAAAGTCATAGATTTTTCCCTCAACTAAAACAAGCTTACTAGCTGAGCACTAAGCTTCTACGGATGATGCAATGATTTCGGGCTATGCTTTGAGTGCATAACTCGTCTTTGTGATTAAAAGGAGCATTCCATGCAATTTGGCATTATTGGTTTGGGGCGAATGGGCGCGAATATGGCGACGCGGATTATGCGTGTCGGGCATGAATGCGTGGGTTTTGATCGTAATCCGCAAGCTTTACAAGCTCTAGAGCAGCAAGGTGGAGTTCCAGCACCGTCTTTGACAGAGTTTGTTGCTAAGTTACAAACTCCGCGTGCTTTATGCTTAATGTTACCAGCAGCGATTGTGGATAGCGTGTTGGAGGAATTGAAGCCTTTGCTGCAAGCAGGCGATATTGTGGTCGATGGTGGGAATTCGTATTACCACGATGATATTCGTCGCCACCAAGCTTTTGCTGAGTTGGGTGTTCATTATTTGGATGTAGGCGTGAGTGGCGGTGTATGGGGTTTAGAACGTGGTTATTGCTTAATGATTGGTGGTGATAAAGAGGCAGCTGATCATTTAGAACCCATTTTCCAAGCCTTAGCACCCGGTGTAGAAACTGCGCCGCGTACCAAAGCTTTAGAAAGTTTGCCAGTTTCTGCGGCTGAACAGGGTTATCTGTATTGTGGTTCAAGTGGTGCTGGGCATTTTGTGAAAATGGTGCACAACGGCATTGAATATGGGCTAATGGCTGCATTTGCGGAAGGTTTGAATATTCTGCATAGCGCAAATGTAGGGAAGCAAGATCATGCCAAAGATGCAGAAACGACACCATTACGCCATCCTGAACATTATCAATATGACTTTGATATTAAAAGTATTACCGAAGTTTGGCGGCGCGGCAGTGTGGTCGGTTCATGGTTGCTCGATTTGACTGCTGCTGCTCTACACAATGATCCGAACTTAGACAGTTTTGCAGGGCATGTAGCAGATTCAGGTGAGGGGCGCTGGACAGTACAAGCGGCGGTGGAAGAGGGTGTGCCTGCGCCAGTGATTACGACTGCCTTGTATTCGCGCTTCGAGTCGCGTGGGCAGGAAGATTATGCTTATAAAGTGTTGTCCGCGATGCGTTATGGTTTTGGTGGACATTTAGAAAAGAAAAACTAAGTGGCCAATTAGCTCTTAAAGCTGCCTTATTGTTTCAGGCTGACTGCGTGAGCTGCTCAGCCCATATACAATTACTTTCTCCTCCCCGTTTTATAAATTATTCCCGATAAATCCATCGGTTTTATCTTTTAAAATCTTGGTCTATTTTACAGAAAAACGTTTGCGCAAACGTTTTTTTGGAGTAGGCTGTAAAAAGGTAGGAAGGAAAAACTGTCATTTGGAGGAGATCATTATGACTATTTCACGTCGTAAATTTGCATTTGCTATGCTGGCTAGTTTGGGTTTAATGAGCAGTATCTGGGCGAGTCCAGTGTTTGCCGAAGATGCCCCGAAAGTCGCTTTAATTATGAAATCCCTAGCCAATGAATTCTTCCAATCGATGGAAGAGGGCGCGAAGGCACATCAAAAAGAAAATGCTGCTAAATACACTTTAGTCACCAATGGGATTAAAGATGAAACTGATACCGCAGCACAGATCAAAATTATTGAGCAAATGGTGGCGCAAAAAGTGAATGCCATCGTCATTGCACCTGCGGATTCCAAAGCCTTAGTACCAGCGATTAAAGCCGCCGTCGATAAAGGGGTGTTGGTGGTCAATATTGATAACCAACTCGATCAAGCTGCTTTAAAAGACAAAGGTTTAGTGGTGCCGTTTGTGGGGCCGGATAATCGTGCTGGTGCTAAGTTGGTAGGCGATTATGTGGCTAAGCAATTAAAGGAAGGCGATAAAGTAGCGATTATTGAAGGGGTTTCCACTACTTTCAATGCGCAGCAACGCACCGCGGGTTATAAAGATGCTATGGATGCGGCCAAAATCAAGGTTGTTGGCGTGCAATCTGGTAATTGGGAAATTGATGGTGGGAATAAAGTCACTTCGGCGTTCTTGCGCGAAAATCCTGATTTAAAAGCCGTGTTAGCAGGCAATGACAGCATGGCAATTGGCGCAGTGGCAGCGATTAAAGCGGCCAATAAAACAGGGCAGGTCTTAGTGGGCGGCTACGATAATATCAGTGCTGTTAAGCCTTTATTAGCCGATGGCAGCTTACTAGCCACGGCTGATCAGTTTGGCTCTAAACAAGCGGTGTTTGGGATTGAAGTGGCCTTGAAAGCGATTGCTGGCAAGCAAACCCAAAATGATATGCAGGCTCAAGTAAAAACCGATGTGGTTCTAGTGACCAAAGACTCTAAGTAATATCGCCACGACCCAGCTACCTTCATCTCAGGTGAGGGTAGTGCTTGCTTCTTACTATCAGCGTGCGAGCCAGCTATGAATCTTAGTTCTGCATCATCCAGCACGATCAATAGTTCGGCAACTCCCGTGCTGCAATTAAAGGCCATCAGCAAATCTTACGCGCAAACCTTAGTGCTAGAAGAGATTACGCTAAGCTTGCAACGGGGCGAGGTCTTGGCACTGACGGGAGAAAATGGCGCGGGTAAAAGTACGGTTTCCAAAATTATTTGTGGCTTGACCTCAGCTTCCAGCGGCTCACTATTACTCAATGGACAAATCTATACACCATCCTCACGGCGCGATGCAGAAACGCAGGGTGTGCGTATGGTTTTGCAAGAATTGGGTTTAATTCCCACTCTGACCGTGGCTGAGAATTTGTTAATGGGGCATTTGCCGCACCATCTAGGTTGGTTAAATAAAACGGCATTACGCGAACGCGCCATTCAGCAGCTTAATAAAATGGGTTTGGGACAGCTTAATCCTGACACCCTAGTTTCTGAACTAGGGATTGGTCAGCAGCAGATGGTGGAGATTGCGCGTAATTTGCAAGACAACTTACAAGTGCTAATTCTGGATGAGCCTACTGCAATGCTCACTCCCCGCGAATCGACTCATCTTTTCCAACAAATTGCTGAATTAAAAGCGAAGGGTGTGGCGATTATCTATGTTTCGCATCGCTTAGAAGAGCTACAGAAAATTGCGGATACAGTTGCTGTCTTACGTGATGGGCGTTTGGTTGATGTTCGAGCGATGGCAGGGGTGCAGGAGAAAGACTTAGTCCAACGTATGGTGGGGCGCGCTGTCGACGATTTAAACCAGCAAGTAGCACGTCCACAAGGCCGTGTTGCCTTACAAGTCGAAAAGATTTCGCGCGCTAAAGCGGTTAAAGCAGTCAGTTTCGAGCTGCATCATGGCGAAATTTTAGGAATTGCAGGCTTAGTTGGCTCAGGCCGCACTGAGCTTTTGCGTTTATTATTCGGTGCAGATAAAGCCGATAGCGGGCAGATTCAAATTCAGCGTAAAGACCAACTCCTCAAGATCACCCCCAATTGGTCTAGTCCTTTAGCTGCTATTCAAGCCGGTTTGGGGCTAGTCACCGAAGATCGCAAATCCCAAGGTTTATTACTCCCTCAATCCATTGCCCACAATATTAGTCTTGGGAATACGGCACGGATTGCGGTGAAGGGCTTTGTGGCGCGTCTGCGTGAAAAAGTATTGGCAGCAAAATGGATTAAAGCGCTGGCGATTCGTTCCTTTGGAGCAGAGCAGGCGGTTGCGACCTTATCCGGTGGCAATCAACAGAAAGTGGTGTTTGCCCGCTGGTTAGAAAAAGACTGCGATATTCTGCTATTAGATGAGCCAACACGTGGGGTAGATGTGGGCGCACGCTCGGATATTTATGCGCAAATTAATCAAATGGCGGCTGATGGCAAGGCGATTGTAATGGTATCAAGCGATTTGCGCGAATTGATGGCGGTGAGTGATCGGATTGGCGTAATGAGTATGGGGCGTTTAGTCGCCTTATTTAAGCGCGGCGAGTGGACCGAACAAGCACTTTTAGAAGCCGCTTTCACTCAAAGCTAGCTCAAAACTTCTTTTCTATAGGTAGTGTTATGCAAGCAAACCAACCCATAGCTTCAAGCCCCGAACTGGATAAACATAAAACCTCTTTCTGGCAATCGCCGTGGGCAACCTATTTGGGCTTATTGGTGGTTTTGCTGGGGCTAATCGCGTTTTTTAGTCTAAAAAGTGAGTATTTTTGGAGTGCTGACACCTTTATTACCATTGCCAATGATATTCCGGGCTTAGCGGTGATGGCGGTAGGGATGACCTTTGTATTGATTATTGCGGGGATTGATTTATCGGTTGGCTCGGTGTTGGCGCTGAGTGCTGCGGTCAGTGCCGTGGCGATTTTACAATGGCATTGGTCGCCATTATTTGCTGGCTTATTGGCCTTGCTGGTCGGCTTGTTTTGCGGCACGGCAAATGGTGCGATTAGTGTGGTCTGGAAAATCCCCTCGTTTATTGTGTCACTAGGCTTATTGGAGGCGATTCGCGGCAGTGCTTATTTAGTCACTGATTCACGCACTCAATATGTAGGCAGTGCAATGGGTGGCTTAGCGCAACCCTTGGCAGGCGGTATTTCCAGTGCTTTTATTATCGCGGTCATCGTCGTAGTGATTGGGCATATTCTGCTGACTCGTACCATTTTTGGACGCTATGTGATTGGGATTGGCACCAATGAAGAGGCCATGCGTTTAGCAGGGATTGACCCACGTCCAATTCGAATTAGCGTATTTGCGGCGATGGGCTTATTAGCGGCTTTAGCCGGTTTAATGCAAGCGGCACGTTTAGAGGCAGCCGACCCGAATGCAGGGGTTGGGATCGAGTTAAAAGTGATTGCTGCGGTAGTGATTGGTGGAACGAGTTTAATGGGTGGGCGCGGCTCGGTGGTGGCCACTTTCTTCGGTGTATTAATCATTGCAGTGCTAGAGGCCGGTTTAGCGCAAATCGGTGCTAGTGAACCGAGCAAGCGTATTATTACTGGTGTGGTGATTGTGGTGGCGGTGATTATTGATACACTGCGTCAACGTCGCCTACAGTCTGCACACTAATTGCCCTATGACTTCTATTAAAGATGTAGCCAAACACGCCCAAGTCTCTATCTCCACGGTTTCGCATGTGGTGAATGGCACGCGCTTTGTCGGCGCTGAGGCCACCCAACGCGTACAAGTGGCGATTAAAGAATTAGCGTATGTGCCGAGCAGTGTGGCGCGTAGTCTAAAAAGCCAACACACCCATACCTTAGGGATGCTAGTTCCCAACTGCTCCAATCCCTATTTTAGCGAGATTATGCGCAGTATTGAGGAGCGTTGTTTTGAGCTGGGCTATAACCTGATTTTGTGCAATACCTATGACAAGCCTGAGCGCCAAACTAAATATCTACAGATTTTAAGGGAAAAGCGCGTCGATGGTCTAATTCTGATTACTGCTAGTAAGCCAGATCAATGGCGTTTACCGTCCAAGCTGACTATTCCGGTCGTGTTAGTGGATCGTGAGGTCAATAATAAGTTCTGCGATTTAGTGGAAACGGCGCATGAGCATGGCGCAAAACTAGCTACTCAACATTTAATAGCTTTACGTCATCGCCAGATTGCCTGTATTGCAGGACCCAAAGGTTTGAGCGCTAGTGATCAGCGGGTTAAAGGTTGGCAGGCCGCGTTAGAATGGGCCTCTGTTAAACCTTCTGTATTGTTGCATAGTGATTTCACCAGCCAAGGCGGTTATGAAACCATGCTGGAACTATTAGCATATTGGCAGGATGCACAAACAGATAAGCCTAGTGCCGTGGTGATCTGCAATGACTTAATGGCAATTGGCGCTTTACGGGCAATACATGAGCAAGGTTTACAAGTGCCACGCGATTTATCCATTGTGGGTTTCGATGATATTGAATTATCTCGTTTTACCAATCCGCCGCTTACCACCGTGCGCCAACCTAAGCAAGCGATGGGGATTCATGCGGTGGATATGCTGATGGAACGGATTAAAGGGCGGCGCAGTGAAACTCAAGCTTTACTCCTAACGCCGGAATTAGCGGTGCGGGATTCGACGGCTCCATTCCTTGCTTAATCATTAGGGCGGATTATGAAAAAGACCTTATTGCTCCATGCCGAATTATCGCATTGCATCGCTACGCTGGGGCATGGCGATATGCTGATTATTGCGGATGCCGGTTTGCCCATTCCAGCTCAAGTACAGCGCATTGATTTGGCGGTGAGCCTTGGTACACCGAGTTTACAAGCTGTGCTGCAAGCAGTTTTAAGTGAAATGCAGGTAGAGCGCACGCTGGTGGCACAGGAAGCACTAGTGAATGAAAAGACGCCAGACTGGTATCAAGCTTTTGTTGGGCAAGGTCTCCCTAAAACGTTTGAAGCCGTTTCGCATGAAGCTTTTAAAAAACTCAGTCAACAAGCCAGAGCCATTGTCCGTACTGGTGAAGCTACCCCTTATGCCAATATTATTCTCTACTCGGGTGTTTGTTTCTGAGAATTACTTAAAAACCTGCTAAATATTAGTAAGCTTGCACTCTAAACCCGTTACATTCTTCGGGAGCTACTCGGGCAAGGAGCGTAAGGAGTTTTCCAACCTTTCCCCAACCCTAGTAACTTATACTTCCATAATGCCTTAAGAAGAGGAGCTTAGTGCATGGCTGATGCTTGGACCCCCGCCGAATTTGAGCAGCAATTACGCGCTTTAGGCCGTTATTATCACGTTCACCATCCCTTTCAAGTCATGATGTATGAAGGCAAGCTCAATGCTGAGCAATTGCGTGGCTGGGTCGCGAATCGCTTTTATTATCAAGTGACGATTCCCCGTAAGGATGCTGCGCTGTTATTCAACTGCCCTGATCGTGAGGTGCGCCGTCAATGGATTCAGCGTATCTTAGACCATGATGGTGGCCCCAATGCGGGGCATGTTTCCGATGGTGGGATTGAGGCATGGATTCGCTTGGGCGAGGCTTGTGGTGTGCCACGCGAAGAATTGCTGGATCAGCGTCATGTGCTTCCGGGTGTGCGTTTTGCGGTCGATGCTTATATCAATTTCGTACATACCGCCGATTGGCGTGAGGGCGTTTGCTCGTCTTTAACCGAATTATTTGCGCCCACTGCGCATAAGCAGCGCCTGCAAAGTTGGCCGGATCATTATCCGTGGATTGATAATGCCGGTTTGCAATATTTCCGTAATCGTTTAACCGAAGCGCACCGCGATGTGGATCATGGTCTAGCTTTAACCTTGCAGCATTTCACCACTTATGAGCAGCAGCAACGTGCTTTAAAAATTCTGAAGTTTAAGCTGGATGTACTTTGGTCGATGCTGGATGCGATTTATCTGGCCTATGTGCAACATATGCCCCCGTATTTCAATGTGGAGGAACCCGCATGAGTGTTGATTTCAAAGCCGTGCCACGCTTGGCTGGAGGCTATCGTTTCCAATGGGAAGAAGCACAACAAAATCATGTGTTGCTCTATCCCGAAGGTATGGTGCAATTGAGTGATACCGCCGCTGCAGTATTGTCTTTATGTGATGGAAAACGCACGGTGGAAGCCATTGTCGCGCAGTTGGAGGAAGACTACGAAACCGAGGGTTTGGATGAGGATGTCACCCAATTTTTAATGGAAGCCGAAGCCCAAGGCTGGGTTAAATATGGCTAAAATCCCGCCGCCCTTGTGGCTATTGGCTGAGGTCACTCACTCTTGCCCTTTACAATGTCCGTATTGCAGCAATCCTTTGCAATTGGTACCGAAGAAAGATGAGCTAGACACTGAAGGTTGGCTCAAAGTTCTACATCAAGCGCGCAAAATGGGGGCAGCACAACTGGGATTTTCCGGTGGCGAACCCTTAGTGCGCAAAGATTTAGAAGTGCTGATTGCCGAAGCGCGTAAGCTTGGTTACTACAGTAATCTGATTACTTCCGGTGTCGGTATGGACGCGGCACGAGTGGAGAAATTCCGTGAACTGGGTTTAGATCATATTCAAGTCAGCTTCCAAGCCGATGATGCGACCTTGAATGATTATCTAGCGGGAACCCATGCCTTCCAACATAAATTGGATATGGCACGTGCGGTCAAAGCAAGCGGGTATCCGATGGTATTGTGCTTTGTCATTCATCGCCAAAACACCGATCGAGTGGCGCAAATGCTCGATTTAGCGGCCGAATTACAGGCCGATTATGTGGAGCTGGCCACTACCCAATTTGAAGGTTGGGCACTAGCGAATCGCGATCATTTATTACCGACTTTAGAGCAAGTACGCGAAGCTGAGCGGGTCGCGCATCACTACCAAGAAAAGCTCAAAGGTAAGATGAAAATTTATTATGTGGTGCCGGATTATTATGAAAATCGCCCAAAAGCCTGTGTAGCAGGTTGGGGTAAGGTGTTTTTAGCAGTAGCGCCAGATGGTTTAGTGTTGCCTTGTCACTCCGCCCGTAGTTTGCCCAATTTAGAATTACATAATGTGCGTGACCACGATTTAGCTTGGATTTGGTATGAATCCAAAGCCTTCAATTATTTCCGTGGTGAAGATTGGATGAAAGAGCCATGCCGCACTTGTGATGAGCGCGAAAAAGATTTTGGGGGTTGCCATTGTCAGGCGTTTAAGCTCACGGGCGATCCGACTAATGCTGATCCAACTTGTGCGAAATCCCCGCATCATCACCTGATTGAGCAGGCAATTGATACCACTCGTCTTAACCCTAACAGTTCTAAGCCATTGTTATTTAGAAAAAGGCAGAATAATAGCAATTTAAGTTGACTGACAACTTGAATCATGGCTTATTCTAAGGTCTATCTCCATACACGTTTGCAAAGTCAGAGTTAGAGGTGCACTCTGCTTAGAGTAAAAATGATTGAGTGGGGGCTAAATCGTATGCTTACAACGCAGGAGGAGGCGTATGGGGCAGGCACTTAATGTTTTAGGGATAGGTTCAGAGTCGTTATTAAAGCGGCGGAGTCTATTAGATAGTCAGTGGAATCGTTTTGTATCGGGAGTGCATGCTGGTGCGCCGCTTCCTGTGCGAGATGATATTGTTTCTTCTTGGCAGCGTAGCGCACAATATACCCAACCCCGTCATGGCTCCGCACCTGCGGATGATCTTTATGTTACCCAGCAAATGTGGAAAGACTCGATTCTGAGTCAGGCTGTCCAACGTGAACAAGACCAAATTACGCAGTTAGCTAAAGAAGGCGAGTTGGTAGCGGGTATTGCAGATACTCAAGGTCGTTTATTGTGGACTTTAGCCAGTCGACATATGCGCAGTCGGGCAGAGTCAGTGAATTTTACTGCCGGTGGCTGGTGGGATGAGCGTTCAGTTGGTACGAATGCGGTGGGCTTATCTTTAAATCTCAAACGTCCAGTGACGGTATTTTCATCCGAACACTATCAGCCTTTTGTGCATGATTGGGTATGTTATGCTGCACCCATTTTGCATCCCCAGTCAGGTGAGCTGGTGGGGGTCTTAGATATGTCCACTACATGGCGGCGGCACACACCTTTAGGGCAAGCAGCCGTCACAGAGATTGCTCGTTCTATAGCCCAAGGACTACCGCAGCATTTACCCAAAGCTGAATTAGAAATTTATGCATTGGGTCAAGCGCGAGTGGTTTTTCGTGGCAAAGCGCTCCATTTACCGCTACGCCAAGTGGAAATTTTGGCGTTACTCGCTTTGAATCCACAAGGTTTGAGTCTTGAAGGTTTACATGCCGCTTTATATGGTGAGCAGTCGGTTTCGCTGTCTACCTTAAAAGCTGAACTTTCACATTTGCGCCGCATTTTAGATGGTCAAATTGGCTCGCGTCCTTACCGTTTACAAGTTTCAGTGTGGGCTGATTTCGTGCAAGTCTGGCAAGCCCTGCACCATAATCAAACCAGTTCAGCATTTAGCCTTTACCAAGGCAGCTTGTTGGTGCAATCCAATTCACCAGAGCTAGAAGAGTGGCGGCATTGTATTGATGCGGTGATGGATAAAGCGCTTGGTTCTTGTGAAGATGCTACCCTTCTAATGGACAAACTGTGTAAAAGTACGGGGGGTAGTGAGTTAGTTCGTGAACGCCTCGCTGAGTTAGTTGATAAGCCTAAATGGTAAGCAAAGGCTGGCTTATTAAAGATAAGCCAGTGTACTGAATAATAATTAAAAATATTAAATCGTCCCCAACCTTTTCCCAACCAAATACTCGTTATGATCTCTGCTAGATGGCCGTAATGTCATGGGAGTTACATTACGGTTTCCTTAGACAATTACCATTGGAGAGGAGACTCTAGTATGAAGTCTGGTGATTTATTTCGTAAGGTATTATTAGCATCAGCTATTAGCTTGGCTTTGACCGCTGCACCTTTAATGGCAGCAGTCACTGATCAAGATATTGCTAATGATGCTACCACCCCTAATGATGTGGTGAGTTATGGTTTAGGTTTGCAGGGGCAACGTTTTAGTCCATTAGATAAGCTCAATACCGAAACGGTTAAAAATTTAATACCTGCTTTTGTATTATCGTATGGCGATGAAAAACAGCGTGGTCAAGAAGCTCAACCTTTAGTTCATAATGGAAAAATTTTCGTAACTGCTTCATATTCTCGCGTATTCGCTGTTGATGCAAAAACCGGTGAAGAATTATGGCAATATGATCACCGCTTACCAGATGGTATTTTACCTTGCTGCGACGTAGTAAATCGGGGCGGCGCTCTTTATGATAATCTATTTATTTTCTCCACTCTCGATGCACAATTAGTTGCTCTTGACCAAGATACCGGTAAGGTAGTTTGGAAAGAGAAAATGGAAGATTATAAAGCAGGCTATTCAAATACCGCTGCGCCTATTGTTGTAAATGGCAAAGTTATTACCGGTGTATCGGGTGGTGAATTCGGTATTGTTGGTAAAGTTGAAGCGCGTGATGCTAAAACTGGCAAATTAATTTGGATGCGCCCGACTGTCGAAGGCCACATGGGTACTTTAGATGGGAAAGATAATGGAATTACGGGTGAAACCAATAAATCATGGCCGGGTGATTTATGGAAAACAGGTGGTGCTGCTACTTGGTTAGGTGGTACCTATGATGCTGAAACTAATACACTTTTCTTTGGTACGGGCAACCCGTCTCCGTGGAACTCACATTTACGTCCTGGCGATAACTTATATTCATCTTCTGTCTTAGCAATTAATCCCGATGACGGCAAAATCAAATGGAGCTATCAATGGACACCACATGATGGTTGGGACTTTGATGGTGTCAATGAGTTTATCTCCTTCGATTTGAAACAAGCCGATGGCAAAGTGATTAAAGCTGGTGGCCATGCGGATCGTAATGGTTTCTTCTATGTATTAGATCGTACCAATGGTCAATTAATTAGTGCTAATCCCTTTGTTAATAAAGTAACTTGGGCTAAAGGCATAGATTTAAAAACTGGCCGTCCTGAATATGATGATGCCAATCGCCCAGGTGCACCGAGTGGTGCTGATAAAGGTCAATCAGTATTTGCTGCCCCTTCATTCTTAGGTGGTAAAAACTGGATGCCAATGGCTTATAACCCAAATACCGATTTATTCTATGTACCTTCTAATGAATGGGGTATGGATATTTGGAACGAGCCAATCAGTTATAAAAAGGGTGCTGCCTATTTGGGGGCTGGCTTTACGATTAAACCTTTGAACGAGGATTATATTGGTGCTTTACGTGCGATGGATCCAAAAACAGGCAAAATTGTTTGGGAAGCAAAAAATAAAGCACCATTATGGGGTGGAGTATTAACGACTGCGGGTAACTTAGTATTCACCGGTACACCAGAAGGTTATTTAAAAGCCTTTGATGCTAAAACTGGCCAAGAGCTATGGAAATTCCAAACAGGTTCTGGAGTAGTAGGCTGCCCAATTACTTGGGAGCAAGATGGTGAACAATTCGTTGCGGTACCTTCTGGTTGGGGTGGTGCTGTGCCATTATGGGGTGGTGAAGTTGCAAAAAGTATTAAACACTTAAATCAAGGTGGTAGTTTATGGGTATTTAAACTGCCAAAAACTACCTCCTAATTTTAATTAAAAAAAGAGGCAGATACTCTGCCTCTTTATAAGCATAACCACCAATAAACTGAATTGATTTGAGGTTTTAATCAATGCAAGGCAAACTTATTTTAACACGGATCTGTGGTGCTTTCTTATTAGCTAGTACCATGCAAGTTTGGGCTCACGGTGATGTTACTCCACAGCCGATTGATATTACTGGCCTAGAGCCGATTAAGGATTCTGATACGGTGTTTGTAGATACCAACCCGTACTCAGGTAATGAAAAAGCAATTGAAATAGGCAAACATGCGTTTGCGCAAAACTGTGCACGTTGCCACGGAATTGATGCTATTTCTGGCGGTATTGCCCCAGACCTACGTGAAAAATTGCCTTTAGGTGCTGAGGGGGATGAGATTTTCAAAGAGCGGATGGTTAATGGCGCTATTCGTAATGGCGTTACCTACATGCCAAAATTTGAAGGTATCGTCAAACAGGAAGGTTTGTGGGCGATTCGTAGTTGGTTAGAAACAGTGTCTGTTGATGCACCGGCGAAAACTGCAGCTGCCCCTGCAACCACAACAGCATCTGCAGCCAGCACTGAAACAGCAGCACCTGCAGCTAGCACAGCTACATCAACCACTAGTACTGCTGCTACTCCAGCTACCACAACAACAGCACCTGCGGTAACTGATCCGGCTAAACCGGCAACGAATTAAGTCGTGCCTTTGGTTGCCACTGTTTTGAGCGGTGGCCTTTTTAAAGTATTTATAGTTAGGAGAGGCTATGAATATGAGAGTGTTAGCGAGTGTAGCTTTAGGCTTAAGTTTAGCAACTTCGAGCTTATTTGCCGCTGGCTTAGATGATATTAAAAATAAAGGCGTGCTAAGCGTCTCTTTATATAAAGATTTCCCCCCTTATTCTTATATCGCTGATGGCAAGCAAACCGGTATTGATGTTGATATTGCTAATGCCTTAGCAGCTAAATTAGGTGTGAGTAGTCAAATTCGCTTGGTCGGTGCTGATGAAAATGTCGAGGACGATTTACGCAATAATGTCTGGAAAGGGCATTATTTAGGTGGTGGTGTCACTGATCTGATGTTGCATATGCCGGTGGATAATGCCTTTGCAGAAAAAGTTGATAAAGTGAAATTCATTGCACCTTATCAATTGGAACAAGTGGCTTTTGCGTTTGACACGAACAAAGTAGGCAAACAGCCGACTTTAGCAAATTTTATGAGTGATTCGATTGGGGTTGAAATCGATACCCTGAGCGATTTGTATTTACTAGAGGCCATGCAGGGAAAAATTAGTAAAAACATTCATCACTTTGAAAATCTCAGCAAAGCAATAGCTGCTTTAAAAGCAGGCGAAGTGGCCGGTGTAATGGGGCCACGTGGTGAGTTGGAAGGTTTATTAAAAGACCACCCTGAGACGATTCAAGTGCAGTCTTTAGTAACGCCCGGTTTAGCCCGCTCTAATTGGGCGATGGGAATTGCAGTCAAAGCGGATAATGAGGAGTTAGTGAAAGCTGTTAATGAGAATATGGCTGCTTTAGTGAAAGACGGTACGGTAAAAAAGATTTTCGAACAGTACCAAGTCACATATACACCCCCTGCGATTGCACCTGATGTGACTGCAAAAAATTGAGGTAGCCATGCGCCCCTTATTCATTTTCCTCCTAACATCACTGCTCAGTCCATGGGGTTGGGCAGCTGATTCGGATACTTTAAACTCCCCACAATGGCAGTTTGTTCATACGCGTTTTCTTAAAGCTGAGCCTTACCAGTTTGATGGAGCAGTCAAAGTTGAGGCTCCAACTGACGCCGAAGATTCCTTAAATGTACCAATTTCTTTCCAAGTGGATGGTCTAGAGGGTATCCAAGAGATTGTGGTTGTCGCTGATCTCAATCCAATTCCCCAAGTCTTGCGCTTTCGCCCGAAAGAAATGCGTCCACACTTAAGCTTTCGTATGAAGTTACAACAAGGTAGCCCGATTCATGTGGCGGCTAAAACTGCCGATGGTCTGTGGCATGTGGGTGGTGTATGGGTGAATGCCGCTGGGGGTGGTTGCACTTTACCGAGTGTAGGTACGGCCTCAGGGGATTGGACGAAAACGCTAGGTCAAGTATCCGCGAATGTTTGGCAGCGTCCAGATGGCTCAAATCGTTTAAGAGTACGGGTAATGCATCCAATGGATACCGGCTTAGCTTCCGGTATTCCAACCTTTCATATTGAAAACTTAAATGTTTTGAGTGAAGACGGCAAAGTCCTTGCTGAATTAGATTTATTTGAGCCAATCAGTGAAAACCCCATGCTGAGTTTTGATGTACCTAAACAAACTCAATTCAAATTGGAAGGCCGCGATAATAACGGCAATAAGATTCAAGCTGAGGTGGTGCAATGAAGCGGTTGTTGGGGATCGGCTTATTAGCTTGCAGTATTCAGCTCTCAGCGGCTAGCTTTGAGTATCCACTTCAGCCACAAGCAATTGCGCCGGATACTTTTGTCTTGGAAGGCAAAACCGAAGATTTTAGCAAAGAAAATGGTGGCTATATTGTCAATGCCGCTTACATCGTGACGAATGACGGGGTCGTGGTGATTGATACTGGGCCTTCACGACGTTTTGGTGAACAACAGCGCGCGTTGATTGAGAAAGCCACTGGTAAAAGAGTCATTCGGGTATATATCACGCATCATCATCCTGACCATTTCTTTGGTAATCAAGCCTTTGCTGATTTACCCATTTATGCCTTGCCAGAAACGATTCGGGGCGTGCAGCGTGAAGGCGAGACTTTTAGCAATAATATGTATCGGCTGATTGGCGATTGGATGCGTGATACGAGTGTGGTTGCACCTAATCAAGAAGCTAAATTAGGCCGTGAGGTGATTGGTGGGCATGAGCTAGAGCTGTTAGCTTTCAAAGGACATACCCCTGCGGATTTAGCGGTGTTTGATCATACGACAGGTGTGCTATTTGCGGGTGACTTGGTATTTAATCAACGCGCTGCTACTACGCCGCATGCGAATATTGTGGACTGGTTAGCTTCGCTTGAACAGCTCTTAAAATTGCCCTTTAAAGTCTTAGTGCCAGGGCATGGTAAAGTCACGCAAAACGACCAACCAATTGCACAAACGCGCGCTTATTTAGTTTGGTTGCAAACGATTCTTCAACAAGCGGCGGCCAATGGTTTAGATATGAATGAAGTGATGGCAACACCGATTCCAGCTGATTTTAAGGAGGTAGCGTTGGCTCAGAATGAGTTAAACCGCTCAGTTGCACATTTATATCCAGCCTTAGAGGCTGAACAGCTTAAACCAGCTAAGCAGGCCGAATGAGACTTTGTTTATTGCTCGTATTAAGTTGGAATATTTTCAGTTGTCAGGCTGAGGAGTGTGTACGTACTCCACAAATGCCGATAGGTTTAAAGCAAGAACATTATCGTAGTCCCACACCGGCCTGCGTACCGAATGGAGTTACGCTGAAAACGGCAGAGTTGCAAAAGCTCATTGAAACCGATAAGCCCATTCTGATTGATGTAATGGCGGCTTTCTTACGGGAAGACGAGGGTTTTCCAGCGACTTGGCTAGTGAATGAACCGCATGACAGTTTACCGAATAGTATCTGGCTGCCTAATGTCGGCTATGGTGTGCTAGAGCCAAAAATTGAAACTTGGTTTAAAGCGCAATTAACTAGTCTCAGTAAGAATGATCTTAACCAAGCCTTAGTTTTTTATTGTGTCGCTGATTGCTGGATGTCGTGGAATACCGTGCAGCGCGTGCGTGAGTATGGGTATACGCGAGTCTATTGGTATAAAGAGGGCATTGATGGCTGGAAAGAGGCTGGTTTACCAGTTGTAAAAACCGAACCCCAAGCGTTTACGTCGAACTAACCCCATAGAGAGAAGCCATGAGCAAACAAGCGTGGATCTTACCGCTGCAATGGTTGTGGCTGTTTGGCCTTTTGCTGGTGGGTTTAGGTATTCTCTGGGACAACGGCATTCTCCCATTCATGTTTGCTACGGATAACACCTATCTGTGCCCTTTAATGGTGATCTTATTTCTGCTGACTTGTTTGCATTGCGGTTATTGTAGTGTGTTTTTGGCTAAGCAAGTGCAGGCTCTAGCCGCTTGGCAGCAAGGTCAATATCAACAGACAACTACCGTGATTAGTCGTTATTTGAGTGAGCTACAAAAAATACCTAATCCTCAAGATAAACAACTCACCGCGGAGCTATTGAGTGCTCAATTGCATAGTTCCCATGAAGTCGGCTGGTTTATTACTGGTGCTTTAATCAAGTTGGGAATGTTAGGTACGGTAATTGGCTTTGTGATGATGTTGGGTTCAATGACTCATCTTGATTCACTGGATATTACTCAAGTCCAAACCCTTATGAGCACTATGACACAGGGAATGAAAATCGCACTTAACACCACCATTATTGGTTTAGTTGGAAGTATGTTATTAGGTATGCAATATCTACGGCTTGACCAAGCGGCTGATGAGTTAGTGGTAAACGCGATTCATGCCAGCGAACTAGCACATGGCTCTGTTTAAACGGCGTGATACGGCTGATATTGATCCTTTTAGCGATTTATTATTTAACGCTTTACTGGCATTTACCTTCTTATTTTTAATGGCTTTATTGCTCATGAACCCGACTGCGAAGAGCGGGATTATTAACCCAAAAGCCGAGTTCATGATCACGGTGAGTTGGCCAGATAATAGCCCCGATGATATTGATACTTGGGTGGAGGGACCCAAAGGGCAGTTGATTTGGTTTAAGCGCCCGCAAGAAGGTCTAATGCATTTAGATCGAGATGATCGTGGCATTGTGAATGATATGCAGCTGATTGATGGCAAAGAAATTATCAATCCACTTAATCAGGAAATCGTTACGATTCGCGGGCGGCCACCGGGTGAGTTTACGGTGAATATTCATTACTACCGTAGCCAAACCTTAAAAGCCGTGCCGGTTACGGTTTATCTTGCTGAAGTGAATCCCACTCTCAAAGTATTGCATTACGCCACCACTACCTTGCAGCGTGAAGGCGAAGAGCGTACTGCAGTGCGCTTTAGCATTACCCCAAATGGTCAGGTCACCGACATTAACACTCTGCAAAAATCCCTCGTACTCGGAGGAAAAATATGAATGAAATGCTCATGCTTTTGGTGGTGGCTTATATTTTTCTAGCAGCACTCTTAGTTTTGGTTTTGCTATATGGGCGGATTCCTTGGTTGCTGAAATTACTGTTGGTGCTTATCACTACAGGTTTGTACTGGGTGAGCTATCAGGGGTGGAAGGAGGTGCAGGGCTGGCCTAGCGAAGTTGAATTGCCTACGAAGTTTTTATTACATGCCTCGGTGATTGAGGAGCCGAGTCAGGAAACGGGGACGGCTGGACGGATTTTTATTTGGGCGTCAAATTTAAAAGGTAATAAACCAGCGGGTGAGCCGCGTGCTTATATCATCCCTTATGACCGCGAAGTCCATTCTTCCTTACAAGATGCCTTGCGTAATCAGCGTAATGGTAATGTGCAAATTGGCGTGAAAGAGCGCAACAAGAATCTGCAAAATGCCGCCCCCGTCAATGTGCGCCAACTTGGGCAAATTCATGAAAAGCTCAAATTCATTGAGTTACCTGACCCCGCTTTACCCGAGAAATAATCATGTGGCGCTTAATGCTTATTGGGTTTTGCCTGAGTCTGCTAGCTGCTTGCGAAAAGCCAGCTAGCGATGATTATTTTCCTTTGAATCAAGGCTTGCATTGGGAATATCAAGTCACCATTGAGCATCCTGAGCGCTTGGATACTAAGCAACTGATTATTGAAACTACTGGGCAGACACGCTTGAAAGAAGAGGTCGTCAGTATCCGCTCCACTAGTGATGGCACGGATTATTATCTGGCTAAGCGTGCGGATGGGATTTATCGCTTAGCTAAGCGCACGGTGGTGGAAACTGAGCCACGCTTGGATGTTAGCCCACGTATGGTGTTACCTCTGCCGATTACGCAGGCGAAAGGCAAAACCTGGTCGACGATTTCCCAGCCTTATTTAATTGAGCGGGTGTATGAGGGGATGGATGTGATGACTGCTGATATGCTGCAATTTCCGATGACGTATTCGGTGCTGAGTTTGGATGAAACGGTTGAGGTCGCTGCCGGTCATTTTGAGCATTGCCTTTTAGTCGAGGGGCAAACTGATTTATCGTTATATGCGGATGCCCGTACGGGCAATTCCACTATTCCTATCACCACCCGCGAGTGGTATGCGCCGGGTGTCGGCTTAGTGAAATTAGAGCGTGAAGAGCCTTTGAATACGGATGTTTATAAGGGTGGTAAGATTGTGATGGAGCTGGTGGGGTTTATGGATTAGTTTTGTTAGTTTAAAGCTCAAGGAGAAGAAAAGATGAAGCTAAACCAATTGACTGATGCAGAGTTAACGGCTGCTTTAGTGCAATTACCCAAGTGGCAAGTTGTGGCTTCAGCTTTGCCCAAAGCACCTGATCAGCAGCGTTATGAATTGTATCGCACCTTTAAGTTTCCGAGCTTCGAAGTAGCCATGAGTTTTATGGCAGAAGCAACACCTATCATCAGCCAGCTAGATCATCATCCGCGTTGGGAAAATAATTGGCGTACCGTGTCAGTGTGGTTATCGACTTGGGATGCTGGGCATCAAGTTTCTAGTTTGGATATCGAATTGGCTAAGCAATTAGAGCTGCTATACAACAACTTGTCTTAAACCAAAACCATCCGTACCCGCCGATTTAATTTACCTTTCTTCTCAATTTTCGTAATAGTCACTTGGCCGATCTCGCTGGTACGTTTTAAATGCGTACCGCCACAAGGTTGCAAATCCACCCCTTGCACATGGATCAAACGTATTTGGCCTGAGCCACGGGGTGGTTGCACCGACATCGTTTTAACCAATTCGGGATTAGCATCTAATTCAGCATCGGTAATCCAGCTTTCACTCACGGGTAAGTCTTGATCAATTAAAGCTTGAAGTTGTGCAGTAATCTGCTCTTTATCCAAAATCGAGTCAGGAATATCAAAATCCAAACGGCCTTCACCTGCGCTAATCGAGCCGCCAGTGACTGCATAAGGTAGAACTACTGATAGTAAATGTAAGGCGGTGTGTACACGCATATGGCTATAGCGAGTTGCCCAATCAAGTTGCATTTCAACTGTCTCTCCAACTTTTGGAAGCTCACTGTTTTCAACGGGTACATGCACTACGCGCGTATGTGCAGCATCTTCCCAAACGGTAGTGGTAATGGCGATTTCTTGCCCATTGTTCAACTGCAAGACCCCTTTATCACCCGGTTGTCCGCCACCGGTGGGATAAAATAGTGTGCGATCTAAAATAATCCCACCTTGTTCAGTGATAGCAATGACTTGTGATTGAGCAGTGGTTTGATATGCGTCGCTACGAAAGAGCAGTTCGGTAGTCATGGGAGGGAGGCAACCCTAAATTAGAAATTAACAAGTTAATATGGCAAATAATAAAGGCGAAAGAAAGCAGAGATTGCTGTTTTTAAAGATTACCAAAAATCGTCAAATATAAATTTATTTATAAAGATAAGTTTCTTTGGATGGCTTGAGCGTTTTAGTTTAATTAACAAATATAATTTAAAGTTAATTCAATTGCTTATATGATTAAAGCCTAATAGGCATAATTCCTGCAGTGATAGCAATTAACAGGAAAATGATAAAATTTAGGATCAGCCCATGCTTTTAACCCTTTCCACTACGCACCAGCCCGCCACCGATTTAGGTTTTTTGCTGCACAAGCATCCCGAGCGGTTGCATGAAATTGAGATTCCGCAAGGGCGCGCTTTAATGTTTTATCCTGAGGCTTCTCAAGAGCGCTGCACTTTTGCCCTGACTTTGGAGTTAGATCCGGTGCAATTAGTGCGCGGTTCAGGACAGAAAGGTGATAGTGGTTTATTAGATGAGTATGTGAATGATCGGCCTTATGCAGTGTCGTCGTTTTTGACCGTGGCACTTGGGCGCGCTTTGGGGACTGCGTTTACAGGGCGCTCTAAAGATCGACAGGCTTTGGCGGATACAGCGATTCCTTTTGAGGTGGTATTAACTCCTTTACCAGTACGCGGTGCCGAAGATTTACCGGAGCGTTTATTTGCACCTTTGGGCTATGAAGTGCAGATGGAACGGCATGCTTTGTTGCCCAATCAACCAAGTTGGGGTGAGAGTCCCTATATCACCTTAAGTCTAAAAGCGACCAAACGCTTGCGTGAGGTGCTGGAACATATTTTTGTGCTAATTCCGGTGCTGGATAACCGCAAGCACTATTTTATCGGCAAAGAAGAGCTAGAAAAGCTACTACGCAAAGGTGAACAATGGCTGCAAACTCATCCTGAAAAAGTGCTGATCACTGAACGTTATCTCAAACATCGTAAGGCTTTGGTGCGGGAAGCTTTGGCACGCTTATCCGATGAAACACCTTTGGAAAACCAAGCTGATGCAGATCGAGATTTAAACCAAAATCTTGCCGAACTGGCCTTAGAAAAGCCCCTGAATTTGAATGAATTGCGCTTGGAAACGGTGACGCAAGTGTTATGTGAACGTGGTGTACAACGGATATTGGATTTGGGTTGTGGTGAAGGACGTTTGTTAAAGCGCTTGCTCAAAGAGGGGCAGTTTAAGCGGGTGGTGGGTGTGGATGTGAGTATGCGTGCTTTGGAGATTGCAGCCAGGCGTGTGCATCTCGACACCCTAAGTGAAAAGCAGCGTGAGCGGATTGAGCTATGGCAGGGTGCTTTGACTTATCGTGATCAGCGTTTTGCAGGTTTTGATGCGATTGCTTTGGTGGAGGTGATTGAGCATTTGGAATTGGATCGCTTGGCAGCCTTGGAACGCGTGGTGTTTGAGTTTGCACGACCTAAATTAGTGGTGCTGACCACGCCAAATCGCGAGTTTAATACACGTTTCCCGAATCTGGTCAATGGCAAATTACGCCATGCCGATCACCGTTTTGAATGGACGCGGGCAGAGTTTCAAGCGTGGTGCGAGCGCGTGGCAAGCACTTATGGCTATCAAGTAGCTATTAGTGGGATTGGTGAAACTGACCCCGAATTAGGGCAAGTCACCCAACTGGGAGTGTTTACAAAATGAGAACCATAAATATCCCTGAATTTGCCCTTGTGGTCTTGATTGGTGCGTCTGGCTCGGGCAAATCCACCTTTGCCCACCAACATTTTAAAGCCACTGAAATTGTCTCTTCCGATGTATGTCGTGGTTTGGTGGCGGATGATGAGAACGATCAGGCTGCTAGCAAACCAGCATTTGAAGTTTTGCATTATTTGGTGGAAAAGCGTTTGGAGGGGCGGCGCTTGACGGTGGTTGATGCCACCAATGTGCGTGCGGAAGATCGTAAATCCTTAATTGCTTTGGCGAAGAAATATTATGCCTTAGCCGTGGCGATTGTTATTAATCCGGGGCAAACAGTGTGCATTGAGCGCAATCGTTCGCGGCCGGATCGGCAGTTCGGGGCGCATGTGGTACAGAATCAAACTCGTACTATGAAACAAGGTTTGTTTGGCTTGGAGCGGGAGGGTTTCCGGCAGGTTATTGAGCTAAGATCCGTCGCTGAAATCAATGACCTGACTATTACACGTCAGCGCTTATGGACGGATTTACGCCATGAAACGGGGCCATTTGATTTGGTCGGTGATATTCATGGCTGCTTCGATGAGCTACTAAGTTTATTGCAAGGTTTGGGCTATCAAATCGGTGACGATGAGCAAGGTGTGTATGCGCTTCCACCGGCAGGGCGCAAATTAGTATTGGTGGGCGATTTGGTGGATCGTGGCCCGAAAACGCCGCAAGTCTTGCGCTTAGCCATGCGTATGGTGAAAGTAGGTGAGGCGCTATGTGTGCTCGGCAATCATGAAGCCAAACTGCTGAAATGGCTACGTGGTAAAGAGGTGAAACTGAGTCATGGCCTAGCGCAAAGTGCTGAGCAATTAAACCAAGAAACACCGGAATTTCGTACTGAAGTAGCCACATTCATTGATAGTTTAATCAGCCACTATGTCTTGGATGGTGGGCGTTTAGCGGTGGCACATGCGGGTGTGAAAGAGAATATGCAAATGCGTGCTTCGGGCGTGATTAAGCAATTTTGTATGTATGGTGAAACCACGGGAGAAACCGATGAATTTGGCTTGCCAGTGCGTTATCCGTGGGCGATGGATTATCGTGGCAAGGCCAAAGTGGTCTACGGGCATACACCCATGCCAAATGCTGAGTGGTTAAATAATACGATTTGTTTGGATACTGGCTGTGTGTTTGGCGGCAAATTGACAGCCTTGCGTTATCCGGAAATGCAATTGCAATCAGTGCCTGCACAACAGGTTTATTGTGAACCAGTACGACCTTTGCATATGCCTAATCTAAGCCTGAGTGCACAGCAGGAAGATGATGATATTCTGCATTTTGCGGATGTGAGCGGTAAGCGTTTGTTGGAAACACGCTTGAATAAACAAGTCACGATTTATGCGGAAAATGCGGCGGCAGCTTTGGAAGTGATGAGTCGCTTTGCAGTGAATCCACGGTGGCTAATTTATTTGCCACCGACTATGGCGCCCACCTCCACTAGCACAAGGCCGGATTATTTGGAGTATCCAACCGAGGCCTTTAACTACTATGCAGAACGCGGTGTTACGGAAGTAGTCTGCGAAGAAAAGCATATGGGATCACGTGCGGTGATCGTTTTATGCCGCAATGCAGCGTTAGCAAAGCAGCGTTTCGGAGTGACTAGCGGCGAAATTGGGGTGATTTATACCCGAACTGGACGACATTTCTTTAATGATGCCAGCCTCACGCAAAGCATTCTCGAACGCTTAAATCAGGCCATGCAACAGTCTGGCTTGTGGGAGGATTTGCAGAGCGATTGGGTGTGCTTGGATACGGAAATTATGCCGTGGTCAGCCAAAGCGATGGCATTGATTCGTGAGCAATATGCACCTGTGGGAGCAGCGGCGCGGTTAAGTATGGCTTCGGTCAGTCAGGCTTTGCAGCAGGCAGCGCAGCGTGGCGTGGACTTGAGTGCATTGCAAAATCGTGTTGCGGAACGTGGCACTGCAGTACAGAAATATGGCAAGGCATGGGCGCACTATTGCTGGGAAGTGCAAGGCATTGAGGATTTACGGATTGCCCCTTTTCATTTACTAGCTAGCGAAGGTGCAGTGCATATGGATAAAACTCATGTTTGGCATATGACTCAGCTGTCACGTTTAGCCGAGCAAGACAAATTATTCCATGCCACTAACTCTTTAACAGTTAATTTAAGCGATGAGAGCCAAATTGCCGCTGCTTGCGTTTGGTGGGAACAGCTTACTCAAAATGGTGGTGAAGGCATGGTGGTGAAGCCTACCGATTTCATCGCTTATGTGAAACAAGTACCGATTCAACCCGCTCTGAAATGCCGTGGTAAGGATTACTTACGGATTATTTATGGGGCTGAATATGACCTACCTGACAATTTACAGCGCTTGAAAAAACGTGGTTTGAGTCGGAAGCAATCCCTAGCCATGCGTGAGTTTGCCTTGGGTTATGAAGCTTTGCACCGCTTTGTGGAGCAAGAACCATTGCGGCGTGTGCATGAGTGTGTGTTTGGGATTTTAGCGCTGGAATCGGAAGCGGTGGACCCGAGGTTGTAGTTGATAAAAACTATGCAGAACCCGGTTTGTTTTAATTGTCGAAAGGTTGCTAGGATCCCCATGCAAGTACATTAATACCTTAGCAGCACGTAGGAGAGATTAAGCCGTGCGACTAAGCATTACGATAAATTATGCTAGGCTGGCTAGTATTGTTTATTGCGAATTGCCCGCACCCGCTCCCCATGCTTTAATGCTCATCCAACCACAGGGAGAGGCATTATGCTCAATGAACAACAACAAACCCACTTGTTAGTCCGTTTCGCGCGCGAGCAGCTTGTACCGGATGTCACTAGTTCCGATTGGCAAGCCTTTGAGCAACGTTTAACACAATACTTGCCTGCGCTCACTAATGAGTTAAGTACAGTGTATGGCGAACGTGCTGACTTTCTGAATTTCCTCGCGATGCTTTTAAAAGCAGCTTATCAAGCATGGCAAGAGCGCCCCAATGCTTTAAAAGTGCAAGATGCTGAGCATGAGCATAATCCCGATTGGTTTAGCTCTGAAAAGATGGTCGGGGGCGTGTGTTATGTGGATTTATTTGCGGGTAATCTGCAAGGCATTATTCAAAAAATCCCGTATTTCCAAGAGTTGGGCTTGACCTATTTGCACCTCATGCCGCTGTTTAAATGCCCAGAAGGACAAAGTGACGGTGGTTATGCGGTAAGTAGTTATCGCGAGGTGAATCCAAGTTTGGGCACGATTGAGGATTTGCGCGCGGTGGCACAAGCGCTCAAGGCAGCGGGTATAACCTTAGTGGTCGATTTTATTTTTAATCATACCTCCAACGAACACAGCTGGGCGCAGGAGGCAGTGAAGGGCAATCCGCACTATCAGGATTTTTATTATTTCTTCCCCGACCGCCGTATGCCCGATGCTTATGATCTGACGGTACGTGAAATTTTCCCTGATCAGCATCCAGGCGCATTTTCGCAGTTGGAAGATGGACGTTGGGTATGGACGACTTTTAATAGTTTTCAGTGGGATTTGAATTACAGCAATCCGGCTACCTTTACCGCGATGGCTGAGGAAATGCTATTTATTGCGAATCTCGGCGTGGATATTCTGCGTATGGATGCGGTGGCTTTCATTTGGAAGCAACTTGGCACTGACTGCGAAAACCTCCCGCAAGCCCATGCTTTAATTCGCGCCTTTAATGCGGTGGCGCGTATTGCTGCACCGAGCCTGTTATTCAAATCCGAAGCCATCGTGCACCCTGATAAAGTGGTGCAATACATTGCACCGAATGAATGCCAACTCTCTTATAACCCGCTACAAATGGCGCTGTTGTGGAATTCTTTGGCTACCCGCGAAGTGAATCTCTTGCAACAAGCCTTAGAGCGCCGCCACAATCTGCCTGCGCATACCACATGGGTGAATTATGTGCGTTGCCATGATGATATAGGTTGGACCTTTGCCGATGAGGATGCCGCCGAATTCGGCATTAATGGCTTTTTCCATCGCCAGTTTTTGAATCAGTTTTATGTGAATCGCTTTGCGGGTAGTTTTGCGCGCGGAGTGCCATTTCAAGATAATCCGGTGACTGGCGATTGTCGCATTAGTGGCATGTGTGCGGCTTTGGTAGGGCTAGAACAGCACGACCCCTTGGCGATTGAGCGGATTATGTTACTGCACAGCGTGGCCTTGAGTTCGGGTGGTTTACCGCTGATTTATCTTGGCGATGAGGTCGGCACGCTGAATGATTACGAGTTTGCCAATGATCCACATAAAGCTGAGGACTCGCGCTGGGTGCACCGCCCTCAAGCCGATGCAGTGCGCTATGAACAGCGTCATGATCTTGCCAGTGATGCTGGAAAAATCTTTAATCGATTGTTGAATTTAATCCAGATTCGCAAAAATACCCCAGCTTTAGGCGGCACACAATTAATGTCCTTCAATGCGCGCAATCCGCATGTATTGGGTTATTGGCGTGGAGCTAAGGAGCGCGTGTTAGTGTTAGCAAATTTTAGTGAGCACGCCCAAGGAGTCAGTGCTTTAACTTTATCTGCGCTGCCGGAAACTGTGAGAGATTTAGTTAGTCAAAACTCAGTAACGGTGGTGAATGGTGTAAAATTAGCACCTTATCAGTTTCTATGGTTGAGTATTCCCATTAGTACCTAAACTAAGTTTCAATTCACTATTAGAGCGAGAAATAAATTGATGCGTTATCTTATTTTGGCTGTTTTACTCTGCCTAAGTTTCCCCAGTTGGGCAGATGATCCTGCAATTGAGAAAATCCGCCAGACTTATAATCAAATTCATAGCTCGTTAAATAGTTTGAAACGCTCTGAATTTGAGTCAGGTTGGCAAAGTACTGAAGGGGTAGAAGCAGTTAAATATCAAGATCGTCAAGGGAAAGTAAATTTAATTAAAGTCACTGCTTTTGGTGAAATGGGTAAAACCATGAGTGAATACTATTATCAAAACCAGCAAGTTATTTTTGCACTGGAAATAACCAAAAACTACAATACGCCTATGTATATTGATGATAAAAAAGCTAAAGAGCTAGGCATTGAGCCGTATGACCCTAAGAAAACCACTACCACTGAAAACCGTTATTATTTTAAGCAACATAAAATGATTCGTTGGTTGGAAGGTAGTCAATCAATCAAAGCAAGTGATACGCGTTTTAATAAAGAGGCAAGCCGCATAGTGAGCGATAGTCAAAAACTTTTTAAGCTAGCTCAGGACTAATTTTGGTTACACTCAAACCTCTAAAGTCATAATGATAAAAATTCATATTAATCCGGAATTTTATCTATAAACTCAAAGGGGTCGAGTGTGGAAAATGCCACACGCTTTATTAAATTATCTTTAAACCAACTATTTACTCATTTAGTTTATAAGGTTTGCCGAAATAGATAATATTCAGATCTTTGGTTGGGGTAAAGTTAGTCTTTTCCATCACAAAGGTTGTAGCATCGATTTTCTTCACCCCTGTACCGCAAAAACTCAGGGTTTCATTGGGGTCTGATTTCTTAAGCGTTAAGGTAAATTTACCAATCGGCCCTTTCCAATTAGCCCCTGTTGTTAAAATATATTCAATCGTGGAGGTGGGAATATCGTATTTAGCCTTCAATTGTTTATTGATCCAATCTTGTGTGCTTTTGTCGATACAATACATGCCCGTTTCTTCGCCTTGCATGCCATAACCCACAGCACCACCTACACCCGGCGTGTATTCGTGTATCACCGAAATGGCTTTTTTGGACGGAAAGGTCTGCAGCCAATGATGGGTTATTTTATGAGCATAAGCCTGTACATCTTTATCAAAACGCTTTTTGTCTTCGCTTTCAAAAGCCTGTTTTTTA
Source organism: uncultured Thiothrix sp. (assembly GCF_937876535.1). Classification (GTDB taxonomy): domain Bacteria; phylum Pseudomonadota; class Gammaproteobacteria; order Thiotrichales; family Thiotrichaceae; genus Thiolinea. The sequence continues at coordinate 317,748 of NZ_CALFHZ010000021.1, forward strand.
CCATCCACTGTCACCGAAAATTTCAGGATGTTTTTATCTTTGGGTAAAGTGTCTTCAGTGTAATAAGGCAAAGATGAACCATCTGCTTCCAAGATTGCTTCGGGTAGGGGAAAAGCGACACGGGTGGTGATGGGCGTATCACTGGTATTATAAAACTTGTAGGCGACTCGAATTTTATCTTTGCTAATCCACAAATCCTCTTCTTGCATGACAATATGATCGGATTTGGTAAAGACTAAACCACCTACACCAAAGGCTGCGATGGAGTCATTTGCTTGAACAGTGGATAAGCTGGTGATGGCTAGTAAACTAGCTAAGTAACTTGTACGCATGAGAAATTCCTCGCCCTGTGGTTCCTTTACTAAGATACCATTAGTAGACCAGCCTAGATGGACTAAGTGCAGTTTTAAATTAATTTAGCACTCTATAGATCTGCATAGTGCCATTATGCACTAAGCTAGTTTATTGATTAGCGTGCAGCTTGTTCTTTTTCCGGAATGTTGACGATGCCAGCACCATCAATTAGCCATTGAGTTTTGATCTTAATAGGTTTTATGGCTACTTCCATCCCTTCATTCGCACCTTCCCAGCTACCTTTTACCAGCATAATCCCAGATTTTTCTTTACAGCTTGTGACTTCAGTAAATTTATCAGGCGAATCTTGCCCATCAATAATTGGGTCAAAACCTAAACCAAGTTCAGGATCTGCTTTTTTAGCGTGCTCGATGAGTTGTTTATAGGCTGCTTTAAACCCAGGCGTAAGTGCTTCACTAGTAGCTACCCATTTATCAGGGTCTGGCTGATCTTCTTTAAAGTATTGGGTATAGCTATTCATAAAATTAAGTGCAGCTTGTTTACTGGCACTACTACAATCGGCTTGGCTGATAGGGCTAAGTAATAAACCGAGAGCACAAAATGAATAAACTAGTTGCATAAAGTCTTCCTTCTTAATGTATGACGAGATTTTAGCTAAGGCGCGTGTTTACAAACTTAATTCCACGATAATTGGATAATGATCAGAACCTATAGAGGGATAAACTTTAGCGCTAACCACTTTCCACTGTGAGCTAGCCACAAGTTGATCAATAGGAATTCCCATAAAGCCTTGGAATTTGGTCGGCCAAGTGGGGAGTAAGTTAAGTGTGCGATAAAAGCCACGTTCTGCTAGACCCGTAAAAGCAGTCGACCAAGGGGTAGCATTAAAATCTCCCACAATCAGAGTAGGTTGGTGATGAGAACTAGTGAATTGACGCAAGATTTGATCCCGAACAGGATGTTGTTCCTTAGTCATTGGTGGTTGGGGATGAAAACCAATGAGTTTAATCGCTTGCTGTTGATACTCAAGCTGGACACTTAGATATTGAATACCTAGGGAATCTTGTAAAGTTTCAGGTTGGCTGAATGGTGTGCGGGAAAGAATTGCCATTCCAAATGGATGATCCGCCGGATTCAGGAGTTGATAAGGGTAGTCTTTCCATGCTTTTACAAAAGCCGTGTGCTGCGGGGTATATTCACAAATCACAATTACATCAGGATTTTGCTGAGTGGCGAGTGCTTTGAGCTGGGTTAAATCAGGGTTACTGAAATGCACATTACTACTGAGAACTTTTAATGAATGGTTTGAGCTAGTCGCAGTTTTAAGTACCGGCGAGGCTGTAAAAAATGGCAACGCTAGTGCTAAGCCGCTGACTAACCAAGCTTTGTTTTTAGGGGCTAGCAATAAAAGACCTAATACTAGCAAAAGCATATATAACCATTGCCAATGGCTGGCTAGATCAAATAGCCAAGCCAAGGTAAGTTGATGAGGCAGAAACAGAGGCGTGATTAGTGGGCTAAATAAACCTAACAAACTGCCGCATACTACTAAAATACCAAAAATTCTTATCATTCTTCAGCGCTCAAGATTATTCGACCCGACAGTAGCAATATAGAAATTGCTGGTTCAGACCACTGGGTGTTTGATGATTGACGGTTAAGATGTCAAGTAAGCGAAGGGTCGTACCAAATTCGTGATGCAAACTGTGACTATCATAGCGCATCACCTCCAAACCACTGCATTGCTTAGGGCCTTCGGTGCCAAAGGTTGCCATAATCACATGCCCATTCGGTTTGACGGATTTAAATACTTGCTATACATAACGCTCGCGTTGTGCTTTTTCAGTTAAGAAGTGAAACACGGCACGATCATGCCAAATATCGAATGAGTGAGGTGCAAATTCCAGCTCTAAAACATCACCCACTAGCCAGTTAACTTGTACGGCTTGGTCGCCTAAACGGGTTTGTGCAAGTTCTAAAGCCTGTTCAGAAATATCCAACACACTTAAGTTTTGATAGCCAGCAACTAATAAATCATCGGGTAAAGTAGATGCCCCTGAGCCTACATCTAAAATACTAGCTTGTGGGCTAGGTGCAAGGCGCTTGATCAGTTGTAACGAAGTTTCAAGATGGGGTGTATACCAACTAACTTGTGCAGAATCTTTGGTGTGGTAGACCGTTTCCCAGTGTTGATGTGCGCTCATGCTGTGGTCGCTCATTTTTTTATTTAAAGTCAGTTGATTGTGGTGAGTTACTCCAGTATTTGCAAGCAAGCGCTAATCTACTTTGATAAGCCTCAATGTGCTTAAGGCTGGTTTATTGGACTATGCTCAAGCTTCAAGCTAATTAAGTTTTTACTTAACTTTCAGGAGTTGAATGTGATTTTTCGGCAGTTATTTGAAAAAGACTCTAGCACTTACACTTATCTATTAGCCTGCGAAGCTACAGGACAATGTGTACTCATTGATCCAGTGATAGATACGGTAGAGCGCGATTTAAGAGTGCTACAAGAGTTAGGTTTAAAGCTCAGTTACACCCTAGAAACGCATATCCATGCTGATCACTTAAGTGGGGGGAAGAAGCTGCGTGCATTCACAGGTTGTAAAATTGCAGTACCTGCTTTAGATAAATTAGCTTGTGCAGATGTTGGAGTACAGGAAGGTATTCCTTTCCATGTTGGGCAATTAACTCTACATCCTTTATTTACACCTGGACATACAAGCACTCATCATGCCTATTTATTAGATAATGGTATGCAGTCAGTTTTATTTTCTGGCGATGCTTTATTGATTGAGGCTTGTGGTCGCACAGATTTTCAATCTGGTGATGCCCAAGCGTTATATCGGAGTGTGACCGAGAAGTTCTTTAGCCTGCCTGATGAAACTTTAGTCTATCCCGCACATGATTATGAAGGTCGCTACATTACGACGATAGCTCAGGAGAAAAAGCGCAATCCGCGTCTAGGTAATGGCAAAACAGAAGCTGAGTTTGTAGCAATTATGCAAGGCTTGAATCTGCCCTATCCGCGCAAGATTGATTTCGCTGTACCTGGTAATCAGCTGTGTGGTCAATGCCCTGATAATGTACCCGAGCAATATCGAGGGCCGTGTGAAGTAGTCGAATTACCGGCTGATCTTAGACGAAATTATCACTTAGGCGATCAGGGCTAAGTGTTAAATGCTCTGATGGAGCATTGCTTAGGCAGTTGCTAACAACTGTTTATAAACTTGTAAGTCTTCATCCGAGAAGCAGCAAAAAATTACTTTCTTAATGCTTGGGGTATTGGACAAGGTGGCTTTGACTGCAGCCAGTGCGATGGTGGCAGCCTGTTCAAACGGATAGCCAAAAATACCGGTACTAATACAGGGGAAGGCAATACTGCTTAAGCCATTATCTTGTGCCAACTCTAAGGAGCGTCGGTAGCAGGAAGCTAGCAAAGCTGGTTCACCGCTGTTACCACCGCGCCACACGGGGCCGACAGTATGAATCACAAAGCGCGCAGGTAGTTTATAGCCCTTGGTGATTTTGGCATTACCGGTTTTACAGCCGCCTAATAAAGCACATTCAGCAACTAGCTTGAGTCCTGCCGCACGATGAATGGCTCCATCTACACCACCACCGCCTAGTAGTGAGGAGTTAGCAGCATTCACAATTGCATCGACTTGCAGTTTGGTAATATCACCTTGAATAGCTTGAATTTCTTGAGTCAAGAAAGCACCTTACTGTTTTAAAAAGTTGGGTAATTTTAGCAGCCAAGTCTCTTGTTCTTCCGTATCAGGAACTCGTACTGTCCGTGTTTTGCTGATCATTTGCAGCGCGGTTGATGGGGCAATACCACTAGCCACTAATACAGCACCTGCAATAATACCTGTCCTGCCAATACCCGCGCGACAATGGACGACGACATGCTCGCCTTGCGTTAATTTTTGCAATAGCTGTTTAGCTAAATCAACCGCTTTGGGAGTTGAGGGCAAGCCGCGATCAGGGATAGGGAAGTTGATATAGTGGATGCCATATTTTTCGCAATAATGCGCTTGCTGAGTTAAGCCCAATTCATATTGTTCACTCGGTTCTAAGAGACTGACTAGGGTAGTAACTTGTAATGGCTGCAGGTCTTGGATGAATTCTTCTAGGTAGTCGCCACCTAAAGGCCGAGCCATAAGTGACAGCTTGCCCTTAAGAGAGTTCATTGGAAGAGGATAGGTCATCAGTTTCATCTTAAGCATTTTACGAGTTAGTCGGATTTGTGGGGGTGATTAACCAAAGAATAGTCAAAATGTTCATAGAAAAATACCATACTGAAATCCAGTTATAGCGTTTTAAATAGGTAAGCACTATGAAGCCGAGCCGTGGTACTCCAAGAATCTTAGAAGATGAACATACCAGCGCTGAATTAGGTGAGGTGAGATGGTCGCCGATCAAATCTCTTTGGTATCTTACCCATCTAGCCATTGCCTTAATAGGCGGATGCTTAAGCTTTAGTTGGTCGGCCTTGGCAATATTTATCGGTTTTACAGGGATTAGCTTGTGTCTTGGGCATTCATTAGGTATGCATCGCCGCTTGATTCATGGCAGTTATCAATGCCATCGCTGGACTGAATATTGCTTTGTACATTTAGGGGTGCTCGTTGGGATGGCTGGGCCATTTGGCATGATTCATCAGCATGACCTACGCGATTGGGCACAAAGAAAGTCAAATTGTCATCCTTATTTGCGCCATGGCAACTCCATGCTAAAAGATGGTTGGTGGCAATTAAATTGCGAATTAAGATTAAAAAATCCTCCACTCTTAAAGTTAGAAGATAAATTGGTGAATGATCCCCTCTATCAATGGATGGAGCGTACTTGGATGTGGCAACAATTACCTTGGGCGCTGTTATTATTCTATTGCGGTGGTTTAGCCTGGGTGGTGTGGGGCATTAGCGCTAGAATTACGATTTCTGTGACTGGACATTGGTTGATTGGGTATTTTGCGCATAATCAAGGTCAGCGCGACTGGCATGTCAAGGGCGCTGCTGTACAAGGGCACAATGTGCGTTTTTTTGGTTTTATAAGTATGGGCGAAGCTTGGCACAATAATCATCATGCTTTTCCCGGTTCGGCCATGCTGGGTATTTATTCAGGGCAATCAGACCCTGGTTGGTGGGTATTAAATGCTATGAATAATTTAGGTTTAGCGTGGGGATTAAAGTTGCCTAGGGATTTACCTTATCGTCCAGAGTTAGTTCCTATTGAGCATTCTACACGGTATATGAAAGACCTTAAGCCCTGCCCATTTTTGAGTCTTATCTAACCCTAAGTATTTCGTATATTCTGACAGCAAGCCTAGACAGGGCTTGCTGTAACGCGCTTTCATACATCCCATGTCCCGCATCAACCATCAATAAGTGATAGTTTTTAATAGATTGCCGCAATAACTCCGCTCCTGAAATGCGACAAACCTGATCCTGTTTGCCATGTACTGCCCATACTGGAATATCACCCAGCTTATCCAAACCATCCAATACCCCATGCGGCGGCAGGAAAAAGTGGTTGGCTGCATAGTGTGCATAAACGCGCATCCGAGCAATACGGGTAAACCAAGTATGTGGATCAGGATTAAAGCTGGGTGTACCGCTTTGCATAATGGCTGCTTCCCAAGCATCCCAAGCTAAAGCAGCTTGATAAGCGTGTTCTGGCTCTGTTTGTAGGCGTTCTAATAAGACCCTGGCAGGGTCGGTATGGTAATAAATTTGCAAGGAGGCTAAGAGCGCTTGATAAGCCGCAGGGAACTGTTTACTGACTCCATCGGGTAGTGCAAACCAGCTCCAATCTTCGCGCCGTGCTAGAAATACACCGCGTAATAACACGCCTAAAGTCCGTTCAGGAAAACGTTTAGCGTATTCTAATGCTAATACTGTGCCCCACGAGCCGCCATAAATCACCCAGCGTTCAATATTCAAATGGCTACGTAGTCGCTCCATATCCTCAACTAAATCAGCAGTGGTATTCGCTTCAAGACAAGCTAAGGGTATTGATTTGCCGCAGCCCCGTTGGTCGAGTTGAATAATCCGAAAGCCTTCAGGATAAAGCAGATTCGCTTGAGCAGGATTGCAACCCGAACCGGGGCCGCCATGCATGAACAGCAAGGGGATACCTTGAGGATTGCCGAATTCAGCAAAATAAACTATGTGGCCGTGATCGACACTGAGCGTACTCATAAACGGGCAACTTTAGCTTCCATTCCACGTGTTTCACCGGAGAGTTTGAAGAAGGCATCCAATAGACTGGTGGTGTTAGTTTGGCTAATTAAATGGGCGGGTGTGTCTTGTGCCAGTAATTGGCCTTTGTGTAGCACTAAAACTTGTTTCGCGCTTTCGGCTTCGTCGATTAAGTGAGTTGCCCATAACACGCACAAATTGTGCTGATCACAGAGTTGATGCACATAAGCCAACAGTGTGGCGCGTGAGGCCGGATCAAGGCCGACGGTGGCTTCATCCATTAATAGGAGTTTCGGCTCAGTCATTAAGGCACGCGCCAACTCAACTTTGCGTCGATTACCACCACTCAATGTGCGACAGGGCTTGCTGGCAACTTCGCTTAATTCCAATTGCGCTAATACCGCGGCACTGCGAGTTTTAATCTCGGCTTTATTCATGCCGTGTAATTTGCCGTGAAAATCGAGGTTGGTTTGCACACTCAAATCTAAATCTAAAGCTGACTGCTGAAATACCACGCCCATTTGCGCTAAAGCGGCCGGCAGATTTTGTTTAATATCTGCGCCATTTAGGCTGATTGCCCCTTGATCGGGTGCGAATAAGCCAGTCAGTAATTGGAATAGGGTACTTTTGCCTGCACCATTTGGCCCTAGTAGTGCATAAAATCCACTCTCCAAACTGAAGCTCACTTGCTGCAAAGCTTGCACCGAACCATAAGACTTGCTAACCGATTGTACAGTAAGTGTGGCCATGCTTATTCCTTTGCCAAAGAGCCAGAGAGGAGCTGAGGATATTCTTGAAGTAGTTGATTCTGCAAGGTTTGTAGGTTGCTTGTGATCACTGAGCGTGGGCGTGTTAATGGGACTTTATAATCCAAAATCACCTGTGCAGGGCGAGCTGAAAAGAACAAAATCCGATCCGCCAATTGCAGCGCCTCATTTAAACTATGCGTGACAAATAATACGGTCGGGCGCGTGTTTTGCCATAATTGCATTAATAATTGGCGTAGATCTTGAGCGGTCGGCTCATCTAAAGACTGGAAGGGTTCATCCATTAATAACAATTGTGGTTGAGTGACAAAAGCCCGTACCAAGGCTACACGGCGCTTCAAACCACCCGATAATTGTTTGGGGAAAGCTTGGCGAAATGCATCCAAACCTAAGAGTTGTAAGAGTTTGTCCATACGGGCAAAGCGCTCACTATCGGCTTGCAAGGGGGGAGCATCCAACACTAAACGAATATTATTTTCCACACTCAGCCACGGCATTAAACGCGGTTCTTGAAACATATAGCTCAAAGCATGGCGCGGTGCTTGAATACTGCCAGCGAAATCCTGCTCCAATCCAGCAATCATATTTAACAGCGTGGTTTTGCCTGTTCCCGAAGGCCCGACTAAAGCAACAAACTCTCCTGCTGGAACGGCAAATTGCACATCACGCACCGCTTGCACGCCATTGGCAAAGGTTTTGTCGCGCAATTCCAGCTTCACTACACTCATTCACGCCACCGATTTAAACGCTGTTCGAGCGGGCGTAAGAGTAAGGCTTCCAGAATTAGAATCAGAGTGGCAAAAGCAAAGGTATAAGCTAAAATACCTTTAATATCAAAGTAATGAAAATAGTTACCTAATTGGAAACCCACGCCATTACTGCGCCCGAGTAGCTCCACGACTAGGACAATTTTCCAAATCAGCGCTAAACCATTGCGGGCGGAGGCAAATAAATAAGGGTAAAGTTGCGGTAGATACACTTGCCAGAAACGCTGCAGCTTAGCCAGTTGATAGACATCAGCGACTTGTAATAAGTCTTTATCAACTGCGCGCGCCCCTTCGCGAATCGTGACAATCACAGTAGGAATTTTATTAAGAGCCACGGCGACAATCGCAGCCGTTTCCCCCAAACCCAGCCAGATATAACAGAGAATAATCGTGACTAGAGCGGGGATGTTTAAGGCGAGAACGAGCAAGCTATCAAGCCATTCGTTCCAGCGTGGGCGACTGCCAAGCAGGATACCCAAAGCCACACCGATGAGCATGGCAAGACTGAAACTTGCGATCACCCGACCCAAAGTAGCGCTTAAATGCCGGAATAAATCGCCCGAGAGAATTTGTTCCCAGAGTGTGGCTAAGACCGCTGTGGGTGGCGGCAGAAAGCGATTATGCAGCCACCACGCAAGCATTTGCCACGCGATTACAAACAGGATTAACACCAGTATTCGTGGTTGGAGCAAGACCTTCATCAATTAAGGGCAAGCTGGCAAACTAAAGCCTGAGTAGAACACACCTTGCGGTAACTCTTTCACTTCACCGACTAAATCTTTGCCGCCTAACTCGGCTAAGAGTTTGAAGGTTTGGGTGGCTGCAGCTTGCTGTTTTTCACCAAAACAGGCTGGAATACCGGCACGGAAAGCATCGCGTAAAGCAGTGAATACGCTCTCTTTATCCGCCTTCATTTTCGGGCGAATTCGCGCCCATTCTTCATCGCTGTCTTTCATAATTTTCTTGGCGGCATAAGAGGCAGTTAAAAAGCCATTAGCAGCAGCGGTATGCTCTTTTGCCCATTTTTCACTAAACACCCAGCCAATCATCGGTAGGTCTTTTTGAATGCCTAAGCCTTCCAACACTTGTGGTACGGTAATGACTGTTTGTAAGCCCTCATCTTGTAAGCGCGCCGCAAAATTCCAGAAATTTAGTACCGCATCCAGCTCACCTGTTTGCATGACTTCATTCAATAAAGGTGGAGCGCCATATTGAATAGTGGCCTCTTTCGCGAGATCCAATTTATCTTGTTGCTGAGCATAAGCACGTAATAACAACCAGCTTTTATCGGTAGCGCCACCGGCCACACCCAGCTTCTTACCTTTTAAATCCGCTAAGGTTTTGATATTAGCTTTGGGGCTGGCGAGCAAACTGCCCACTGCATTGGAATAGGGAAATAACACATAGTCTTGGCCTGCTACGCGCTGTTGCGCTACCCAAAGCCAGTCGGTTACAACCGTATCAACCGCTCCACCTTGTAAAGCAACTGTGGCTGCATCGGCAGAGGCAACTGGAACTACTTCCAACTCAAAACCATTGGCTTCGGCTAGCTTGTGCTCTTTCATCACATCCAGCTCCCAATTGACTGTGCCGAATTCGAGCACACCTACCCGTACTTTTTCTAAAGCATGAGCAAGATTAGGGAGTAGTGTGAGGGTGAAGCTAAGGACAAGTAGGCGTAAGTAGTTCATTGTTATTCCTCCTAAATTCTGCAGTTGGGGTGTGTGATGGCTTATGCTTGGCGTGCGCGTTGAATGAAGCCACGTTGTGGATCATAACCCCATACCGCTAGCATGAAAAACAAGAATAAAGAGCCCAATACGATCAAAGAGGAGAGGAGGTTCAATTGACCGTAAAGGGCAAACCGGATCATTTCAACCGCATGGGTAAAGGGGTTGAAACGTGCTAGATAATAAACCCAAGTTGCACCCGACTCTTGCAGCTTCCAGAGTGGATACAAGGCGGTAGATAAGAAAAACATCGGGAAAATCACGAAGTTCATAGTGCCTGCGAAATTTTCCAATTGGCGAATATAAACCGATAGCAATAAGCCCAAAGCACCCAACATTAGCCCAGCCAACACCAAGGCAGGAAAAGCCGTGATCCAACCGAACCACGGAATATCTACACGAAACAGCCAACACAGCGCTAAGAAAGCATAAGCCTGTAGCACTGACAATAAAGTGCCCGCGACTAATTTACTGAATAGTAAAAACCAACGAGGCTGCGGTGCGGTTAATAACAGCCGCATTAAACCCATTTCGCGGTCATACACCATCGCCAACGACGATTGCATACCATTGAATAACAGTACCATCCCCAATAAACCAGGTACCACATAAACTTGGTATTCAATATAAGTTTCATAAGGCGGAATAATGGAAACACCAAAAATATTCTGGAAGCCAGCCGCAAAGACCACCAGCCACAAGGCAGGACGCACTAAGGCCGATAATAAGCGTCCGCGCTGATGCCAAAATTTGATCGTTTCTCGCTGACAGATAGCCACTAAGGCCGGCCAGTGCCGAGTTGCCATACCACCTCTCCTTGGGTTGGGTAGGATATTAAATAGCGTAATTTTGCTTGGCTTGCCACCAACTTTTTTCCAACCCATGCTACTCTAGATTGGAGCAAACCTTCATGGCTGAAAGAGGAGCATTCATGAAAAATCTAATAAAATTAGCTATTTTGGCAAGTTTACCGATCGCTTATTCACCTCTGGCACAGGCTAAAGGGACGGGTTATGTTTTTGTGAGTAGTGAAAACGATAATATTGTCACAGTGCTAGATGGAAAAAACTTCACTAAAGTCAAAGATATAAAAACCGCTAAACGTCCGCGTCATCTGCAATTCAACCCTGATAAAACCATGCTGTACGCTGCCTGTGGAGATGGCGAAAGCATTGATATTATTGATATAGCAAAGCTTGAGGTCGTCGATCAAATTAAAGATATTGACGATCCTGAAGCCTTTGATCTCAGTCCCGATAATAAAAGTTTGTATATTTCACTCGAAGATGAGGGGGGCTTAGGAATTATTGATCTAGCCACTAAAAAAATGACCAAAACCATTGAGGTGGGGCAAGAGCCAGAGGGTGTGTTAGCCAATCCTGATGGTAAGACAGTTTATGTCACTTCTGAAGTGGCGAATATGGTGCATGTGATTGATCCGACTGCGAATGAGCCGACGGCTAATATTGTGGTGGGAACACGCCCACGCCGTTTAGCGTTAACACCAGATGGCAAGGAGTTATGGGTGACTAGTGAGTTGGATGCCTCAGTCAGCATTATTGATGTGGCCACCAATAAGGTTAAAGAAAAGATTAGTTTTACACCGGAAGGTTTTCGTAAAGAAGACATTACCCCCGTCGGCTTAGTAATGACCAAGGATGGCAAAACGGCGTTTGTGACGATTGGGCGCGCAAATCGAGTGGCGGTGGTGGATGTAGCAGGGCGCAAGGTTGAGACTTATATTTTGGTCGGTAATCGTGCATGGAATGCCGCATTGAATAAAGATGAATCTTTATTATTTGTCGCCAATGGCCTGAGTGATGATGTGTCAATTATTGATGTGCCTGCGCGTAAGGTGCTTAAATCAGTCCCTGTTGGGCGTGTGCCTTATATGGTGACGGTAGATGATTAAGAAAATTGTATTAAGTGTCATCTTAGCTAGTAGTGGTTTAAGTGCAGTGTCTGCTGAGGATACACCCGCTCCATTGGGTATTGTAGCGCCGCAAAACTTACCCGCAGGGACTGAAGCCGCGCCCGTGCAAGTTGCTAAAGCGGTGCTAACGATTGGCTATTTGCACTTGGCGGATGATGCACGTTATGACGATAAGCTCATGCCTAAGCAATTTTTGGGCGCACCCTTTGGACGACCTTATCCCGCTGCTGAAGTGGCCTTGAAGGAAATAAAATTTCATGGTGAAGCAGCAGGTGTGAGTTTCGCTTTAGAGCAAATTAGTGGCAAAGATAGTGCTGATTTAATTAAGCAGGTGGATGATTCACAAGCCAAAGGTATTAAGTTTTTCGTAGTTGATTTGCCCGCAAAAACACTGGTGGAAGTGGCGCAAGCTTTCAAAGGCAAAGACCTACTATTCTTCAATATTTCTGCCAAAGACGATGCTCTACGTCAAGCGCAATGCCAAGCGAATATCTTCCATACCATTCCCAATGTAGCCATGCAAGCCGATGGTTTGGTGCAGTATTTAATTGCTCACAAATGGCGCAATGCTTTGATCTTGCAAGGGCCTTTGCCAGAGGATCAGTTATTGGTGGAGGCATTTAATCGTGCGGCTAAACGCTATGGTTTAAAAATTAGTGATACCCGCCCGTTTGTATTGGGTAGTGATCCGCGTGAACGTGAGAAGAATAATATTGCGCTGTTAACGGGTGGCGATTATGACGTGGTATATATTGCGGATACCGAAGGCGAGTTCTCGCGTAATGCCAATTATCAAACCCTATTACCTCGTCCGGTGGTCGGTTCAGAAGGCTTGAATGCCTTAGCGTGGAATTGGGCTTGGGAGCGGCATGGTGCTCCACAAGTGGAGAAACGCTTTGAAAAACAAGCGAATCGCCATATGAGTGATGTGGATTGGGCGGCATGGATGACCGTGCGCTCCTTGGGTGCAGCAGTACAACAAACTCAAAGTAGTGACTTCACCAAAATCCGTGATTATTTGCTGGCTCCGACCACGAATTTAGATGGTGCAAAAGGTAACCCGAGCAGTTTCCGCCCTTGGGATCATCAACTACGTCAGCCACTCTTGCTGTCCACTCATAACTGGGTTATTGATCGTGCCCCTCTGCAAGGTTTTCTGCATCAGATTAATAATCTTGATACTTTAGGGTTTGATCAGCCGGACAGTCAGTGTAAGTTTTAAATGTAAGCCTCTACAGGTAGTCGTGGTTATTCGTAGCGGTGCCTGATGTGTGCTATCAATAGGCTAGTGTGTTAATCAGGAACCAATCCAAATGTCGCTATTTGATAGTTTTAAACAAAAAGTACAAGAAGCTCGTGGCCAATTGACGGCGGAAGTCAGTAAATATCGTAATCGTGAATTCATGGAAGCTTGCGTAGCCGGTTGTGCTTTAGTTTCTGTTGCAGATGGCAATATCAATTCAGAAGAAAAGCAAAAAATGATGAAATTCATCCAGCAATCGGATGAACTAAAAGTATTTGATACTAAAGAAGTTATCGACTATTTCAATAAGGTTAATAGCAATTTTGACTTCGATTTTGAAATTGGTAAAGCAGAAGCCTTAAAAGTTATTGGTAAGTTGCGTGCTAAGCCCGATGCCGCACGTTTAATGGTGCGTGTTTGTATCGCCATTGGTAATTCAGACGGCAGTTTCGATGCTAAGGAAAAGCAAATTGTACGTGATATTTGCAGTGATTTAGGCATTTCATCAGACGGCTTCAATCTCTAAAGTGGTTAAGCCAGCGAGAAGGGCTAAGTCCCTTCTTGCTCGTATCTGGGTTTAGTCATTTACTGAAGAACAAATACTGTTTTCCTTCGCTTTCTTATTGAGAAGCCCTAGCTACTCAGGTAGTTTAAGACTTCCAAACCTAGCGAGGGTCGTCTCTATGAAAGCGTTATTCTCAGTAGCACCAACGGTAGCTGCTGTTTTCTTCTCCTCTATTTTCTCTTTGTCTTATAGCTCCGCTGTGAGCGCCGAAGCATTCGGCGACGGTGTAAAAACACGTCCAGTTAAATGCTTATTGCAAGTGAAGGGTAAAACTTATCTGACAGGTACTTGCAAATATGATGGTGATGCAGATGGTTCTTTTCGTTTGTACGGCAAGCAGTATTTTGTCTATTTGAATACCTTTGAAAAGAATAAAGCGGAAGCTTCTTGGAATGCCTCTCCACAAAGTAATCATGCGCAAGCGCCTTTAGGGGAATTAAAACGAGAGGGTGCGTGTTGGGTGAGCAAAACCACCAAAATTTGCGCTTGGGATCAAACCCCTAAGCCGGTAGCGGATGGGAGTATTCGGGTTAAATTCGCGCCTAATGCCACTAGCGCCGTAGTGACGGGGAAGCTGAGCAATTACAAAGGCCAGCAAACTTATCTACTCGAAGTGCGCAAAGGGCAAACCCTGCAAGTCGAGCAACTCAATCCTGGGAATAAGCGTGTTACTTTAGGTATCACGGCTCCCAATGGGGAAGATGCCAGCGATATGGATTTATCCTGCAATAACAAGAAAACCGTTAAGCCGACTTTAGCGGGCGATTATGTTATTAGCGTGCACGAATGCATGAAAGCAGATGAGTGGAAAGGCAATTTCAAACTGAAAATAACGGTGAAGTAAATCTTACTCAAGCCACCCTAGGCGCAGCTTAATAGCAACTAGGGTGGAATCGCGCCATAATCAGGTAAAACCCAATCTAGTTCACCGTGAGGAGTGCATTCTATGGTCTATCAAGCTGATCCTAAACGCTATGATTCCATGCCATATCGACGCTCAGGGCGTAGTGGTTTACGTCTCCCGTTGATTTCCATTGGCCTATGGCATAATTTTGGTGGTACGAGTTCGCTAGAGCTAGGCCGCGCTATGTTGCGCCGCTCTTTTGATTTAGGCATTACCCATTTCGATTTAGCGAATAATTATGGCCCGCCACCTGGTTCAGCTGAGTCAGCCTTTGGTAAATTGCTACAACAAGATTTTCACTCCTACCGCGATGAACTGATTATTTCCACCAAAGCGGGTTATGACATGTGGCCGGGGCCTTATGGGGAATGGGGTTCACGTAAATATCTGCTGTCGAGTCTGGATCAAAGTCTCAAGCGTATGGGCTTGGATTATGTAGATATTTTCTATTCGCACCGTTTTGATCCCGATACCCCCTTAGAAGAAACGATGGGGGCTTTGGACAGTGCAGTGCGCCAAGGTAAGGCTTTATATGTGGGGATTTCCTCCTACTCACCTGCGAAGACCGCTGAAGCGGTGGCAATCTTGCGGCAAATGGGTACGCCTTGCCTGATTCATCAACCCTCCTATTCGATACTAAATCGCTGGATTGAAGACGCACTGCTCGATACTTTGGAACAAGAAGGGATGGGGTGTATTGCGTTCTCGCCGTTAGCACAGGGTTTGCTGAGTGATAAATACCTAAAAGGCGTGCCAGAAGGCTCGCGGGCTAGCAAAGGCGGTTCATTCTTAGGCGAGTTTTTAAGTGAGCAGAACTTAACAATGGTACGTGATCTGAATCAAGTCGCTGCTGAACGCGGACAATCCTTAGCGCAAATGGCTTTAGCATGGGCCTTACGTGATCCGCGTATGACCTCAGTCTTGATTGGCGCGAGTAGCGTGCAACAGATTGAAGAGAATGTCGCAGCTTTGAATAATTTAGCATTTAGTGCTGAGCAATTAGCGCGAATCGACCAAATTGCTCAGGATGGTGGGATTAATCTTTGGGCTAAATCGAGCGCGCATTAAGCAATTATTTGCCGGTTTAGCCCCCATAAACCGGCAAATGCCAATTCGGCCCTTGGCTGTGCGCATACGCGACAGCTTGCTGGATTTGGGCAAGCAGTTTCGCTTTGTCTTTACCTAAAACACCTTTCAGCACCAAATTATTGGAAATATGATCACTTCTAAAAATGGTTTGTTGCAAGTCTAGATGCTTGATAAAAGTCTGCATTTCAGTGAATAAATCAAGTGTCGAGCAAGGGGTATAGTCCTCACCAAAAGTTTCTGTAAAACGTCGCTCGCCATAACGGAAAAATAAGGCTAAGGTTGCAAGGTATTCTGGTTGAGTGGCATCGATTAATTCAGCCGAGGCAAGTGCATGTTGCTCGCTATACTGTTTGCCACCTAAGCCATTAATAATCATCACAGAAGTTTTTATGCCAGCCGCTTTGAGTTTTAAAATCGCATCGCGGGTGCTGGCAAAAGTTTCGCTTTTTCGCACTTTTTGTAAAACGGTATTGTCACCACTTTCCGCACCGATATACACCAAACTTAAACCTAATGTGCGTAAGGCTTGCAATTGCTCCGGCGTTTTATTGGCAATATTTTGTGGCAAGCAATAAGAGGAAACGCGGGTCACACTAGGCAAATAAGTACGAATCGCCTGCAAAATCGCTTCAAGGCGGCGGAAAGATAAGACCATCGCATCGCCATCGGCTAAGAAAATACGCCTTACATTGTGTAGTGTTTCACCACAACGCTGGATTTCTGCCAATACTTCTGTTTCAGAGCGTGGCTTAAACTTTTTCTGCGGCTGAGTATACATCTCACAAAAGCTACACTCATTCCAACTACAGCCATTGGTGACTTGTAGAATTAAGGAATCCGCTTCACTGGGTGGGCGAAATAGAGGTTCGATGTAGTGGACGGGTGGAGCGATGTACATAATGATTACCTAGCTAAGCAAATCTAACGCTATCTTCTAGGTAATGGTGGTCGGGGGCAAGTAAAGGTATTGCGACTAGCATAACCCAAAGCGTATAAACACTATGCGAGTTGCCCGAGCAAAAATTATTTAGTGGTAAATATACTTTAGAGCATCATTAATTGGTGGTTGATTTATGCTGCTTCATCAGCCATCCACGCACCTTTTGTTTCCCCAATACATTCACCGCCAACGACCACAGCACTACGCGTGTATCCAGCCACCACGACATTTGCGCCTGATACACCTCATCCATATGCCACGACACCTTCGCACTGCGTCCGCCATACAGTTGCGCTAAGCCAGTAATCCCCGGTTTAATGTTCCAGCGCTTTGCATGATAAGCATCATCCCAGCCAAGGCGCTGTACATCCGCCTGAGTCAAAGGTCGAGGGCCGACCACGCTCATATGGCCTTGCAGAATATTGATAATTTGTGCCAATTCATCTAAACCGGTTTGGCGTAACAACTTGCCGCTTTTAGTCACTACTTCATCTTGCATAGTGCGAAATTTGTAGATGGAAAAGGGCTGTTTATTTAAGCCTAAACGCGGTTGGCGGAAGAGAATTGGGCGACCCTCTAAGACCCAAATGCTAAAGGCAATTATCACTAACACCCAACCAATTAGCATTAATCCGAGCGCGACGGCTAAGCCATCAAAGCACTTTTTCCAAAGCATGTTGGCTCCTTAGTTTAGGTTGTGGAGTACGCCCGTCTAACACCGTTTCGAGCACCTGACGCATCGGGCTTAGCAGATTGTGTTGAATCATGAAGTTCCATACTGGCTCGGCTTTTTTCCAACCTGCGCTGTAGGCGAAATGGCGTAAGCGTTGATTGAAAGCAGCGTGATTCTGACTCGCTTTAGCAATATTCGCCCAGCTATAAAATGCCTCATACGCCCAATCGTAACCCGTTTTGAGTTGTGCGCGGCTCATGCCTCGGGGTTCAAACACCACATGGCGCGTGTCGTATAAATCCCAGTTCTGGGTAGTGAGCCGCCCTTGCGCCTGCATTTGCTTGTAATATGCCGTACCCGGATAAGGGGTGGCGATATGAAATGTGGCAGTAGTCAAACCTTGCGCAACCGCCCAATCCACGGTGCGCGCAAATACGTCCGGCGTGTCGCCATCCAAGCCAAATACAAAACTACCATTAATCTTAATACCCAGACTATCGAGGCGCTGAATCGCTGCTGCATAATCACGCCCCAAGTTTTGTGACTTATTAGAAAAGCTCAAACTGTCCGCAGCTAGCGATTCAAAGCCAATGAAAATACTCCGCAAACCCGCTTCCGCTGCTTGCTCAATCAGATTGCCTTTAAGAATGGCATTCACGGTAGACGCGCCTTGAAATAACCGACCCAGGCCGCGCATCCCGCTAAATAATTGGCTGGCAAAGCGCGGATCACCCAATAAATGATCATCCAGAAAATACAAGTGTTTACCGGGTAAGCGCTCAATTTCTGCTAAAGCCGCCTCGACTTTTTGGGTATAAAACGAGCGTCCGTGCTCAAAAACGCATCCTTATAACAAAAGCTGCAGTGATAAGGGCAACCGCGACTCACCACGATGGAATTGGGCACTAGGTAGTGGTGGCGCTTAATTAAATCGCGCCGAATCGGTGGCAAAGTGGCAAGGGTGCGCAAGGTCGATTGATAACGCTTTTTCGGCTCGCGTTTCCGAAAGTCCACCAGAAATTGCGGAAAGGTATCTTCACCCGGCCCGAGAAAAATCGAATCAGCATGTAAAGCCGCCTCATCAGGCAAGGAACTCACATGCAAGCCACCCAAACACACATAACAGCCCTTAGCGCGATAGTGATCAGCGATGTGATAAGCACGCTTAGCGCTAGTGATATACACCTGAATAATCACCAAGACAGGGCGGTCATCCGTGCTCAAGGTTTCCACATGCTGATCGACTAATTCAATCTGATCACTTGGGGCTAAATAGGCCGCCAATGTGGCTAAACCCAAAGGCGGAAAAAGAGAGTATTTAATCGGTCGCCAGTCCGGTGAGCCAGCTTCTTGTAGCGAGGGCAAAATAAGTTTGACGTGCATGGTGCGTACTCAGTCGTGCGATGCCTAGAGTCTGAGCCTGCGCTTTGCAGGGGGTGTGCAGGGAATTTGGAATTGTGGCGGGGATTTGGTGGAGGACTAGATACTTTCCAGAACACAGAGGAGGATGAAAAAGCTATGGTTCAGATAGTCGGTCTTGTGTATATATAGTAAACCAGTTTACTATATTGCTTTAAGCAATCGTTGGAGCAAAAAACATGTGGACTAAAACTTATAGTAAAGTGGTGGATGGGGTTAGCACGGATCAGGTTTGGAAAGTGTGGTCAGATGTGAATCAATGGCATACTTGGCAGGATGATATTGAATATGCCAAATTGGACGGCGAGTTTAAAGCAGGCAATGTGTTTCGTTTCAAACCTAAAGGTGGCCCCAATATTAATATTGAGCTAACTGAGGTAAAGCCTAAAGCAGTATTTGTGGATTTAACCCGGTTCTTTTTGGCTAAAATGTATGATTCCCACGAACTAATTGAGCGTGGTAATCAATTGGAAATTAAAACTACCTTGCGTCTCGAAGGGCCACTCGCTTTTTTATGGAAAAAACTAGTGGTAGACGATATTGCCAAAGGGATGCCAGAACAAACGGAGCGTTTAATTGAAAAAGCCAGAGCCGCTTGAGGACTCGCCTTTCAAATACGAACAAGCCGACGATAGTGCAGGTTTTCTCTTGTGGAAAATAACCACGTTGTGGCAGGGCAAGCTGGCCAAAGTTTTGGGTGATTTCGGTATCACCCAAACCCAATATGCGATTCTTGCTTCTTTAGCTTGGTTTGAAGCTAAGGCTGAGCGGATTACGCAAACTCAATTAGTTGCACATACTAAAATTGATAAAATGACGCTCTCTAAGGCGATTCGTCGTCTTGAGGAATCAGGTTTAGTAGTTCGCAACGATTCAGCGCTTGATAGTCGCGCCTTTAATGTGGGGTTTAGTGATCAAGGCAAGCTTCTTATCCAACAAGCAATTGTGGCAATAGAAAATGCCGATGAAGAATTTTTTTCATGCCTATCAGAACAACAATTGCAAACTTATAAAGCACTCACTGCAACGGTTATTCTCAGTAATCGCTTATCTGATCGGGATTAGTCGTTGTAAGCACTACACTTGACTCTGAAAATTACGCTTAACACTATGTATCCTTACCTACGCATATGAGAGCCTTCCATGTCTGAAAATACCTACTCGGTTGGTTTAAGCATTCTGTTCTGGCTGTTGTGGATAGTGGGCTTATTGATCTTATTGTTGTTTGGTTTCTTTACGCTTGCAACGGCCTCTGATGTTAATGTGATGGCAACTTGGAATGGTCTCGTCGTAGTGGTGGAAGGGTTTTTGCTGCTTAAAACCGGTTTGCATTTCGCGCGTAAAGATATACCAATGTCGAAATTGCTCCTATGGATTGTGGTAGCAGTAGTTGCCGTGCCTTTCATTGCTTTTGGGGGCTGCTTCATCCTAAATAATATGAACTTGGGTCTAAACTTTGGTCACTAACTATTGAAAACAGTTAGCAGGGAAGCAGAAATCGTCCTGCCTTAAGCTAAGCCTAGGCTACTAATATAAACCTTATCTAAGGCGTCTAAGGGTATTCACAATGACGGATAAAATCAGCTATTCCATTCCGCTTAAAATTTTTTTCTGGCTGTTTTGGTTGGTGGGAGCATTTGCTGTTTTTTTGTTTGTAATCTTTATCATTGCCGCCTATAACGGTGATGTTTATTTTCCTAAAGACTGGGGCTATATAGCTTGGGATGCGGTTATTGTCTTAACCGGCCTCTTGATATTATTCAAAACGGCCTGGCACTTTTTCAAAGGCAATGTCCTCGGTTCAAAGCTGTTACTCTGGGTTGTCTTTGCTGCGATTGGACTGCCTTTGATTGGCTTCGGTGGCTGCCTACTGCCTGAAGCTTTTGGACGGCCTTAGTGTTAATTCATTATATTTTCGACTTGCTCGCACTGCTGAGTGGCGTATTGGTGAGCTTTTGGTTTCGACGTAAATACGGTTTAGTACGTCCTGTGGGTGTCACCCAAGAGTCTCAACATCACTACTATTTACTCGTGCTCCTGTTCGGTTTAATCGGGGGTAGTATTTTATTCGGCACGCTGAATCTGTATTTGTCTGGGCAAGCAGGTGTAGCTAAAAGTATGCTCGGTGGGGTGTTTGGTGCCATTGTCGGTGCAGAGGTTTTTAAGTATTTCGCAGGTATTCGCCAGTCTACAGGGCTGTATTTTGTACCCGGTTTAATTGTCTTGATTGCAGTCGGACGGATTGGCTGCTTTCTTTCAGGCTTAGCCGATTTTACCTATGGAATTGAAACAAGTTTGCCTTGGGGTATTGATTTTGGCGATGGTTTGAAACGCCACCCCGTGCAGCTCTATGAAACCTGTGTGATGTTGGTCTTTTTAATAGTTTTATTAGTCAGTTACCCTAAATACCCAGTTTTTTGGCAGACACAAGGTTTTTATATCTTTGTATTGTTTTATGCAGGCCAGCGGTTTATTTGGGAGTTCTTGAAACCTTATTCAGCAGTTTTTGGCTCTTTCAATCTTTTCCAGTTGTTATGTTTGGGCTTACTCGGCTACGCTGCCATGATGCTAGTTATAACAAGGCAAAATCATGACTGATCCTAAGCAAGCACCTGCTAGTTACCTACGTTCCACCAGTGATCAGGTGGCTTTTTGGGTGTTATGGGTATTGTTACTATTACCTGCTATTGTGTTGTTGATGATGGTGATCGGTAGTGTGGGCGGCCTTATCTTAATACCTTTATTAGCTCAATTAGGCATTCATGGTATGGCGCTGAAATGGTTCTTAGATTTGAGCAAACCCACTTCTAAAGCACTTTTAATGCTACTTGGTGGCACAGGTGTGCTTTACTTCCTAGCCTTTAGCGGCTGCGTCATTATGTTGTTCACTGCTTAGAGGCTCTTGCTTTGAGTAATAAAGTCCGCCCTTATATTTTCTACGGCCAAACCCAATCTTTATGTGAAGAATGCCTTGCCGTCGTTCCAACCAAAATCATTTTCCAAAACGATAAGGTGTATTACCAAAAGCGCTGTGCTGAGCATGGCGTGCAAAAGACTTTAGTCTCGACCGATATTGAGTATTTCAAGCGCTGTAAAGAGTATTTGAAGCCGGGCGATATGCCGCGCCAATTTCAAACGGCGATTAATAAAGGTTGCCCGCATGATTGTGGTTTATGCCCTGATCACGAGCAGCATTCTTGCTTAGCACTATTTGAAATCATTGACGAATGTAATATGCACTGTCCGGTATGCTTCGCGAACTCTGCACCGGGCAAAGGCAATCCGCGTAGCCTAGAACAGATTGAAATCATGCTACAAACCTTACTCGCCAGCGAGCAGCAGCCTGATTTGGTGCAAGTCTCAGGGGGTGAGCCGACTTTACATCCAGAGTTAATGACAATTTTACGGCGCTTAAAAGCCAGTCCAATCCGCCATTTAATGCTCAATACCAATGGGATTCGCATTGCTCGTGACCCACAGTTAGTTGAAGAGCTAGCCAGTTTAAAACCCGGCTTTGAAGTGTATTTGCAATTCGATTCTTTAAAGGCCGAAGCGCTGCAGAATATTCGCGGGCAAGACATGCGCGCTATTCGCCGTCAAGCTTTAGAAAAGTTGGAGCAGCATAATATTTCCACCACACTGGTTTGTGTGATTCGCAAAGGCGTGAATGATGAGGAAATCGGTGAGCTTATTCAATTTGCCCAGCAATGGAAATGCGTGCGTGGGATTACCTTCCAACCTGTGCAAGATGCGGGGCGTAATGAAGATGGCAAACCTACTAATCGCATTACCTTAAGTGAAATTCGCAGCCGTATTATTGAAGCCGATAATCCCTTCGGTGATGCGGATATGATTCCCTTGCCTTGCCACCCTGAAAATATTTCGATTGGTTATGGCATTCGTATGGATGACAAGATTATTCCAGTCACCGGTTTATTGCCGCGTGATGAATTATTAAAAGGTGTTGATAACACCATTACTTTTGAGAAAAGCGCTGGCCTCAAAGAAGCCTTCTTTAAGCTATTTTCGCTGGACGCCTGTAGCGAGCAAACCACTGAAAAGCTAGAGACTTTACTCTGCTGCTTACCCCGCATTCAAAGCAATGGCGGCCTGACTTATGACAATGTATTCCGTATTGTGATTATGGCGTTTATGGATAAATACGATTTTGATATTGGTTCGATCAAGCGTTCTTGTACGCATTTCGTCGAGCCAAATGGCAAGATTTATCCGTTTGATACTTGGAATTTGTTTTATCGGGAGCAGGTAAGATAGGTATATGTTTTTGTTAAAACAGAGTGACTTTTAAAAATCTATTTGTAGAGTATTGCTTAGCTGAAGCCCTTTCTAGAAATAATTTAAAAATTAAATTGATCATAATTTTAGCTTGTTATAAGATTTAGCACGCTTGATCTTGTATCAAATTTTCTTTGAAGAATAGTATGTAAAATATTAGGTGCAAAATGTACTCTGCTGAAGACAAAAATCAATTTTTTTTAGCTGTTGACTCATTGAAGAAATATAGAAGAGCCGAGTTAAAAGATGATCAAGGAAAAGAATTGATTGAGCTTTTGTATACGGATTTATTGCCAGATGATCAGATTTTGAAATCATGTTTATCTAATAATACTACTTTTCTCATAGGCAGGAAAGGTACGGGAAAATCAACAATTTTTTTAAGGCTTCAAAAAGAGTACAGAAAGAAAGGAAATGTTTTATCTTGTTATATTGACACTAAAACAGTTTTTGAATCTTCTCAAGCAGAATATATTAGCCATGATTACTTAGATGAGGCAATTCCTAGTAAATATTTAAATAAATATGTTTTGGAGAAAAATTTTATCCAAAGCGTATTAAGGTCTTTAATTGAAGAAGTTAGTAAAAAAACCACATCAACTATGGAGAAATTGAAGAAAATTCTTGGACTTAGTGCAGCAAGTACTGTTTTAGAAAGAGTAAAATTGCTGCAGAATAGTATTGAAAATAATGACCATTTAAAAATGATAGAAATGCCAACTTTGAGAAAAAAGAATACTCATAAGAAGGTCTCTCAAGAAAGTGTTAATGAAAGAGAGTTTAGCCATGCTAATAAGTTTTCTGGCTCAGTTAAACTTTCAGAGTTGGATTTCGGTGTTGATGCAGAAGAAGGTTTTAATAGAGGGGATAAATTATCATCTAAGAACAACTTAGATCTTGAAGAAGAGTTTTCTGATATATTTCTTAAGGTTTTTCAAGTAAAGAATTTTATTGATGAAATAAAAGATATTTTATCTATTTTAAATATTAAAAGCTTAGTTGTTTTACTTGATGACTTTTCAGAAATTCCTGATGAGTCTATGAGGGTTTTTGTTGATGTTCTATTAGCTCCTCTTAATAATTGGTCTGATGAGTTCATTAAATTTAAAGTAGCAGCTTATCCTAATAGAGTATATTTTGGAAAAATTGATCAAGGGAAAATCGATAAAATTTACTTAGACTTTTATGACTTGTACTCTACTAGAGTAAATAAAAGCGTTATGGAGGAGAAGTCAGTAGATTTTACAAAAAGACTTATCGAAAAGCGTATAAACCATTTTACCTCGAAACCCATTGAGCATTTCTTTGATACAAAAAAAGACTCAATTGATGACTATTATGAACTGATATTTCAAATATCAATGAATATACCTCGTATCATAGGCTATATCCTTTATTACTGTTATGAAAGTAAAATAGCCTATAATTCTCCTATTACAAAAGCTGCATTAGAAGATGCTGCTGAGAAGTACTATGATTTTACGATTGAACCATTTTTTCATAATACAACATACTCTCTAAAGTCAATTGATGAAAAAATTTCTATTTTACAACTTAAAGAATTGATGGATATCTTTATAGCAGAAATGAAGGAAATTCAAAAGAAAATTAGAATTGGCGAGTTAACTAGTGTTTTGTATGAACCTTTTAGGCATAACCCATTTGCTAGTCATTTCTACTTTAATCCTTTACATGAGCAATTTATTAGAACGTTAGAGTTAAATTTCTTTATCAGTAAGTATAATGAAATGAGTAGTAAAGATGGCGGTAAGCAATCAGTGTATTGCTTAAATTATGGGCTGTGTAAGAAAAACTCTCTGAAGTGGGGTTATCCAAAAGGAACTGAATATAGAAAATATTTGGTATCTAGACCTTTTGATTTCGATAGTCTTATTGAGATGTTTTTGAAGAAGTCTAAATCTTTATCTTGTATTAATCCTGCTTGCCATAGAAGCTTCCCCTTTGAAGAGTTGGAGTTCTTGAAGTTTACAAAAATGCGCTGCCCTGATTGTCAATCTCCTGTGAAAGAAATTTCAACTGCCGATTCACTAAGAAGTGAGCTAGAAAGAATAGATAATGCTAAACTTTTGCCTGAAATAGAAATAGGAATTATGCATGAAATGCATAAGACTGAAAAGCCAATGAAGGCTAAAGAGATAGCTGAGGAGTTAGATTGCTCTTATCAATTAATTGGAAAAAGAGCTAAAAAACTTGATGAAACACTTGGGTTAGTAGCTAGACAGGGCGAGTCTGCTCAAAGGGTTTACAGTTTAACAAATAAAGCAAAGCAAGATTATTTTCCAGATAATGACTAGTAATGGTAATAAGAAATTGATTTTATTAAGTTAATACTTTGATTTTCTTGAGAGGCGTTTGGTACAAGTGGGTGGAAAACCGCTATATAGGGATAACAACACGCGGAGCAAGTCCCAATTTCTTAACCCGTCGTGCAAACTTACGATCATCAAACGAAGCCATTGCCTCGCAATCTTGGTAGTTTGCATGATGCAGAGCATCCGCGAAATCCAATCCATCTTCTAATCCAGCAATAGCTTGTTCGACTTCTTCACGAGCTTCAATATAAATATGTGGCTGACTCAGTAGATGCTGAAAAGCTGAAATAATTTCCTGAACTTCAAAGCGATAATAGCCACGCAATACCCATTCAAATTCGAGCAATACCGTTTTACTTACTTTTAAATCACCGCCAGATTCAAACAACTTTTTAGCGGCAATTTGCTGTTTTTGTGCTTCCACATCGTTTTCATCATCCACGTAATAGCGCGCCAGAATATTCGTATCTAGCCCAATCATGATTTACTCAACAGGCTTGCCACATCGAAATCAGCCGGAACAGCTTTGCGCTTGCTTTTCAACATGCCAAAACCGCTCGTAGCAACAGTCTCAGGTGTTTTGCTAACGCGCAACTCCACATGGTTGTCTGACAAAACAAAAGAAACTTTACTGCCTTTACGAATCCCTAAACGCTGGCGTATTTTTAGTGGAATTGTGACTTGGCCTTTGCTAGTAACAGAAGTGGTTTCCATAAGAGTAACTCAAAAGTAATACCAAGTAAGAATATCATTATAAATCCCAAAATAACAAATCGAATTTTTTATCATTGTATAATCTAAAAAAACACTTCATCAGTCTGAACTTGTCAGCATTTCTATAATCTGGTTAAGATTACAACCTATCTTCAATCCTTAACCCCTAAGCTTCTTTAATAGCCATGTAATGTCTAAACCGAAATTACTACAAATTGCACCTGCATTCGCTCAGTAAACGTTGAGGCAGTTTTGCTCGTGCTGGTGATTTTAATAGTTTAGGAAGACAAGCTATGTCAGTTTATAAATACCCGCGCACGCCACATTTGCCGTGGTCGGCGAGCGTTGCCAGCGATGATATTCGCATTATCAATACCGAACAGTTTGCTGGTTTAGAAGTCGTTGTGACTGAAAAAATGGATGGTGAAAATACCTCACTGTATCGTGAGCGGATGCACGCGCGTTCGGTGGATAGCCGCCATCATGCCTCTCGTGATTGGGTCAAGCAGTGGTATGGTCAATTTCAGCATGAAATTCCAAACGATTGGCGCGTGTGTGGCGAGAATATGTACGCGCAACATTCGGTGATTTACGCTCAGTTGCAGAGCTATTTTTACGGCTTTTCGATTTGGAATGAACAGAATATTTGTCTGAGTTGGGCAGAGACCTTGGAATGGTTTGCGCTCTGGTCTATTCAC
This sequence comes from uncultured Thiothrix sp., assembly GCF_937876535.1. Taxonomy (GTDB): domain Bacteria; phylum Pseudomonadota; class Gammaproteobacteria; order Thiotrichales; family Thiotrichaceae; genus Thiolinea. The sequence continues at coordinate 344,334 of NZ_CALFHZ010000021.1, forward strand.
ACGCCGCCTGTGTTGTACCAAGGCATTTGGGATGAAGCGGCGATTCGGGCGATTCAGATTGATACCAAAACCACTGAGGGTTATGTGGTGCGCGCGACCCGAGCATTTCACTATAACGAGTTCGCGCAAAATATGGCGAAATGGGTGCGCGCTAAGCATGTACAAACCAGCGAGCATTGGATGTTTGCTGAGATTATTCCCAATGGTTTAAAGGGGGATGTGTGATGAAAACGGTGAATGCATGGTTAGCGCGTCTTGCCGAGGATGCCACGCCAAGTTTTGATGAATGTGTCGCGCAATTGGGTGCTGATTTGCCACTATTGCTGCGTTTTAAGGACACGCCCCAAGATGCGGAATGGCATGCAGAAGGCGATGTACATATTCATACCAGCATGGTGCTGAATGAGTTGTATCAACTCTTAAACACCGAGGCACAACCTATTCAAGGCACGGAACGCCAAGCGCTGATTTTGGGTGCTTGTTTGCACGATATTGCCAAGCCGCTTTGTACCAAAAGCTATGAAAAAGAAGGTCGTATTCGCATTGGTTCATCAGGGCATGAGGATAAAGGGCGTTCTTATTTAGCGCCTAAGTTGATGAAATGGCAGCTCGATTTTAAGGTAGTTTGGAGCGTATTAAATCTAGTCGGCGAGCATCAAATGCCGCGCCAATTGGTGCTGCGCCAACGCAATCAAGCCGCGTTTTTAAGCCTAGCGCGTCAGTCGAATATGCAGCTCTTGTATTGGTTGGAACGTGCCGATATTCAAGGCCGGTTTTGTGTCGATAGGGAACTGGATTTATTAGTGCTCGATGAGTTTCGTGAGCTTTGCCAATACTATGGGGTCTGGGATCGGTCAGACCCTCTTGCAAACATTCGACCCGCTTTAGCCGTGCTTTCATCGTCCGCTCAAGAGTATGTGCAAACTTATGCTCTTGCAGAATTGGCAAGTGGCAAAATCACCCAAGCGGAAGAGGCCTTAAGCACTACCTTCCAACATCGTGAACACTATGCCCATTTGGTGATTACTTGTGGACTGAGTGGTTCGGGTAAGTCGACTTGGTTGCAAACCCATTATCCAGACTACGAGCGCATTTCCTTAGATGAGTTGCGTGAGCAATGGAATGGGGATCGGGCTAGCCAAGAACATAGTGGTGAGATTCGCCAGCAAGCTAAAGAAGCGCTGAAAGCAGCCTTGCGTGTTAAGCACGGCGTGATTTGGGATGCGACGAATTTGCGTAGAGACTTTCGCTCAATGGTTGCCGACTTGGGGCGTGATTATCACGCTTTAGTGACCTTAGTTGTGTTCTTACTGCCTGAAACGGAGTTGCGCAAAAATAATCGGGCGCGAGAGCATTTTGTGCCGGATGCGGTGTTGGATCGGCAGTTGGAGTCTTATCAATTTCCGACTGTGAATGAGGCGCATCAGTTTTGGGTGGTGGGTGCGAAGGGTGAGACGCTTTGGCGGAGTGGCTTTACCAATGATTAAGGCTTTTAAAAAGAACTGCTACTCGTTAGCAGTTCAGTTACCTGATTTTTGACCATTGTTCGCAAACTTTGCGGCTGCGGCGATTTGCACTTTTTCCATGTCAACAACCGTTTGCCTCGCTATTTTCTAATGTATTCAGCTTAGTTTAGCTAATACCGTAGGCGCAATAATACGGTGCATCGGTTTCACCGGAAGCATATACAGCTTGCCTAGGAAATTATGTGTATGTACTACGGTTGTCAGGGTAATACGTACTTGTTGGCCTGAGTTGATCAGGCTTCGATGTACGCTTAGGGTGACATCCAAATGTTTATCATGATCCCCTAATAGCACTTCATCAAACGAATTTTCAAATAAAGTAAAAATACCAACTCGATCACCTTGTTGATAGTCGGCGCTTGGTTTGTCACTTAAACCCGATAAACCACCCAGATTTTTAAGACCAACTAGCTGACCAACTTGATTACGCAAGTTCATGCAAGCCTCCACCCAAGACGGCGTTTTCCTAGCAGTCTTTATAAACTGTTCTAAAGCAGAACTAGCAAGGTCAGCTGACTCTATCGCCCAGGCATCATAAAAAGAGCAGTTTGGGATCAGAGCTGTAATTTTGCTGTTGGGTGGAACGGCAGTTTCGTGAACTTGTTTGGGCATAAGATTTAGCTCTTGTTAGTGTGTGAACTTATATTGCAGGTATTTTAATGAAATTACTATTGTAAAAATACATAAATAATGGAATTATAAAAGTGTAATTTCGCTTTAAGGTGATTGCTATGAAGATCAATGAGCAAGATAAGCAGCTTACGAAGGTGCGTATTCTCGCGGCGGCGGTGGATGTGATCACGATTCGTGGTTTCAAAAATGCCACCATGCGCGAGATTGCCAAAGAGGCCAAAGTCGGCGATGCGACCATCTATAACTATTTTCCCACCAAGGAAAAAGTGCTGTATGGCTATTGCGAGTATGTGCAGCAACAAGTGATGTTGGAGCTGAAGGAAATCAGCAATTTCCATGAATATTCTCTGCAAGAGCAGTTGCAGCAGTTGGTGGAGACTAATTTGCGCTTGTGGCTACCAGCCCGCGAGTTTTTGCAGCAGGTGTTTGAGCTGAGTTTTGGTGCGCCAGTAGTGGGTTTTACACATATTGAGGAAACCAAACGTTTATTCACAACTATGGTGGTGGATATGCTCGATGCAGCGCTGGAGGCGGGAGAAATTCCTGAGCAGCCTTATCGTGAGTTATTGCCGCGTTTGTTCTGGGATTATATGACTGGGATTTTGGCATATTGGCTGAAAGATACTTCGGAAGGCTTTGCCAATACCACCCAAGTGATTGATCGCAGTATGGAAATTATTGCCAACATTTTGCAATCGGGTATGGTGGGCAAGCTCTTGGATTTAGTCTCTTTTCTATTCCGCACCCACATTATGACCCACGCCGATCTGTTAAAAAATATGACACAGACTCCTGAATTAGTCACCGCTAAACGGCGCTTTATGGAGGGCAAATGATGGAACAGTCATTACCCGAAGGCAAATGGGTGCGGGCAGGCATTATGGGTTCAACCGCTTTAAAAGTGGGTTTGCGCGAAGTACAGCATAAAGTAAAGCGCCCGTTTATGTCGGTGGAGCGCCAGCAAAGTGATAAACAAACGATTGACGATAAAAATGCCGAACTGATTTTTAAGGCCTTGGCTCAATTGCGCGGCACGGCCTTAAAAGCGGCACAAATGCTCAGTATGGAAGTGGAGATTCTGCCGGAACGTTATCGTAAAGAGTTGGAAAAATCCTTCCATCAAGTACCGCCGTTGAATCGCGTGTTGGTACGCAAAGCTATTCAAGAGCAGCTAGGCAAACCGCCGGAAATGCTGTTCAAACGTTTTAATGATCAAGCGTTTGCTGCGGCAAGTTTAGGGCAGGTACATCATGCGACTTTGTGGGATGACACGCCGGTTGCGGTGAAAATTCAATATCCAGGCATTCATGTCGCGATGGATAGCGATATGAAATTAATGCGCAAACTAGCTCCCAGTTTGCCTAATCCGCAGATGGTAGCGCAGTCCTTAGAGGAGATTCATGCACGCTTATTAGAGGAAGTGGATTACGCGCATGAAGCAGCTGCCACCCAATGGTTTGCTGAGCATTTGAGTTTAACAGGTGTACAAATTCCTAAGGTTTATAAAGAGTTTTCCGCTGCTCGTATTCTCACCACTGAGTTAATGACAGGGCAACATTTGGATGCGTGGCTGGCTACTAATCCTTCTCAAGCCGCTAGTAATCAAGCCGCACAAAATTTATATGACATTCTGATTTATTCGGTGCGCACCCTTAATCGCCTACACGCTGATCCCAATCCGGGTAATTATCTGTTTCAAACGGATGGCACGGTGAGTTTGATTGATTTTGGTTGTACTAAGCAGTTTGATCCGAAATTTGTACGTATTTTGCCAGTGTTGATCAAGGCTTTTGTGCTGGATAATCGGGAGAGCGCTTTGGCAGCCTATCGTGAATTAGGGATGGATCATCACCACAGTGACGAAACTTGGTATCGCGAGATATTGCGCCCGTTCGCACAGTGGGCAGCTTTACCTTTACAAGAACCTAGCTTCGATTTTGGCAAAAACCACAGTTATACCAGCCAAGCACGCGAGATTATTCAAAAACTTGCCCAAAATACTAGCCTCGATAAAATTGCCAATGATTTTATTTTCTTTGATCGCACCATGTATGGCTTATGTAAGATTTTCGAGCGTATGGGAGCGGAAGTTAGAATGCGTCATCATTGGTTGGAGAATTAATAAGGAAATGGCGGCTAAGTCTTAGATTACCAGCGTATTACTAAGGGCAGGTGTGGGCGAAAATCATAGCTTAGACCTGCTTGCTCATGATCAAAGCTTAATTCTAATACATGCTCGTCGCCTCGCTGAATCTGCAAGCCCTCCATTCTTTTTACCTGTTGTGCAGTCATTGATATGGGTGCAGTGGGTTGTGTAATTCGCAGTTTAGTTAGTTGCTGAAAGCCTTTTGGGTGTTGTAGCGGCTGGCGTTTATCGGTGGGAGCTAATACAGGTGCTATACCAAATGGCAGGACGAACCATAAAGGCTCTGTTAAAGGATTATCGCTCGCCATCGGAATACTTAAATGTGCTGGCAAATAGGGCGGCTGATAATCCCAACAAGAAAACATAGCTTGATATTGGATTCCTTGTTGGGGGCGCAAGCAAATGCCAAAAGGGGATATAGACAGGTCTTGCTGTGTTAAACGTTCATATAAATGTGTGCCCCGCACAATTTCACTTTGTACGGCCTGTTCATCAGTGAGATATAGCAACTCTATAAAAACATTCTGGAAAAAGAAACGTCGATTGGCAGTACCTTGGCCTAAATGTTGATTAGCTGTGCCTTCTGTTAAACCAAAGTCTTTTAATAGCTCTGCTTCAGGAGCATTGGCGGTGGTAGCGATAAAAATATGATCGAGTTCTAAGGTCATGTTAAGCAGCTAAGGATTGCGATAAATCTGTAATAATGCAGTGGCGCTAAGCACTTTGCCATAGCGTTGATCTGCCATATTTGTGAATTGATGCAAATTACTTTCAGTTTCACTAATCGGTGGCCAAGGTGGAGGCGGTGCTAGCCAACCCTTTTTAGTTTTCATGTGCCTACGATCCGATTTGAAATAACTTGCGTAATCTTGTGCTTTAATGACACGAAATAACGGTACATATTCAGGATTAATCAATTCCTCAGCTAGAAAAGATTGTTGGATATACGCTTCAAGGGGGGTGCAAAATTCTAAGCGGGTATCGAAATCGACTAGATAGTTTAGGTTGGTGTTTTGCCACAGTAAGACTACATGGTAATCCCACAGTAAAGGTTCTTGCGCAGAATTAGCAGCACGTTGGTTTAGCATTGGGAAACAATCAGCTTGGGCGGCAATTACCATCACCTGACTATCAGTAAACTCGGCGCGCTGACAAAGCAACCAGATATTTTCCTCACAATAACGAGAGTGATAGGCGTAATCTTCGCGTTGAGGTAAAAGCATAACTAGTTCATAGGCTTCAAAGCTTGTTTAAAGCCTATGAGTATACTGAATTTGCGCCTAGTTTAGTTAGCAGGGTGGCAATAACTCCGCTAAGTTTTTCCCATCCACTTCTTGGCGTAAATCATAATCGACTACTAGCGGCATATAGCCTGACTCGTCCAAGCGTAGATAATTTGTCACTGGAATTTTACCTTCAGGCAAAGCCATTTTACGGCAGGCATCCACACTAATTCCCAGATTGCCTTTGACTTTAATACCCGCTGCTTTTAAGGCTTTGGTATTCGCGCGATAAGCCTCTAAGCGTGGAAGATCGGCTGGGTTGATACGATAGACATATAAATTAAAGCCGGATTTGGCTTCAAGTTCTAGCTGCTTTTGCTCTAAAGCCAAGGGAATGGCTTGCAGAACAAAAGTTTCTTTTTGCTCCGGTTTGCCTTCAGCTTGGCTAGTGATTACTAATTTAGCACCTTCAGGGCGTGGCGCTATCCAATCCGGCATGCGCGTAGCCGTGCGTAACGCTTGCGGATCAAGTTGCAGCGGATCAGTTGTAGCCAAACGGTACATAGTTTTCAGTGGAATCGCAGTACAAGCACTTAAACATAAAGTGGCAGTGATTAGCGCTAATTTTTTCATAAGGGTTACGGTTTCAGAGTTAAGAGTTCATGGATAGCGGCAACGACTGCCTGTGGTTGTTCGGTTTGAATGTAGTGACCTGAGTTAATGGCTTGAATCTGTGGAGCGTGGGTTTTGCGTTGCCAATCTTGCGCGAGTTCAGCCAATAGTTGAGCAAAAGCGCCTTGTTCTAGTACCGAGCGTTTGGAACTGACTAATAGACGTACTGGAATATTGACGGCTAGTTCTGGCTTAAGTTGGTGTAAGCAAGTTTGTTGAGCCTTGAATTCTTGGCGGGCTGTGGAGGTAAATAGTAAGGTTGCCTCCGACAGCATACGAGCCGCTTGAGGGGCTTCAGCTTGCATCCGCGTTAGATGTTGGGGATGGGTGGGATCGAGTAAGACCAAACCTGCCACTTCCTCAGGATAAAGCGTGGCATACACGTATTCATACAAACCACCCAAGGAATGCCCGACTAATAGATAAGGTGGGCGTACACCTACAGCTTTTAAAAGTTGATGTTGTTCTTGCGCAAGCTGGCAAGGGTCACGCGGACTAGAAGCTTGGCTACTTGCGCCATAGCCGGGGCGGTCATAACTAAAAGTAGCTACCTGTTGGTTTAAACCTTGTAGCACTGCCCGCCAAACCGTGTGGTCATCCCCTAGGCCAGATTGAAATACGACGGTTGGTAATTGAGCCTGCTGACTGGGTTGATATTGGTAAGCAATTCGGCTCTGATTGATTCTTATAGTTGTGTTAGGAGTAGTTGGCAGGCTGCTACAAGCGGTGAGTGTCACGATCACTAAGCTGCTAGCTAGCCACATAGAAACTTTTAACAAAAGAGTATTAGGCATAGATTATCATTCATACTGTTTAATTTGTAAAAATTATTGTATTACGATAATATTTTAAAATGCAAATTTAACTTGGAGGCAACTATGTCTGCTTTTAATCCGCGAATGGCACGTTGGCTAGCTATGGTGACACGAGTCTTTATTAGCCTCGTTTTGCTACTGAATATGCTTGGCTGGTTTATTCCAGAAGCCGCAGAAGTGATTGCACGGAATATCACCACTCTCACTACGGAACCGATCAGTTTGACAACCCGTGCCTTAGTGTTAGGTTGGCTGATTTCTACGTTTCAATTAGGTATTTTGACCGTGGGTTTTTGGTCGATGGCTGCTGTTTTTCAGCTATTTGCGCAAGATGATTATTTGCATCCAAATATTGGTAAGCAGGTGCAATGCTTTGGCAAATCCTTGGTACTGTTTGGAACACTCAGCCCGTTTATGCGTACTTTATTGGCCTTAGTCATCACCTTGGATAATCCTGAAGGCCAGCAGATTTTGATGGTCAGATTAGTGACCAATGATTTTGTCATCATCCTAGTGGGTATTTTATTGATTATGTTGGGTTATGCCTTAAAGCAAGCCGCTGTGATTGCCGAAGATAACCGTCAGATTGTGTGAACCTTATGCCGATTATTGTCAATCTTGATGTGATGCTCGCGAAGCGCAAAATGCGTTCTAAAGAACTTGCCGAGCGCATTGGAATTACCGAGCAAAATGTGTCACTGCTAAAGTCAGGTAAAGTGAAAGGGATGCGCTTTGAAACCTTGGAAAAAATCTGCGAAGTACTGGAATGTCAGCCGGGGGATATTTTGGTATTTGAACCCACAGCTAAGATGGATTAGATGACTATGATGGCTAGTATATTGTTAGTAATACTCGGAAGCAGCATTGCTGGTTTTTTCTATCTACGTTATCGTTTACACAACTTGAAGGATCGGGGTGATTTAGCAGCGGCTATTGACCAAGAGTTCCAGAAAGTCACTAAGCGGCATGCCAGTGGTGGTTTAGTGCTAGGCGTTTATAAATCAGGTAGAACTTTGTTTAAAAGCTATGGCTCGGTTAGTCCGACTAATCCTCAGCCACCTAATGCACAAGCTATTTTCCAAATTGGATCAGTCAGTAAAGTTTTTACAGGGCTGGCTTTACAAATTTTGTGTGATGAAGGGGTTATAAGCCTAGACGATAGTTTAGCGAAGTTACTAGGGCAGAACCTTCCTTTAGCAGAGGCTGTCAAGCCAATTACTTTGCGCCAGCTCGCCACACATACGAGTGGTTTTCCGCGTGTTCCGAACGTGTTGCTAAAGCAGCTTGAAGCTAAAGTAGGTAAGCAACACCTGCTAGATAATCCTTTTAATGAAGCCACACTGGCGGATATTTATGCCTACTTACAAAACCCTAGTGATCTGGGCAAATCGGGCAATTTTGTCTATTCGAATTATGGCATGGGTTTATTGGGGCATATTCTGGAGCAAGTGACAGGGCAGAGTTTAGAAACACTGGTGCAAGCGAGGGTTTTCCAACCTTTACAAATGCAGCATAGTGGGATCGATTTGAACAAGGCAAATCCCGCGCAAATTATGCAAGGGTATACGGCTAAAGGTGAGTTGGCTCAAGCTTGGACTTTTCAAGTGCTAGCAGGCGCAGGGGCTTTTTATTCCACAGCTGAGGACATGTTGCAGTTTATTCAAGCGAATTTAAGTAAAAATACTCCTTTAGCCAATAGCTTAGAGAAAATACAGCTAGCTCAAGCCAGTGGAAAAACCGGCATTGCTTGGATGCAGGCAAGTGCTTTAGATCGTTTTATCGGTAACCTGCATACTATTTGGCATGATGGACAAGTTGGTGGTTTTACGGCCTATTTAGGATTTGATCCTAAACAGGATTGTGGCTTAGTCGTTTTATCTAGCCGCTCGATTAGTATGAATATGCTAGGAATGATGGTGATGCGTCAATTACGTTCACAGTCATGGAAAAACTGATTATGCTTGGATGACTCTTGCAGTAATGGCCTACTCATAGTCCGGCAAGCGCTTAATCACTTTTCAGTCAATTCTTTATCGGCTAAGGCTCGGCTATACAGCTAGATAAGTTACAGGTTCGCAAGGTTCAGATGTGTGTAACGGCTCTAAGCCTTTGAATAAGCCCCGATAAACATTGGTTTTGGCTTTATGATCAAGTGGATAGGGCATAGCAGTAAACTATGTTGTTGAACCTATTCTGAATCTTATTAGAATCAGTTTTTTTAGCCAAGGACAATTAACATGCAGTCGTTTGCAATTCTGTATCCCGCGTTTGCGCTGGCTTTTCTCACCTTTGGTGTCGGTGTGTGGCTGTTAATGATGCGCATAAAAGCCTATAAAGCAGGGCTTGATCCTAGTTATTTCAAATTCAATCAAGGTGAACTGCCTGCTTATGCCAAGCAGGCGGAGCAGCATTATGAGAATCTATTTGAAATGCCAGTACTGTTTTATGTTGTCCTGCTGCTGGCCTTCGTCAGCCACACTGCGAGTGTAGGTTTAGTTTTTCTAGCATGGACTTACGTAGCTGCCCGCGCAGTGCATACTTATATCCATCTAGGTACCAATAAGCTTTTGAAGCGCCGTGATACCTTTTTAGTCAGCTTCACTATTTTGCTGATGATGTGGATTTGGGTTTTACTGGCTTTATTAATGAGCTAATTCGCGCAGAGTAGGCTGGGTAAAGCAGCCTACTTCAAGGCTTTAAACTTATGACTGGGCTGATTGAGTTTGAATACTTCAATGGTTTGCTAATTCATTTGGGTTCGTTTTGCTGGTCTTAACTAGCTTTAAGCAGCGATTGAACGTGGGGGCTATAGCCCAACATTTGCTCAGCAATCAATTTAAAATCCTTCTCAGAAATTTCTAAATGTCCATAACGAAATACATAGCCCCATTTGGATTTATCTTGAATAAAGTCAAGCTTTTGAAGCAGTGAGCGAATATCCGTAGGCTTAGCTTTGGCAATAAAAGCCATATCGCGTCGAAAAGGTATGAAACCCGGAGCCATTTCAAACTGATAAACCTCAGTACCTATCACTTCACCAATCGCTGTGAATTGCTGACAAGGCTGGTTAGCTTCAAATTTTTCTTTCGGCGAGTAATAAATAATCCAATCGCCTTGCTGCATCCGTTTTAACGGTTGGGCTTTACCATGACAGAGCTGGCAAAATCCCCCATCAACCCCGCGTTGCACATGATTTTTGGAGGCGACACCGATCCAATAGCGCATGTTTTAACCTTTTTAATCTGGAAAAGCTTAGTTTACTCATCAGCTGCTGACAGCAGTATGTCAGGAGGGTTTGAAGCGAATACAAACTCACAAAAGCTTAGTAAGTTTGCAAAGGAAGCAATAGCCTGAGGCGAGGTTGCGCCACCCACTAAAATGCAATCTATACCTGTTGCATTGGCTCCCGCTAAATCGCGGCGGACAGAGTCACCAATGAATACAACTTCCTGAGGTGCTAGTTGCATGGTCTTAAGCACTAACTGGAAACCATAGGGTGAAGGCTTGACATAGCCATGATCCGAAGAAAAGGAAAGCACTTCAAAGAGATTCAGGACTTGTTGTTGTTTGAGGTAGCTTAACCAACTATCTTTTGGTGACCAAATATCTATAACTGCACCTAAGCGAAAGCTCTGACTCAATTGCTGGAGTGCTGCTGCGTAATCAGTTGGCAGATAACCGCGCTCATGTGCAGCAAAGGTTTGAGTGAGTAATTCAATTTCCCGTTCTGGTAGATTATTGGCTACTGCGCGTAAAGCATCCGGCACGCTAGGAAAAGGTTTGTGGTAGTTCGGATATTGCTTGGCTAAATAAGCAAAGCTAGCATTAAGCCATTGATTGGCGATTTGTTTAGGTAAACGACCACCTAGTTCTTGATAAGCAATAGAATAATCTTGTTTAGAGCCGAAGCGATCTTCGCCAAACATAAACGTGCTATTCATATCCAGTAGAATAGCCTTTTTGTTGCGCAAGTAGTGCTTCATCGTTTAGCAGTTTTACGCTTCGAAGATTTAACGGATGTTTTCTGAGCTGCCTGAATTGCGACTCTTGCCCAGAGCAACAATAAATCACTATCAGCTAGCACCTCTTCAGGGACGGCAAAATAACGCCTCACTTGCACACGGCCTTTTTTTGTATCGTAAGCGAAGCAGGTCATGCCATAGTCTTCATATTGAGGGCGAGTTAGTTCATCCACTACGAAGTACAAGACATCATTGGGCATAATCGCGAAGGCTAAGCCATATTGAGTGAAACACACACCACCAAACATGGATTTCATTTGGACGCCGCCCAGTGTTTCAAGTTGCTCTAACAGATAAAGGGCGTATTCTGAATATTTGCTCATCGCTTAAGTGTAGGTGAAAGCGGCCAGCTGTTCATTCAGGATTGCGTCTTGATGTGAGTCAAGGCTTTGGCCACTGAAGTTACTTAGGCTTGAGCATTTTGATTTATTCTTAGGTGTCTTGCATGCTGCAAATTACGGAACCCACCACCCCTACCAAGCGCTTTGCACTGTGGCAATTAGGTTTTCGTCCCTTCTTTCTCGCGGCAAGTTTGTTTGCAGTGATTGGCACGGCTTTGTGGACAGCTTTATATAGTTTCAATTGGGTGGGCTTACCCGCTTCGTATCCGGCGATGACTTGGCATGCGCATGAAATGATTTTTGCCTATGCCTTAGCCGTGATTGCCGGTTTCTTACTGACGGCTGTGAAAAACTGGACAGGGATAGCCACCGTTCAAGGTTATGGTTTGGCGGTTTTGGCAAGTGTTTGGTTGCTGGCACGCTGTTTACCGTTTACAGGCTTGCCGCTTATGTGGACGGCTTTAGCTGATTTAACCTTTTTAGTCGGTTTATTCATAGCGGTAGCTAGGCCAATTATACTGGCTAAGCAATGGAAACAAGCAGGGATTCTCGCCAAAGTTGGCTTGCTGACTCTTGCCAATATGTTGTTTTATTTAGGTTTATTAGGTTATTGGCCTTTGGGATCAGTGCTCGGGTTGTATCTAAGCTTTTATTTAGTGATTGCGCTGATTTTGACGATGGGGCGGCGGGTGATTCCGTTTTTCATTGAAAAAGGCCTTGGCGTTCCTTTTGTAGCACGCAATTATCCGTGGTTAGATCGGGCTAGCTTAGTCCTGTTTTTAGTTTTTGCTTTACTAGATTTAGTGGCAATGAGCACGGGTAATCAATTAGTTATTTACCTTGTTGCTGCTCTAGCGGTACTACAAGTGGTACTGCACAGTGTGCGTTTGCATGGTTGGTATCACCCCTTGATTTGGAAAAAGCCACTGCTTTGGGTGTTGTATTTAGCTTATGCGTGGCTGGTGCTGGGTTTTGTGCTGAAGTTTCTGAGCTTAATTTCGGGTGTTTCACCGTGGCTTGCGGTGCATGCCTTTGCGTATGGCGGGATTGGTCTGATGACGCTCGGAATGATGGCGCGGGTGAGTTTAGGGCATACGGGGCGCGAGGTGGCTAATCCGCCAGCGATACTGTTGGTGCTGTTTGCTTTATTAGGTTTAGGTGCTTTGATTCGAGTATTTTTGGTCTGGTGGCTACCGATAGGGCAAGCTATTTGGATTCTGGCTGCCCAATATTTATGGATTACTACCTTTGCAGGTTTTGTCTGGGTATACGCACCTATGTGGTGGTATGCCAGAGTGGATGGCCGCTCCGGCTAAGCCTGCTTGACTCACATCAAGGTGAACACTGCACAAACTCCTTAATTTGCTCTTTTCAAATGCCATTAAGGAGTTTGTCATGGCTAGCGCTACTTTAGATTTCTCAGTTAATTTGCCCCAAGTCGGTTTAGAGTTTATGAATAGTGTACATGGTGAGGAACTGTCGCTGGTCAACCAGCTACTGGCACAGCTTAATGGTGACAATAATGATGCAGCTATTAGTGCACACTTAAACGTCTGGGTCGCCCACACTCAAGCCCATTTTGAGCGCGAAAATTTCTTGATGCAGGAGTATCATTTCTTCGCTTATCCCATGCATGCTGCTGAGCATGTGCAAGCTTTGCAGGAGTTAAAATCTGTGCAGTCTGCTTGGGATCAGGCAGCAAATCGGGAGACTTTGCGGGCTTATATTCAAACCTGGCGGCAATGGCTACAGCAACATATTTCCACGATGGATTTTATTACCGCGCAGTTTTTAAGCCAGTTCCCGATTCCTAATGAAGTTACTCGGATTGACGAATTACGCAGGCATGATACTCACTGAACCTAGTTTAAATTTATTAAAACAAGCGCCGCTGTTAAATGCCCTTGAACCTGAGCAATTTAAGGCGCTCTTAAACACAGCTAGCGTTTATGAGTTAGCCGAAGGCGAGTTCTTATTCCAACAAGGTCAGCGCTTAGAGCAAATCTTTATTTGTACTGAGGGGTTTATCAAACTGTTTCGCTTAACCCCGAACGGCGATGAGAAAATCGTGGAGATTATTAGCGCGGGTAATAGTTTTGCCGAAGCTGTTTTATTCCTTGGTGGGCAGCAGTATCCAGTGCATGCAGTCGCTTTAAAATCATCTCAAGTGGTTGGGATTAATGCCGATCAATATCAGCAAATCTTACGCTCTTCGGTCGATGTGTGCTTTCACCTCATGGGTTTGATGAGCAAACGCATGCATTGGCTGCTAACCGAAGTGGATCGCCTGACTTTGCATAATGCAACTTTCCGCTTGCTGACTTGGTTGTTAGAAGCGCCTACTTATGCAGAAAATGCCATTTTGTTAGATGTTCCCAAACATGTGCTAGCTTCGCGCTTGTCGATTAAGCCAGAAACGCTTTCACGCATTTTAAAGCGCTTAAGTGAGCAAGCGTTGATTCGGGTTGAAGAGCAAGTGATTGAATTATTAGATCGGGTGGAGTTGCAGAAACTGGTCGAGCTGGAAGAGTAAGCAAGTTCTTTCAAAATAAGCATTTTCTTTGCTAGAAGTGAATTATACTCGCCTTAAAGCTTTAATCGTGCGAGGGAAAACGATGAAACCATTCAATAAACTGTTGGCAGTTAGCTTTGCCTTCTGCCTGACGCTTAACAGTGCTTTTGCTGCACCACATTCATTCAAGCCGGTAGATGAGGCTGCTAAACAAGCTGATTTTTTGGCATTCCGCCAGCAATTGAGTTCGGCAGTAGCGCGGCATGATGCGAAAGCTGTTTTAGCAGTGGTGGATGCCCACATTCAAAATGGCTTTGGGGATGACAATGGCTTTGCTAATTTCAAGAAAATTTGGAAATTGAATCAAGCCAATACGAAGACTAGCCCGTTATGGAAAGAGCTTGGCCTAGTGTTAGCTTTAGGTGGGAAATTTACGGATCGCAACACTTTCAATGCACCTTATATAGCGGCAGCTTGGCCAGAAAATTTGGACGGTTTCGAGAATATTGCAGTTGTGGGTAAAGAGGTACGCATTCGTGAAAAGCCGGATACGAAAAGTAAGGTGCTGGCAACGGTCAGCTATGTCATCTTACCGCTTGTGCAAGGCACACAATGGACGGGTAATTGGGTACCTGTTAAAGCACCCAATGGAAAAAAAGGCTATATTGCTGCAAGCTATGCACGTAGTCCAATTGATTACCGCGCCTTCTTCGAGAAAAAAGGCGGTAAGTGGAAAATGACCTCGTTTTTAGCGGGTGACTGATTTTAAGATCATCTATAAACATTTACAGGGTCACGATGCAAGCGTGTCATGCCAAGTTAGGTAATTGCAAAGTTGGTATGGCGAGCCGTTCAAACTTGCCGAAGCGGAGTCGCTTTCACTCGCTTTGAGATTATTCCGGCGGATGCAGCCCTGCGGTATACAGTACTGCTCGCAAATTTTGCAAGGTCACCCGATTCAACTGCAAGGTCTCTACAGTGGCTCGTCCAGTCGGTGTTAAACCAAGAACCAGTGTATAGGTTTCATTCCATGTGAAGTGCTCTGTCCAGTGCTGTGTGCGTGGGTGAAATAAGGCTACTAATTTGTTAGAGATAGGGTCTAGGGCTTGGGTTTTATTGTATTTATGAGCATTACAGCCCGCACAGGAGAGTGCTAGATTATCTAACTGGGTTGCACCACCGGCTGAGCGTGGGTGAATATGTTCAATGCTAAAGGGATTTGGTGAAAATTGAGCTTGACTCAAACAATATTCACAACAACCTCGGGCACGCTCAGCGACTTGCTGGCGTTGATGGGTAGTCACGCGTTGCTCAGGCATAATCCGGTGCTTTGATGCCTAAATTATTCATTAAAGTCGTTAAGCTTACTTGGCGCAGCATGGCTAATTGCGCAAGGCTCTGTATGCGGACTGCATTCAGTTGCTCCATTTGCGCAATTAAAGCTAATAGCTCTTGGTGTTCAAGTTCACTCAGCGTTTCATCTTGGCGTTTATGGTCAAGCTCTGTGAAGCGCTGGAGTTGTTGAGTAGCTAAACCTTGATTGATCTGCTTCAGCAACTGTGCTTCTTGTTCGGATAGGCTAGGTGCTCTGAGTTTGGCACGCAAAGCCAGCACTTTAGCAACAAATTGATCTAATTCAGCAGCAGGTAAACTAGCTACGCCATGCAATAATTGTTCAGTGGAAACTTGGGTCGTGATTTGGACGCTGGACATCAAGTATAACCTCTCACTAGTTGAGTCAGAGCATAGCATGTTTAGAAGGGCGTTGCCCCATACCCCCTATCCATTGTCTATCCTATAACTAGGCCAACCTGAAAGGTCAAAGGGTAAAAGAATAAAGAAAAAAGGTTAAAGTGTCCTGGAAATCCGAAAACCAATAAGGCTGCCACGAACAGTCGGGCCGCCCCTGAAACGGTAAGCCGAGCGCAAGTACCGGGACTTGAAGTTCCAAGAACCACCGCGCAACACACGGTCACAATTCAAACTCCACCACTTTTCCCATGCTACACTATCCAAGGGAGCTGATTGATAGTTACTATAGTAGCAATCTTGTACCCACTCCCAAGCATTTCCATGCATGTCCACTAATCCCCATGAATTAGCAGGAAAACTATTAACTGGAGCAGTCTGTTTATTATCCCATTGGCTACCACAACCATCACAGTTGGCTTTATTGTTGCCAATAGCATTCCCCCAGAAATAGCTTGTTTTAGTTCCAGCCCTAGCTGCATACTCCCACTCAGCTTCAGTCGGTAAGCGATAATTTAAACTCGTTTTCTTGCTTAGCCATTTCACATAGCTTTGTGCATCGTCCCAACTAACATTGATCACAGGGCGATTATCTCGTCCCCACTTCTCATCATCCGGCTTATAACCACCACAACCCTCATCTGCTACACAGGCATCCCATTGTGCAAATGTCACCTCCGTTTTGCTCATCTCAAACGCAGCTACTTGGCACCGTTCGCACCGGCTTTTCATTATCATAACAATCTTTGCCATTACTACAGCCCATTTCAAAAGAGCCACCTTGGATAGTAATCATATCTGGCAATGGAATAGCGGGCTTGTCTGGCTCAGCTACTTTTTCTGGAGTAGGTTTGGTTTGGATAGCATGGGGAGAACTTGCTGTTGTATTGGGTGGAACTGGTGGAGTCTCTGGTGCTTTACTCTGAATTATCCCAATCACCACCCCTAGCAAGACACTTGCACCTATTCCTCCCCAGAGCCAAGTAGATTTTTTGCCTGAACCCGATGCTCCCTTTTCTGCTTCTTGACGCTCACGCCCCAAGCGGTTTAACTCAGCTTGCTCACGATTTAAACGCTCTTGTTCCGCTTTTTTAGCCGCCGCTTGTTCTTGTTCAAGTTGTTCCACTTTAGCACGCTCGGCTGCCGCTAAGCGCTCACGTTCAAGCTGCTCGCGTTTAGCTTGCTCAGCTAAATCGTGTTGCCATTGTAACTCGGCTTGCCGTGCGCGTTCCGTTGCTTCGCGTTCTGCTTGCTCCTGCGCTAAACGTCTTGCTTCCGCCTCACGCTGCAAACGTTCTTGTTCTAAGCGCTCTTGCTCAGCTAGCCTCGACAACTCAGCTAAACGCTTAGCCTCTTCGGCCTGCTGTGCCGCTTGCAACAAGTTATAAACCTTCAGCGTAATTTCACTAAACGCCTGCTCAGACTCAAACGAACCCAAAGCAAATTGTGCCAAAGGGCGATTATCTTTTGTGCCACCTTGCAACGCAGCCAACCAAGACACGGCCTGCCATGCACAGGGTTTGATAATAATTGGTACAATTTGTAAGCCTTCAGCTTCACGCCGTTGTAGAAAGCGCGGAATTTCTTGACGTTTCACAAACTCTGAAGTCAGAAAGTCACTGCTGACCAGCAGTAAAGCGACCTTGGCTTGCTCAATCGCAGTTTCAATCGCAGGCAGCCAATTCGCACCCACTTCAATTTGCCGATCATCCCAAATCGAAAAAGCATTATGCGACTGCAATACCTTCAAATGGCGCTGCAAAGCATCTTTCCATGCTTCATCCTGTATATTAATAATAACTACTACTCACACATTTTGAACTTGTCGCCAAGCCTCATTAATCCGTCTGAGTGCGACATCATCGTGAACTGCCAAAGGATAAGCACGCGCCATTTCGGTGGCATCAGGAAAGATCGCTGGATTATTGCGTACTTCAGGGGCAATTAAATTATAAGCAGCCGCATTGCCTGTATTCACATGCGCAGTATTAGAAATGCCAGCGGAAATTTCGGGTTGTAGCACAAAGTTTATAAACTCTTCTGCGCGTTTCGGGCGCGGGGCTTTGGAGGGAATAACCATGCAGTCCGTCCATTGCAGACCACCGGATTGTGGAATAACAAATTTCAAATTGGGGTTGAGTTTGCTGGCGATCACAAAATCGCTGGAATAGGCCATCGCCACTGATAATTGCCCACTCACCAAATCCCGCAAATAAGTTTTTGAGTTGAGAGCAGTCTGCTGGCGCATTTTTTTCAAGGTCGCTACCGCAGTTTGCAAGCTAGTTTCATCGCTGGCATTAGGCGTTAATTGCGAAGCCAATAAGCCAACCATCATCCCATCGACTGACTCATCTAGCAGGCTCATTTTGCCGGCTAATTTAGGGTCTAAAAAGATAGCCCAATCAGGGGTTTCTGTCATGACTCGGCTATCCCAAGCAATGCCGGTTGTGCCTAAAGCCCAAGGTACTGAGAATGCATTAGCTGGATCACTCGCCCGTTTTTGTAAGGCAGGGGTGAGATTTTCAATACCCTTGATGCCACCCGCGCTAAAGTCTTTGATCAAGCCAATGCGGTGTAGTGCCAACATGGCATACTCGGACGGTACGCACAAATCATAGCCAGCGACCGTAATGCGTTGGGAGCTGGCTTGTCCCAACATCCAAATGAGTTGGTCATTGGAAGAGTAATTTTGATAGGTGACTTTAACACCACTAGTTTTTTCAAAATCGCGAATGGTGTCGGTGCCGATATAATCCTGCCAATTCAGGAAGGACAGGCGCGCATCTTCTTGTTTGCTACCACAAGCCGTCACCATCGAGCCTACCGTTACCAACGCGGAGAGACGAAGAAAGTTTCGTCTGGTAATCATAGTGACTCCTAAGGTTGGATTAAGACAGGAATAGACGAGGTTTGTAATACCCGCTCGGTCACCGAGCCTAGGAGAAAGCGTTTGAGATTGCCTAAGCCGCGATGCCCCATAATGATCAACGAAACTTTTTCCTCTTCCGCTAAAGTGACGATAGCTTCGGCTGGATCACCCCGTGCGGCAATGGCACGTACCTTGATATTTTTAGTAGTCAATAAAGCAGTGGCTTCATTAGCTAACTCGTGTGCATCCAAACGCATGGACTCAATGATTTCCTCACTAGGTAATAGCCCACGTCGGTGCAGCTTAGTAATTGGGTTATAAGCCACTACCACAATCACTTCCGCTTGAGTTAATTTCGCCAAAAAAGCGGCTTGTGAGATAGCTCGTTCGGATTGATAGGAGCCATCTACCGCCACTAAGATACGCTCTAAAAGATCGGGTATATTGGGCATTACTAGTGGATCATCCCAATTTTCGGGGCGCCCATAGTCAAAATTACTGGTCATCCGCTTTCACCTATCAAGAAGTTAATTATCCAGCGATTCAGCATCGGGAATATTATTTTTACGTTTCCACCATGCAGCTACGGGGTATAAAAGTGGTGCTGATACCATGAGGACGATTGCCACGATTACACTATTCATGGAGTCAGAGTCCGCTATTTGGCTATAAATGGCGACTGCTAATACGGTCAAGGGTAAGAGCAGTAGCAAAATTAACACCGGCCAGCCGCCTGGAATTTTAAAAGGTCGTTCTAAGTCAGGTTGCTTAAGGCGCAAGATAAACAAGGCAGCAAATTCAAGCGTAAGTACCCCACCATAGAAAAACACCACAAAAGAAGCCAGCAAAGCAAAGTCGTCAAATACGACTGCAATGACTGAGTAGATGGTGGCGCAAATAGCCAAGGATACCCAAGGTGCACCATGTAGATTCTGCTTTTGGATAAAGCTTGGCAAGAATCCATCGCGACCCATCACAAAAGGAATCCGACTACCAACCATTAAGCGCCCCATGAATAGACCAATAGCAGAGACTAAACCCGCAAAGCCCATCGCATAACCCAGCCATTCACCACCTACTTTCCCAGCAATAATCGCCCAAGCCCCTGCCGTCCACTCAATGCCATCAGTACCTACTAGCATTAAGGCGCAGAAGGTTGGAATAAAGTAAACCGCCACAATCAAAGGCATCGCAATTGCAAGACTTAAAGGATAATCACGGCGTGGGTTTTTCATTTCACCCGCTACGGTGGAGGTACCTTCCCAACCCATATAATTCCACATTACGACTAATAAACCACCTGTCAAAGCGGCTGAAAATGAAGCCCCTTCAGGGATAAAAGGTTGGAAGGGATTGTAGGGAACGCCTTTGGTTAATAAAGTCCACAGAGCAATTAAGATAATCCCAATAAACGGAATCAGGAGAATAATTCCCAAGATTTGTGTTGAGCCACCCACCGATTTGGAGCCACGCATATTCCATACAGCGAGTATCCAAATCATCAGTACCATCAGCGATTTGCGAATTAGTGGATCACCTGTTTCGCCAAAGATAGGGAAAAAGAAAGATAAATAACTCACAAATAAAACCGGATACAGCGCCATATCAAACCAAGTCGCCATCCACGCCCAACTGCCTACGGTAAAGCCACCTAAGGGGCCGAGTGCTTTTTTAACCCACACATAATAACCACCCTGTGCGGGAATTGCTGTGCCTAATTCGGCACTCATTAAGGCGACGGGTAAGCCCCAGATCAAGGGTGTGAGCAAAATTAATAATAAACCAACCCCAGGCCCAGCACCGCCAATGGTATCCTCTAAACCAAAAGGCCCACCCGAAACAGTAAAAAAGATAATCCCAACAATCGCTGAAAGTGTTAAGGTTTTTTGAATGGTGCGATCTTCTACGACAGGTAGAGATTTTGCACTTGGGTTGGTGGCATTAACTAATCCTTGATCGGTATCCATAGTTCCCTTTAATTAAACAGTGCAAAATGAGAAGTCTAATTATCAGTGTATCAGTATTTTTTGAATTCTGTGGGATGAGGTGTGAGTTTCTATGGTGTATATAAAATAATTTTTTTGTATAAAGCTTAAAACCATTAATCATCAGCAAAAAGTTTTAATCTAAAACCGTCTATCAAGTAGCACAAGTTCAGTCAAAATTTAGGCTAAACCAGCTTTTTAATTATTAATTGGCTTATAAAATATACAAAAATGACCTGTTATCAACCTTTATTACCCATCTATCAGGAAAAAGCCCAGCTTTCTTTTCGAGCTATACCAATCTTTAGTTTAAGCAGTGCAGGACGCGCTGCGATTAGAAATAAAGTCATTATGGATAGATGAGGTGTTTAATCATGACATTCGGCGCAATTAATAGTATTGGTTTTGGTGCATCAGCGGGTATTTCTGCTAGCCAAAATGTTCAACAAACTAAACCAAACGATGTAAATTATGGTGGAGGTTTTAGTTCTCAATTCAATGCAGGCGGTAATTTTGCGAGTCATATGCAAAATCTAGGTTCTATAGGCAATCTAAGCTCACAGTGGAGCCAAGGTGTTTGCGGTTGTGATGGTGCAAAAGGCAGTTCAGGCTCATGGGGTGCTGAGGGTTCTAAAGGTAGTAGCAATGTCGACGGCTCTAAGGGTAGCTCTGGTTCATGGGGAACTGAGGGTTCGAAGGGCAGTAGTGGCGTAGACGGCTCTAAAGGTTCTGAGGGTTCTAAAGGCAGTAGCAATGTCGATGGCTCTAAGGGTAGCTCTGGTTCATGGGGAGCTGAGGGTTCGAAGGGCAGTAACAGTGTTGATTGTTCCAAGGGTTCAGATGCTGCTAAAGGCTCGGATGGATCTAAAGGTAGTGGTGGCGTAGAGGGTTCTAAAGGTTCAGATGGGTCTAAGGGAACTGAAGGTTCCAAAGGCAGTGGTCACGTAGACGGTTCCAAAGGTAGTGCTTGGGACATGAATATTGGTGGCTCTAACTCTTGGGGTATCGGTGGTGGTAAAGGTGGTTCTAGTTCATGGGATTTCAGTATGAGTGGTAGCAAAGGTGTTAACTGCTAAGCTGATTCTGCTAACTCCTGTATAGCCAACACCTTGACCCTATTCGTAAGGATAGGGTCAAGTCGGCTCTCAGTATTTTCCTAGTTCTTCTTGTGCTTATTCTCAGAGTGTTTGCAGCAGCTTCTAGCCTTGGGTAGAGTTAGCGCATTCTTGATGAATTTGAGTTTTTTCATGTCCCAGCAGCTTCTTCAGCGTCATCACACGGTTCCGGTTAGAGTTGGTCACGTTATTGTCGGCGGCGCTGCCCCCGTAGTGGTTCAGTCTATGACCAATACGGATACGGCAGACCCAGTCCGCACGGCGATTCAATGTGCCGAATTAGCCCAAGCAGGTTCTGAGTTAGTCCGTATCACAGTCAATAGCCTAGAAGCAGCACAAGCTGTTCCAGAAATTCGTGAGCGTTTAGATAAACTCGGTTGTAATGTTCCTTTGATTGGTGATTTTCATTTTAATGGTCATAAACTTTTAAGTGCTGTCCCAGAGTGCGCACAGGCTTTGGCGAAATATCGGATTAATCCAGGCAATGTGGGGCGTGGAAAAAAGCGGGATGAGCAGTTTGCGCAAATGATCGAATTTGCCTGCCGTTATAATAAACCTGTACGGATTGGGGTGAATTGGGGTTCGTTAGATCAAGAGTTATTAGCGCGCAAACTGGATAGCAATTCTCAATTGGCTCAGCCTTTAGAACTTTATGAGGTGATGCATGAAGCTTTGATCGAGTCAGCACTCACCAGTGCAGCTAAAGCAGAAGAATATGGCTTGCCGCATGATCAAATTATTTTGTCGTGTAAACTCAGCGAAGTGCAGGGTTTGATTCGTGCTTATCGAGATTTAGCTAGTCGGTGTGATTACCCTCTGCATTTGGGTTTAACTGAGGCGGGTATGGGTAGCAAGGGCATTGTGTATTCAACGGCTGCTTTAGCGGTGCTCTTACAAGAAGGGATTGGCGATACCATTCGCATTTCTCTCACGCCTGAACCGCATGCGAAGCGTGAAAAAGAAGTGATTGTCGGGCAGGAAATCCTCCAAGCTTTAGGTTTGCGCTCGTTTACTCCTCAAGTTATTGCTTGCCCCGGTTGTGGGCGTACCTCTAGCGATTATTTCCAACGCTTAGCTGAGCAAATTCAAAATTGGCTACGTGAACAAATGCCAGTTTGGCGTACTCAATACGCCGGTGTGGAAACGATGTCGGTCGCTGTAATGGGCTGTGTGGTAAATGGCCCCGGTGAAAGTAAGCATGCCAATATTGGGATCAGTTTGCCAGGGAGTGGGGAAATACCTGTAGCACCAGTCTATGAAGATGGTGAAAAAACCGTGACCTTAAAAGGTGATCATATTGCAACTGAGTTCCAAAGCTTGGTGGAGGCTTATGTGCAACGCAGCTACAGACCAGCGGCTTAAGTGAGCTTAAGCTGAATTTTGAGAAAATAATTAGCGCATTGCCTTGACAAAAAAAGTCTAAAACGCTTTAATAGCGACCTCTTGATGAGGCCGGGTAGCTCAGTCGGTAGAGCAGCGGATTGAAAATCCGCGTGTCGGCAGTTCGATTCTGCCCCCGGCCACCAAGATCAAGATTTTTCGTTTCATTGCATTTCCTTTTAGTTTTATCTCCTTTTCTTGATTTTTCATTGTCGAACTTGCGATTGCTTGTAATCACGACAATCATTTAGTTCGTAACCGAGTTGAAGTTATTTAACTCGGTTTTTTCTTTTGGGCATCCCAGATTTACATTAAATTACTTTTCAATCCACAGGGCGAGTGTCGATTGACTATAGTCAACTCAAGAATCTGCTACACTATGCGCGCTTGAGTAGGGTTTGAGCAGAATTTTTTGCAATGGGACGCTGTACCCACACAGCACACTACCCAAGTTGGCTTTTTAAAAGGCTCCATTGACCGGATTGCCTAAAAAAATTACCCATACTAACTGAGAGGGCCATTCACACTATGCGATTTCGTTTTCCTGTCGTCATCATTGACGAAGATTTCCGCTCTGAAAATACTTCGGGTTTAGGTATCCGAGCTTTAGCCAAAGCCATCGAAGAAACTGGCATGGAAGTGTTAGGGGTAACGAGTTATGGTGACTTGTCTACTTTTGCACAACAACAAAGTCGAGCCTCTGCTTTTATTCTTGCGATTGATGATGAGGAATTTGCAGCGGTTGCAGAAACTGATGAAAACGGAAATAGTGAACCTTTGGCTTTAAGAGCTTTACGTGCCTTCGTCGAAGAGATTCGTTGGCGTAATGCAGAAATTCCAATTTTTTTACACGGTGAAACTCGTACTGCACGACATATTCCGAATGATATTTTGCGTGAATTGAATGGCTTCATTCATATGTTTGAAGATACACCTGAATTCGTCGCTCGCTATATTATTCGTGAGGCGAAGTCCTATTTAGATAGCCTAGCTCCTCCTTTTTTCCGCGCACTCACGCATTATGCAGCAGATGGCTCTTATTCTTGGCACTGCCCAGGGCATTCGGGTGGGGTAGCCTTCTTAAAATCTCCAGTCGGACAGATGTTCCACCAGTTTTTTGGTGAGAATATGTTGCGTGCGGATGTGTGTAACTCGGTCGATGAATTAGGTCAGTTACTAGATCACACTGGGCCAGTCGCCGCTTCGGAACGGAATGCAGCACGAATTTTCAATGTTGATCATTTATTCTTTGTGACTAATGGCACTTCGACTTCGAATAAAATGGTTTGGCATTCTTGTGTAGCGGACAATGATATTGTAGTGGTTGACCGTAATTGCCATAAATCGATTCTGCATTCAATTACTATGACAGGTGCGATTCCAGTATTTCTAACGCCTACCCGCAATCACTTCGGTATTATTGGTCCGATTCCACATAAATCATTTGATCGGGATGCGATTGAAGCGAAGATTGCCGCCCATCCACTCGCTAGTAAATTAGGCACCAATCCACGCATTTTGACCATTACCCAAAGTACTTATGACGGTGTGCTCTACAACACCGGCATGATTAAAGAGCGTTTGGATGGCTGGATTGATAATTTGTTATTTGATGAAGCGTGGTTGCCACATGCTTCTTTCCATGATTTCTATAAAGGTATGCATGCCATGTCACGCAATGGCGAGCGCACCCAAAAGTCGATGGTCTTTGCGACCCAATCCACCCACAAGTTGCTAGCAGGCTTATCTCAAGCCTCACAAATTCTTGTGCAGGATGCCAAAGAAACTAAGCTTGATCAGCATGTCTTTAATGAAGCTTATTTAATGCATAGTTCTACCAGCCCGCAATACGCGATTATTGCTAGTTGTGATGTGGCGGCTGCCATGATGGAAGCGCCTGGTGGTACGGCACTGGTGGAAGAGTCGATTTCTGAGTCTCTAAACTTCCGGCGTGCGATGCAGAAAGTTGATGCGGAGTACGGGGATGCGTGGTGGTTCAAAATTTGGGGGCCTGAAATTGTTGACGAAGAAGGTATCGGTTCACGCGATCCTTGGGTATTAAAAGCCAATGATCGTTGGCATGGTTTCGGCAATTTAGCCGATAACTTCAATATGCTTGATCCGATCAAAGCCACCATTATTACCCCCGGTTTGGATGTGGATGGTGCTTTTAGTGATGAGATCGGCATTCCGGCTGCGATTGTGACTAAGTATTTAGCTGAGCATGGCGTTATTGTTGAGAAGTGCGGCCTGTATAGCTTCTTTATTATGTTCACTATTGGTATTACTAAAGGTCGTTGGAATACTTTATTGACTGCTCTGCAGCAATTTAAAGACGATTTTGATAAAAACCAACCACTATGGCGTGTACTACCTGAGTTTATTGCGCGCAATCCGCGTTATGAAAAAATTGGTCTCCGTGATCTGTGCTTACAAATTCATGCCTTCTATGCGGAATACGATGTAGCCCGCTTAACCACTGAAATGTATCTGTCCGATATGGAGCCAGCCATGAAGCCCTCGGATGCTTTTGCGATGATGACGCATCGGAAGATTGACCGCGTGCCAGTGGATCAATTAGAAGGGCGGATTACGGCAAGTTTGGTCACACCTTATCCACCAGGCATTCCACTCTTAATTCCAGGCGAGCGTTTTAACAAAACTATCGTTGACTATCTGAAGTTTACGCGCGTCTTTAATGAAAAATTCCCAGGTTTTGAAGCCGATGTACATGGTTTAACTGTAGATACAGTGGAAGGTGTGAAACAGTATTATGTGGATTGCGTAAGACAATAAAATTTAAAGCTTGCGGCTAGTGGCAATAGCTAGCCGCTGATTTCGATTCACTATTAATAGTGTTTTTCTAACCACTCTTTTACCCACGGCTTATGCTCGCGAATTTCTTCCTTGCTTAAGCCTTTGAGTTCATGGGGGAATACTAACCATTCATCAGTTTCATGGACAAAATAATCAGGACGCAAGGTCGTCTTGTTTTTATTCGGCTTAAAGTAGGGTGTAGCAATACGAATATCGTGGGGTGTATTTAAACGTGCTTCACTGCGAATTTTATCTAAGGCGGCCTTAATGCTATTTCCAGAGTCAAATACATCATCGACGATTAATAAAGAGTCGGGTGCGTTGATATGTTTAATCAAATATTCCAAGCCATGCACTTTGACTTCGCGTGCGGTTTGATTTAGGCCAGTGTAGTAGGAAGTGCGAATGGCAATGTGGTCAGTAGAGACTCCAAAATATTCAAACAATTCCTGCACGACAATCCCGACTGGCGTACCCCCACGCCAAATCGCCACAATGAAGTCAGGGCGAAAGCCACTATCGTAAATTTTTTCCGCTAACTGAATGGAGCTGTCCATTAAGTCTTGGGGGGTCAAAAAGACTTTTTCAATTGATGCAGACACGATGGGATCCTTTCGCTGAACGCCTGAAACTGGAGTCAGGACGTTAGCATCATTTTTGAGATTTCTCTATGGCGTGGTAAGGGTTTTGTCATATCCGTTGTGCAAATGCGGCCAGACAGAGCCTTTCAACTGCATCCTGCTGCACTCACAGTTGGGCAAGCTCCTTTCATGAGGATTACTATATTTTCGCTGGTAAAGGGGCTAGCTCCCATGTATTTCTCACTATTGTCATTGGGTCCCCAACTAGTGGTTCCAATCACAATATTCGGCTTGCCTGCTGAACCCACATTAGTTCCTTGTAATTTAGCAACTTCCCCAAAATTCACGATCCAAGGTCCACCACTAGAACCGGCTGTTTGGCGTGAGCCAATAATAGTATTATTTGAAGCTTCACCCATTATCTCTCCTCCTGAATCGGTACGTTGCATCAATTCACCACCATCGTGAGAAGATGGATAACCTAATTGAGTCACTTGGGTTTTGCCATCAACAAAGCCATAACCATTCCAAGCATAACCAAACCAACCTGTGTAGTTACCAGCATATTTACCACTTTGTGGTGCTACTTTGATAACCGCAATGTCATTAGGGCAAACAACTCCAGGTTGAGCGCACTTTGCAGTCCCATTCAGATAAGAGTTCATCACATAAACATTGGTGGCACTCCACACACCGTAAGGTGCTTGACCTTGGAAATAAGCCGGTACGTATTGGAAGTTGCTATAACCGGCATTAGTACCAAACTCAGCCACACAATGTGCTGCGGTCACCACAACACCGGGTTTGATCAAGGCTGCGGAACACATGCCCGTATCTGTACCCACTTTAAAGAATAAGCGCCCTGCACGCCGGAAGTAATCCACTTTTGAAAGCTGTAACCCCCCCATATCGACACGCGAGGTGGTAAATGGCAAACCTGCTTTACCAAAGGCTCGGCTAGTAACAGCAGTGGTTTTATTCATTAGCTTTTGACTTGCTTCGGTAGTTATTAATTGTACTGGCAAGGTTTGTCCATTACCTGCTCCACCTTCCACTACCCCCGCTTTAGCATTCAGGCGTGAAGGATTAACGGATAAATCTATACTGCTTAGGCCACTGACTGTTGGTTGCACTGAACGTGCATGTGCATAATCAAGCGTTTCAAGGCTACGCACTTGAGCTTGAGGTAATTCAACTACAAAATCAGTTTGTGCAAGCACAGTTGAACTAGCCAAGGCCAAGACGGCCAGGCTCATGACAGGCAGAAAAATCTTAGCCATCTATCAACACTCCAGTTAGATAAAGGATAAACATCGCAAGCTTTGGGGTTAACTTACTATAAAGCTTAGACTGCGCTAATTCACAAAGTTTTTCTAGTTAGAATAATTTCTTAAGCTAGCGCTGATAAAGATAAATCGGAAAACCTTATCATAATATCTTTTTTCTCTGCACAGTAAGGTTGGACAGTATCGTTTGATTAATTCACAATGCAGCGTCTTTTTAGAGTCTAGCTAGCGGCTAATTCTCCAGATTCTTTCTGTATATGCTTAAGAGGTCCTGTCATGAGCAAGTCTGAAGCCTTATTCCAACAAGCCCAAAAAACAATTCCAGGCGGGGTGAATTCACCCGTGCGAGCCTTTCGGGGAGTGGGTGGTACACCACGGTTTATTGCACGCGCGGAAGGGGCTTATTTATTTGATGTCGACGGGCAACGTTATATTGATTATATCGGTTCATGGGGGCCAATGATTGCTGGGCATGCACACCCTGAGGTAGTGGAAGCTGTGCGTGAGGCAGCGTTGTTAGGCTTAAGTTACGGCGCACCGACTGAGCAAGAAGTGCAGATGGCAGAAAAGATCAATGAAATCATGCCTTCGATGGAAATGTTGCGTATGGTCAGTTCGGGCACAGAAGCAACCATGTCAGCGATTCGTTTAGCACGTGGTTTTACTGGGCGGAATTTCATTGTGAAATTTGAGGGGGGGTATCATGGACATGGTGATTCTTTATTAGTGAAAGCTGGTTCGGGTTTATTAACCTTTGGTCAACCAAGTTCTCCCGGTGTACCGGCTGAACTTGCACAATACACCTTAACCCTAAACTTTAATGACAGTGCTCAAGTCCGAGAAGTGTTCGCTACACGTGGACAAGATATTGCCTGCATTATTGTGGAGCCAGTGTGCGGAAATATGAATTGTATTCCACCCGTACCAGGCTTTTTGGAAACTTTGCGTGAAGTTTGCAATGAACACGGCACAGTATTAATTTTTGATGAGGTGATGACGGGCTTTAGGGTAGCTAAGGGTGGTGCTCAGGAGTTATACGGAATTAAACCTGATCTGACTACTTTGGGTAAAATTATTGGGGGGGGCATGCCGGTGGGGGCGTTTGGTGGGCGACGCGATATTATGTCGAAATTATCGCCTTTAGGTGCAGTTTATCAAGCAGGCACGCTATCAGGTAATCCGATTGCAATGGCGGCTGGCTTGAAAATGATGGAAATTATTAGTCGTCAGGATTTTTATCCTCAGTTGAACTCTAAGACGACTCAATTGGTCTCAGGTATACAGGCAGCTGCGGAGGCAGCCAATATTCCTTTTACTACTACTCAGGTAAGTGGAATGTTTGGTTTATTTTTCACAAATGAACCCCAAGTAACCAGTTATCAACAAGCAACTGCCTGTGATGTGCCGACATTTAATCGTTTCTTTCACGGCATGTTAGAACGTGGCGTTTACCTTGCACCTTCTGCTTTTGAGGCGGGCTTCATGTCAATCGCGCATTCAGCGGAGGATATTAAGACAACTATCGCTGCTGCCCGCGAGGTATTCACGCTGCTTAAATAAAGCAGATGGTGTCAATTCGAGGTTTTTGTGATTGGTATAGGCAATTATTACTATAGTCAGCTACCAAGACTCTGCGGTTTATTACTGATTTTAGGTTTTTTCTGGCAGCCTGTAAGTGTGCAGGCTATTGATCGCTCGTCAAGTTTGTATGCTGAAGTTCAACAGTCGATTTATCAAGTTAGAATTATCAACCGTAAAACCGGCCATAAACGCACGATTGGCTCAGGATTTGTTATTGAGCGTCCTAACTTACTCGTCACTAATTATCATGTAGTCAGTGCTTATACTAATGATCCTGAAAATTATTCGATTGAATATTTAGCTACGAATGGTGCAACGGGTAATCTAGAACTGATTGATGTTGATGTATTGCATGATTTAGCAGTACTGGTTGCGGATAAAAATTTAGGTAAACCTCTCAAAACGGACGCTCTGCCTGAAAAAGGAGCAACCTTATATGCTTTCGGTAATCCACTCGGTTTAGGTTTTTCAGTCGTTACTGGCACGAATAATGGCTTACTAACCGAGAGTGAGGATAAAAATATTCTATTTTCAGGCAACTTAAACTCTGGCATGAGTGGTGGCCCCGCTTTAAATGAGCAAGGTGCAGTAGTCGGCGTGAATGTGGCAACAGCAGGCAATGCAGTGAGTTTTTTAGTGGCTAGTGAATATCTAAATGCGGTGCTAGCCCAACTTAGATTGAATGATTTTAAACCACGCGCCAATTTACATGAGTCGATTGTGCAGCAGCTAAAATTCAGTACCACTGATATGCTTCAGCGCTTGCGTACTAACTCTTGGAAATTGGTTTCAGTTGGTGGATTTAAGGTTCCTAGCCGCTTAGATAAAACCATTAGCTGTTGGGATGGTAGTGAAAATAATGAGGATCATGGCTTAGTCAATGTCATTTCGGTGAATTGTTCGAATGAGCGCGAGATCTATTTAGATGAAAAGCTCAGTGTCGGCAATATGCAATATCAATACACTTGGTATGATAGCGATAAAATGATTCCTCCACGGTTTTATCATATGTATGAAGCACAAAATAGCGATGAAACCGATAATAATGCTACTAAAGAAAATGTAACTGATTTTAAGTGTGCAACTAATTTTGTGGCGATTACCAAACAAAATTTTAAAATGACTATTTGTCGCCGTGATTATGTTCGCTATAAAGGTTTAAGTGATATTTTAGTAACAGGTGCGATGGTTAGCCAAAAGCAAAAGGGATTTTTATTTGAGCTTTTTATCACGGGTGCTGATTTTAAAGAATCTATGCGTTTAGTCAGACAGTTCTTTGAGAATTTCCAATGGCAGATTTAAAGGAGTTTTTGCTTGAAATTCAATTATACCCACTCAGTCAATATCATCGGCTGACGAAATTTCCAGTTAGAATTGGCAGGGCTTTGGATAATGATGTTATTCTTTCCGATCCTACAATTGCACCTTATCATTTAGAAATAGATCAAGGCGAACTAGGCCTTTTTTTCTTTCGTAATCTATCAAAGGAAAATGGTAGTCGTTTAAATGGTAAAGCCTTTAAAGAGGCTAGTTTAGCACTCACACAACCAGTCAGCTTACGGCTAGGTAACCGTCGATTGCGCTTACTGACTAGCAATATGCAAGTAACACAGACTGGTGCGAGTAATTGCCGTGGAGGATCGAGAGTTTTTTGTCAACCTGCTTATGCTTTAGGCTTAGCTGGCATCACTATTTTAGCCTTTGTTTATGAGGCGTACTTGCAAAGTATTTTTACAAAAGAGCTAGTTTACTATTTAAGCAGTGTAATGCCTTATATTTTGGGGATGATTGCCTTAGCTCTGTTAATTGCAGGAATTAGTCGCTTAGCTAATCAACGTTGGGAGTTTTTTCCAGCTTTAGGTTTAGCCGCTTTATGTATGTTAGTGCCTCATTTGCTGGGTGAGTTAGGGCATGCTTTAAGTTATCTATTTACTGCCAATTGGCCCTTAGATGGCTTATTGCTATTAAGTAATTTTTTAATTATTCCACTGTTATTCTATAGCTATATTCGGATAGTGCACTATACAGAGCGTTGGACAGCTTGGGGGATTGCCTTATTATTTAGTGCTCCTTTATTGGTGTATCAGGCGATGGATTTGACTGATGAATGGACAGTAGGGCATGAGTTTACGGGGCAGGCTGAGTTTAACCGTAGTCTCAGTGCATGGGACATGCGCTTAAAACCTACTTTAAGTGTCGACGAGTATTTCGCTGAAACAGAAAAAGAATTAGGAAGTTAAATCCTTAAATCACCATGCAGTAATTGTAAGATCGCTATTACGCTAGTGCTAGCGGTCTCTGCACGTAGAATCCGTTCCCCTAAAGTAATGCCCTGTATATGTGCCGCTAAGCAAGCACTTACTTCAAAATCAGTGAACCCCCCCTCTGGGCCAATGAGAACGGCTAATTTATTCGTTTTTACGGTCACTTGGCTTAAATCCTTACTGCTGCCAGGAGCTAGGATTAAATAATTAGCATTGTCCTTCAACTGGCTTAGGTATTGGTCTAAGGTTTGTGGTGCGTGGATTGTAGGAAGTTTTGTGCGTCCTGATTGTTCACAAGCACTAATCGCAACAGCTTGCCAGTGTTGGAGTTTTTTTTCTATTTTTTCCTTGTCAGTACGCACTACACTGCGTTGGGTAATTAAGGGCTGGAAGGCACTGATACCCAATTCGACAGCTTTTTGTAAGGCGAAATCCATTTTGTCAGGTTTAACTAAGGCTTGGACTAAAGTCAGCTCTAAAGAGGATTCACGTTCGGCTGGGTCAAAGCTCTGAAGCAATGCAGTTGCTGAGCGCTTATTAATCTCCGTGAGTTCGGCCAAAAATTCACCACCCTCACCATTAAATAGAATTAGTGATTCACCTACCTGTAAACGCAAAACTTGGATGGCGTGGCGAAAGACCTCTTCCGGTAAGCCAAGTGATTGCCTAATGGCTAAAGGGACAGGGCAATAAAAACGGGGAATACGCATCACTCTCAGGCTCAAATTTAACTGGTGCTGATCATACGCACTGCGGCAGTTGGACTCAAATGCTGGCTAAGGCTGGGAGTGCTGAAGTAGAGCTGGTATTCTTTTGTCTACCCAGTACCGTTTGGATGCGAAGATGAATTTAGAAAAAGTAGTGTTTGGTTTTTTTATTATGTTGGCCTTAACTTTGAATTTCGCCTTTTTTGTAGGCGATATGGCCAATCCGCTGTACCACAATACCTTTATCCTCTTCGCTGCTTTGATTGTTAGTATGATTACGACGGTGCTGAAGTTTGGGGATAGTACGCATATCGGTGCGATTTTTTTTGCTACTAGTTTAGTCGCCGATTTGCAGTTATTAGTAGCGGCGATTATCTGGGGTTGGGCAGCACATATCAGCCCTGAAGGAGTCACACCTGCTGCGATGGTTACGGTGGTATCCATTTCGGGGGGGGCATTGCTGGCTAATATTGTGTCAGTCGTTCTATTGGTTGCTGAAACTTTAAGTATTCGCCGCTAATGTCTCAACCCAATATTTATTATGTTTTGCTCAAGCGGCTGCGGGTGCCGCTGATTACGCTAATTCTGATTTATGCAGTGTCCATTGTTGGCTTTGTGCTGATTCCGGGACAAGATAATGAAGGCCATGTATGGATGATGTCCTATTTCCATGCCTTCTATTTCGTCAGCTATATGGCGTCTACGATTGGTTTTGGCGAAATTCCTTATGCTTTTACCGATGCGCAACGCATGTGGACGACAGTCACTATCTATGCCAGTGTGATTGGTTGGTTGTATAGCATCGGTTCGCTATTATCAGTGATGCAAGATCCAGCGATTGAGCGCTTGCGTCGTGAGTCTAAATTTCGTAACAAAGTCAAACTGCTCCGTGAACCTTTTTATCTGGTATGTGGCTATGGCGATACGGGTACTCGCTTGGTACATGCCTTGGGGCAAGAAGGGGTACGCACTGTTGTTCTAGATAAAGATGAAAATCGCATCAATGAATTGGAGATGCGAGACACTCTTGGTCGCCCTTTAGGGTTGACGGCAGATGCTGCTAAACCCGCTGTTTTGGGAGAGGCCGGCGTGCTAAATATCTATTGCAAGGGGGTGATTGCTCTGACCGACTCTGATCAGGCTAACTTATTGATTTCACTAAGTACTGAGTTGTTTAAACCGCATTTGCGTTTGATCGCACGTGCAGAAAGCCCAGAGTTTGTAAACTCCATTAGTTCGTTTGGTAATAATGAGGTCATCAGTCCTTTTGAGGTCTTTGCTGAGCGCTTAGAGATGCTGATGACTAAGCCAAGCCATTATTTGTTGAATGAGTGGCTGACAGGCATTCCCAATCAGCTTCTACATGATCCAGTTTTTCCTAAAAAGGGGGCTTGGGTATT
Organism: uncultured Thiothrix sp.; assembly: GCF_937876535.1. GTDB lineage: Bacteria > Pseudomonadota > Gammaproteobacteria > Thiotrichales > Thiotrichaceae > Thiolinea. The sequence goes on from NZ_CALFHZ010000021.1 coordinate 377,958, forward strand.
GATTGGTTATGGGCGTTTTGGGCAGGCAGTCTATCGGCGTTTGCATGCAGCGGGTATTCCAGTGCAAGTGATTGATCCCAAACCAGGGGAAGATGCTTTACCTGAACAAAGCCTTATTGGTTTACAAGCGAATAGAAAGTCGCTGCAGTTAGCGAATATTGAGTCTGCGGTGGGCTTAATAGCGGCTACTAGTGATGATGCCACCAATCTTTCCGTGTTAATGACCGCGCGTGAACTGAATCCAAACTTATTTATGGTCGCTCGACAAAATCAACAGGACAATAATCTTATTTTTGAGCGTGCTCAGTTCCACTTAACGATGAATCGTGGTGATGTAGTAGCCCATCAAGTCTTCACTTTATTGAGAACACCACTGACTCGAGATTTTCTCCGTTTAGCCCAGCATGAGACTAAAACTTGGGTTGATCAGCTGCTAAGTCGAATTATTAGTATTACAGAAGATAAATTACCTTATTTATGGGAAACCAAGATTACTCCGCGTTATGCACCTGCTTTGTATAGCGCCTGTGCGGCTGGTGCTAAGGTATCCCTTAAGTATGTGATTGCATGCATTGAACAGCGCGAGCACACTCTACCGATCATTCCACTGCTATTGAAGCGTGTTGATACTTTTTTATTAGTGCCGGATGGAGAAACTTTACTGCAAGCGGGTGATCGTATCCTCATGTGTGCGCCTTACCACGCCTATGAGCAAATGCAATGGGCAACACAAAATCAAAAAGTATTGCACTATTTACTAACAGGTGAGGAATGGGTGAGTAGTATTCTATTAAGGCGATTGTTGCCCAATAGCTGATATTGAAGGGATTTTAATAAGAAGTAGGAAGCATCTGCATGTTTAAGTCTTTTTTCCCGAACCCCAAATTGTTTTTTTGGAGCTTTGCGCTGTGGTCGCTAGTTTGCGTACTCACTTGGTTTTTCTTTGGTGAGACCTTAGGCCAGCATTTAAGTTTCGGTGGTCTATTTGGTTATGATTATGTCTTAGCAGCACCGCCTGCTGAGGGCACTACCGCTACTGAACCAGCAGTCAATCCGGGGGCTGACTTCTGGTTTTATCAATATATGTTTTATTGCTACGCGCTCTTTGTCGGCGTGTGGATGTACATTTCGCCGCATAAATGGGCGCGTTGGTCAGTGTTAGGTACTGCTCTAATCATCTTTGTAACTTGGTTCCAAGTACATTTGGATGTGATGATTAATGATTGGTTCGGCGGTTTTTATGACTCTATCCAACAAGCCCTAGGCAAACCGAATAGTATTACAGCTGAAGATTATTATGGGCAGCTCCTAACCTTTGGGAAAATTGCTTTAGTAGCAGTAACCTTATCCGTGTTTACCCGCTTTTTTGTTAGTCATTGGATTTTCCGTTGGCGTACCGCTATGAATGATTATTATACCGGCATGTGGTCACGGGTACGGCATATTGAGGGTGCTTCTCAGCGTGTGCAAGAAGATACGATGCGCTTTTCAAGTATTATGGAAAGCTTAGGAGTGAGTTTGGTTGACTCGGTGATGACTTTGATCGCTTTCCTACCAATTTTATGGGCTTTGTCTGTACATGTGAAGGCTTTACCCGTAGTTGGTGAAATTGCGCATGCTCTCGTGTGGGTGGCTCTTATTTGGTCGATTTTCGGAACTGGCTTGCTGGCTTTGGTGGGGATACGCTTACCTGGTTTAGAGTTTAAAAACCAACGTGTCGAAGCTGCCTATCGTAAAGAGTTAGTCTACGGTGAAGATAATTCAAATCGTGCTAGTCCACCCGTCATTAAAGATTTATTTAGCGATGTACGTAAAAACTATTTCCGTCTTTACTTCAACTATTTGTATTTTAATGTAGCACGTTATAGTTATTTACAAGTTGGCGTGTTAGTACCTTATATCGCACTTGGCCCAACCATTATTGCTGGAGGCTTTACCCTAGGCGTAATGCAACAAATCTTGCGTGCGTTTGGCCGGGTACAGGAGTCTTTCCAATATTTGGTAAACTCATGGACAACAATTGTTGAACTACTATCGATCTACAAACGTTTAAAAGCCTTCGAACTAGCGATTGCTAATCAGCCACTACCTAGTATCGAGCAAGTTTCAGAGCAGAAGTTGCCAGACTCAAATCAAATCACTTCTTAAGCGTTGGAATTTATCTTAAGTTCTTGCCCACAAATTTGGGCAAGAGCTGCAAAAAAGTATCAGCCTTCCCCAGTCTTGTAGCTGCTAAATGTGCGGTACTGAGCTAATTTAAGACTCAAGTGTTTGGTTTCTTGTCACAGGATGTAAGGACAAGAAAAATAAATTTGTAAAGTACCCAACTGGATAATTTTGCAGACTGCATACATATATTTCTTATGGGGTAGTCTTTTGGTCATTCCTTCTATATAGTTCTGCTGCAGTACACAAAACCAGAAATAAGGTGAGTGTTAAGCAATAATTAAGCAGCGCAAGGCTGGGAAGTTGTCAGGAGTCAGCAATGTTGCAAGCCTATTTGCCAGTATTTATATTTCTTGCGGTCGGTATTGGCCTTGCCGTCGTACTTCTGTCCTTAGGTTTATTAGTGGGGCCACGTCGTCCTGATCCAGCAAAGGATTCTCCATTTGAATGCGGTTTCGAAGCTTTTGAAGATGCTCGTATCCGTTTCGATATTCGCTATTACTTAGTTGCGATCCTATTTATCATCTTTGACTTGGAAATTGCCTATCTCTTCTCTTGGGCTATAGTACTAGATAAAATAGGTACTGCGGGTCTGATAGCCATGTGTGTCTTCCTTGGAATTCTAGGGATTGGCTTCATCTACGAGTGGAAAAAGGGGGCAATGGAGTGGGAATAGAAGGTATCCTTGATAAAGGCTTTGTAACCACAACCGCTGATAAACTCATCAACTGGGCGCGTACTGGCTCTATGTGGCCTGTAACTTTTGGTTTGGCTTGCTGTGCAGTAGAAATGATGCAAGCGGGTGGTGATCGGTATGATCTTGATCGTTTTGGGATTATTTTCCGTCCAAGCCCTCGGCAATCCGATGTAATGATTGTTGCAGGTACGCTTACTAATAAAATGGCTCCCGCTTTACGTAAAGTGTATGACCAAATGGCTGAACCACGTTGGGTCATTTCTATGGGATCTTGTGCGAACGGTGGTGGTTATTATCACGATTCGTATGCAGTCATGCGCGGTTGTGATCGAGTAGTGCCGGTTGATATTTATGTTCCCGGTTGTCCACCTACTGCTGAAGCTTTGATTTACGGTATTTTGCAATTGCAGAATAAAATCCGGCGCACTAGCACGATTGCACGGCAGCTATCATGAGTTCAAAAATCGAAGAGCTACAAGCTTATCTAAATACACATCTTGAAGGGAAGTTTACTTCCAGCGTTTTAGCGTTGGGTGAATTGACCTTAGAAATTCCGGTACGTAGCTGGTTAGATGTATGCAATTTCTTGCGCCATGATGAGCAGACTCAATTTGAGCAATTGTCTGATTTATGTGGGGTAGACTATATTGCTTATGGCAAGGCTGAGTGGGATACCCATGCTAGTTCCACTGGCTTTAGTCGTGCGGTGCAAGCAGCTAGTGTTGACCCTTTCGATTTTGACCAAGCCAAGCTTAAAGACGAGCCTAGTGAGGTCGAAGCTGGGAAACGTTTTGCCGTCGTTCTGCATCTCTTATCAATTAAACGTAACCTGCGGATTCGCTTGCGTACTTTCTGCGAAGATAATGCCTATCCTGTGGTGCCTTCAGTAGTGCGTATTTGGAACTCCGCTAATTGGTATGAGCGTGAAGCCTTTGATTTGTTTGGGATTATGTTCAATTATCATCCTGACTTACGCCGTATTTTGACGGATTATGGTTTTATCGGTCATCCCTTACGTAAAGATTTTCCTTTGGCTGGTCAAGTTGAAATGCGTTATGACCCACTGCAAAAGCGTGTTATTTATCAGCCAGTATCTATAGTGACTCAACCAACAGTTCCACGGGTTATTCGCCAAGATCAGCCTTCTATTGCTTCGCAGGAGCGCGATAACTGATGCCAGAGATTCGTAACTTTACACTGAACTTCGGTCCAGCTCACCCAGCTGCGCATGGTGTGTTGCGTCTGGTCTTAGAGATGGATGGTGAGATGATTGTGCGGGCTGATCCTCACATTGGCTTATTGCATCGTGGGACTGAAAAGCTCGTTGAAAGTAAGCCTTATAATCAAAGCATTGGTTACATGGATCGCTTAGATTATGTATCCATGATGTGTAATGAGCATGGTTATGTACTGGCGATTGAAAAGCTTTTAGGCATCGAAGTGCCGATTCGTGCGCAGTATATTCGCACGATGTTTGATGAGATTACGCGTATTCTCAATCACTTACTCTGGATTGCAGGTCACAGCCTCGACGTCGGTGCGATGACGATGTTCCTGTATGCTTTCCGTGAGCGTGAAGATTTAATGGATGCCTATGAGGCAGTATCCGGTGCACGTTTACACGCTACTTATTATCGTCCTGGTGGTGTCAATCGGGATTTGCCTGATAGTATGCCACAGTACGAAAAAACGCGCTGGCGCGATGAGGCTGAGGTTAAACGCCAAAACGCCAACCGCCAAGGTAGTTTGTTGGACTTCCTGGAAGATTTTACCAATCGCTTTCCAAGTAAGGTGGATGAGTATGAAACCTTGCTCACCGATAATCGAATTTGGAAACAGCGTTTAGTCGGTGTAGGCGTAGTTTCTCCTGAACGGGCTTTGCAAATGGGCTTTACTGGTCCAATGTTGCGTGGCTCTGGAGTTGAATGGGATTTGCGTAAAAAGCAACCCTATGCAGCCTATTCGCAAGTTGACTTTGATATTCCGGTTGGTACCAATGGTGATTCCTATGATCGCTATCTGGTACGGATTGAGGAGTTTCGTCAATCAAATCGCATTATTAAGCAATGTATTGATTGGCTACGTCATCACCCAGGGCCAGTGCGTTCAGATAATCACAAAGTGACTCCTCCTAAACGTGCAGATATGAAGCATGATATGGAGGCGCTCATTCATCATTTTAAGCTCATGACTGAAGGCTATTGTTTGCCAGCAGGTGAAGCTTATGCAGCGATTGAGCATCCTAAGGGGGAGTTTGCTTGTTACTTAGTTTCAGATGGTGCGAATAAGCCCTATCGCTTAAAAATTCGTGCCCCCGGTTTTGCGCATTTGTCCGGGATGAATGAAATGGCGCGTGGACATATGTTGTCGGATGTTGTGGCGATTATTGGTTCCCAAGATATCGTCTTCGGGGAGGTAGACCGTTAATGACGGTTGCAGATACTTCAGATAAAGCTACCGTTTTATCTGCTCATGAACGGGCTGAAATTGATAGCTGGTTAGCGCGTTATCCAGCTGAGCAACGTCAATCAGCATTGTTAGGCGCACTGCGTGCAGTGATGCACGAAGATCATTATTTATCCGTGCCAAAAATGGATGCGGTGGCTGCTTATTTAGGTTTGCCGCCGATTGCTGTCTATGAAGTAGCGAGTTTCTATTCAATTTTTGAGACGGATGAGCGTGCTGCTGCTCGCCATAGTATTTCTGTGTGTACCAATATCTCCTGCATGTTGAATGGGGCGGATGATATTCTGTCTCATATCGAAAAAAAGCTGGGTGTGCGCTTAGGTGAGTCTACACCTGATCGCAAATTTTATCTCAAACGTGAGGAGGAGTGCTTAGCCGCTTGCTGTGGTGCTCCGATGATGCAAGTAGATCACGTTTATTACACGGAGCTGACCCCTGAAAAGGTGGATAGCATCCTTGATGGATTGGAGTAAGCATGGCCAATCAAGTTTGTTTTAATACCCGTCAGTTTGGCGACCAATCGCATACTTATGAAAACTATTTGAAGATTGGTGGTTATGAGGCTTGGAAAAAGATTCTTGCTAACCAAACACCTCAAACGGAAGTGATTGATGAGCTAAAAAAATCCGGTTTGCGTGGGCGCGGTGGGGCAGGTTTCCCAACCGGTATGAAGTGGAGTTTTATGCCACGCAACATGCCTGGGCAAAAGTATTTAGTCTGTAATGGGGATGAGTCTGAGCCAGGGACTTGTAAAGATCGGGATATTTTGCGTTTCAATCCGCATGCTTTAGTAGAAGGGATGGCGATCGGTGCTTACTGCATTGGTGCAACCGTTGCCTATAACTATATGCGTGGCGAGTTTATGGATGAGCCTTTCCTGCGTTTTGAGCAGGCGGTGCGTGAAGCTTATACAGCCGGTTTACTGGGTAAAAATATTCTTGGCAGTGGGATTGATGTTGATATCTATGGCTCTTTAGGCGCAGGTGCTTATATTTGTGGTGAAGAAACGGCTTTACTGGAATCCTTAGAAGGGAAAAAAGGTCAGCCACGCTTTAAGCCACCGTTCCCAGCTAGTTTTGGTTTATATGGTCGCCCTACCACGATTAATAATGTTGAAACCCTCTCTTCTGTGCCAACGATTCTGCGCAATGGCGGTGACTGGTTTGCAAGTTTAGGGGTGAAAAACGCAGGTGGTGAAAAGCTATTTTCAGTTTCAGGCCATGTGAATAACCCAGGTAATTTTGAGATTGGATTGGGTACACCTTTCCGTGAGTTATTAGAAATGGCGGGTGGTGTTCGTCAGGGGCACAAGCTAAAGGCAGTCATTCCGGGTGGTTCTTCTGTGCCCGTTGTGCCTGCAGAGACTATGTTAGAGCTGAATATGGACTATGACTCGATCTCTAAAGGTGGATCGATGCTAGGCTCAGGCGCTGTGATCGTGATGGACGAAACCACGGATATGGTGAAGGTGCTGCAACGCTTATCACGTTTTTATCATTTTGAGTCTTGTGGCCAGTGTACACCGTGTCGTGAAGGTACAGGCTGGTTGTATCGGATGCTCACGCGCATTATCGAAGGCAAAGGCACCATGGCGGATATTGAGCGTCTTGAAGTGGTATCACATAAGATTGAAGGGCGCACCATTTGTGCTTTAGGTGATGCGGCTGCCATGCCAGTTTGGAGTTTTATTAAGCATTTCCGCCCTGAGTTTGAACACTATGTGCAATACGGCCGTAGTATGGTGGATGCTCCTGCAATGAAGGGGGCAGCATGAGTGATGAATTAGTCAGCTTTGAAGTCAATGGGCAAACGCTGCAAGCACGTCCTGGCAGTATGTTGATCGCTGCCACTGATGCTGCTGGCATTACGGTTCCTCGTTTCTGTTATCACAAAAAGCTGTCCGTCGCAGCTAACTGTCGGATGTGCTTAGTTGAAGTTGAAAAAGCACCTAAGCCGATGCCAGCTTGTGCCACACCTATCATGGCAGGTATGAAAGTTTGGACCAATTCCCCCAAGGCGCGTGCTGCACAGAAAGATGTGATGGAGTTTTTACTCATTAATCATCCTCTAGATTGCCCGATTTGCGATCAAGGTGGTGAGTGTGAGCTACAAGATTTGTCCGTTGGTTTTGGCAATAGTTCGTCTGAGTATGTCGAAATCAAACGGGTGGTGCGTGATAAAGATATTGGTCCGCTAATCGAAACGGCGATGACACGCTGTATTCATTGCACCCGTTGTGTGCGCTTTGGTGAGGAAATTGCGGGGCTGCGTGAGTTAGGCGCCACCGGGCGTAGTCAATATACCGAAATCGGCACTTATGTCGCTAAAGCGGTGACCTCTGAACTATCAGGTAACGTGATCGATGTTTGCCCAGTGGGCGCTTTAACGGCTAAACCTTCACGTTACACAGCACGTCCTTGGGAAATGCGGTCGTATGACAGCATTGCTCCACACGATTGCGTAGGCTCAAATATTCATGTGCATACAGCGCGTGGCAAAGTGGTGCGGGTTGTCCCACGGGAAAATGAAGCGATTAACGAATGCTGGATTTCAGATCGGGATCGCTTCAGCTACGAAGGCTTGCAAAGCCAAGACCGTTTATTAAAGCCACAGATTAAGCGTGATGGCCACTGGAAAGAAGTTAGCTGGCAAGAGGCTTTAGAGAGTGTTTCTGGCATTCTACGTAAACAATTAGCGTTTAACGTAACAGCTTTTGCAGGCTCAAGCTCCACTTTAGAGGAGTTTTTCCTTTTTCAAAAACTGCTGCGTGGTCTGAATATCAAGAATATTGATCATCGTTTACGTCAAGTGGACTTTAGTGATCAATCCTTTGTGCCAGTAGCCTCTGGTTTAGGGGTTAGCTTCACTGACTTAGAACAGCAGCAAGCAATTTTCCTGATTGGTGCGAACCCGCGCCATGATCAACCAATGCTGAACCATCGGATTCGGAAAGCCAGCTTGGCAGGGGCAAGGATTTTAGCTTTAACACCTCGTAAACTCGCTTTCAACTACGCTGCTGAGCAGATTGTGGCTGCGCCCTTAGCGATGGTGACCGAGCTTGCAGTCTTAGTTAAAGCTGCTTTAGAGGCTGCTAATCAAACTGTGCCCACTGCACTGGCTGATTTACTCGCTAATGTAGAAGTTAGCGACACTGCCCGCAGTCAAGTTGAGCTTTTCAAAGCTCCAAATTCTCTGATTCTGCTTGGGCAGATGGCTGTACAACATTCTGCTTTCTCTAGTTTACGTAGTCTAGCCAGCGTTTTAGCGCAAGTAACTGGGGCTAAACTCGGTTATTTACCGGAAGCGAATAGTCTTGCCGCTAACCTTGTCGGTGTGTTACCTCATCGTGGTTTAGCAGGCAAAGCTGTTGCAGAGCCAGGTTTGCATGTAAATGCGGCTCTAAGCGACAAAAATCTGACTACAGTCGTTCTAATGAATGCTGAGCTAGATGATTTTGCTAATCCTCAGCAAACACTCAAGGCTTTGCGTGCTGCTAAGCATGTGATTGTGTTTGCGCCATTCGCAGATACGCAAGCACGTGACTATGCGACCGTGCTGTTGCCAACTTCGACCTTTGTTGAAACCTCAGGCACGCTGATTAATGCGGAGGGTTTATGGCAGTCTTTCAAAGGTGTAGTCACACCTCCTGGCGAAGTGCGCCCACTGTGGAAGGTTTTACGGGTCTTAGGCAATGCTTTAAATTTGCCAGATTTCGATTATGTCGAAACTAGCGAAATTATTGCTGAGCTAAAGTTAGAGCTACAAGCGGTGCCATTAACGGCGATGGGGCAATTGCCCGATAGTTTAATGGTTACTAAGCAAGCTGCGAATACCATGCAGCGGATTGGCGATGTTCCGATCTATCGTACCGATGCTTTAGTACGTCGCGCTAAATCGTTGCAAGCTATGTTAGCTTCGCCAGCCGTGCGTATGCATAGTGCTGATATGGATCGCTTAGGCATTACGGTGGGTGATTTAGTGCGTTTAGGGCAGGGTGATAGCTATGTGCAATTACCAGCGGAAGCGGACGAGGCAGTGCCAGAGGGTTGCGTATGGGTGCAGTCAGCAACTGAGGCAGCGCGTGCTTTAGGGTCTGCGTTTGGTTCAATCATGGTCGATAAGGGTTAAGCGATGGAGTTTATTAGCTCACTATGGTATGCGATTCCCGAAGTTTTACGCACTGTGATTGTTATCCTGCTGCAAATTGTAGCAGTCGTTATTCCGTTGATTTTGACAGTGGCTTATACGACGTATGCTGAGCGTAAAGTTATTGGTTTTATGCAAGGACGAATGGGGCCAAACCGAGTAGGACCAAGGGGTTTATTACAACCCTTTGCTGATACGGTTAAGCTTCTGCTGAAAGAAGTCATTATTCCAACTAAATCAGATCGTTATTTATTTCTACTAGCACCCATTTTAGCTTTAGCACCCGCTTTTTCAGCTTGGGTGGTGATTCCATTCTCAGAAAATATGGTCTTAGCAGATATTAATGCAGGATTGCTATTTATTCTGGCACTGTCCTCGTTAGGTGTTTATGGGATTATTATTGCCGGTTGGGCTTCCAACTCAAAATACTCCATGCTGAGTGCTATGCGCATTGGTGCGCAAATGGTGTCGTATGAAATTGCGATGGGTTTTGCGTTAGGTGGGGTATTGATTGCCTCTAATAGTTTGAATTTAAATGACATTGTCCATGCACAATCCGGCAGTATTTTCTCGTGGTTTGCATGGCCGTTGTTTGGTTTGTTCATTGTTTATTTCATTTCCGGTGTAGCTGAAACCAACCGTGCGCCCTTCGATGTGGCTGAGGGTGAGTCTGAAATCGTTGCTGGTTTCCATGTGGAGTATTCTGGGATTGCCTTCGCGCTGTTCTTCTTAGCTGAATACGCGAATATGATCATGATTTCGGCTTTAACCTCGATCATGTTTTTAGGTGGTTGGCTTTCACCCTTCCAAGGTTTAGATTTCTTAATCAATATTCCGGTGATTGGTTTGTTCTTTGGGAATGGCATTCACTGGTTAGCTCTGAAAATCGCCTTTTTCTTATTACTTTATCTCTGGTTCCGTGCGACTTTCCCACGCTATCGCTATGACCAGATTATGCGTTTGGGCTGGAAAGTATTAATTCCGGTCACTTTTGTTTGGATTTTCTTTGAAATTATCGCTGTCGCCCTTGGCTGGCAGCCTTGGCTGTAAGGAGTCTGAAAATGGGTATTCCTTTGAAAGACAGCTTAAAACATTATTGGAAAACCTTCTCTTTAAATGAGTTATTGAAGGGGATGCGTGTGACGGGTAAATACTTACTCGACCGCAATAAAATCACCATTCAATACCCAGAAGAGAAGACACCTTTATCGCCCCGTTTCCGTGGACATCATGCTTTGCGCCGCTATCCAAATGGTGAAGAGCGTTGCATTGCCTGCAAATTATGTGAAGCGGTTTGCCCAGCATTAGCGATTAAAATCGAGCTAGAAGAACGGCCTGATGGAACTCGGCGCACTACGCGTTATGACATTGATATGTTTAAGTGCATTTATTGCGGTTTCTGCGAAGAAGCCTGCCCAGTCGATGCCATTGTAGAAACGAGTCTCTTCGAGTATCACTTTGAAAATCGTGGAGAGAACATTATCAACAAGCAAAAGCTGTTAGCGATCGGTGATAAATATGAACCTGAAATCGCTCGGATGAAAGCGGCAGATGCCCCTTACCGCTAACGGAGTGACGAGATAATGTTTGAGCAGATTTTGTTTTATTGGTTTACCGCTGTGTTGCTTCTCGCTGCGATTGGTGTGGTGGTAGTGCGTAATCCGGTGTATTCGGCCTTAAGTTTAATTTTAGCTTTCTTCACGATGACTGCTCTATGGTTGCTGATGGAAGCGGAGTTCTTAGCAATTGCTTTAATTCTGGTTTATGTCGGCGCGGTCATGGTGCTGTTCTTGTTTATTATTATGATGCTAGATTTGAAAATCGTTGAGCGCGAAGGCTTTATTCGCTATCTACCCATTGGTTTGGGGGTAGCGGGAATGGTGGCTCTAGAAATGATTATGGTCTTGCAACGTTCTAATTTTGACAGTGAACGTTATCTAGCCGCTGAGTCACCTGCTGATTTTAATAATGCTGAAGCACTTGGTGAGTTGCTCTACACACATTATTTATATCCTTTTGAAATTGCTGCTGTGGTGCTGTTAGTTGCAGTCATTGCAGCGATTCTTCTGACTTTACGTAAGCGCGTTGCGACTGATCAACCTGCGAAGACTCAAGATATTGAGCAGCAAGTGCGCGTTAAACGTGAAGATCGTGTGCGTTTAGTGAAGATGAAGAGTGAGTAATCATGAACAGTAACGGGAGTTTTGTGTAGTGATAACCTTGACCCATTACTTGATTGTGTCAGCCTTGCTGTTCGCGATTAGTGTTGCTGGTATTTTCCTGAATCGGAAAAATATTTTGATTTTGTTGATGTGCATTGAGTTATTGCTGCTCTCAGTGAATTTAAACTTTGTTGCCTTCTCGCATTTCATGAATAACTTAGATGGACAAGTGTTTGTCTTTTTCATTTTGACTGTAGCTGCTGCTGAATCAGCCATTGGCTTAGCCATTCTAGTGACGATTTTCCGTAATCGACGTTCGATTAATGTCGAAGATCTGCATAGCTTAAAGGGGTAAGTATGAGTTTTATATTAGTACTCATTGTTATTGCCCCTCTGCTCGCTTCTATTGTGGCAGGTTTATTCGGGCATAAGCTAGGTAAAACGTGGTCGCATCGGCTTACAACAGGTTCAGTCGCTTTATCTTTCTTACTTTCACTCTTTGTCTTCAAAGCAGTAGCTTTAGATAGTGTGATTCTAAATGAGAATGTCTACCTCTGGGCAGAGGTTGATAGCATCAAAATGCAGTTTGGTTTCTTGATCGATAACCTGTCTGTACTAATGATGGTAGTGGTGACTTTTGTTTCTTTGATGGTACACATTTATACCATTGGCTATATGCACGATGATCCGGGCTATACCCGTTTCTTTAGTTATATTTCCTTGTTTACTTTCGCCATGCTGTTATTGGTGATGAGTAATAACTTCCTGCAATTATTCTTTGGCTGGGAGCTAGTTGGTTTAGTTTCTTATTTATTGATTGGCTTTTGGTATAACAAGGAAACCGCTGCTTATGCCAGTATGAAAGCCTTCATTGTGAATCGAATTGGTGATTTTGGTTTTATTCTAGGTATTGCAGTTGTTCTGATTTACGCTAACTCCTTAGATTATATCCAAGTCTTTGACCGCTTAGAGGTTTCTGTGGTGGGTGGCAAAGGTGATTTGCCTTTAGACCCGATTACTCAAGCTTTAGGCTTAAGCCATCAAGATCTAATCGCACTCTTATTATTCATTGGTGCAATGGGTAAATCTGCACAAGTACCCTTGCATGTGTGGCTACCTGATTCAATGGAAGGCCCAACACCTATTTCAGCTTTGATCCATGCAGCTACGATGGTTACTGCCGGTATCTTCTTAGTAGCGCGGATGTCACCCATTTATGAACAGTCTGATATGGTGCTGAATTTCATTCTGGTGATTGGTGCTACTACTGCTTTCTTCATGGGTTTGATTGCGATTGTACAAACAGATATTAAGCGTGTTGTTGCTTATTCTACCTTGTCTCAATTGGGTTATATGACCGTCGCTTTAGGTGCGTCTGCTTATTCAGCCGCTATCTTTCATTTGATGACCCATGCGTTCTTTAAGGCTTTATTGTTCTTAGCAGCAGGCTCGGTGATTGTAGCCATGCATCATGAGCAAGATATGCGCAAAATGGGTGGCCTGCGTCGCCATATGCCAGTGACTTATTGGACAGCAGTAATGGGTGCTTTAGCCTTATGCGGGATTCCAGTGTTCTCGGGCTTCTTCTCTAAAGACCTGATTATTGAAGCGGTGCATCATTCGGAATTGTCTGCTGCAGGTTATGCTTATGTACTGGTGTTATTAGGTGTCACTATCACAGCTTTCTATACCTTTAGAATGATTTTCATGGTTTTCCACGGCGATGAGCGTATGGATGACGAGACTTTATTACATCTGAAAGAGTCACCCAAAGTTATCACTGTGCCACTAATTTTATTAGCAATTCCTACCGTTATTGCTGGTTTCTTCGTTGGCCCTATAGTGATGGGTGATTATTTTTCGCAAGTTTTATTGCCCGCACAAAATGCCAGCGAAGGGATGCGTGACGTCACCACCATCATGGTTGCAGAGCGGCATGATGCGATTGCCACCCTGCGCGAAGGCTACCATGGCATTTTTAGCTTTATCGGACATGGCTTATTGTCTTTGCCATTCTGGTTAGCGTTGGCTGGGATTGGTTTGGCTTGGTGGGTTTATATTAAAGACGATAGTGTGGCTGATAAAGCGCATGACAAATTGCCTTGGCTCTATCGCTTACTGGATAACAAATACTATGCTGATAGCTTTAATCAGAAGTTTTTTGCAAATGGCTTAGTGTATTTAGGAACTAGCCTCTGGAGCTTTATTGATCGTCTGATTATTGATGGTCTGTTAGTAAATGGTGTAGGGCGGGTGATTGGATGGAGTGCGGGTTGGGCACGTAAGGTGCAAACTGGTTATGTCTATCACTATGCCTTTGCAATGGTGGTGGGCTTAGCATTAATGCTGGGCTGGATTTTGTTAGCCTTGAGATCAGCCTAGGGTTGGCGGAACATAATGAGAGATAGTGATTTATGATGGAATGGCCAATCCTTAGTTTTCTGATTTGGCTGCCAATCATGGGTGGCTTTGGTGTGCTCATCGTCGGTGATCGTTATGGTGCACGTCAAGCCGCTTTATTGGTGGCGGCAATAAGTTTCCTAATCAGCTTACCGCTGTATTTTGCCTATGATGCAGCTGCTGGCACGATGCAATTCACTGAAACCTTTAAGTGGATTGATGCACTAGGGGTGCATGTCAATTATGACTTGGGAGTGGATGGGGTTTCGATTGCTTTAATCCTGCTCAATACCTTCATGACTTTGTTGGTCTTAGCAGCTTCTTGGGATTCTGTTAAAGAACGGGTTGCTCAATACATGGCTGCTTTCCTAATCATGGAAGGTTTGGTCAATGGCGTATTCATGGCACGTGATGCTTTGCTGTTCTATGTGTTCTTTGAAGGTATGTTGATTCCTTTATTCCTGATTTTAGGAGTATGGGGTGGGCCACAACGTATTCATGCCACGATTAAGTATTTTATTTATACCTTTGCAGGTTCAGTCTTTTTACTGGTCAGTTTAATTTATCTTTACACCCAGACCAGCAATGGCAGTTTCTTCTTACCTGATTTATATGCACTCACTAACTTGAGTGAAAATGCGCAGTTACTCGTATTCTTATCTTTCTTAGTCGCTTTTGGGGTCAAAGTACCCTTATGGCCTTTGCATACTTGGTTGCCTGAAGCTTATTCGCAAGCTCCAACCGGTGGCTCAGTAATGTTGGCTGCGATCAGCGTCAAGGTCGGCGGCTATGCATTTTACCGCTTAGCGATGCCGATTGTGCCTGAAGCCTCGCATGACTGGGCTTTATTAGTAGTGAGTCTCTCGCTAGTCGCAATTGTGTATATGAGCTTGATTGCTTTGGTGCAATCCAATTTGAAAAAGTTGGTAGCCTACTCATCGGTTGCACATATGGGGTTTGTCACTCTCGGTTTTTTCTTGGTATTCAAATTACAAGGCTTAGCTTTCGTTGATGCCAATGTGAGTGGCAGTGTATTAGCGGTGCAAGGTGCAATGGTGCAAATGGTATCGCATGGTTTTGTAGCAGGTGCTTTATTCCTTGCGATTGGTATGCTGTTCGAGCGTATGCAGACAGTTGAGATCAGTGCGTATCAAGGTATTACCACCCGTATGCCAGTATTTGCAGCTTTCTTTATGCTGTTTGCGATGGCAAATGTGGGCTTACCGGGTACTTCAGGTTTTGTCGGTGAGTTTTTTGTAATTTTAGCCAGTGCTAAGGCACATTTTTGGGTAGCCTTTATCGCTGCAACCATCCTAATTTTAGGTGCTGCTTATACCTTATGGGTGGTTAAGCGCGTGCTCTTTGGTGAAGTTAATAGTAGCGAAGTGAATAAATTAAGTGATTTGAACCGTCGAGAGTTTGTTATTTTGGCGGTTTTAGCGCTTGCGGTTTTATGGCTGGGTTGGTGGCCTGAGCCACTAACTCGATTAATGGAAGGCTCGATTCGAGAGTGGATGATGATTGTGTCGCCATCAGACCTGATGCCTGTAGTAAAGGGGAGTTCATGATGGCCGCTTTTGAAATTGCTCGTCCCGAAATTTTCTTATTAGCTGCCCTCTGTGTAGTTTTATTGCTGGACTTGTTTTTAGGTAAAGAATCGCGGGTAATTACTTATTTAGCTGCGCAAGCCTCTTTGCTCACCACTATTTTATTGGTGTACAGCTCTTTTTTTAATCGTCCTGATAAAACAGTTGGCCTCGATGGCATGTATATGGTCGATGAAATGGCTGGTGTCCTGAAAATAGCCATTCTATTGGTGTCTATTTTGGCGTTTGCTTGTGCACGTAAATATCTACGTGATCAAGATATGTGGCGGGGCGAGTTCTTTGTACTAGGGATGACGGCTATTTTAGGGATGCTAATTATGGTCTCTGGTTATCATTTATTAGTGCTGTATCTGGGCTTAGAACTACTGTCTTTATCACTGTATGCTTTAGTAGCGATGCGTCGCGATGATGCCCAAGCGACTGAAGCGGCTATTAAATATTTCGTACTGGGCGCAGTAGCTTCAGGCTTTCTTCTCTATGGGATGTCGATGCTCTATGGGATTAGTGGTTCTTTAGAGCTGAATACGATTCGTGAGTATTTTACGAATCAACCTGATATTGCCACCAATTTACCTTTAATGTTTGCCTTGACCTTTATTGTCGCAGGCTTGGCCTTCAAATTAGGGGTAGTGCCTTTCCATATGTGGCTACCTGATGTGTATCAAGGCACACCGACCGCTGTGACTTTATTCTTAAGTAGTGCTCCTAAAATAGCCGTATTTGCCTTAGTCGTTCGCTTAATGGCTGAAGCGCTAGAGCCAGCTCAAAGTGCTTGGTCACAGATGCTTATTTTGTTAGCGCTTTTGTCGATTGGTTTAGGTAATGTTTTAGCACTGGCACAAAATAATTTAAAGCGGCTGTTTGCTTACTCTGCTATTTCTCATATGGGCTTTATGCTGATGGGGATAGTGATGAACACCCATGTGGGGCATAGTGCGGCGATGTTCTATATTTTACTCTATGCGATGATGTCGGCTGGAGCGTTTGCGATGCTGATTTTATTAGGCCGCAAGGGTTATGAAGTCGCCCAGCTAGAAGATTTAAAAGGTTTAAGCAGTCGTCATCCTTGGTTTGCGTTAATGTTCCTCTTAATGCTTTTTTCTATGGCAGGCATTCCCCCAACAGCTGGCTTCTATGCGAAATTCGCGGTGATTGAGGCTGTTGTCCAAGCCAAGTTTGTTTGGGCTGCTGTATTTATGGTGGTCATGTCAGTAGTGGGTGCCTTCTATTATTTGCGGATTATTAAGGTCATGTACTTTGATAAGCCTAATGATCAACCGCCGATTGAAGCAGATATGGATATTCGTGTATTGGTAAGTGCGAATGGTTTACTCATGATTCTCTTAGGCGTGTTCCCGGGCGTGCTCATGAGTATTTGTGATTTAGCTTTAATCGCGAGCCGTTTATGAGCTTGCAATCTTATCAATGGATTTATTTAGCGGTTGCAATAGCTTTGGCTAATTTGCCTTGGCTGAATGAGCGTTGTTTCTTTGTACTGCAGTGTGCAAAAAAGTCGGCTTGGATTCGTTTGTTTGAGTGGCTAGTTTTGTACTTTGTGGTGGGTGGTTTTGGCTATTTGCTAGAGCAGCGCGTGATGGGGAGTAATCATGCGCAAGATTGGGAGTTTTATGCAGTCACTGTAGCCTTGTTTATGGTGTTTGCATTCCCTGGTTTTGTTTATCGTCATATTCGTTAAAACTATTTTAGTTATTTTTAAATTAGAGCTTGCATCTGCTCCTGAAAGTCTCTATAGTTCACAACCTCTGATGCGGGGTGGAGCAGTCTGGCAGCTCGTCGGGCTCATAACCCGAAGGTCGTAGGTTCAAATCCTGCCCCCGCTACCAAACATATAAAAGCCCCTTTATGGGGCTTTTTTATTACCTCGTAAAATAGCTCTAACGGTTACTATGCAAGAACGTTTAAATGCGCTGATCCACACCACGGTCACAGGTCTTGGCTATGAAGTGTGGGGTTTTGAATACCGCCCTTATGCGGAAAGTGCTTTATTGCGCATTTTTATCGATTCACTGAATGGTATTACTGTCGATGATTGTGGAAAAGTTAGCAACCAGCTAGGTGCGGCTTTAGATGTAGAAGATTTAATTCCAGTCGCTTATGTGTTGGAAGTCTCTTCGCCTGGAGTGGATCGAGTATTATTCACCCCAGAGCAGTATCAACGCTATATCGGCGAAAAACTCAAAGTTCGGACGCAATTACCAGTACAGGCACGCCGTAATTTTGTAGGTGTGCTGCGTGAAGCCACTACTGAAGCTATTACGCTGGAGCTAGAGGATGGGAGCTGCGAAATCCCGTATGCAGTGATTGATCGGGGTCGCTTGGTCTATGAAATGAAAACAACGCCTAAGAAAGGAAAAAGGAGCGGTGCGCATTCATGAATAAAGAAATCCTCTACGTTGTTGATGCAGTTTCCAACGAAAAAAATGTCGGCAAAACTTTAATTTTTGAAGCGGTCGAAACCGCTTTAGCTATGGCGACTCGTAAGCGTTTTGGCATGCATATGGATGTTCGTGTCGCTGTCAATCGTAATACGGGTGATTATGATACTTATCGTCGCTGGTTAGTAGTGGATGATGAGGATCCAAATTTCGAAAGCCCGGAGCGTCAAATTTTATTGAGTTATGCACAGAATCGTGGTTTGAGTGCTCAAGTTGGCGAATATATTGAAGAAAAAATTGAGTCGGTAGAATTTGGACGGATTGCTGCACAAACCGCTAAGCAAGTGATTGTGGCTAAAGTACGTGAAGCTGAGCGTGAGAAATTAGTGTCTAGCTATCGTGATAAAGTCGGTCAGCTAATCATGGGCACAGTGAAACGTGTCGATCGCAAAGGTGTGTTCTTGGATTTAGGCGATAATGCTGAAGCTTTAATTCCGAGAGAAGAGATGATTCCGCGTGAAATGGTGCATAATAGCGCGCGCATGCGCGGCTATCTGAAAGAAATTCGTCAAGAGCAACGGGGTCCACAAATTATTGTGAGCCGTAGTGATGTTAGTTTCTTGATTGAACTGATGAAACTTGAAGTTCCTGAAATCAATCAAGAGATGATTGATATTATGGGAGCTGCTCGTGATCCCGGTTCACGCGCTAAAGTAGCCGTGCGTGCTAATCTGCCGAACATTGATCCGGTTGGAGCTTGCGTTGGAATGCGTGGTTCGCGTATTCAGACAGTCACCACTGAGTTAAATGGTGAACGGGTTGATATTGTGCTGTGGAATGATGACATCGCCACTTATGTGATGAATGCGATGGCTCCTGCAGAGGTCTTATCGATTGTAGTCGATGAAGATAAAAAAACCATGGATATTGGGGTTGATAAGGACAAGCTTTCCCAGGCCATTGGTAAAGGTGGGCAAAATGTACGTTTGGCTAGTGAGTTAACGGGCTGGACTTTAAATGTCATGAGTGTGGAAGAAGCTGAGGCGAAAACCGAGGCTGAGCAACAGGCGATTTTAGAGCTGTTCATTAATCGACTGGATGTGGATGAAGAAGTTGCGATCATTTTAGTCGAAGAAGGATTCTCGACCTTAGAAGAAGTTGCTTATGTCCCTCGTGAAGAGTTTTTAGAAATTGAAGCGTTTGATGAGGAAATCGTCAATGAGTTGCGGGAACGTGCACGTACTGCCTTGCTAACCGAAGCAATTGCTAAAGATACGCCGATCCCAGCGGATGATTTACTCACCATGAAAGGTATGGACAAAGAGTTGGCGTATAAGCTCGCAGAAAAAGGTGTCCGTACTATGGAAGATTTAGCCGAGCAATCGGTCGATGAATTATTAGAGATTGAGGGTATGGATGAAAGTCGTGCTGCTCAATTAATTATGACTGCGCGTGAGCCTTGGTTTAAGGACAGCGAGTCGGCCTAACTCAACAGGAGGACAATAAATGTCAGATATTCAGGTAAAAGCACTCGCCGCGATGGTGAAAGCTCCTGTTGATGTATTGATGCGACAGCTAAAGCGAGCAGGCATTGAGGTCAACAGCCCAGAAGACAAAATTACTGATGCGCAAAAGCTGATGCTGCTAGAGCGTATTAAAACTGAAGCAAGTAGTGGACGAACTGAGACGGTGGATAATCGTAACGCAGGTGCAGGTAAAATTACTTTAAAGCGCGCTACTCCTGGTACGGGGGGAAATGATCGCAAACCTCAAGGTGTTGAGGTGCGGCGTAAGAAAACTATTAGCTTACGGAATAGTGAGGCAGAGGCTCAAGCTGATCGTGCAGCAGAACAACGTGCTGAAGTTTTGGCTCGTCAGGCTGAGTCGGATCGTCGTACCCGTGAAGCTTTGATTGAAAAAGCTGAGCGTGAGCGCCGTGAGCTTGAGCTGCAACGTATTCGTCGCCAAAAAGAAGCTGCTACACAGGTACAAGCACCTACTGCAGCTGTTTCAGTGGAGGTGACTGAAGAATCGCAAGCAGAAATTGTCGAGCCAGTAGTTGTTGGTGTCGACTTAGCAACCGAAGTAATTGTTCCTGTGTCAATGCCAGCAGTAGAAATTGAACAGCCTATAGAAGCTGCTGTTTTACAGGAAACAAATGCTAAATTGACTGAGCAGGATGAATCGACTGAATTAGGTTCAGACAAAGATGCAACACCTATTTCAGGGATGGAGCAACGTCAAATTGTAGCTGATGCGGCTCGTCAAGAGGCTTCAGATGCCCTTAAACGTCGCCCATCGCGTGCTAAACCGAAGCAGTCGTTAGCGCCTAAACTCGTCATTGGTTTAGAAGATGAAGAGCCGGCTGAGCGTGCCGCTTCACCTTTAGTTGATACTGACGGTGATGATGAAACCAAGCGTGGTGATAAGAAAAAGGTTAAAACCCGTGGTCGTGAGAATGAGCGCGGGAATACACCGGTTATCCAGCATAAAGGTAACAAACGTAAGCCAGGTCGTGCTCCAGAGCGCGAGGTAAAACATGGCTTCGAGAAGCCGACTGCACCAGTGATTCGGGAAATCGAAATTCCATCCACTATTATTGTTTCCGATTTAGCGCAGAAATTGGCGATTCGTGCTACTGACATCATTAAATCGATGATGAAAATGGGCATGATGGTCACGATTAACCAGTCGATTGACCAAGAAACCGCGATTCTAGTTGCAGAAGAGTTAGGCCACAAGGCGACTCCAATGCAAGTGATGGATGATGAAGCGATTTTAGCGTCTGTGTTGGGTGATAACAGTGATGTTGAGTTAGAAGCACGTCCACCCGTTGTGACTATTATGGGGCACGTTGACCATGGTAAAACCTCTTTGCTGGACTATATCCGTAAAACACGGGTTGCTTCCGGTGAGGCGGGTGGTATTACTCAGCACATTGGTGCTTACCATGTGGATACCAGTCGTGGCACAGTTACCTTCTTAGATACCCCCGGTCATGCAGCCTTCACTAAGATGCGTGCCCGTGGGGCACAAGTGACTGATATTGTGGTTCTGATCGTAGCGGCGGATGATGGTGTTATGCCGCAAACCAAAGAAGCGATTCAGCACGCGAAAGAGGCGAATGTACCGATGGTAGTTGCGATCAATAAGATCGATAAACCACAAGCGGATGTGGATCGAGTCTTAAATGATTTATCGCAAGTCAATGTTCTCACTGAAGAGTGGGGCGGTGATGTTCCCGTGGTACGTGTGTCTGCAAAGACCGGTGTTGGGATTGACGAACTGCTGGAGACAATTTTATTGGTAGCTGAGGTTCAAGAACTCAAAGCTCCAGTGGATGTTCCTGCTAAAGGTACCGTGATTGAGGCGAGCATTGAGCGTGGTCGCGGGGCAGTAGCTACGGTCTTGATTCGTGAAGGCACATTGCGTAAAGGCGATATTCTGCTGTGCGGTACTCAATATGGTCGTGTCCGTGCGCTATTTGATGAAAGTGGACGCTCCGTTAAAGAGGCCGGCCCTTCAATTCCTGTGGCTGTGGTTGGTTTATCTTCTGCCCCTGAAGCAGGTGACGAAGCTTTTGTGGTGAGTGATGAACGTAAAGCGCGGGAAATTGCTGAGCTACGCCAAGAGAAATTACGTGATAGCCGCTTTGCTGCCCAAAACAGTGCCAAGCTGGATAATATGTTCAGCCAGATGCAAACCGGTACACGTGCGCAAATTAACCTCTTAGTTAAAGCCGATGTACAAGGTAGCGTCGAGGCAATTCGTAGTGAGTTGCTCAAGCTTTCAACCGATGAGGTTGAAGTGCGTATTATCTCTTCTGGTATTGGTGGCCTGAATGAGAGTGATATGGACTTAGCGGCTGCCTCTAAAGCGATTGTAGTGGCCTTTAACGTGCGTGCGGATGCGGGTGCACGGCGCTTAGCGCAAGATAATGATGTAGAAATTCGTTACTACAGCATTATTTATGACGTTATCAATGATGTACGTGCAGCGATGAGCGGTATGTTGTCGCCAGAAACTCGTGAAGTCTTCTTAGGCTTGGCTGAGGTTCGCAATGTCTTCCGGGCTTCTGGCTTTGGTCAGGTTGCAGGTTGCTTGGTGGTTGAAGGTGTGGTACGCCGTGGTAACCCTATCCGTGTGCTGCGTGACAATGTGGTTATCTATGAAGGTGAACTGGAATCTTTACGCCGCCATCGTGATGATGTGAAAGAAGTTCAGGTTGGTACTGAGTGCGGTATTGCGGTGAAAGACTACAATGATGTACGTGTAGGCGACCAAATTGAGGTCTTCGAGCATGTACAAGTGGCACGGAGTATTTAATGCCCTCACATTCACCTCGTCAGGGTTATTCACGTAGCGACCGTGTCTCTGAGCAATTGCAACGTGATTTAGCTCAGCTAGTGCGCGAGTTGAAAGACCCGCGCCTTGGCATGGTTACACTGCTAGATGTGGTCGTTTCTAAAGACTTAGCGCATGCGAAAGTTTGGTTTGATGTCTTAGATGTCGAACAGGCTAAACAAGCGGAGGAAGTTCTTAATCATGCGGCTGGCTTCCTACGACATGAATTGGGGCGTGGTTTGAAACTGCGGATCACTCCAGAGCTGAAATTCTTTTATGATGATACTCAGCGCCGTGGTAATGAACTTTCCGCCATTATTGATCAAGCGGTCGCTGCTGACCGCTTGAATCATCCCGATGATGAGCCTGAGCAGGCTAAGCCAGACTCAAGCTCTGAAAAGTAATTCGCTTGGCACGCCGTCAATTTCGCAAACTGGATGGAATTTTATTGCTAGATAAACCTTTAGGGATGTCTAGCAATAAAGCCTTGCAAGAAGCACGTTTCCTGTTTGCCGCTGAAAAAGCCGGGCACACTGGCAGTTTAGATCCGCTTGCTAGTGGTATGCTTCCGCTGTGTTTTGGTGAGGCGACTAAAGTTTCTGGCTTCCTCTTAGATGCAGATAAACGCTATCTCACTACAGCACGCTTCGGTTATACCAGTACTACCGGTGATGAGGAGGGGGAGAAGCAACTGATTCAAGCCTGTCCTAATATCACTTCTGAAAAGCTCGGAGCTGTCTTAGCTCAATTTCGTGGGGAAATTCAGCAAATTCCCCCCATGTATTCCGCTTTAAAAAAAGATGGCCAACCACTCTATAAATTAGCCCGCCAAGGTATTGAAGTCGAGCGTGCTGCCCGCACGGTAGTTATTCATGATTTAAAGCTTCTAGACTGCTCCAGCGATAGTGCCACTTTAGAAGTGCAATGCAGTAAGGGCACTTATATTCGCACTTTGGTGGAAGATATTGGAGCAGCTTTAGGGGTAGGGGCTTATGTGGCTAGCCTGCGGCGTACTGCAGTTTCCCCATTCAACAGCTTACCGATGTATAGTTTAGAGACATTAACAGCTTTTAAAAATCAACAAGAGCGTTTAGACGAGTTTCTCTTGCCTGTTGATCAAGCCCTCACGCATTTACCTAAGCTGGATTTAAGTGAAGCAGAGTCTCTGTTAATTCAACAAGGACAAAAGCTCGTGTTAGAGCAAAAGACTGAGTCGGGACTTTATCGTCTGTATAAAAAAAATAATGAGCAGGTGCAGTTCATAGGGATCGGTGAGGTAAGCAATAATGTACTGAGAGTTAAACGCTTATTAGCCTATTGAACAGTAAAGCCCAACAGGTCTAAGTAAGCGCTCACTGGGTTTTATCTCAAGCTTTTAGCACTTAAGCATTCCACGTGCCCTTGCAGTATGCAGCTTTTTGTAGCTTTCAAGTAAGCGTAAGTGTTTATCCAAGCCTTCAAGTTGGCTATTAGTTGGTGTTAGTCCATAAAAACGTACACGGCCTTCCACTGAGCCTACGACTGCATCCATCACCGTCTGACCAAACATCCGCGTGAAATTAGGCAGGAAATCCGTTAGATCTAATTCCTCATCCAACTCAATGGTTAATACCGCTTGCAAGGCACGATAAAACAAAACGCGCTCAAGGGTATTAGTATTGTATTGCAAGAACTGTTCAGTTCTTTCTAGGGCTTCTTCATGCTGACCCAAGGCCAAATAGATGAGGAGTTTTAACTCTAAAATTGTTAGTTGTCCCCATACGGTATTCTCATCAAACTCAATGCCAATCAAAGTAATAATATCGGTATAATCATCCAGTTGACTGTCCTCCAAACGCTCAACTAAATCATTTAATTCCTCATCAGATAAGCGATGTAAGTTCAGAATATCATGGCGGTAATCCAGTGCCTTATTGGTGTTGTCCCAGATTAAATCCTCAATCGGATAAATCTCCGAATAATCCGGCACAATAATCCGACACACTGGGACACCCAGATCTTCATGGACTGTCATATAGGCCTCTTTGCCCAGTGTTTCTAAAATCGCAAATAAGCGTTGTGCTTCTTGTTCGGTGGTGCCGGAAAAGTCCCACTCGCAAAACTCATAATCAGCCTTGTTACTGAAAAAACGCCAAGAAATAACCCCTGAAGAATCAATAAAATGTTCGACAAAATTGTTTGGCTCAGATACCGCTAAGCTATTAAAACTAGGGGGCTGAAAATCATTTAAGCCTTCAAAGCTGCGTCCTTGTAGTAGCTCGGTTAGGCTACGTTCTAAAGCAATTTCCAAACTTGGATGTGCGCCAAAGGATGCAAATACGCCACCATTGTGTGGATTCATTAAAGTCACACAAGCGACAGGAAATTGCCCACCTAAAGAAGCATCTTTGATCAGTACAGGGAAACCTTGTGCTTCCAGTGCTTTAATGCCCTCGATGAGTTTGGGATATTTATTCAGAACTTCAAGCGGCACATCCGGTAGGACTAATTCATGTTCAATAATTTCTTTTTTAACCGCGCGCTCAAAAATTTCTGATAAACACTGCACCTGTGCTTCAGGGAGGGTATTACCGGCGCTCATGCCATTACTCAGATATAAGTTTTCCAATAAGTTAGAGGGAAAATAGACGATTTCACCATCTGAGTGCCGTACCAAGGGCAAAGCGCAAATACCCCGAGCTTTATTGCCTGAGTTGGTATCTATTAAATGTGCGGCGCGCAACTCCCCATCAGGGTTGTAAATTTCAAGGCAGTAATCATCCAATAATCCCTTGGGTAAGCGCCCATTCAAGCCTGGTTTAAACCAACGCTCATTGGGGTAATGCACAAAAGCGCTATTCGCGATGGCCTCACCGAAATACTGATCATTGTAGAAAAAGTTACAGCTTAAACGCTCAATAAACTCGCCTAAAGCTGAGCAGAGCGCACTTTCCTTACTTGCACCTTTACCATTAGTAAAGCACATAGGGGAGGCCGCATCACGAATATGTAAAGACCAGACATGCGGAACGAGATTGCGCCACGAAGCAATCTCGATTTTCATACCTAAATTCGCCAAAATTTTTGTCATAGTGGCGATAGTCTGTTCTAAAGGTAAATCCTTGCCAGCGATAAAAGTACGCGTTTCACTATCTGGATTCAGGGTCAATAAGGCTTGCGCATCCTTGTCCAAGTTAGCGACGGTTTCAATTTGAAACTCAGGCTCAGCTTGTACTACTTTTTTAACGGTGCAACGCTCAATTGAACGCACAATCCCTTCCCGATCTTTCTTCGAAAAATTTTCTGGTAACTCAACTTGAATCTTGAAAATCTGCTGATAACGGTTTTCAGGATCAACAATATTATTTTGCGATAGGCGAATCTGCTCAGTAGGTAGATTACGTGCTAAGCAGTAGACACGTACAAAATAACCTGCACAGAGTGCTGAGGAAGCTAGGAAATAATCAAACGGACTTGGGGCAGAGCCATCGCCTTTATAACGAATGGGTTGATCAGTGATAACAGTAAAATCGTCAAACTTGGCTTCCAGCCGCAAATTTTCCAGAAAATTAACTTTGATTTCCATGTACAGGATTCCGAAATAAAGGTAAGCCAAATCGTGGCAATGGCTGGGTATTATCCAGATTTTGAAGGGCGGCGTCTTGTAACTAGCTAGCTTTGAATGAATTAGTGCTCTCAGTTGGTCAGCTTAACCTAGCCTGCTAACCCTTTAGCATTCATCAATAAAAGTAGTGTATGCATAATGAAGTTTATCAGGCTAAAGGGGAGGGCAACTAGATGAGTAAGACACAGCAATACAAGTGGTGGCAAGTTGGAGCATTCTGGTTTACTTGGTCAGCTTTGCTCCTGACGGCGTATGGAGCTGCTTTAGTAACTTATTTTATAGGTTCCATGCTAACTGATTACTACGAACCCCTAGATATTGCCTTAGTTGTTATCTTTGCGCTGACTTTATTTCTGATTATGACACTAATTGTGTATACCGGCTGGCATTATTGGCAGCGCACACAGACTTATGCTTATTTAATGTCGCTAATGTTAATGGCTTTAGTGGTGATCCCACTACTGGCTAGTAGTGGGGCTGCTTATGTACTGACACAAGTACCAGGTTTCAGCTTGACATTCTAAGCTGCCACTTAGGTTTAGCGATGCCAGTAATGCATACTGATCGGGTCGAGAATCGTAGGCGTTTTTTCAAATTTCGGATTGGGTTCGGGATAGTCTAGGGTGTAATGTAAACCACGACTTTCCTTGCGGCTTAAGGCCGAACGAATAATTAACCACGCGACCATCGCTAAATTACGTAATTCGATCAAATCACTGGTGACACGGAAATGGGCGTAATATTCGTTGATTTCGCTAAGTAAGAGTTCAATCCGGTGCTGGGCGCGTTGTAAGCGTTTGGTAGTTCTGACAATGCCTACATAGTCCCACATAAAGCGCCGAATTTCATCCCAGTTATGGGTGACAACCACTAGTTCATCAGAATCAGTCACTCGACTCTCATCCCACGCAGGTAGCTCGGGAAGAATCAACTCTTCATCTAAGCGCTGCGCAATATCCGTACTAGCAGCTTGACCAAACACGATACACTCTAATAAAGAGTTGCTCGCCATGCGATTAGCTCCATGTAACCCCGTATAAGCTGCTTCACCAATACAATACAGCCCATCAATATCCGTTTTACCTTGGAGATTAGTGAGGACACCGCCACAAGTATAATGTGCAGCAGGTACCACCGGAATTGGCTGCTTGGTCATGTCATAGCCAAATTCTAAACAAGTGGCATAGACATTCGGGAAATGGCTTTTAATGAACTCAGCGGGTTTATGGCTAATATCCAGATAAACACAGGCAATCCCTAAGCGCTTCATTTCATGGTCAATTGCACGCGCCACAATATCCCGCGGGGCTAGTTCAGCGCGGGGATCAAATTTGGGCATAAAGCGCGTGCCATCGGGCAGGAGTAGATGACCACCTTCACCACGCACCGCTTCCGTAATCAGATGGGATTTTGCATGTGGATGATACAAACAAGTGGGATGGAACTGCATGAATTCCATATTGGCAATCCGACAGCCTGCCCGCCAAGCCATAGCAATACCATCACCGCTCGCGCCATCTGGATTACTAGTGTATAAATAAACTTTACTAGCTCCACCGGTCGCAATCACTGTAAAGCGAGCACGCATAGGCTCAATGCTTTGATCTTGGCGGTTGTGCACATAAGCACCTACGACACGATTGCCAGCCATACCTAGTTTGCGCGTAGTAATTAAATCAATGGCGATGTGCTGCTCGAAAGTTTGAATATTTTCACACTGGCGTAAGCGTTCAACTAAGGTAGTTTCTAAGGCATAACCACTAGCATCAGCAGCATGCGCAATTCGGCGATGACTATGCCCGCCTTCACGGGTTAAATGTAAAGGTGAGTTCTGATCGTGATCATCTTCACGAGTAAAGGGCACGCCTTCATCCAGTAACCAATTAATCGATTGAGCACCGTGTTCAACAGTAAAGCGCACCGTGTCTTCGTTGCACAAGCCAGCCCCTGCATTTAAGGTATCTGCCATATGTGATTCGGTGCTGTCGCGCACATCTAAAACAGCTGAAATCCCACCTTGTGCGTAATACGTGCTACCTTCTGTAATAGCATTCTTACTGAGTACAGCAATTTTACAGGTTTTGGGTAGATTAAGAGCCAGAGTTAAGCCGGCGGCTCCACTGCCGATTATCAACACATCATACATAGTGTGCGTTTATCCTTGATACCCTGAATTAGCGGTTGAAAATATTCTATTCTTAGCTCACACACTGTAGCATATAACGCTTTCGGAAATGACCGAAACACACTAACCGTAAGGAGTAATGCCCGCATGGGCACGAGTTTAACTGATCTTGAGCTAGTTCAACGTGTTCAAGCCGGGGATAAAAAATCGTTTGATGTTTTAGTATTAAAATATCAGCATAAAGTAATTAATCTAGTCATGCGCTATATGCACGACCCCGATACGGCGCAAGATGTCGCTCAAGAAGCCTTTATTAAAGCCTATCGTGGCTTAAAAAATTTCCGTGGTGAGTCCGCTTTTTATACATGGTTGTATCGAATTGCGATTAATACCGCTAAGAATCATCTCGTCTCACAAGGTCGGCGTGCACCCACGAATGATATTGATGCAGATGAAGCGGAACAATTTGAGGGTGAGTCTGCTCTAAAGGAGTACGGCACACCAGAAAATGAAATGCTGCGCGATGAAATCCAATCCATCGTCAGTAATGCCATCGATGCATTACCGGATGATTTGCGCACTGCGATTGTGCTACGCGAGCTAGAAGGGATGAGCTACGAAGAAATAGCAGAGGCAATGGATTGCCCCATTGGTACTGTGCGTTCGCGGATTTTCCGTGCGCGTGAGTCAATTGACAAGGTTTTGCAACCCTTATTGCGTTAGGCAGTCTAAGGCATGTAGAACTCAGGTAAAAGATTATGAATGCTAGTAAAGAAGAATATCTATCAGCAGTCTTAGATGATGCAGCTGATAGAGTTGAGCGTGATTCAATTTTGAGTACGCTTAGGGAAGATGCAGAGTTGGGGAATACTTTAAGTCGATATGCGCTGATTGGCGAAGTCATGCGCTCACGCACTAAACCTATAGTGGCAAAAACTGATTTCTTAGCAGGAATCCACGCAGGCTTAGATGACGAACCTGTATACGATGAAAAGGTCATTGACTTAGCTAGTCGAGCGCCTAAACGCGACACCCAAAATCCAACTGCCTTAGCTCCTCGCCAGCGTAACCAAGCCAAAAAAACCACTTCTATAAAGTATGGTTTAGCCACAGCGGCAGCAGTAGTTGCTGTGGTAGGTGCAACGATGCTATTGAATCAGCCTCCTAAGCAAGCTGAAGTTGTGGCGAGTGCCCCGATTCAACCA
The DNA here is from genome assembly GCF_937876535.1 of uncultured Thiothrix sp. Lineage (GTDB taxonomy): Bacteria > Pseudomonadota > Gammaproteobacteria > Thiotrichales > Thiotrichaceae > Thiolinea. The sequence goes on from NZ_CALFHZ010000021.1 coordinate 407,276, forward strand.
GCGGCTTTAGTGCAATTAGCGCAGGCTAAACCGATTCGTTCAGCGAATCAATTAGATCCTCAGAGCCGAGATGTGCTCAGGCAGTATGTAGCACAGCATGTCAAATATGCTTCAACTACGGCAATTGTTCCTTCGGTCAGGGCTGTCTCTTATTCGAATGATTACTAAATATAAGCTTAAGTTAATGGTTGCCTCACTCGGATTGCCATTTTTTTTGGCTCAGCCGAGTGTGGCTGCTGATGCTTTAGAGTTGTTGGATCGCATGCAATCAGCCGTTTATGATTTGGACTACACTGGGCAACTGGTGTATTCCAAAGGTGATGAATTATCGACCTATCGAATTACTCATCAAGCCGGTCAAGAACAAGAAAGTGTAGTGCGACTCAATCAAGGGGATGGTGAAAATGGGAGCCAAATTGAGAGCTTTTCTCTTTCCAAGTTTAATCCACATGCTTCTGACACTAATACCTATGCGTTTGATTTAGGTGGAGCAGCACGTGTAGCTGAACATGATTGTCAAATCGTGGTTGTACGCCCTAAAGATAAAATGCGTTATTTGCAGCGTTACTGTATCGATCCTAAAACAGGTATGTTGTTAAAGTATTCACTCATGGATCGTGAACAACAAGTGCTTGAGCAATTAATGTTTACCCAGCTTTCCATTGATATTAAAGCGGCCATGCCAACGAGCGATGCCTTAGCGATAAGCAGTACTGAAGTAGCCCCTATGCCGGTTGCAGCCGCTGCTATGGATAGAGCGAGACTTGTGAAACCGAACGAACCTGCTAGTACAGCTGAAAAACCGATTTCTACCGATGCCAATAATTTAGGTAACTGGCGCTTTGAGAGCCTGCCTGCTGGCTTCAAAGTGGTGAAAGTCATTCCTCAAACCGACAATAACAACGTTCGTCAGATTGTGCTGTCTGATGGTATGGCTGCCGTGTCAGTATTCATTGCACCGGCTGCTGCAGCTAAAGATATTGATCAGTTATCTTATGCCAATGGCGCAACTCATATTATGGGTTTGGAGCTAGCGGGGCATTTAATTACTTTTGTCGGTGAAGTGCCTGAACCAACCTTACAAGCAATTCAGAAAGGCTTAAGGTATGTTGCCCGATAATACGCCGGAAAGGTCAAAAAATGATCTATTAAATATAAACAATAATCAGCAAAGGCTAGACGGTATGATAGAGCAAACTGCACGGGTCGTGAGCACACAGCATGGACATGCTTGGGTTCTGCCTTCAAATTCAACTAATTGTAAAGCTTGCTCAGTAAAATCAGGTAGCGGCTGTGCTAGTGCATTTAATTTTTTTAATTCATCTAAAGCAAAATGTGAGCCTATTTACGTACAAAATCCCCTGCATGCTAAACCAGGTGAGGAAGTAGTGATCGGTACGCCAGGAAATACCTTAGTGCTCTATTCAGTGTTGGCTTATTTGTTGCCCTTAGCAAGTATGTTGGTGTTTGCTATTTTAGGCTCGCAAGTTTTTCAAGTACTGAGCTTTCCCCAAGAAGCAGGGGCTACTTTAGGTGGAGTTGCAGGTTTATTGAGTGGCTTTAAACTAGCCAATTGGCTGGCCGTTCGTATAAATCAGACACATGAAGGTATGCATTCGGTGATTTTACGCCACAAAGAGCAATTTATTTATTCCGCTAGTAGCATTTCTCACGTTTAAGTATGAGGCAGTTTTTTTGGCTGCCTTAGAACCTTTTCTGCTATTTTCCCCTAAACATGAAATAGACTGCGCCGACTAAGCATAAGCCTGCCCATAAGTAATCAAGCTTAAGGGGTTCGCGCATATAAAAATAGGCGAAGGGGACAAACAGCGAGAGAGTGATGACTTCTTGAATGACTTTAAGCTGCCCTAAAGTCAATATCGTATAGCCGATCCGGTTTGCGGGAACCTGTAGTAAATATTCAAACAACGCAATTCCCCAACTAATTAAAGCGGCAATAATCCAAGGCTTATTATTCAGTTCTTTGAGGTGTGCATACCAAGCGAAAGTCATAAATACATTGCTACACAGCAATAAACCAATCGAGACTACTACTGGATTCATAAAACGCGCCCTTGATTAAAAGCGCGTTACTATAAAAGCAAAGATTTAGACAAACAAGTTCGGGCAATTAAAGCCTAGAGAGCGCAACTACGCTTACCCACACATGGTAAATTGCCCCGATGTGCCCCTACTACATTCGCTAAGCTTTTCAGACGTCGTTCACCATAAGTATCACCTTGAGCCCGACGCTCTGCCGCTAAGCGATTTAAGCGAGTAATCTTGGCACCTAATTCTTGAGCAATAGCGGCACAAGGTTTATAACGCGCTGCGTTCACGCTAGGGGCTGTCACTAAGCCTGCCAGTAGCAAGCTTGAACAGCTCATCGCTAAAGTTTTTTTATAATTACGCATAATTTTGAACTCCATGTTCTTGAGTTTATTCTAAGTGATTCAATCCAGATCACTCTTTAGAGTTTAATCAGCCACAGACTGTTGTGTTTGAGCAACTGATAAAAGGTCGAGTTTTTACTTTAAACTTACCAATGCATTATTTTTCTGAGAAGACTCGGGTAGAATGCGCTCTTAATTATTCATTTAATGCTTGCCCATTTATCAATTAACTTTATCTTTAATAAGCCATTATGACCCAAGTTTTCCCTATTATTCTCGCGGCTGGTCAAGGTACGCGGATGCGTTCTGATTTACCTAAAGTGCTTCATGCAGTAGCGGGTAAACCCATGCTGCAACATGTCATCGATACATGCAGAAAATTAACTAATGACCGTTTAGCAGTCGTTTATGGGCATGGAGGCGAACAGGTTAAACAATCGATTCAAGAGGATGGTATTGTTTGGGTATTGCAGGCTGAACAAAAAGGTACAGGGCATGCAGTCGCCCAAGCGATTGAATTAGCACCAGATGATGCACCCGTCTTAATTGCTTATGCGGATACACCATTAATTCGCCCTGAAACCTTGCAGCAGTTAGTGAACACTTTAGATAAAGCCGCTTTAGCCGTGTTGACTACTAAGCCTGTTAATCCCACAGGGTATGGGCGTATTGTGCGTAATGAACACGGTGCTGTCTTAAAAATTGTTGAAGAAAAAGATGCTAATGAGTCAACTCGTGCTATCCAAGAAATCAATACCGGTTTTATGGTAGCGAAAGGCGTGGATTTTAAGCGCTGGCTCAAGCGGCTGACACCGAATAATGCGCAGGGCGAATATTATTTAACCGATTGTATTAGTATGGCCGTAGCTGAACAGCGTGAAGTTAAAGCAGTAATTTGTGCTGATCCCTTGGAAGCAGAAGGTATTAACAATCGTGTGCAACTAGCGCGTTTAGAGCGAGTTGCTCAGCAACGTCAAGTTGAAGCTTTAATGCTTGCAGGTGTAACGGTGGCTGATCCGGCACGTTTAGATATTCGCGGTCAGCTTAAAGCTGGAAAAGATTGCTTTATCGATATTAATGTACTGTTCCTTGGTGAAGTAACGCTAGGCGAGCGGGTCATTATTGAGCCGAATTGCGTGATCCAAGACGCTAAAATCGGTGATGGAGTGCATATTAAAGCGAATACTTGTATAGAGTCTGCAGTAGTTGCTGCCGATTGTGATATAGGACCATTTGCACGCTTACGACCTGGTACAGTGCTTGCAGAGCAAGCTAAGATTGGCAATTTCGTCGAAACCAAAAAAACCAATATTGGTAAAGGCAGTAAGGTGAGCCATCTCAGCTATATCGGTGATACCGAGATGGGCGAAGAGGTGAATATTGGCGCGGGTACTATCACTTGTAATTATGACGGGGTGAATAAGTTCAAAACAACCATTGGGGATCGAGTGTTTGTCGGCTCATGTACCCAATTAGTTGCACCCGTGACGATTGAAGATGATGCGACCATTGGTGCAGGGTCGACCATTACCAAAACTGCACCTGCCGGGCAACTGACCTTGGCAAGAGCAAAGCAAATGACGGTTAAAGGCTGGCAGCGCCCAGTCAAGGAGCAAAAGTAATGTGTGGTATTGTTGGTGCAGTTGCACAGCGTCCTGTTACAGGCATTCTCTTGGAAGGTTTGCGGCGCTTAGAATACCGCGGTTATGACTCAGCGGGAGTTGCTTTAATCACCACAGGCAACAAGCTAAAACGAGTACGTTCCTTAGGTAAAGTCGCCGCTTTAACCACTAAATTAGACTCAGAGCCTGTTGAGGGTAAAACTGGCATTGCCCACACCCGCTGGGCGACTCATGGTAAACCTGCTGAACACAATGCACATCCACATTTTAGTGGGGAAAGTTTAGCGGTAGTCCATAATGGAATCATTGAAAACTATTTAGAATTACGTGAGCGTTTGGGTGCTTTAGGCTATGTATTTAGCACTGAAACGGATACTGAAGTCGCTGCTCATTTGGTCGATTATCATACCAAACGTCATGAAAGCTTGCTGCAAGGTATGCTAAAGGCGCGGAAAGAGTTTACAGGTGCTTATGCTTTAGCGGCACTGAGTCCAACAGAGCCGAATACTTTAGTGGTTGCTCGCCAAGGTAGTCCATTAATTATTGGTGTAGGCATTGGTGAACATTTTATTGGCTCGGATATTCAAGCCATGTTGCCAGTGACGAATCGTTTTATTTATTTAGAAAATGGTGATGTTGCCCGTATCAATCAATATAAAATTGAGATTTTTGATGCAGAAGGCCAAGCCGTTGAACGCCCAATCCGCGAATCAAAAGTCGGTGATAGTTCAACTGAATTAGGTGAGTATCGTCATTATATGCTCAAAGAAATTTTTGAGCAGCCACGAGCGATCACTGCCACCTTAGAAGGGCGTTTAGCGCAACACCAAATTTTATCTTGTTTAAGTGGCGATAAACCGCTGGAAGTGCTCGCTAAAGTCGAGGAAATCCAGATTGTGGCTTGTGGTACTAGCTATCATGCGGGTTTGATTGCGCGCCATTGGTTTGAAACCTATACCGATCTACCTTGCCATGTCGAGGTCGCTAGCGAGTATCGGTATCGTCGCCAGCCGAAGCGCGCTAATTTACTATTAATCACTATTTCACAGTCCGGTGAAACAGCTGATACTTTAGCCGCTTTAGAAAAAATGAAGCAAGCGCAGGCTTGTTTAGCATCGCTGACTATTTGTAACGTGCTAGAAAGCTCCCTAACGCGCGAATCAGATATGTCTTTGATGACTTTAGCCGGTCCAGAGATTGGCGTAGCCTCTACTAAAGCCTTCACGACACAATTAGTCGCTTTACAAATGCTCCTAGGTTTAGTTATTCAGGCTAAACAAGGCGAAACAGCAGTGAGTCGGCAGTTGGTTGCTGATTTAGCTTTGCTACCTCAATTAGTGCAACAAGCGCTCGATTTAAATCCGAAAATTGAAGCTTTAGCCGAGCGTTTTATTGAAAAGCATCACGCTTTATTTTTAGGGCGTGGTGAGCAATATCCGGTGGCTTTAGAAGGTGCATTAAAGCTGAAGGAGATTTCCTATATTCATGCGGAGGCTTATCCAGCAGGTGAACTAAAACATGGTCCATTAGCCTTAGTGGATAGTGAAATGCCTGTGATTGCGGTTGCACCCAATACTTCGCTTCTAGAAAAGCTCATGTCTAATTTAGAGGTAGTGCGTGCACGGGGTGGTGAGTTGTATGTCTTTGCTTGTAAGAGTGCGAATTTAGTACCCCATGAGCAAATGCATGTCATTGAGTTGCCTGAAGTTCCTGAATTGCTAGCGCCGATTGTTTACACGATACCTTTACAATTACTGGCTTATCATGTGGCAGTTCTTAAAGGTACTGATGTGGATAAGCCGCGTAATTTGGCAAAGTCGGTGACAGTGGAGTAGCCCTATCTCTTCTAGGTTATGAACCGTTTTTGTGCATTGCATTATGAGGCTACCTTTTAGCAATGACTAGCTAAACCTAGCTAGTCATCACTAGCGTGGAGTGCTAAGAGGAAAACCTTAGATGAATGAATGATTGGCTGGCAGCTTTAGCCTTTGCACCGCAGTTGGATCAGGGTATTTTCCTCGGGGTGGTTTTGTCTTTAGGTTTATTCCTTTACTGCACGATGAGTCCTCGTTTTGTTGAGGTATCACGGCATGCCGATGTTTCAATGCGTGACGCCGAACGTCATCAGCTAAAAACGAGCAATACTGTTGCGATCTATCGTTTTGATGGTGATCTTTATTTCGCCAATACGGGCTATTTAGAAGGTAAATTGCTGAATGCTATTGCGCACAAGCCCAATTTAACCGTTATGGTCTTGGATGGTGAAAACCGCTTCTTCCGTGAATGCACTCAAGCAATTAAAGATGCGAAACGACAATGGGGCGATGCCATTGATATTGAGCCGTTACTGAACTATATGCCCGCAGAAGCCAGTGTGATTAAGCCAATACAAGCAGTCAGTGGTGCAGAGACAGAACCTAACACTAAACCTTTGATTGCTTGAAGTTAGGTGTTAGTTGTCCAAGTGCCAGACTTACCACCAGATTTGTGTACGAGGCGGATCTCAGTCATACACATACCACGGTCAACTGCTTTGCACATATCATAAATAGTAAGAAGCGTGACTTGTACGGCAGTGAGCGCTTCCATTTCCACACCGGTTTGTCCCTTAGTTTCCACAGTAACTCGGCAAAAAACAGCAGGCTCTTGCTCGGCAGCGGCTAGCTCTAATTGCACATCCACATGTGTTAGCGCTAAAGGGTGGCAGAGTGGGATTAAATCGGCGGTGCGTTTACTGGCCATGATGCCTGCGATACGTGCGATCCCTAGTACATCGCCTTTTTGGTGATTGCCTTGTTGGATAAGTGCTAGCGTGTCAGCTTGCATCGTGATTTTGCCACTAGCAATAGCTCGACGAATGGTAATAGCTTTTTCACCCACATTGACCATGTGAGCTTCACCTTGAGGATTAAAGTGGGTTAGTGACATAACATCTGCCAATGAAATTAGCCCCTTTGTATTAAGGGGCTAGGCTGTAGGGATTACAGAGGCTTGCTTTCAGCAGCTGGTGTATTACTAGCTGCTGGAGTGGCTGGTTTAGCTTTATTTAAGACTAAATCCATGCCTTTAAGGATATTTAAAGCCTCGAACAATTGGGAATCTTCAGCAGCTAGGGATTTATCCTTTGCTTCACCTTTTTTCACAATCGCTGCTGCTGAATCATTTTCAGTCGGTACTGCTGCAGGCGCTGTCGAGCTAGTATCAGGGGCTGATTCATCGGGCTTAACAGGATTGCTTGCTTCTTCAGGTTTTTTGTTTGGATTACTTAAGTGCTTATTGAAATCGGCCTCTGATAAAGGCGCAATATCCTCATCAGCAGCTTGATTGTCTGCACTTACTTTCAGGGGTTTCACTTCAATATCAGGTTTAATGCCCTCAGCTTGAATAGAACGCCCTGAGGGTGTGAAGTAACGGGCAGTTGTTAATTTTAAAGCAGTTTTTTCATCTAAAGGTAAAACAGTTTGCACTGAACCTTTACCAAAAGTTTTTTGGCCAACAATAATGGCACGTTTATGATCTTGTAGGGCACCTGAAACGATTTCAGAGGCTGAAGCAGAGCCTTGATTAACTAAAACTACAATGGGGGCACCGTCTAACTCATCGCCCGCATTAGCATTGTATTCCATCTTAGCATCTTCAACACGGCCTTCAGTATACACAATCTTGCCATCATTGAGGAACGCATCAGAGACACCAACAGCAGCGTTGAGTACACCACCAGGGTTATTCCGCAAGTCTAAAATAATCCCACGCAGGTTCTGCTTGTTATCAGCTTTGAGTTTATTTAAAGCTTCAATCAAAGCGTCAGTGGTTTTTGCTTGGAAGCTAGAGATACGCACATAGCCATAACCCGGCTCCAACATCCGACTTTTCACGCTCTGAACTTTAATCACATCGCGCGTCAAAGTGACTTTAAAAGGCTTGTCTTTGCCTTCGCGTACAATTAAAAGATCGATCTTAGTGCCAGGCTGACCGCGCATCATTTTGACTGCATCGTTGAGTGTCATGCCTTTTACAGGTGCTTCATCTAAACGAATAATCAAATCGCCAGTCATTAAGCCGGCTTTCTGCGCGGGGGTATCATCGATGGGAGAAATGACTTTAACGAAGCCATCTTCCATACCGACTTCAATGCCTAAGCCACCGAATTCACCACTAGTACCGACTTGCAGTTCTTTAAAAGACTCTTCATCAAGATAGTCAGAATGTGGGTCTAAACCTGTCAACATGCCACGAATAGCATTGTTGATCATTTCTTTACTATCAGGCGTTTCTACATAGTCTTGTTTAATCCGTGCATAGACTTCGGTGAATTTTTGTAATTGTTCAAGAGGTAGCTCGGTTTCATCCGGGGTTTGTTTAAACGCAAAGACATTAAGGCTTAGGCTCGCAGTAACGCCGACTATAGCGCCTGCGAGCACACCGACTGCAAGGCGATGATTGGGATGCATGCTAGTTCTTCTCCAGGCTTTTCGAAGCCGTCTTCTTTAAATATATATTGTGCATTAGCCCCGGAATCGAGGAATTTAACCCTTATCGAGAGGCACTGGTTTCAGGTAAGTGCAGGCTCATAGTCTAGCGTATTAGCGTAACCATTGCGCAGGATTTTGTAATGAACGGCCCTTCCTAACTTCGAAATAGAGGGCGTCTTGCTCTTGGCCACCAGAGCTACCCACTGCGGCTATCACCTCACCTGCCTTTACCAGATCGCCAACTTGTTTATAGTTAGCACGGTTATAGGCATACAATGTCATATAGTTGCGATCATGTTCAATAATTGTTAAAAAACCGTAACCATCCATTTGTCCAACATACGCAATTTTACCTGGTGCGACCGCTCGAACTTTAGCACCACCTTGGGCTGAGATTACCATGCCCTGCCAATTTTGCTTTTCATTCCGTTGACTACCATACGCATGTAAAACCTGACCTGACACAGGTGCTGGTAGACGACCTTTTAAATTAGAAAAAGGCTTATTTGAGGTGAACTCACTCGTCAATGCCTGAGTGGGTGGTTTTTCAACTTTTTGTACAACTTCAGTATTTTCTGATTCAGCCGGTTTGGTAGGCGTTGGTTCAACTTGCGGTTCTGGTTCAGCTTTCTCTTGGGTAGGCGGAGTTTCTACTTCTGAGCGTGCAGCTAACTCATCAAATTTATTTTGTAATTTAGCTTCTTGTACACGCAAGCGCTCGACTTGATCCTGTTTAATGCGAATTTCATTATTTAAACGCTGTAGAACGGTTTCGCGTGAGGCAATAGTACCTTGTAAGGATTTTTTTTGCCCATTTAGCGTATCTTCTAAACTGGTGAGTTGCAGACGATCCTTTTCCATTTGATTGGTTAGGTCTTGGACTTTCGCAATAGAGGTATTCAGTGCTGAGATTTTGGTACTGCGATGCGCATTCAAATACTCGAAATAGCGCAAAGTTCGGCTAATATCTGAAGGATTATCTTGGCGCAGCAATAAACGCAGGTAGGATTGATCACCAGCCGTATACATAGCCACCAGTTGCTGGGCTAGAGCAGCACGTTGTGTTTCGACTTCGCCATCCAATTTTTCTTTTTGTTTATTTGCTGTTTGTAAACGATTTAGTAGTGCTTCGATTTTTTGTTCATTGCTATACACCGTTTTATCAATATCACTGATCTTTTTTTCCATTTGGTTGACTTCGTCATTTAAATTCTCAGATTGTTGTTGTTGACGATCAATTTGGGTTTTTAAACGATCAATCTCTTGGGTGACCGCTGAGTTTTCAATAGTTTCTCCCCAAGCTATACTGCTCAAAAGTAGGCAAACTAACCCGGTTAACAGTGGTTTGCTCATGGTAGGGGTGAGAAGTAACAGCTGGGCTTGAGGTTTCATGGTGTGAGTATATTAGTCATCGTGACACTAAATTTGTGCAAATCGATCATAAGTAGCTCTTTTCTGCTTGTCCAGCCTTGAATCGACTAGTGCTTTTGAGTATATGATTGTATTTGTGTATGCTAATATACAAAACATTAGAGCAAGTTATTGCTTGCGATTCAGTTAAGTGTTCAGGTGCTAGCGCCGCAGATTAATGGGTCAGTATATGCAAATAGAACTAAGGGACAGCGCAAATTTGGAAGCCAGTTGTGATATTACTAGCCCGATGTTGGCACGTGATGAAGATATTGATCGTGCATCACGCTCGTTGAAGGCGATTTCTCATCCTCTACGCTTAAAAATTCTTTGTGTGCTTGGTAATCAAGAAGTCAATGTGCAAGACATTGTTGATAGTGTGGGTACTTCGCAAAGTAATATCTCTCAGCATTTAGCTATTTTGCGTGATAAAGGGATTCTAACTTCACGGAAAGATGCGAATCGTGTCTACTACAAAGTTGGTGATTATCGGACTTTGCGCTTGATTAGCATGATGCAAGAAGTGTTCTGCCCCTCACACTAAACACGTTGGGCAACAATAGCTAACTGCGCAAAGCACTTTACGCTCTGCGCACATCTGTATATCTTAAGCTCCACTTTCTGGAGGACTTCAATTGAACGAATATATGGCATTTGTCCAGAACCATTCTCTATTGGTGATGGGTTTTATTGGTGTGCTTGGCTTGATTATTTGGACGGAATTTAATCGTTTTACCCGTAAATATCAGCAAGCGGATGTTAACCAAGCAGTCAAATTGATGAATAATGATGAGTCGCTGGTGCTAGATGTGCGCGAAGATAATGAGGTGCGCGAAGGTAAGATCCAAGGCGCGAAACACATTCCGTTTGGGCAGTTAGATAAACGTATAGCTGAGATTGAAAAAAACAAAGATAAACCCATCTTAGTCTACTGTCGCTCAGGGCAGCGTTCAGCGCATGCTTGTGCAACTTTGACTAAACATGGCTTTGCCCAAGTTACTAACTTATCTGGTGGGTTTATGGCTTGGCAATCTGCGAATTTACCAGTCGTGAAAAAGTAAGTGTTATGCCAACTATCAAACTCTATGGCACGCGGTTTTGTCCTTATTGTGTAAGGGCGCGCTTGTTATTGAAACAAAAACAAGTTGAGTTTGAAGACCTACCAGTAGGCGGGGCAGGTATTTCTTGGGCTGAATTAGAAGCAATGACTAAGCGTGATACAGTTCCACAAATTTATATTGGGGATCTGCATGTAGGGGGCTATGACGATTTAGCAGCTTTAAATCGCTCTGGCGAGTTAGACAAATTATTAGGGTTGGTGTGATATGCATATTGTTTGCCCTCATTGCCATAAGACAAATCGAGTTCCAGAGGACAAGCTAGCCGGTGATCCCCATTGTGGGGCTTGCGGTAAGGCTTTATTTACAGGACATCCAACAGAATTTAAGTTTGCGGGTTTACAACGGCATATTCAGAAAAGTGAGCTACCTATTCTTGTGGACTTTTGGGCACCTTGGTGTGGGCCTTGTCGAATGATGGCACCCGCCTTTGCTGAGGCTGCGGCTCGTTTGGAACCTAAAATTCGTTTGGCTAAAGTGAATACTGAGGATGACCAGCAAGCTGGTATGATCTATGGCATTCGCAGTATTCCAACCATGATATTATTCAATGGTGGTCAAGAAGTAGCCCGCGTTTCTGGTGCTATGAATGCGCAACAAATTCAAAACTGGGTTCAGCAAAATCTGGCCTAAGCTTTAGTAAGATCAACAAAAACTAATTTACCGTATTTTCAAGGAGTCAAAGTCCGTCATGGCTGAGCAAGAGAACCAACAAGAACCCCAGTTCATCATCCAACGCATTTATGTGAAAGATGTTTCATTTGAGGCACCTAATTCTCCTCAAGTTTTCACTGAAGAGTGGAATCCGGATACGAATCTGGATTTAAATACTAATGTGAATGTATTAGCCAATAGCAACTATGAAGTAGAACTATCCCTGACCATTACTGTAAGCAGCAATAGCAAAACCGCTTTCTTAGTTGAAGTGAAACAAGCTGGTGTATTCTTTATTAGTGGTTATGGTCAAGACCAACTCAATCATCTTTTAGCTGCTTATTGCCCGAATACCTTATTCCCCTATGCGCGTGAAGTGATTGCAGGGATGGTATCGAAAGGTAGCTTCCCAGAAATGCATCTGTCACCCATCAATTTTGATGCTCTCTACGCTAAGCGTTTACAAGAGCAGGCTGCTACACAAATGTCCACTCCAGCCGCTGTTCCTGAAACTGTAGCAGTCTAGTGAACTCGGTGCAGTCGATTGCTGTTTATGGCGCAGGCTCTTGGGGTACTGCGCTCGCTTTACAATTAGCGCGCAATGGTAGCGAAGTTTGGCTCTGGGATATTGATGCGGATCATATCCGCCAAATTGAGCAAGAGCGGGTGAATACCCGTTATTTGCCACAGATTCCTTTTCCTGCCAATCTTCATGCGCATCCTGATTTAGCGCAGATGGCACAGCATGCTCATTGGCATCTAGTGGTAGTACCCAGTCATGGTTTTCGCAGCTTACTAACACAGCTGAAAGATTTGATTCCCAGCAGTGACAGCATTTGCTGGGCAACCAAAGGCTTAGAGCTGAATACGGGTAAGCTCTTGCATGAAGTTATGAATGAAACGCTGCCAGACTTCAAAAATTACGCAGTCGTTTCAGGGCCAACCTTTGCTTTAGAAGTTGCCAAAGGTTTGCCTACTGCAATGACCGCAGCTGCCACGCAGCCTGAATTAGCTCAGCAAGTTGCAAGTGCTTTTCATGGGAAAAACTATCGGGTTTATACCAGTGACGATATTGTCGGCGTTGAACTGGGTGGTGCAGTAAAAAATGTTTTAGCTATCGCTGCGGGTATTTCTGATGGCTTAGGTTTTGGGGCGAATGCACGTGCTGCCTTAATCACACGCGGTTTAGCAGAAATGATGCGCTTAAGCCAACACTTACAGGCTAAACCAGAAACTTTAATGGGTTTGGCAGGTTTAGGTGATTTAGTCTTAACCTGTACCGATGATCAATCGCGTAATCGTCGCTTAGGTTTAGCCTTAGGGCAAGGTAAGGATTTACAGACTGCCTTGACGGAGATAGGTCAAGCGGTAGAGGGCGCTAAGTCAGCGCATTCGATTGGTAAGCTGGCCGAGCGTGCTGGTATAGAAATGCCTATTTGTCAGCAGGTTACCCGTATTCTGTATGAGGGCTTGCCACCCCGCCAAGCTGTGCAAGAACTGATTGGGCGCGATTTAAAAGCTGAATTCTGAGGTGAGTATGTCAAAGGCTCCGTATGTTCTTGGGGTAGTGATGGACCCCATTGCTAGCATCAATACTAAAAAAGATAGTAGTTTCGCCATGATGCTAGAAGCGCAACGTCGGGGCTGGACCTTATTTTATATGCTGCAAGAAAGTTTATTTGCCGATAATGGGATAGCTTTTGCGCGTATGCAGCCCGTGCAAGTTCAAGATGATCCACAGAATTGGTTTAGTTTAGGTGAGCCAGTCACGCGTGAATTGCACAGCCTTGATTGTGTATTGATGCGTAAAGATCCTCCGTTCAACATGGAGTATATCTATACCACTTATTTATTGGAGCTAGCACAGCGCCAAGGGTTATTAGTGGTCAATCGCCCCGAAAGCATTCGTGCTGCGAATGAAAAGCTGTTTACCGCATGGTTTCCTGAGTTTTGCCCAGCAACGCGTGTGACCCGCGATATGCAACGGATTCGTGAGTTTTTGGCAGAGCAAGGTCATATTGTCGTCAAGCCTTTGGATGGTATGGGTGGCTCAATGATCTTTCAGGTGCACCAAGATGATCCGAATCGTAGTGTGATTTTAGAAACGATTACCGATTATGGCCGCCGCACAGTGATGGCTCAGCGCTTTCTACCTGAGTTTAAGCAAGGGGATAAGCGGATTTTGGTGATTGATGGAGTTCCGTTCCCCTACGGTTTAGCGCGAATTCCAGCAGCGGGTGAGAGTCGTGGCAATTTAGCGGCGGGCGCTACCGGGGTTGGTTCGCCTCTAACCGAGCGAGAACAGGTTATTTGTGCAGCTATTGGACCAGTTTTGAAGGAAATGGGCTTATTATTTGTGGGGCTAGATGTGATCGGTGACTATGTGACTGAGATTAATGTCACTAGCCCGACCTGTATTCGTGAGCTAGATAAAATCTACGACGCTAATATCGCCGCTTTGTTATTTGCGGCGATAGAGCAGCGTTTAGCAGCTTAAGTTTTAGTGCTGGTTAATCATTGCCAGCAATTCATCTTTTAGGTGTAAGCGCTTTTTCTTTAAGCTTTCTACTGTCTCATCTGATGGAGTCTCAATTTCTTGCTGAATGCGATGAAGTTGATGTTCTAGCTCATCATATTCCCCAAACAAACGCGCAAAGTGGTGATTTTCCAATTTTAGCTGGTGAATACGTTCTTTATGTTCTGGGAATTCGTGCAGTAAGTCGTGTGACTCTCCAAACATTTTATATCTCCTATGTGTAAATCTTTTATACATTCTTAACGATAACATATCGCATCAAGCCTGACCTGAGAAAAGTCAAGCTTGGTCTAGCCTAGTATCGAACCTATAGCCTGTTTAGAATGCGGTATTTTACACATTAATGCGGGTAGCGTATGAAAGCACGGGTTAAATGGTTAGACCATATGAGTTTCGTTGGGGAGTCAGGTAGTGGGCATTCAGTAGTGATGGATGGAGCACCAGAGTCTGGTGGGCGAAATTTAGGCATAAGACCCATGGAGATGCTGCTTTTAGGTTTAGGTGGCTGTTCTTCCTTCGATGTAGTCATGATTTTACAGAAGTCCCGCCAAGCAATTAGTGATTGTGAAGTACTGCTAGAAGCTGAACGTGCCAATGAAGATCCGAAGGTTTTTACCCGCATTCATATGCACTTCATTGTAAAGGGGCATAATCTATCCGCTGATAAAGTCGCGCGTGCAGTAAACTTATCCGCAGAAAAGTATTGCTCGGCTTCCATGATGTTAGGTAAGACTGCTGAGATTACTCATGATTTTGAGATGATCGAAGCCTAACCATTGTGGAAAAACTGTGCAGACTGCCTAAATTAACTTGCGCTGTGCTGTTGAGTTCTGCATAGTTTGCCTCTTTAGAGGTTGGGGGCGTTAGATAGTTATATCTTATGGGGGTATTAGCTAATAAAGTTGTTATATTTAGCTGAGATTTTGATCGATTTAGCAAGGCTCTAAAAAATCTGTCTATACTCAAATTACTATACGTTTTATTGGAAATAACTAATGCTTAACAAGGATGACTATCAAACTGGGCTAAGTGAAGGTGAAGTATCAATAAAGAATTTTAGTAAGTATTAATATTTTAATAATTAACTAATTTCACTCAAAACTGATATTTTTTTGACTTTCTATAGAAACAAATTTGATATTTTGTTAGTTTCATTTTTCGGGGAAGTCAGTGAGTTTGAGTATGTATCGGGATTGATACATAGTCCTGAGTGAAATGGATTTCGATGATCATTGTATCCGAGGGAATTCATGAATAAGAGTAGTAGTCTTAGGGGAGTGTCGGTTTGTTCTTTGGGTTTATCAGCAGCAATCTTAGGTGGTTGTGCAGCGACACCCGAAGCAATGAAGCCCACAGTCCAACCGGCCGTTGCTAATAGTAACAATACCACTTACGTCGTTAAAAAAGCTTCAATTCGTAACTACAGTTCAACCAACTATAAATACAACGCTCAACGCGAAGTCAATCGGCAAGCTCGCCGTCAAATTCAAGCCTATCAAAGTACTGATACTGTTAGTCGCAAAACCGCAGCAGCTGGTTTAACACGTGAGCAATATCAAGCTCGTTTTGAGGCAGAAAAAGCCGCACGCGCTGCTGAAGCTTTGCGTATCCAACAAGCTAAAGCTGTTGCTGAAGAGCGTCAAAGGATTGCTAAAGAGAATGCAATTCGCGAAGAGTATGCACAAAAGTGGGAAGCGAATAAGGCGGCTATTAAATCTCGCCAAGCAAAAGCCAAAGCTAAACGTGCTCGTCAACAAGCTGAACTGGAAGTGAAGCAAGAGCGCGCGCAAGTGATGGTGAAAAAAGTCGAGAATGTGATTCGTACCGCTGCAAGTGAAATCGGCACGCCTTATGTCTGGGGCGGTAAAACACCAGGTAAAGGTTTCGATTGTAGTGGTTTAGTACAACATTCTTTAGCACAAGGTGCTAATGTGCGGATTCCACGTACTGCTGCTGAGCAATATGCATCCTCCGTTAAAGTATCTAGTGGCAGTGCTAGCCGTGGTGACTTAGTATTCTTTAGAACTCGTGGTAACGGTGTTAGCCATGTTGGCATTTATTTGGGTAATGGAAAGTTCTTACATGCACCCCGTAAAGGTAAAACAGTGACCGTTAGTACTATTACTGGGTACTGGCAAGATCGCTTAATCGGCTTTGGCCGTATTCCGGGTGCTTGCAAATTACCACTTCCGATGGTTTAGTTTAACCTGATTTCTTAATCTTGAAAGGCCGCGATTGCGGCCTTTTGCTTATCAGGTGCTAGTTCGTTGGGGTCGTGTTAGTGGGTTGAGTGGTAGAGTTACCGCTATCTTGAGGTGGCTGATTCGCTGTGTTTAGTTCAGTGGTTGAGCTAGTGTTAGTTGTCGTTGTCTCTGTTACCGCTGGTTCACTGACTTCACTTGCTGCAGGTTGCATAATTTCTGTAGAGTTTTGTATTGCAATGGGTGGACGATTCACCATCAATGCGAAGAAGCCAATAGCTGCTAAGGTGTAAAGTGTAGCCGGTAAATTCATTGCTAATTCCTTTAAGCGTTACAATTTTGCTGTTATTGAGTATAAGGTATCAGTTAGTGCTTTTCAGAATACTCACGAAAATTTAACTTAAGTTGGTTGATTCGGTTTACTCGATGAATATGTTCAAAATATACGATTGGACATAAACCGCACAGTTGATTAGATTATACTGAGGTACATAATTCATATACTGATTTGTTAACCCAGAGAAAGAGGAGTCAAAAATGGAGCTAAAAGGAAGTAAAACTGAGCAAAGCTTAAAAGACGCATTTGCTGGTGAGTCTCAAGCCAATCGCCGCTATTTATATTTCGCAGCAAAAGCTGATGTTGAAGGCTATAACGATGTTGCGACTGTCTTCCGCTCCACTGCAGAAGGGGAAACGGGGCATGCTCATGGGCATTTAGAGTATTTGGAAGTGTCTGGTGATCCAGCAACTGGCTTACCGATTGGTGGGACTGCAGATAATCTGCGTTCGGCAGTCGCCGGTGAGACTCATGAGTATTCTGATATGTATCCTGGTATGGCAAAAACCGCTCGTGAAGAAGGCTTCGATGAGATTGCCGACTGGTTTGAAACTTTAGCTAAAGCTGAGCGCTCACATGCTAATCGTTTCCAAAAAGCTTTAGATAACTTAGACGCTTAAACGCGTTTAGATCTCAGTCCCTCTGCGTCTTGGAGGGAGGTTTAGCAACTCTATAAACTCCTCCCCTGTGTAGGGGAGGCTGAGAGTTTGTGTCTATTTACGGAGCAACCGCAATGGCAAGCCCTAAGCGTGAAGGCAGTCTTGAAGCTGCGACTCGTCACCCACTTGATTGGAAAAATCCCGACTTTTATAACGAAGCTTCAGTGCTCAAGGAGATGGAGCGCGTCTTCGATTTATGTCATGGTTGTCGGCGTTGTGTGAGCTTATGTAACTCGTTTCCTACTCTATTTGATCTCGTTGATAATTCTGAATCGATGGAAGTTGATGGGGTTAAGAAAGAGGATTACTGGCAGGTCGTTGATCACTGCTATTTGTGTGATCTCTGTTATATGACCAAATGTCCGTATACTCCACCGCATGAATGGAATATTGATTTCCCGCATCTAATGTTGCGTGCTAAGGCGGTACACTTTAAGAAAGACGGTGCAAGCATGCGTGATAAACTGCTAACTTCTACTGATTTAGTAGGCAGTTTGGCAGGGATTCCAGTGGTGTCCACGGTTGTCAATAGCCTGAATCAAAACGCTACTTTCCGTAAAGGCTTGGCTAAGGTGGGTATTCACCCTAATGCTATTGTCCCTGCTTATCATAGTAAAACAGCTCGCAAATTAATTAATGAAGAGAAAACGCTAGAGCCTACTGCTGCTGAACCCACCTCCCGCACAACTGGCAAAGTCGCCATTTTCACCACTTGTTATGGCAACCGTAATGCACCAGACACTGTAGAAGATTTAATGAAGGTGTTTGAGCACAATGGAATTCCAGTTGCCTTGATGGCTAAAGAGCAGTGTTGTGGTATGCCTAAATTAGAACTAGGCGATTTAGATGCAGTCGCTGCTGCTAAAGAGGCTAATATCCCACAGATGCTGGCAATGATTAATGATGGTTGGGATATTGTCGCACCAATACCTTCCTGTGTATTGATGTTCAAACAAGAACTGCCTTTAATGTTTCCTGATGATGAAGATGTGAAAACAGTGAAACAACGCATCTTCGATCCATTTGAATATCTAATGTTACGGCATCGTGAAGCTAAGCTCAAAACTGATTTTAAGCAGTCTTTAGGTAAGGTGGCTTATCACACGGCTTGTCATTTGCGAGTCCAAAATATTGGTTATAAAACCCGCGAAATGTTGGAGTTAGTTCCCGATACTAAAGTAGAGTTATTAGAGCGTTGCTCTGGGCACGATGGCACTTATGCGGTCAAAGCGGAATTCCATGAAATTTCTATGAAAATTTGTCGACCGATTGTGAGTAAGGTTAAACAATCCAAACCAGACTATTATGGCAGCGACTGCCCGATGGCGGGTGATCAGATTGAAAACGGTTTAGATGAAGGTGCTAATGCGCCAACCCATCCGTTAACGATGTTAAGGATCGCTTACGGACTCTAGTCCAAAGGAGGACAGGATGACCAAACTCACACGCGCAGACTTAATGAGTCTAGAGCAATATGCAGAGCAGCGTTCTGCATTTCGAGAAAAAGTGATTGCACATAAAGCTGCACGCAAAATTGCTATTGGCTCCAATGCGACTTTATATTTTGAAGATCGTCTAACCATTCAATATCAAATTCAAGAGATGCTAAGGGTTGAGCGTATCTTTGAAGCAGCGGGTATTGAAGAGGAGTTAGCAGCTTACAATCCCCTGATTCCAGATGGTTCTAACTGGAAAGCTACCTTTATGCTGGAGTTCCCTAATCCTGAAGAGCGTAAGTTATGGTTAGCTAAATTGCTTGGGATTGAGCGTCAAACTTGGGTGCAAGTGGCAGGCTTTGAGCCAGTATTTGCGATTGCCAATGAAGATTTAAGTCGCGAAACAGCAGAAAAAACGGCTGCTGTGCATTTTATGCGTTTTGAGCTGAGTACCGGCATGGTGGCTGCAGTCAAAGCAGGTGCTAGTGTGTCAATGGGGATTAATCATCCTAATTACACGCATAGCATTCAAATCAGTCAGGTTTCGCAAACATCCTTAGCCGCTGATTTAAGTTAAGCGCTAGTAGTGCTTTGTGGAGTGGTGCGTACGGCCCAGACTTTTTAAAAGCTGCATAAACCTTATAAGCTGCTCAACAAACGTTGCTAGCAGCTTTCGGGTGGTTTAATTGAAAACTTAGTACTAATGACTACGATTAGTCGAGAACCAAGCAAGAGTCTCTAAAGCCTCCTGGTGAGGGCTATTGGGAAGATGCTTCAAGTTATCAATCGCTAGTTGTGCTTCGCGTTTGGCTAGTTCTGCGGTATAGCTTAAAGCATCAGTATCACGGATGGCTTGAATGATTTGCTCTAAGTTGTCTAAGCCACCATGCTCAATCGAGTCGCGCAGCATTTGTGCGGTAGTACCCGTACTTTGGCGCAAGGCAACAATTAAGGGCAGAGTAGGTTTGCCTTCAGCTAAATCATCACCAACATTCTTACCCATTTCTTCGCTGCTAGCGGTATAGTCAAGCATATCGTCAACTAACTGAAAGGCCGTACCCAAATGCATGCCGTAGCGAGCCATTGCTTGTTCTTCTTCAGGCGACTTACCAGCTAACACAGCCCCTAATTGACAAGCGGCCTCAAAAAGACGCGCGGTTTTGGAGTGGATCACTTCCATATAGCGCTCTTCCGTAGTATCGGGATCATGACAGTTGAGAAGTTGAAGCACTTCGCCCTCAGCGATGACATTGGTCGTGCTAGCAAGGATTTCCATTACCCGCATGCTGCCGACATCGACCATCATCTCGAAAGAACGTGAATAGAGAAAATCACCCACTAACACCGCAGCTTGATTGCCCCAGACATTGTTAGCCGTTTCTTTGCCTCGCCGTAAATCAGAGTCATCTACCACATCGTCATGCAGCAAAGTGGCGGTATGGATAAATTCAATAATCGCAGCCACATCAATGTGCCTATCGCCTTGATAACCACAGGCGCGCGCGCAAATGAGCGCTAACAAGGGGCGCAAACGTTTACCGCCACTATTAATAATATAATGGCTAAGTTGATTGACCAAAGCGACATCAGAGTACAAACGCTGTTGAATAAGCGTGTTGACAGCCCGCATATCGTCGGCGGTCAGCTGGAGTATTGTGGTAAAATCCATTATCAAGCAGCTAGCTGAAAGCACTGCATGCTAGAAACAGCTAAGGATTGTGTCAAGCAATAGTCGCTATCTATCTTGCTTTACCTAGATGAAATGGAATTCGTTTGACCTAGCGTAGTGAAAACAGTAGAATTTCGCGGCTCTTTAACAGGACATTTTTCTGGAGAATCTTAATCATGTACGCGATCATCGTAACTGGCGGTAAGCAATACCGCGTCGCTCAAGGCGACACACTACTAGTTGAAAAACTAGAAGTGGAAGAAGGCGCAAGCATTGATTTTGAGAATGTCCTGATGGTCGGGGAAGGTGAATCAGTGCAAATTGGTACACCTTACCTTGCAGGAAGTAAGGTGACTGCAACGGTAAAGGCCCAGACTCGCGGCGAGAAAGTGCGGATTATGAAGTTCCGCCGCCGTAAGCACCATCAGAAATGTACTGGTCACCGCCAGTATCTGACAGAAATCGAAATCACTGGTATTTCAGCGTAAGGGGTAATTATCAATGGCACATAAAAAAGCAGGCGGTAGTACCCGCAACGGACGCGACTCAGAATCCAAACGTTTGGGTGTGAAGCGTTTTGGCGGTCAATTTGTATTGGCTGGTAATATTCTCGTGCGTCAGCGCGGAACTCACTTCCACCCAGGCGACAATGTTGGCTGTGGCAAAGACCATACTTTATTTGCGAAAGCAGATGGCGTGGTGACTTTCCAAGTCAAAGGTGAGAAAGGCCGTAAGTTTGTTAGTATTCAGCCCTTATCTGCTGAAAACGCCTAAGGCAACCTTCGGACACGAATCCTAGAAGCCCCGCCTGTCGGGGCTTTTTCGTATATGCTTCACAGACGTGAGTCGAGGCAAGGTTATGCAGTTTGTTGATGAAGTCGTCATCCAAGTAAAAGCGGGTGATGGCGGGAATGGCGTAGTCAGTTTTCGCCGTGAGAAAAATAT
Organism: uncultured Thiothrix sp.; assembly: GCF_937876535.1. Lineage (GTDB taxonomy): Bacteria > Pseudomonadota > Gammaproteobacteria > Thiotrichales > Thiotrichaceae > Thiolinea. The sequence goes on from NZ_CALFHZ010000021.1 coordinate 428,728, forward strand.
TGAATTTGGTGGCCCCGATGGCGGTGATGGCGGTGATGGTGGCGACGTTTATTTAGTCGCTGATCGTAATCTCAATACCCTAATTGATTTCCGGCATTTACGTCACTATGAAGCTGAGCGCGGTAAAAATGGTGGTGCGCGCAATATGACCGGCAACCGTGGCGAAGACAAACTCGTGCCTGTACCAGTTGGTACGATGGCGTTTGATGAAGAGACTGGTGAATTAATTGGTGATTTGACCGAGCCTGAACAACGCTTAATGGTAGCTAAGGGTGGTTTTCACGGTTTAGGCAATTTGCGCTATAAAAGCTCAGTCAATCGTGCACCACGCCAATGTAAGCCGGGTACTGAAGGTGAGTTGCGGACTTTGCGTCTTGAGTTGAAATTATTAGCGGATGTAGGCTTATTAGGTTTACCGAATGCAGGCAAGTCGACTTTAATTAGTGCGGTATCCTCTGCGCGTCCTAAAGTCGCGGATTATCCATTTACGACCTTGTTCCCGAATTTGGGTGTGGTGCGGGTGGGTGATTTGCAAAGTTTTGTGATGGCCGATATTCCGGGTTTGATCGAAGGTGCTGCGGAAGGGGCTGGGTTAGGGATTCAATTCCTCAAGCATTTATCCCGCACTAGCTTACTTTTGCATGTGGTGGATATTGCGCCTTTAGATGAAGCAGTTGATCCAGTTGAGTCAGTACACACGATTGAGCATGAGCTAGAAAAATACAGTGATGATCTAGCAGATCGTCCGCGCTGGCTGGTGTTAAATAAAATTGACCTTGTTCCGGAAGAAGAGCAGCAACAACGCTGTCAAGCGATTGTGGATGCTTTAGATTGGCAAGGCGAAGTATTCTTTATTTCTGCGGCGATCGCGAATGGTACGCAGGATTTGTGTTATCGAATTATGCAGTACTTAGAAGAAAATGCAGGATAGGGCTGAATTTATACGTACCACGCGCCGCTGGATTGTGAAAATCGGTAGCGCTTTATTAACTCGTGATGGTGAAGGCTTAGATCGTGCTGCTTTGGCGGATTGGGCTGGGCAAATGGCGCGCCTGCGTAAGCAAGGGATCGAGATTGTTTTAGTCTCATCCGGTGCAGTGGCCGAAGGGATGAGCCGTATGGGTTGGAAACAAAAGCCGAAAGCCTTATTTGAAAAGCAGGCTGCCGCCGCGATTGGGCAAATGAGCCTGATTCATGCTTATGAGGTTAATTTTCAAGAGCATGGCTATTTAGCTGCACAAGTCTTATTGACGCATGATGATCTGGCTAATCGCCGTCGTTATCTGAATGCGCGTAATACCCTACGCACTTTGGTAGAGCTAGGTACGATTCCGGTCATTAATGAAAACGATACGGTCGCGGCTGAAGAAATACGTCTGGGGGATAATGATACCTTGGGCGCTTTAGTCGCCAATTTGGTGGAAGCTGAGTTGTTAGTCATTTTGACGGATCAAAAAGGTCTGTATGACAAAGATCCTCGCAAATTTGCTGATGCCCAACTGATTAGTTCAGGTCGTGCCAATGACGAAAATTTCTTAGAGTACGCGGGGGGGGCAGGTACAGCAATTGGTAGCGGTGGGATGCGAACTAAAGTCTTAGCTGCGCGGCGCGCGGCGACTTCAGGATGTGCCACAGTGATTGCCTCTGGGCGCGAAGCTAAGGTTCTTGAGCGTTTATATGCTGGAGAAAACTTAGGTTCGTTATTACTACCCGACCAAGCGCCTTTAGCGGCACGTAAGCAATGGATTGCGAGTCAATTACAATCACGTGGACAATTATGGCTAGATGCTGGTGCTGCCCAAGCCATTCAAAGAACCGGTGGTAGTTTGCTGCCAGTGGGTGTGGTTAAAGTTGAAGGTGAGTTTGAGCAAGGCGAAGTGGTGAGCTGTTTTAGTCCAGAAGGCAAGCTCTTGGCTAAAGGATTGGTCAATTATAGCAGTGAGGAAGCGGAGCGTATCAAACGCAAACCCTCACGTGAAATTGAAAGCATCCTTGGATATATTGATGCGCCGGAGCTGATCCATCGGGATAATCTGGTTTTATTGTGATTTCGTGATAAGCTCCTTTGTGATAACCCCTTTTAAATATATGGTAGTGAGTGCATGAGCGGCCAAGCGGCTTACGATATTCAAGTTTCAGTAGAGGCTAAATACCTAGAGGCAGAGTCTGATCCAGAACATGATCGCTATGTATTTGCTTACACGATTACAATTGTTAATCAAGGCAGCATTGCAGCCCGTTTATTAACGCGGCATTGGATTATTACTGACTCGAACGCTATGACTCAGGAAGTGAAAGGAGATGGTGTAGTAGGTGAGCAACCCTATTTGCCGCCAGGTGAGGGCTTCCGTTATACCAGCGGAGCCGTATTAGATACGCCTGTGGGTTCTATGCAAGGTAGTTATCATTTACGTGCGGATGACGGTCACGAGTTTGATGCACTGATTAAGCCTTTTAGCTTATCTAATCCCCGTTTACTCCACTAATTTTTTCTCGCTATCAAATAACCCGACATAAAAAAGCTCGTGTAAGTATTTACACGAGCTTTCCTGTTGTAGTTTCACTTTCCTTGTGAAGACCACGAACTTATTCCATTAACACACAGGGGGCGACCTTGCCCAATCCACAGCGAAGTCTAAGCATTCTGAGTGCTTGACTACAGCTTAAATCAAGATGGACGGTTGAAAGCGGGTTACAGGCTGGTCACAAACTAAGAAACTCAGCTGCCATCTGTCTGTTAGGCAGTGACAAAATAGAAAAAACTTATAAAAATACAAGACACAAACAATAATACTAAATGGCTCAAACCCCTGCGCCCTTGTTACTTGTCAACCACAATAACTAAGTTTGGACAACCAGAAGTATAATAAAATGAGTGCAATCCAATTTAAGCGTGACATAGTGTGGAAGTGTGTTGCTCCACTGGTGCTAGCCACAAGCTTCAGCCAAACCGTATCAGCGGATATTTACATGTACACCGACAAAGATGGTACCCGTTGGTTAACCAATGGTTCTGTTGCCGGTAAAAATGCCAAGCTTATTGCGCGGACTCCTAAATCTAAATCTAAGAAATATGCTTCTTCTAACAATGCTTTAGACGGTATTGAACCTCTGCGCGTGAGTGGACGTACTGGCAGTTGTACCCGTCTGAATCATAATCAGGTTGAACAGCGTACAGCTCCTCATATTAATACCATTCGTAAATATGCTGAATACTATGGTGTTGAGGAAAATTTGATCCGAGCAGTGATACGCCAAGAGTCCTGTTTTAATGAAAGTGCTCGTTCGCAGGTGGGGGCTACGGGTTTAATGCAATTGATGCCTGGGACAGCTGATTTACTAGGGGTCGCTGATATTAATGATCCTCGCCAAAATATTAAGGGAGGAGCTAAATACTTAGCACAAATGCTGAAGCGTTTTAATGGGGATAAGCAGTTAGCGTTAGCCGCTTATAATGCTGGACCCGGTGCTGTAGAAAAGCATGGTGGGGTACCTCCTTATCGTGAAACCCGTGATTATGTAGTAAAAGTTTTATCTGAGTACAAACGTTTAGAGAAGCATCAAGAACAAAATGAATTTGTACAAACCAATTATTATGCAGAGCAACCACAAATAACGCGCAGCTCTGCCCAGCAACGTCCACGTAATAGTTATTCACGTAGCGGTTATCAATTAACTAGCTTCTCTCGTAGCCAAGGCGAAGACTTTAGTGTCTTTACTGGGCGTAATCCTGATCAATATTAAGCACCTGCTTGTTTCTTCTGGCCTTACTGATAAAGGGTAAGGCCTCTTTTTTTGCACAAGTCTGGCGTGGTTTTCGCGTACCATGCTATCCTTTTCTGCTAATTTCATTATTCACTACGGGAGTAGATTGCAATGTCAATGGCAGATCGTGATGGCGTAATTTGGCTTGACGGTGAGATGGTGCCGTGGCGCGAAGCTAAAACCCACGTCCTGACTCATACGTTGCATTATGGCATGGGTGTATTTGAGGGCGTGCGTGCTTATAAAGCTGAGCAGGGTACTTCCATTTTCCGTTTAAAAGAGCATACCGACCGTTTATTTAATTCCGCGAAAATTATGCGCATGAGTATGCCTTATACCAGAGAGGAGCTTAATGAAGCGCAACGGCAGGTGGTGCGTGAAAATAAGCTAGAAACTGCTTATTTACGTCCTATGTGCTTCTATGGTTCTGAAGGTATGGGCTTACGTGCAGATAATCTAAAAACGCATGTGATGATCGCTGCGTGGACTTGGGGTGCGTACTTGGGCAATGAGGCGATGGAGAAGGGGATTCGGATTAAAACTTCTTCCTATACTCGCCATCACGTCAATATTGCCATGTGTAAAGCTAAAGCGAATGGTAATTACATCAACTCGATGCTGGCGCTACGTGAGGCTTTAGATGACGGTTATGACGAAGCTTTATTACTGGATGTTGAAGGCTTTGTCGCGGAAGGTAGCGGTGAAAACTTCTTCGTGATTAAAGACGGTGTGATCTATACACCCGATTTAACCGCTGCTTTAGACGGAATTACCCGCCGTACTTTATTGGCAATGGCGAAAGATTTAGGTATCGAAGTACGTGAGAAACGTATTACTCGTGATGAAGTTTATATCGCGGATGAAGCGTTCTTTACCGGAACTGCTGCAGAAGTAACCCCAATTCGTGAGTTAGATCGTCGCCCGATTGGTGAGGGCGTACGTGGCCCAATTACGACAAAATTGCAGAAACTATTCTTTGATATTGTACATGGACGCAATCCGGCTTATTTAGATTGGTTAACACCGGTGGCTAAATGAAAGCGCCTGACTTAAAAGATTACAAAAGTCTCAATGCTACGCGTGAAGTGGTAGTCAAGGCGCAGGATTTACCTTTGCATTGTCCAACTAATGAAAATGCCTTGTGGTGCGCACACCCCAAAGTATTCTTACCGATTGATACTTCCCCCGACAAGACTTATCGCTGCCCTTATTGTGGGACTTTGTATCGCTTAATGAACTAAGTTGTGTAGGTTCAAGCAGTAATTATTACTGCTTGAACTGAATAGGCTATTGCAGCAAATCATAGTGGTTAACTTATAATAAATTTCCCTCAAGACTAACAAAGGATGGCAACTCGTTTTGCCTATTCAAGTATCAGTAGCTTCTAAAACTATCATTTTGGAGCAAGTACTAGCTTTTTAGCAGAAAAGAACCCAAGCGGAGCTTCTAAGCGTCTACTTGCTCTAGTCTTTTTGGGATGACTATCCATTTAGGTGGATTATTTTGCTCATACAAGCTAGCAATGATATATAGACCAAAATTTTTTCAAAAAGGGCAGGCTATGAAACAGTTATTCGTATTAGGGCTAGCAAGTTTATTAGTTGCCTGTGGTGGCAAAGAAGAGCCTAAAGTCACTGACAGTACAAGCAACACACCACCAGCTGCTACGGCACCAATGGATAAAGCCGCCTTAAGTGAGCAGGCTAAAAATGCCATCAAAACTTATGGTGGTAGTTTAAAAGCAGAGTTGCAAACTGCGATGCAGTCGGGTGGTCCTATTAATGCAATCAGTGCTTGCCAATTGAAGGCTCCAGAAATTGCTAAAACTGTTTCTGATGGTGAGAAATTGCAAGTTTCACGAGTGAGCTTACGTAATCGTAATCCAGTGACGGGAGTGCCAAATGAATGGCAAACTCAAGTACTCAATGATTTCGAAGCACGAAAAGTAAAAGGTGAAGCGCTTGAATCCTTGGTATATTCTGAGCTGGTAGAAAATGCTGGGAAGCAGGAGTTTCGCTTTATGAAGGCTATTCCGACAGAAGCAATGTGCCTGACTTGCCACGGGAGTGAAGTTAGCCCTGCTGTAATGACGCGCCTAAAAGAGCTCTATCCGCAAGATAAAGCGACAGGTTTTAAAGAGGGTGATTTACGCGGAGCCTTTGTAGTGGTAAAAAACTTACCTTAACCCCCAAAGGATAGGCACACTAGGTTTGAAAAGCATGTTATCCAATGCCTTGGAGCTTTATATCACGGCAGCCCATGAATGCCCTTACCTCGAAGAGCGTAAGGCAACTAATCTGCTCGTTGATCCGGCTTATGCTATGGATAATCGTACCTATAGCCATCTACTGAATAAAGGTTTTCGCCGCAGTGGCAGCGATGTCTATCGCCCTTGCTGTTATCGTTGTCAGTCCTGCGTTTCTACACGGATTCCAGTTGAACGCTTCCAACCTTCGCGCAGCCAAAAGCGTACTTGGAAACTGAATCAAGATTTGAGCGTGAGGGTTAATCAAGATGGTTATAAGGACGAATATACCGAACTGTATTTAAAGTATGTGCGTTCGCGGCATGCGGGCGGCGGGATGGACGATGATACACCAAGTACCTTTGCAAATTTTATCCTAACGCATTGGTGTCAAACGGTGTTGTTGGAGTTTTGGAAAGATGAAAGGCTAATGGCAGTCGCAGCTACTGATTGGCTCAAACAAGGTTTGTCTTCGGTGTATACTTTCTTTGATCCAGAAGAAGGCAGTGAGCGGGGTCTGGGTACTTTTGCTTTACTCTGGCAGATTCATTGGGCGGCTGAACTAAAACTGCCTTATGTTTATCCAGGCTACTGGATTAAAGAATCGCCGAAGATGAATTACAAAGTTCGTTTCCAACCCATTGAAGGGTTTGTGAATAGTCAATGGGTACAGCTCGATAAGCCGGAATAGAGAAAGAGTATGGATTTAAGCGATGAGCAACTCTTGCGCTATAGCCGCCAAATTCTCCTACCGCAATTTGATATTCAAGGCCAAGAGCGCTTACTAAAAGCTTGTGTGCTCATTTTTGGTTTGGGTGGCTTAGGTTCTCCAGTTTCCCTGTATTTAGCCGCTAGTGGTATTGGCAAGCTCATCCTAGTGGATCCTGATACTGTCGATTTAAGTAATCTCCAACGGCAAATTGTGCATAGCGAAGCGACAGTAGATTTACCTAAAGTTATTTCTGCTCAACAGCGTTTACAAGCTATCAATTCTGAGATTCAAATTGAAATTCATCAGCAGGCGTTCACTGGAGATGAACTGCTGGCTGTAGTGCAACAAGCTGATTTAGTACTCGATTGCACCGATAATCTAGCGACTCGTTTAGCAATTAATGCAGCCTGTGTAAAAGCTAATAAACCTTTGGTTTCGGCAGCAGCGATTCGTTTTGAGGGGCAGATTGGGGTGTTTCAGGCCACTGAAACTTCACCTTGTTATCAATGCTTCTATGGCAAGCTTGCAGACTTGCCACAAACTTGCAGTACTAATGGGGTGTTAGGCCCCGTCTTAGGTGTGCTGGGTAGTATGCAAGCGATTGAAGCGATTAAGCTGCTTACCCAAATAGGCGAATCTTTAACAGGGCGGATGCTGTTATTCGATGCGCTCAGTATGGAGTGGACGGTGATTCGTGTACCCAAACGTGCAGATTGTCCAGTTTGTGCTAAAGATTAGCACTGCTTCTTAGGTGAAGCTCGCAGTTAATTTATACAACTAGCCACCACCACGACGATAATAGAGATCAAACTGTGTCAAAAACTGCTTGAACTCAGTCTCGTCTAGATCAATAAAACTGATAGTCATGGGCAAATAGGGAAGGGCTAGTAAGGCAATACGGCGTATTCTTTCAGTTTGTAATTCTATTGTGACTGAGCCTTGTGCGACCTGAATAGTGATCAGCTTATCTGTGATCTGATAGGTATAATTGCGTAAAGCAGAAGGCAGAATTTGCATGAATTCTGCCCGCGTAAAACCCATTTCTCGATATAAAGCTGGCAGTCTAACCTCCTGCAACCGGTGGCCAAATAGCGACAGCATCTTGCGGTTTTAAAGCAAAAGGCTGATCACGATCCCTATCACAGACAAACACGCCATTGACTAGTACCAAATGCGCCATTGGACGAGGTATGTGAAAGTGGTCGATTAGCTCGTTTAAGCTAATCGACTCAGGAACTTCGATCATAGCTTTATTCTGCTTAGAGCCAGCTGGTAACAGGTCGCCAAGATGTGCGTAAAGCTTCAAAGTAATCTGCATAATTTAAGCAACACGCTGCTGCAAATAAGCCTCCATAAAGCGGCTGGGGTTATCCATTAAATGAGCTTTCCATTTACCTAAGCGGGTACGATTTTGAATCAAGCCGCGCAAAGCCCCAATATGTTGGGTCATGCCTAGGGTATTCGCGCCTACTAGACGATCCCCTTTGAATTGCAGGTTGATGTAACGATAGTGCTCAGGATCATTTAAGGTTGCTGATTCACCATTTTCAACCCCTTGCCACAAACCAAAGGAGGCCGAGATTAGCCCCATCGTGTCCAACACGTTCATATTAATGCTACCTTGGTGCAGGTAATTACCGCCGGACATATTCGTTGCGGCAATAAAACCATGCTCTACCGCAGTGGGTTGAATTGCTTGTACACTATAATCGCCGGTAGAAAAGTCTCTACCTTCAGCTACATCACCAGCTGCAAAGATGTCAGGATGGCTGGTTTGCAAGCGACGATTGACTAGAATCCCATGCCCCGTTTGTAACCACCCTTTAGCCAGTTCGATATTCGGCTTCACTCCTGTTGCACAAATGAGTAAGTCCACTTGCATAGCTGGTTGACCGTCTAATTCAACAGCAAGTTTTTCACCTGCAATACTGACGGATTTCACTTTAGTAGAGGTAAGCACCCGCACACCTTGCTGCTCACACCAGCGCTTCAATAAGCCACCCGATTGCTCGTCCATCATGCGGGGAACCATACGGTTTTCCATTTCCACTACCGTGAGTTTGACGCCACGCTTAGCTAAAGCCTCCAGAATAATACAGCCAATAAAACCTGCACCCATGAGAATCACCTCATCACCGGCATTGGCTTTAGCAATAATTCGCCGAGCATCCGCGAGTGTCCAGCAATTCGTTACCCCCGTTAGATCCATGCCCGGAAGCGGTGGGCGTACTGCCCGCGAGCCGGTGGCAATTAGCAATCTATCAAAGCTAAGTTGTGAGCCATCATCCAAAGTCAGTTGATGAGTATTGGCTTGAATATTAGTCACATGGCGTTGAATGTGCTGAATCCGCTCACGCTCAAAATGAGCAGGTGCTTTACGCAGATGCGTTCCTTCTTCGGCAATATCCCCAATCAAATGATAAGGGATGGCCATGCGTGAATACGGCAACTCTGGCTCGTCACCAATTAAGGTAATAGCTGATGTAGGCTCGCGTTGCCGCAAGGTTTCAGCGGCCACAACACCGGCAGGGCCGGTGCCAATGATCACATAATTCATAGGCAATCCTTAACTAGGTAAGCCATAACGCTGCCGAGTTTCTGGAGTAAGTTGACCTTCCGTTGTCCATCCACGCAATTCATAGTATTTCGGTAACATTGCACCTAAGTCACAGACTTTACCTTCAGCAGGGCCTACATTAGCCGCATCCTTCAATAAACGCTTCGGTAAGGTGTCATCAGCCCCCGTTAAACCGGCACGCATATTAAAATCACGCTCTAATTGCCAAATCCGTGCGCCTACTTCAGCACATTTTTCAACTGACCAATCACCTTCACAAGCGGCATCAATCTGGGGAGCGATATTATCCAGCGACCAAGCGAAGGTTGAGAAGATACATAAACCTGACGAATCGACCGCTGCAGTCGCATCTTGGAAGGCAATAACAAGTTCTGGCTTGCCGTCAGTGGCTAAAGGATCGGTTTTGATGGGGATACCTAGCACTTCAGAAGACACGGTATAGCTACGTAAATGGCAAGCCCCACGATTTGAAGTAGCATAAGTCAAACCCATGCCTTGAATACCCCGGGGATCATAAGCAGGGAACTCTTGACCTTTAACCGTCATCGATAGTTCGGGACGGCCATATTTTTCGCACAAACGCTTAGAGCCTAAGCCAATTTCTTTACCGAAACCTTCACCACGTGCAGTTAATTCAGCAATTTTGACCAAGGCTTCGGCGGAGCCAAATTTGAGTTCAATTCCGCCTGTCTGTTCAGTGGTAATGACACCATCTTCAAATAGCTCCATAGCAGCCGCCACGGTGGAACCAAAGGAAATCGGGTCAAGACCATCTTCATTACAGAGGAAGTTTACATAGGTCAGTGCGTCCAGATCATCCACGCCAGTATCTGGCCCTAGTGCCCAAGCTGCTTCATATTCTAAACCGCCAGAATTGCCCCAGTATTGAGGTTTGTCTTTAACGCTAAAATGAGTACGGTCAACGCTCGAAATCCGTCCGCAAGCAATCGTACAACCAAAACAGCCACCATTGCGCGTTAGATTTTTCTTACCATCCGAAGCGCGTGGCTCGTGCATTGCTTCACCAGAAACACTATGTGCGCCTTCAAAGCGGACTTCCCGCATATTCCGTGTCGGTAGAGCACCTAGTTCATTGATGACATTCATCAGCACTTGTGTGCCATAAGTGGGTAAGCCAGCACCGGTGACTGCATTGGCTGCTAACACTTTCTTATGCTCGAAAGTGGTATCTATAAAGCGCTTCATGTCTTTAATATTGCCCACACCGCGAGTACCGCGCAGAGCAACTGCCTTCACATTTTTAGAAGCCAATACCGTACCAACCCCAGAGCGTCCCGCCGCCCGATGTAAATCATTCACGACGGCAGCAAATAGGTTACCACTTTCAGCCGCGCGCCCAATGCAAGCAATCCGAATTTGTGGGTCTTGATGTTTTTTATGAATTTCCTCATCCGTTGCCCAAACTGATTTACCCCAGAGATCATCCGCAGGAATCAGCCGTGCCTGATCATCTTCCACATACAAGTAAACAGGAGTAGGGGATTTGCCTTCGAAGATAATCATATCCCAGCCAGCATTTTTCATTTCAGCACCAAAGAAGCCGCCAGAATTCGAGCAAGCAATCGTGCCGGTTAACGGGCTTTTAGTGATACAAGAATAACGTCCACCGGTAGAGGCCATCGTGCCAGTCAGGGGGCCAGTTGCCATGATAAATTTATTATCAGGGCTTAATGCATCAACTTGCGCATCCACTTCTTCCACAAAATAGCGCGTAGCTAAACCACGCTGACCTAAGTATTGTTGTGCCCATTCCATATTCAGCGGTTCAGCACTGATCACGCCATCTGTTAGATTGACGCGCAGAATTTTCTTAGTCCATGCCATCTTCTAATCCTCCTTAGGCGTGTGTTGAAACTTGAGTATCGGTTTTGGCAGCCCACATGCGCATCCGTTCTAAGCCAGTTGCATTGGCATCGATGTAGGTAATCGCACTGGTTGGACAGGCTTCAGCACATTTTGGATCACCACCGCAGAGATCACATTTAATAACTTTACCGGTAGCAGTATTGTAATTGACCGTACCGAAAGGGCAGGCAATCGTACAAACCTTACAGCCGACACAACGGTCATTGAGAATATCTTTCGCACCAGTAACAAAGTTAAGCACAATGGCATCGACAGGGCAGGCTTGCATACACCAAGCTTCATCGCATTGTGTGCAGGTATAAGGCACAAAACGGCCTTCATCGTGAAAAGTAAAAACTTTAATGCGGGACTTAGAGGGGTTGAAAATGCCTTCATTCTCATAAGAGCAGGCCATTTCGCATTGCAGACAGCCGGTGCATTTCTCCGGGTCGATATGTAATGATTTTTGCATCGATCATCCTCCATTAACCGTGACAAGACAGCATTTTTTAAAATAACTTATAGCTGCTATCCATCATTAAAGCACAAGGTTGGTTTAAGGTTGGTGTTTGAAGGAGAACTTGTCTAAGTGCTCTTGAGTTGGGAGCACTTAGACTGATCCGTTGGGTGACTTAGCGGAAATTATCAGCTTTGTAACGTGTCGTCATAAAGCCTTGCAAGTTGGATACGACTTCAAAGGCGTCTTTCAAATGGCGCCGCTCTAAAGCTGATAATTCTTCCGGCGGCACATAGTTATTCGGTTTTTGTCCTTGCTCAATTTGTTTCGCTTGATGCTGTAGGCGCACCATACTAATAAATTCAAAAGCATCTTTGAGATCATCAATATCTACTTGGGTAATACCATTGCTAGCGGCAATCGCATCTAAACGCTCCCAGGTATTCACCGCATGCAAACCACCCGCTAAGGTATAAACACGGGCTAAATCAATGACTGGTACAACCCCGCGTTTCTTCATGTCCATGCCTTTTTCGTCGCTATCAACACTTTCTTTGTCCAGCACGAAACTACGGAAGAAGCCAATCGGCGGGCGATGGCTTAAGGCGTTACTCGCCATAAAGGCTTGGAAAATAGTTCTCGATTTAGTTCTAGCTAAGAAATCTTCTTGTAAGGAGTCAAGTAAGCTGCAATCTCCATACAGACAGCGCAAATCAAAGAAGATACTGGCATTTAATAAGGCTTGGCCGTTAGGCGTATCGATCCAGTTATGGAAGTAACTACGCCACACCGCTAACGGTTGCCGCCATTGGTCATTGGTGGCCATGATATTGCCAGGACAGTAGACATAACCGCATTCATTCATACCATCGCTGACAAATTTGGCAACCTCACGGAAATACTGACCATGCTCCACTTCATTATAAGCATCCGACAAAATCATCCCATTATCTTGGTCGGTATGGGCGGTTTGCTCACGGCGTGCCATTGAACCTGCCACAATGAAAGCATAAGGAATTGGTGGCTTACCGAATTGCTGCTCCGCCATCGCAATTAAACGGCGGACAATGGCTTGTCCAATCGAAGTAATCGCATGTCCAATATCATAAGCAGGCAGGCTTTGTTTAACTAAACCCACTAACACCTTTGGCAGGCTTTTGCTTAATTCACTTAAGCGCGCAACCGTTTGTGCGCAATAGATGTCAGCCACTAAGTAAATTGCACTATGGGTTTGCCCACGTAAAAGATCAGTTGCAGAAATTACCCCTACAATCTGCCCCTGATCAATCACGGGTACATGGCGAATATTGCGCCGCGCCATTAAAAGTAAAGCTTCCGAAGCTTGATTATTTGGCGCTAAGGTCAGTGGCTCTGAAGTCATGATTTCTGTCACCGGCTGATGAATATCTAAGCCATGTGCGACAATCGAGCGGAAATCAGCATCAGTGACAATGCCTGCTAGATGTTGTAATTCATCCACAACTAACGCGGTTCGCGAGCTATGTTCATTCATTTGCTGCGCCACTTTTTGGATCGTAGTGGCTTTAGGCACCAACATAGGTTGTTTCATTAAGTCACTAACATGCAGGGTAATCATGGCGTGATTATCGGTATTACGTAGTTCTTGCAAAGCATTACGCACCCGATCTGCTTTATGCTCAGAGAAATAGCTAGCAAAGCGCTGATAGCTCTCTAATAGCTGCATGAATAAAGTGCCAGATAAGGTATAAAATAAAGAGTCTTCTAGGGCACGTACCGTTAAATTGACTTCGCCACCTCGCATCACCGAGCGGTAACCAAACCAATCACCAGCCCCAAAACGTCCATGTAAAATGCCATCTTCACGGACTAATTCGACTGCACCATAGCGAATTAAAAACACATGATCATTGGTTTTACCAATACGCATAATGGTTTCGCCTTGCACTGCACTGATTTCCTCTACAGCGCTGGCCAATTCATCCAGGGTGGCGATGGGAAGTCCTTTTAATGGCAGGCTCTGTGCCATATAGTCGCGGATTTCGAGGGTCTTTTTGTCCATGCTAGCGTTCCAAACTAAATTTTAAATCTGTGGTGCGCACATTAAATGCTGCACTGCAATAATAGAAGTGTATAGCTTTTAGCTTACTATGAACTTGATATGTAGCAAAAATTATCCGAATGGACAGTAGAGAACACTAGAAGTACTGGCTTGGTGAGCAAGTAGATTGGAGCTATTGAGCATGCAGTAGGCGAGACTGCATGCTAAACCGAGGTATTAACCTGAAATATATCGTTGAAGCTCAGCAATCATGAAGCGCTGTTCTTCCATAATGACTTTCATCACATCGCCGATAGAGATAATACCAATCATTTCACCCTCTTTAGTCGCGATTGGTAAGTGTCGAATTCGGCGGTCAGTCATAATCGCCATACAATCATTGACGGTTTTATCAGGTTCAATCGTCACTACTTTAGCAGTCATAATCTCACTGACAGCGGTTTCCCGTGAACGCTTACCTTTTAAAATGACCTTTCTTGCGTAATCACGCTCTGAAATAATCCCAATCAACTCTTTGTTTTTAACGACTGGCAGGGCGCTTAAATTACGTTCTGCCATAATTGTGAGTGCATGATAGACGGTATCATCAGGTACAACTGTTGATAGAGTTTGATTTGCACTGTTTAAAAACTCCCTGATTGTTCTCATATCCTCTCCCTCGTAGGTTTCTTTGGTTGCGTAAAACTAACTTGAGTGATGCTGCAGTGCACTATAGCATAGGACTATCTTTTCGGTATTTCTGAAGAGTGCCATAGTTTATTCAATGGGTAAACTATCCCAAGATAAAGATATGAGCATACAATCGGCTATTTCTTTTTGATAACACTCAGTTAGAATAGAAAGTTTTCCAAAACTTTCTGTAAGGAATATTGAATATGGCACGTGTTACCGTTGAAGATTGTCTACCGTATGTAGAGAACAATTTTGAGTTAGTACTAAAAGCAGCCAAACGCGCACGCGATATCTCTCATGGTGCCCAACCTTTAATTGATGAAGAAGGGGATAAGCCTACTGTGATTGCTTTGCGTGAAATTGCAGCTGGTTTATTAAACAAGAAGCGTACCCAGGATTTTGACGTGGACTAGTTATCCACAAGGAAGGGGCGATATGTTGAGGGGCTCGGCAATGAACGACTCAGTACCTCCGAATGATTTTTTTCGCGCGAATGATCTGACACGGACGGTTGAGCGCTATATGACCCCAGAAGAAAGCTCTCGCGTTTACGAGGCTTTTTTGTTGGCGGCACAAGCACATGCAGGTATCACGCGTAAATCTGGTGAACCCTATATCACCCATCCTTTAGAAGTTGCGCGCATTTTGGCAGACATGCATCTTGACGCAGATGCAGTCTGTGCCGCTTTATTACATGATGTTTTAGAAGACACTGATTATAGTTATAGCGATTTAGAAAATCGCTTCGGCAAAGTCGTAGCTGATTTGGTTGAAGGTGTCACTAAATTAGAATCTGAACAGTTCTTAGATAAGAATGCAGCTTCAAAGGCAAGTTTCCAAAAGTTTATGCAAGCTATGTCAGACGATTTCCGCGTGGTTATTATTAAACTTGCGGATCGCCTGCATAATCTGCGTACTTTAGGTTATAAAAAGCCCGCTTCCCGCCGCCGCATCTGTAAAGAAACTTTGGATATTTATATTCCACTCGCGCATCGGATGGGGATGAATGCCTTACGCCGTGAAATGCAGTCTTTAGTTTTTGAGCATTTATACCCTTGGCGTTACTGCGTTTTAAGGGCGCAATTAGATCGCTATTTAGCTTCTGTCAAAGAGCTGAGCGAAACTGTTGAAAATACAGTAAGTCAACGTTTAAGCGAAACCATCTCTAATCCTTTAGTCTTCATCCCTGATAAAAATCTCTACCGTGTTTATGACAGTATGAAAAACGGTGAGTCTTTTGATGAGGATAAAGAACTCATTGAGCTGCGGGTGTTAGTTGGTACTGTTGATGAGTGTTATCGTGCTTTAGGTATTTTGCATGCGACTTATCGTCCGCGCCCAGGCAAATTTTTAGACTTTATTGCTACCCCCAAATCCTATGGCTATCAAGCTTTACAGACTGTTTTGATTCCCTCGGGGCAGCGCCGCCCAGTAGCCGTAAAGATTCAAACGCGCTCAATGTACCAAACTGCCTTATTCGGTATTACCGCACAATGGCGTTATCCCGGGCAAAATGCAGGCCAACGTTCCTTATTCACCCAAGAAGCTTTAAAACGCTGGCAGGAACAGGTACGTGATTTAGGTTCTAAAGCAGGTAATGCATCGGAGTTTTATGACGATATGCAAGCTGATTTATATCGCACTGAGATTTATGCATTTACACCCAAAGGGGAGATGAAAGAGTTTCCCCGTGGTGCTACCCCGATTGATTTCGCATTTGCGATTCATACCGAAATAGGTTTGCACTGTACAGGTGCCAAAATTGATGGCAAAGAAGTTCCCTTGCGCACACGCATTCCAGATACTTCAACTGTTGAAATCTTGACAGATGACAAGGCTGTACCCCAACCGTCTTGGTTAAATTACGTAGTGACTGGGCGTGCGCGCGCTACGATTCGAAATTGGTTGCGCCAGCAAACTACAGCTGATCAGCTGGATTTAGGTAGGCGCTTATTGGATAAAGCCCTACATGATCGCTACTCGAGTTTAAGTAAAATTACTCCAGCTGTTTTAAATGAGTTTTTGCATATCTCAAATTATCAGGATCTTGATCAGCTTTTTATGGCGATTGTGCATAATGACCAATGTTCGCGTTTAACGGCACAACGCTTGATTAGTATGGAAGGAAACTCGAATAGTAGTTTTCTCGCTGCTGGTGATAGTGAGACACCTTTGGTTATTAAGGGTACTTCAGGTCTAGCGATTCATTTTCAGACCTGTTGTTACCCCTTACCGCAAGAAGCTATTTTAGCCACCTTGACGGCTAAAAATGGTTTAGAAGTGCATCGGGATGGTTGTTCAGTCTTACATTCGCAGGTAGACCCGATTGATATTTTATCAGTCACTTGGGCAGAGCCACAGTCCAATGAGCCATGTTTCCTTGCAGGGATTCAAACCCATGCTCATAATGTGGTCGGCGTTTTACACCACATAACTCAATTAATGCATCAATTAGATGTTAATATTGAGGCAGTGAATACTAGCGGTGATCGTCGGGTTAAGGAAACTAATTGGGTGTTATGGGTGCGTGATTTAGCTCACTTGGAGGAGATTATTCATCAAGTCGAGCGAGTGCCCTCTATTCTTAAAGTAAAGCGCTTAGAAGCCGCAGATAAACACAAACCAACAAGCCTAGACGATTAAACCGTAAGGCTGTTGTGTCAGCCAAGCGGGAGATTAGTCGTCATGTCGGGTTTAATAGCAAACGAACAGCGGATTGCAGCTGTTGATTTGGGTTCAAATAGTTTTCATATGATTGTAGTGAGCGTAGATTCTTTAGGGAATGTACGTATTCTTGATCGTCTGCGTGAACCAGTCCGTTTGGGTGGTGGTTTGGATGAGTTTGGTAATTTATCAATGGAAGCCAAACTGCGTGCCTTAGACTGCTTACACCGCTTTAGTGAGCGCTTGCGTGATTTTTCTTCTACTGAAGTGTCCGCTGTTGGTACTAATACCTTACGCATGGCGCGTAATTCACGCTCTTTTTTAGATTTAGCCGAAGATACCCTCGGACATCCGATTGTAGTGATTAGTGGGCGTGAAGAGGCGCGTCTAATCTATTTGGGTGTTTCTCATTCCTTGAGTGCTACTGAAGATCAAGCCGCCCGCCGTTTTGTGATTGATATAGGTGGGGGGAGTACTGAGCTGATTATTGGTCAGGGTTATGAAGCGCTTTACACCGAAAGTTTGCGCATGGGTTGTGTCAGTAGTACGCGTCGGTTTTTCCCCAATGGTTCGCTGGAAAAAAGTTGCTGGAAAGAAGCAATTACTGCTGCCCATTTAGAGCTAATGCCAATTCAGAAAAGTTACCGTGATATTGGTTGGGAGGCAGCGAATGGTGCATCGGGGACCATTAAAACAGTAGAAAAAGTGATCCAACAAGCCGGCTTAGCGAATTTCGGCATTACGCTTGAGCATATGTATGAAATCCAAAACCGGATGATAGCTGCCAAGTCGATTGATAAGTTGCAGTTACCTGGCTTAAGTGAGGATCGTAAACCTATCTTTGCTGGTGGTTTAGCTATTCTCATCAGTGCCTTTGAAGCACTACATATTAAGCAAATGTTGGTCTCCGAAGGTGCCTTACGTGAAGGTTTGGTATATGAACGCATTAACCGCATGCATCAAGAAGATTTGCGGGGTAAAGCGGTATTAAATCTGCAAAGCCGCTTCCAAGTTGATGTTGTACATGCACAAGCCGTGCGTAAAACTGCTCTGGAATTATTTGATGCTTGCCAAGCGCCTTGGAAATTATCCATAGAACTACGTGAAGTGCTGGCCTGGGCAGCCGATTTACACGAAATCGGTTTAGCAGTATCGCACAGTAGTTATCATAAACATGGTGGCTATTTATTAGATCATTTTGATTTAGTAGGCTTTTCCACTGAAGAACAGCATTGGTTGAGCTTACTAGTCCGCACCCATCGACGGAAAATTTTCCCACAGCTATTTGAAGGTCTGGAAGCAAAGCGCTCTCAACAAGCGGTATATTTGAGTGTAATTTTACGCTTGGCAGTCCTGTTGCATCGGGATCGCAGTGGGCAATCTGCTTTAAGTATCGAAAAGCTTGAGGCAAGCGAGCAAGCTCTCGATCTAATTTTTGAAGATATTGAGCGTGAGCGTCCCTTATTGGTAGCGGATTTGGAGGAAGAAAAGAAATTCTTAAAAGGGATTAATTTTCGCCTGAAATATTCAATCTAAGCACTTAGCGCCCATTCACTTTGGGGGCGGTGGGCGCATAAGCTTCTTCAGCCTGTGTGACCATGTCATTTACAAATTTCAAAATATTCGGAATTTGTACCTCAAGGGTGGCATCCAAATGAGCGCTTTGTTTGGGTGGTAAGTCAACACCCAATTGTTGCAAACTAGCAGGAATTTCAACTGCATACAGTAGGCGATATTCAGCATAAAGATTGTGTTGCAAGGCATTTTGCCAAAGCTGCAAAGTCCGACCAAGCGGTAAATCAGGATAGCGCTGTATGTAGTTTTTAACAGTTTGAATTTGTTGAAAAATATGTGCACGCTGATTAGTCAGCATCGTTAGGCTTTCTACTACATTGCTTGAGCCATTCTTGTCTAACCAATCCATAATACGCTGGCGATTATCGAGTTTATAAGAGGTCAGCCCCTGCTGTGCTGTGGGTAGCTTATTGGATTTGAGCATCGTTTCGGCCACACGCATGGCTTCAATAATAGACTGCTCTTGTTTGCCTTGATTATCTAAATCATCGCCACGAGTTTGCTGAATAGTTTTGATTAAACGTGCAACGACTGGCTGAAATTTTTGTAAGGCATCTTCACTATTACCAGTACTGTAATGCACCCAAAAATTACGTAGCTGCTGACTCACTTCTAGATAGCGTTGTGAATAGCGTTTATGGGTATCTTGGCGTAATTGATAGATCCGATTGAGTAGCGGGATTTGCTTGGGTACTGAAGGGGCAAACTGTTTAATTTTAATAAAGAACTCGTCTAACCCTCTAATATCTCGATATAAAGCAGTACGGTTATCATATAAATCAGGGAAGTTTTCTTGCTCAAAACGGGCTAGTTTTTGTTCTTCGGTGAGATTTTCCACCGGCTGATTGAGTACATCTTCGGCTAAAATCGAGTCTGGATTACTAGCGGTGACTGGACTAGGCGTAGTAGTTTGGCGCCAATGATTCAGTTTAAAAGCATAGCTAAGCCAAATCAGGCCAGCTAGCATGACCACTACTAAAGTGATTAAGCCACGTTTTTCTGGGGCGACGTCGAGATGGATAATATAGCCTAATAGCCACTGCCAAAGCAGATATAAGCCTAAAATCCCCAGAATGATGTAAAACAGAAAAATAATATCAGCAAAACCCAAACTACTCTCTCCAGCGAGCTAAAAAAAGCTATTAAGAAGTTTAGATTAGCTCGTCTAGTAAAGCTTGAGCTAGTGAAAACCACTCTGCTATTTAGCATAGCAGAGGGTGTGTCTGCAAAGGCGGGAATGTTTTTAGTTAGTCGCTTGCCATTGACCATTAGCACCACGGCAAGCATTCATTTGAATGTTTTGCTGTTGGCCGTTGATGTAACCGACGACAGTGACTGGACGGCAAGCAGTTTGCTGGCCTTGGTAATTAGAGTTGTAAATATTACCTGGAGTCGCTGTATAGCTATAGCCAGTATTTGGATTTTGCCAAGTGGCTGGGCGACCAGAATAAATCGCATTACCGACTTGTTGTTGGTCGTAAGCATCCATAGATGCCCCAATTTGACCACCAATGTAACTACCTAACATTGTACCAGCGATCGTAGCAGCAACTCTGCCATCGCCTTTACCAAGTTGATTGCCTGCTACACCACCTAAAACAGCACCCATCATAGCGCCACCTTGAGCATTATTCGGTGGATTACAGCCCGCTAAAGCGAAGCTAGTAGCCAGTAAGACAGCAGCTACTTTAGTCGTTGTTTTAAACATTTAGGAAACTCCTTTGTCATTAGCTATTTGTTTAACCTTGTTCTTGTTAGATTAGCCCTATCAGAACTATTCTGTTGACTTAGACTAGCGCTTAAGCTGCAAGTTCTAAAAATCCCGCATTATTTATCCGTGAAGTTAAACGTGTAATTGGTTACAGCGTCCTGGGTTACTTTTAGACTAGCCTCTAAAGTTTTTGTATCTAAGAGTGCTTTAATTCGATATTCCCCCACCGCCAAACGTGTCTTTATCGATTCTTGGAAGACATGCCGAGAGATAAATTCGCCCTTAGCAGTATATAAAGCATAGTTCACAGCGACTGGTTGTTGTGCCTTATTCAGTGCATTCACCTTAATTTCGCCGGTGGGGCCAATATTAAAGGTTAAGGGGGTCGCTTTACCTGAATGGATGGTGACATTTTCAGATTTTTCTACAGTTTGCCAAATAGTTTTTACTCGATATTCACCTGGTGGCAAATATTCGGTAACACGGGTACGCGCTGAAAAGTTAACTACATTGGTACCATCAGGGTGATAGATCGAATAGTTAGCGCGCAAAGGTTCTGGATTACCTTCGGCTAAAATATTTAACTCGATACTGCCGGGTTGAGATTTGTTATCAATTAAGGTGCGGGTAGGTTTCGCTGCTTCGGTAATATGGACGGCTTTAGCTTGAACACCAGCTAATAAGGTTTTTAAACGCTCACTGTCAGTGGCTACTACAAAAGCGCCGCGTCCATTTTCAGCAATACATTCTAACTGTGCTTCTTTTTCAGCACGGAAGCCTACAACATCAATTTGCAAACTTGGATTAGCTTCCACTAATTGCTTAGCTGTAGCACAAGGATCACCTTCACAGCTTTCAATCCCATCGCTGACTAGTAAGATATGCGCATTTTCAGTGGGTAACTGTTGAGCAGCTTCTTTCAACGCCGCAGCAATCGGTGAGCGTCCCTTAGGTTTTAGTTTGTAAACCTCTTTGAGGACTTTAACCAAATCATAATTTTCTGGTTTCACCACTAGATTAAAGTCGTTGCAGCCGGTTTTTTTGCTTTCAGCCCCATACGTCAGTAAGCCAAATTGAATATTACCTTCAGCACTTTCCAGTAAAGTACGAATACTTTCGCGCGCCGTGACGATTTTATTTACATTATTTAGCTGCCCCCACATGCTATTAGAGCCATCCAAGATCAACATCGTGGTTTGACGGGGTGAGCTAGTTTCTGCTGTAGGCGCTGGATTGCTGGGAAGGACTGGTTCATTCGCTAATAGGGCTGGGCTGAATGCTATGGTAAACGCCACCCTGAGTAAAACACGCAACATAAAAAGCTTCTTCATTATGAATGGGGTATTCTGAATCTTGTTGCCAAGATTAGCACTATCTAAACAAAAATGTAGACCCAGACAGCACTGAGTGGCGTTATTTCCAGAACAAGCACCCAAGATTACGATAGGTGGCTAAGTCACGCATAACTTGCAGGTTTTAGCAGATGCCTTTATGTTACTCAGCTTGTTTTCTAGCGGAATACTAACTTATGCCTTTATCTAAGCCAGTTGAGCGCACATTGGCTCATACGCGCACGATTGTATGCCACGGCTATGAACGCACAGATGGTTTGTGGGACATCGAAGCGCATATTGTCGATACCAAACCTTATTCTTTTCCCAATAAAGATCGAGGTGGACGCATTGAAGCAGATGAAGCTTTGCATGATATGAAAGTGCGTTTAACGGTGGATGAGACTTTATTGATCCATTCTGCTGAAGCGGTCACCGACTACGCACCTTTTAATTATTGTATAGAGATTCATCCAGCTTATAAGCAAGTGGTTGGCTTGCGGATTGCGCCTGGTTGGAATCAAAAGATTAAGGAAGTGTTTGCAGGTATTCAAGGCTGCACACATATCACCGAATTATTAGTTACGATGGCGACTGCGGCTTTCCAAACGGTGGGAGGTTCAAAAATGCGGCGTAATAATTTTGTCGATACGGATCCTAAGGCGATTCCGAAGCATTTGCATACCTGCCACGCTTTAGCTTTTACGAGTCCGGTCGTTTTAGAGCATTGGCCACATGCCTATCAACAACCCACGTCTGACTCAAAATAGATAGATCAACGCAGTTAGCTTCCCAGTTAGTTATATTGTTAATGCTAGGCTTAGCAGGTTGTGACCACAAAACCGTAAAGTTTCTAGCCAATTGCTAAGCCGTCAGGGGAGGTCTTGCTATGTCAGAATTATTTTCTGCTGATTTAAGACTAGGGACTATGGGGTTGTGCTTAAAAATCTGAAAATGGCAGGCTTTTTTGTAAAATCTTTTGGCTTAAGGCAAAAGATCAACCCTCAATAGAATCATTCAACTCTAGCACGAGCCAAGCTTGCTAAAGCTTGTGCTCCTGTATCTATCTGTTTCACTAGCACATCTAAATTATTTTTCTGGGTATAAAATAGTTCAGTAGGCTTTTTATGGCCGTTGTTCGGCTCTTGTTCACTGAATTACTCTTATTAAGCTAAGCTTTAACTTTCATTAAAAGAATTAAGGTGATTCAATGAGTGTTCAAGATGCTTATGCTCCCCCACGTTCCGTGGTGCGCGATGTAGCAGGTGGCAGTGGTTTAATGAGCGAGCGGGTAGTCGCATCCTTACGTAAAACTCGTCCGTGGGTTTTGTTTATAGCGATTCTTGGTTTTATTGGTGCTGCTTTTACTTTGATTGCTAGTATTCCTATGCTTTTAGGTGGCGGCATGATGGGTATGGGAGGCATGGGAGGGCTCGATGCTGGAGCTGGCTTTGCTGGAACTGGTTTCATGATTGGCATGGGTGTGATGTATTTATTAATAGCAGTGCTTTACTTTATTGCATCGTTATATTTACTCCGTTATGCCAATGCGATTAAACGTGCAGTTACTGGCTTAAATGCAAGTGATATGGAAGCAGCACTTGAGGCTCAAGCAAGTTTCTGGAAGCTAGTCGGGATTTTAGCGATAGTTTCTATCGTCTTGATGATCGTGTTCATGGTTGTTGGTTTTGGTAGTCTCTTCATGATGAGTAGTAATTTACCTAGTCAATAAGCTGCCTATTTCCATCTAGAGAGAAACTGCTTGCATGTTTCTCTCTAATAAATAAAAATTATCATATCTCTAGACTTGCTTATATTTTCTTAAGCTAGATTTGGCTTTGCTTGCTGGCTCTGCTATTACCATACTAACAACAAATAAGAATTATCTATGCTAGCTTCTGTTGCTAAACCAGCCCGTACAACCACACCTTTTGGCGAGCGCTTAGTTCAGCTTGGTAAGATTAAACCAGCGGATCTTGAGCGCGCCTTGCGTGCCCAAACTGAAATTCATCAGCCATTGGGGAGTGTACTAGTCCGCTTAGGCTTACTCACTGAGCAAGAAGTCGCGGTAGTGCTGTCGCGCCATCTTGGGATTGCCTTAGCTTTAACACGTGATTACCCCACGGAGCCACTGCAAGATTTGGGTATTTCGGTGAATTACATGCGCTCATCAGAAGTGGTGCCTTTGTATGAGCATGAAGGGGTACTCACGATTGCCATGTCTGATCCTGGGGATGAGTTTGCACGTCAAGCTTTGGTGATGGCGGTGGGCAAACCGATTAAACCACTACTAGGTTTGCCTTCAGAGATTCGCGCCAATATCGAGCGCTTATACAGTGCCACCGCGAAAAAAGATGAAGAAGAGTTTGAGATCAGCACCCGTGATGATGGGATGGCAGATATCGAACACTTAAAAGATATGGCCAGTGAAGCGCCGGTCATTAAAATCGTGAATCAGATTATGACAGAAGCGATGGCAAGGCGGGCTTCTGATATTCATATTGAGCCGTTTGAAACCCATCTAAAAGTTCGCTACCGCATTGATGGGGTCATTCATGAAGTCGATTCCCCACCTGCTTCTATGACGGCGGCTGTACTGTCACGGATTAAGCTAATGGCGCGCTTAAATATTGCTGAGCGCCGCTTACCTCAGGATGGACGGATTCAGCTCAAAGCGCAAGGTAAAGAGATTGATATGCGTGTGTCCACAGTGCCAACTATGCATGGGGAAAGCGTGGTCATGCGTTTACTGGATAAAAACAGCGTGAAATTAGAGCTTAGCTCTTTAGGCTTTTCGGATGAGAATTTCTCGCGCTTACAAAAAGAGTTAAACCAACCGCATGGGGTGGTCTTAGTGACTGGCCCTACTGGTTCAGGTAAAACCACCACTCTGTATGCGGCTCTAACGCAGATGAATACGACCGAGAATAAAATTCTCACGGTAGAAGATCCGGTTGAATATGAGTTAGAAGGGATTAATCAGATTCAAGCTAATCCCAAAATCGGCTTAACCTTTTCGGATGCTTTGCGCTCGATTGTGCGTCAAGACCCCGACATTATTATGATCGGGGAGATGCGGGACGTAGAAACAGCACGCATAGCGATTCAATCCGCCTTAACAGGGCATTTAGTGTTGTCAACGATTCATACCAATGATGCGGCGAGTGGTGTGACACGCCTATTGGATATGGGGATTGAGGATTATCTGATTACCTCCACCGTGAACTGTATTTTAGCGCAACGCTTAGTCAGGCGTTTATGCCCACAATGCCGTGAGCCACATAGTGTCTTGCCCGAAATTGAGCATGAGCTAGGTTTACGCCAATATCAGCGCGATGGCGAGATGCGGTTATGGCATGCTAAAGGTTGTCGAGCTTGTGGATTTACCGGCTATAAAGGCCGTAGCGCGATTCATGAAGTGTTAGTGATGGATGATTCGATTCGCCGCTTAGTTTTGAAGCATGAAGATGCGGGTGTCATTCAAGAGCAAGCACGTAAAGCGGGTATGCGCACCATGTACGAAGATGGTTTGCTGAAAGCCCTGAAAGGTGTGACAACTTTAGAAGAAGTCTTACGTGTTGCGGAGGAAACTCCAAATGCCGCTGTTTGAATATAAAGCTTTATCGGCTGCTGGTGCGAATCAAACGGGCACAATGGAAGCTAATAATGAGGCTCAAGTCCTCGAACGGATTCATGCCCAAGGTTTATTACCTTTACAAGTCCAACTGGCTCGCGCTAGTAGCACGAGTCTAGAAGCCAGCGGAAAGAAAAAGTCAAGCCTGTTTGCCAGTAAAAAAGTTAACCAAGCCGATATTATCGCTTTTACCCAGCAGCTTTCTTCTATGCTGAATGCCGGTTTGCCTTTGGATCGGGCGTTAAGCATTCAATTAGAATTGATTGAGCAGCCGGGAATGAGCGCCTTAGTCCGTGGTCTGCAAGAACGGGTGCGCAGTGGGGTGCATTTTGCAGATGCTTTGGAGGAAACCAATAAATTCTCGCGCTTCTATGTGAATATGATTCGTGCCGGTGAGGCAAGTGGCTCGATTGGCGATGCCTTAGCACGCTTAGTGGAGTACATGCTGCGCGCTAAGGAGCTACGTGGCACGGTCATTTCCGCGTTAATTTATCCCAGTATTTTGTTTGTGGTAGCGATTGTTTCGATTATTGCCCTGCTGTTATTTGTAGTACCGCAGTTTTCCCAAATGTTCGAGGATATGGGAGCAGATTTACCGGTTTTAACTAAGATGGTGATGGCCGCAGGTGAAGTGCTTAAAGTCTATTGGTGGGCTTTGCTGGGGGGATTTTTAGTGCTTCTGATCCTTTTGCAATACCTATTCACCAATGAGCAAGCGCGTTTGTGGTTAGATCGCTCCATGTTACGCTGGCCGATTGTCGGTGATTTAGTGGGCAAAGTGGAAATGGCGCGCTTCTCACGGGGCTTGGGGACTTTGCTGCACAATGGTGTACCTTTACTCGGTTCGCTACAGATTGTTAAAAATACGATGAGCAATCGGGTAATGGCTAAGTCGGTGGGTGAGGCAGCGGATAGTCTCAAGCAAGGTGAGAGCCTAACACGTACTTTGATGAGTAAGCGGGTTTTTCCCGCCTATGCCCTACACATGCTGCGTGTGGGGGAAGAAACCGGGCAAATGGAGCAGCTACTCAATGAAGTAGCCACTATTTATGACACCGAAGTTCGCAATGCAGTGCAACGTATGTTGTCTTTACTTGAACCTATTTTAATTCTCATTATGGCAATGGCTATTTTAGTGATTATTGGGGCAATTCTAATTCCAATGATTAGTATGGCTGATTTAGTCAAATAATCAGTCGCATAACAAATCAATAATTAATAACAAAAAGGAGCTTGTTAGCATGTTGCAATCATCCAAAGCTGATTCGGTTAAGCGCCGTGTCCGCGGTTTTAGCTTGATTGAGTTAATGATTGTATTAGTCATTTTAGGCTTGATCGCAGGGATCGTTGGCCCCCAAGCTATGAAGTATTTAGGTCGCGGTAAAAGCCAATCAGCCAAAGTACAGATTGAAAATATAAGCGCCGCTTTAGATATGTATCGCTTAGAGGTCGGTAACTACCCAACTAGCTCAGAAGGTTTAAAAGCTTTAGCTGAAGCGCCTTCAGGTGCTAAAGGTTGGAATGGGCCCTATTTAAAGAAAGGTGTTCCACAAGATCCTTGGAATAACGAGTATCAGTACAAACGCCCCGGCAGTAACAACCAGCCTTACGATCTTCTCTCTTTAGGTGCTGATGGTGCAGCCGGTGGAGAAGGCGATGACGCTGATATTTCCTTGTGGGTGAAAAAGAACTAATCATGCGCCAACCACGGGGCTTCAGTTTAATTGAGGTCATGTTAGTGCTAGTGGTTGCCGCCCTCATGATGGGGGTGGTAGCAAGCTCATTAACTGAAGGCCCTGTGTTACGCAAGGCAGCCCGTGAAGTTGCCACCAGTATGCGCCAAGCACGTAGCGTCGCTATTTTACAGCGCAAAGAAATGGTTTGGACGATGGATATTAGTAGCCGTTATTTTGGCTTAGCGACTCATAAAATCGAGCAACGTGCTTTGCATACGGGCATTGAAGCTAAAATAAATACTGCTAAAACTGAAGTAGTTTCTGCCACCCAAGGCAATATTCGTTTTTACCCTGATGGGAGTTCTACTGGTGGCTCGGTTGAGCTTACAGCGCGTGGACAAACTTTTAAGGTGAATGTGGAGTGGATTAGTGGGCGCATCAGTCTACTCTAAGTCGCAGCGACAACAAGGTTTTACCTTACTCGAAATCATGGTGGCATTTGTCATCACAGGTTTAGTTGTGGGTACTTTGCTGAATTTATTTGGCTCTGCTATGCAAAGTGCGGCTCTAGCCGATGAATATAGTTTTGCTGTACAAGTAGCCGAATCACGGATGGAGGCGATTGGTAGCGAAATCAAAGTTGAAAAAAATACCGTGACTGGCCAAGAAGAAGGCACGCCTTATAAATGGGCGGTTAATATGCAGCCGATTCAGCTTGATGATAAACAAGAGGAGTTTTCACTCTCAATTGAGCCTTATCAAGTTACTGTGGTAGTTAGTTGGAATAGCGAAGGTAAGCAGCGTCAATTCACGCTCTCCTCCCTGCGTTTTGGGGAAAAGTCTTGAATCTAAGCCAAGCAAAACAGCAAAGTGGTTTTACTTTGTTGGAAATGATGGTGGCTTTCAGTTTACTAGCTTTATTATTTCTGGCTTTGTTTTCAAGTTTTCACACGATGGGTCGCGGTTGGGATGCGGCTGATCGGAAACTACTCAAAACCGAAGATACCCGCTTGATTAGCGAGTTTCTGCGTAATCAACTCAGTCAAACTATTGTCGTGCAAATCAAAGGTGAAAAAGGGCCAGTGTATGCCTTTGAGGGTACCGATCATTATGTACGCTATGCAGCCCCTCTCCAGCCTTTACAACATCAAGGTGGCATTTATCTGATTGAATTATCAGTGAATCGCACTGGTAGTGAGCGTCAGTTGGAGATGCGTTATGCGCCTTATCGTCCTGATATGAGCTGGGATGATGCCTTCAAAGAGGTTGAACCTGTGCTGGTGTATAGCGGCTTAGGTTTAGTACATTTTGATTATTATGCCGCTGAATCGGATAAAGATGATCCACGTTGGCAAACGGACTGGGTCGATAAGCCCGTTTATCCTTTGCTGATGCGCGTCATGATCGAAGGCAAAGATCATCAAGCTTGGCCGAAGCTAATTGTCGATTTACCCCAAGTGGACGAGTATGTGGGCGCGAGTTAAGACTGATGCGAAGCAGCGTGGGGTGGCGCTCATGATGGTGCTGTGGATGATCATGGTGATGATGACCATGGCGGGTACGCTAATTTATGCCGTAAAAACTGAAACCCAACTCGTAAGTTATGCACGCGCCACTGCTCAAGCACGCAGTTTTGCCGAGGCAGCAGCACATTATACCGTGATGCAGTTATTTCTACCGGTCGATAAACGGCAAATCAAACTAGGGGGTACACCTGCTACTTGGACACGGGATGGCTATGGAGTAGAAATTCGTGTGATTGGTGAGAATGGCCTGATCGACATCAATCAAGCTAATCGTGAGCTATTGCAAAAGGTGTTAAAAGAATTAGGAGTGATTGATCAAGAGGCTGAGACAGTATTGGATGCGATTGAGGATTTTCGCGATCCAGATGATTTAAAACATGCGAATGGTGCAGAAGACGATGATTATAAGACCGCAGGTTTAGAGTATGGGGCTAAAGATGCACCCTTTGAGCGAATTGAAGAGCTTCAGCAAGTTTTAGGCGTGACACCCCTGATTTATCAAGGTTTAGTCCGTTATTTATCCGTGAATGCACGCAGCAATGGCGTGAATCCCATGTTAGCGCCACGCCATGTTTTATTATTATTAGCGGATGGTGATCAAGCTGCAGTGGATGAGTATATTCGTAAGCGTGAGGAAGCAGAAGGCGCTTGGGTACAACCACCTTTTGGTGGCGGCTTATTAGATCATACTGAGCAACCCGTTTATCGCTTGCAGTTAAAGATTAAGGCCTTGGAAAGTGAAACGGCTTATTTTGAAGAACGGGCGATTCGTTTACTGCCAGGACATAACCCACCTTTTATTACGTATTTTCGGGTACAACAGCCACTATCTTCGCAGTTCTAATCGCTTCACCTAATTGCAAAAATTCTTGTTCACGTGCGCTCCCACGCCGCCAAGCTAAGCCGATTTCCCGATAGCTTTCTTCGCGAATCGGCCAAAGTTTAACTGTAGTGCCGGCTAATAAAGGTGAACCAATTACCATCTCAGGTAGATACGAAACCCCTAAATCTGCATCTAACATTTGTACTAAAGTTAATAAGCTACTGGCTGCAAAGCGGCTAATCTTTTCAATGTCCTGCAAATGACAAGCCGACAATGCATGATCACGTAAACAATGACCATCTTCTAACAGCAAAACTGTTTCTGGCTCTAGGTTTTCAATATCGTAATTCGTGGGATTAAGATGCTGAGTATCTTCACGACAAGCTAAATAAAAGCGATCACGGAATAAAGGTTGTACTTCAGCATTTCTTAAAGCATAAGGAAGCGCCAAAATAATTAAATCCAGCTCACCATCCATCAGTTTTTCATAAATACGCTGGGTAATATCTTCTGTGAGGTAGAGTTTAAGGCGGGGGAACTCAGCGCGGAGTTTAGGCAAAATCTCTGGCAATAAGAAGGGCGCAATGGTTGGAATGACGCCAATTCTTAATTCACCTGTTAAAGGCTGTTGATTACTGCGGGCAAGTTCGACTAAACCTTCAATATCCCGTAAACAGCGACGTGCCTCAATCGCAAGCTGGCGACCAATATGAGTAACAGTTACATTTTTATTAGTCCGATCAACCAGTTGTACTTCAAGGGTAGATTCTAATTCACGAATGGCCGTACTAAACGCAGATTGGGATACAAAACAAGCCTCAGCAGCACGTCCAAAATGACCGTAAGTTTCTAGAGCTACAAAATAACGGAGTTGTTTAACCGTAGGCAGGTTCATGCCTTTTCCTCAGTGTAGTTCTTTATTTACGACTGCTGCGTGCGTATTGCAGCGGCCCCCCTCTAAAAGCTGGAAATCCAGCACCGAAAACCACCGCTGCATCTAATAGATCTGGGTTTTCAATAATACCTTGCTCTAAACATAAAGCCGCTTCTTCCGACATTTGATTGACCAACTTATCTTGTAAAGCAGCAATATTGCCATTCCATTGTGCACGCTCTGGCTTTAGCATGCGTCCATGACGATAACGATAAAAACCTGTGCCATTTTTTCGACCTAATTTACCAGCCTTAATCATATCAACTAATAATTCAGGTACTAAGATTGGGCTGACCTTAGCCAGAGTTTCGCTTAATTGTCGACAATAATCTAGCCCTAACACATCGGCCCATTCTAAAGGTCCTAGAGGCATTCCAAAATCGCGTCCGGCTTTGTCAATGACTACGGTGGGTACATTCTGCTGATGTAAGCGGATGCCTTGCATAATATAAGTCATTAAAATGCGATTTACTAATAAACCAGGGGTACTTTGAATAGGTAAAGGGACTTTATTCAACTGCTTTACAAAAGCACAGGCTTGCTCAATGACCCGAGCGGTAGTTTTTTCACCTAGATGAATAACCTCCACTAATTCACGTTGAGTCAGTGGGTAAAGAAAATGCAAGCCAATTAAACGACTAGGTTTTAATAAGACCGCGGCTAAACGTTCTAAAGATAAAGTAGATGAGGTAATCGCTAAGAGTGCATCGGGGCGGGTATTTTCCTCTAAGCGGGCTAATAATTCTTGTTTACTGCCTAATTTATCCGAAGTCGCATCGATCACAATATCTGCTAAGGCAATCCCACTTCCTTCATAATCGATATGAATACGTTCAGTAGCTGCTTTTAGTTTGGCGGCATCTTTATGGAAGTAGTTATTAAAAATCGCGCGAATGCGCTCTAAGGCAAAGCTTAAGTTTTCAGGATTGGATTCTTGAATACTCACGGTTAAGCCCGATAAGCTGCACCAAGCGGCAATTTCCCGACCAATATGTCCAGCTCCAATAATATGTACTGTCGAATAGGTATCAGCATTTAGAGGTGCAAAGGCTTTTAATTGAGCTTTTAATCTCGCTAAGCGTACTAAGTTTTGTGTGCTAGGTGTATCAACTAGTTGTTTGAATGCGCCAATCTCAGCAGCTTGTAAATTAGTTAGCGCGCCACCGTGTAATTGCCACAAATTTAGTAAACGTGAACCTGCAGGGTAATGCTCAATATCTTGTTCTTTGGCTAGTTTGCGCTGCTGCTGAGTATTTAACAGCACGCGCGCCGACAAGGTTTCTAGTAAGGCTGAACTAAAGGGAGCAGTAGATTTAGTAGGCTGGCCTGCTACATAGCGTAAACTCAGTAGATTAACTTGTTCAGGTGCAGCTGCTGCATCCACAAGTTTTTTTTGTAAAGCTTCTTCAGTCGTTAGCACCTTACTTTGAGTGAGAAAGTCTAAGGCTGTTGTTACCCCCATCCGTTGTAAAGCCCGCGACATTCCACCCCAAATAGGATGAATACCTTGGCTAACCTCGGGAAAGCTAAAGCTGGTATTCTGATTCAGAGTAGCTACACAATAATGACAGGCTAAAGCTAGAGACAGGCCAGCACCAGCACATTCACCTTCAATCAGCGCTAAACTGACCATTGTTGAAGACTGGAGTTGTTCACAGAAATGTTGTCCAGACTTTAAAAAATCAGTGAGTGCGTGGGAATCTAGGTTATTTTCTAAGAGGCTTAAGTCAATACCTGAACAGAACACTTGTGGGCGTGTTGAGTGTAAAATAAGCGCACGCACCCCTAAAGCTTGAGCTACTTTATAAGCTTGATGAAGCTCAGCCAAGACATCTGGCGTCAGTAAATTATGTTTAGAGTTTTTGACTGCTAAACCAATCCAGAACACCTGTTGATCACGACGAGTTATAAGGTGTTGGAAGGTGTTAGGAATAGAAGTGAGCAAACCCAGCCCCATCTAACTGTGTAATAAAGCACATTTTTAGCCCCTATCGTTGCGCTTAATGATCTATTTTTCCGAATAATTCTACCGCAAAGTACGTTTATTTGTCAGTAAACTGTACATAGAAAACGATTTTTGCGCAAAATACTGAAGATAAATAGATGACCTAGGTACTTGGTAAGAGTTGATGATTAGTCGCATCATCAGGTTTATTGAGAGCTAAACTAGCCTGTTGCCAAGGCAAACTACGATAGGCGGGTTGTTCACTAAAATGCCAAGCAGGGTATTTAATAACCTCAAAATAGGGCGAGTAATCAAAATCACTGGGAATAAACAAACGGAAGTCACGCTCTTCAAAACTGACTTGATGTTTGTCTTGGTTGTTGTGGATCACGGGTAAAATAGGGTAGTGCACCTGTTGGAAGCAACGGGCAATCATACTTGAGCAGATAATATGGGTAGGTTGGCCAGCATTATGTTGAAACAAAGAGGAGCGCCAACGTCTTGGCAAAATCCCATACGGAAATAAAAAGCGTGCTAAATCCATCAATTGTTGCACATCATAGCCCATACCCAAATGCTCAATAGCTACATTCACTACAATATCAGCATCACGCCAATCTAATCCCGAAGGGCGGCAAATGCGTAAATGTTCTTCTCGATAAGCGCTGAGAGGATTGGCTA
This sequence comes from uncultured Thiothrix sp., assembly GCF_937876535.1. Classification (GTDB taxonomy): domain Bacteria; phylum Pseudomonadota; class Gammaproteobacteria; order Thiotrichales; family Thiotrichaceae; genus Thiolinea. The sequence goes on from NZ_CALFHZ010000021.1 coordinate 461,564, forward strand.
CTGTTCCATAACCTAATAAGGACTCAACAACTAATTTGTCATTAGGGTTGCCTGGGTAGTGCGTTTGGAGTTTTTCACGGACTTGCGGGTCACGAATGTCATTAATTCGCCCGACATACAAAGCTGCATGTGTCCACGGCGACAAGGTTACCATTTGAATGACTTTGCTAACCCGCGTTTGCCCCGCAAACAGTAGCACATCACCTGGGCGCACTTCATGTTCAAGGAAGTCGAAATTACAATAAGCGTTGATCTGTGAATCGGCAGGTGGAACCGCATTTAACCAATTAATCCCTTTATCCCACAGCCATTGCCGTGTTGCTTTGAACATGACTCTCTCCTTCTGGGTATGACAGGTAGCAGCGCAGTTCAAAAGCTAACCGGAACGAAGCAAGGCTTCGGAGCGAAGCATCTTAGTGCCCCTGTAATACTTATGGCTAATTAGAGTATTAGCAGTTTTACATGATTCATTAATTTAGATCAATTACGCCTAAACCTACCATGTTTTTTGACAATTGGTCATGAGCTAGGCACTGTTTGCTGTTATAAAGCTTTAAATAGCACTTTAGAATTACGCTTATGGTTATAAACTTGCTTTTTATTCTCAGGCAAATCAGCAATATCCGCATCCACAAAGCCGCGTTCTCTGAACCAATCAGTAGTCTGTGTAGTTAAAACTAATAGCTTTTGTTTATGTTGAGTTTTGGCTAGTTGAGTAATGGCCTGCAATAAACGATCACCACGATTAGCTGTCCGATAGTGGGGGTCAACCGCTAAACAAGCTAATTCGCCTATCTGAGGGTCAGCCGTATCATATAAGGCTGCGCAGCCAATAATTTTCTGATCGCGTACAAACACTTGAAAGCGGTTAACTTCTAATTCTAATTGCTCACGCGAGCGTTTAACTAAGATCCCCGCTTGTTCCATTGGGCGAATCACATCCAGAATACCACTAATATCATCCACATTCGCTGCGCGAATTGTTTCATACGCATCTGCCGAAATCATGCAACCAATGCCATCACGGGTATAAAGCTCAGTGAGTAAAATTCCATCGACATTGGCATCTAATAAATGTACCCGACCCACTTTATGTTTAAGTGCTGCAAGGATTTGCGGCAACATATCGTGTTGGTCAACATAAGCTTCCGCTTCCTCAACCGTTAAGTTATTCGGGAGATCAAAGGACGTCTCGTCTAACAACATGACCTTATCCGCTTCAAGCGCTTGCGCTGCTTCAATCGCAAGTTGCTCATAACGCAAATTATACGCCTCTCCAGTGGGTGAGTAGCCTAAAGGTGAAAGCAATACAATATGGCGATTTTCTAATTGTTGGCGAATGAAATTATGCCGAATCCGCCGAATTTGCCCACTATAGCCATAATCAACACCATCAAGTACGCCAATCGGGCGCGCAGTGACGAAATTCCCCGAAATGACTCCCGGGCCAATATTGCCAACCCCGGGTTGAGCGAGCATGTAGGTGAGTGCGTTTTCAATAGTAATACGGGCTGCACCACAAGCCTCTTGAGCAGCTTGTAAGGCTTCACGATCCGTAATGCGGGTACCATTATGAAAGCGAATAGGTTGATCTAATTGTTCTAAACGCCGATCAATTTGTGGACGTGTTCCATGCACCAACACAATCTTCGCACCTAAGGCAGCAATAATCGCAATATCTTGCAAAATACGCCGAAAATTAGTCTGTTCTAACACTTCACCCGGAAAGGCTATCACGAAGATTTTGTCGCGATGCTTATGAATATACGGGCTAGCCTCACGAAAAAATTCCACACTATTGCAGTCAACAGGGTTAGAACCAGATTTATGCGTGTTAGACATGCTTATTCCTAATTATGAACGGGTTAGCTGGCCTCAAAAGCATTTTTGAGCCAAGTAAGCTGCTGTTGAGCGTTGAGAGTAATGACATCGAAACGGCAAGCTAAATCATAGGGGTGCAGCAGTAAATAGTGTTGAGCGGTGCGAATAATTTTTTGTTGTTTGCGCAAATCGATACTATAAAGTGCGCCACCAAAATCCTCGCGACTACGATAACGGACTTCAACAAAGACTAGATGCTCACCATCTTGTCCAATTAAATCGATTTCGCCCCCGCGCAAACGATAATTGCGCGTGAAAAGCTTAAAACCCTGAGCTTGCAAATAATCGCAAGCCCAAGTTTCAGCTAATTGCCCTAAAGTTTGGCGACTAACCATTATTCCAAGGCCATGGGTAAGCCATCTTTAAAAGTAGCCATCATTAAGCGGCGTTGGATCATTCGATTCGGTGCTAGGCTAATTTCACCAGTCCGCCCCTGTAAACGTTGATTTTGGGTAAGGGCTGGCAAGTTTTTCGCAATCGTTACAGCATCCATCCCTAAAGCATACAGACGTGGATACTTAAGCTGTTCTAAGCTGCCTTGCTGTAAACTTTGCAACACAAAGGGGACTTCAGTATAGATAATTCCCTCTAAATCCGCGTCTTTAGTTCTTTCAACCCGTCCAGAGAACACGTGCGAGGTAGCATAGACAGGCAAGTCTGGTGCTTGAGCTTGTAACAAAGGTTTCATTAAACGTGCTTGTGTAGGAGAGGCACCTAAAAATACCATTTGTGCACCACTACTATTCCCTAAAGCCGCTTGTAGAGTGGTGAGATAATTTTTAGTTGTACTATTCGGGTAAGCCACCGTGCTAATAACCTGACCACCTGCAGCACCATACGCGGCTGTAAAAGCTTCAGCTAAGCGCGTTCCCCATTGTGAATCGGGTACTAAAACTAAAGCTTGGCGTAAACCACGGCCAGTCGTAAAAGTAGCTACTTGACGTGCTTCATCCTCGGGGGATAAACCAAATTGGTAAAGTGCCGGTAAGTTTTGCCCCTCAGTTGCATAGTTTAGACTTAAGACGGGGACGGTTAAAGCATTACTGGCTAACAGAGTATCTAAGGCATCTTTATCTAAAGGTCCGACAACGATGTCAGCGCCTTCACTAGCTGCTTGTTGATATTGGCTAAGCACATTCGCTGTGGTGGTTGCGTATTTTTTACTATTAGTCACCGAGCCAAACTGGTTGCTCATGTCCTGCATGCCTTGATAAATTTCTTTACCGACTGGCCCTAAAGCACCGCTGTCTGGGAGCAGTACAGCTAGATTTTCTGCGGCACGCGGCAAGATATTTGCTGGCTGATTGCGCTGATCTGTTTCAGGTTGAGGCTGTAATTCTGGCGGAATCCCTTGCATGGTGGAACTCTGCACAGAGAGCGTTCCACCCATTTCTAAAGCACGTTGCCGTACTAGTGATACTTTACTGCTTAAGCCTGCTGACATCTTTGCATGAGGTAGAGGCAAAAGACGCAAGGCTTGATTGGCTTGATCCTTTTGTAAGGCTAACAAAGCTAAGGTGTAGCGATAGCGTGCTTGATTTTCCCCAGTTAAAGCTTGGCGTGGGATTTTTTTCAAATAATGCTTAGTGGTTTTCTCATCACCTAAAGAGGCAGTGACTTCGGCTGCCTGCAGAATAACACGTTCACGTTGGGGCGAAGGTAAACTTAAGGCTGATTGATAATAGACTTCAGCGGCTTCTGGTTTACGGCCTTGCTTAAATAATTGGTTGCCTAAATCGACGGTTGGCGTACCTTTAAATTGGCTAGGTGTGCGGTCTTCGCCAGAGGTTTGTTTGCTAGCAGAGGCATTAGTCCCGAACAGATTGGGATTGAGACTACAGCCTTGCAGCATAAACATTCCACTCATCAAGCTCACTGACAATGAGTAGCGTAAGTCCTGAATTATCATTATATCTATCCTAAATATACAAGGAATCAACAGCGCTTAAGCTCAATTAGGCTGAAACTATAGCAGGATTTCGCTTTTTGGGGATAGCAAAAAGCTTGGTAAAGCCTGATCATACCTACCTTCCATCTAAGCCAGTCTAGGTTGCCATGAGCGCTAGTTTGTATTGTGTTGCTACACCAATCGGTAATTTAACTGATCTTACCGAACGTGCGATTAAGACCTTGAAAGAAGTTGAAAAAATCTATGCAGAAGATACGCGCGTCACTTTACGTTTGCTTACCCATTTAGGGTTTCAGAAACCCTTAGTCAGCTTACATGACCATAATGAAGCGGCTCGCGTTACCCAAGTGATCTCTGATTTAGAGCAAGGCATGAATGTAGCTTTAGTCAGCGATGCGGGCACGCCTTTGATTAGCGATCCTGGTTACCATCTGGTTAAAGAAGTGGCTAAAGCGGGGTTTAAAGTAGTACCGATTCCTGGCGCTTGTGCCGTAGTGGCTGCTTTATCAGCTGCAGGCTTAGCAACCGACCGTTTTGTCTTTGAAGGCTTCTTATCAGCTAAATCTTCAGCACGCAAAGCGAGTTTTGAAGAACTCAAGACCGAAACGCGCACTTTAATTTTTTATGAGTCTAGTCATCGCATTGAAGGGTTTTTAGAAGACTTGGTTACGATCTTAGGCGAAAAGCGTGAGCTAGTGATTGCCCGTGAATTAACTAAATTATACGAAAGCTTTTACCGAGATACCGCTCAAAATTTACTGACACGTTTACGCATTGATAGCGATATGCAGAAAGGTGAGTTTGTTGTATTAGTCAAGGGAGCTGCTGATATAGTGGAGCAGGGTAGTGTAGAGGTAGAGACTGTACTACAGGTCTTATTAGAAGAGGATATTCCAGTCAATCAGGCGGCGAAGATTGCTGCCCGAATTACCGGGCAAGCAAAGAATAAGCTGTATCGTCAAGCGATGGAAATGAGCAAATCACTCAGCTGAAGGTTCTACCGCTTCTGTAACTAGTTCAGGTACAACAAGCTCTTCAGTTTCCATACCCTCTTTATTCAGAACAATTAACTTGTCAGGGTCAATCGCCAAAATTTGTTCGGCGATCTCACTAGGGATAAGGCAACGTTTTCCTTCTAAGAAAGTAATTGCTAAAGTCCCAGCGGCAAGGTCTTGTTGCTGTTGCTCAGTGACATACAGATATTTGACCGTTTCACCTACTACGAAATTGTAGCGGATGGCTGCATCGTCCACATTTTTCAAATGAGCGCTAATAAGCTCACGCACCTGCTGGCGTGTTTGCTTTTTACGCTCAGCCATTTCACGTCTGCGTTGCTCTTCAGCAGCTTTCTCTTGGCGTTCAAGTTCATTGCGCTCACGGTAGAACTGCTCTAAATCAGAAGACTTGCGTGGTTTCGCAGGCTTATTTGGAGCTGGCTGCTTATCCGCTTGCGGTGTTGTTACACCTTCCGGTTTGGCTGCTGCAGGTTTATGGGGTTTAGGCGTGAAGTTACGATTAGGCTTTGCTGGTTTTAGCTTAGCCTGCTCGCGAGCTTCTTTCGCCTTCTCTTTCTGCTGTTGCTTAGTTTGTTCAGCTTGATCAATTTGTGCTTGCGTAATCAAGCCTGCTTTCAGCAGTTGTTCGCTTAGTGAATTGGACATGGTCGATGGTCGTCAGTATTAAACAGTAGCCAGTTCCGCTTGGATCGCTTTGGTAATGTCTTCCATCTCACCAATGCCATTAACCCGCTTGAGCAGACCTTTGTCTGCATAGTAGTTAATGAGTGGTGCGGTGTTTTCTTCATATACCTTGAGGCGATTACCAATCGTTTCCTCATTATCGTCAGCACGATGATATAAATTCGTACTGCCGCATTTATCGCATACTCCTTCCTTCGTTGGTGGAGAGAAGTAGCGGTTGTAAACGGTCGAACAATCTTTGCAAGATAAACGACCGGTTAAGCGTTTCAATAAAATATCAAAATCAACATCGATTAAGAGGCCAGCATCAATCGGTTGGCCAACTTCAGCGAGCAATTTATCTAAGCTTGCCGCTTGGGTTAAATTGCGTGGGAACCCATCGAGAATAAAGCCATTAGCTGCATCAGGTTGCTGTAAGCGCTCACGAATCATGCCTAGCACGATGTCATCAGAGACCAGACCGCCTGAATCCATGGCAACTTTAGCTTGTTTACCAAGTTCAGTACCTGCTGCAACCGCAGCACGCAATAAATCGCCAGTTGAAATCTGCGGAATATTATAAATATCCGTCAAGCGCTGTGCTTGAGTTCCCTTACCTGAGCCTGGTGCTCCGAGAAGTACGATACGCATAAATTTGGTTCCCTTTTCTGCTCCAATCGAGTCACTTCTTATACTTAATTAAATGTTGCAGTGCAAGTTAGATTCAACAGTCGTTATAATAGCCCGCTTTAAACCAATGGAAGACCGCTATGAATATCGACAAAATTGCCGTCGGCAAAGACGTACCTGAATCTGTCAATGTTATTATCGAAATCCCAGCTCAATCTTCTCCTGTTAAGTATGAGATAGATAAAGAAAGTGGTGCAGTGGTAGTAGACCGTTTTATGTCAGCGCCGATGTTCTATCCTGCAAACTACGGTTTCGTTCCACATACTTTATCTGATGATGGCGATCCAGTAGACGTTCTAGTCGTTACTCCACATCCATTAGTACATGGCTGTGTGATTCCAGCGCGTCCAGTTGGTGTATTGAAAATGTCGGATGAGGCCGGTCAAGATGCGAAAATAGTAGCAGTTCCAGCCGGCAAGTTGGCTCCTGAGTTTAAAGATGTGACTTCTTATACTCAACTTTCACCTTTATTAATTAAGCAAATCCAGCATTTCTTTGAGCGTTACAAAGAGCTAGAACCAGGTAAATGGGTAAAAGTAGAAGGCTGGGCTGATGCTGCTGAAGCTAAGCAAGAGATTCTAGATAGCATTAAACGCTATGAAGCCAGTAAATAAATTTAGATTAAACTTTTAGTTAAGCTGCACTCATCCCATAAACTCCTGCTAATTTTCTGATAGACTTCAGGCAGGAGTTTATCTCTTTGGGCTTTAAAATCTTATTAATCATTAAACTAATTAATTCTAGTGTCAGCACAATATGGGTGAGCGCTTATCAATTAAAACAGAACGGGATGAACAACAGCTCTTCAACTCACGCGCTATTGTTGCCGGTCTGATCGTGTTAATCGCCCTATGTGGCATAGGTACACGTCTCTATTTTCTGCAAGTTAAAGAGCACGACACTTATACAGAACTCTCGAAGCAGAATTATCAAAAACATATTCCTCGCCCCCCCACACGTGGGCAAATTTATGACCGAAATGGGGTCAAATTAGCAGATAACCATGCTCAATATATTTTAGAAGTGGTCTGGGATAGTGTCCCTGATCAAAATGACGATGGCCGCAAGCGTTGGGATGATATGCAGATGATGCTGGAACGCTTAAATAAGATTGTGCCGCTCTCAGAAAAAGATTTACGTATTTTTGGTCAACAAGTGAATCGTCACAGTCGCTATCAACCCACCCCCCTGAAAGAAAATCTCACTGAGCAAGAAATGGCAATGTTTGCGGTGAACAAGTCGCGTTTCCCGGGAGTGAATTTAGAGCGACGTATGCAACGGTTTTATCCGCTTGGTACGGTAGCTAGCCATGTGATTGGTTATGTGGGACGGATTGATGATCGTGATTTGGAGCGCCTAGATAAAAATAATTATGCAGGCACCAGCCATATCGGCAAAGTCGGCGTAGAGGCTGCGCATGAAGATCGTTTGCACGGTCAAGCCGGCTATGATTTGGATGAAGTCGATGCACACGGCCGCGGTCAAGATATGATTGAGCGGAAAGAGGCTGTGGGTGGTCAAGATTTAATTTTAGGGTTAGATATTAACCTACAACTTAAAGCTGAAGCTTTACTCAAGGGTGAGCGTGGTGCTGTCGTAGCAATTGATCCGCGTAATGGCGAGGTATTAGCTATGGCCAGTGTTCCCACCTTTGACCCCAATCTTTTCGTGGATGGGATCTCCAGCAAAATTTATACCGAACTACGTGACGATCCTGATCGACCACTCTACAATCGTGCGCTACAAGGTGCTTATCCGCCCGGCTCGACAGTCAAACCTATGAACACAATGGCTGGTTTGTATGAAAAGGTCATTTGGCCGGGTAAAACAGTATACGATCCTGGTTTCTTCCAAATTCCTGGGCATAAACATCGCTACCGTTGCTGGAAAAAATCCGGTCATGGTGGTGTGAGTATGGATTATGCCATTGCCCAGTCCTGCGATACCTTCTTCTATGATATGGCTTATCGCATGGGGGTGGATAAGTTCTCAGGCTATATGAGTTTGTTTGGGTTTGGTAAGAAAACAGGGGTAGATCTAACTTCTGAGTCTGATGGTTTAATGCCTACACCGGAATGGAAACAGCGCCGCTATAAGCAGGTTTGGTATCCGGGTGACACAGTTAATATCGGGATTGGGCAAGGTTATTGGCTCGCTACTCCTATTCAACTCGCCCATGCTACTGCGAGTGTCGCTATGCGTGGTAAACGGATTCGCCCACATGTCTTACGCGCTTTCCGTACAGCTAAAGATAGGCCTGAGCAAATTCTTGAACCAGAAGTCATTGCGCAAATTCCAGCGCGCGATAAGCGTCATTGGGAAATGGTAGTACAAGGGATGGTGCATGTAGTACACGCGTCTTACGGTACAGCTAAGCGGGTAGGGATTGGTGCACCTTATACTATTGCAGGTAAAACAGGGACTGCACAGGTTTTCGGTATCGCTCAGAATGCGCGCTATGATGCTTCACGTTTAGCTAAACGCTTGCACGATCATGCTTTGTTCGTAGGGTTTGCACCTGCGGATAATCCGCAAATTGCTGTCTCTGTAATTGTTGAGAATGGTGGTGGGGGTAGCTCCACTGCAGCTCCAATTGCACGTAAGGTCATGGATGCATACTTATTGAAAAAATATGATGATGAAACGCCCGTTGAAGAAACTGGCGAAGTGGAACCTGCTGATATCGTGCCGCGGGTGGAAGGAGCTGATGAATGATTTCTGGATTATTACCAGCGTCCCTCTTGAAAATGTTGCAGCGCGTGGACTTGGTCATGCTGGCCGCTTTGTCGCTACTCATGTTTATGGGTTTAGTCACCCTTTATAGTGCTTCAGATGCAGAAATGACCATGGTTTACCGCCAAGGTATCCATTTCGCTCTAGGCCTAGTGCTGATACTGTTGTTTTCTCAAGTCGAGGGGAAGACTTTAAGACAGTTTGCGATTTGGTTATATGGTATCGGTGTGGTGCTGTTGATTTTAGTGCTGATGGTAGGGGTGATTAAAAAGGGAGCACAACGTTGGTTATATGTAGGGATTGATATCCAACCTGCCGAGATGATGAAACTTGCTGTCCCCATGATGGTAGCCTACTATTTCTCTGAAAAGCCCTTACCACCCCGCTTTCTCGATATTATCATCGCTCTAATTCTAGTGGCAGTCCCGATGGTGTTGATTATGAAGCAACCTGACTTAGGTACTGCTTTATTGATTGCCCTGTCTGGCCTATTTGTTATTTATCTAGCAGGTATGTCGTGGTGGTTGATTGGTGGCTCCTTAGCAGCTATCGCTATAGCGGCTCCCTTGATGTTCAACTATGGGATGCATGAATACCAACGGCAGCGGATTCTTACCCTATTTGATCCCGAAACTGATTTGTTGGGTACAGGCTACCATATTTATCAATCTAAAATTGCCATCGGTTCTGGCGGCGTGTATGGCAAAGGCTGGTTACATGGGGATCAATCGCATTTAGATTTCTTGCCAGAGCGGCACACGGATTTTATTTTTGCTGTGTTTGGTGAGGAGTTTGGGTTCTTAGGCAATCTCCTGCTGATTGGTTTATATGTGTTTATCATTTGGCGTGGTTTATATATTGCTTCTAAGGGCGCGGATACTTTTTCACGTTTATTGGCAGGTAGCTTAAGCTTAACCTTCTTTATTTATTTAGTGGTTAATACGGGCATGGTAAGTGGAGTATTGCCTGTTGTGGGGATTCCCTTACCCCTAGTCAGCTATGGTGGGACTTCGGTGGTGACGCTCATGAGTGCGTTTGGCATTATCATGGGGATGAAAAAACGTAAGCGTAATTATCAGACAGACGAATAGGGCTTCAGCATGCAGGCAGTTTGGGGAAGAGCATCGGTCTTGGGTGTAGTAGTGCTAGCTTTGAGTTTAAGTGCTTGTAGTAATACACGTAATATACCTGAGGCAGGCACAGGTTCTAATCCGTCGACAGGTGTTCCTACTGCTGATCCTTTAGTGAATCCGCCATTTAGATCCCAACAGACGATTAGACCACGCCTCTCTTATCCACAGCATCCAGTTACACCGCCTGTTCAGCCTAGTATTCCTGAGCCTTTACCTCCAGTAGTACAGCCACCAGCCGTAGGGGGGTCTTATTTAAACTACCCTGCAATGCAAGCCTTTATTAGCCGTATGCAGCAAGCACATGGTTTTGATGCAGGTCAATTGCAGGCTTTATTTGCGAATGTACAGCGCAATGAAGACATTATTGCTAAAGCAAGTAAGCCTGCTGAGGCCAAACCTTGGTTTCAATATCGCGCGATTTTCCTCACTGAAGAGCGGATTAATACTGGTGTGGGCTTCTGGCAGCAATATGCAGGAGCGGTTGATGCCGCTGCACAACAATATGGTGTAGATCCTGCTTATATCGTTGCGATTATTGGGGTTGAGACACTCTATGGGCGTAATACGGGTAATTATTATGTCCTACAAGCTTTGACTACCCTCGCCTTTGATTTCCCTAAGCGGGCAGATTTTTATCAAAAAGAGTTGGAGCAATATTTATTGCTGACACGCGAAGAGCAAGTCCAGCCTTTAGGTTGGAAGGGATCTTATGCTGGAGCAATGGGTCTGGGGCAGTTTATTTCCAGTAGTTATCGGCAATACGCCCAAGATTTTAATCAGGACGGGCAACGCAATCTCTGGGATTCAGAAGATGCAATCGGCAGTGTAGCGAACTATTTAGCACAGCATGGTTGGCAGCGTGGCGAGGATGTAGCGGTTCCTGCTTATGTTTCTGGTCAAGCCTATGCTAGACTGCTGAACGAAAAGCCAGTGAAGCCTAACCTGAGTTTACAGGCGCTTGCAGCTGAGGGTATTGCGCCAGTCAGTAATTTACATGCAAGACAGGCTAGCTTAGTTTTACTGGATGGGGCTGCAGGGAATGAGTTTTGGTTAGGTGCGGATAATTTCTATGTGATTACTCGTTATAACCACAGCAATAAATATGCAATGGCTGTTCACCAATTAGCGCAAGCGATTCGTCAACGGATGGGGCGTTAATGATCTGTTACTCTGCTAGGCCTTAGACTCAATTCTAAGGCAAGCTATGAATTAATGATGATAACAACGATGAAAATGATTCAACGAGTACTGTTATTGGGGCTTACTGTCAGCTTATTAGCAGGCTGTAGTGCATTGACCACTGACGAGCCAAGTGCAACCAGCTCTATTCCTCCTTTGAAAATGGATAGTGGCCGCAGTAGTTGTGGTAATGAACCAAGCTACACTTTAAAGGGAAAAACCTATCAAGTGCTAGGTTCAGTGAGTGGTTATCGCGAAGAAGGTAAAGCCTCTTGGTATGGTGCTGAGCTTCAAGGCTCTAAAACTGCGGGCTGTGAAACTTTCGACATGAATAGCTTTTCGGCGGCTCATCGTAGTTTGCCGTTACCAAGTTTTGTGCGGGTCACCAATTTGGAAAATCAGAAAGCGGTGATTGTGCGTGTTAATGATCGAGGGCCTTTTGACACTGATGATTTAATCCAGCTATCGTTTGCGGCGGCCAATGCTTTAGGGATGGGGACTAAAGGTGGTGAAACAGCTCAAGTACGGATAGAGGCTTTAGATAACCAACAAACTGCTGCTTTAGAAGCAGGGCAGAGTAAACTTGCTGAACATGCTCGGGTCAAAGCACAGCAAACACCAGAACAGATCAAAGCTGAACAAGCAGCTAAAGCTACAGGCAAAAGTTTTTATGTGGTGGTGAATAATTTTGCTGAGCAAGATGAGGCCTTGGAAATGTTTGTGCGTTTGACTTCAGTAGGCTTAGCTAAAACTGAAATGGCAACCGCCATGCAAGAGGGTAAGCAAATGCATCAAGTACGGATTGGGCCACTGTATACCCAAGATCAAATTGATACTGTGAAAGATGCCTTAGAAAGTAATGGTTTGGCAACTTTTCGTGTTGTCGAAATAAATCAATGAGATAGAGAGTGAATAACAGGATGTTACTGAGAATACTGTTGGTAGGCTTATTGTTATCAGGCTTAGCCTATGCTGAAACGAAACCTGCCAAACCTGCACCGGCTGCTACCGTGGATAGCTCTGAAGATATGCCAGCAAGTGCAGGCAGTAATGCAAAACCCTTAAGTCCGCCTAAAGGTGGGCAGGTTATAGCCTTAGCGGATGGTGCTCCCGAAGTAGATTCCACTAGCTTTGTATTAGTTGATTTTCAAAGTGGTGAAGAATTGGCTGCTCTCAATCCAGGGGAACGCGTGGAGCCAGCTAGTATTACCAAGCTCATGACGGCTTATATTATCTACCGTGAGTTGAGTAAGGGCACGATTAAGCTCGATGATGAGGTGTTGATCAGTCAGCATGCTTGGGAAATGCAAGGTTCGCGCATGTTTGTGGAGTTAGGCAAAAAAGTACAGCTTGAAAAACTACTACGTGGCCTCATTATTCAATCTGGCAATGATGCTGCTGTTGCCCTAGCTGAACATATCGCAGGCTCAGAAACTGCTTTCGTACAACGCATGAACGAAACCACCAAAGAGCTAGGCATGAATGATACCCAGTATCAAAATGTCACTGGTTGGCCTGCACCGGATCACTATACAACCGCACGGGATATTGTGAAGCTTGCTCGTGCTCTGATTACGGAATTTCCTGATCGTTATAAGCTCTATTCTGAAAAAGAATTTACCTATAACAATATAAAGCAACACAACCGGAATAAATTATTGTGGCGTGATCCATCCGTTGATGGAATGAAAACTGGGCATACTGAATCCGCGGGATTTTGCTTAGTGGCTTCTGCAAAACGCGATAATATGCGCCTAATTTCAGTATTGTTGGGTTCAACTGATGAAAATAGTCGGGCTGAATCGAGTCAACGTTTATTGGAATACGGTTTTCGTACCTTTGAAACCCATAAAATGTACAAGGGTGGCGATGCTTTATCTGAAGTACGAGTATGGCAAGGTGAAAAAACGCACGTGGCGGCAGGTGTCATTGATGATCTATATGTCAGTATAGGAAAAGGCCGCTACGACCAACTTAAAGGCGTGATTCAATTCGATAAAGCGATTGATGCACCCATTCGGCGGGGTGATGTTTTAGGCAAAATTATATTTTCTGACCAAAATAGAGTTTTGAAAGAAGTTCCTTTATTAGCTCTTGAAGATATTGCAGAAGGTGGCTTGTGGCGGCGTATGTCTGACAGTGTCCAGAAATTTTTTGCGGACTAAAGACTAAGCACTAACAAGGAGCCAAGATGAGTACGTTTAGCCGTTCTGAAGTGGAAATGGAGTTTCCCAGCCATTTCCCGATTAAAGTAGTGGGTGCAGCGCATGATCAATTAGCGCAAGTCATTCACGATATTATTCTACAACACGACCCAGCTTTCTCAATGGATGCGATTCGTGCCAACCAAAGCCGTACTGGCAAATATCACAGCCTAACTTTAGGAGTGAATGCCACCAGTAGAGAGCAATTAGACGCGATTTATAATGATTTGAAAGCCTGTGAGCTGGTGCTGTGGGCGCTTTGAAAATTCGTGTTTTAGGCAAAAATCAGCCTTATTTATCCACGCTGGATGCGATGCAAACTTTTACTCAACAACGTTCTGAAGAGGCAGTTGATGAGTTGTGGGTTTTAGAGCATGAGCCAGTGTTTACCTTGGGCCGTAATGGTCAGATGGAGCATGTGCTGGATGCGGGGGCTATTCCTGTTGTAAAAGTTGATCGGGGCGGGCAGGTGACCTACCACGGCCCTGGTCAGCTAATTATTTATTTGCTGATTGATGTGCGTCGTTTAAACCTAGGGGTACGTGAGCTGGTAATGAAAATCGAGCAATCCATTATCAAGCTATTAGCGAAGCATCAGATAGAAGCAGCAGGTGACCGTGAAGCTCCGGGTGTTTATGTAGAGGGTAAGAAGATAGCTGCTTTAGGCTTGCGTGTAAGCCGTGGTAAGACTTATCACGGCCTTAGCTTAAATGTAAATATGGATTTAAAGCCTTTTAAGCGCATCAATCCTTGCGGCTATGCAGGTTTAGAAGTTCTTCAATGCCGCGATTTGGGTATTGAAGAAACCCCAATGGAGTTAGCGGGTGAGTTGGCGATCTTATTAGCGCAGGAGTTGGGTTATCAGCAAGTAGAATGGTTAGCCGACTAGATGTATTTAGCCGTACTCGTCATTAGTTTTGAAATCAGCGGCATGGCTAATTTACGAATCGGAAAGGGGAGTTGTGCACCACCAGCTTGTTGAGCCATCTGACCATGACGCACTTCATCTTCTTTCATCTGCTGTAAAATTACAGTGCTTGGTAAGTCGCTAGCCGGTAATTTACCTAAATGCTCAGCTAAATGTTGCTCAACTTGATCTTCAGTTTCTTTAACAAAACCTAAGCTCCATTTGTCGCCAATTAGGCCAGCCACAGCGCCCATTGAAAACGAACCCCAATACCAGAGTGGGTTCAAACGGCTACGATGGCTAGATAACTCATCTAGACGATGAGCACACCAAGCCAAGTGGTCATTTTCTTCTAAAGCGGCGCGTTCCATTTGGGTGCGCACTTGCGGCAGCTTAGCAGCCAGGGCTTGACCACGATACAAGCCCTGCGCAGCTACTTCACCCGCGTGATTAATACGCATTAATTGAGCCGAACGTTTTCTTTCTTCCTCAGTTAAGTCAGCTAACGGCTGCACATTTTGAGCAGGGTTAGGACGTTCCGTAGTTGTGGGAGTTGCCACAGTAGCTCGTAACGACTGGTCAATTTCCACTAAAAAACGATCGAATAAACTCAAAACGCGCATAATAATCAGTGTGGTAAGGTAGTGAGATAATTAATCACATCAGTTAACTTATCAGTCCCAGTCATTTTGCTAGGGCCAGTTAAGTATTTGCCATTTACAATTATACTAGGTACAGAGTCAATACCTGATTTGGTATTAATATCCCGTGCATAGCTCAGTAAAGAGTTGAGTTCCATTGAGTTCATGGCTTTATTGATTTCGTCAGTGGTATAGCCAAACGATTCAAAGAAGCGACGTAAGTTGTCATCATTTTGTGCCGTATTGCCACGATCAAACCGTGGTAAAGGACGACGTTGTACATGAACGGCATTAAAGATTTTGCTATGTAAATCTTTCGCACCGTCACGATCTAAGATATAGCCAATATAATACAGCTTGGCGTGATAATCCCAAGTTTCGCCTAAAGTGCCAGGCACGCGATTAAAGAAGACATTAGCAGGCTTAGTTTTTAGATAATCTTTAATCGTTGGTTCTAAATGGAAGCAGTGTGGGCAGCCATACCAAAAAATCTCGGTCACTTCATTTTGACCCGTAGGGGCTTTTAAAGCCACGGGTGGGTCAATGATTGAATATTGCTTACCCTCAGTGTATTCGGCCTGAGTGACTTCCGACATACAGCCCACCAAAGTAAACAGCAGAGCTGTCAGCATAGGCAGGAAAAATTTTACCATTCTCATTCAATTATTCTCCGTCATTATTGTGTTGCATCGCAAATCTTTAGCTCAGACCTTAACCTTAGGCTTAAAGTTCACCATAAGAATGTAGACCGGATAGGAACATATTGACACCTAAGAAAGCAAATACAGTGATGAATAAACCAATCACTGCCCACCATGCCATCTGTGCACCCCGCAAACCTTTAGAGAAGCGGAAGTGTAGCCAAGCTGCATAATTTAACCACACAATAAGCGCCCATGTTTCTTTCGGATCCCATGACCAATAGCCACCCCAAGCTTCTGCTGCCCACATTGCCCCTAAAATGGTCGCAATCGTAAAGAAGGCGAAGCCTAAGGCAATCGCTTTATAGGTAATGTCATCAAGCATTTCTAGAGAGGGTAATGCCTTCTGCGTACTGGGTAGCATTAAAAGCACTCCCAGCGCTGTGAGCAATAAGGTGACTGCAAAAGCAATTCCTGCTGAGTTGAAACCTAAGCTCATTAAGCTACCTTCAAAGGGTGTTTTACCAAACGCAGTACGCACGAAAATCCAAGTGAATAAGCCAATGAAGACAAAGCTAGGCACTAAAACCGCCACTAAGCGAGAGGGGTTGCTGTAATAATATTTGATTAAATAAGCCGAGCTCGTCATCGCTGCTAAAGCGAAAGAACCATAGCCAATGAAATTAGCAGGAACATGAATTTTCATCCAATAGCTTTTCAAGGCAGGTACGAGCGGCCGAATTTCATGTGCACCTCGCTCAAAGCTATACCAAAGCAAGAAAGCGACTGCAGCGCTAATCATTAACAGGGCAAAACCGCCTAAAGCACGACTGCGATAACGACCTTCATAGTAGAGGTATAAAATGCCAGTAATAAGGCAGAATAGAATGAAAACTTCATATAAGTTGCTAACGGGGATGTGTCCAAACTCCGGGTCGACTAAATAGGATTCATACCAGCGCACCATCAGACCGGTAAAGCCCATAATGACAGCGGACCAAGTTATAACACTAGCTGTTTTAGCCACAAATGGATTATTCGCAATTAAGCCACCAAAATAGAAAAAGGTAGCTATCACGAATAAAGCACTCATCCACATGATCGCGGATTGGCTAGAGAACAGATATTTCAGGCCAAAAACAGTTTCAGCATTCGCAATATTGCCGCTATACAGCCAAATCCCGAGTAAACTAAAAATAGTAACCAGGACAGTTAAAGGCTGTACGGAACGCCAGTTCCAACCTAGGGCAATCAAGGCAGGTGCGCTTAAAATTAGAAAGCCTTGTTCGTAAGCATCCATTGCACCGGAGTAGAGCAGATAAGCATAAGCTGTGCCTGCTAAAACCAATGCTGCCCAAATCCAATCCATTGGTTTAAGGCGCTGCCAAAGACTTGGTTTGTCCATCAGCGCATGCATAGCTTCTTGTGTAACAGACATTATCAATCACCTCTTGCTGTAAGCACTGTCTGAAAGGCTGAACGTAAGTGTTGGAAATACTTATCAAAATCATGCGGATTACGATTGGTACTGCCTGCTACTATGACTTCGTTTTCACCTGATTCTAATGGCTTGACCATGACCCAGATTCTACGTTGTGCAACATAGAATAATAAAAAGACCCCAATCGTTAGCATAATACAACCGAGATAGACCACATCTTGCCCGGGAGAACGGGTAATTTGTAAGCCAGATGCTTCAATTTGTTTAAAAGTTTTCAGTTGAATGTACCAAGGCGAACCATAGAAGGGCAAATTTGAGATGGCATTTAAACTATCATCGAAAAACAGCCAATCTGCATCTTTAGGTTCAGCAATGCCACGTTGCTTTAATAAGTCTATATACACACCACGTAAAGAAGCTTGGAGTACTTTAGTAAAAGCCTCACTGACTTGAGCGCGTTGAGCCTCAGGGAAGCGTGCTTCAATATCGCTCATAATACCATCAAAGCCTTTGGTGGCGAATAATTGAGTAAGTCTAACCATCGATTCTACAATTTGATTTTCAACGGTCGCATTATCTACTTGTTGATTTTGCATTGTACCCATTGAGCTGCGTGTGGTAGCGATAGCAGTATTCCGTACAAATTCGGGGTCTTGCAAAGCATTTAAGAAAGCTAAAAACAATTCAGCAGAGCCTTTTTGGTCGGCAGGAATATGTAGAAAGCGTTCTGGATCAGCAGGGCTTTTGCGCACACCACTAATCAAATACATGCGTCCTTCAATAATCACCGGATTCATGTAATTGGTATATTCAACTGCTTCACCCGCAGCATTTCTTAAACGAAAAATGACGCTTGGGCCAATGTTTCTTTGCTCTTCTTCACCTTTATCATTTTTAACTGGATTGATATTGAATAAGCGGAAATTGTCGAGTTCTAAGCGGTATTTTTCGGTGGAGCTACTTAAGTTGTAATCTTGAGAGATATTGCCAGTTAAACTTTGTTGAGCATATTGTTTGGTGAGAGGGTTGAGCTGCAACTGCACTTCAGAGCCACCATCACCAAAATTCGCTTGATAAATAGCGGTGCCTTTATAGACTAATGGATGATTTACAGAAATCGTGTGCGCGAAAGGCTGTTTCAGATCGGGGTCATGAATCACAATATCACTTTCAAAGGACTTGGGCATGCCGGTCGAGTAGTGCTCTACTCTAAAGTCTTTGACTTCAATTTCATACGGTAAGCGTTGGACTAGGTAGCCTTCACGTACAGGTAAGAAAATAATATTAGCAGTACGACCCTCAGGAATATCGACTGAACCACGATAGGAAAAGCTATTGACACCTCTTTGGCTAATAGAGGGCACTTCTGATGCAGGAATATTGCGGGTTTCTGGTTTGATAGTTCCTGCCCATTCACCAAACATAATCGGTAGTTTGCTATCGAGTAAGCCACCAATAAAGATAACAATCATGCCAATATGCGTTAACCAATAACCCCATTTATTGGCACCACCTTTCATGGCAGCGACGACACTCGTACCATTTTCTTGATGTGTCCGGAAGCGAAAGCCTGCATTCTTTAAGGTTTGCTGAGAAAGCGCTTGAATTTGTTCTACTGATTGTGTGGTGGTGAAGTTAGCAGAATGATGCATCGCCCGTAGCGATTTTTCTTGGGCTTTTTCGCGGAAATGGCATAGTTCACGTAAGATGCCAGGCGTATTACGAATGACACAGATAGTCGTAGAGAGGAGTAAAAAGCCTAAAATCAACAAAAACCAAACTGCAGCGTATAAGTCGTATAAGCCTAATGAGCCAAAAAATTCAAACCAAAACTTACCAAATTTGATCTCATAGTCAGGATAAGGCTGGTTCTGTTTAAGGACAGTACCAATAGCAGAAGCAATAGCCACAATCACTAGTAACGCAATAGCAAGATTCATTGAGCCTAAAAAATCAAGTAGGCGTGTACTAGTAGGGCGTGAGATTTTCATAACTACCGCTTTAGTGTGAGTTCAGTTAGTTTCGTATTCGGGGCAAATAATAAAGGGTGGACTAGCCACCCTTCGTCTATATATCAGAAGATTAGCAAATAGCAAATTACTTCTGTAAACCAGAGATGTATTCAGCAACCGCATTCATTTCTGCATCGGTCATTTTGACAGCGATATTGCGCATCATTTTACCGTTATCATTAGCACGTGCGCCTGTACGGAAGTTATTTAACTGATTTTTCACATAAGTCACTTGCTGACCAGCCAACGATGGGAAGTTAGCTGCTGGGTTACCAGTGCCGGTTGGGCCATGGCAAGCTGCACAAGCGGGAATGCCATTAGAGGCATTGCCACCTTTATAAACTTGTTCACCTAAAGCTACTTGTGTTTGATCGGCTTTGCCAGGTGCTGTTGTTTGACTAGCAAAATAGGCAGCTAAATCCGCCATATCTTGATCAGTCAATGGGGCGACCATTGGAGCCATAGAGGCGTTATAGCGGCCGCCTTCAGCATTTTGGCCTGCTTTAAAGTTTTGTAATTGCTTAAACAGATAACCTTCAGATTGACCTGCTAATTTTGGCCATTCAGGGTTAGTGCTGTTACCATCCGCGCCGTGGCAGGCAGCACAGGTGGCTGATTTTGTCTTACCCGCAGCAGGATCGCCTTTTAAGGCTGCATCTGCTGCCCACGCAGCGGAAGTGCTCAATGCAAGGCTGGTTAGTGCTAGGATGAGTGTCTTCTTCATCTAGAAAGTGCTCCCAAAAACATCGAAGTAAAGCTACAAATTCGTTTGCCTGAGAGGATGGCCGCCGGGTATCCTCCAAAAGTGCCAGAATTGTATATCATATCCCGCAATCATACCTCAAAAAATGCATTAGAGAACGCTAACATCATGATGAATCATTATTATCAGCAAGCTAGTTTTGTGCAGAGCGCTACTACCCCCAAAACACTTCCTAAAGAAAGTGGCCTTGAAGTAGCTTTTGCGGGGCGTTCTAATTCAGGCAAGTCCAGTACAATCAATCGTGTGTGCTCTCAAAAATCATTAGCACGTACCAGTAAAACACCTGGACGTACTCAGTTGATTAACTTTTTTACCCTGCCAGAAGGGCAATTATTGGTTGATCTTCCCGGCTATGGTTATGCCAAAGTGCCTGAAAATCTCAAGATACAATGGCAGAAGTTTATCGAGGCCTATCTTACTATGCGCACCACGCTTAAGGGCTTGATTTTGGTCATGGATATTCGTCATCCAATGACCATGTTTGATCAAGGTTTGCTGGCATGGGCGGCACATAGACAGCTACCGGTACATATCTTACTCAATAAGGCCGATAAATTAAGTCGTGGAGCGATGCAGAATACGGTCTTGGCAGTACGTAAAGAGTTAATCACTTATCAAAGCCCTGTGACAGTACAAGCCTTTTCTGCTAGTAGTGGTTTAGGTTTAGAAGAGTTATGGGAAAAGTTAAATGAATGGTTTGAGAGAGGGGCGAAGAAGATTGAGGTAAGTATTCATTAGACGTTCATTTAAAAACGCATAAACTTTAACTATAAAAAGGAACCCCGGCCAAACAGGGGGTCTAAAAGCCGGGGTTTAATAAACAGGTCTGGATTGGGGATACCAAACCTGTATCCGCAAAAGAGATTTAGACAGCACCGGGCTTTAGTGCTTTTTTATGTCTTATCTCTTCACTTCGCGGAAATTTACAATGATTTCTTACCTTCATTTTTAGATTAGAAGCTACGTTTTGGCGCTTCTTAACTAGTTAGATGAATGTAGGCTGTATCAGTTCCACCATTTATAGCATTTTTTTGCCGCTTGTCAATCTCGGCTCATCGAGATTCGCTGTAATTATGAACAAAACACCTTGAGTCTAGTTACTTTCCCAGAAAGGCTTCTGGTTCTGGGTGTTAGCTGTATTGTTCGTCGAGCTAACTTGACCAATTCTAGCTTGAGCAGTAAAGGTTTGGCCTGAGCGTAAATAAGTAATTTTTAATAAAGTTCCTGCTCGTACAGAACCAATTAAACTTTTCACATCACTAGCTGCACTAATTTCGGCCTCGTTTACTTGTAAGATCACATCACCTGCTTGTATACCCGCACGCTCAGCAGCTGAACCGGGGAAAACTCGTTCGACTAAGGCACCTGTATTAGCAGGTAAGCGTGAGTCAGTAGCAATTTGTGCATCAACATCGCTGACTTCAATTCCTAATAAACCACGTTCAACTTGGCCAAAACGCACGATTTGATCAATAATACCTGCGGCTGTATTCACTGGAATTGCGAAGCCGATCCCAATATTTCCTCCACTTTGTCCACCAAGAATAGCTGTATTAATCCCAATTAATTCGCCACGTAGATTAACTAGAGCCCCACCTGAGTTGCCTAAATTGATAGAAGCATCGGTTTGAATAAAGTTTTCATATTCGCCAATCCCTGGATTACGATGAAGTGCACTAATGATTCCAGAGGTTACGGATTGACCAATTCCATAAGGGTTGCCAATAGCAACTACAAAATCACCTACTTTTAAGCGATCAGAATCACCAAAGCGCATGGCTACTAAACGCTCAGGCTTAATAGCAATAATGGCTAAGTCTACTTTAGGGTCAGCACCAATGATGCGTGCTTGAAAGCGCCGACCATCATTTAAAGTGACGGTAATACGTTCTGCACCCTCGATGACATGGAAGTTAGTAAGAATATGTCCGTGGCGCGAATGAACTATTACCCCTGAGCCAGTACCGTCAATCTTACGCTCACCTTGTACGTTCCCAAAAAATCTTTTAAAAAATGGATCGTTTAAGATTGATTCATCTATTTTTTGCTTGCCTTCAGTAGTAATATTTACCACAGCCGGTGTTACACGCTCTAACATGGGTGCCAAACTGGGTAAAGTTTGCCCATTAACGCTTTCAGGCAAAGCACCGGCACAGGCACAACCCTGTAAACCGGCCATTAACAATGTAGTGAGTAGAGCGCGCTTCCAAATACTTGGTGACATGTTATCTGCATCCTGAAACGTTGTGCGTCGTGAATTTGTTTATTTTAGACCAGCCTTGGGCGCTTTTTACAAAACTGAGCACTAGGCATTGTTGTGTAGTGAAAATACCACTATTTTAGATTTTGTTCCAAAAAAACCACGCAAACGATGATGCCGCCTATCGCGTTGTCTTTAAATGCTGCCGTGGTGACCAATTAAAAGTGCGCTCCATTTGAGCATAAAACTCTTGTTGCTGACTCGTGATGGCTGGTGGAGTTTGGACTTGCAAAGTAATGTACATATCGCCTTTTTCTGTACTGGTGTTCAACCCGCGCCCAGCTAAACGCATTTTCTTACCTGATTCGCTGGCTGGAGGAATTTTTAAACTTACTGGCCCATGAGGGGTCGGTGCTAACACCGTTGCTCCTAAAGCTGCTTCCCAAGGACTGAGTGGCAAATCTAAATATAAATCT
This sequence comes from uncultured Thiothrix sp., assembly GCF_937876535.1. GTDB lineage: Bacteria > Pseudomonadota > Gammaproteobacteria > Thiotrichales > Thiotrichaceae > Thiolinea. Next base: position 484,053 of record NZ_CALFHZ010000021.1, read on the forward strand.
TGCCCGACCAATTCATAGTAAGGGTGCTCAGCAATATGAATTACCAAACTTAAATCTGTACCCGCTAAACCCTTCCCTGTTATGCGTAAGCGGCTGCCTTCAGTAGAACCTTTGGGAACTCGAACTTGAATGGTCTCGCCATTCGGAGCTTGAATGGCTTTTACTGTGTCAAAGAATAAATCTTCAACTTGTAGCGTTAAATGATACTCCTGCGGCTCCAATGGCACTTTGGATGTAAAATCAGTAGCTTTCTCACGGCGTTTTTTACCAAAGAGGCTATTAAAAATGGCAGAACTACGGCGTGTATCAGGAATTTCTTGTTTGCTAATTTCTTCAAAGAAAGACACATCTACTTTACGAGTAGGCGTTGCTTCTTTAGCCGTGGTTTCATGGTGAGTCGTTGTGTTGGTAGTTTGCTGCTGTTCGTATTTTCGGCGTTTACTGCTGTCACTTAATGTGTCATAGGCCTCATTAACCGCTTTGAAATGCTCTTCAGCGCCTGGCAGTTGGCTCACATCAGGATGATATTTGCGTGCTAAGCGGCGGTAGGCTAGTTTAATATCCTCTGTACTAGCCCCTCGCGAAATTCCCAATACCTGATAGTAATCTTTGGAAGCCATCATTATTCAATGTTCTGAATTTGTTCACGCATCTGTTCGATGAGTACTTTTAAATCAACGGCGGCTTGGGTAGTTTCTGCATCATTGGATTTAGAAGCTAAGGTATTCGCTTCTCGATTCAGTTCTTGCATGAGAAAATCCATGCGCCGGCCAATAGGTTCATCACGTTCTAGGACAGCAGTAATTTCGTCTAAATGCGCCATTAAACGATCAAGTTCTTCTTCTACATCTAAGCGTTGAGCGAGAATTACCAGCTCTTGTTCAAGGCGATTATTATCTGGAATAACTTCTAGCTCAGCTAAGCGTTGATAAATCTTTTCCTTGATACCATTAATAATCTCAGGACGACGCTTACGAATGCGGACTAAAATTTCTGCGATTTGGTCACAACGCGAATCAATAAATTCAGCTAGGCGTTTACCCTCACGTTCACGCGTAGCAATTAAGTCAGTTAAAGCAGTTAGGAGTAATTGCTCTGCTTCTTGCCCTAATTTTTCTAAATCAGGTGCACTATCTAAAGTCACCCCCGGCCAGCGTAGAATATCGACAGCCTTGAGCGTTTCACTATTATTAGTTAACGCCTCAATTTGCCGACATGCAATTATCAATGCGCGCGCTAGGGGTTCATTCACGACAATAGTTGAAGTTTCACCAACCCCAGCTGCATAACGTAAAGACGCTTCTAATTTGCCGCGATGTAAACGATTTTGTAAAAGAGTACGAAAATTGTTCTCTAAGGATCTAAACTCTTCAGGAACACGCAGACTAATATCTAAGTAGCGATGATTAACAGAACGTAATTCCCAACTCAATTTGCCATGAGTTGATGAAATTTCGTGGTGTGCAAAAGCAGTCATGCTTCGAATCATGTCTGGTTTCCTATCCTGCTGGGGTTAAAAAGCTAATAGGGTCATATACTAGAGGATTTGTCGCCTCAGGTCATTTTTGTCTGTGCGCAGCACCAAATCTGAATCTTTTCAACACCGTGGTCACTTAATAAAGCCTCTAATTCCGCACAAGTTGCACCCGTAGTCACTACATCATCAAAGATGGCCACATGTTTATAAGAAATCGGTTGCACTAGTTGAAACGCTTGCTCTAGATTATGTTGACGCTCGAAGGCAGCCAATTTTTTCTGCTCATCGGTATGGCGTTGCCGAATAATTTGCCTAAGTAGCAAAGGTAAACCCAACTGCTTGGCTAAAGGCCGAACTAGCTCGACTGATTGATTAAACCCTCGCTGTCTTAAGCGTTGGAAATGCAAGGGTACAGGTAGAATGGCTTCAGGCAGTTCCGTAATGAGAGTTGGAAAACTTCGTTTTAATAACTGGGCTAAGAAATAAATTTTGTCTAAAGATTTACTATTTTTACCCTCTAAAATAAGTTGCTTGATAGGGCTGGCATAAGTAAAAGCACTTAGGAGTGGAGTAGCCGCAGGTTTGGTCAGTGGTATTTGCCAAGGTAGCGCTTGATAGCAGCTTTTGCACAGCAGCTGCTCAGGGTTTAAAAGTTCTACAGCACAGAGAGGGCAATTCTTAGCATAGCCAAAATAGCTAGCGATAGAGTATAGCGACTGATTAAATGATCGCAGCATAAAAATTAAGTTATTTTTTATTTTTAAAGGTTTTGTTTTTCAAGTGTGATTTACTTGCTAACAAAGGCATGCTCAGCATAAGACCGATCATTAAACCATAACCATGAGCCACCATTGCAACTGGCGCACCAATTAGCTGAGCACTTACACTAGCTTGTTCAGTATAGGCATCCAAACCTAGCTTGAAAATGAGCATATTGAAAATCAGACCACCAAGAACAAGTTGCTCACGAAAAGCAATATGCAGGGAGCCTAGTAGAAATAAACCATACAAAACGCCCGAGAAACCCAGATACCACTGAAAATCCACCCGTACAAATAGTAAGCCTAGACTGATCCCTAAGGCCAAGGTGAAAATATTGAAGCTGAGTTGTTTCAGGCTAAATAAATGCCCACACATGAATAAAAATACCCACCAACCTACTAAGTTCATAGCCAGATGAATGAAGTTGATATGGACAAAATGAGCACTAAGTAGTCGCCAGTATTCGCCTTGTAAAATAAGATGGCGCTCATAACGCAACTCATCCTGCCAAGCATAAAGGGCAAGTAAAATTAGGCTAAAGCTTAAGCCATAAGCCAGTAATGGCCTTGGCAGGTTTAATCGATTGGTAATGTGCTTCAGTGTCAGTTGGTTACAAGATTGGAGTATTATGCCATGATTGCGCCGTTTTTGAATTTGAAGGTTTAATAAATCGAATGAATAAGCACAAGCAGATAACTCGTCGTCATCCAGCTATGACTGGTTATACCCTGATGGAGCTATTAATTGTTATTACCATTATTGGGGTGCTCTTGGGCATTGCGGTGGTGAACTTAAAAGGTACACCGGATGAAGCGCGGATTGCGTCGGCTCAACAAGAAATCCGGACTATGGAACTGGCCTTGGATATGTATCGTATGCATAACGCGGTCTATCCTAGTAATGAGCAAGGCTTGAAGGCTTTGGTTGAAAAACCTGCTGAAGCTCGCAAATGGCAACAAGGTGGCTACTTAAAAACTAAAACTGTGCCTACCGATCCTTGGGGTAATCCCTATAAATACCTAAATCCAGGTACACATGGTAATGACTTGGATATTTACAGTGCAGGTCCTGATGGGCGCGATAATACCCAAGACGATATTGGTAACTGGGAAAAGCAATAATTTTCATGTCTGCACGAGACCAGCGCGGTTTTACCTTAGTTGAGTTACTAATTGTACTCGTGGTGATGGCTGTGCTGGTTTCTATCGTGTCTTTATCGTTTCGTAGTTTTGAATCTGATCCGGTCGAACTAGCTTTGGAGCGTTTGCGTTTTGATGTGAATGTGCTCAGTAGTGAAGCTATCGTGCGCTCCGAACCCCTTGCGATGGGCTTCACTGAGACGGGTTATCACTTTTTCAAGCTTGATGAAAAAAATAAATGGGTTGAGATAGAAAAAGATAGTTTATTCAAAGCTCGCGAGTTTGAAAAAACGCTCAAACCACAAGTCTTGATTGAGCAAGAGGTGATTAATTTATCAACCGATCTACCCAAAGACCCTCAAGTGATCGTAGAACCTACTGGTGAGTTAACACCCTTCACTTATGAACTAGTCGCTGGCAAAGAGACTCAACCACGGCGTGTGCAGTTTGATGCTTTTGGTCAAGTGGTTGAGCCTCCTAAAGATAATGAGCAAAGCTAAACCCACACGTACTCAAACTGGCTTTAGCTTAGTTGAAGTTATGTTTGCCTTATTCATCATTACTTTAGTGATCGGAATCGCGAGTCAAGTTGCGGCTAATAGTGTGCGCAATGCACAAATTTTGAAAGAGGCCACCTTTGCACGTTGGGTAGGATTAAACCAGCTTGATCTTTATCAAATGGCGGTTGATAACCATAACCCAGAACCTGCTGCGGAGGGGGAGGAAGAAATGGGCAATATCCCTTGGCGTTGGCAGCGCGAAACGCGTCCCTCTAGTTCGGATATTTTGTTAGAAGTCAAAGTGTCCGTGTTTCATGGGGGCGACTCTACCGATATTGAGCCGGTCGCAGTGGTTAAGGGCTATATTCCTCCTCCATCTGCTAATTAACAAAGATTTCTAAAAAGTTTTTGACTCTATCCCTCTTAGTGTATTGCCGCGTTTTCACTAGAATTAGCCTCCCTGAAAAGATATAGTTCAGCCTGCTAAAATGGGATGCTATCCATCCGCGATTATTGAGGAAGAGTTATTCATGAGAAAAGGCAATGGTGCCGCACGCTCGATGTTGGCGTTTTTTTGTGCTGTCCTAAATTGGAGTTCATTACAAGCTGCCGAAATCGTCTCTGTTGAAACCTCAAACTCACGCATCCAAACTGTGTTAGGTAGTTCGGTTATTCCCTATAAAGAAATTACTTTATCCGCTCAAGTCGCGGGTGTACTTAAATATTTTGCTGGTGAAGTGGGTAGTTCTTACCAGCAGGGTGCGGTGCTGACTCAGGTGGATGAGGCGCAGTTAGTCGCTAAACGTAATGCGGTATTAGCCCAAATTCAAAATGCCCAATCCCTATTGCAAAGTGCCGAAGCTCAATACCAACGGGAAGTTATTTCTCCACGTAGTCGTGATATTGGTGCAACGCCCGGTTTTGGTATGCCAGCGATGATGGATAACTTTTTTACACGCCCTTTAGCCGACATGATGCTGAATAATTATGACTCAGATATGGGGCGTTATTCGGATTTAGTCACCAGTGCTTCCGGAGTATCGCAGGCTCGTGGCTCTTTACAGCAAGCTTATTCACAATTGCAAGAAATTGACGCTGCTTTATTGAATGCTAAAGGAATTGCGCCGTTTGAAGGGGTTATTCTGCAAAAAATGGCCGAAGTGGGTGACACGGTACAAGTAGGCCAGCCTTTATTGCGCTATGGCTTCGTTAAATACAAACGTCTACAAGCAGACGTGCCCGCAAGCTTAATGTCGCAAGTAACTATGGGGATGGTTGTACCCGTAAAAATTAATGGTATGGCTGAGACGATGGCTAAAGTCTCACAGATTTATCCCGTGGCTGATACTGAGCATCATACGGTGACTGTGAAGTTCGATTTGCCCGTCGATGTGCTGGCAGCTCCTGGTATGTATGCGGAAATCTATTTATCTAATCCTCAAGCCAATGACGAGCCGGTGGTCATGATTCCGCGCACCGCTTTATTAAGTGGACGCAGTCTACCCAGTGTCTTAGTGATAGAGAATGGTAGCTCTTCGCTGCGCTTAGTACGCTTGGGGACTGAGTATGGCAATAAAGTTGAAGTCATTTCAGGTCTAAAGCCGGGCATGAAAATTCTGGATAACCCACCTCCACGAGCGGTTTCGGGTTGGATGCCAGATAGTCAATAACAGTGGCTCGCGTTGTAGTTGTATCTGTTCACTTTTTCGTATTGGTAGATAGCGCATGAATGATTCCCCTCAACCTAGCCATAGCTATGCTCATCGTTTAGGGATTGCCGGTCAAACTGCAAAAGCTTTCATCAATTCGCCGTTATCTTTACTGCTATTGCTAGCCTTTTTAGCGATTGGTGCTTTGGGGCTGATGATTACCCCACGCCAAGAAGATCCGCAAATTTCCGTGCCGATGGTGGATATTTTTGTGAAATATCCGGGCGCTTCTTCGCGTGAAGTGGAAGCGATTATTGCGCGCCCGCTTGAAGCGATTATGTCTGAAATTACTGGCGTAGATCATGTTTATTCAGCTTCGATGCGGGGCGAAGCCATGGTCACCGTGCAGTTTAAAGTGGGAGAAGAGTTAGAACCTTCTTTAGTGAAGCTCTATGACAAGCTGACTTCGAATCGCGATGCCATTCCGCGTGGTGCCAGTGATCCGTTGGTTAAACCTAAAGGTGTCGATGATGTTCCGGTAGTGACCGTGACGCTGTGGTCAAATGAGGTGGATGATGCTTCTTTACGTCTAGTCGGCTTAGAAGTATTACAAGAATTGCGTGGGGTCGCGAATACGAGCCAAAGTTTCATTGTTGATGGACGCCGTGAAGAAATTCAGGTTGAGATTTTACCAGAGCGCTTAGCCACTTTTGGGGTGTCTTTAGAGCAAATCGCGCGCACGATCCAGATGGCTAATTCTGAGCAACACACTGGTTTTGTCGAACCGAATCAGAATATTTACAAAATCTACAGTGGTTCCTTTTTAAGTACAGCACAAGATATTAAAAATCTGATGGTGACTGTTATAGAGGGTCGGCCTGTCTATGTGCGTGATGTAGCTGAGGTGAAAGAAGCCCCTAGTGATGCAAGTCAGATGGTCGGTTATTACACAGGAGCTGCTGCGCAAGTGCGTGAAACTGCTTCCAATGCGGCTGCAGTCACTTTAGCCATTGCTAAAAAGCATCGTACGAATGGGGTGGAGGTTTCCCAAGCCATTCTGCAAAAGTTAGAAGGTCTCAAGGGGCAGATCATTCCCGATAATATCCATGTGGAAATCACCCGTGATTATGGCGCAACGGCTAAAGCCAAGGTAAACGAATTACTGAAAAAGCTGTTTATTGCCACCATGATTGTCACCGTACTGGTGTGGCTAGCTTTGGGTTGGCGTGCAGGCTTAGTGGTATTAATTGTCATTCCAGCTGTCATTACCACAACAGTATTCGCTGCTTGGATGCTGAATATGACGATTGACCGCGTCAGCTTATTTGCCTTGATTTTCTCGATTGGGATATTGGTGGACGATGCCATTGTAGTGGTAGAGAACATTTATCGACGTTGGCTCTTAGTAGGGCAACAGAGTTTAGCGATTGCGGTAGATGCGGTGCGCGAAGTGGGTAACCCTACTATTTTAGCGACTGCAACAGTAATTGCAGCTCTGCTACCGATGGGTTTTGTAAGCGGGATGATGGGGCCGTATATGATGCCGATTCCGGTACTCGGCTCAGTCGCCATGCTGATTTCTCTGTTTGCAGCTTTCGCTTTCACACCTTGGCTGACTAATCTATTCAAACCTAGCCTTGAAAAACTGCATGTGGATGCGGAACAAGAACATAAACAAGCCGTACGCTTAGAGTCTTGGTTCCGCCGCTTAATTTTTCCTTTAGTTGATAGCAAACTCAAAGGCTATGCTTTTTTGTTTAGCATCATTCTGATTTTCTTCGCTTTAATGACCCTATTTTATCCCTTAAAAGCAGTACCTGTAAAAATGCTGCCTTTGGATAATAAACCAGAATTTAATGTTGTAGTGAATATGCCCGAAGGGACCGCTTTGCCGGTGACAGCTAATTTGATTCATCAGTTAGCCACCGAAATGCAAAAATTACCTGAAGTGACGGCAGTACAAACTTATTCGGGAACAGCTTCACCCTTTAATTTCAATGGGCTAGTGCGCCATTATTATTTGCGTCAACAAGCTTGGCAGGGTGATATTCAAGTTCAGTTACTGGATAAAAAGGCACGCACGCGTACCAGCCATCAAATTGCAGTACAAGCACGGGAAATTCTAACCCCACTCGCACAAGCGGCAGGTGCGAAAATTCAAGTCGTAGAAATGCCCCCCGGCCCACCTGTATTACAAACCGTAGTGGCTGAAATTTATCACCAAGACCCTACTATTCGCCGGCAAATGGCAGCGGATATGACGGAGTTCTTCAAGCAAGCGAAGAATTTAGGTGATGTTGATAATATGCTGGAAAATGATTACGAAAATCTGCGCTTTGTGATCGATACGGATAAGGCTCAACGTAATGGTATTACCGTTGAAGATGTGAATCGGGCTTTAAGTATGGCGATGGGCGGTTTTGTACTGGGGGATATTAAGAAAAATGCCTTAATCGACCCGACACATATCATTATGCAAGTCCCTTTAAGCTCACGCTCACAAATTATGACTCTAGTCCAATTGCCAGTCACGAATGCACAAGGTAAGTCAGTGGCTTTGTCTGAATTGGGCGGATTTATTCGTGAGGTACAAGACAAACCGATTTATCACAAAGATCTTAATCCAGTTGAGTTTGTTACTGCTGAAGGAGTAGGGCGCTTAGCGGCTCCGGTTTATGGCCAGAAAGAGGTGGAAGGGCTCTTGTTGGCTGCAAATGCCGGCAAGGGTTATGCTGCGCCAGATGGTAGTACAGTTGAGAGTGGTTATTGGTTTAAAGCCCCCAATCATTTGGAGCTAAAGTCTTCGTTTGTTTGGGCAGGCGAGTGGACGGTTACTTTCGAAACCTTCCGTGATATGGGAATTGCTTTTGCGGCTGCTTTAGTTCTGATCTATATGTTAATCGTAGCGCAATTTGGTAATTTTACGTTGCCTGCGATTATTATGGCGCCAATTCCTTTAACCTTAATTGGTATTTTACCAGGGCATTGGATCATGGGAGCCGAATTCACAGCCACGTCCATGATTGGTTTTATTGCTTTGGCTGGAATTATTGTCAGGAACTCGATTTTATTAGTCGATTTTGCCCGTGATGCGGTAGTTAGTGAGGGATTAAGCCCCCGGGAAGCAGTGATTCGTTCTTGTGAAGCACGGACGCGACCCATTTTAATTACGGCCTTAGCCTTAATCGGCGGGTCAATGGTGATATTATCTGATCCAATTTTCCAAGGAATGGCGGTATCCTTAATTTTTGGTGGAGCTGTTTCAACTTTATTAACTCTACTAGTGATTCCTTTAGGTTGTATTAGTGCGGGTGAATCCTTAGGTTTACCATCTGCAGATTCAGACTCTATATCATCAGCAATTAGCCCTTCAGCGGGGGTAAAGCGTAAACGTATTAAATGGCTAGCGATTGCTAAAGGTTTGATTGTTTTTCCAGTCATGTATGTAATTGCTTTAGTGACTAGTATCAAGGATGGAGTGCTTGATGCAGGTAAAGCAGTTTTGCGCTGGCGAAAGAAGCGCCAATCTGTTAAAACATCGCACCGATTGGACAAAGCTGCTCGACAAACGCCTGTGGATTCGGGCAGGATGCTGAAGCCTGAGCCTGAGCCTGAGCCTGAGCCTGAGCCTGAGCCTGAGCCTGAGCCTGAGCCTGATAAACCAGTACGTCGCAAGTTACTAGAGTCAGATTCTGGTTTACCCGAACCAGAGAAACCAATTCAGGTCGAGCTAGAAAAAAGCGAGAATAATGAGTCGGCAGGAGCTGCCAAACCTGCTAAACGCAGAGGCATCAAGCTGAAAAAAGATATTTAAATTTTAAGGAGTTCTTTAATGAATACGCTTAATAGAAATCTAGTTGCGTTGGCTATCGCGACAGCTTTAGCCTCGGGCGCAGTGCTGGCAGCTGATTTGCCTTTACCACCTCCTGGGCCTTTTGTAAATCCTAATGAAATGGCTGCACCAAGTGTTAAAGTCGAAGCAACTAATACAAATACTGCCGCTGTAGCTACTAATGAAATTACGGTGAGTGCAGCTAATGTTGCAGTTACTGTACAAGCAGCCGATATGCCAGCACCACCACCTGGGCCATATGCAACTCCAGTGCCTGTAGAAGGTAGTATTACTGTGGAGCAAGGTGTACCAGTTGCTCCTCAGGCCGCAGCACAACTGGAGATACCTGCTCTTCCTGAGCAGCCAGCAGCGTCAGAGCAAACTACCCAAGCGCCAGCACAACCAGCAACTACTGAACAGCCAGCAGCACCCGAACAAGCTGCGCAAGCTCCAGCCCAACCAGTAGCACCAGAGCAAACTGCTCAAGCTCCAGTGCAACCGCTGACACCAGAGCAGCCAGCAGCACCCGAACAAGCCGCGCAAGCTCCAGCACAACCAGCAGCTCCTCAGGCCGCAGCACAGTTAGCAATGCCAACTTTGCCTGAGCAACCAGCCGCGCCGGAACAAACTGCACAAGCTCCAGCAGCACCAGAACAAGCGCCAGCTGGTCAGTTAGCAATGCCAACTTTGCCTGATCAAGCTACGGCACCTGCTGCTCCAGAGCAAGCTGTACAACCAGCAGCCTCTGAGCAAGCTGTTCAGGCTCCAGCACAGCCGGCAGCACCAGAGCAAGCCGCGCAAGCTCCAGCACAACCAGCCGCCACTTCTGAACAGCCAGTAGCTCCTGAACAAACTGCGCAAGCTCCAGCCCAACCTACTCAAAATTCAACTGAACTCCAAATGCCTGATATGCCTGGTCAAACGGGTGTGTCAGAGCAAACTGCTCAAGCGCCTCAGCCACCTGTAGAGCCACAAGCGCCGCAAGCACCAGCAGCACCAGAACAGCAATTAGCACAAGTGCCTAATCAAGCTAGTGTGAATGTTCAGCCGCTGATGCAAGGTCGTCCAATGGCTCCAATGATGCCGATGACTGCTATGCCAATGGCGATGCCTTATCAACAACAGGTGCAATATTGGTACATTATTCCTGTCGTGCCACAGGCTAACCAAATGCCAATGATGATGATGCCGCAAGGTATGGCGCCGATGTATCCCATGCCAGCGGGTCAACCACGCATGTATATGCAAGGTGGCCGTATGCAACACCAACAACCAGCAGCACCACAAGTACCTGCTCAACCACAACAACCAGCTCCGGCTCAATAAGCGGAGTGATCCAGCTATGAATCAAGGTTCATAGCTTGGAGTAAGCGAAAAGTGGGCATGATTACATTAATTGGCAACCTCAAAGGTGGGACAGGTAAAAGTACAGTCACTTTTAACCTCGCTCTTTGGGCAGCAACTCGCCAAAATGTGCATGTTCTAGTGTATGACTTAGATCCGCAATCGACCACTTCTGATGCCTTCGAAATCCGGGCTGAGGAAGGTTATCTACCTAAGCTTAAACCAGAGCGGAAGGTGGAGGCGTTAGGGTCTGAAGGACAGCATACGCATGTGTTAGTAGATATTGGATTAGCCGATAGGCGTGCTACTGAATTAGCCATTCAGCGAGCTGATCAGATATTGATTCCAGTATCACCTAGCCAAGCTGATGTCTGGTCGACGCAACGATTTCTAAAGATGATTGCAGAAATTCGTCAACAGCGACCTGTTAAATTATTCGCTTTACTCAACCGAGCAGATACACATTCCACCGTGCGTGAAACCGCAGAAGCGGCAGAAGCCTTGGGAATGTTAGAGGGTCTGCACTTACTAGATTCGCGTCTTTATTTAAGAACAAGCTACCGTCGATCCTTTAGTGAAGGCTTAGCGGTATTTGAAATGGAACCGCGCTCTAAGGCAGCAGCTGAAATTGATGCCTTGGGGCGGGAGCTTTACCACCTTATTAATTAACCGTATTCGGGGTTTGGAGACAGGAGATATCCATGAAAGCTTTCCGTTGGCTATTAGTGCATCCTATAGTGTTTGCTTGGCTACTAGCAGCTATTGCTATCCTTTTAAACTATATTGTGGGCAGCAGTGCACCACCTAAGAAAGAACATCAAGCCAAAGCAGGCCAGCATGAAATGCAGGCTCAACAAGGTGCTGCTGGGCATGAGCAAGGTTCAACGCAGGCTCAAGCAGCTGCAGCTATGCCAGCAGGTCATGGCGCTGAGGCTAATGCCGCTAATGCAGAACAAACCGCTGCTAGCGGTGAGCAAGCCCAAGCTGCTTCTGCTTCAGTCGCTGAGCAAGCTGCTGTTGGTACTACTGCAACCGCAGCAGCTACTGAAGCACAAGCTGTGAATGATAGTTCTAGCGTTGAAAATTTATTATTAGCAGCTCGTGAAGCTTATTGGAGTGGTGAATATGACCGTTCAGTAGGTTTCTATCAGTCTTTACTGAAAAAAGATAACAAACCTGATTATAAAGGTGAGTTAGCGAACGTTTATTGGAAGCAAGGTAAAAGTACTGAAGCGGTTGGTTTATACGCTGAAATTGCGCCTTGGTTAGCTGAGCAAGGGCGGATCACTGAATTACAAAGCATTAAAGTTTATGCTGATGTGGTTGATCCAACTAAAGCCGCTGAAATCGGTGCTGTGATAAAATAACGAAATCTATCCATGGCATGTCTTAGGGCATGCCATTTCCTCTTATCCACCAAAGATAAAAAGGCGGGTTGCCGTTTATAGAGCAGCCTAAGGTTTTATTGTTTGGGGTTTCCTATTGAAGCTCCTTTACAAACCCACAGGAGCACACGCATGTCGACTCAATCTAAGGTTTCTTTAGATGAGGTTAATTTAGAGTTGAAAAGTGTCGAGCACGAATTAACTGGTGTCGAACAGGATTTACGTCAGTTTGAAACTAATCAATCCAATGCCACTACACTACTCAAGTTTTTAGTTTACCCTTCTCTCGTTGCTTTTATTATTCTGGCAGGTTATGGATTTTATCTGATTCAACGCTTGACCAGTGATGTGAATCGTTTAGCGGAAACCATTGTGCAGTTAAGCGCTTCGGTCGATACCAGCATGCTAAGTATTTCCAGTAGTATGACGACCATGTCAGGGCAGATGGCGAGTATTGTTAATTCTACCAATGCCATGTCCAATACCATGCATGCAATGAATAACAGTACTCAACGTATGTCTAATGATGTCACCCAGATGAATGCTTCGACTCAGCATATGGCGGTCTCGGCTTATAATATGCAGCATGATATGTGGAGTATGAACCGCAGTATTGCTAAGCCGATGCGTTTATTTAATAGTTTTATGCCCTTTGGCGGTGGTAATGCTAATCCACCCATATCGCTACCAGCGGCACCGCTAGTACCTTATTACAGCAGTCCGTATTATAATGCTGGCTGGCTTTATTCGGGACAACAAGGGATGGCACCAACCGCGCCGCAAACACCGACTACAGTTGCTCCGATAACTCAACCATTACTACAGCCTGCTAAGCCTCAACCAGAGAGCCACTCTCAAATTAACTTATCAGTGGCTGCGACCTTGGCGGGTTTGCATAATTAAATAAAGGATCGTCGCATGACCCCTGATAAACGTATGGAGCAACGCCTTAATCTGCTGCAAGAGCATTTAAAGCGTGAAAATCCCACTATGGTGGATGTCGTTGGCAAATATCGTGAGCTTGATGTAGTTGCCAAGAAAATCGGCTTACTAGCACCGGGTGAGTCCTATGCAACGCAAATTTCATGGTGGCCGCTGATTTCGATTTTGGGCACTTTCTCAGCGGGCAAGTCGAGTTTTATCAATACTTATCTAGGCTTAGAGCTGCAACGCACAGGCAACCAGGCAGTTGATGATCGTTTTACTGTGATTACCTTTAGCCCTGATGGCACACAGCGTACTTTACCCGGTTTAGCTTTGGATGGAGACCCTCGTTTCCCGTTCTATCAAATCGGTGAGGAAATTGAAGCCGTTAGTGCGGGTGAAGGCTCACGTATTGACAACTATCTGCAAATGAAGGCAGCTCCCAGTGAAAAGCTGCGCGGGCGGATTTTGATTGACTCCCCTGGGTTTGATGCGGATGCACAGCGTAAGGCGATCTTGCGCCTGACCGATCATATTATTGAGCTATCTGATTTAGTCATGGTGTTCTTTGATGCGCGTCATCCTGAACCGGGAGCGATGCAAGATACTTTAGAGCATTTAGTACGTGGTACACAGCGCCGCAATGATAACTCTAAATTCTTGTTTATCTTGAACCAAGTAGATACCTCAGCCCGTGAAGATAATTTAGAAGATATCGTCGCTTCATGGCAAAAAGCACTGGTACAAAGTGGTTTATCAGCCGGTAGTTTTCATATTTTGTTTAATGATCGTTTAGCAGTACCTGTACCGAATGAGGCGGTATGGGCGCGTTATGTGGCTAAACGGGATGCAGATTACCAGCGCATTATGGAGCGCATTGATGGCGTGAATGTAGAACGGGTGTATCGCATTATCGGTAATCTAGAATCCACTAGTAATCAAATTGAACAACAAGCAGTACCACGCCTACGCACCTTATTACAGCGTTGGCGGCGTGATACCTTAATTTGGGATGGAATTGCTTTTGCTGCTTTAGCCGTGGGTGGGATTGCGTTAACGGTTTGGCTAGGCTGGTGGCAAGGTTTGACCTTCAATCCACCTTGGCTGGCTGAGGCGCAGTCAAGCCCTGTGATGTCAGCTATTTTCATTGCCATTCCACTTTTGATTCTGTTGATTGTGCACTTCTTAATTCGTAGCAAAGTGCGTAGTTATGTGGGTAAGTCATTAGGCACTGAAGAGACCTATGGCAACCTACAAGCTGCTTTCAAGAAAAGTACAGGCTTCTTCCGCTCGATTCTCCAAACTAAACCTGCAGGTTGGGGTAATCTGAATCGCCGGCGTTTGGATAATATTCGTCACTCAGTGGATCGCTTGGTTCAACGTCTCAATGATCGGTTCACTAATCCATCAGGACGCGATCCTGCACCGCCTGCGAAAGGTCGCTAATTTGCTTAGGCGAATGCTGCGTCAATCTACTTTAATGCCAGCTTGGATGCTGGCATTAGCCTGTTTGGTTCTGCTAACAGCTTGCAGCTCCAAAGAAAGTACGGCGGTGCGTTTACAAGGCGAGAGCATGGGCACTACTTGGCATATTACCTTTCTACCAAACCCGCGCTTGACCAAAGATGCCAAAGTTTTGCGCGCAGGTGTGGATGCTATTTTAGTGCGGATTGATGAGCAAATGTCGAATTGGCGCAAGGACTCAGAGATTTCCCGCTTTAACCAAGCTCAAGTAACGGAGTGGTTTCCGGTTTCTTTGGATTTAGTCAAAGTAGTAGCAGCAGCTCAGCAAGTCAGTCAGCTCAGCAAAGGGGTGTATGACATTACCGTTGGACCTTTGGTAAATATCTGGGGTTTTGGTAGTACAAAAAAAGCAGAAACTAAGCCAACCGATGCAGAGATTCAAACGGCTTTAGCTAAAGTCGGCTACCAGAAGTTATTTACTCAAGAACAACCCCCAGCCTTGCGTAAAGCTTTGCCTGAGATGTATGTGGATTTGGCTTCGATTGCTCCCGGTTATGCAGTCGATTTAATCGGCCAGTACTTTGAGCAGCAAGGCATTAAAGATTATATGATCGAATTGGGTGGGGAAGTACGTACCCTAGGTAAAAGCCCGCGGGGTGATGATTGGCGGATTGGGATTGAGAAGCCGGTAGATTTAGGTAATGCTGTACAACAAGGCATGCGCTTAGTAAATGCTGGTTTATCCACCTCAGGTGATTATCGGGATTTTTTTATTGAAAATGGTAAGCGTTACTCGCACACCATTGATACCACTACGGGTTATACCGCAAGCCATAGTTTAGCTTCCGTTTCTGTGGTAGCGGAGAATACGACTCTAGCGGATGCTTATTCAACCATGCTGATGGCGATGGGCGAGATTAAGGGCAGGGCATTTGCTGATCAGCATCAACTTAAGGCTTTTTTTATTTGGCGCACTGATAAGGGATTTGAAACTTATGCGACGGCTGGTTTTCAGCCTTTGTTATTACAGCCCTAGCTCATGTCTCGCGTTATTTTATTTAACAAACCATTCGATGTGCTTTGCCAGTTTACCGATGAACATGGCCGGCAAACTTTAGCGGATTACATTAAGCTACCAAATTTTTATGCGGCAGGACGTTTAGATCGAGATAGTGAAGGTTTGTTAGTTTTAACCAATGATGGTCGCTTGCAACAACGAATTGCAGATCCGAAATATAAAGCGTTTAAAACTTATTGGGTACAAGTTGAAGGCTTACCAACTGCAGAAGCTTTAGCCGTTTTGCGCAAAGGGGTAAAGCTAAACGACGGTTGGACTTTGCCTGCTGAAGTGCGCTTAATAGACGAACCTAAAGATTTATGGCCGCGCCAGCCACCAATTCGCGTAAGAAAAAATATTCCAGATAGTTGGTTAGAGTTAAAAATTCGTGAGGGACGCAATCGACAGGTGCGGCGCATGACCGCTGCGGTAGGCTTTCCAACCTTGCGTTTAATTCGGTATCAGGTAGATGCATGGACGCTGGATGGGCTGCCTTGTGGGAGTTGGCGTTTTGCCTGATCCAGCGTCTTAGCGAGGTTGCAATTAACCAAGGGAGAAATTAAAAAGCGCTCGCAACGGTATATGATTGGAGGAGAGGAGGAGTCATGTACCTATTAAGCTGCGAGCGCCGACAAATTGTTTGCACTTATCATCAATCTGAACTTCAGTTGCTTCGTGCTATGAAACTCATATTAGTGATTGTTGCTGCAATGCACAAGTGACGAAAATTATCCTAATTGTTTAGTTATTCTAACCATTTAAGACTGAACTTTCTAAGTGTTCAAGCCGACGTTCTAGGCTTTCAATACGCTTTAATAAGCTTGCATACATTGATTCGTTCAACTCAGCCACATCATCTACTTTAGTAGTAGATACCTCTGCTTGTAGACTTTCTAAAGTTTCAGAACCTAAGGTGTGATAGTAACGCTCTTCACGTTGTCCCGCTTGGGGCGGTAGTTTCATTACTAATGGCTGCTCAGCCGTTAGCCAGTCTTCAAGTATAGTCCGAATTTGCTCAGGCTGCTTAAATTCAGCCATGCGGTCGGTACGAATCTTTAGTTCATTCAGTGTTTGTGGGCGACGCAGCATGAGTACCGCTAAAACAGCTTGCTGCTGAGGTGTTAAATTTAATTTACGCTGTACTTTATGTTCTACTCGCTGTGCACGCCCACTATTTTGCAGCACAATCCAGCCATCCTCAATTAAACTACGGGCAATATGCCCGACATCGCCTTCTTTCAGGTTCATGAGGGGTTCGCGGCTAGTTTTTTGATTGCAAGCTAACATTAAGGAGTTAATGGTTAGTGGATAATTATTCGGAGTAGTTAGTTGTTTTTCCATTAAACTACCTAGAATGCGAATTTCTTCAGCGCTAAAAGGTGGTTTCTGTGTGTCATCCAGTGTTTGCATAATGAGGGCTTTAAGTCTTGTTATTCATACATGCAGTTTAATATAAGCACATTTTTTGTGCACTAGGAGCCCGCTTAGCATGCAAGATTCTGTTTACGATGTAATTGAGCATTTAGCGAATCAGCTTAAACAAGCAAACTGGTCTCTCGTTATTGCTGAGTCTTGTACGGGTGGTGGGGTGGCTAAGGTCTGTACAGACATGGCAGGGAGTTCAGTCTGGTTTGACAGTGCTTTTGTTGTGTACAGTAATGCAGCTAAACAGCGTTTATTAAAGGTTGCTGCACAAACTATTGAAGCTTACGGCGCAGTGAGTGAAGCCGTAGTGCTAGAGATGGCAAAAGGTGCACTCGAGCAATCCATGGCTCAGGTTGCTGTGGCTGTGAGTGGCATAGCTGGGCCAGAGGGGGGGAGTGTGTATAAACCCGTGGGTACTGTTTGTATTGCTGTGGTTGTCAAGAATAGCCTTGAGTGGGCAGACACTTTTTATTTCCAAGGCAATCGTGAGCAAGTCCGTAATCAGGCTGTATTGGCAGCACTGAAGGCTGTTAATAGTTTACTGACAAGCCAGAGGTCGGAAAAATAACCAACCCCTGACCATCAAGTAATCAATTAATTATGAATGTACTTGTTAAATACATCGGTATAGTCACGTTTAGTATGCGTGACTAGTAGAGCTGTATTAAGTTGACTGAGTAGTTCTTTGAATTGCCCCACTACCTCACCATTAGTAGCAGTATTTAGTTTATAAATGGATGAGGTTGCATTGAGCGCTTGTCGCACATTGTCACGACACACGCCATCTGCGACTTGGCGTTTATGAATGCTTATCAGACTTTTGTAGATGTCTTTGAGTTGTTCCAAATGCGTCTTGCGCACATCAATACTAAAGGTGACACCCGCGATAATGAATTTTAGTTCTACATCCATATCAATGGTGCCCGCCGTTTCAATACGTACTTGCTCGATGAAAGCACTGGCAAAATCATAACGTTTGATCATGCGTTTAGAGGACACTGCTGAATCACCATCGACATGGATGAGGGCAAAATTGGTAAAGCAGTATTCATCTTTTTTAGATTTGATCAGAAAGAAGATTTTTTCGCCGTCTTCATGGAACAAGTAGTCATCAGCGTCAACCTTGTCATAGTCATTAGGGGAGACAATGACACCAATATCGCTTAAGCCTAGGGCTTCAGAAGCTAATTTTTTAAACATTCCTACCTCCTTATTTTTGTTAAAAACTATATTTATTAGAATGTTATTTGAGTGTAGCACAGGCTGCAGTGCTCAATAATTTTTGCGCTTAAACGGTAAGTTTTAGAGCCTTGGAGCTGAGGGTAATAATAAACTTAGTTCTAGTGTTGTTTTCTGATTGCGCAGGCTGAAATTTTCAGGTTTTATGGTTCCCTTCCCAACATACAGCGTTTAAAATTTAATAAAAAAATCAATTTATTCAGATAGATAGTCCATGCCGCTAGTCTAAGATAGAAGGTTTGTTTTTTGTTCGTTTTTTTCGTCTGTTTTAGTTCTATACCGACCTTAACTATGCGATAATTAGCGCGTTCAAACAGATTAATTTTACTCAGTTATAAGGAGTGACCGGCATGGATGAGAACAAGAAAAAAGCATTGGCGGCGGCATTAGGACAGATCGAACGTCAGTTCGGCAAAGGCGCAGTGATGCGTATGGGCGACGCTGCTGCGGTACGGAATATTGAAGCGATTTCGACAGGCTCGTTGACTTTGGATATTGCGCTAGGTATTGGTGGTTTACCGAAGGGGCGTGTCATTGAGATTTATGGCCCAGAATCCTCTGGTAAAACCACGTTGACTCTACAAGTGATTGCAGAATGCCAAAAAGCTGGTGGTACAGCGGCTTTCGTGGATGCAGAACATGCTTTAGATCCAAGTTATGCGGCTAAGCTTGGCGTGAATGTGGATGATTTATTAGTTTCCCAACCTGATACAGGTGAACAAGCTTTAGAAATTGCTGACATGCTAGTGCGTTCAGGTGCGGTAGATATTGTTGTCGTTGACTCCGTGGCTGCTTTAACGCCTAAAGCTGAAATTGAAGGCGATATGGGTGACTCGCATGTGGGCTTACAAGCACGTTTGATGTCGCAAGCCTTGCGTAAATTGACCGGTAATATTAAGCGCTCTAATACCTTGGTGATTTTCATTAACCAAATTCGCATGAAGATCGGGGTGATGTTTGGTAGCCCAGAAACTACTACCGGTGGGAATGCGCTGAAGTTTTATGCATCAGTGCGTTTAGATATTCGCCGTATTGGTTCTATCAAGAAAGGCGAAGAGGTTATCGGGAATGAAACCCGCGTGAAAGTTGTAAAGAATAAAATGGCTCCGCCGTTTAAACAGGCTGAGTTTGAAATTCTTTATGGTGAAGGTATCTCTCGTGAAGGCGAGTTAATTGAGTTAGGTGTGAATCAAGGCTTGATTGGTAAAGCAGGTGCTTGGTACAGCTACAATGGTGAAAAAATCGGTCAAGGCAAAGACAATGCCAAAACTTATTTAAAAGAACATCCAGAAGTCTCTAAAACGATTGAGCAAGCAATTCGTGCAGCTGCTTTAACTGCACCCATTATTACCTCTGCAGCTGAGGAAGACGATGATTTGCCCGCGGATGAATTAATGTAATGCCCCCTCATCTACCTCTACAGGTGCTATAGTGTCGGCTTCTGCCACAGAAGCTGAGCTGTTTGCCAAAGCCTTGCGAGTGCTTGCTTTACGTGAGCATTCGCGCCTTGAATTAGCAAAAAAATTAGCAAGTTTGACAGAAGATAGTAGCCTGATTGAGCAAGTCTTAGATAAGCTAGCGCAATCTGATTATTTGAACGATCAACGCTATGCAGAAATGCTAGTGCGTTCTGCCGTTTCAAAAGGTTATGGCCCACTAAAACTCTCCCATTTACTGCGTGAAAAAGGGGTGGAGTCTGAATTAGCTAAAACCGTATTAGATGAAGCTGAAATTGATTGGCAAACTTTAGCGGCCTATCAACGGCAGAAAAAATTTGGCGATACTCTCCCCATTGATTGGCCTGAACGTGCCCGTCAAAGTCGCTTTTTAGCTGGGAGGGGCTTTTATTTAGAAACAATTAATGCGGTTTTCCATGAAAAGTGCTGAGTTAAGACAAAAGTTTTTAGGTTATTTTGCTAGCCAAGGCCATGAAATCGTGCCTTCCAGTTCGCTAGTGCCCGGCAATGATCCCACGCTTTTATTCACCAACTCAGGGATGGTGCAATTTAAAGACGTATTCCTTGGGATGGATAAACGCTCTTATGTGCGTGCTACCACAGCACAACGCTGTGTACGTGCGGGCGGCAAGCATAATGACCTGGAAAATGTGGGTTATACCGCGCGGCATCACACCTTTTTTGAAATGCTTGGCAATTTCAGTTTTGGCGATTATTTCAAAGAAGATGCAATTCGCTTCTGCTGGGAGTTTCTAACCAACGTGTTGAAGCTCCCCAAAGAACGCTTATGGGTCACCGTTTACGCTGAGGATGATGAAGCCTTTAAGATTTGGTCAGAAGGCATTGGTTTTCCAGCTGACCGGATTAGCCGGATTGGTGATAATAAAGGTGCGCGTTACGCTTCAGATAACTTCTGGCAAATGGGTGACACAGGGCCTTGTGGGCCTTGTACTGAAGTGTTCTATGATCATGGCACACATATTTGGGGTGGCCCTCCAGGTACACCTGAAGAGGACGGTGACCGCTTTATCGAGATATGGAATCTCGTTTTCATGCAGTTTGAGCGTACCAAAGACGGTGAAATGCGTCGTTTGCCTAAACCATCCGTTGATACGGGGATGGGTTTGGAGCGCTTAGCGGCCATTTTGCAAGGTGTGCATAGCAATTATGAAATTGATTTATTCCAAGCACTGATCAAATCAGCACTTGAGTTAGCGGCTGCTGGTACTGATCCCAATAGTGCCTCTTTAAAAGTGATTGCTGACCATATTCGATCCTGTTCCTTCTTAATCGTCGATGGAGTATTGCCTTCGAATGAAGGGCGCGGTTATGTCTTGCGGCGGATTATTCGTCGGGCGATTCGGCATGGTTACAAGCTTGGTATGCAAGCACCGTTCTTCTATAAGTTAGTACAGCCTCTAGTCAATGAAATGGGTGCTGCTTATCCTGAGTTAGTGAAGGTACAAACTCAAGTTGAGCAAGCTTTAGAGAAAGAAGAACGTCGCTTTGCAGAAACGCTAGAGCAAGGGATGAAAATCCTTGAAAATGCGATTGCTGAGTTATCAGGCGATACCATCGACGGTGAGACGGTCTTTAAGCTCTATGATACCTACGGTTTCCCGCTCGATTTGACCGCTGATATTGCGCGCGAACGTAATCTAAAATTAGATGAAGCAGGCTTTGAAGCAGCCATGAATGCCCAGCGTGAGCGTGCGCGTGCAGCGGGTAAATTTGGGGCTGACTATAATGACAAGTTGGCAATCGATAGCGAAACCGATTTTCACGGTTATGATACTTTAAGTGAAACCAGCTCAATTATTGGTTTATTTAGCGCAGGCCAAGCGGTGGAAAGTTTAACCGTTGGCCAAGAAGGGCAAATTGTTTTGGTCAATACGCCTTTCTATGCAGAGTCTGGTGGTCAAGTGGGCGATACAGGCTATTTAAAAACTAGTACGGGTGTTTTTCGGGTTACCGATACGCAAAAACAAGGCAAAACCTTTATCCATTTCGGGCAAGTAGAAACTGGCAGTATTCAAATGGGTGCTACCGTGACTGCTGAAGTCGATAGTACTCGTCGTAAAGCGGTGATTCTCAATCACTCAGCGACGCATTTGATGCATGCCGCCTTACGTCAAGTTTTAGGAACGCATGTTGAGCAAAAAGGCTCGTTGGTCAATGAAGAGCGCTTGCGTTTTGACTTTTCGCATCCAGAAGCGGTCACTGCTGAGCAAATCGTTGAGGTAGAGACGCTAGTAAATGCGCAAATTCGCGCGAATGCGGCGGCTTCTGCACGCTTGATGGATATGGAGTCAGCTAAAGCAGCCGGGGCGATGGCCTTATTCGGTGAAAAGTACGGCGACATTGTGCGCGTCATGCAGATTGGCTTCTCCACTGAATTATGCGGTGGTTGCCATGTGGCGCGTACTGGCGATATTGGCTTATTTAAAATCCTTAGTGAAGGCGGGGTTGCTGCAGGGATTCGCCGGATTGAAGCAGTCACAGGCGCAAATGCACTGGCTTGGTTAAATGAGGTCAATGCTCGTCTTGGCAATGTAGCGCGCTTATTAAAATCGAGCAGCAATGAAGTGTTAGACAAAACTGAAGCTTTGGTGCAACGAAATCGGGCTTTAGAAAAAGAGTTAGAGCAACTGAAAGGCAAGATTGCTTCACAAGCGGGTTCTAATTTAGCGGATCAAGCGATTGATGTAGCAGGTATTAAGGTCTTGGCTGCGAATTTAGAAGGTGCTGATCCTAAGTCCTTGCGTGATACGGTTGACCAACTGAAAAATAAATTGGGTAAGGCCGTAGTAATTTTAGCAACAGTTGCAGATGACAAAGTAAGTCTCGTAGCCGGTGTG
The DNA here is from genome assembly GCF_937876535.1 of uncultured Thiothrix sp. Lineage (GTDB taxonomy): Bacteria > Pseudomonadota > Gammaproteobacteria > Thiotrichales > Thiotrichaceae > Thiolinea. The sequence goes on from NZ_CALFHZ010000021.1 coordinate 506,565, forward strand.
ACTAAAGACGAAACCGCTAAAGTCAAAGCAGGAGATTTGTTAGGCTTTGTCGCAGGTCAATTAGGTGGTAAAGGTGGAGGCCGTCCGGATATGGCACAAGGGGGTGGAAGTGATGTTGCTGCCTTACCGAAAGCTTTAGATTCGGTTCAAGCTTGGGTTGCTGAACGCGTTTAGTATTTCTTTGAAAAAAAGATTATAGTCTTAGCCCCCTCATTTGAGGGGGTAGTTATTTTTATAGATTGAAGGTAAGTCATGGCACTGATCGTACAAAAATACGGCGGTACCTCGGTTGGTTCGCCGGAGCGCATAGCGGCGGTGGCTGATCGGGTCATCCGTTGGCGGCAGAAGGGTAATGATGTCGTGGTGGTGGTTTCTGCAATGTCAGGAGAAACCAATAAGCTGGTTGCACTGATTAATGCAGTGAATCCAACGGGTTCTGAGCGCGAGAAAGACGCTATTCTGGCAACAGGTGAGCAAGTCACGATTGGCTTGTTGGCGCTTGCTTTAGAGAAAAAAGGCCAGCCAGCGCGCTCTTATACCGGCGGTCAAGTGCGTATTCTGACCGATGATGCGCATACTAAAGCCCGTATTATGGATATTGATGGTTCGGCCATTCGCAAAGATTTGAGTGAAGGTAAGGTAGTGGTTGTAGCTGGTTTCCAAGGTGTAACCGCCGATGGCAGCATTACGACTTTAGGGCGGGGTGGTTCTGATACCACTGGTGTGGCCTTAGCCGTCGCCTTAAAAGCGGATGAGTGCCAAATTTATACCGATGTAGATGGGGTTTATACGACTGACCCACGGATTGAGCCTAAAGCCAAGCATATTCCAGTTTTAAGTTTGGAAGAAATGCTGGAAATGGCAAGCCAAGGCTCTAAAGTCTTGCAAATTCGTTCGGTAGAATTCGCTTATAAATATGATATGCCTATTCGTGTGCTGTCGAGCTTTGATGAAACTGATGAGGGCAAAAGCACACTGGTTACTCGTGAGGATGAAGTAATGGAAGAAGTATCGGTTCGTGGGATTGCCTTTAACCGTGATGAAGCCCAATTAACCGTCAAAGGTGTTCCAGACCGGCCGGGTGTGGCTTATCAAATTTTAGGTCCTATTTCTGAAGCCAATGTCGAAGTCGACATGATTGTGCAAAATGTAGGTGTTGGTGGTGCTGGTGGTACAACGGACTTCACCTTTACTGTACATAAAAATGACTACACCAAAGCAACACAAATCCTCGCACGCACCTGTGAAGCTTTAGGTGCAAAGGGCTGGGAGGGCGATGAGAATATTGCCAAGGTGGCTATTGTGGGTGCAGGGATGCGTTCGCATGCTGGAGTGGCTAGTAAGATGTTTAAGGTATTAGCAGACGAAGGCATCAATATTCACATGATTTCTACTTCTGAAATCAAAGTAGCGGTGGTTATTGATGAAAAGTATTTAGAGCTAGCGGTGCGTGTGTTGCATAAAGCCTTTGGTTTATCTGCCTAAATACCTATTTTAAGTTTTTCTAGTTTTTTTAAAAGCCATCCAGTTAAGTCCTTAACTGTGGTGGCTTTTTTATGGGCGGTGTAGAAAATTTTTTTAAATCCTAAATAATTTCCTGTTGCTTTTTACCACTTAATGGTAAAAGTACAACAGGGAGTATAAAAGTTAAGGCTCAGTTCAGTCGCTATGTGGGAATGTTGAGCAACTAACTGCTGTTCTGAGTATTAGGGTTTCAGACTCTATAAGAAGTTCGGTGAATTAAATGCAGCGATATGGAGATTTGCGTTATGTTGATATTGACTCGTAGGGTAGGGGAAACCCTGATGATTGGCGACGAAGTCAGCGTCACTGTATTAGGAGTCAAAGGTAACCAAGTACGCCTAGGCATTAACGCACCTAAAGATGTGGCTGTCCATCGTGAAGAAATTTACGAACGAATTCACCATGAAACGACAGAACCAGCTGTAAGCGAAGAAAATTCAAATTAACTCTTTACCAAAGCCTGTAAGCCATGTATTCTTGCGGCCTTCATAAATAAACATGATTTTCTCTGTACGGAGAGGTGGCCGAGAGGCCGAAGGCACTCCCCTGCTAAGGGAGCATGGGCCAAAAGCTCATCGCGGGTTCGACTCCCGCCCTCTCCGCCATTTATGAGATAAGTAGTAAAAAGAAACTTAAAAAAGTTCTTGACCTACTAAAGTGAAATGCGCAAAATACGCGCCTTCAGAAAGCGTCCATAGCTCAGTTGGATAGAGTACCTGGCTACGAACCAGGCGGTCGGAGGTTCGAATCCTTCTGGACGCGCCATATACCAAAGGCTTGCATCATAATTGTGCAGGCCTTTTTTATTTTAGGCCAATAAAACCCGAAGGTTTTATTGGGAGGAAGAGAGTAAATAGGGGCGTTCGGGGTTACGTTGGTATAACACAGCGGTATTACCAATTTGTTGAATTAAAATTGCCTCACTAGCATGCTCAAGAATTTGTTCGAGAATTTCATTTCTTAACTCTCGATCACCCGCATTAATTTTAATTTTTACTAATTGATGGTATTCCAAAGCATTATTCAATTCGACCAAGATGGTATCTTTAAGACCTTGTTGCCCAATTAAGACAATAGGGTGGAGGGTGTGCGCTAACCCTTTTAAGCGCTTTCTTTGTGCATCCGTGAGTTCCATAACCGTTCTTCCCAAAAAGGCGCGAGTTTAAGTAGTAAGTTGATAGTATGGCAAGAAGCAAAAGCAGTCACAAATGGTTACGTGAGCATTTCGATGATGAGTATGTGAAAAAAGCTCAACAAGAAGGCTATCGTTCGCGTGCGGTTTATAAGCTCAAAGAAATCCAAGATAAGGATCATGTGTTGCGCCCAGGGATCAAAGTCGTAGACTTAGGAGCAGCACCAGGGGGGTGGAGCCAAGTTGCAGTGCAATTGGTTGGACGCACGGGTCGAGTGGTAGCGAGTGATATTTTGCCAATTGAGCCAATTCCGAATGTTGAATTTGTGCTAGGTGATTTTCGAGAGGATGCGGTTTTAGCTGAGTTACTTAATTTACTAGGTGATGAAAAAGCAGACCTTGTACTTTCCGATATGGCACCCAATATGAGTGGTATGGATGCAGTGGATCAACCCCGAGCGATTTATCTATGTGAATTAGCTTTGGAGATGGCACAACAAGTCTTAAAGCCGGGTGGAGCCTTTTTAGTGAAACTGTTTCAGGGTGATGGCTCTGATAAGTTTTTACAAGAGGTTCGGCGGCATTTCAAAACGGTAAAAATTCGCAAGCCAGCAGCCTCAAGACCCCGTAGTCGTGAAGTTTATGTGCTTGGACAAGGGTTTTTGGTGTAGTATCACGGAAACCTGTAAGGTAGCGTGAGGGTCAATAGACCGGAAATGGAGATAGTCTCTTGAATGATTTAACCAAAAATTTGCTTATCTGGGCTGTTATTGCTTTCGTCTTGATTGCAGTGTTCAGCAAATTTAGCGTACAGCCTGGTCATCAAGCTTCCGCTATGTCTTATTCTGATTTCTTACAAAATGTACGCAGTAAGAATGTGAAAGAAGTGGATATCAGAGGGCAAAAAATTATTGGTGTGACCACAAATGGCGAGCGTTTCACCACTTATACTCCGCCTGATGATCCACAAATGGTTAGCGATTTATTAGCTAATGATGTGAAAGTAACTGCAGCTGCCCCGGAAGAACGCTCTATTTTCTGGGATATTGTGATTAGCTGGGTACCTTTCCTGCTTATCATTGGCCTGTGGATTTATATCATGCGTCAAATGCAAGGTGGCGGCGGTGGACGTGGGGCAATGTCCTTCGGAAAAAGCCGCGCACGCATGATGACTGAAGATCAAGTAAAAGTAACTTTCAATGATGTAGCTGGTTGTGATGAAGCTAAAGAAGAAGTTGCGGAGTTGGTCGAGTTTTTACGTGACCCTAGCAAATTCCAAAAGCTAGGTGGCAAGATTCCACGTGGTGTGCTGATGGTAGGCTCGCCTGGTACTGGTAAAACTTTATTGGCTAAAGCGATTGCTGGTGAGGCAAAAGTACCGTTCTTTAGTATTTCTGGTTCAGATTTTGTTGAGATGTTCGTTGGTGTGGGTGCTTCCCGCGTCCGCGATATGTTTGAACAAGCAAAAAAACATGCACCTTGTATTATCTTCATCGACGAGATTGATGCAGTGGGGCGTCAACGTGGTGCGGGTTTAGGTGGTGGCCATGATGAACGTGAACAAACTTTAAACCAGTTATTAGTTGAGATGGATGGTTTCGAAGGCAGTGAAGGTATTATTGTTATTGCTGCGACTAACCGTCCGGATGTCTTAGACCCAGCTTTACTACGCCCTGGTCGTTTTGACCGCCAAGTTGTAGTGCCTTTACCTGATGTACGTGGGCGCGAGCAGATCCTGAAAGTGCATATGCGGAAAGTGCCGTTAGGTGATGATGTAAAACCAAGTTTAATTGCACGCGGCACGCCCGGTTTCTCAGGGGCTGACTTAGCTAACTTAGTGAATGAAGCTGCGCTATTTGCTGCACGTTCCAATAAGCGCACAGTAGACATGATTGAGTTTGAGAAAGCTAAAGACAAAATCATGATGGGTTCTGAGCGTAAATCGATGGTAATGAATGAGGAAGAGAAACGGATGACTGCTTATCATGAAGCAGGCCATGCGATTGTCGGCCTTAATGTGCCAGAAGAAGATCCAGTCTATAAAGTAACCATCATTCCACGTGGTCGCGCTTTAGGTGTAACCATGTTCTTGCCAGTAGAAGATCGTTATAGCAATAGCAAGCAGCGTTTAGAAAGTAAGATTTCTAGTTTGTATGGTGGACGCATCGCTGAGGAGTTAATCTTTGGTGCTGAGCGGGTAACAACAGGTGCTTCTAATGACATCGAGCGTGCGACTGATATTGCACGTAATATGGTGACTAAATGGGGCTTGTCTGACCGCATGGGGCCTTTGGCTTACTCTGAGGATGAGGGTGAGGTCTTTTTAGGCCGCACGGTTACTCAGCATAAGCAAATGTCAGATGATACAGCTCATGCCATTGATGAAGAAATTCGTGGTGTCATCGAGCGTAATTATTCACGTGCTAAGCAAATTCTGATCGACCATATGGATAAGCTGCATGCGATGTCGAATGCCTTGATGAAGTATGAAACCATCGACCGCGAGCAGATTGATGCCATTATGCGGGGTGAAGAGCCAAAGCCACCTGCTGATTGGACAGAAACAGATGATAACGGCAAGGGTAATCCACCCTCAGTCCGTTTGCCTCAAGCAGGTTCTGGTGAAGTGGTAGGCGATCCTGCAGGTTCGCACTAAGCACAACTGATTAGTGAGCTAATGAAGGCGTGGATTATTCCACGCCTTTCTTTTTGGAGCGGAGAGCATGTTAGATCTCAGCACAGCAGGTACGCAAGTGATGGGGATTTTAAATATCACCCCCGATTCATTTTCTGATGGTGGACGCTTCTATAGTTTAGATGCAGCTCTCCACCAAACTGAGGCCATGATTCAAGCGGGTGTAGACATCATTGATATTGGTGGTGAATCGACTCGTCCGGGTGCGCAAGATGTGAGCCTTGATGAAGAGTTAGAGCGCGTTCTGCCTATCATTGCTGCCATTCGCGAACGCTTTGCGGTTCCAATTTCTGTTGACACCAGTAAACCAGAAGTGATGCGTGCAGCTCTGCAATATAAGGTGGAAATCATTAATGATATTCGCGCTCTACAAGAAGCAGGTAGTTTAGAGGTGTGTGCACAAGCAGAGGCTTTAATCTGCCTAATGCATATGCAGGGTCAGCCGCGCACTATGCAACAAGCACCTCATTATGAGGATGTAGTGCGAGAAGTCGGTGAGTTTTTCCATGGGCGTATTGAGGCTTGTATACAAGCAGGGATAGCTCGTGAACGCTTGATTTTGGATCCGGGGTTTGGCTTTGGAAAAAATTTAGAGCACAACCTGACGTTATTTCGCAATTTACAATCGTTTGCAGCTTTTAAATTGCCGCTGCTGGTAGGTGTATCGCGTAAAGCCATGATTGGAGCTTTATTAAATGGTCGCCCAGCTTCTGAACGTATGCAGGGCAGTGTGGCTGCAGCAGTGATGGCTGCAGTGAAGGGTGCGAAAATTGTGCGGGTTCACGATGTTGCAGCGACTGTTGAAGCATTAAAAATAGCTCAAGCTGTGCTATAAAGCATCCCTAAGAAATTAAGTAGGATTTTAGTGATGGCTAGAAAGTATTTTGGTACAGATGGAGTGCGTGGCACGATTGGGCAAGCGCCAATGACTCCCGATTTTGTACTTAAGTTAGGTTGGGCAGCTGGCAAAGTATTAGCAGGGGACGGGCATCCACTCGTGTTAATCGGCAAAGACCCGCGTATTTCTGGCTATATGTTGGAGTCTGCTTTACAAGCGGGTTTAGCCGCAGCAGGGGTTAATGTGCGCTTATTAGGCCCGATGCCGACCCCTGCCATTGCCTATTTAACTCGTGCTTTCCGAGCAGCAGCTGGTATTGTCATTAGTGCCTCGCATAATCCTTATCATGATAATGGCGTTAAATTCTTCTCAGCGGATGGTATGAAGTTGCCTGATGATGTGGAAGAGGAAATCGAAGCCTATTTAGATAAGCCGTTAGTCACTGTCGCTTCCAATGACTTAGGGAAGGCGGTACGGATTAATGACGCGGCGGGGCGCTATATTGAATTTTGTAAACGGGCTTTCCCCACTGAGCTTTCCTTGAAAGGTCTACGTGTGGTTGTCGATTGTGCAAATGGTGCAACCTATCATGTCGCCCCTGATGTGTTTCGAGAGTTAGGTGCGGAAGTCATTACGATTGCGAATGAGCCGAATGGCTTTAATATTAATGATCATTGTGGCGCGACCGATACAGCTATTTTGCGGGAAACAGTGCTCAAGTATCGGGCTGATTTAGGTTTAGCTTTAGACGGTGATGGCGATCGCTTAATTATGGTTGATCATCTGGGTGAGATCGTTGATGGCGATGAAGCACTCGCAGTCATGGCTCAAGAGCGCGGCCGTGACTATTTACAAGCTGGTGTAGTTGGTACGCAAATGAGCAATCTTGGCTTGGAAAAAGCAATCAATCGTTTGGGCATACCGTTTTATCGTGCCAAAGTTGGTGACCGTTATGTCATGGAGCTAATGCTAAAATACCAATGTGTACTGGGGGGCGAGTCTTCTGGGCATGTGATTGTGCGTGATCATATTTCCACTGGTGATGGCATTGTGGCGGGCTTACAAGTGCTGCGGGCAATGCTATATAGTGGCAAATCTTTGCATGATTTAAAGAAAATTATGCGTAAATATCCGCAAAAACTAGTGAATGTTCCGATCAAGCAGCGCATCAATTTAGATGAGTCAACACCGATTCAAGATGCGGTTAAACAAGCAGAAACTGAGCTAGGTGAGCGGGGGCGTGTATTATTACGTGCCTCAGGGACTGAGCCACTGATTCGCGTGATGGTCGAAGGTGAAGATGGCGCTGAAACCAAACGTTTAGCCGAAGCGATTGCCGATGTTGTCCGTAACGCCGCCTAAAATTTTTTGAGTATTTTGTATGTCGATTGAGGCAGAATTAAGAACACGTAGTCAGAATCAGTGTGAGCTTTGTGCTGCTACTGAAAATTTATCTAGTTTTGTAGTAGTTCCAAAGGCGGGTGATCAAGCAGATGACTGTGCTTGGCTTTGTGCTAATTGTCAAAGCCAAATGCCTAAAGAGGCAGCCTTAAATGTACAGCACTGGCGTTGCTTAAATGACAGCATGTGGAGCCAGACCCCTGCTGTGCAGGTTGTAGCTTGGCGCATGTTAACGCGTTTATCTAGCGAAGCTTGGGCGCAACAAGCCTTAGACATGCTTTATCTAGATGAGACTACTTTAGCTTGGGCACAAGCTGACACAGCGCAGTCTGATGAAGATAATATAGTTCATCGTGATAGCAACGGCGCTGTGTTACAAGCAGGCGATACGGTAACTCTGGTTAAAGACTTAGTAGTGAAGGGCGCGAATTTCACGGCTAAGCGTGGCACAGCAGTGCGTAATATTGCTTTGGTGCGCGATAATCCTGAGCATATTGAAGGTCGGGTGAATGATCAGCAAATTGTAATCCTGACGCAGTTTGTGAAGAAGTCGGGTTAAACGCCAAAACTCCCTCACTTAGTTTAAAGGGGGCGCTAGCAATCTAGCGGTTCCTTTATTTAATCTATGTAAATCAAAGCTTAAGGTGCAAGCGCTGTCCAAAAACAGCAGAATAACCTTTGAGTATCGACTTGAGTAGGTTGTCTACCGACGACGGGTTTGCCGTCTTTACACAGATACCTGTATGACTACTGACATAATGCTGTCAGGAGACAGGGTTTAGACTAAACCCTTGATGAATAAACACCATATAAGGAGATAGTCATGAGTAACCCAGTTGGCTGGTTTGAGATTTATGTGCAGGACATGCCGCGCGCTAAAGCATTTTATGAGCAAGTTTTTCAAGTCAGTTTAGCGCCATTGAATGATCCAGAAGGTAAAATAGAAATGCAAACCTTTGCGATGGATGATCATGGCTATGGTGCCACCGGAGCACTGGTTAAAATGGAAGGTGTACCTACGGGCTTCGCTGGTACTTTGGTCTATTTCTCTTGTGAGGATTGTGCGGTGGAAGCTAAACGCGCCGTAGAAGCAGGTGGGTCGATTTTCAAAGATAAATTTGCTATTGGTGAGAATGGTCATATTGCGATGGTACACGACACCGAAGGCAATATGCTTGGCCTCCATTCCATGCACTGAAGGTCAATATGCGCCGCGCTGATCGTTTGTTTCAATTAGTCCAAATTCTAAGAAATAAGCGTTTGGTGACGGCGCGTGAATTAGCGGAGCGCTTGGAGGTTTCTGAGCGCACCATCTATCGTGATATGCAGGATTTGAGCCTTTCTGGTGTGCCACTTGAGGGCGAGGCAGGTGTGGGCTATCGCCTGCGTTATTCCCTCGATATTCCCCCCTTGATGTTTTCAGCCACCGAAATCGAAGCCTTAGTGTTGGGTGTACGTATGCTGAGGGCTTGGGGTGGAACGGAGTTAGGGCAGAGCGCACAATCTGTCTTGGATAAGGTCTACGCCGTCATTCCTGAAGAGTTGCGTCATCAATTATTAAATAGCCATTTATTTGTACCTCGTCATAGTGAGCGTACTGATTTAGCACAAACCTTAGATATTGTTAGGGGAGCGATTGGGCAGCACCGCTATATTGATTTATATTATGAGCGTAAAGATGGTGAGTTGAGTCAACGTAAGGTCAAACCATTAGGTTTGTTTTTTTGGGGGCAAACCTGGACTTTAGCGAGCTGGTGTGAATTGCGTGGCGGGTTTCGTAATTTTCGCTTGGATCGTATTTTAGATATTCAGGTAGATACCGCTATATTTCAGGAAGTAGCAGGGCAAAGTTTAACAGACTTTTTTGTGAGTTTTTCTAGATTTGAGTAGCTTGTCTAATAATGACGTTGCTTGCTTTGAGATTTTTAATAGAACAGGTAAGTTATGGACGAAATTCTAGAGGAACGTTGGTGTATTGTTGTGGCTATTAAAGATGGCTTAGCAGGTTAAGTATTTTAATTTTAGCAAAACAACAGCATCACAAACTCTATTGATACTGCTGTTTAAAGCTCAAGCTATTTACAAGCCTTATTTGCGGCCTGATCCGCTAATTTCCTTGCCAATTCATTCGCATTTGCTTGCGGCTTAATCACATCGGTGACACAACTACTCTCAGTAGTAATTTTGCTTACCACTAAATATGAAGTAGTTTTTTCAGGGTGTTCTGGGTCTTCTGAGGCATTGAAACGTACAATGAGTGCAATCGGCACGGGTTTATTGCCTTGTTTCTGAACACGCCATTCTGCTTTACTACCCACGCTGGAAAAACCACTAGAGACTGTATTCCAAAGTTCTAAAGGATATTCTTTTTTCTTGGGGTCAACTACAGTAATGGTTTGGCGGATGTCGCCTTCCATCACGAGTAAATCATAGCCAGCAATGCCTTTGCAGCGCCCCTTATACCAGCCGCCTTCGTCAACTTGCGATTCTAAAGTTTTGCAGTTGGCACCTTCTAATGCAGTGTAAACGCTCGTAATGGGTGAAGCGGCTTGCGTGTTGAAACTCAAGCCCAGTAATAACGCTGTGCTGATACTGCTAATGCTTTTGTACATAATAATTCCTCGCTATTTTACTTTGGTATAAAGCTTAAGACTGTTATGAGCCATTGACCTAATTTCATTAACAAATGGACATGAGGCACGGATCGAATTTTGTGCTAGGGTTGCGGGGCTTATTTAAAAATTCGTTAATAACAACCAGCCACTTGGTTAATTGCTAGGTTAGACTATCAATGAGAAAAAGAGTTTTATGCGCCTGCTTGTTAGCCTGGAGTGCCAGCACCCAAGTTTATGCAGAGCAAACGACAACCATGAACACAACCACAATGCCTACGGCGGAAGCTAGCCAAGACTTAGCAGTTCGCTCCTTTACCTTAAAAAATGGCATGCAACTAATTGTCAAACCTGACTATCGCGCGCCAACTGCAGTACATATGCTATGGCTGCGTGTAGGGGCGATGGAAGAGGTGAGTGGCACAACTGGGGTTGCACATGTGCTTGAACATATGATGTTTAAAGGCACGCCAACCGTAAAAGCAGGTGAGTTCTCGCGACAAGTTGCGGCTTTGGGCGGCGAAGATAATGCGTTCACCACCGATGATTACACTGCTTATTACCAGCAAATTCCTAAAGATAAATTAGAAGATGTCATGCGACTCCAAGCGGATAGCTTCGTGAATAATCAATGGCCGGATGATGAGTTTAAGCGTGAATTAGAGGTGGTCAAAGAAGAGCGGCGTATGCGCACAGATGATCAGCCACGCTCTCTGCTATACGAACAACTCATGGCTGTGACTTATAATGTGCATCCTTATCGTAATCCAGTGATTGGTTGGATGAATGACCTGGATAACTTAAGCGCCGATGATGCTCGTTCTTTTTATAAGCAATGGTATAACCCGCTGAATGCAGTGGTAGTAATTGCCGGCGATGTGAAGCCTGAAGACGCTCTAACTTTAGCCGAAAAATACTATGGCAGCTTGCCTACTCACCCAGTCAAAGCGATTAAACCAGCGCTTGAACCTAAGCAATTAGGGGTCAAGCGTATTGAAGTCAAAGCACCAGCAGATCAGGCTTATTTGCTGATGGCGTTTAAAGTGCCACAACTGAGTAATGTCGATAGTCCCACCGAAAACGATTGGGATGCTTTATCCTTAACTGTGCTTTCGGCAATTTTAGATGGCAATGATGGCGCACGGTTTGAGCGGACTTTAATCAATAATGAGCAGCGTATTGCCGACAGTGCGAGTACTAGCAATGGTATGTATGGGCGCGGACCACAGTTATTCTTTGTAGAAGGTGTACCTGCAAATGGCAAAACTGTCGCGGATTTAGAAGCTGCTTTACGTGGGCAAATTAAGCGAGTGGCGGATGAAGGTGTGACAGAAGCTGAATTAAATCGGGTAAAAACTCAATGGATTGCCTCAGAAATTTACCAGCGTGATTCGGTATTTTCTCAAGCGAATGAACTAGGTGCGTTATGGGCGATTGGTTTGCCTTTAGAAACTAAAGATAAACTGATTGAAATGTTGCGCAAAATCACCGCTGAGCAAGTCAAAAATGTCGCGAAAAAATACTTTGGCGATGATCAACTGGCAGTCGCCGTGTTGAATCCACAACCACGTGATCCGAATGCTAAACCCCGTACTCCTCCTGCTGGTTTGAGGCACTAAGCATGAAAAAAACTACGTTTAAATTAGCTTATCAAAGCTTATGCGCTGTTGTTTTAGGAACTTGTATGCTCAATGCTTATGCAGTAACACCGATTGAGAATTGGCAACAACCAAATGGCACTTCAATCTGGTTGGCTTCGAGCATGGGGATTCCGATGGTGGATGTGCATGTAGAATTTGACATGGGTAAACGCCGCGACCCTGAGGGTAAAATGGGTTTGTCTTCCCTCACCGCAAGTTTAGCCAGCAAAGGTGTTTTAGCTTGGAAAGATCAAGCGGCTTTAGATGAGGCTGCGTTAGGGGATGCTTGGGCGGATTTAGGCGCTGAATTTAGTATTGGCGCAGATGATGACTCCTTTGCTTTTGCTTTGCGTAGCCTGACTTATCCGGATGTTTTGCCGAAGTCGATTGCTTTAGCTGCTCATCAAATTGCAGCCCCCGCTTTTGACCCAGCCATTGCTCAGCGTGAAATCGAGAAAACTATGGCCGCGATTAAGGAGGCAGAAACCCAGCCGGGTTATGTAGCGGGAGTGGCGTATGCGCAGGCACTGTTTGGGACTCATCCTTATGGACATGTCACTACTGAGGCTTCGCTAAAAGCCTTAACGATTGAGGATTTGAAGCAGTTTTATAAAACCAAACTCAATCCTTGCCACGCTAAAGTCAGTATTGTTGGGGCTTTAACCCATGAGCAAGCTGATCAAATGGTGACGCAACTCTTGGAGGGTCTACAAGTAGCTGGGCAAACCAGTTGTCCGCCGTTAGCTGATTTACCTGATCCTGCAAAACTGACTGAAGCGGTTAAAAAAGACCTTCCGTTTAATTCTGCACAAGCACAAATCATGGTTGGCCAGCCCGCGATGAAACGTAGCGACCCGGATTTCTTTCCGATTCTAGTGGGGAATCATATTCTGGGTGGGAGTGGTTTAGTGTCACGTTTGAGTGAACAAGTACGGGAAAAGCGTGGTTTGACTTATAGCATTGATAGTTATTTTGCTGCCCGCCAAAGCGTTGGCGAGTTCACCATTGCTTTACAAACTCGCCCAGATCAAGCTCAGCAAGCGGTTGATTTATCGATGCAAGTACTGAAAGATTTTATGGATCAAGGTCCAACTGAGGATGAACTCAAGGCTGCTAAAGCGAATCTGATTGGTGGCTTTCCTTTACGCATTGATAGCAATCGTAATCTACTCAATAATATTGCGAATATTGCCCGTAATGGTTTGCCCTTAAATTACCTAGACACTTGGACACAAAAAGTGGATGCAGTAACGATTGAAGATATTCGCCGTGCCTTCGCTGCGAAACTGCAACCCGATAAAATGGTTACCGTTATTTTAGGCGCATCCGCTGCGAAATAAGTTATTAGAAGCCTAAGGCTCTGAGTTTGATGCAGAGCCTTTTTTACGTCGATGTAAATAATAGCCAATTCCAGTCAGAATCAGCACTAAACCAAGAATTAAAATATACGGACGGAAACGATGGAAAACTGCGAGTGCTTCTTCAAAGTGATGGCCTAATAAATAAACACCACCGCCCCAAAATCCGACCCATAAAGCTGCACCAATTAAGTTATAAAAGAAAAAGCTAGTGCGGGGCATTTGTAAGCTACCTGCGATAATGCTATTCAGCTGCCGGACAATATCCAGAAAACGTGCAAATAAAATAACCGTACCACCATATTTAGCAAAAGCTGCCTCCACATGATCTAGTTGACTTTGTTTAAAGCCCACTTTGTAAAGTACCCGGTGTCCACCCCACAGGCCAATAAAATAACCCACGATTTCACCTAAAACCGTTGCCATCCAACTGACTAACAGTACGAGAGTAATATTCATCTCTCCACGGCTGGCTAACAGTGCGGCTGCCATTAGTAAAGTTTGCCCCGGTAATAAGAAGCCAAAGCCTTCTACAAATAACACAGTGAATAGAGCGAAATAGCCATATTGATGCAACCAAGGTTCTGCGAGCTGTAAATAGTGTTGGAGCATGGTTGGAGCCTGCACAAAGATAGATAGTTTAGTATAAAGCTTAGTTAGGTTTCGAAGCTTACAGTCTAGTAATTTAATTGAGCTTTAGTTAAGAATGCTGGCTTTATGCAACTAGCTTAATACCCCATGCTTACAGATAACCCAGCTCCTTCCCTACCAATCATTGATCAGCGCCATCGCTTTCGCGAAGTGTTTCAAGCAGTACGCGGGGCTTATCCGCCGGAAGATATTCTTTGTGATCAGCCTGTTGAGTTAGCACTGCGCCAATTTAGTGATGAGTTACCTGCTACTGGACGCGCTGTGTATTTAGGCCAGCCGCGCTTGGATTTACATTATGTGATTATTACGGGATTGGTGGCAGATTGTCTGACACATAAAGTCACGCCTTTTCATCGAGCGCGTAAGTATTTACATGAGCGTGGTTTTACCAGTTCAGTGTTGAAAGTGAATGGCCGCTCCAGCAGTGCATATAATGCAGCTATGATTCAACAGGCTTTGGATTCATTTCCAACTGAACATCGTTTCGTATTGTTGGGTTATTCAAAGGGAGCAGTAGACGCTTTACACGCTTTGCTGACTTATCCGAATGTGCGCAAGCGCACTGTTGCGGTAGTGAGCTTAGCAGGTGCAATTGGTGGGTCGCCTTTAGTCGATATTACGCCGCCTTGGCTCAAATGGCTGTTCGCTAAACTACCTTTACCTGGTTGTCATCTAGGCGATGGAGCCGCTTTAAAAAGCTTAGATCGGCTTGAGCGTAAACGCTGGCTGATTGAGCATCCTTTGCCAACTGAGATTCTGTACTGTTCTTTAGTCGCCTTGCCAGAGCCGCAGCAAGTTTCACGTATTCTGCGTAGTAATCATCGCAAACTCACTGCATTTAGCGCTAATAATGATAGTCAGGTCTTAGCCGAAGATGCATTGATTCCCAACAGTGCGTTATTAGGCTACGCGAATGCTGATCATTGGGCCTTAACTTTGCCACTCGCTTGGCATTGGCCATTGTTGAGTTTTTTCTTAGATAAAAATGATTATCCGCGCGAAATTTTGCTGGAAAGTATAGTGCGCTATGTGGAAGAGCGTATTGTTGAGCAAGGTAAATTCAGTGAGCCTAAAAATCAGCATTGAGCTTGGCAAACTCAGGATAATCACTCGTTTGCCAAGCACGCAACAGCCGCGGGGTTTCAAACATGCATCGGTTTGATTAAATTAAACTCTTGCTCCAATACTGGCCCAACTTGTTCCGCTTGCACAGTGATTTGCGAAACTTGTCCTGCTTTATATTCTTTAAATAACTGACCGAAAAGCAGTTTCCGCCCAGTTGTTGTAAAGAGCACAATCACATTTTTTTGCGTGAAAATAGCTTCAGGGTGAGTCGAGTTCATCCAATTGGCGGGAGCGAAATCGACCCACTCGACTGGGCTACGATTAAAACCGTATTGCTTAACCCACGTGCCATCGACCAAGGCTTGTACTGCTAGATCGCCATCCTCTTCTGGGCTTAGCATAAATTGATCATAACCTTGCTTGACTGGCTGATTCTGTAGGTCTAGGCGCATGGGCTCACGAATACCATAGCTCCCAAAACCTAAATCTAACAACCATTCCACGCCTTCAAATGTAACAATTAAAGCGGCATGCGTGCGTGGGCGACGAGCAGGGTAAAAGAGTGGGCGCGCTGCCACCCATTCATAAGCAAGACCTAAAGCTGTCAAAACTAGGGCGAATAAGCCATTCATTTCATAACAATAGCCGCCACGCTGTTGATGAATGAGTTTGTCAACAATGTCTTCGGGCTTCAAAGAAATCACTTTGCCCGCTAAGACATTTAAGTTTTCAAAGGGAATCGTTCTTAGGTGCTGCTGCATCAGGGCTTTGACGGTGGCAAAGTCAGGTTTTAATTCGCCTTTGAAGTGAATCCGGCGGCAGTATTCATCAAGTTTAAAATTATCTGCGTACATAATTAGGTATTGTGGCTAAGCAGGGAAAGGGAAACGCAAGTTTAAAAGAGCCTTGCAGCTAGGCATAGGGTTAGTTCCTATTTATTTTTAACTATACAGTAGGCTCTGCTACAAACTGCAAGGCTATTCGTGTTTAATCAGGCGGCACAGTATAAAGCAGCAAGCATTACTATTTAGCCAAGGAGTTGTTCATGAGTGTTGCAAGTAGCATAAAAATTAAAGCCCAAGGTGGCCCCGAAGTGATGGAGCTGGTGCAAGAAACCGTGAGTGCACCCGCAGCAGGTCAAGTACAAGTTCGGCATACGGCGATTGGCTTAAACTATATCGATACTTATCACCGGAGCGGTCTTTATCCTGTACAACTACCCAGTGGTTTAGGTTTAGAGGCGGCTGGCGTCGTGGAGGCCGTTGGCGAGGGTGTTGAACATTTACAAGTAGGTGATCGGGTTGCCTATGGTACAGGGCCGATTGGTGCTTATGCGAGTTTACGTAATATGCCCGCCAATCGGGTATGTAAACTACCTGCAGGTATTAGTGATGAAACTGCAGCCGCGATGATGCTGAAAGGCATGACAGTGCGCTATTTGTTGCGTGAAACTTATATGGTGCAAGCGGGCGAAACGATTCTTTTCCATGCAGCCGCAGGTGGGGTTGGTTTGATGGCTTGCCAATGGGCGAAAGCTCTAGGTGTTACTGTGATTGGTACCGTTGGCTCTGAAGAAAAAGCCGCTATTGCCCGCGAACATGGCTGTGATTACACCATTAATTACAATACCGAAGATGTGGCGAAGCGGGTGCGCGAAATTACCAATGGGCAAGGCGTGCCGGTGGTCTATGATGGAGTAGGGCAATCCACTTTAATGGGGTCTTTAGATAGCTTACAACCGCGCGGCTTGTTCGTTAGTTACGGGAATGCTTCGGGACCGATTACTAACTTCGATTTGGGCTTATTATCGGCTAAAGGCTCTTTGTATATGACCCGCCCGACTTTAATGACTTATACCGCTGCGGATGAAGCTATGCAGGAAAATGCGAGTGATTTATTTGCGATGGTAGAAGCTGGTAAGTTAAGTGTGCCCATTCATCAGCGCTACGCCCTTAAAGATGTCCAGCAAGCGCATCGCGATTTAGAAGGTCGTAAAACGACTGGTACTACTTTATTAATTCCTTGAGAGTTTAAGCTTTACAGGCGTGTAGCTGCTTTTATGTTTTAATACTAAAGCGTATCGATAAAACTGATTAATTAATCACAAACCTAGGAGAAGATAATGATTCAAGTTGGCGAAAAAATTCCAGCCGTTGATGTAACCGTAGCAGGCGCAGACGGGCATAAAAAGGTTAATACCGTTGATTTATTCGGTGGCAAGAAAGTAGTGCTGTTTGCTTTACCTGGTGCCTTCACTCCGACTTGCTCAGCAGCGCATTTACCCGGCTATGTAGTACATGCGGATGAGTTGAAAGCGAAAGGCGTAGATATGATTGCTTGCCTATCGGTGAATGATGCTTTTGTCATGCAAGCTTGGGGGCAAGCCCAAAATGCTGAAAACCTAACCATGATTGCGGATGGTGGAGCTGCTTTAACCAAAGCACTGGGTTTAGTTTTAGAAACTGGTGACTTTGGTGGCACTCGTTCCCAGCGTTACTCGATGTTACTGGAAGATGGGGTGGTAAAACTGCTCAATGTCGAAGCACCTAATGCCTTCGAGGTGAGTAAAGCTGAGGTCATTTTAAAAGCACTCTAATTCCCCGATGACTCAAGCAAAAGATCAAGCTCTGGGTATTCAGCTCATGGCAATAGGTGTAGTTTTGCTGCCTGCCATGGATGCAGCTGCCAAAATTATGGGTGATACCATTGCGGCAGCGAGTATTGTCTTAGCGCGCTTTGGGTTTCAGAGCTTGTTTCTTTTTCCGTTTGTCTGGCGTGAACTTTATATGCCGCGGGGTGCAGAGTTGCGCTTGCATCTTTGGCGGGCGCTGGGCATTTGTAGCTCGACTTTATGTTTTTTCGCAGCGATTCAAGTAATGCCGCAAGTTGACGCGCTCGCGATTTTCTTCACCATGCCTTTATTAGTCACCTTGTTAGCCCCGTGGATGCTCGGGGAAAAAATAGGTTGGCGACGTTTGTCTGCGGTGGGTGTAGGCATGATTGGTGCTCTAATCATTATTCAGCCTGGTCGTTCACCCTTTGGCAGTATTGCGATTTTGCCTTTGATCGCTGCTTTAGGCTTTGCCTTCTATTTATTGATTACCCGTAAATTAGCCCGCTCTAGCTCAACCCAAAAAGGGGTTTCAGTATTTACTATGCAGTTTTATTCAGGGGTATTTGGCTCTTTAATGATTTTGCTGATTATTATTCTGATGCAACCTTTCAACTTACCTGCCTTTGATCTGCAATGGCCCGAGCTTTGGCAATGGCGGCAACTCATTCTAGTCGGTGTGTTAGCTTCGATTGGGCATGTGATGGTAACTAAAGCCTTTCAATACGCTGATGCTTCCGTCTTAGCAGGCTTTCAATATACTGAATTAATTTCCGCTGCGGTCTTAGGCTGGTGGCTATTTGGTGATATTCCTACCCTTAATACTTGGATTGGCAGCGCTATTTTAGTGGTTTCGGGTTTGTATGTGTTTCATCGGGAGAAGCAGACAGCGCATTAGGGCTTTAAGCTGGTCGTGCAATCCCCTTCAAAGTAGAAAATGGCAAATCCTTAGCAAGCAGTAAAAAATCCTGCATATAACTGAGTTGTAAACTTTCTTCCCGTACTGCTGCATGCAAAGTGTTAAAGATACCTTTGCCCAAAGAGCGTGCAGTCACAAAATTGCGGTCGATATATTCATCCGCCGCCCAATTCGGCAAGCTACATAAACCACGTCCACTGGCTACTAAAGCCACCATCATCACAGTTAGTTCACTGTGCCGAATATGCGCAGGTTCAATATCAGCAGGGCGCAAAAATAAGCGAAAAATATCCATTTTGCGCGGTGGCACGGGGTAAATAATGAGGGTCTGGTCTTTGAGCATCGCTGGCTGAATCTCAGTGATCTGCGATAAAGGATGATCCAGCGGCAGAATGAGCATCGATTCGTATTGAAATAGCGGAATATAACTAATGCCGTTTAATGGCTCAGGGTCAGCAGTAATCACAAAATCTAAATCACCGGCTGAAAGTGCTTGTAAACTATCAAAGCTAAAACCCCCAGATAAATCTAATTCCACATCTGGCCATTGGCGGCGAAATTGATCCAAAGTCGGTAGCAGCCATAAATAACAAGAATGGCAGTCAATCGCGATACTTAAGCGTCCACCTAAACCTTTAACTTGGCGGGTTAAGTCAGCCTCTAAACGGTCAAAGCGTGGTAAAACATCTTGGGCTGTTTCAGATAGGCGCTTACCGGCAGCCGTTAAATGTAAGGGTTTGGCTTTCCGATTCACGACCGCTAACCCTACACGCTCTTCTAGCTCACCCAATTGATGCGATAAAGCAGAAGGTGTCATATGCAGTTTTGCTGCTGCTGCCGCTAAGGTTTCACTGGTTTGTAAGGCTTGGATCAGTTCTAGGTGTTTGCGTTGGAGATTCATTCAGAAAAATTCAATTTTTTGTTGATAAAGTTGAAATTGCTTTCATTGGGCTAGCATAGGAAAATAGCTTCACGATAACAACTGTGATGACGAGATTTTTTGTATGACTAGCCCTGTATTGTCCTTTGAATTTTTCCCGCCTAAAACTCCCAAAATGGAGCGCACCTTGTGGCGGAACATTGGGCAGTTGGAGATGCTCAAGCCTGCTTTCTTTTCAGTCACTTATGGTGCTTTGGGCAGTGAGCGTGATCACAGCTTGGATACGGTATTCAATATGCAGCGCGAATGTCATGTACCCGTCGCGGCGCATTTGACAGCAGCAGGGCATACGCGTGATTCGTTGTTAGCTTTAGCTCAGCGTTTTAAAGACAATGGTGTGCAGCGGATTGTGGCTTTACGTGGCGATGCTGATTTGACCGAGGGCGGTATTAGCGATGTTGCGGATATGGTGCAGTTATTACGCACAGTCGCTGATTTCGATATTAGTGTGGCGGCTTATCCAGAAGTCCATCCAAAAGCGGCTAGTTTAGAAGCTGATTTAAAGCAGCTAAAACGGAAATTAGAAGCAGGCTCAAAGCGCGCTTTAACCCAATATTTCTTCGAGCCTGAAATGTTTTTACGTTTCCGTGATGCTGCGGTAAAAATGGGGATTGAACAGCCTTTAGTCCCTGGTATTTTGCCAGTACATGATTTTGATAAAGTGATTTCTTTCAGTGCGCGTTGTGGCGCTACGGTGCCTGCACGTTTACATAAAGTATTTGAAGGGACTGTGGCGGGCAGTCAAGAGCAAAAGAAATTAGGCATCGAATTAGCCGTCGATCTTTGCGAGAAATTAATGGACGAAGGTGTCAATCAATTACACTTCTACACCTTAAATATTCCTAGTCTTACGTTCGAAGTAGCTCACCAATTAGGCTTACCTTTAGCGTGGGATGAGCAGCCGTATTTTAAAATCGCGGCTTAAATTAGACTCGGAGGAGAGGAGTTTATGGAAGGGATAGGCAAGGCTTATCCCTTTTGTATTTAGCTTAATGGAACTCAGCGAGTTCTTTCACATGGGCAGCGACACTGCGACCTAAAGATGATAAGTCATAGCCGCCTTCTAAACACGAGACTACACGATTATGTCCGCAATCTTTGGCGATTTGGCAGAGTTCACGCGTGATCCACACATAATCGGCTTCCACTAAATTAAAGCCACCCATATCATCTTCAAGGTGCGAGTCAAAACCGGCTGAAATCATAATTAATTCAGGTTTATATTCGACCCAAGAGGGAATCCATTGTTCACGGACTTGATCACGCCATTCACCGGAGCGTGTACCTGCTTTCATCGGTAAATTGCGGATATTGATGGCGCGTGTATCCGCTCCGGTGAAGGGATAAAAAGGATGTTGGAAGGAAGAGCAGAACAAAACTCGCGGATCATTAATAAAGATGGATTCAGTGCCATCGCCATGATGCACATCGAAGTCGACGATCACAATTCTTTCAAGGCCGTATTGAACCATCGCGTGCGCTGCACCGACAGCAACATTATTGAATAGACAGAAGCCACCAGAATGTGCCCGTCCTGCATGATGTCCGGGTGGGCGTGTCGCGCAGAAAACATGTTTATAATTAGTCGTCATGACTAAATCAACCGCTTGTGCTGCAGCACCGGCCGAATATAAAGCCGCTTCTAAGCTATGCTTATTCATACCAGTGTCACCATCAAGATCGACAATACTGTCATCATGTGGAGCGGTTTCGAAGATTTTGTCGATGTAATAGCTTTCATGTACCCGCAGTAACTGCTCACGGGTAGCTATTTGGGCATCGTAATGACGGGTAATCCAATCTACCCCCGACGTAATCATGCGGTTATTAATCGCATCGATCCGTTCAGGTGATTCTGGGTGATACGGGTTCCCATTATCGTGAAGTGAACACTTTTGATGACTAATTACTGCTGCTGTCATGGTATTTTCTGTCTATAGGGAGTAATATATGTTGCAGTGCACAAAAAAGACGTTTCCAAAAACGTACTAGCGGTTATTATTAGTTCTCAATTCAAGAGAGCTATCATAGAGGTTTTAATAATGGGTCACCATTACCTAAATCAATTATTCGCGCCTTCAGCTATAGCTATTTTCGGCGCCACAGAACGACCTAATACGGTTGGCTCCCTTGTTTTGCAAAATTTAGTTGCAGCCGGATATCAAGGGAAAATTTTTCCAATTAATCCTAAGCATGAAACAGTTCACGGTTTAACCTGTTATGCGGGTCTACCTGTCATTGCTCACCCCATTGAGCTGGCTATTATAGCCACTCCTGCACGTAGCGTGGCAGAAATTGTTAAGCAATGCGGCGAACATGGTATTAAGGGCGTTATTGTCCTTTCAGCGGGTTTCAGTGAAACGGGTGCTCGGGGCAAACGCATGGAAAAAGATATGATGGAATTAATCCATCATTATGGCATGCATTTAATTGGCCCGAATTGCCTTGGTGTGATGCGTCCCTCCTCTGGGTTAAATTTAACTTTCAGTAAAAGCCAAGCCCAGCCCGGTAATCTTGCTTTAGTTTCACAATCAGGAGCCGTTTGTACGGCTATTCTGGATTGGGCTAGTACTCGCCAAGTTGGTTTTTCGACCGTTGTCACTTTAGGTGATGCGGCGGATGTCGACTTTGGGGATGTGCTGGATTACCTTGCACTAGACCCTAAGACTGACAGCATTCTTTTATATATTGAAGGCATTCACGATGCACGTAGCTTTATGAGTGGTTTGCGGGCAGCGTCACGGATGAAACCGGTGATTGTATTGAAAGCAGGTCGCTATGAAGAAGGTTCACGGGCAGCAAGTTCGCATACAGGCGCTATTGTTGGTGGGGATGATGCCTTTGATGCAGCTTTGGAACGTGCTGGTGTAGTACGCGCCAATTCAATTACACAATTATTTGCAGCGGCAGAAATTCTCTCTTCAGGCATGACTGTCGCGCAGAATCGCTTGATGATTGTTACTAACGGTGGTGGCCCAGGTGTGATGGCAACTGATCGTGCAGTGGAAATGAATCTGCGGATTCCAAAATTAGCTGCAGCAACGGTCACTGCATTAAATAAAGTTTTACCTGCTGCTTGGTCACATGGCAACCCAGTCGATATTTTAGGCGATGCTACGCCTGAGCGTTATGCAGCAGTTCTAGACATTTGCTTAGCCGATGACAGTGTGGATGGTGTGTTAGTCATGCTCACGCCTCAAGCGATGACTGATCCTGTGGGTGTTGCTGAAGTGGTGGTCAAAGCAAAAGAAAAGTTTAAAAAGCCACTGCTAGCTTGTTGGATGGGGAATTCCCAAGTTGAGCCAGGGCGCGAAATTTTATCTAAAGCCAAAATTCCGCACTTCCCTGCACCAGAATCAGCAGTAGAGGCTTTCTCTTACTTAGCCTCTTATCGAAGCAATCAAAAAATGCTTATGCAAGTGCCTGCTTCTGTTGAAGAGCAAAGTTCTGAACCAGATGTTGAAGGTGCACGCCTGATTATTGAAAGCGTTTTAGCAGAAGGGCGTCGGGCACTTTCAACGACTGAATCACGCGCGATTTTATCGGCGTTCCGTATTCCTTCTTTACCTACCATTCTTACCCGTAGCCCTGCAGAGGCCTTAGTGGCTGCTGAGTCAGTCGGTTTTCCGGTAGTGATGAAAGTTAGTTCGCCGGACATTATGCATAAGTCGGATGTAAATGGGGTACGCTTAAACATTAATAGTGCCCGTACTGTGCGTAGTGTTTACCAAGAGTTGACAGAAGCAACCGCTAAAGCGATGCCCGAAGCACGTATTGAAGGCATTACGGTTGAGCGGATGTATCGCAGCGCTGCAGCACGCGAACTGATGATTGGGGTAGTGCGCGACCCAGTGTTTGGCCCAGTGATTAGCTTTGGTACAGGTGGAACTGCAGTCGAAGTTCATCGTGATTGTGCAGTGGCTCTACCGCCTTTAAATGAGTATATGATCAAGAAAATGATCTGCCGTACTCGGGCTGCACGTATGTTGGTCGAATTCCGGAATATGCCAGAGATTGATTTCCCAGCATTACGCCAAGTTTTGCAGCGGGTTTCTGAAATGGTCTGTGAGCTGCCAGAAATCGTGGAAATGGATATTAATCCATTAATGGCAAGCCCTGATGGTGCAGTTGCAGTGGATGCACGCTTTACCGTCGCTTATCCGAAAGGGGCTGCACAGCGTTATGACCATATGGCAATTCATCCTTATCCGAATGATTTGGTGAAGCAGCAGCAGTTAGCGGATGGCACTAATATTCTCATTCGTCCCATTCGTCCTGAAGATGCAGAAATGGAGCAGGAGTTTGTACGCAATCTTTCGCGAGAGTCGCGTTACATGCGCTTTATGCAGTCGCTGCGTGAGCTTACTCCAGACATGCTGGTGCGCTTTACGCAAATTGATTATGACCGTGAAATCGCATTTGTAGCCGTAGCTCGTGAAGATGGTGTGGATAGAGAAGTTGGTGTTTGTCGTTATGCGATTAATCCAGATCGGCAGAGTTGTGAGTTTGCGCTAGTCATCGCGGATACTTGGCAGGGGCGTGGCTTGGGTGGTTTATTAATGGAAATTTTAATTGATACCGCCCGTAGTCGAGGTCTAAATACCATTATTGGTGAAGTCTTGGCGGAAAATGCAGGTATGTTGCGTTTGATGAGTCGCTTAGGGTTTGAACGGCAGAAAAGCGAAATGGATGACAGTATCGTCCTCGTTACTAAGCGCTTGACCAATACGACGAGTAGTAAGCATTAAACCCTTATCTTATGCATTCGCAGTTGACAGGCTTTGCACTATGCTTGTAATACAGTGCTAATCATGTGCTGTATTCAAGTGAGGATTAAGCATGAGTCGACGCACTGTTTTTGTCTCCTATTCACGAAAAGACAGTACACAAGTCGAAAAGGCCGTTGAATTATTGGAAGCAGGGGGCGCGGATGTGTTCCGTGATCTAGACGATATTCAATATGGCGACCGCTGGGAAGATGTTATTCGTACCAAATTAGCTGAAGCTGAGCGCGTCCTCGTGTTCTGGAGTATGAATGCGCAGTTATCAGAATGGGTCGAACGTGAGTGGTCGATCGCAATTGCCATGCAGAAACGGGTTGTACCTATTCTCCTTGATCAAACTCCCTTGCCAAATGAGTTAGGGCAATTTCATGCTTTAACAAATTTTATTCTGCCTAATGCAGATAATAGCCCTACACCTAGTTTTTACCCTCCGCCAACCCAAACTAAACTGAGATCTTATTGGCTTTGGGGTGGGATAGTTGGGCTTACCCTGCTGGTGTTAGCTGTAAGTTTTTCCTTCAGTTTGAATAAAGCTCAAGTATCACCTGAAATTGTGGCGATTGCGCCTGAGTTAAAACCATTAGATCCAGCAGGGCAGAGTAAGGATTTGGAGCATTCATCAACTGATTCAACAACTGAGCCGCCATCGACTGATGGGCGTTATCCTAGTACTGTAGCACCGCTGGCTAAGCCAGAATTACCCACCTTAGCACCCGTAACGGAATTTAAAGATGAGTCGCACCATTATTTAGCGGTTTTATCTGTTTTTTTAGTGTTATTTGCGATAATTGGTTATCTAGTCTGGAAACGTCGCCAGCAGCAAAGCAAGGTACAAGCTGGTGAAAAATTAGTACAGGAAATTTTTCAGGAGTAAGTATGCATGCTCATCCACAAGCAGCTACGGTGATTGCACAAACCCGACAATGGATAGAACAGCTTGTGCTTGGACATAATCTGTGCCCGTTTGCTCACAAGCCTTATCAACTAGGTCTGATTCGTTTTAGTGTTACCCCAGCTTCTAAGCCAGACACTTTATTAGCAGTCTTGAAGGCAGAGTTACATGCTTTACAAGCGGTTCCTGCCGATAAAGTTGAAACCACATTATTAATTCACCCAGAAACTTTGACAAATTTTCATACTTATAATGATTTTCTGGATGATGCAGATGAATTGCTCTATCAAGAGGGTTTAGAGGGTATTTTACAAATTGCTAGCTTTCATCCACAGTACCAATTCTCGGGGACTGAATTAGATGATGCAGAAAACTATACCAATCGTTCACCTTATCCGATGCTGCATTTATTACGTGAAGAAAGCTTAGAAAAAGCTATTGCTCAGCATCCTAATATTGATGCGATTCCAGAGCGCAATATTCAAGTGATGCAGCAGTTAGGAGTGACGACTCTCAAACGTATTTTACAGGGGAAAGCTTTATGATTAACCAAAATAACCAACACAGTATTAAGCAAGAATTACCCGCTGTCTTGCTATTTGTTGGTCTGATTTGGCTAGTCTTTGCCCTTGATCGCGTTTTACCTCTAGAGCAGTTTGGTTTAATTCCACGCAATGGTTCACATTTGGTCGGCATAGTCACCATGCCTTTTCTGCATGGGAGCCTACAGCATATTATGAGTAATACAGTCCCTTTACTGGTGCTCTTAACTTTGCTAGCTGGCTCGAGAGCCAATAGCCGTACCATTGTTTTAAGTATTGTGCTACTTGGTGGAGCGTTACTTTGGTTATTTGGGCGTGGTGCTGCTTTGCATATTGGTGCCAGTGGCTTGGTATTTGGTTTGGCGGTGTTTCTGATTGTATCCGGCTTGTTAGAGCGGCGTGTAATACCGATGCTAATCGCAATTTTTGTGACTTTTATGTATGGATCTAGCCTGCTAAGTGGAATTTTGCCTTGGCAGCCCGGGGTCTCTTGGGATGGTCATTTATTTGGTGGAATTGCAGGTGCAGTAGCTGCATTTTTCTTAGTACGTGGTAAGCAAGTGACCTCTAAGTTTAGAAGTTAAGCGGCAGGTGACCAAGAAATTAAACGCTGCCACCAAGGGCGTGCTGGCGTATTCATACTGTCATGATCGACTAAAGCATGTTGTTCATCATTATCGACTAGAAACTCATATTGTACTTGAGTTTGCGGCATGTTTTTCCCCCGAGTCTCGGACATAAGCTCTATTGCCGCTTGTGGTTGCATGCCTTCTCGAATCAATAGGCTGCCTGCTAAGATGCCTGTGCGCCCAATGCCTGCATAACAGTGGATAGCAACATGCCGGCCTTGTTTGAGTTCTAACTCAAGTTTATCCACGAGTTGCCGAAAAGCACTTAGATTGTTGGGGATAGCACGGTCTGGAATAGGGAAGTGCAGGAAGTTTATATTTAATTCACGGCAAATTTTTTCTTCAAGAGCTAAACCACGCGCGATCATCTCCGGTTTTTCGAGTAAGCAAACAATAGTATCGACTCCTAGGTTCAGATAATAAGCTAGGTCTTCAGCTAAAACTTGTGAGCGCGGGCAAGGCATAATATATAAATTACCTGAGCCAATCTGTTTAAGCTTAAAAATACTTGGATTCATGGTTGGGGATAAGCATTGTTGCGGCGAAAATTAAAGTATAACTGATTGTATAAGCAGAGCTAAGTAAATGCTGCACAATCGATGAGTTTTACCTTAAGTGGTCGCTCAGGATTTTAGGTTTAAATTTATCTAATAATAAATACCACTTATAGGTTTGTATCTCGACTCATAGCTTGCATCTTTTAGACTGCAGCTATGAATACTAAAATCCTTGCTAAATTTGTTTCTAGTCTACTGCTTTTAAGTAGCAGTGTTTGGCTAACACCGAGCTTTGCGGCTGAGTTTTGCTCAGATGATTATTATATCAATGTGACTTTGAGCAATGGTGCGCGTTGGGATATGTGTTGGGAACAACGCAATCGCGAGGGCATTGTCTTGCATAAGATACATTACACTCCCAAAGCTGGCCAACGGCGCTTAATTTTGAGTAATGCTAGCCTTGCACAAATTCATGTGCCTTATGATGATAATGGTGCACGCTACCATGATATTTCTGATTATGGTTTGGGCGGTAACTATATGGTGGATTTACGCCAGACTGATTGCCCAAACGGTAAATTATTGAAAGACGGTGAACGTTTGGTGCTGTGTGAGCAAGTCAGTGCTAGTGATCATGGTTTCCGTTATCAAAATGAGCAAATTAAAACCGAAGCTTTATCCATTTTTAGTGTCTCACGTGTCGGCGCTTATCACTATATACCTCTCTGGCGCTTTTATGAGGATGGTGCTATTGAGCCAGCAGTTGGGGCCACAGGGGCTTTACAGCGCTTTAATAATGCATCCGCCGAGAATCAGGGTTGGCTGATTGCCCCGAATAAAGTGGGACTAGGGCATGTGCATAATTTCTTTTGGAAATTAGATTTTGATTTAGCAGGTACTGCACGCGATGATGTGATTGAAGAGTTGAATCTTCAGGAGCAAGGCGACCAGTCCATCTTACAACGCACAAGCCTTAATACCGAAATAGGGCGTAGTGTAAATCCTGCCACTGCACGGCGTTGGCTGATCCGTGATGCTGAGCAAACCAATGGTGAAGGTCAAAGCTTAGCCTATGAAATTCGCCTGCCACAATCAGAGCAACAAGATATTGGCCCTGATTCAGAAACCTTTACGCATGAAGATATTTATTTCACAACTTACCAAGAATGTGAATTATATGCCTCACATAACCCTAGCCTAGGGGGATGCGCAGATAGTTTATATGGTTTTGTGAATCATGAAGATTTGCGTGGCGCAGATTTAGTCGTCTGGCCAAGTACTACTTTCTATCATATGCCGCGAGCCGAGGACGCTCCTTTTATGGACGCACACTGGTCGTATATTAGCTTGACTCCGCGTGATTGGCATACACGCAATCCATTAAGTGCAAGTGAGGATACTTCCGGGACTCGCTTGGCTAATCCAGTGCCTCCAGTCACCCCACCTGTCACACCGCCTGTAACTCCACCCGGAGGCACAACACCGCCCGTTGTGAATCCGCCTAGTCAGCAACCCACTGGTGGTACTGGCAGTTTAGATTATTGGTTATTACTACTGTTAATCTTAGTAATTTGGCAAGGGAGAAGGGAAACCATACACTAGATTGACGAATAGCAAGCTTCGTTTCACACTAATAAAAACTACGCTGGAGTTTTGTATGTATCAACCTGAACCCATTGATACCTCTAAAGTGAATTTGCCTCAGTCTTTAGAAGAGTTATTAGAGTTATTGTCTTACAACACCCATGAAGTCTGGGCACAGCAACGGATTAGCGATGGTTGGATTTATGGGGCAGAACGAGACGATGTTAAGAAGCTTCATCCCTGTTTGATACCTTATGAGGATTTAGCTGAATCTGAAAAGACTTATGATCGCAATACCGCGCGCGAAGTGCTCAAAGTGATTTTAGCTTCAGGCTTTAAAATCGAAAAAGTTTAAGGGTAGCGATAGTCGATCACGACCGGTGCATGATCAGAAAAGCGTTCATCGCGATAAATCTTTGTAGCAACTACAGTCCCTTGCAGATTGGGTGTGAGTACATGATAGTCGATACGCCAACCTAAGTTCCGATCCCAAGCATTGGTGCGCATCGACCACCATGTATATTGATCAGGTTCTTGAGGTAGTTCTCTAAATGCATCCACAAAACCGTAGTCGACAAATAGTTTATCTAACCAAGCGCGTTCATCCGGTAAGAAACCAGAATATTTTTGATTAGCTTTCCAATTTACTAAGTCTTCTGGCTTATGTGCAATATTCCAGTCACCACAAATAATCGCTTGGCGACCTTCAGCGTTTAGGTTTTCAAGGACAGTTTCAAACTGTTGCATACAACGATATTTAGCTGCTTGACGTTCGTCTCCTGACGAACCAGAGGGCAAATAAAGCGAAGCTACACTTAAACTCCCAAAGCGTGCTTCTAAGTAGCGCCCTTCAGCATCAAATTCGACTGAACCCATCCCCTCAACAATCGAATCAGGTTTAGTGCGGCAATATAAAGCCACACCGCTGTAACCCTTTTTCTGTGCATCATGATAGTAGCAGTGATAGCCAGCTGGGAAAAAAGTCTCAGGCTCTTCATGTAATTGGTGGATTTGCGCCTTGGTTTCTTGAATACAAACCACATCAGCTTGTTGAGTTGCTAACCAAGTAAAAAAACCTTTTTTGGCAGCCGAGCGGATACCATTTACATTAGCGGTGATAATACGCATGAGGTAAACCCTCTATTTAACGAGGAAAGCCGATTAATAAAGCTTCCATTAATGCTTTTTGCGCATGCAAACGGTTTTCAGCTTCATCCCATACCACACTTTGCGGGCCATCAATCACCGCTGCTGATACTTCTTTACCCCGATAAGCCGGCAAGCAATGCATAAACAGCGCATCTGGGTGAGCTAAGGCCATTAAGTCTTCAGTGACTTCAAAGCCTGCAAAAGCAATGTCACGTTGTTTCTTTTCTGCTTCTTGACCCATGCTGGCCCAAGTGTCAGTGGTGACTAAGTCAGCTTGCTCTACGGCTTCTTGGGGGGTAGCAAAAAAGCTTAGATGCGAGGCATTAGCCGCTACAATCGTTGGGTTAGGCTGATAACCTTGAGGAGTGCAGATACGCAGTTTGAAATTGAGTAAACGTGCAGCCTCCATCCAAGAATGGCACATATTATTGCCATCACCGACCCAAGCGACTGTACGTGCAGTGGGCAAACCACGTTGCTCAATCCACGTCATTAAATCAGCTAAAAGCTGACAAGGATGATGCGTATCCGTTAAGCCATTGATCACTGGCACACGCGAATAAGCGGCAAAGCGCTCCACTTTGTATTGCTCGAAGGTACGAATCATCACGATATCAACCATGCGTGAGATAACTCGCGCAGCGTCTTCAATCGGTTCACCACGACCTAATTGGCTGTCATTCGGAGATAAAAATAGGGCATGTCCACCCAGTTGAGTCATTCCGACTTCGAAAGAAACGCGGGTACGGGTAGACGCCTTTTCAAAAATCATCGCAAGGCTACGATTTTTTAAAGGTGTGTAAATTTCCCCACGTTTCGTTAAAGCTTTTAAGTCGATCGCCCGCTCAAGCACTGCGAGCAATTCAGCCGAACTCAGATCGCTTAAAGTAAGAAAATGTCGGATTGTACTCATATCAGCTCTCTAGCATCCGGCACGATAAATAACGAGATTATAAAAAATCGCGTATTAAATCTATGACTGTAGTTATGATCTGGTCAGCTTGTGGTTGGCTAATGACTAAAGGTGGTAATAAGCGGATAACATTTCCAGCAGTTACATTGATTAAGATACCTTGAGCAAGGCCTTGTTTAACTAACTCACCACAATCGCGTTCAAGTTGGATGCCAATCATTAAACCTTTGCCACGAACCTCTTTAACACCAGCAACATCAGTTAAACCAGCACGGAATTGCTGTAAGAAATAGTGACCCAACTCAGCAGCACGATTCGCGAGCTGCTCTTTTTCCATCACTTCAAGGACAGCAAGGGCAGCACGGCAGGCTAGTGGGTTACCGCCAAAAGTCGAGCCGTGATTGCCATAACCAAATACACTAGCTGCTTTACCACGAGCTAAACAGGCACCAATGGGCATTCCATTACCCAGTGCTTTAGCCAGCGTCATGACATCAGGTTGAATGGAGGTATGTTGGAAAGCAAACCATTTACCAGTACGGCACATACCGGTTTGGATTTCATCGGTCATTAATAAACAATCGTGCTGATCGCAAAGTTCACGCAAGCGCGGTAAATAATCAGCACTAGGAACTTGTACACCCCCTTCACCTTGAACGGGTTCAACCAACACGGCCACTATATTCTTATCAGCAGCTAATTGGTGAGCTACAGCTTCAGCATCACCGTATTGAACACGTACAAAGCCTTCTAGGAGGGGGCCAAAGCCAGCTTGAGCTTTTGGATTACCAGTCGCTGTGACGGTAGCCATCGTCCGCCCATGAAAGGCATTACTCATCACGATGATTACGGGGCGCTCAATACCTTTATTGTGCGCATACAGACGTGCGATTTTAATCGCTGCTTCATTAGCTTCTGCACCAGAATTACAGAAGAAGGCATTATCCATGCCTGCTAAAGCACACAAACGCTCACCAAGAGCTTGTTGATTCTCAATCTGATAGAGGTTAGAGGTATGCATTAAGCGATGGGCTTGTTCGCAAATAGCATCCGCTACTTCCGGACGCGCATGCCCTAAGCTACACACTGCTACACCAGCAACTGCATCTAGATATTGCTTACCTTCAGTATCAAAGAGTACAGCACCTTCACCACGAGCGAAGGTAACAGGGAGACGGGCGTAGGTTGGCATTAATGTTTGTTTAATTATAGTCGTCATTGCAAACCCTCCAGTTAAGATTGGGAAAAACAAAAAGGCAGCCGCATTAGGCTGCCTTTAGTGATTCAAAGGGCGAATATAGGGGATGAATGCCGCAATGTCAATGAATGCGCTCTGGGTGGCTGATCAGCTTATCCAAGCAATTCAGATGCTTGAAACACTACTGCCCAGCTAGGTTTCTGTTTTAAAATAAAAATCTTTAATGGGGGTGTTTTTTAATATGATAAACACTAGCAGGCGGGAAGTTATTCAGTACAAAACTACTGCGTTCAGCTATTAAACCATGATGTTTTAAAATATGTGTTTTCACAGGGCAACGATGGCCATAGGTGAATTGGATAAATACACCACCATGTTTTAACACTTGGAAAGCACCGCGCAAAATATCGTCGATCTGTTTATCTTTCATGGATAAGAAAGGTAAACCACTCACTACTGCACCGACTTCCTTTAGATGCAAGCGGGTGAGGGATTCTGCTGCCCCATTCACGACCATCGCCTTGGGATAGGCTTCCTGCATATTGTTGGCAAATTTGCGATTAAGTTCGATTAAGACCAAATTATCTTCTGGGATGCCACAGGTTAATAGTTGACGAGTGAAGACACCAGTACCCGGGCCTAACTCAACTACTTTACCTATATCGGCATTTAGGCCTTTCACCATTTTGCGGGCTAAGCGCTCACTAGAAGGGAATACGGATGCGGTAACCAGTGGAGCTTTCATCCATTCGAGCATGAAGCTTGAGGTTTCACGCAGTTTAACTGCTTTACTTAACATAAGTGATCCTATGGACGTTATCCTTGTTATTAGTAGGGCTGTTTTAGCGGTACTTCAAGTGTCTTAAGTCGTTTTTCATAAAAAAAGCCGGGCATGATGACCCGGCCTCTTTCTTATAGGCGCTATTATGCTGCGAAATTGGCAGCAGCGAAATCCCAATTCACTAAATTATTCAGGAAAGTTTCCACGAATTTAGGGCGGGCATTGCGGTAGTCGATGTAATAAGCATGTTCCCACACGTCGATGCACAACAGTGCTTTGTCGCCAGTGGTTAATGGAGTACCAGCAGCACCCATATTAATAATATCAACAGAACCATCGGCCTTTTTCACTAACCAAGTCCAACCAGAGCCGAAATTGCCCACAGCAGAGGCTTGGAAAGCTTTCTTGAACTCATCATAAGAGCCCCATTTCTTATTGATGGCATCCGCTAAAGCTCCAGTAGGAGCAGCGCCACCATTCGGCTTCATGCAATTCCAGAAGAAAGTATGATTCCAGACTTGAGCAGAATTATTGTAAATGCCACCAGAAGAACTTTTAACGATGTCTTCGAGTGATTTATCAGCAAATTCAGTATTAGGAATCAGGTTATTTAAGTTTGTGACATAGGCAGCGTGATGCTTGCCATAATGATATTCGAAAGTTTCTGCAGAAATATGCGGGGCTAAGGCATCTTGTGCATATGGCAGGGCTGGCAGCGTGAAAGCCATGATCTTGCTCCTTGATTTGGTCTTAAATATCGGCTGTTTAAAGGGCGTAAGATAGCCATTTAGGAACAGGGGTGCAATAAGGCTCGTTCACAAGCTGGGCTTTTGGTCGTACACTTTTGCGCTTTCCATCACAACAGACTTTGAAATTATGCAGCCGAAAATGCCCGGCCTTGTGGAGTTTGTGGCTTTAGTCGCACTCCTATCTTCTTTAATGGCACTGGCGATTGATGCCATGTTGCCCGCTTTGCCTGTAATTGGGCATGACTTACATGTCGCTAATGCGAACTCGCCGCAATTAGTTATTTCTACCGTCTTCCTTGGGATGCTAGTGGGGCAGATTTTATTTGGACCTTTATCCGATAGTGTAGGGCGTAAGCCTCTCATTTATTGGGGCTTAGGCTTGTTTATGGTCGGTAGCCTCGTTTCAATGTTCGCACAGAGTTTTGAAATGATGCTGTTCGGGCGTTTACTGCAAGGCATCGGGGTCGCAGCGCCGCGTGTGGTCACGATGGCTTTAGTGCGTGATTGTTATTCAGGTCGTGAAATGGCGCAGATTATGTCCTTTACCATGATTGTATTTATTATGGTACCTGCGATTGCCCCCTCTTTAGGCCAAGGAATTTTATGGTTTTTGGATTGGCGCGCGATTTTTGGGGCGTTTATTTTATTATCTGCCCCGATGTTAATTTGGTTCTGGTTACGAATGCCAGAAACTTGGCCTGCTGAAAAGCGCCGTCCCTTTGCTTGGCACGAACAATGGGAAGCGACCAAAATCGTTTGCAGCAACCGTTTAGTCATGGGCTATTCGATTGTCACTGGCTTGGTATTTGCGGCTTTCTTAGGTTATTTAAACTCAGTCCAGCAAATCCTACAGGAGCAATATGGCCTAGGTGAGCAATTCCCACTGTATTTTGCAGCTTTGGCACTTTCAATTGGTGGGGCATCGGTAGTGAATGCAAAGCTAGTCATGCAGTTAGGTATGCGCCTCTTGTCAGCTCGTGCCTTACAAGTCGTATCTGCCTTATCAGCAGTATTTTTGGTAATAGTGCTGATGCAGCACGGTCAACCACCGTTATGGTTATTTATGGCTTATTGCTTAATTGCTTTCTTTAGCGTTGGTTTGCTATTTGGGAATTTGAATGCTTTGGCTATGGAAACGATTGGCAACTATGCGGGGATTGGTGCTTCGATCATTGGTGTGGTGTCTAGCGCGATTGCTATTCCCATTGGGGTAGTTATTGGGCAAGCTTATAATCGCACCGTAATTCCTATTGTGCTGGGTTTTTTAGTTTTAACCATATTGGCGCTATTCTTACAGCGTTGGACAGAACGCCAACGCAGCAAGACTTTAGAGACTGCTAATCAGTTTTAGGTTTAGGCAATAACCAACCCACCATGCCACCAATAATGGCCGAGCCTAACACGAAAAAATGCACATTAATGGCTGCGCTGGTGGCAACAGCAGGGCTTAAAAATGGTAATAAAGCCGCAATAATCCCTGCTTCATAGGTACCAATCCCTGCAGGGGCATGAATCGGTAGGACGCTGGTGAGTTCGCCAGCGACTACTGCAGTGATCAAAACATTCCAGGTCACTCCATCAATAAACTGATCTAAGACCCACGCTAAAGTTAAAAGCTTGACTAGCCAATTTAACCAAGTGATTCCCCAACTTTTTAGAAAGCCTACCACCGTATCGGGTAAGCCAAATAAAGTCTTTTGCGCTAGCTCACTGAAGCGACCATCTTTGCCTGCAAAATGCAGCTCCACTTTATTTCTTAGCAAATACACCAGCGGAGGAATTAACATCCATAACAACATGATAGGGATAGCAAGACGACGTAGGGGCGTGACCACTAATAAAGGATAAATCGCAAAAGCTAAAATGCAGTGCAAATCCAAAAAGCGGAACCACAATAAAGCTGACACAGACTGTGCATAATTAATCTCAAAATAGCGCTTCATCATCATCGGGAAGCTGAGTTCGCCAGTCCGTGCGGGTAATAGGTTGTTGAAAATATTATGCAGTAGAGTTAAGCGTAAACTAGCCACCGGATGGGTGCGCAAAGCAGGAAAGTAGTCATATAGGCGCCAAGTACGCAGGCCATAACTGACCAATAATAAAACCACAGCAATAGCTAGTTGTTGCCAACTTAAACTAGCCCAAGGTTGCAGGATGGTTTTCCAACCCAGCCAATATTCAACACCTCCTATAAATAGGATCAAAATTAGCCAAGGCAAAGTTTTACTCAGCCAGTTCGGTAAGGCTGAGGTTTCAGTAGAGGGCGGAAGTTGTTTAGTATCTGTCATCGCTATAGGTTTTCCGTATAATCCGCGAGCATTCTAAATGATTAGGTAAGCATTGTGGCGACTGAATATGAAGAAACAGTGAGCATTATCGTGCCTTTTTATAATGAGGAAGATAATGTTTTACCTTTAGTAGAGCGAGTACACACAGCTCTGACTGGGTTTAAGCTGCCTTGGGAGTTGGTATTGGTGGATGACGGCAGCACGGATGCCACGTTAGAGCGTCTGCAGCAAGCCAATGCCCAATATGGCTCACATGTATTTATCGTCGAGTTGCAACGCAATTTTGGGCAAACGGCAGCTATGCAAGCCGGTATCGATCAAGCGCAAGGTAGTTTACTAGTAACCTTAGATGGCGACCTGCAAAACGATCCTGCGGATATTCCTGCGATGATCGCTGATTTACAAGAGCGTAAACTCGATTTATTAGTTGGTTGGCGCAAAGATCGTAAAGATACTCTTATTTTACGCAAAATCCCCTCCCGCATTGCAAATCGCCTCATTCGCAAAGTGACGGGTGTTTATCTCCATGACTATGGCTGCAGTTTAAAAGTTTATCGTGGCTCAGTGATTAAGAAGGTGCGTTTATATGGGGAAATGCATCGTTTTATTCCAGCCTGGGTGGCGACGACTGTACCACCCTCGCGGATTGGCGAGCGTGTGGTGAAACACAATGAGCGTTTTAGCGGCGAATCCAAATATGGTATTTCGCGTACTTTCCGAGTGATTCTTGATTTGCTGTTTATGTGGTATTTCATGCGTTATCGCGCAAGGCCAGGGCATTTCTTTGGCGTGATGGGCTTGGGTTCTGGGCTAATTAGTAGCTTGATTTTATTCTGGCTAGCCATCGAAAAGTTTATTTTTGGCGCAGATATTGGCGGTAGACCCTTACTGCTAGTCGGTGTGATGTTAATGATTGCGGCGCTACAGTTTTTAACGGTGGGGATTTTAGCCGAGATGCTCGCACGTACTTATTTCGAAGCAGCAGGGCGTAATGCTTATACGATTCGGGATGAGGACATTCCTAAAGAACGTGCTTGGCAGCAAGCAGATTAAGCTGCATCAAGAAAAAGAGCGGACTTGATCCGCTCTTTTTCTAGCTGAATGCCAAGCTTACTGCGCGCGCGGGTGATGTTGAATCCACAGATTCAAATATTCTAAACAACCCCGGCTATCAATTTCGTTTTTGCTATCGCGCAACGCTAAATTAGCCAGCTTCATTGCATCATTGCCATCGGAGTTGACAGCGTAGACATCAGCACCCGCTTTTAATAAGTTGATTAATGCTAATTTATGTCCAAAGCGAGCGGCATGATGCAACGGTGTCCAGTTTTTGACGGTTAGAATATTCGGATCAACGCCAGCTGCCAGCAGTGTGGTAACCGCAGAGGTCTGCCCAGTCGAGGCTGCTGCATGTAAAGGCGTTTCGCCTTGACCATTGCGATAATTCGCATAGCTTGGCACCTTAGCCAGTACAGCAATCCATGCGAGATCACCGTCTAAAGCAGCATCAAAAGTTTTCTTGCCAAATCGGCCTGAGGGATCAGTTGCACCTGAACGTACTAAAATATTGGCAATCTCTAAGTTATTGTTATTAATCGCAATTGTTAGTGGTGTAACTCCGCTCGCAGAATAATTAACATCAGCACCTAGCTTAATCAATTGTGGGATTTTATCCGCTTCACCCCGCTCTACGGTTTGGAACAGTGCTTTACCTAAAACGCCGCCATCCGCAGCTGCACCACCGGCGATTAAAGCACCAGCCATACCAAAATCACCCCGAGTTAAAGACAAGGAAAGCGCTGATTCACCGTCTTTGGCATAGTTTGGGTTAGCACCCATTTTCAGCAAGTTTGCAACTTTTTCGCGCTCACCTTGCTCAACAGCAGTAAACATTACCCGACCTAAATCATTCGGATCACGTTGCGCACCCGCGGCTAATAAAATCCCAATTAAGCCAATATCGCCATTACGGGCGGCAATGGATAAAGGTGTAACTTCACCTTCTGAATAGTTGGCATTTGCACCCAGCTTGATCAAGTTATTGACTCGATCACGATCCTGCATTTGTACTGCTTTTAATAAAGCACGCCCGAGCACACCCGCATCATTCGGTGCACCGCTTTTCATTAGTAAATAAGCAATCCCTGTGTAACCGCCGTCAACTGCCATTTGGACTAATTCTTGAGTTGGTCTAGCCCCTTGATTAATAAAGTTTTTGGCTTGATTGTAGTCACCTTGGGTGATTGCAGCTTCTAAGCCATTGGACAGTCGATCTTCCTTCGCTTTGGCTTCATCACGCTTAGCTTGTTCCG
Source organism: uncultured Thiothrix sp. (assembly GCF_937876535.1). Taxonomy (GTDB): domain Bacteria; phylum Pseudomonadota; class Gammaproteobacteria; order Thiotrichales; family Thiotrichaceae; genus Thiolinea. The sequence goes on from NZ_CALFHZ010000021.1 coordinate 544,269, forward strand.
CTGCTAAGCGCTCTTGTTGAGCTTTTAAAGCAGCTTGCTGTGCTGGATTGGTAGCATCGGTACTAGTGGCGGTCGTAGTAGCTGTTGCAGGACTTGCTGTAGTTGAAGTCGTTGCAGAGATGGAGGTGGTAGTAGCACTGCCGCCCTTCGCTAATTCTTCCCATTGCTGGACATAAGCTTGTGCTTGCGCAGCTTCAGCAGTTTTACCTTGTTTGGTTAAGCGTGCCGCCTCGGCTTTCCAAACTTGTACTTGCGCAGCAGCATCAGCAGGTGTTTCTGCTTGAGCAGTTGATACCCAAGTTAAGATAGCGAGGCTCAATAGCATTAGGGAACAGTTTTTAATAAAACAAGAATTCCTGCCCACAAGCGGAAAATTCATAAAAGTCTCCATACAATAATTCCTGATGGGGGTTTGAAGCTCAGTGAGCAGCCCATAAGATTGCAAATTACCCAAGCCATGTTTGCAAATCTAATTCAGAAGTCACCACGGCGGTGATGATAGCAATAGCGTTTCCCCATATTCAATCGCTAGCTTATAAAGATCAGAGTTTAGAGCAAGAAACACTCAAAATAGCCCAAGGTTTCCTAACAACTAGGGACGACTAGTGAAGCATAATGCTGCTACAATCATAGCTCAATACCTAAAAAATGCTCAGATGATACTCAACCGCTATCTTTTCAAAGAAATTGCGCTTAATTTCCTTGCCACACTCTTAGTTTTATCGCTGATCATTGTTGGCAATACCTTTGTACGCCTTTTAGCCAGTGCCAGTAGTGGGGATCTGCCCTTAGACCTATTGGGTAATATGTTGTTATTCGGCTCATTAAAAAATTTATTGCGCTTAGTACCGGTAGCCTTGCTGATTGGCATGATGCTCGCTTTCAGTCGCTTATATCGCGATTCAGAAATGGTGGCTTTACGGGCTTCAGGGGTAGGACCAAAGGCGTTCTATCGGGCGATTTTTAGTTTTGTGATTCCACTCACCTTAGTAATGTCCGTCGCTGTCTTTGTGTTTTCCCCGATGCTTGAGAACCAGAATCAAGCCTTAAAAAAGGAAATGTATCAACGCCCTGAAGCAGCGGGTATTCCACCCGGCCAATTTGTAACTGCTGGCAATAAGACTAACAATTATACGGTACTAGCGGAAGGTATTGATGATTCACGCACGGTGATGGAGCGGTTCTTTATTCGCGTGCAAGATGGAGCGAATGAAATTTTAGTCTGGGCACAGTCAGCTATTCTTTTTGTGGACTCTGCTACGGGTGAGCGTTTCCTGCAGATTCGAGAGGGTTATCGTTATGAAAATGATCCTGAACGTGGTGGTATGTCAATTATTCGCTTTAAAGAACATGGTGTGCGGATTCCCTTAAGATCCTTTGTACGTTCGATCAGTATTGAAAGTGTGCCTACTTTAGAGCTACTAGCGATTCCCTCACCCGCAAATCAAGCTGAATTCCAATGGCGACTATCAATTGTACTATCAACAGTTGTACTCGCTTTGCTTGCCTTTCCTTTAAGTTACACCGCCCCACGGCAAGGGCGGTTTAGTAAAATTGCGGTAGCGATTCTTTTATATGGCTTATATGCGAATATTTTGGCAATGCTTCGCGGGATGATGGAGCGCGGCGAAGTGCCTGCTTGGCTGGGTATGTGGTGGGTACATATTCTGATGGTGCTCTTAGCAGTTTGGCTCTTACATAAATATTATGGGAAGCCCGCATGAATCTGCTCGAACGCTATCTTTGGAAAAATGTGCTGCTGAGTATTTTAGTCACTTGGCTTTCTCTGAGTCTATTATTTGCATTGTTTGATTTTTTAGCTGAATTAGGTGATACCAAAGTAGGTACACGCTATGGTGCTTTTCAGGCTTTACTGTATGTGAGCTACAGCCTGCCGCGTACTTTATATGAAAATTTCCCTTATGCGGCCTTGATCGGTAGCCTGATGGGTTTAGGTAATTTAGCGGCGAATAGTGAAATTACTGCAATGCGTGCCGCCGGTTATTCGATTCTGCAGATTGTCTTAACAACTTTAAAACTCGGACTGGTCTTAAGTTTACTAGTGTTTGCTCTTGGTGAGTGGGGTGTGCCACGTTCTGAAGTCTATGCTGAGAGTTTTAAATTGCGTATGTTGCAACAAGAACTCTCTATTTCAGAAGAGGGCGTTTGGCTAAAAAATGGTAAGCAGTTAATTCATATTGATAAGGTCTGGTCGCAGACTAAAGTCGATGGCTTAGCTGTATATGAAGTGGATGAGCAAGCAGGTGGCATCAGTCGTATTCTCAAAGCGGAAACTGCTGAGAAACAAGGTAATGACTGGCAGCTCAAGCAAGTCGTTGATAAACGTCTGACTAAAACCGGTGTGGACTTGGCGCAACACGAGCAATTAAATCTGCCGGATGTATTACCTGCAACTATTTTAAGTTTAGCGACGGTAACCCCTGAACAGCTCGCAGCTCGTGAACTAGCACAATTTATTCAGCATCAGCGTGACAATGCCCTCAATACGGATCGCTTTGAGCTAGAGTATTGGAAGCATTTCACCACCCCTTTATCGACCTTAGTCATGTTAGTGCTTGCAGCACCTTTAGTATTCGGTTTTCAACGGAATGCGGGGGCAGGGCAACGAATTTTTATTGGGATTTTGATTGGCATTAGTTACTTATTGCTGGATCGTATTATTGGGCGGACGGGGCTAGTGTATGGCTTACCCCCTTTATTGTCTGCCTTACTACCGATGCTGATATTTTCGGCTTTGGGTTTGTTTATGTTGGCGAGAGTGCGCTAAATGCAAATACCCGATATACACGCTCGTTTAATTTTTTTGCGCGAAGCCGAACGCCTTAAAGACGTATTACGTACTGCTCACACCCGTACTGGCAAGCAAGAAAGCACCGCGGAGCATACTTGGCGCTTAGGTTTATTTATTCTCAGCTTCGCGGATCAATTACCAGATTTAGATCTACTGAAAGTGCTGAAAATGGCGCTTCTTCATGATTTAGGTGAGGCGATTCATGGGGATATTCCAGCGATTAATCAACAAGGTAGAGATAAACTAGAGCAGGAGCGTGCGGATTTAGTCACCCTTATGCATACGCTACCTACTAAACTGCAAGTTGAATTTCTCAGCTTATGGGATGAGTACAATCAAGCACAGACACTTGAAGCTCAAGCAGTAAAGGCTTTTGATAAATTAGAGACAATTTTGCAGCATAATCAAGGCGCTAATCCGCCAGCATTTGATTATGCGTTTAACTTAACTTATGGGCAGCGCTATACTCAAATTAACCCACTGTTTGCTGCCATCCGAGCTTTACTCGATGCAGAGACTCGTCAACTCGCTTTACAACAAGTACCTGCTATGAATATTGAGTTTTTGGCTGTTGATGATGAGCTTGAGAACCTGTTAGATCTCTGTCAATTACCTAGTGACGATATATATGCTGCTCATGTGCAGTTTTTTGGTATTCGTCGTGCGAATCGTTTAGTAGCAGTCGTCGGCTTAGAGTCTTATGAGTCAGTGGGCTTACTGCGGTCTTTAGCGGTTTTACCCGATTACCGTAGCCTTGGGATAGCTCAACGGTTAGTGAGTTTTATCGAGGAGCAAGCAGTTGAGCAAGGTTTAAAGCAATTATATTTACTCACTATGACCGCGCGTAATTTTTTCCAAGCTTTAAATTATCGTCTAATCGAGCGTGCGCTTGCACCGCTTGAGATTCAAACTACTGCCCAGTTCAATGGGTTATGTCCAGCAACAGCAGTGCTTTTAGTTAAAGATTTGGGCGCTGAATAATCTCCAAGTTTGAATAGCTATTGAGTTAGGTGATGCTCAGTCCACTAGGTTCTCAGCATGAAGTGAGAAATTTGCCAATAATATTTTTTACCCCTAGTTGGCAATCTGCAATGAGTTCTAAAAAGCAGGGTTTAAGACTATCTCTAGTCTCTATCTTGCCAAACTGTTACTCTTCGCGCTTCCTGCTGTTCTTCCGAGTTGAATATGAAAGTCAGAACCCGTTTTGCTCCTAGTCCTACTGGCTACCTACATATTGGTGGCGCCCGTACTGCTTTGTTTTCTTGGTTATATGCTCGCAAGATGGGCGGGGATTTTATCTTAAGGATTGAGGACACGGATTTAGAACGCTCTAATCAAGCTTCAGTGGATGCTATTCTGCATGCAATGGACTGGTTAGGATTGGATTATGACGAGGGGCCTTTCTATCAAACCCAACGCTTTGATCGCTATAAAGAAGTGGTACAGCAGCTCTTAGATACTGGCCATGCGTATTATTGCTATTCTTCGAAAGAAGAGTTGGATGCGATGCGTGAAGCACAAATGGCACGCAAAGAAAAACCGCGCTATGACGGACGTTGGCGCGATAGTAAAGAAACACCCCCTGCAGGCATAGCACCAGTTGTACGCTTTAAAAATCCCTTAGAGGGCGTGGTCGAAATTGATGATCAAGCGCGGGGCAAAATTGTTATCAGCAATACTGAGCTAGATGATTTAATTATTGCCCGCTCCGATGGAGTACCTACTTATAACTTATCCGTCGTCGTCGATGACATTGATATGGGGATCACGCATGTGATTCGGGGTGATGATCATATCAATAATACGCCGCGCCAAATTAATATCATGCGGGCGCTTGGGCATGAAATTCCTGTGTTTGCACATGTGCCAATGATTTTAGGTCCTGATGGGCAGCGCTTATCGAAGCGACATGGTGCGGTGAATGTCATGCAATATCGTGATGAAGGTTATACTCCAGAAGCTTTGCTCAATTACTTAGTACGTTTAGGTTGGTCGCATGGGGATCAGGAAATTTTCTCACGCCAAGAAATGATTGAGTTTTTTGAGCTAAACGGCATCAACCGTGCTCCTTCATCGATCAATCCAGATAAGTTGATTTGGTTGAATCAACATTATTTAAAAACACTGACATTGGCTGAAATTGCTGCTCAATTACAATGGCATCTAGAACACCAGCAACTTGATACAAGTCAGGGGCCTGCTTTAGAAGACGTTATTCTAGCCCAACGTGAACGCGTCAAAAGCTTAGCTGAATTAGTTTCAAGCAGTCGTTATTTCTACGAGGAGATTAAGGACTACGATGTGCTTGCAGTGCAAAAGCAGTTTAAGCCAGAAACAGCAGGCTATTTAAAAGCCGTACACACTGTCCTAGCCAATTTGCCTGCTTGGGAAGATGCAGCAATTCATCAGGCAATTCAGCAAGCCTGCGAGAATTTGGGCGTTAAATTAGGTAAAGTAGGGCCAGCTTTACGGGTGGCAGTTACAGGTTCGGCTTCTTCACCTTCCTTAGAGATCACTTTGCGTTTGATAGGGCGGGAGCGCAGTTTGGTGCGGATTAGTGCAGCTGTAGCTTACATAGAAAAAATGCCAACAAGTGCTTGACAGTAAGCGCGGATTAATTCAGAATTCGCGCTTCTTCGGGGGGCTATAGCTCAGCTGGGAGAGCGCTACAATGGCATTGTAGAGGTCAGCGGTT
>NZ_CALFHZ010000022.1 GCF_937876535.1 uncultured Thiothrix sp.
ACCTGCACCTGCACCTGCACCTGCACCTGCACCTGCACCTGCACCTGCACCTGCAGCGCAGACTACAACGGCTCCAGCTGCTATACCAGCTCCAACTGTAGCAGCCCCTACCCAAGTAGTAGTTACAGCTGCAGACGGCAAGCCTTATGAGGGGCATATCAAATGTGAAGGGAGTAATTGTAAGATTGATGCCTTCTTAACTAAAGGTTTCCGTACCTTCGGCCAATGCCAAGTCTGTCATGGGATTGATGGCGGCGGCAGTACCATCGCTCCTAGCTTACTTCTCAGACTACAGCAACTTGATCATGCTACTTTTATAAATCGCGTTACCAATGGCTATAAAGGCCAAATTGGAGTGATGCCTACTTGGAAAGATAATCCGAATATTATGAATAATATTGAGAACCTCTATGCCTATCTGAAAGCACGTTCAGACAATGTTATTCCAGCAGGTAATCTGGAGCGGTTCTAATGAAATTAGCTTACCACGCTAGGAAATCATTTAAATTTAAGACCGTGGGTTTACAACTGTTTGCCTGTGCTGCATTGGTATTGTCTTCGCCTCTCCAAGCTGACAATACCAATGCCAGCACAGATTCTGGTAGGTTTTCGCCTGCTAATACTTTGCTCTTTGCCACTAATCACATGCAAACCGTAAAGCCAGAGCAAACCCTTGTTTATGATGTCCAACAATCTGGCAGCATGGTAGAAGCGCTTAAAGATACCGTGACTATGAAATTAGCCACTAAAGATGCGACTCATAAAGAAACTGCCATCGAGTTTATGACTGGTGAGCATAACCGTTGGGTGCCTCCCTTTACTAACCCCGAAGGAAATCCGGTTTTAATGCTATTTTTGCAAAATGATATTCACGATATGGAACGCATTAATGGTGGGCAATGGCGGCATTTTCAGAAATACATCAAGTTTGCACTCGAAAATTCTGATGTGAGCGAGACTAGTTTTAGTTATGCAGGTAAAACCCTACAAGGTAAAAAAGTCAGTATTCAGCCTTATCTAAATGACCCAGAGAAAGGCAAATTTAATAATCAAGCTTTTGCGAACAAGCAATATGAATTCATTGTCTCTGCCGAAGTACCAGGAGGAATTTATAAGATCGTTACCGATGTGCCCAGCTCTAGCGAAGATCAACCGATCGCGCATAAAGAATTGTTGCTGCGTGCACCCTAAGAAGCAGCGATAAACTGGCCTAACTAGGTCGTACTTGAAACTTAACGAGGAGTTATTCGTATGAAGAAGTGGACTAAACCCAGCTATAAAGACATGCGCTATGGCTTTGAAATTAATCTATATATTCTAAATCGTTGATCTAAGTCGCCTCCCCTGTACATTGACCGTTTACAGGGGAGTTCAAAGGAGGCCAGCATGCTTACCCCTTTAGGCCTAAAAAACTGGCTATTTTATTTCTTGTGTGTCTTTTATTTTTTTCAGGCCGCAAATCTCCAAGCGAATCCAACAAACCCAGCTAAACTTTTAGTTCTCGATTTTGAGCTACATGATTTTACCCAGCTACCAGCCCCCGCTGCAGAACTAACACGCACTCAAACCGCTCAAGGCATTTTAGCTGCGGCCTTACAAACTGCTGGTTATGCTTTAGTAGCTATAGATAAGAATCTACAAAATCAGGCTAATCAAGGTTTTGGTTATTTAGTCAGCCACCCAGATAAAGCCGCCGAACTTGGTAAAACTCTACAAGCCGATTATGTCTTAGTCGGGCGTGTACAAAAACCTAGCTATTTATTTGCTTATTTGATGGTGCAAGTAGTTGAAGTTAAAACTGGTAAACAACTCGCTGAATTCAGCCGCGAAGCCAAAGGCGAAGCAATAGAAGCAACCCGCCGTGCTTTACTCCAAATCGCCGCTGACATTCCCACAGCTTTGCCCACTGCTAAGGCCAGTACTAGTCCAAGTGAGGCTTTAAGCTTTAGTGCTCCAATTTATCAGAAAAATACCTCCAAAGATTTTGATACAGTTATTGATGATTTATTGTTTGCTATTAGCCAACACAATTTCCGTTTAACCGAACAATCCACTATTGGGCAAGCGATTGCTGAGCGTGAAACAAAAAGCTTTCCTAAAATAACGGTACTGCATTTTTGTAATCTCACTTATGCGCAAGCTTTACTGGAGAAAAATATTGCCTCTCCTTTACATATGCCATGTCGAATTAGTGTGCGCCAAGTGAATAATCAAGTGGTGATTGAAACCCTACTACTACCGAATAACGCTGCGGAACAAGCTTTTATAGATGAAATTAATCAAATCTTGCAGGAAATTGTAAATACTGGAGCAGCAGCCTAGTTCTTTTCCTGCCTCATCCCAACAAGGAGTAAGCTAATGCCATTCAGTGCTCACAAAATCCAAACAATTACTAGCCGCTTATTGGGTGCTTTAGTGTTAACTTATTGTGCAGTCGGCAATTCACTCGCCGATACCACACCGCCACCAAATGATTATCCAACCCAAGCACGGGTAGAATATGTATTTGGCTGTATGAATAAATATGGGGGTGAGAATTATGATCATATGTACGGCTGTGTCTGTGCTATCGACAAAATCGCTGAGAAAATCCCTTATGCTAATTTTGTCGCTACCAGCACTTTGGCTGTGATGAGTAAAACCTCCGGAGAACGTGCTGCTGCCTTTCGGGATGCGGGGGGTGGACGTGCTGCGATTAAAGCTTTTGAGACTTTTCTTGCGGATAGTGAAGCAAATTGTGGCTTGAAGAAGAAAAAGAAGGTGGCTAGTTAAGGAAGATTATCTAAACGGGTTTAATAAGCAATTAGGGCAGAACAATCTGCCCCAATTCACTTCGTCCTTGTTAGCGCATCGTCTTGTTTAAGCTAGGTGGCCCTTGGAAGCTATTACGCACACCTAAGCCCCACCATAAAGCTAATAAAACCAACCCCAAGGCCACAATCAGATACAACACTTTATCATTCGGCGGTTGTACACCCACCCAAACCAAGACTAAGCCACCCAGCGTAGCAAGCACGGCAATCACTTTAGATAAAGCCCCTAAATTGAACGGGCCTTTATGTGTCCAAGTGCGACCCTCTGCCCATATCCCTGCTGCGGTTGGCATAATGTAGGATATATATAACAACACCGCACAACCTGTGGCTAAGACTAAGAAAGCATCGCCATACAAAGTAGCAATAATCGCCGCAACTGCTGCTGTCCAGATAGCATTCACTGGAGTTTTATGTGTGTCATGTACTTGCTTTAAACTATTGGAGAACGGCAAGCCACCGTCACGGGCAAAGGCATACGTCATCCGCGAAGCTGAGGTTACACAAGCTAGACCACATAAATAATTACAGACTAAAATGCCCGTTGCCAAGACTAGTTTCAACCAAGGTGGAACTGAACCTAATAAGGCATCAAGGAAGCCTAAACCTTGCTTTACTCCGTCGGTAAGATTAGGCATCACTAAGATAAAAGTACAAACCATGATATAGCCAAATAAAGCTGACCAGAACACAGCATTCATAATACCTTTAGGTACATTAGCGGCAGCATTTTTCGTTTCTTCGGCAGTATGCGCGGAAGCATCAAAACCAGTAATTGTGTAAATGGTCAATAGCAAACCCAATAAAAAGACCACGATCACTGAATCATGCTGCGGCCATGCACTGCCTTCCATGCCTGTAAAATTAGTTAAGGTAAATAAGCGACCAAAATCCAAAGGAACCGGAGAGAAAATTAATAAACTGATAATCAAAGAGATGGCTACCACAAAGATTAAATAACCTGATAAATCCGTCAAACGTGTGGTTAAGCGAATGCCTAAATGATTGAGTAAAGCTTGAGACAGCGTCACTCCAGCGATAAATAAAGTCTGATGCCAAAACCCAAAGCTACTGGTATCTACTCCAAGCGCAGGTAGGAACAAGGATTTAAAGAAAGGATCATAGACACCGAAATTGACCGAAGCTGTAACAAAGACCAGGCCCAGTAAGTTAAACCAAGCAGCTGTCCAACCAAAGCCTTTACCGCCTAGAATTGAACCCCAGTGATATAAGCCACCTGCAGTCGGATAAGCTGAGGCAATTTGCGCCATCCCTGCAGCAACTAAGCCTGCAAAACAAGCACCCACTAGCCAACCCAGACCGATACTTGCACCTCCACCTGCACCTAAAGCTGAAGGAAAGGCACTAATACCGCCCGCTAAAATACAGATAATTGAAAATGAAATCGCGAAATTTGAGAACGCACTCATGCGCCGAGACAGCTCTTGCTTATAACCAATACTGGCTAACAGCTTGGCATCATCATCCAACCTTTCCTCACTCATACGGATCTCCTAAGCTACTGTGGCAGTTTCATTCTAGACTCATCGCACCGATAAATCCGCAAATAAACTGGGCAAATTCCTAAATAAACTTAGTAAAAGTATGAAAAATTTGGTTTATTTGCAGCTGAGCTTTAGATCGAAGGAGGCAGTTTACAGACGCTCTAAATACGCCACCCCACCCAATTGACGCATTTGCCGTAAGATAAAACGTTGGCGCTTTTGAATATAACGTGAAGGCTTAACCACGCTATACACTTCAGGAAGTGGTAAGACGGCCGCTAATAAGGCTGCATCTGACTCTGAGAGCTTCGCTACAGGCTTTTTGAATAAGAAATCGCTGGCGGCACCCACGCCATAATCCGCATCACTGAACTGAGCAATATTTAAATACACTTCGAGAATGCGTTCTTTACTCCAGAGGGTTTCGATTAAGATCGCTAAGCCCCATTCCATTCCTTTACGTACATAGCTACGTCCACCCCAGAGAAATAGATTTTTCGCTACCTGTTGAGTAATCGTGCTACCACCACCGCTGGATTCACCTTCTAAAGCAGCTTGAATCGCCCGCTCAGTTGCACCTCGGTCAATTCCCCAATGTTCAGGAAAACGTTGATCTTCTGCCGCCACCGCAGCGAGCGCCACTTGGGGCGGAATGTCATCCATACTCACCCAGTGATGATGAACTGTCGGAATAGAATCGTCGAACCAAGAGGCTAGCGATTGTTGCAACATAAAGGATGAAGTCGGCACAGGTACGACGCGAAAAATTAGCAGCAGCAAGACCACTAGCAGAAACAATAAAAGTGGAATCCGCCAAAGCCAATGCAGATAAGTTAATTTAAAGCGTGGTAATGCCAACAAAGCCGAGGTTTATCCTAGAAAAATGGACACTCTAACCAATTCACTGTGTGGGGACAATAGGCGCTTTTACCAAATGCTGTGTCACCACACTACAACAAAGGTGTCTTCAATAATAAAGCCATTTGCTCAGCGAAGGGAGCAAAACCCTGATGCTGAGTAGTAAAGTTTGATAATAAGCCGAATTGAGTTTCAATCGCTGACTCTACTTCTGAGTCGATTTGCTCAATCATTTTTAGACTCAAGCCACAATGTTGGCGACCAAACTGGTGCAATATTTTACGCTTAGGCCAGCGCTTAGAACCTGATAATAACAGAGCCATAGAATCTTTTGGTAAGTAAGGCACTGTACTAACAATATCAAATATTGGTGCCAACTTACGTTCGGCTTGAGGCAAAGTTCCAGTCTGATAATCGGCTAGTGAAGAATACAAAACTCCATAATTTTTTAAATGTGCATCGCCATTGCGTACTCGTACATTCAAATAGGTGAGCTTATAAAAATCAGCTAAGGCTTGAGCGTGTTGATGAGGAGAAATGAACTGGCGAATAGTATGGGTACACGCTTCTAAAGAGCTATCATATTTGGCTCGGGTAGGTTTGCCCTGTAACACACAAAAATCTTCAAACCCTAATGCCATACCTTCAGACGTTAAATCAAATCGCTCCGTTATCAGCAGTTGGGCATTATCACTCAAGTAGAAATTAGAGACCTCCAAACCTGCTGCACGTGCAATGCTTAAGCAGACATATTCATTGCAAGCTAAATGGGGATAATCCTCTGCCCAGGTTTTCACAATATAATGTCTCAAAGGCAGAGTGAAATGCTGTTGCAAGGGCATGAGTACTTTAGGTTGTACCCCAGCAACCCCTGAATGAGTCGCATAACGCACGAGTAATTGCGCAAATAAATCTTCGTCCGTGCTGCTCACTAATTGATTTAAGGTGAGCGGCTGGTCCGTTAGAAAAGCCAAGGACTGACCCGCCACACTATAAGCTAAACGTCCAATTTGGTGACGGCCTAATAAAGCCAATAAACTTAAATCATCACTACCATAGTGCTTCGCCGTCATTTGCTCCAAAGCCCAACGCAAAGCGCCTTCGGGTAAATTCATTTGAAAAATGGGATGTAACTCAGGGTATTGATAACTGGCTACCCGCAAAGGCATGGTGAGTGATAGTGCATCGTTTGTGCGAGCCTGATAACTAAATGTATGCTGGTTAGCTTCTTTTTGTAACTGGCCGATAAATGCGGGCGTATCAGTGTGCTCTAAATAGACATCAATATCCGCCATACACACCTCGCAACTCATCCAAGGTTGGCAAACTTTTATCCCGACAACATAACTCTTTACCTAATACATTAAGCACCATTTCTACCTTACGAATGCCTAAGTCGGAGTAGTCATTACGCTCTAAAGCTCCAATGGTGGTACGGTCTAAACCACATAAGTCGGCTAACTGCTGCTGAGTTAAACCTTGAGTACGGCGAGCTTGGCGAATAGTTTGGCTTAGTGCTGCTAACATGACGAATATAGCTATCAAAATTTAGATTTTTAGTGAAATTGATGAATATATACATCATTGTCGCTCTTTGCAAATACGCCAAAGCATATCATTCAGCCTAGATAGATGTTCAAGCAACACAACATTTACAATAGCGGTTGCCTCAAGAGACTAGAGCTTCACACCTCGCTACTCTATATCTAGGTGCTTAAATTATTTTCTCATTGAATCGATTAACGACTATTTTTTATTTTAAACTCAACGCTGCTTCAAATAACCGTTGGTCGGCTGTATAATCTTGACTAAACCCTAAGCATCGACGAAAAATCACATGAAATGTAGCACCTTATCCTACAACACTAATTCCGTAGCTTTCCTATACAGAATTTTCCTGTATAACTCGTTCTACATAGTTTCTATCTAATAAACTGTTAGAGTAAAATTGCTCCTCAAACTACAATCTATTGGATTAAAGATATATGAGACTAAATCAATCTTTTATAGAAGACATAAATAATACACTTGAGGATTCAATATTCACATTAAATGATTTCAAGTTATCTTATCCAGGTAGCGGGCCAAATTATATCAAGATACTATTTGCACATATTCCATAATATGAACTTTATTTATACGAAACAACAGAGAAATGAGAGCGTACAGTATCAGAAACTTTTAATTTTGGTAACAAAGTAACTCATCATGAAAAGATAGAAAAATCATGTATAAGAATGACTCCAGGTCGCTACAAATTAATAGACACAATAGAAATAAATGAATTCGACGAATTATTACCACATATTAAAAATTGATGTCATTTTATAAAAAACGACTTGCGGGCAAAATCTCCAAAATATGATCCATTAGAAGAATTAAGGAAAAAATTTGAAGAAGAAATAGAAAATATCATAAATGACCCAAATGGATATTTCAATAATGATGAGATACTGAAAATAAATGAAAAATTTGAAGCCTTATATAACAAGATAGAAGAACTAAAAGAAGAATACTCCCTTACCAAAGAACAATTAAAACAAGTTAGAGAAGAGCTTGCGGAATTTAAAGAGAGTGCAAAATCTTACCCCAAAGGAATGTGGGCTAAAATCACAAACAATAAATTAACCAGTACTCTAGGTACTCTATTAAATTCAAAAGAAGGTCGAGAGTTATTATTTGATCAAGTTAAAAAACTACTAGAACAATTAACTTAAGCAACATTTAATTCTAACGAGTATTCGTTCGACGACGGACGCAGTGACAGCCCATGTCTTCGTCCAACCTACTCCCTACCGCGCTCGTCATGTTGGACGTTCAGGCTGTAGAACAACCTCTGTACCCTTTTTTCTAATTTGAAAATTTACTTAAATCCACTCACTGCCCCGGCACAACCCGCGTCTCCACCCGACAATTCCCCGCAATTGCACAAGCCTGTGTTGCCGAAAAGGTTTGTAAGTGCTGATCAACTTGATTGGCATGATTCTGAACTATCTGCATGGTTTGCATTTGTATTTGCTGCTGTAACTGCAACTGCTGCAAAGTCAAGGCTTGCTGCATTTGCTGCTCAAGTTGAGCTTGTTGCGCCGAACTTAGCGTGTTTGCAGAGGTAGCCACCTGTTTTTTCAGCTCACAAGCCTGTAACCCCCAGCACATGACTACTACTAATAATAAGGTTTTTAGATAAGAATACATGCCTTAACTCCTTAGCTTTGCTGAAGATTTCTCAGCCGTGTGGGGATCATGCTAATATCCGCGCTCTCGCAACTGGGGAAAGTCCATGACAGCGGCTCTAGCGATCACTGATTTACGTAAAACTTATGATAATGGCTTTACAGCGCTCAAAGGGATTAACTTGAGCGTACAACAAGGCGACTTCTATGCACTCTTAGGCGCGAATGGCGCAGGCAAATCCACGACAATTGGTATTATCAGCTCCTTAGTCAATAAAACTTCAGGCAGCGTGAGGATCTTTGGTTATGACCTCGATACGCAGCGCGAACTGGCTAAATCCCAAATTGGCTTAGTCCCACAAGAATTCAATTTCAATGTGTTTGAACCAGTCGGGGAAATTCTGATTAATCAAGGCGGCTATTATGGAATTGAACGTGCTATTGCTGCTGAACGTGCCGAAAAACTCTTAAAGCAGCTTGGCCTTTGGGAAAAGCGTAAAGAGCAAGCGCGGACTTTATCTGGTGGGATGAAGCGCCGCCTGATGATCGCCCGTGCTTTAGTCCATGAGCCACGCTTACTCATTTTAGACGAACCCACCGCAGGCGTAGATATTGAAATTCGCCGCTCCATGTGGGAATTCCTCACCGACCTGAATGAGTCAGGAATTACCATTATTCTCACCACTCACTATCTAGAAGAAGCCGAAAGCTTATGTCGAAATATTGGCATTATTGACCAAGGCCAATTAATCGAAAACACTAGTATGAAAACCTTGTTGAGCCGCTTAGATACGGAAACTTATGTCTTCGATTTAGTCGAACCTATCGAACAGATTGAAGATAAAGGAGCTTGTCATTTTGAATTACGCGACCCAACCACACTCGAAGTGTCTTACCACAAAGAAGATTTTTCTTTGAATCAAATTTTTGCCTTCCTCAATCAGAAAGGCTTACAAGTCTTAAGTATGCGCAATAAAACCAATCGCCTCGAACAACTATTCATTGATTTAGTCGAGGGGAATAAAGCATGAATGCTCAACAAAAATGGACAGCTTATTACACGATTCTAATCCGTGAAGTCTTACGCTTTTCACGGATTTGGATACAGACCATTCTGCCGCCAGTGATCACCACCGCTTTATACTTCATTATCTTCGGTAACTTAATTGGCCCCGCGATTGGTGAAATGCACGGCTTCACTTATATGGAGTTTATTGTCCCCGGTCTGATTATGATGGCGGTGATTACCAACTCGTATGCGAATGTGGTGTCCTCTTTTTATGGGAGTAAATTCCAAGGCAATATTGCAGAAATGCTAGTGTCGCCGGTGCCGAATTGGATTATTTTAGCGGGCTTTGTCAGCGGTGGGATTGCCCGTGGGATGGCTGTGGGTGCTGCAGTGACAATGGTGTCTTTAATCTTTAGTAAGCTGTATATCGAACATCTATTTGTAATGTTCACCATTGGCTTATTGACCTCCACCCTATTCTCCCTAGCGGGTTTAATTAATGGGGTTTACGCGAAAAGTTTCGATGATATTTCTATCGTGCCAACTTTCGTGCTCACGCCTTTAACTTATCTCGGTGGTGTTTTCTATTCGATCACGATGCTACCGGAGATTTGGCAAAAGATTTCCCTGCTCAATCCTGTGCTATATATGGTCAATGGCTTCCGGTATGGCGTGTTAGGTATTGCGGATATTCCGATTTGGATTAGCTATTTGATTATTTTAGGTTTTATTGCGCTATTAGCTAGCTTCAGTATGTATCTACTCAATCGCGGAATTGGGATTAGAACTTAAGCATCTTTAGGTGCAGCATGAATAGTTTCGAGCAGTCATGAGGGGTCAACGATGTGGGATAGTATCTGCTCTTTACTTCTAAGCCTCAGTGTTCAACTCTCCGCCTGCCAAGCCGATACCCCCCCAAGCTTAAATGGCTATATTGAAACTGAAGTTTTACGCATAGCTGCCACCACTAGCGGGCGTATTGATCAAATGTATGTGAATACGGGGGATCAAGTCGCTAAAGATCAGCCCTTATTTGCCTTGGACTCTGAAGCAATTCGTTCCCCCAAAGCAGCTCAGGTAGAAAATCGTTATTATCAAGCGGAAGAGTGGGTGAATGCAGGCACGCCTGTCTTAAGTTTAGTCGCTGCCGATCAATATAAAATTCGCTTTTTCCTACCCGAAACAGCACTCGGTAGCATAAAAGTAGGTGATCCTCTCCGCTATCAATGCGATGGCTGCTCTAGTACACAGCAAGCCACGATTCGCTTTATAGCCAACTCAGCGGAATACACGCCCCCTGTGCTGTATACCAAAGAACAGCGCGCTAAATTGGTTTATCTAGTCGAAGCAAGTCCCATAGACCCCAGCCATTTGCATGCGGGACAGCCTGTGAGTATTTGGCTCAATCCTCCAACGACTCAGTAGCCATGAGCAGCTCCAGCGAATACGCGATTGAAGTTGCAAACCTCACCAAGCGCTTTGGGGATAAAGTGGTGGTTGATCAATTATCTATGCAGGTGCGCAAGGGTGAAATTTATGGCTTTCTAGGGCCGAATGGTTCTGGCAAAACCACCTCGATTCGCATGATGTGCGGACTATTAACCCCGGATGGCGGAATGGGGCAAACTTTAGGTTTGGATATTTTCTCGCAAGCTGCGCAAATTAAACGCGAAGTGGGTTATATGACTCAACGCTTTGGTTTATATAGCGATTTAACTATCCGTGAGAATTTGGATTTTGTGGCGCGTGTTTATGCCATGAACCAACGCAAGCAGCGCGTGAATACTGCTTTAGAGCGCTTAGGTTTGGTTGCAAGGCAAAAGCAATTAGCGGGTAGTTTATCGGGAGGTTGGAAACAACGCCTAGCTTTGGCAGCCGCACTTTTACATCAACCCCAATTACTCTTATTAGACGAGCCTACTGCCGGGGTTGACCCGCAAGCACGCCGAGATTTCTGGGAACAAATTCATCAATTAGCGGCTGATGGCATTACTATTCTAGTCTCCACCCACTATATGGACGAGGCGGAGCGTTGCCATCGCTTAAGTTATATTGCTTATGGGCGCTTACTGGCAACTGGCACCCCACAAGAATTAATCGAGCAGAGTGGCTTACATACTTGGACCGTATCAGGGGCTGCTATGGCTGAGTTAAGTAAGCAATTAGTCGCACTAGCTGCAGTCGATATGCATACTCAATTTGGCAATACGCTGCATATTAGCGGTAAAGATCCGTTGGCTTTAGCTCAAGCCTTACAGCCCTTTCAGATTGCCAACCCAAGTTATCAATGGTCAGAAAGTCAGCCTACGTTAGAAGATGTGTTTATTTACCTTATGCAACAAGCCACTGATAATTTTCAGCCAGCAGGTAAAACATGAGTTGGCGGCGCTTATGGGCGATGATGCTAAAGGAGTTCATTCAATTAAGCCGCGACCGTCTGACTTTCGCCATGATGGTCGGAATTCCCATCATGCAATTACTCATGTTTGGCTATGCAATTAATACGGATCCCAAGCACCTCACTACAGTTTTAGTCGTTTATGATCAAGGCAGTTTAACGCGTAGTCTGGTGCAAGCCCTACAAAACTCCGGCTATTTTCAAGTAGTCAATAATGACGCAAATGCGCAAGTCGCCACTGACATGCTCGCTCAAGGCGAGGCGCAATTTGTTTTGACCATTCCAGCGAATTTTGAACGGGATCTCATTCGCGGCAATTACCCAAGCTTACTGTTAGAAGCGGATGCGGCTGACCCTGCTGCGACCGGCAATGCGATTGCTAGCCTCCAACAACTAGCTGAGTCGGCTTTACGCCATGATTTAACCGGAGCTTTAAGCTATTTAGCGCCCCCAGCGAATAGCTTTGAATTAAGGATTCATCGCTTATACAACCCCGAAGGGATTACTCAATACAATATTGTGCCGGGCTTGATGGGCGTGATTCTTACTATGACCATGATTATGATGACTGCTTTAGGCATTACGCGCGAAGTCGAGCAAGGTACGATGGAAAATCTCCTAGCCACTCCGATCAAACCGCTAGAAGTAATGATCGGTAAAATCGCGCCCTATATTTTGATCGGCTATGTACAAGTTGCCGTAATTTTACTGATGGCACGGATTTTATTTAATGTGCCTTTTGTGGGTAGCCTAAGCTTGCTTCTATTTAGCGTGATGGTGTTTATTTTCGCCAATTTAACTATCGGCATTACCATTTCAAGCACGGTACGCAATCAAACCCAAGCAATGCAAATGAGCTTCTTCTTTTTGCTACCATCCATTTTACTCTCTGGCTTTATGTTCCCCTTTCGAGGGATGCCGCGCTGGGCGCAAATCATTGGCGAGATGTTGCCAAATACGCATTTTCTGCGTTTAGTGCGTGGCATTATGCTCAAAGGCAACGGTTGGCATGAGGCATGGCCACATTTACTGCCGCTAAGTATTTTTATCTTCGTCGTGATGTTGATCGGGATAAAAAAATTTAGACGAACTTTAGACTAAGCGACTAACCAAATAAGACCTGCCATGATCACTAGGACAGCTAGAATCAGAATATAAACTAGCATCCGGGCGCTAGCTAAGGGTTCGAAAACGGATTCTGGATATTTGTGCATGATAGCCTCCTCTCGCTTGCTGGCTATACTGAATTTTTTTAGTTCTTATTGAGGAGAGGTTTTACCC
Organism: uncultured Thiothrix sp.; assembly: GCF_937876535.1. Lineage (GTDB taxonomy): Bacteria > Pseudomonadota > Gammaproteobacteria > Thiotrichales > Thiotrichaceae > Thiolinea. Next base: position 13,038 of record NZ_CALFHZ010000022.1, read on the forward strand.
TAATGCTCCTTCTCCTTGTTAACCAGTATAGACCTAAGCCAATTAGAATCTCTAAATGGCTGATAAGAGGCTAATCAGCTGGCTTTTCGATCACAGCAATGATTCCACTAAGCGTAAATCCGCCTCCGTATCCACCCCAGGCCCCGGAATCTTTTCCGCTAAATCCACATGAATTCGATAGCCATAATATAAAGCGCGGAGTTGCTCTAATTTCTCTAATTGCTCTAATGAGCAAGGCTCTAAACCTGCAAAGGCTTTCAAGAATTCAGCTCGATACGCATACATTCCGACATGACGCAGTGCATATTGCGAGACTGAATAACTCCCAGCTTTCGCGGCATCACGCTGAAAAGGAATTTGTGCACGACTAAAATAAAGTGCTAAGCCATTCATATCTTTGACCACTTTGACAATATTCGTGTCTGCTAATTCATGCTCGGTTTGCAAGGGTGTGGCTAAAGTAGCCATCATCGCTTCCGGGTGGGTTTGCAGATTATTCGCTAGCTGATAAAGATTTTCGACTGGTGTCAAAGGCTCATCGCCTTGTAAATTCACCACCACTTGATCATCCGCCCAGCCATAGATTTGCACAACCTCCGCTAAGCGATCACTGCCGGTTTCATGCGCGGTTGAAGTCATGCATACCGTTGCACCGAAGCTCTCACAGACCTCTTGAATACGTTGATCATCCGTCGCCACTACAATAGTCGCGAAGGCTGCTTGCGCTTGAATAGCGCGCTCATACACATGCTGAACCAGCGGCTTACCTTTCAATAAGCGTAAGGCTTTCGCTGGCAAGCGGGTTGAACCATAACGCGTAGGGATGACTAAAACCGGCTTCATTCGGCTAAGCTCTCTACTTCTTCTTGAGTCAGTTCGCGTGCTTCTTCTTCGAGCATCACCGGCGTACCATTTTTGATCGGATAAGCTAAACGCGCTGCCTTAGAAATCAACTCTTGCGCATCCTTATCATAAATCAATTTACCCTTAGTCACTGGGCAAACCAGAATATCTAACAATTTCCTATCCACGATGTGTTAACTCCTTAAGGCGTTGTACTAAGCGTTCGGCAAATACTGCCTCTAACTCCGCTGCAATCGGCAAATACCAAGCGTTCTTAATAGTTTCTGCTGGAAAATTTCGACATTTTACCGCATCTTTCTCTGTCATCAGTATTGGTAAATCATCCCGAAACTTAAGGTCTTCAGCAGTAAAAGCATGATGATCAGGAAAAACATGCTCGATTAAATTTAAACCCGCTGATTTTAAATGACTAAAGAACCGTGCTGGATTACCAATCCCTGTAACTGCATTTACACTTTGCCCTTGAAATAAACTCAAAGCGCATTGTTCTTCTCCCACTAAAGACTGTAAGTTTTCACCACGGATATGCATGGAATATTCGCCCTGTTCTGCTATTCCATTGGTAACTACAAAATCACAGTCTTGTAAGCGTTCTGGTTTCTCGCGTAGTGGGCCTGCAGGCAGGCAATAACCATTACCAAAGCGCCGTGCTCCATCGATCACAGCAATCTCTAGGTCACGTTTCATACGATAATGCTGCAAGCCATCGTCAGAAATCACTAGATTGCAATTAGTGCGCGTGAGTAAGTGCACAATCGCTGCATTACGATCTCGCCCAATCACTACAGGGACTGCAGTACGTTGAGCAATTAATAAAGGCTCATCGCCTACTTCACTCGCAGTCTTTTTCACATGCACAAATTTGACACCCACCTGCTTGCCACCAAAGCCACGACTCACTACCCCTGGCCGATAGCCTGCTGCACGCAATTGCTCAACTAGCCAAATCACTAGCGGAGTTTTACCCGTACCGCCTACCGTAATATTTCCAACCACAATAATAGGTACGGAAAAAGGCTGTTGCTCCAAGCTCAATTTAGTGCGGCGCTGCTTAGCGAGATAGCAGAATAGATAACTCAAGGGGCTTAAAATTGTGCGAGCCATAGGTCGGTTCTCATACCAAACCGACTCAAACCAAGCACTTACATGCTGCTTAGCAGCCCTCATATCGATGCTGGCTCAGAAAACTGCATCGCATGTAAGCGTGCATATTGCCCATTTAAAGCGAGTAATTGTGTATGCGTGCCAGATTCAATAATTTCGCCCTCATGCATGACTAAAATGCAATCGGCATTTTCAATCGTAGATAAGCGATGCGCAATCATGAAAGTGGTGCGGCCTTGCAAAAGATGCTCTAAACCGGCTTTGATATGCCGTTCAGATTCTGTGTCTAAGGCAGAGGTGGCTTCATCTAAAATCAAAATGGGAGCTTCGGATAAAATCGCCCGAGCAATGGCTAAGCGCTGGCGTTGCCCGCCGGAAAGCAAGACGCCATTATCGCCAATGACTGTATCCAAGCCCTGCGGCAATTGCTCAATAAACTCTAAAGCATGTGCGGCTTCTGCGGCTGCCCGAATCTTTGCTAAGGGCGCTGCTTGCATTTCACCATAAGCAATATTGTTTCGGATCGTGTCATTGAAAAGCACAATATCCTGCCCAACATAAGCGATTTGCCGCCGTAAATCTTGTAACCGCAGGTCTGGCAAAGGAATACCATCTAATTCAATTTGTCCAGTTTGATAATCGTAAAAGCGTACTAATAAATTCACTAGCGTCGTTTTACCACTACCTGAGCGCCCTACTAAAGCAATTTTTTGCCCCGGATTAACCGTGAATGAGATATTTTTTAAGACAGTTTTAGTTGTATTGGGATAAATAAAGCCAACATTTTTAAATTCAACTTTACCCTCGCAGCGCGCTAAACTCCGTGTACCTGTATCTACTTCTGCTGGTTCATCTAACAGCTGGAAAATACTTTCCCCAGCTGCAATTCCCCGCTGCAATTGTCCATTTAATTGAGTGAGATTACGTAAAGGGGTCAATAGCATAATCATCGCCAAAATAAAGGACATGAAAATACCGGGCGATAAAGTTTCTAGGGTAGATTCACGGGTAGCAATATAGACAATCGCCGCTAAAGCCACTGCGACTAGAAATTGCACTAAAGGCGTTGATAATAACTCGGTCAATAAACGCTTCATTTCAAGCTGCATATTATGTTCATTCGCTTGTTTAAAGCGCTGCGATTCATACTGCTCGCCATTGAAAATCCGTACGACTTTATAGCCCTGTACTAACTCATTACTAATTTGAGTGACCTCACCCATTGAATTTTGTACCTGCTGACTTAAACGCCGTAAGCGTTTAGTGGCATATAAAATTACGAGAGTAATCACTGGCAAAATAATCAATAAACCTAAACTCAGTTGCCAACTGCGATAAAACATCAAGGCTAATAGGCCAATAATGGTCGCTGTTTCTTGAATTAATACCGTAATCCCACGGGTTGCTGCTGTGGTGAGTTGATCGGTATAAAAGGTCAAATGAGAAAGTAAACTGCCAGCACTATGCCGCTGAAAATAAGGTACTGGCAGGCGTAATAGATGATTAAATACATCGCCGCGAATCTGTTGCACTACACTGCGCCCGACTAGCCCCATGAAATACCCTGAGACAAACATCGCCACACCGCGTAAGAGGAAAATCCCCATAATCCCTAACGGTAGCCAAGCAATCACGTCAGGATCACGTTGCAAGATCGCTTTATCTAACAAAGGCCCCATGATGGAGGCAAATAGGGGTTGAGTGATGGCACTAATCAGTAAGCCAAGAATCGCAAAAGAAAGATAAGGCCAGTAGCGTAGGGAATAGTTGGCCAAGCGTCGATAGACGTGTAAACCAGCAATTCGTGGGATTGATGACATGCGGGCTACTTCTGCCGCTCAGCTTGGGTAGTCGCCATCGAGAAATTAGTTAAACCTAAGCGCCCAGCGATATCCATCGCGGTGACAACAGCCTGATAATTGGCATTTGCATCCGCAGAAATTACTAAAGCAGGTGTGCCTTGCGCAGTATTTAAGACTTCAGTCATCGCTTGGAATAAGGTTTCAGGTTGGGTATTCAACACTTCCCGCCCATTTACATAATAGCGCCCCTGACTGTCAATCAATAACTCGATTTTATTCTGCAGATTTTGTGTTTCGGGATTTTTGCTTGCTGTAGGTAAGGCAATTTTTAAAGCAGAATTATGATTAAACGTCGTTGTCACCATAAAGAAAATCAGCAACAAAAACACCACATCGACCATTGAGGTCAAGTCAATATCTACATTACTGGTTTCACGTGTGCGAAACTTCATAGTTACCCTCCACTTGCCATACGCTGGCGGGCAGCTGCAATCGCTGCAGCAGCTTTTTCATTGGCCGTTGGTTGATTACTCGCAACAGTCGCGGTTGGGCGACGGTTATTCGTTTGATTGACAATTTCAATCAGCTTAACTGCCTCTTGCTCCATACTGATCACATAATTATCGACTTTAGCTTTCAAAAGGCGGTGAAAAATCACTGCAGTTAACGCTACCATTAAACCGGCTGCCGTTGTAATTAAGGCCACTGAAATCCCCTCTGCAACCGCAGCTGGATTGCCTGCACCTGCTTTAGAAATTTGGCTAAAGGAACTGATCATCCCAAACACTGTGCCTAATAAACCCATTAATGGCGAGATCGACCCAATGGTAGCCAGTGCGGGTAAATAACGCTCCAAACGATGCACCGCATGCCGCCCGGCTTCTTCAACATTTTCTTTCATCAAATGGCGCGGCAGACTACTGCTAGCTAAGCCAGTCGCCAACACACTCCCGACCACTGAGCTTGAACTTAAATTATTAATGGCATTCGAAGATACTTGCCCAGTTTCGGCTAATTTACGCGCCATTTCGACATCAGCAACGGGCATTACTTTACTGCGGCGTAAGGCCCAAAAACGTTCAAAGATAATAGCCAGCGCTACAATAGAAGCGAGAATGATCGGAATCATCATCACACCGCCAGCTATAATTATTTCTAACATGGGTTAAGCCTCGTTTACTTTTTATCAATTAGCCTAAGCATTTTACTTGCCCATTTTCCCGACAAACGGTGAAACCTTCGCTGAATACTTGATTTAGCGATTTAAGGCAGCGTCCTGCAGCCACTGCGCCACATCTTTGGCAAAGTAGCTAAGGATACCATCCGCCCCCGCGCGCTTCATCCCCAATAAAGCCTCTAATACGCAGGCTTTTTCATCAATCCAGCCATTCATGCCTGCTGCTTTGAGCATCGCATATTCACCACTAACCTGATAAACATAAGTTGGTGCTTTGAATTGATCCTTTATGCGGCGCACAATATCTAAATAAGGCATACCCGGCTTGACCATCACCATATCTGCACCCTCTTGCAGATCAAGGGCAATTTCCCATAAAGCCTCATCGCTATTCGCGGGGTCCATTTGGTAGCTGTATTTATTGCCTTTTCCCAAATTGCCCGCAGAGCCCACCGCATCCCGAAAAGGACCATAGAAACTGGACGCATATTTCGCCGAATACGCCATAATGCGCGTATGAATATGCCCTTCGCGCTCTAAAGCTTGGCGCATTACCCCAATCCGCCCATCCATCATATCGGAAGGCGCAACAATATCCGCACCCGCTGCGGCATGGGATAAAGCTTGCTTGACCAAGACCTCGACCGTTTCATCATTGACGATATAGCCTTCGGCATTCATTAAGCCATCTTGACCATGCGAAGTGAACGGATCTAAAGCGACATCGGTCATTACACCCAACTCCGGCACGGCTTCTTTCAAAGCACGTACTGCACGTTGCGCTAAACCATTGGGGTTATAAGCTTCTTCTGCTTTTTCCGATTTGGCTTCTTGCGGTGTAACCGGAAACAAGGCCATTAAAGGAATACCTAATTTGGCAACTTGCTCCGCTTCTTGCACCAGCAAATCAATACTCTTGCGCTCCACCCCCGGCATCGAAGCCACGCTCTCCCGCCGATTACGGCCCTCCAACACAAACACTGGGTAAATCAGATCATCCGTCGTCAACCGATGCTCACGCATTAAACGCCGTGAAAACTCCGCCCGACGCATGCGGCGCATACGGGTTAAAGGAAACATACCGGGGAAATCAGCCATGAGTCAGCCCTGAACTAAGAAAAGATGGAGGCTTATTTTGCCTAAAACTATGCAAGCTGACTAGGACTTGCTTGTAGCTAAGATCGCAACCGGTTTAGTCTGACTCAATAGTCAGTAAAAAAATAAACTCTTGCATACTTTCAAATTAATAATTTTATATTCTATTTTTCACCATGCACTATTTACCGCCCATCCTCGATAATTGCCCTGCTTAATCGCAAAAATTACTATAAAAACTCAACCAACAATAAACAGGCTCTCAATATGACTCCATTTGATGATGATTTTAATAATCAAGATTACAATCTAGGAAATAATAATTTTGAAAATCATATATTTAGCCACCAAGACATTGACACTCTATCTGAGTCTATTGAAACCGAACCACAAGTTGCTGAAGCCACTGATCCACTAGTAAGACGTGTCACTAACTCCTATCAAATTTTAGCAGCAGCGGTGATTCGCGCTAATCAATGCAAAACAGACTTAGAAGCAAGAATTAATCAAGCACAACAGCAAATCGATCAATATCAACAGCAACTAACTCAAATTTCTGAACAACTCATTGAGGATCAAGTAGAAACTCTGCCTCAAAATGAACAATTGGTCGTACAACAACTTGATACTATGAATGGCTGCATCCGTGGAAAACATTATAATAATTTAATGAATCGCCTCAATGAGCTTCCAAGAGCTGATTATTCAAATCTACCAACGATTATTGACTCGATGCGTGCCGAGCTTGACTTAATTGAAATTCGTGCTCAAAAAATCAAGATTTTGGAAGGTTTAAGAGAAGCTTATAGGAATCATCAGTATTTTCAAAATTACTATCAACAAGCTGATGCAGAGTTTAGAAGGCTGTTTAATCAATACTAGCACTCTATCAAGCACAACTTTTATTAACCTAATATAGTTAGCTAATCGCTAATCTTTAAAAGTTACTAAAAAAGTCCCTTGAACTTTTAAGCATAGCCTTAGAAGTTCTCTAAACCAATAACTACAGAGCTAGAACCCCAAGCCTTTATGTCTAGCTAACTAGGTCATTGAGTGTGAATATGATGCAGTACCAAACACATGCCGACTTCATGCCTTCATTACGGAATTTTTATCTTAAAAATGGCAATTATCGTAAAGCGGCTAATAAAGTTTTAGCCGCTTGGGCAAAAAGTCAAAATCAAGAATTTTTCTCAGAAACACAGGTATTCCAAGGCTTTAACATGACTCATCATGGTGAGAACAGACTACCACATTGTTTTAAATATGACTTACATGATGCTAGTCGTTTAGTCACTCAACAATATAACAATTGCTGTACCTTTTTGTTTGTGGGAACCCATGAGGAAACTGAAGAGTGGCTAAATAAAAATAATGGCCTGATAGAGGCACTACATACATCGACGGCTCAACCCGTCCTAAGACCTATTATCGCCTCATCTACCCAGTATACAAAAACCCATTTACAGCAACTTAGAATGAATATTAGTAACTTTAAAGTGGATATAGCTCAGTATGAAGCTTATTTTAAAGATACCGATATAAACCTTAGGAACTATGACGATACCGCTAGAAAAATGCTGGTTAGTCAATTCCATACCAACAATACCATTGCTTTTAAAAACCAATTAAATTCGATTAAACAGCTTACCAAAGGCAAAAACACGCAGAAAGCTATTGAGCAAGCAGAAAGTTTGGAGTTGTTTACTGACTTCATAAAAGTAAAGCTCAGATACATTGCTACTTTACAAGAATACTTAGAAGTTTCCAAAAACTTACACTAACTAAGGAATCCCTATGGCTAACACCAACGCTATTCAACTAGCTATTGAAAAACTACTTAAAGACTCAGCAGCTAATAGAGAAAATATCGAAAGAGGCAAAACTACTAGCTCCAATTTGCGTAATGAAATTCAAATCGCAAGCCTCGAACTTGAACGGGATACCTTCAGTTTACATGCTAGCGAATCTGAAAATCTTACCCGGAGTAGAACAACCGTCAGTGAGGATGATTGTAATTTTTTAAAAGCCTCCATTGATAAGATTGGCAAATACGTTAAAGATAATCAAACTGACCAAGCTCTAGCCCTCAGTGAACAACTTGAGCAGAATGTCACGTTGTTACGTAAGCGCCTCCAGTATATTGCTGAACTAGAACAGCTTTTAAAGGAATATGAGCAAGAAAAACAAATTCGCAGCAAATTAAAAGCCGTGGCTGAGGCTTTAGGTTTATCTGTACAGGCAGAAGAACCAGCGAGTGAAAATCCATCCCCTCAAGAAAGTCAGCCATTAATTGCTTCTGTCTTAGATACCTACCCCCCCGATGAGCCTGCTTTTAATCCGACCTTTCACTAAGGTATCAGTATAGCTTGCTCTTAGCTCTCAAGCGGGCAGTGATTAGCTATTCAAGCTAATCACTGTCTGAGAACTTTGCCTCCACCCCAATCCACGCTAAAGTAAGCAGCCACCATCTCTACTAGAGAGCACTATGTCAGCATCCCATTTCAATCCAGACCGCGAACAGCTGATTGCTGCCCTACAAGCCATTCGCCCTCAGCCTCTCATCTTGACCAAACCCGAAGAGCTTAAGCCCTACGAATGCGATGGCTTAAGTGCCTATCGACAAGTACCCCTCGTGGTAGTTTTGCCAGACAAGGTTGAGCAAGTGCAAGCGATTCTGAAAATTTGTCATGCGCAAAAAGTGCCGGTGGTAGCGCGGGGTGCAGGTACGGGTTTATCTGGTGGAGCTTTGCCGCATGAACAAGGCGTTTTATTGAGTTTGGCGAAATTCACTCAGATTCTGGAGATTAATCCTGAACGTCGCAGCGCCACCGTGCAACCCGGAGTACGTAATCTAGCGATTACTCAAGCGGTGGATCATTTAGGGCTTTACTATGCGCCCGATCCTTCCTCACAAATCGCTTGCACGATTGGCGGGAATGTGGCGGAAAATTCTGGGGGCGTACACTGCTTAAAATACGGCTTAACGGTGCACAATATTCTGCAAATTAAACTGGTCACGATTGAAGGTGAGCTGCTCACGATAGGTAGTCACAGCCTCGATTCGCCCGGTTATGATCTATTAGCCTTACTGACTGGCTCGGAAGGTATGCTTGGCGTGATTGTTGAAGTCACGGTTAAATTGCTGCCTAAGCCTGAGCGTGTGCAAGTCTTGCTAGCGGCTTTTGATGATGTGATTAAAGCGGGGGCTGCGGTCGGGGCAATTATTTCTGCAGGGATTATTCCAGCCGGTTTAGAAATGATGGATGGCCCTGCAATTCAAGCCGCTGAGGATTTTGCGCATGCAGGTTATCCAACTGATGCAGCCGCGATTCTGCTCTGTGAACTGGATGGAACGAATGCCGAAGTCTCTGAGCAACTTATGCGTGTCCACGATATTTTGCTCCAAAGTGCTGCGACTGAAGTGCGCACGGCCAAAGATGCTGAAGAACGCGCTACTTTGTGGAAAGGGCGCAAATCGGCTTTCCCCGCTGTGGGGCGCATTTCGCCGGATTATTACTGCATGGATGGCACAATTCCCCGCAAACATTTGCCGCAAGTGCTGCAGTCCATTAATCAATTTTCCGAAGAGTTTGGTTTGGCGGTAGCGAATGTCTTCCATGCGGGTGATGGCAATTTGCATCCTTTGATTCTGTTTGACGCGAATCAGCCGGGAGAACTCGAACGCGCTGAAGCCTTTGGTGGTAAAATTTTAGAGCTGTGTGTTCAAGTAGGTGGCACGATCACGGGCGAGCATGGTGTCGGGATGGAAAAGATTAATCAAATGTGTGCACAGTTTAATAGCTTAGAACTCAGCCAATTTCATGCGGTAAAAGCCGCGTTTGATCCTGCAGGTTTACTCAACCCCTGCAAAGCCGTACCGACTTTGCAGCGTTGTGCTGAATTTGGTGCAATGCATGTGCATCAGGGACAACTTCCCCACGCTGATTTAGAGCGTTTCTGATGAATACGAGAGATCTTAGCCAAACCCTACAAGCACAAGTCCTAGCAGCCTATGCACAAGGCACCGCTTTACAGATTCACGGTGGCAATAGCAAAGCTTGGTATGGTAATTCTACACAAGGCGAAATCTTATCAGTGGCCGAACATAGCGGGATTTTAAATTACGAACCGAGCGAATTAGTCATTACTGCACGTGCAGGCACTCCCTTAAGTGAATTAGAAGCTACTTTAGCGGCTGAAAACCAGTGTTTAGCCTTTGAGCCACCGCATTTTGCTGCAACCGCTACCCTCGGCGGAACAATCGCTTGCAACTTTTCTGGTTCGGCTCGACCCTATTTGGGCGCTGCACGCGATTTTGTTTTAGGCTGCAAGCTCATTAATGGCAAAGGTGAAATTCTTAAGTTTGGCGGCCAAGTCATGAAAAATGTTGCGGGCTATGATGTCTCACGCTTAATGGCCGGTGCTTTGGGAACTTTGGGGGTGCTATTGGAAATTTCTGTGCGGGTATTACCCAAGCCTGAAACAACACTCAGTTTAGTCAAAACCTTAAGTGCCAAAGATATGTTACAACAAGCCAATGCTTATGCACGCTTACCTTTACCGCTAAGTGCTTGTGCTTATATAGACGGACAAGCTTATCTACGCTTAGCAGGGAGCGAAGGTTCAGTCAAACAAGCTGCGAAACTAATGGGCGGTGAACCTTTGCCGGAACATGAAAACTTCTGGTTCAAGTTGCGTGAACAGCAATTCGCTTTTTTCCAAACCGAGAAGACTCTCTGGCGTTTATCCTTACCGGCAGATACCGATGTGTTAGCAGAACTAGAGGGTGAGCCAATTTATGACTGGGGAGGCTCTCTACGTTGGCTAGTCAGTGATTTAGACGCAACATTGATTCGTGAAGCAGTGACTAAAGCTGGGGGACATGCGACTTTATTTCGGCGTTCTGCTAAACAAACACAAACGACTGTTACCAGTTTCCAGGCATTAAGCCCTGAGCTAATGCATTATCATCGCCAGCTTAAACAAGCCTTTGACCCGAAAGGTATTTTCAATCCGAATCGCTTGTATATTGGGCTTTAAAAGGGACTACGATGCAAACTAAGTTAAGCGAGCACTATAAGCATAGTGCGCAAGGCCAAGAAGCCGAAGCGATTTTACGGGCTTGTGTGCATTGTGGCTTTTGTACAGCGACTTGCCCGACGTATCAGCTTCTAGGGGATGAATTAGATGGACCACGCGGGCGGATTTATCAGATTAAACAAGTCCTTGAAGGTGCTGCAGCGACATCGACTATTCGCACCCATTTAGATCGTTGTTTAACTTGTCGGTCTTGTGAAACCACCTGCCCTTCGGGCGTGCGTTATGGACGTTTAGTAGACATTGGGCGGGAACTTGTCGAGGAACAGACTGAGCGCCCTTGGTTAGAACAAATTCAACGCAAAGCTTTACGCAGCATCCTCCCTTACCCACAACGCTTTCGTTTATTGCTCGCCTTAGGTTATTTAGTTAAACCGGTGCTACCCACCAATTTAGCGAAGAAACTCCCTGCTCAACAAGGTAAACGTTATCAATGGTCAGCGAAAACTCAGCCGCGTAAAGTGCTCGCTTTTGATGGTTGCGTGCAAACGGTGCTTACACCCTCCACTCATGCCGCCGCCGCCCGTGTTTTGGAAAAGCTAGGCATTGAATTAGTCAGGGTACCGCAAGCGGGTTGTTGTGGTGCAGTCAGCCAACATTTAGCCGCACCGGAAGAAGCCTTGAACTTTATGCGTCGCAATATTGATGCGTGGTGGCCTGCGATTGAAGCCGGTGCTGAAGCGATTATGTTTAGCGCCAGTGGTTGTGGCGTAATGCTGAAAGACTATGTACAGCTACTCAAGCACGATACGGCCTATGCCGCTAAAGCTGAGCGTGTTTCTGCTTTGGCAAAGGATTTAAGCGAACTACTTGTTGAGGCTGAGTTTGGCTCGACGCAGATTCCAGCACATTTAAAAAAGATAGCTTTTCACAGTCCTTGTACTTTGCAGCATGGCTTGAAACTCAATGGCGTGGTTGAAAGTATTTTGCAAAAAGCAGGGTTTGAACTAACACCTGTTGCCAATGCGCATTTATGTTGTGGCTCAGCAGGCACTTACTCAATTTTACAGCCAGAGCTTTCCCAGCAATTATTAGCGAATAAACTGGATCATTTACAGGCTCATCAACCCCAAATCATTGCTACTGCCAATATTGGTTGCCAAATGCATTTAGCGAGTGAGGCTAAGATTCCTGTTGTGCATTGGATTGAACTCCTCGACCAAGCCTTGGCTGATCCTATCTTTAACTAAAACTGCACTAAAATTAGGCCGAGGTCTTTTTTTTCTAAACAACCGCCCTTATCTTCTCCCTCAAGACAGACTGGCTTAGAAGGAAATTTGCATGAGTAATACTAATGAGCTGCTCAGTAAAAAGTTGGATAAATTAGCTTGGCTACTCGACAACTCGATTAAAATTCCGGGAACTTCTTGGAAAATCGGCTTGGATGGCCTATTAGGTTTGATTCCAGGTATAGGTGATTTAGCTGCTGGCAGCTTATCGACTTATATTCTTTATCAAGCTGTTAAACTGAAAGTGCCTAAAGCCATTCTTGCCCGTATGACTTTGAATATTCTGCTTGAAAGTGTGATTGGCGTCATTCCAGTACTGGGTGACTTATTCGACTTTATATTCAAAGCCAACCAACGTAATGTCGACTTAATGCGCCAATATGTGCTTAACCCTAAAGAGACCACTCAGCGCAGTACCTTAGCTGTAGTGGGGGTAATAGTAGCCTTATTCTTAGTAATGGGCTTGATGGTCTGGGGAATGTTTGCGCTGGTCGCTGCGGTTATTCATGCGCTTTAATAAGCTCTGCTTGAACTAAGAAAGACCTGCTTTAGTAGGTCTTTCGGCTAGTCAATTTCATTCTTAGCGATTAGAGCTAATCACTGTGACGAGCTTATTTAAACAAAACTCGAGTTCAGCTTCAGGTACAAAAGCATGCCCCAAGACTAGTTTAGCTTTGCAATGAGTTTTGTCTAACTTAAAACTACTGTAGACAGCACCGCCTAATCCAGCTGCTTTCAATTTACGCTGCAATTCAGTTGTATTTATTTCTTTTCGCAATTCTACTAATAAATTCATACCACTTTGCGAGGGCATAATCTCCAACAAGTCTTGTGCATATTGCTGTAAATACTCAGTACATCGTTTGCGCCGCTCATTATAAATTGCCCGAGTCCGCGCTAAATGTTGCCCTAGGTAGCCATATTGGATAAATAAAGCGAGTTGCTGCTGAATACTATAAGTGGGCTGTAAACCTAAAGTATTAATAGCAGCACAAATGTCCACCCCAATAGCCTTAGGCACGACCATCCAACCTAAGCGTAGATCGGGCAACATCAATTTGCTCATCGTACCAATGTGGATGACTTGCTCCGCATGTGGGTGCGTGAGTAACGAAGGTGTGGGATGTTGTTGATAGCTGTATTCAGCAGCATAATCATCTTCAATCAACCAAGTATGCTGGCGCTGACTATATTGCAACCAAGCCTCGCGGCGCTGCATACTCATAACAGAACCTGTGGGGTATTGCGCGTTTGGCGTCAACACTGCTAGTTTCGCTTTAAGACCCTCAGGCACTAAAGCCCCTTCGGCATCTAAACTTGTGTAATGCAATTTTAAACCTGCTTGACGTAAAGCTCCCTCTGCCCCTGCCCAACCTGGCTGCTCGACTATGCCAAGATCACCTGTTTCAGTGAGTAAGCTGGCTAATAAGCTTAAAGCCCCTTGAGAACCTGTGGTGATGAGTAAGCAATTCAAATCATCAAGTTGAATACCACGATATTGAGCAAGAAAATTCCGCAAACTGAGCTTTAGCGCTTTTAGGCCACCTGCACGTTGATAAATCCCTTGGGTTTGCTGCCAAGCCTCGCGACTCAAACTTAGCCATTGTTGATGCGGAAAAAGACTTAAATCAGGTAAGCCTGGGGTTAAAGGCAAAGCTGGCTCTTGAATAATATACTGGCGCGCTTGAGCGATGGTTTGACCACGAGTGGATAAAGACAGGGCACGTTTGCTAGTTTTCACTAAACTGGGTGCTACTTGCTGATAGCAGACCTGAGTTCCTCCCTTGCCAAAACCTGCCACTAAGCCATCAATGCGTAACATTTCATAAGCCTCTACAATCACTCCACGCGATAGTTTTAAGTTGTCAGCTAATTCACGGCTAGCCGGTAAACGCTCACCGTAAGCTATTTCACCGCGTATAATTTGCTGATGTAATTGCCCATACAGTTGGCGGGCTAAAGGTACGGACTGTTCACGATCAAGACAGAGCTGAGCAATTTTAAGTGGCATTTATGGTCTATTGAGAGCTGATTTATGGCTCTTTTCATTAAACCATAAAGTCATCTAGGCTAGCTGGAAATTTTCATTTGGAGCAAGATATGGCAAGAACTCGCGATCAAGCGCCCAGTAAACGCGCAACCGTCAAACAGACAGCAGCTAGAGCAGATTATGAAGCAGCGACTTTATACAAGATTATTGATGAAGCTTTAGTGGGCACTGTTTCTATTGCAGTTGATGGCCAACCCTTTGCTTTGCCCATGATGGTCGCACGCATTGATAATCATATTTATCTACATGGCTCACGCACTTCACGCATTATCAAACATCTGACGGCCGGCCATGAAGCTTGTGTCGCTTTCACTTTAATTGATGGCATTGTGGTGGCTCGCTCGGGGATGAATTGCTCGGCAAATTATCGTTCGGCAGTAGTGCACGGCAAAGGTGAAGCGGTCGAGGGTGCTGAAAAAGCTGCACTTTTGCATCAGATCACCTATACGCTTATTCCGGGGTCAAAAGGAGATTATCGCGAGCATTTGCCAGAAGAGTTAAAAGCAACTTCCTTAATTCGCATTCCCTTAAATGAAGCGGCCTGTAAAGTGCGTACTGGCGGCCCCAAAGATGATCAAGACGATGTGAATCTGCCTCATTGGGCTGGAATAATTCCTTTGACACATGTCTATGGTGAACCCATACCTGCGGCTGATTTACCATCAGGGATTGAAACACCGGATTATGCTTTGAAATTTCCACTGCGAGACTAAAAGGGAAGCTGAGCAAGCTTTACAAGCTTGCTCAAATCGGCGGCAACGCACCTTTTAATAAGACTAAAGCACCCGTTTCAGTGCGTAAGCGTCCATGATACAAACCCTTCTCCGCAAAATGATAATCACCCACTCCGAGCTTTAAATCACCCAGCCACAAATCACCTTCTAGCATCAAGCATTCTTCAGGATAAGGATGTGGGTGACCTGGCATTTCAAAGCCGGGGGCTAAGCGCGCCAGATAAGTGAGTAAATCAGAGTTACCTTCTTGATGCAGAATTTTGATTTTCGCACCGGGTAAAGGCTCAAGCCATTCGCCTTCATGCGCACGAATCGTCTTGAAACCGGGTTGAATAGCCGCCTCTTCAGCATGAACTTGGTCAAGAAGCTTAAGGCGCATCCGTGCTTGTAAACCCATTGGCAACGGATAAGCTGCTTGATTTTCAGCTAATAATTCAAAAACGTCTTGCTCTAGCCCAGTGTTCATAGTTAATGGTTCGTTACTGCTATTCATAAATACCCCCAGTCGGGTATACGCTCGTCAATGCGGTACGCAACACGGCTTGTGCACGGCGCAAGACTGTTTTCACGGTTCCCAGTGGCTCTCCTGTATAATCTGCAATTTCTTGATGGCTCATCCCCCGATAAAAGGCCAAATTAATCCAATGACGCTGTTGAATATCTAAAAGCTTGAAAGCAGTCTCTAAACGCTCAGCCTGTTCGATATGAACAAGCTGCTCCCAGGGACTTAAACCCTGTTCATCGACTGCATCAAAATCCTCAGCCATCGGTAATTGCTGCTTAGTAACCGTGGCTTCTCTACGCATCGCATCAACCGCACGGCTATGCGTCATCATCATTAACCAAGCTAAAGGTGTGGCCTGTGCTGATTGATAGCTGGCGCGATTGCGCCAAGCCTGTAGATAAACATCATTCACAATTTCTTCCGCTAAGGCTTGATTGGAAGTGATACGCATCGCCAAACCAAAAACATAGCTCACGGTCAAATCATAGAAGCGACCTAAGGCCTCTTGCTGACTATGTTGCATACGCTCAACGAGCGCATAAAGTTCGGTCTGATTATTCACTACTAATCACTACGCAGGGCAATGAAACTTAGTTTAACATAGACCATTATAGGCATTCTAATAAGCGTAGTGGGTCACAACCGAGATTGCGTGTCTTAGGCAAACAAAACTGTATCAAAAGCACGCTCAACCAACCAAACACTGGCTAAAATCAGTGTGAAAGCGGCAGTTCCATAGAGAATCGGCACTTGATACAGCTTGCTGGCACGCAACACATAAGCCAGCGGAAACAGTAATAAAACCAGAATCAATTGCCCTAGCTCTACCCCCAAATTAAACCCTAGCAGTGCTTGAAGCAGTGCTGATGGCGGCATTTCCAACTCCATCAACACACTCGCAAAACCGAAGCCATGTAATAAGCCAAAGCTAAAAGCTAGCCACCATTGGTCATGCTTTACAATCGGGTAAAAGATATTCAAAGCCAACACAATAATAGAGAGCGCAATCGCCGACTCGACTAAACGCGACGGCAAACTGACCAGATTCAGTGTCGCGAGCGAGAGCGTAATTGAATGCGCCACAGTAAACGCAGTAATCACTTTCAGCAAATTCCACAACGCAGGCCGAAAGCTAGTAACCTCTTCCCAAGTATGATTTTTCACACGTAATACAGCGGGCAAAATCAGCATACTAATAAACAGTAAATGATCTAAACCAATCCAAATGTGATAAACACCTTCGCCGATATAATTCACAAACGTCGACCAAGCACTAAGCTGCTCAGGTGAAATACTTAAGCTAGGCTGCTCTTTCGAGAAAATCATCGAGCTAGTATGGATACCTTCACGCTGATCCAGCAGAACGCCGCGATGGGTCGGGTCAAGATCAAACAGCAACTGATAATTAAACTGCAGCTTAGTATTTGCTGCTAAAGAGCACGTCGGCATCAGCATTAAGACTGCATAAGCACCATCGGTATGCTCATCAATCTGCATGGCTTGCAAGCCCAAGCTACAAGTGTTTTCATCTTGACTTAACTTCAAACGGCTCAAGGCATAAGCACTAATTTTTGTTTCCTGCTGTGTAAGCTCCCCCCAAGTGAGTTGCCCATCTTGATTGCTATCTAAGCCCAAGGCTTGCTCTAAATCACGTAAGGCAATATCCCAACGCACTAAGCCATCTTTTTGTAAAAACAGATAACTATCGCTAGGTTTATGGGCTAGCGCAGGCGTGGTTAAGGAAAAACAACACAATAACAGGAAGCCTTTGAGCCAAATTTTCATAATGTTTGCTCTACTGGAATTTGCACTAAGAGTGCTTGTAGACGTGCATCTTGCTGTTCAGTTTGTGCAAGCCAAACCTGTACTTTTCGTGCTGTGACCCAATCCTGATTGGCTAAAGCGGCGCGCAATAACAAAGTGGTATCTTCTGCTTCTTTTTGCTCGGCCCAATTGGCTTGTGCTAAGGCTAAAGCCTGTTTGGAGTCCCCTGCAAAACTCAATAAATAGAGTGCCTCATCACGGCGATGTAAACTCGATTGGCGTAACCGTGCCGCCTCATAGCGCGCTTCTAATTGGTGGCGATAAGCTTGAGTTTGCTTAGTTTGTTGAGCTTGTTGACTTGCAAGTGCTAAACGTAAAAGTAAAGCATCATCGCTGCCTTTATCTTTTAGTAGGGTTAGGACTTCTTGTGGGCGTTGCTCACTTAAGAGAAAGTCGCTGTAGACGCGCAATAAATAATTATCTCGACGCTTGATAGCTAAAGCTTGTTGAAAATGCTCCTCAGCCAATGACAGCTTACCCAGGCGCCAAGCTATTTCAGCAAGATTAGTCGTTACCCATTGTTGTAACTCTAGTGAGTTTTGGTTAAAGCTAGGAAGCAAACTGGCCTGTAATGCATAAGCACGTTCAGCGTCTCCGGTAAAACTTAAAACTTGACTAAAGCACAGTGAACCGTACCAAGTAGAAGCTTGGGTCAAGAGTGCATTGCAAGTTTTACGCGCTGCTGAATAATCCCCTTGTACCCATTGCACCACTGCCAGGGTGAGCCAGCCTTGACTGGAATTAGGTTGAAGCCGCACTAACTGCTTTAAATCTTGTAAGGCCGCTGCATAGTCATGTTGATGCTGGCGCAAAGTAGCCCGCAACAATAAGACCTCAGGCGGTGGAGTTGCCTCTGTCCACCACGGCTGTAGCACCGTTTCAGCATAACCGTAATAGCGTGGATCAGCCTCACTACGACCTAATTCAATATAGAGACGCGCTAGACCCACATTTGCTTCCAGTGAATAAGGGTCTTGCTCTAAAACACGTTTAAAACTACGAATAGCCTCTGAATTAGCTTGCAAATAATTCGGTAAAACGGCCACCACAGTTTGTTCAGAAGCAGGTATATAGGCAGCAGCTTGCAAACTAGTACTTAAAGTTAAGCTGCAAAACCAAGAGCCAGCCAGACTCCAGTAGGAAAGGGAGGTTTTAGTAAAGCGTGGTTTCATCTGACTGACTCCTAGTTTGCAGCTTGAACTTAAGCGGTAAAAATTAGTTCGGAGAACCTGCTAGCGGTGTCATCAAATAAGGGAAACTATCACTAAACTGCTCGGCACTCTGCAACACACCATCGGTATAAGGCAGATTGCCACTAGTGGCTTGATCCGGTGTGCAGAGATTTAAACCTAAATGGCAGAGTAACCCCATAGCGACGCGAATTTCTGCATCCACCACATCATCACCTGGGCGCCGACCATTTGGGAAACCAGCCGCATCACCGGCCGCTACCCCTAAATTCTTTTGCTCTGCCTTGGCAGTAGGCGCGATATTCATGTTCAACCGCAGCATCTCACCCACCGAGCCATTTTCATTCACCCCCTTTAAGCCAGTCAGAAAAGCAGCGACTAAATCAGGCCTACCACTTACCGTTGGTGCTTGCACGCCAAATAAAACATTCAACAAAACAGGCAGTGTCGGCTTAGTCACATAATCAAGGAATTGCCCATCATCTTTTGGTTGGCTGGCATTGAAACGATTCTTATCCGGTAAACCAATCACCACTTCATTCACTAAAGGCATGCCTAAGCGAGAGACTTGTATCCAAGGGCCAGACGAGCGTTTGGCGCGGAGATTTTTCGGCTCTTCTAATAAGGAACTCGTTTGGGGCAAACTCGCTGTTGTCCAGAGACCAATAATGCCAGTCCCTCTACCTTTCAAGCAGGCAATCGGTACTTCTAAAGCAAGCGTAGTGACGTTTTTATCATTCAAGGCATCAACTTCACCATCGGTCGCTCCTACCGGATCGGTATTCACTAAATCAAAGATTTCACCCAAATTCACTGCAAATGAATCTTTACGTTGCCCCACAAAGACTCTGCCCATCTGTGCTTGGCTAGGGCAGCCATTCAAACGCACGGAGTGAACAAATGTGTTTGCATACTGCTCATAGCTTTGGGTACTAAACGTTTTAGCGCCGATATTATCCAAAGGTTTAGCGAAGATAGGATGATCGGTGGCAGCATTCATAGCCTGCATTGAATCCCCTGTACGCCGATCCCCTTTAATTACATTTAGGGTATAAAACTCACGGAAGTTAACCGCTGCTTGATCTTGTTTGGTCACTGGCCCGACATTAACTAAAGGCACTGGAATATTTTTACCATCAATCGGTAAAGCAATCCCCTTACCTTCATTCCCTAAACGCTGATTAAAATCGAATTGGAAGGTTAAATCTTCTTTAGCATCGCCATTATTATCAACATGAATTTCGTAAATCGCATCGGGCGACATACTGAAATAATTTGGCCCACCATAAGCATCTTGCAAGGGATTATAATTAGCGATCAACGTCACAAAACCTGCACGCCCCGCCTCGTAACTGCGAAAGGCATAAAAATCCGTTGCGTCCACTTTCGGGTTTTCAGTAATAAAGGGGGCTTCGCGATGACTAGATGCTTGTACTGCACTGGTAATAGCTAATGCCAAACAAGTCATTGGCAGCATCATTAATTTTAGTTTCATAGCAGTTTCCTCGACTTAGAATAATGAAGGTTTAAGTGTTTAGTGAGTCACTTAAAACTCATTACGCAGTGAGTTAGAAACTGGATTTAACTACAAGCTAGCGATTTGAAAATCATGCAGGGCATTGAGAAAAACTCACTCAGCCGTGCTAGCAAAACGAGCGCGGCTGAACCTTTTGAATCTGTTACTCACGTCCTTCTTGCAGATGATAACTACGCACCCGTCGACCGTCGGTTTCAACCGAATGCAGATGCACATCATAGCCCCACAAACGATGCACATGGCGCAGCATTTCGTAACAGTCATTACTCAAAGGTCGCCGATTATGCATATGATGATAGAGCGTCAATGACCGATCTCCACGAATATTCACGCTTTCGACTTGAATATCCGGCTCTTGAGAGCTGAGATTATATTGCTGAGATAAAGTCTCACGCAGCAAGCGATAGCCTTCATCATTATGGATCGCGGTGACATCAATCACATTACGCCGATCATCATCTTGCAAGGCGAAGAAGTGGAAATCACGCATGATTTTTGGTGACATAAATTGCAAAATGAAACTCTCGTCGCGATAGTTGCGCATTACATGATCGAGGGTGCTAATCCAATCAGAACCGGCAATATCCGGGAACCAGCGTTTATCTTCATCAGTAGGGTTTTCACAAATGCGCCGAATATCCTTCATCATCGCAAAGCCTAATGCATAAGGATTGATGCCAGAATAATAACGGCTATCGAAATCGGGTTGCATGACGACATTGGTATGTGAAGTCAGAAACTCCATCATAAAGCCTTCATTGACTAAGCCTTCATCATACAACTCATGCAAAATCGTATAATGCCAGAAAGTTGCCCAACCTTCGTTCATCACTTGAGTTTGGCGCTGTGGATAAAAATATTGTGCCACTTTACGTACAATCCGCACAATTTCCCGCTGCCAACCTTCTAAAAGCGGCGCATTCTTTTCAATGAAGTACAAAATATTTTCTTGGGATTCAGCCGGAAATTTCTGAATCTCAATAGTTTCGTCCACCTGTGCCTTACGTGGCAAAGTCCGCCATAAGTCATTGATATGCTGTTGAATATATTGCTCACGCTCTTGCTGGCGTAAAGCTTCTTTGGCCGCTGAGATGGGTACAGGTCGTTTATAACGATCTACACCATAATTCATTAATGCATGACAAGAATCGAGCAGCAATTCTACATTGTGCACACCATAGCGCTCTTCACATTGGGTGATATAGTTTTTAGCAAATAAGAGATAATCAACGATAGCTTCCGCATCGGTCCAACTGCGGAACAAATAGTTGCCTTTGAAGAAAGAGTTATGTCCATAACAAGCATGTGCAATCACCAAAGCTTGCATAGTCAGCGTATTCTCTTCCATCAGATAAGCAATACAGGGATTGGAGTTAATCACAATCTCATAAGCCAGCCCCATACGCCCACGTGAGTAGTTCTGCTCTACATTGACGAAATGCTTACCATACGACCAGTGATTATAAAAAACGGGCATTCCAATCGAAGCATAAGCATCCATCATTTGATCAGAACGAATGATTTCAATTTGATTAGGGTAAGTATCTAAACGGAATTTATCATGCGCAATCCGCGCAATTTCACGGTCATAGGCCTCGATGGTTTCGAAGGTCCATTCCGAGCTAGTCGAGAGATAATTTTTATTCATCTTTTAGTCCTACAAGGTAGGGAAATTGCTGCGTCTCTACCGCTAACGCAGGCTAGTTATCACTACTCTAGCAAAGGATACAGGTCGAGAGTAGTGAAATATCAACAGGCTTAGGCTTCTTGCAATACTGCTAGCTAAGTGCTTCTTTCAGCTTATTTTTAAGCAGATGAACCTACTCTGACTATGCATTATTACTTGTAAATAAATTAAGGCTAATGCTACTTTGTTTGTTTTTACTACTATCTAGCGCAATGGAGGCTGCTTATGCTACGAAGTACATCAATTCAATTGCCACGTTTAATTCCTTTATTATCAGCAAGCATTTTTTATACTGTTTCGCCTAATCTGTTAGCAGATGTTAATACCGAACTGGCTAAGCTACTCAATAAAGATCCAAACCTACAAGTCACATGGAATGAAACCCACACCCAGCCTGTTTATCTCAATGGGCAACTCAGTGTAGGTCAATACCGTAGTGCACAACAATTAGTGGATACATTTCTCCAACAACATCGTAGCCTACTTGGCTTAGCACAAAACTCTAACCTCGTAGTCACGCAAAGCCAAATGACTGCTGCGGGTGAAATGCTTAGCTACAAGCAAATGCACCAAGGTTTAGAGGTAGTTGGAGCTAAGTTAGTAGCTAGAGTTTCTCAAGGAAAATTAAACACTTTAGCTAACCATCTAGTCGCTGACCTAACTATTGATGCTAAACCGAGCATTACACAGACTAGTGCTCTCAGTTTAGCGACTCAAGAGGTGGGCGATTCAAGCTTAACTGCTGAAAAGGTTGATTTAGTCTATTTGCAATGGGAAGGAGTTACCCATCTCACTTGGCGGATTCTATTTCCTCAGCAACAACTGCCCTTAGCTCGCTATCAAGTTTGGGTAGATGCCCACAGCGGTGAAATTCTTATTACTGAAAATCGTATTGAAAGTTTTTCCCGCCCACAGGCAAATAGTAGTAAAACTTTAGCTAAGGTTTTTGTTCCTAAAAACTTACCCAAATTGTTTAGTTTAAATGCCTTATGGTCTGATGCTTCACGATCTAGCCCCGCAACTGGCGAAGGTAAAGGCTTAGATGGTGAATTAAAAACCTTTCAGACGACTCAGCAGGATAATGGAACCTACCTTCTTTATAGTCGCCAAGGTAGCAAGCCGACTTTAAGTTACTCCACTTCTAATTATAACTACAACACGGGTGAAATCGGCCTTTTCCAAGATGAAGACAATCTTTGGGAGGATCCTAGTGCGGTGGATGCTTACACTAAATCCATCATTACTATGGATTTCTATCGAGAACTAGGTGCTCTCAATACTTGGTACCCTAACAGTGGATTTACTGCGGGTATTAACTCAGTAGTACATATACGTAACTTTGATACTGGGTTAGATAATGCCTTCTGGGATGGCCAAATTATGGGGTACGGCGATGGGGATGTGTTCTTTCGCCCTTTAGCAGGCTCTTTAGATGTAGTGTCCCATGAACTAACTCATGGTATGACAGAGGCGACTACTAACCTCATTTA
Source organism: uncultured Thiothrix sp. (assembly GCF_937876535.1). Taxonomy (GTDB): domain Bacteria; phylum Pseudomonadota; class Gammaproteobacteria; order Thiotrichales; family Thiotrichaceae; genus Thiolinea. The sequence continues at coordinate 36,426 of NZ_CALFHZ010000022.1, forward strand.
CTGTAATGAGCCAGGCGCTCTCAATGAATCATGGTCAGATGTGATGGCCATGCTCTTAAGCCTAAAACGTGGGGATACTAAACCTTACCTCTTGGCTGAAAGCATCATGAAAATTAAAAAAACAAACCAGGCTTATTATGCTCTACGTCGTATGGACGATCCCGCTTTTCGCTCTGATAGTTACCCTGAGAATGACTATTCTTTAAAACGTTTACAAAAAGGTAACAGAGTTTGGGGACAACCAGCTCATGTTCATGAGCAATATCAGGTTAGACGTTGTACTCTTGATAATGACCTAGGGGGAGTACACATCAACTCAGGCATTGTCAATCGAGCAGCTTATTTGATCAGTAAAAGTTTAGGTGATAAAAAAACTAGCCGTATCTACTATCAGGCTCTGTTCTATTTATCCTCTACCGCAAGCTTTAAGGATGCACGTGCCGCCCTTAAGCAAGCAGCTACCGATCTATATGGTGCAGATAGCGAGGCAGTTGAGCAAATCGAATTAGCTTACGATACCGTTGGAATTAAATAGCCTGAGAATGCAAGGGTAGATTTTAATTAAACCCTACCCTTTTAGTGTGGCGTGGTTAATCAAAGACTAGTCTACTATAAAATTACACTAGGCTTTTGAGCAAATAATTCGACCCCTGGAGCAATTTGCTGCCATAAATCAAAGTTTGCCTCCTTCCTAATTAACTGATTTTGCACTAGCGGAATTAATTGAGAGGCTTTGTTTAAATGTACTTTTAACTCCTGAGCTGTTTGATTTGCAGGCAAAGCATCCGTCATTCGCCCTAAGTCATCCATAATATGGCCAATCTGGGTTAATGGGCAATGAGGACTAGGAATACACTTAATAATGTCAAAATCTTTAAAGATCTCTCTTAGACCCATGGTTGTCATGTTAAAATAATGATGCGGGTAACCATGCATATGTTGCATAAAAGCAGTTAAAATATACACTCTCCCCCCTGGCTTTAAAACACGAAATATTTCTTTGGCTGCTACCCACGGAGCATATAAATGCTCAAAAACAGCTAGAGAAAATACAAAATCAAAGGTATTGTCTTCAAAAGGTAATTGATGTGCGTCAACTACATAGTCTAGATGGGTTGAGTAGATAAAAGCATCTGTTTTGATCAAATTCGGTGCATCACAGACATCGACACCAGCACCTAACTCCAGCATTAAGTCATTTCTAGCAAATGCATTATTGATTCGTGGTATTCCGACATTCTTACTATTAATCCGATTAAGTAGTTTTTGCCCTGAATAATAATCTAACCGCTCATCAGCCTCAGTGACTCTAAGAATCGGAATACCTTCAATAGCCTTTCCTTGAAAGCCACAAGCGCATTGCAATCCAACATAAAATTTTGGCCAAACGGACTGGCAAACAGGACATCTTAAAACTACTGCAGAACTGCTCAAACTTAAAACTCCTTGAGTTTGTTTAGGTTTAGCTTCCTAAAAATCAAATGATCTCAAACGGAGTCACATTAAACAAGCAATCTGAACGAACCATTGTTTTTCTGCAAAGAAAGGCGTGAGCGCTAGATACTAGCGCTGCTGCCTAAACCAACCAAACTAATCACCTGTCATCGTTTTCTTAAACAACTCACGGAACACTGGATAAATCTCTGCATTATCCCGAACCCGTTGAATCGCAAAGCGATCAGCGTAATCGCTTTCTAGATGCTGATATAAATGCCATAAACCTTGCGGGTCACGGTCACCAATTTCGATATAAGTGAAATATTGGACATTTGGCAAAATGCCATCGACTAAAGCCTTGTGGCAGCGCTGATTATCTTCCTGCCAGTTATCTCCATCTGAAGCTTGTGCGCCATAAATATTCCACTCATTCGGTGAATAGCGTTCGTTGATGATGTCAGACATTAAATTCAAGGCACTCGATACTACCGTGCCGCCCGTTTCACGTGAATAGAAGAAGGTCTCTTCATCCACTTCTTGGGCTTGGGTGTGATGACGAATAAAGACGACTTCAATCTTCTCGTAATTCTTTTGCAAGAATAGGTACAGCAAAAAGAAGAAGCGCTTAGCTGTCTCTTTAATATCCTGCGTCATTGACCCTGACACATCCATCACACAAAACATGACTGCCTTAGGTGATGGCTTAGGCACACGAATATGCAGATTATATTTCAGGTCAAAATCATCAAGGAAAGGCACGGTATTCAAGCGGAAGTTAAGGCGGCTTAGCTCTTCTTCTAAGGCCAAACGTTCCTCTTCAGTTTTTGGTTCTTCTTGCTCCTCCAACTCTGACAGTTCAGCCAGCACCTCACGTCGCCGCCGCCGTGCTTTGCCACTTAAAGCAATACGCCGGGCTTGGGCACTGCGCATAGTACGCACAATATTGATCTGATTCGGGCTACCGACTTCGCTAAAACCCGCCCGTTGGGTTTCAAACGAGTCACTACCGACTAATTGGCGTTTAACCATATTCGGTAAAGCTAAATCTTCAAATAGGTACTCTAGGAATTCACTTTGGGAGATTTGGAAAACGAAATCATCGACACCTTCGCCTGAATCAGAGGCATCCCCTGAGCCAGAACCACCACCTCCGCCCGAAGGTGGTCGCTGAATGCGGTCACCTTGAACGAACTCTTTATTGCCAGGGTGAACAATATCACGCTGCCCACCTTGACCATGCCGAAATACTGGCTCAGAAATATCGCGTTTAGGGATAGTGATACTATCCCCACGCTGCATATCTGTAATATTACGCCGACTCACAGCATCCGAAACCGCTTCGCGGATTTGCTCGTGATAGCGCTTTAAAAAGCGTTGTCGGTTGACAAGGCTTTTATTCTTGCTATTTAAACGACGGTCAACAACATAGGCCATTACGGCGCTCCTTTGGACAGTCCATTATTGTGACTTACGTACCCGCAAATACCATTCAGCCAGCAAGCGCACTTGCTTCTCGGTGTAGCCGCGCTTCATCATCCGATCGACGAAATTATCATGTTTACGTTGCTCTTCCGCTGAAGATTTCGCGCCATAAGAAATCACTGGCAACAAGTCTTCAGTGCTCGAGAACATCTTCATCTCAATCACGCGACGCAATTTTTCATAGCTCGTCCAAGCTGGATTTTTGCCATTATTATTCGCACGTGCACGTAAGACGAAGTTGACGATTTCATTGCGAAAATCTTTCGGATTACTAATCCCTGCTGGCTTTTCAATTTTCTCTAAATCGGCATTTAAGGCAGAACGATCAAGGAAATCACCGGTTTCAGGATCACGATACTCTTGGTCTTGAATCCAGAAGTCTGCGTAAGTCACATAACGATCAAATAAGTTTTGGCCGTATTCAGAATAAGACTCTAAGTAAGCCGTCTGAATTTCCTTGCCAATAAAATCGACATAGCGTGGCGACAAGTATTCTTTAATGAAGCTGATATAACGCGCTTGGATTTCTGCTGGGAACTGTTCTTTCTCCACTTGACGTTCCAGCACATACATTAAATGCACCGGATCGGCAGCCACTTCGACAGCATCAAAGTTAAAGACCTTAGACAGAATCTTGAAAGCAAAGCGCGTTGATAAGCCAGACATGCCTTCATCTACACCCGCAGCATCTTGATACTCTTGGATGGTTTTAGCCTTAGGATCAATGTCCTTTAAGTTTTCACCATCGTAAACGCGCATTTTAGAGTAGCGGTTGGAGTTTTCTGGCTCTTTCAAACGCGACAAAATCACAAATTGCGCGAGCATTTTTAAAGTATCTGGCGCACAAGCAGACTGGGCTAGTGAACTATTAACCAGCAACTTTTCGTAGATTTTGATCTCTTCAGTCACCCGTAAGCAGTAAGGCACTTTGACGATTGAGACGCGATCAATGAAAGCTTCATTATTGCGATTGTTTTTAAAAGTTTGCCATTCTGACTCATTCGAGTGCGCTAGGATCACCCCCGAGAATGGAATAGCACCAATGCTTTCTGTACCGTTGTAGTTGCCTTCTTGAGTTGCTGTCAGGAGTGGGTGTAGCACTTTAATCGGTGCTTTGAACATCTCCACGAACTCCATCAAACCTTGATTGGACAAGCACAAACCACCGGAATAGCTGTAAGCGTCCGCATCATTTTGTGGGAAATCTTCCAGCTTACGAATATCAACCTTACCGACTAAAGCGGAAATATCTTGGTTGTTTTCATCACCGGGTTCGGTTTTAGACAAGGCAATTTGATTTAAGCGAGAAGGATAGCGCTTCACTACTTTGAATTTAGTAATATCGCCACCAAACTCTTTCAAGCGCTTCACCGCCCAAGGCGACATAATGGTGCGTAAATAACGGCGTGGAATACCATAATCTTCTTCTAAAATCGCCCCATCTTCTTCAGGATTGAATAAACCTAACGGTGATTCATTCACTGGTGAGCCTTTGATGCAATAAATCGGAGCTTTTTCCATAAGCGCTTTTAAGCGTTCGGCTAAAGACGATTTACCACCACCCACTGGCCCCAATAGATACAGAACCTGTTTACTTTCTTCTAAGCCCTGCGCAGAGTGCCGCAGGAAGGAAACGATCTGCTCAATCGCATCTTCCATTCCATAAAACTCAGAAAATGCCGGATAACGCCGAATCACCTTGTTTGAAAAAATCCGGCTCATACGTGGATCACGCGAAGTGTCTACCAGCTCAGGCTCACCAATCGCCCATAACAAACGCTCAGCCCCTGTGGCATAAGTCATTGGCTCTTTTTTGCAGAGTTCAAGGTATTCTTGCAGAGTGTATTCTTCTTCTTTTAAGGACTCATACCGTGACTGGTAATGACTGAAAATACTCATTTTTAACCCCTTCTCAGCTTAGCTGATCCGCTCACCTAGCCAGCTGACTTGATTGAAATGCGATAACAACAACTTGATGAATTTAGACATGGGTACAAGGATTACTTTTGCATTTTTCATACCGAAAACCCAATGACCACAAAACATATGTAACGAAATCGTTAAGGAAATAACAAAGACACAATCATGTTCTAAATATTAGACTACCTAAACTGCAAAAGAGTTTTATTCCGAGAGGAAATGCCTGCTATGCACCCTTGTCATATTTATTTTATTTATTGTTGACAGCGGTTGAGGCTGATCGTGGGATCAAGCTGCTGATCACAATCTACCCACAAGACTATGCTCTAAGAGCTAAACATGACATGAATAAAATCATTTATCTAGAGTCGTTTCTACCATAGGTAAGGCTAGCCGATTCCAAAAGCGTGCAGCTTGCCTTCTATAAGAAAAAATTATCAAATCGTCTTGTATTGAGTTTGGAAAATCGACACGAATAGCCCCAGCTTCTACTGTGTTTAATAAATTAATACCTAAAGCTTGATAGCGTTCGAGTACTTGAGGGTGTGGATGATGAAAGCGATTGAGATAACCTGCACTGATTAAAGCAAGTTTGGGGGTAACGGCTTGTAAAAATTGAGCAGAGGATGAGGTCTTACTCCCGTGATGAGGCATTAGCACCACATCAGCCTGTAAATTTACTTCCCTCTTAAGCAGGGCTTGTTCGGTTGGCTTTTCAATATCTGATGGTAATAATAAGGCATGCTGAGCATTACTCACTTTTAGCACACAAGCTTGATTATTAGTTTTGGCGTAACTGACCTTAGGGTCAGGGCTTAAGACTTCAAACCTCACCTCATCCCAAACCCAAGACTGTCCAACCTGACACAAGTTTAAGGTTGAATTTATTGGTTTTGAAAAATTCTCTAGCTGATTAGTCGCTACTTGATGGATTGAAAATTTTTCTAACAGATAATCGGCTCCGCCCCGATGATCATTATCGCCATGTGAAACCATCAGAGTATCAATGTGCCGGATTTGTTGCGAACCTAGCCAAGGTGCTACTACCACCTCGCCCATATCAAAACCATAAGGCGATTTAGCACCTGTATCGAAAACTAAAACATGTGTAGCCGTTTGCACAACGGTAGCTAAACCTTGTCCCACATCTAATACAGTCAAACGAAATTCACCCAGCTTAGGTTTGCTAGGCTGCCAGATGACTAAAGGTACTAAGCAGACCAATCCTAACCAACGACTAGGCACACCACGCGGCAACAGTATTAACACCACGCCCAATAAAGCTAAGGCTAAGTAATACCAAGGTAAATCTGGAAAATAGAGTAGCGCATTAGGGAGTTGGGCTAAATAATCTAAAACCCAAGTTAACATATCCAAAGCTTTAGCGGCCAACTGCCACAAGTTACTGGCGAGATCAAAAGACAAAGGCAGGCACAAAATACCTATTAATATGAGCGGTACAACTAACAAAGTTACCCAAGGAATGGCTAATAAGTTCGCAAGCGGGGAGTAGACCGGCAGACTTGCAAAAAAGGCTATGTTCATTGGAATTAAGAATACCGATAGCCCTAGTTGTAAGGTAAACACGGTTACCCAAACGGTTTTCGCTTGATGTTGGCTCAGCAAAGCTAATAAAGCCACTGAACCAAAGGATAGCCAAAAGCCAATTGATAAAGAGGCCAAAGGGTCGAGAACTAACACGACTAATAAAGCTAAAGCAAAGCTTTTACTAAAGGCTAAATGCCGTTTGAGTAATAACCCCAGCATTAGCATAAGTATCATCGCTAAAGACCGCTGCGTTGGAATATTGAACCCAGCTAACAGTGCATAGCCGATTGCAAACGCGCCCCCCAACACGCTTCCAGCTAAACGTACTGGTAGATATAAGTAGAGTTGCGGAAACACCCACCAAATGAGTAGCATCGGCAATACACCAAAACTCGCGACCATTGCAATATGTAAACCAGAAATGGATAGCAAGTGCGCCGTACCAGTCGCTTGCAAAATTTGCCATTGCTTTTTACTAATGCCTGCAGTGGCAGACACGGCTAAACCTTGAATTAAGCTCGTACTGGGTTGATCACCTAAGGCTTGGTGGATAGCCTCACTAATACGCTCACGAAGCGGGTCAATCGCTAAAGTTGGCGCTGTACTCAAACGTAAGGCGGGATCCTGTGCACGCACATAGCCAGTAGCTAGAATCCGCTCAGCGAATAGCCAACGTTCATAATCAAAGCCACCCGGATTACTTAAACCATTGGGACGTTTAGCCCGTAGTACTAATTGCCAACGCTCGCCTGCTTTTAGCGCAGGTAAAACCGTTCCTTGTTGTGCATACCAAGTTAAGCGCACTAAACCAGTGAATTGAGTAGCTAAGTTAGCCTGACCATCTACCGCTAACACGTGATCTATATGGAAGAAAAAACTGTAACCTGTCGTTAGCCGTTCAGGTAGATCGTGTACACTACCGATAACTTGTAGATCCTTTCCCTCTAAAGCTGGTGGTAATTGAGCTTGCAAGACAGAGGTGGCAGTCCAACAAGCATAAGAAAAGCTTAGAAAAAAACAGATTGTGTAGAGTAAGTACTTGCGCCCCAAGGGCACTAGACTTAATAATCCTGAGATTAAAATAGAGATACTCACAATGAGGAGGCACCCGCTCTGTTCGGGTAGCTTGGTGAACCAAACTAATGCACAAATGCCTAAGAAGCTGCTTATTGCCAGTCCGCGCATGCTGTCACAATCAGGGAAGGCCCTTTTATTCTTATTGGTTAGTTATTAAATAATGCCAAAGCGTTTATTTAAAAAGTTTTCGCCGCACCCAGATACCATTACGCAAAATAAATATATGCGTTATTTGGGCAATTCTTTGTTTTTGCCTGCTCTTTGGCATTTCAATCGCCACAGTGTCGCTAAAGCTTTTGCGATTGGTTTAGCCTGTATGTGGATTCCGTTTCCAGGTCAGTCTATTTTCGCGGCTGCTTTAGCAATTCTATTTCGTGCCAATATTCCCATGTCAGTGGCTTTGGTCTTTGTAACTAATCCAGTCACTGGCCCACCCATGTTTTATGGCGCTTATGTTATTGGTGCGCATTTGCTGGATCAGCCACAAATTCCGCATTTTGAAATGAATATTGAATGGCTAGAACAGACGCTTGGGCAAATCTGGGAGCCTATGGTAGTTGGTTGCCTAGTGGTAGCGTTAATTTCTGCGCTGATTGGCTATTATGGCATTCAAGTTTTCTGGCGCTTTCATGTCAATCAAAGACTTAAAGAACGACGGGGTCGCCAAGCAAGCCGCAGTTTGAAAGCACAGCCATTTAGTACGCCACCTCTAAGCCCAGACAATAGCGCAGTGGTGGCGAAACTGGAGGATGAACAGCGCTAAAGCTAAGGCGCTGTTGCAAGAATTTAGGCTGCTTGCAAGCGGCCTTCCACTAAGCGATACACGGAATCCATCCGTCGAGCTAAGCTCAAATCATGGGTCACAATCACAAAGGCCGTTTGGAGCGCTTCATTCAGATTTTGCATCTGTTCAAATACCTGTTCAGCAGTATTCTGATCTAAATTTCCAGTCGGCTCATCGGCTAATACCGCATGGGGACGGGTGACCAAAGCGCGCGCAATCGCTGCCCGTTGACGCTCACCCCCAGATAATTGCCCTGGCTTGTGACCTAAACGCTTCCCTAAACCTACTTTACTTAGCATATCTTCCGCTTGGTCAGTGGCCTCTTTAACTTTAACTCCACGAATCAACAGGGGCATCGCTACGTTTTCTAAGGCAGTAAACTCAGGCAGTAAATGATGGAATTGATAAATGAAGCCTAGGGACTGATTCCGCAGCAGGCCACGATCCTTATCGGAAAGCTGCTCCATGCGTTTACCCATCACTTCAACATGCCCAGAACTAGGTAAATCTAAACCACCTAATAAATGCAAGAGTGTGCTTTTACCACTGCCTGAGCTACCTACGATTGCAATTCGATCACCAGCACGGACTGTTAAATTGATACCACTAAGCACTGAAACATCCAACTGCCCTTCTTGGAAACGTTTACTTAAATCTTGGCAGTTAATAACTGTGGTCGGAGTAGTAGAGTTATTCATAACGTAAAGCCTCAGCTGGCTGCACTTTAGAAGCACGCCAAGCTGGATAAAGCGTGGCAACAATCGCCATTAATAAGGAAGAAATCGCAATCACAACCACATCAGCCGGATTTACTTTGGATTGCAACTCACTAATCTGATAAGCCTCAGCAGAGATAAAATGTGTGTCTAATAAACGCTCTAACCAAGGCACAATCGTCTCTAAATTACTCGCCAGCAACACGCCAAGCACGATACCTAAGAGTGTTCCGATGACACCAATTAAACTGCCTTGCACCATGAATACACCCATAATACGTGCAGGTGACAGGCCTAGAGTACGCAAGATAGCGATATTCGCTTCTTTATCAGTAACAACCATGACTAAAGTTGAGACTAAATTAAAGGCAGCTACTGCAATAATCAGCATAAGGATAATAAACATCACACTTTTCTGAATCTGCAGTGCTTTAAAGAAATTGCTTTGCTGATGCGTCCAATCGCCTACCCATAGATTCGGGTATTCCGGTAGCAAGCGATTATAAATATCATCTGCGACTTTAGGGGCACGCCATGCATCGCCCAAGCGTAAACGCAAGCCAGTGATATTGTCGCCCATCCCTAACGCTTGTTGGGCGTCTTTTAAATTTACATAGGCAAAACCAGTATCGTAGTTTTGCATATCGACGCGGAAAATGGCTTTAATGGTAAAACGCTGTAAAACCGGCAGTTCACTGGTATCTAAAATATCTTCAGTCGGACTAATTAAGGTCAAGGCATCGCCCACATCGACCTTTAACTCTTTCGCTAGCCCAGCGCCAATCGCAATCCCATTGCTGCCCGGCACTAAAGCTTGCATATCGCCTTTTTCCACATGCTTAAACACATCGGCCACTTGGCTTTCTTGTTCCGGCTCAATGGCTTGCAACAAGACGCCACGCGCCTCATCGCCTTGATTGAGCATAACTGGTTTCTCAATAAAAGCGGAAATGGCTTTTACATAAGGATAGGTTTGAAGAGTTGAGCGTAGCGCGGGTGCTTCGGTACTATCTAATTGCGCATCATCTTGAGAGGAGATCGTCACATGCGCCAACATCCCCAACATACGATCGCGTAAAGTCACCTCAAAACCATTCATCACTGACAAGACAGTAATTAAAACCAGTACGCCAATCGCAATGCCAAGCATTGAAGCTAGCGAAATAAAAGAAACGAAATGATTTTGGCGACGCGCGCGTGTATAACGTAGGCCAATAAATAGCTCTAGCGGCAAAAACGGCTTACTCATAACGTAAGGACTCCGCAGGCTGCACCGCTGCAGCACGACGCGCTGGATAAATCGTGGCTAATACCGCAAAGACTAAAGCCGCTGCCGCAATCCACCACACATCGCTCCAATGCAAATCGGAGGGCACTTCACTGATATAGAAAATGTCCGCTGGGAAGACTTTAAAACCAAAGGTGTTTTCAAGTGCAGGCACAATTGTTTCAATATTCAAAGACAATAAAACGCCTAAAACCACGCCCACCAAAGTCCCGAAAACTCCAATAATGCTGCCCTGAATCATAAAGATGCGCATCACCCGATTGGGTTCCATCCCAAAAGTACGCAAGATGGCAATATCGGCTTGCTTATCATTCACCGCCATGACTAAAGAAGCGACGAGATTAAATAAAGCGACAGCGACTACTAAAAATAAAATTAAAGTCATGGCGATTTTTTCGGTTTTAACCGCTCGGAAGAAATTGCCGTGCTCTTTGCTCCAGTCCGCGACTTCATATTGATTGCCAAGCTTAGCTTGCAATTCGCGAGCGAGTGGCTGTGCTGCAAATAAATCATCAACTTTTAGACGAATCCCACTCACCTGCCCTGGCATTTTGAATAGACGCTCGGCATCCTCTAGATGCACAAAGGCGGTCATCTTATCGAATTCCTGCATGCCGAATTGATGGATACCAATCACCGTAAAGCGCCGCAAACGTGGTAATACTCCCGCGGGAGTAACTTGCACTTGTGGTACCACTACGGTGACTTTATCACCTGGTACGACTTGTAACGCATTCGCAAGTCCCGCTCCCAGAATAATCCCATAAGAACGCGGTTTTAAATCCTTGAAACTACCCTCAAGCAAAGAGAAGCCTTGTTCATTCACCTTGTCCTGATAATCTGGATGAATGCCTTGTAAAATCGTCCCACGTAAGAGATTGCCATTGGCAATCATCACTTGTTTTTGCACATAGGGTGCTGCGCCGACCACATGAGGCTCTTTGACCAATTTTTCATAATTCTGCATCCAGTCGGAAAGCTTGCCATCTGTCCCTGAAACCGTGACATGCGCAACCACCCCCAGTATTCTGCTCCTGAGTTCTTTCTCAAATCCGTTCATAATGGACAGAATAGTGATCAGCACCATCACCCCAAGCATGATGCCGAGCATGGACGCAAAGGAAATGAATGAAATAAAACGGTTACGCCGCCGTGAGTGTGTATAGCGCTGCCCGATGAATAATTCTAATGGTCTAAACATGGGTGGCGATTGTACCTTTTGAACAACAAAATCACAGCTTAATTTGCTGTAATAAAACAAGTATTGACGCTCTGGAGCACGCTATGAAAACCCCAACATGGCTCTTATCGTTTGCGCTCTGTTTACCACTTGCCCTTAGTAGTTCCTTACCTCAAGTGGCCCATGCAGAACGAGGCGCTGAGCCTGCTGCCTTACAACACAGTTTTTATACACGCACTGCTTATCCACGCCGAGGTGCAAGTATGCAACAAGTGCGTAAGCGCTTTGGCAAACCACAATCAGTAAAAGTCTCTCAAGGAAAAGTGAAGCGGAAATGGCCCAAAATTACTGTTTGGAATTATGGTAGTTATACAGTCTATTTTGAACGCAGTCGTGTTTTGCACACAGTGATTCATTAATAAGTTTAACATCTCGTAGGCAGGCTTACTTTGTGTTAACAATAAGCCCGCCTACAAGAGTCAGAAGGTTTTACTTGACACGAACTACCATATTCAAGGTTTTACTTGCACCTTTAGCCAATGCCCCAATAGTCCAATCGCCACTACTTGGTAGATAAGTTCCTGCACTATCGTCACTCACCCACTCTAATGAAGCAGGCAAAAGATCTTGAACCTGAGTATTTGTCGCATCAATATTGCCTTCATTAGTCACCGTTAGCGTAAAGGTTACCGTACTTCCCCGAACAGTTTGGCTCGGACTAACCTTTTTATCTAACTTTAAATCGGCTTGTGCAAGGCTATAACCGACATCGAATGAATGATTATTAGCCCCTGCCATTGGAATATCCGCAGCAGCTATGGTCACATCTCCGTTAGGAGACGCATTAGAGTCCAGCTGTCTATTACTACCGTTAGCGGCTGAGGTTAACCCATAAGTATTCCCCCCCACAGTGACTGTGTTCGGAAATTTAACTGTATAGGTTTTATCGGCTTGTAAATCAGTAAGACCCATAATCTTACTCGCAGTTGAAGTACCTGCAACACTGGTAAAATAATAAGAACCATCTGCAGCAGTAGTTGCAGTAGCTAAGACGGTTAATCCCGACACTAGTTGAACTGGAACATCAGGAATGCCTTTTTCATTAGGATCTTGGATGCCATTTTGATTGGTATCCAACCAGACCCGATTACCGATCTCAATCGGAGCCGGTGGGCAAAGCAACTCTATTTCACCTAAGCCGGCACCTTTACCAAACTTCCCACTTTGGTATTGATCTTGAACCCTAAAATAATCGACACGATTTCCCTGTTTAGCATCAAGCCACTGAATGCCTTGAGTAAAGTAAGAAGGCGCATAATTCCACTCATTTAAGGGAAATGGATCTACAAAACTTGCTCCCATCTTATTAGTACCATGTAAGTAGACAATGCTTCCAAGGGTATTTTCTGAATGAAGATCGCCTCCTACATCATCATAGTATTCACCATTATTATTAGGCCCCCTTGAAGGGTCTTCGGAACCAGAATTTACTGGACATTGAGCACCGCTCCCTTCAAGGTGAAAACTACCTGTACTATCTCTACAAAAATGTACTAGCTCGCCGGACGATCTTCCATCTAGCGCCTGAGCGCTATTCCCTCCAGTTATAGGACGACTTTGTACAGAACCAATTTGATGAGCAAACCTATCCATGAGTGCAATGGTCATACTACCGTCATCACTAAAAGCAATATCGGATAGAATAGGCACTGCATTATAAACGACCCAACTATCGTTTTTAATACCGTAGTCAGCCCAATTATCTCGCCATGAATGCCATTGTCCATACTGCCAACTGGGAGGAGATAAAGCTCTATCTTCCCTATCACCTCCACGATTATAATTTAATGGAAAACTGACTACTGTATTAAAGCCGCTATCCATATTATTGGGATCAAAAGCTAAAACATAAGCTACTAGATCCTTATAAATATCTAGATAAGCCTTTAGGTCTGGATAAGCGTTAGGGTCATACAATGCTGGTAGAATCCCTGATGCATCACATACCCCACCTAAATAACCTTTATCCCGATAAAAACTTAGCGCAAATGGACGAAAAACCCCATTACTACAAGTAGGCACGCCAGTTGCGCTATCTAACAAATACTGCTGAACCGTACCCGGGTAAGCAGTACTAGCCAAACTAGCATCCATGCGAATGAGTGAGCGTTGCTTGTCATTAAGGTTAACAGCCCATAACTGCTTGCCATCCGGTGTAATCTCCAAACCACCTAAACCTGCCTTACCTACTTTAGCAAAAGTATCCAAATCAATATGTCGCTGATCAGGATTACCTGGAATTTCGTAGTCTTCAGCATTGCCAGTATAGCCAGTGGCAGACGCACAGGTTGCATCCCGACACACAGAACCAAAATCAATAGCGGTTCCTAAATTAGCCGCTGTTATCCCTTGTAGACTAAAACTATTGCTGTATGTAATAGCCGTCGATGTTTCCGTACCAATAAAAATAGTACCTAGATCAGCTTTTAAACCTGCATGTCGCTTTAAAAAGGTTGCTTGGAAAATACGTTTATTTAGTTTGTCGTAAGCTAAACCCCACGTACTACCGATCTCTTGTTGTGTTAAGTCCTTCCGATTATTAGCTGAGAAATTACCGCTAGTTGAAGCAGGAAAACTTCTTAAAGCACCATCTAAAGCATTATAAGGCGCCCATGTACCATCGCCGAGGGTGAATCCCTTACCATTACCAGCTAGTTGTACAGCCACAGCCAAACGCGGATCTGCTTCACAATACTCGGCTGGATAAGTGACGCCTAAGTTGATATTGCTTTGCGGCGCATTGACAAATTGAACGCTGGTATTGTTATCCGCACCAGTAACTGAAGCAAAGTCGCCCGCTAATGACCAATTGAACTCAACTCGAGACTCTCCAATACACCCCGTTAAGGTATAAGCGCCTAAGGTAGCAGCATCGGTAGAACTGGTTGTAGAACCCGTACCACCGGCACTATCAGTACAAGTAATACTAACCCCCCCAACTCCAGACTCATTGAAAGAACTCGTATTGTCTTTCACTCCATTACTGTTGTAGTCCCTGAAGACATTACCTGAAATGTCAGCCTGCACGACTGATGAGAGCAACAACCAAGCCCCTCCGACTAAGCTGATGTGCAAAGAAGATTTTTGAGTCATAACGCCTCTAAAGAGATTAGCCATTATTTTTATAGATATGCAGCCCTAAGACCTACACCTTAACTTAGCAAATCGATCCTAACTTTAATCTGAATAAGCTGTTTAAACCATCAAGCACTTAGAACTTCATACGCCTAAGCTTGCTAAGCTTCTCAAAGGTAGCTTCAAGACTCTCTAACTCACCCCCATAAAACACTGAATCCTCAACTAGATAGAAAAATATAAGCTTGGAATCCTTAGCTATTACATTTAAACCGCTTCACTCACTACGTTAGCCCACAAAATTAAGTTGATCAGCACTATACTCAAGCAATACTAACAAACTGAAGCTAAGGACTTAGCCAATGGATAGAGAAGCCGAGATCAACGCACGCCTAGAAGCCTTTAATCGCAATCCGGTGGCTTTCATGAATGAGAAGCCAACTAAATATGACGCTAATGGCAATCCTGTAGCGGGAGTAAGCTTGTTTAGTGCTAGCACGATTGCGAATCGCCGCTTTGTGGAAGCCCGTGATATTGCCCGTCAACGAGCGTTAGCTGCCAGCTCACAGGGTACCGCCCGTGCGGCGGCAGCTTCGAATGATAATGCTGCTAATTTAGTTGATGCTTTGCGCTATAACAAATTACAAGATATGGAAAACGCAAGGCTAAAACAGGCTAAGCTAGCAGAGTCCCCTTGGTCGGATGATTATTGGGGCTTATATAAAGGTGAGTTAGGAGCGCGTTACGCCGATCCTAATTTCCCAAGCAGCGACAATTGGCAACAAAACTGGAATTACATCGCTGCAAACCCTGCCCCTGCGATTGTAAACAGCCGGAGCGCTTCAAGGATTAATCGCCTATCGCCTTCAGAAAAATACGATGCAATTCTAGGGGACACGAATAGCACTTTGACTAAACGGATGTGGGCTGATGGTAAAAGCTTTTATGATGCAACAGGCTCAGTGGAAACTTGGATGGGAATTTGTCATGGCTGGTCACCTGCCGCCTATATGCTAGCGCGCCCACGGCGCTCAGTGACCGTGGTTACACCTGATAATATCCCGATTAAATTTTTCCCCTCCGATATTAAAGCACTCTCTTCTTTATTGTGGGCAAATATGCCAGCGCGCCAGCGCTTTATTGGTGGACGCTGTAATGACAAAAATCCCGCAATGGATCAGGCTACAGGGCGGGTTATTTCTGCCCAGTGTTTCGATACCAACCCTGGCACTTGGCATTTAGCTGTGGTAAATCAGATTGGCGCTGCAAAACGCAGTATGGTCTTTGATGTTACCTTTGATTATGAAGTGTGGAATCAACCAGTGTATGGCTATAGCTACACATACTTCAATCCACAGACCCGCAAAGCCACGAATACGCTCGCTCAAGCCAAAGTCGCCACGAGTGCTTATACTAATGACAAATTTAAACGCTTCCGTAGTCCGATTGCACGCTCAGTTGTCGGTGTCTCCATGCTGGTCTCTTATGTGGTAGAAACCAGCCCAAGTCAGCGTGAAGATGATAGCCCTTCTTATGATTCAATTCAGCAAGTGGCTTATGAGTATGATTTAGAGCTAGATGCTAATGATGTAATTATTGGTGGTGAATGGTATCGCAATGAGCATCCCGACTTTTTATGGACACCCGCCAAAGGCACTCCAGCTCAAACCCGCTACGAATCAGTAGCGACTGGTACTTGGGATGATATTCGTCGGGCTATGCCTGTTAGTTGGCGCACTGCAGGGATTCAAGCAGCTACTAATGATTACGCACCTTTAGCGAAAGTGGTGGAACGCTTAATTGCCTTTTCGAATGGAAGTACACGAGCAACCACTGGAGTAGCATCTACCCCTAGCCCTGCTGTACCTAGTACACCGTCAATGCCCAGCACGCCAAGCGCTACACCAAGTACACCAGCTAGTTCAACTAGCCCAGGCTCACGGATTGGTGAGTGGTTCAATCGGATTTTGGGGCGCTAACTCAGGCTAATAGTGCTGTAAGTTAGTTACAGCGCTGCAAAAAAACTGTCTAATTCAGCATATAAGGCCATTTCTTGTGCAGCCTGTTGCGGATAATTAAAATGCCCTGCTTCGAGCACAAATAATTTTTTAGGTTCAGGCAAAGCATTATAAATGGCAAACTGCCCTGGTGGTGCCACCGCAGGATCAAACAAAGCAGCAGCCACATGCATGGGTTGCTGAATCAAGCGTGCAGCGGTAGCAGCATCATAATACTTTAAAGTTTCTAACACTTCTGGATGAAGTGTTTGATAATGGCGCACTGCCTCCCCACTCCCTACGGTTGCACACTGTAAACGTAATGGTTGATTACCAAAGGTAGGGACATTTAAGTGAGCACGCTTAATCCGTGCTTCCCAAGGTAAAGCCAAAGCGCCAATACCCCCACCAAAACTAATCCCCGCATAGCCAATATGCTTACGTACTTGGGGGAAAAGCTTTTCTAGTACGGATACACTTACCCAGAGATCTTCGACACAGCCACCGAGAATATAACTATCAGGCTGTCCAATCCCATAAAGCACATGTTCAGAAGGATTAGTCGAAACCGTTGGCAAAGCACTGGCCGATAAACCACGCAAACAAGGAAAAAGCAAAGCAGTGCTTTTTGGTTGCAAGCGAAAATCAGGCCCCGCACAACCGCCATACCCATGCCCAAATAGCAGTGCACGTGTGACTAGGCTTTCAATGGGCACTGCGAGCCAAGCTGTTAATAGCACTGATTGAGTTGATGGATACTTCAGTTCATAAATGCTATAGCCTGCTTCTTGCCTTAAAAATTGAACTTGAACTTTGGGTCGAAGCTTACGCGCTTGTTGATAGCGCCGCTGCCAGAAGTTTATAAAATCACTGGGCGCTTCTGGGGCTGGAACTTGTAAGAGTGTATTTAAGGTATAGCCGTAGCTAGGATCAAAAGGAAAGGGATGAGTAAAGGTACTAGTCATTATGCAGGACAAAATGCTTTAAAGTGCGTGGTTATAAGCGAAAGCTAGCTAGGAAGACAAATCTTTTTCATGCTAAAAAGCGGGGTTGATGTTTGCGACAACCCCGCTCGACATAAGCTGCCAGTAGCGATTGAAGGAGGAGTCAGGCAGCTGAGAGTGAACTTATTCTATTCAGCCTAAGCACCGGCTGGTTGAGGCATAAAACCGCCTCGAGCTGGGAACATACGGGCAATCAAGCTTGCGGTCGTACCAGGGCGATAAGCAGTTTCTTGCTTTTTATGCTTATAGGTTAAGCTTTCTAAGGTAATCCCTTCTAAAAACTCAGCCACACGCTCATCTAAACCCACTAACATAGCATCAATATTTGCTTGGTTTGAGCAAGCAGCTACATCTCGATCCTCTAGATCACCATGGGTTTCAATCGCCCGCACAATATCGGCAATCGAAATCCGCCCGGCTGGGCGACCTAAACGATAGCCACCACCTGGGCCACGAATACCCTCTACGAGGCCTGCGTGCCGTAAGCTATAAAAGAGCTGTTCCATATAAGACAAGGAAATACCTTGTTCTTTCGCAAGATTGCTTAAACGTAGTACCTTGCGATCGTTATGTAATGCCAACGCCAGCATCGCCATCACTGCACGTTGGCTTTGTGTTGTCAATTTCATCTGCCGTCTCCTATATAACGGTTTACTTAAGGTATGGAGAGAGTATATAAAAGAACGACTCTAAGAAAAATTCGAATTTTTAACATACTTGTTTCGCAAAAAACGAAGTATTTAAAGGAACTTTAAGCTCATGCTCAACTACAAACATCTCTATTACATGCGTGAAGTGGCTACGGCTGGCAGCCTCACACGCGCTAGTGAACGCTTACATTTAACGCCACAAACCTTAAGCGGCCAGATTAGTTTGTTGGAAGAGTCCTTAGGCACTGAACTATTTAAACGCCAAGGCCGTAACCTCGAATTAACCGAAGCTGGGCAAGTCGCTTTGCAGTATGCAAATGAAATCTTTCAATTAGGTGAAGCTTTAGAGCAAATCCTGCAACACCTGCCTAAAGGCCGTGCTCAATTATTTAGAGTCGGTGTTTCTGATTTAGTGCCCAAATCGATTGCCTATCGTTTATTACAGCCAGCCATGTTAATGAATAAAAAGATTCGCATTGTCTGTACTGAAGGTAAGCTGTCGGATTTACTGGCAGAATTGGCGGTGCATCGCATGGAATTAGTGATCGCTGATAGTCCAATGCCTAGTTACATGAATGTGAAAGGTTTTAGTCACAAATTAGGTTCGAGTGGAATTAGTTTTTTTGCCAGTCCTGAATTAAAAGCTTCCCTCGTTGGTGATTTTCCGGCTTGTTTAGATGGAGCTGCTTTATTAATGCTGAGTGAAGGTGCGGCAGTTCGTTCGAAATTGCTGGGCTGGTTTCATAGTCAACAAGTCAAACCCATGATTGTGGGTGAATTTGATGATAGCGCTTTAATGCAGGCTTTTGGTTTTGCTGGGACTGGCGTATTTATCGCCCCGACTGCACTAGAGGAAACTTTAGAACAAGAAGGCAGAGTTGAAGTCATTGGGCGTAGCTGTGAGATTTATGAAAACTTCTATGCGATCTCGATTGAGCGTAAAATCACCCACTCCGCCATCAAAGCAATCACTGAACATGCTCAAGGTTGGTTACATTAATAAGGCAAAATAATGGTTGAACAACAAACTTCAGAAAATCCTTGTTTAAGCTGCGGTGCTTGCTGCGCTTGCTTTCGAGTGTCTTTTTATTGGGGCGAATCGGATGCGGCTCCGGACGGCTATGTACCCACTGAATTAACTCAGCCTATTTCCCCTTATCGAGCAGCGATGCGTGGAACTGATCAACCTGAGCCACGCTGTGTAGCTTTAGAGGGACAAGTGGGTTCAGCAGTTTTTTGTACAATCCATCCTAAGCGCCCTTCGCCGTGTAGGGAATTCAACGCTTCTTGGGAAAAGAATATTTTTAATGAAGCCTGTGACCGTGCACGCCAGAAGTATCAGCTCGCGCCTTTGCAATCGGGTTGGGATTTAACTTAGAGAAATGTTCTAGACCTTTGCTATTCAGGCCTTGTTTATTTAATAAAAATTTTCTATAATCATTTTAAATAAAAAAGCGGATCAAAAAAAAGCCTGATCCGCTTGCTTTGTGAAGGTGACTCAAGAACTCCAAAGATCTAGTCTTTGGAAATCAAGGATAGCGTTAAACACAGCACATCCCTGATTAAGCTCTCAACCTACCCAACAACCAGCTCCCCAATGAATGGCCGGTTGAAAGGGTTAATCGAGAACAGCAACCTCAGCTCGCGTCATTCTGAAACCTCTAAGCCATTGAGTGTCAGAACGGCGGAAACATTATTTTTTTATTACAGCATCGTCGTGACGACAGAATCACTACCACAAACCCCAATTTTCGTGATTCCTGCTGAAGTTGAAGCTTATTCTAGGGACATAGCACTGAATCAAACCTGAATGCTTGGACGGTTTTTTGATCAATTGTGTTTTTAAAGGAATAAAGCTGGATTAATCGCTGTGCCATTTAGATACACAGACCAGTGAAGATGCGGCCCAGTGGCTCTGCCAGTGCTGCCAACAGCCCCTAAATAGTCACCCTGCTCCAAAAACTCACCATTTCGCACATTAATTTGACTCAAATGGGCGTACATACTAATTAATCCACCCCCATGATCTACATAAACTACATTGCCGCTAAAAAATAAATTTCCTGTATAAATTACGCGGCCTGGAGCTACAACTTTAACCGGTGTGCCAACAGTAGCCGCAATATCCATCCCGCTATGTGGCTGACGCTGTTGGCCGTTCAGAATACGGCGCAGGCCAAACCGACCACTATCCCGCCCCTGAATGGGGCGAATAAACTCAGTGCTTAATACCTCACCAATATAGTGTTGAGTCAACCGTTTCTGCAAAGCCATTTCTTGGACGATTCGCTCAGATGAATCTTCATCAGGCTCCACTTTATTTTTATCTTTAATTCGTAAATGCTGTGTACGGTAATGCTTGGGCTGAACCTCAAAATTAACGGCTTGCTGTACTCCCCCTAGGTTTACCTCAAGTTGCTGCAAACCTGACTCAGTGTCCAAAGGAATACCAACCAGAGCAACCCAGTTACTGTCCTGTGGAACGACTGTCACTCTTGCCCCTGCATAATATGCAGTCGGCATACGCTCTTCTTGACTAGCTAAAGGTAAAATAACTAAACCACCGGGAACTGCTTGCTGAGTCGGAAATGCTTGCGTTGCACAGGTAGAAGCGAGTAGCGTTAAACCTGCAACGAACTTGATTGCCCTGAACATTTTTATGCCCTATTTTTTTAAGTGATTAATTAGTATGTCCGAGCATAACATATTGGCCGAACGGATGAAGTCCATCCAACCCTTTCATGTCATGGATATTCTGGCACGCGCCCGTCAGTTAGCTAGCCAAGGACGCTCTATTATACACATGGAAGTGGGCGAACCCGATTTCACCACGCCTGTGCCAATTATTGAAGCAGGTCTGCAGGCTTTAAAAGCTGGGCAAACTAAATACACGCCAGCTTGTGGTATCCCAGAATTACGTGAACGCATCGCTGCTTGGTATTGGCAGAGGTTTCGAGTCAAAGTTGCCCCCGAACGCGTCATTGTCACACCTGGGGCTTCTGGAGCTTTGCAACTAGCTTTAGGCGTATTAGTCAATCCACAAGATGAAATTTTATTAACTGATCCTGGCTATCCTTGCAATCGACATTTTGTACGCTTATTCGAAGGTCAACCTATTTCTCTACCCGTTACAGCCACGCAAAATTATCAGCCCAGTTTAGAGCAAATCCAGCAGGCTTGGAGCGAGCGGACTCGTGCAGTTTTGCTAGCCTCACCGGCTAATCCAACCGGTACTTTATTAAGCACTCCACTGACTCAACAGCTTTACCACTATATTGCAAAGCAACAGCGCATATTTATCGTGGATGAAATTTATCAAGGCTTAACCTATGGGCAAGAGCCTCAAACGGCTTTAAGCATTGCTGACGATATTTGGATCGTGAATAGTTTCTCCAAATACTTCGGGATGACTGGCTGGCGCTTAGGCTGGTTGATTGCACCGGAGTATGCTTTAGACTCCTTGAATCGTTTGGCGCAGAATTTATTCCTTTCTCCACCCACTGTAGCGCAATATGCAGCTTTGGCTGCTTTTGAGCAAAATACCTTAGAGATTACTGAAGAACGCCGCTTAGAATTTGCGAAGCGCCGCGATTTCCTCTTACCTGCTTTGCAAAATCTAGGTTTCGAAATCCAAACGATACCGCAAGGCGCTTTTTATATTTATGCCAATGCGGCGCGCTTTAGTGATGACAGCCATGCACTGAGTTTAAGCTTATTGGAAACCGCTGGAGTTGCTTTTACACCAGGTATTGATTTCGGCGATTACTTAGCTAAGACGCATGTGCGTTTTGCTTACACTACTAATTTGCTTGAGTTAGAACAGGCGGTCGAGCGTCTAGCTAAGCATCTGCCGCGTTAAGAGTTAGGTGTATCGCAGGCTGCACCCACCAAAGGAATATTATGATTAATTAGGGGTGGTGCATCGGCTTGAATCACAAAGGAACTATACCAAAGGGGTAACTGTTGTGGGTTAAAACCTGCCAATTGCCCCTCATGACTAATATCCTCACTCCAACCCAAACTCACCAAAGCCCCATTTGCACTGGTTACATACAATTGACCTTTTTCTAACTCAGTGACGGTATGCAAACCTTTAGGTAAAACAAATTGCAAGGTATAAGTACCTGGCTTGAGTGGATACCAACGATAGCGACCGTTTTTTGCATCAGCTTGTACTACAACATCTGCGCTTGGTGTGACCTTAAAGTTTTTAACTCCACCCACTAGGCGTCCCGTGGTCGCACAATAGAAATAACCACTTTCATCAATATCTAAGTAATTCACCCGCCCATCGCCATCCCGATCTGCTTCGCCCTCGACCACAGTCAACACATTGTCACCATCATCGTCTTCGTCGAGAAAATCAAAAATACCATCACCATCGGTATCAACCGGATGTTTAGGATCAAGGCCAATTTCTAATTCATCTGGCAAATGATCACCGTCAGTATCAGGCTTTTTGATTAATTTAGCTTTACCTTCAGTCGCTAATGCAGGTGGGTTAATCAGCATACTCAGTTTAGCCGTCTCTGAAACCTCAACTTCTAAAACTTGATTGGCTTGAGCCAATGTTTCTGTTGGACTTCTTAGCTCGCTTGGCAAATTGGAAAGGGCTTTAGATTTCAAATCACTAGCTACTGTTTGATTAAATTTAGTGACTGCTGCCGCCAACACACTAGCATCATCAACCCCATCACCATTTTGATCTTTGCCCTGAGTGAGATCGGCATCAAATACATCATCAATGCCATCTTGATCACTATCTAAACCAGCTAGTCCTGCTTCTTGAGTGTCAGCTTGACCATCATTATCACTATCTGTATCTAAATAATCCGCTAAACCATCTTGATCAGTATCCTGTTTGGACTCAAGAGCTGTCGGTATCTGATCACCATCATCATCCCAATCTAGAGCATCAATAATTGAATTCTGATCACTATCATGCGGCTGTTGTGGATTAGATCCCACCTCAAGCCCATCGCTTAAACCATCGCCATCCGTATCGGCTAAAGCAGGATCAGTTTTAAGCTTAGCCTCCAAGCTATCGACCAAACCATCTTGATCGAAGTCTGTTGGTGAAGCATGAGTTGATGGCAATTCGGCGGCTGATAGCCAAGGAGTCAAGCTTAAACTGCCCAAGATTAAGCCTAAGAGAATCGTTCTAGCCTGCATATTTTGTACTATTTGTTGTTAGCTTGCCCAGAACAGCAACTCAAACTTTTATCAGCTTTATTCGCCAGCTTGAGGCTGAAAACTTTCTATAAATTCTGATTATACTAACAAAAAATCATTAACAATACTAGATAATTCTTTGAAAAATCATGGATATGCATTCAAAACCGCACCAAGCCTAGCTTTCCCAAGCTCAAGTAGCTGATCAAGCTTAATCAGCTTGACAATATTAATGAGAATTATTATCATTTAAAAATCGCAAGCCAAGCTAACTCGATAACCCATTCCTCTCCTGTTAGTGCTTTAGCCAGCGTCTTCTGTATTTCGACTGAATGTTGCGTTAACTGAAGAAGAACACCAACTTAAAGAGGACTTAGGCATGACAACCAAGCAAACTCCTGAATTGCATACTTTATTAGCTGCTACTAGCTATTTACTGACCCGCTATGCGATCCAACAAACTCAGGGGTTATTAACTTGCCGAACTTTCTCCTTAGCACAAGCTATTCATCAGCATTTAACGATGGTGCTCCAACATCCTGAGCTGACTAACGCTTCTGAAGCGGAACGAGCTTATCAAGGCTTATACCAACAATGGCAAGCGATTTTGTTTGAGCATCAGCAACAGGCTCACTGCATTTGTGAGCGCTCAACACAAGTACCTACTTTAGAAAACTTTGCGACTAAGACAACCGCTCCAAGCAACCACACTTTGCATTAATAACAAGAGGATCAACCTCATAGGAGGATGATTTACTTAAGTTTACCTTCGCTTGGCACTTAAGTAATGACAATCTGAGCCGACTAGCCATCCAGAACTCACTCCCTCAACACATTAATCTGGTAGCCAACTGCTCTTTTTTATCGACAGTATAAAGAAGGGAAATCCTATGCCTAAACGACAGTATTCACAGCTTGCAGCTGCTATTAGTGCTGCACTCTTACCTATCAGCACTTGGGCACACGCTGACCCAAATGATATTTACTCCTTTGATGCAGTAGTAGTTACTGCATCAAAAAGTGCCCAAAAATTGGGTGAAGTCGATGGCAGTATGACACTGATCCAAGCTGATACGATTGCTCAACAGTTGGCTAATTCGGTAGATGATTTATTTGAATTTACGCCAGGGATTAGCGTTAGTGGCGCGGGCAATCGCGGTAATTCACCGATTAATATTCGTGGTATCACGGGTAATCGTGTCTTAGTAAACGTCGATGGGGTACGCCAGCCAAAAAATTTGAACTTTGGTTTTTTAAGCTCCAGTCGTCACTTCATTGATGTTAATACTTTAAAACAAGTAGAAGTCATTCCTGGGCCTGCATCTTCTTTATACGGCAGTGACGCTTTGGGTGGAGTAGTTTCTTATACCACTAAAGAAGCTGCCGACTTACTACCGGATGATGCAGATGGTTTGGCTGGGAATGCCAAACTGGGTTATGACAGTTCGAATAAAAGCTGGAGCGAATCAGCTACTCTCGCTACACGCAAAGGCCAAGTAGAATCATTGGCGGTCATTACCCATCGCCAAGGCCATGAAATTAAAAATAAAGGCAGCCAAGGGGGTACAGGCTCAAGTCGCGAACAAGCCGACCCAAAAGATACTAAAGACTTAAGCCTACTTGGCAAAGTGAAGATTAAACTTGATGCAGAACAAGCACTTAAATTCACGGCCGAACAGGTAAATAACGACGAAGATATTGATGCCAAAAGCAATACTCTCGCTAATACGGTTTATCAGGATGAAAAGAGCCGTACTCGTGTCAGTGCTGAATACAATAATACTAAACCAACGGCTGCATTTGACAGTCTGAGTACACGCCTTGATTGGCAGAAAGCAAAAACGAATCAGCTAGCCACGTATTTGTCTAGCGAGCGCCCAGCCAGCTATGACTCCGACTATGATGAGAATACCGTTGCTCTCAATTTAGATTTAAAAAAGCAGCTAAAAAGCACTCATTTTGAGCATCAACTAAGCTATGGTGCCGCAGCAGAAAGGACTCAATTTACCCAATGGCGCAATAGTAGTAGCACTGGGATTGCGCGTGGCATGCCGCGTTCCACTAGCCAATCCGTAGCTTTGTATGCTCAAGACCAAATCAGCTTCGGTGAAACCGGTTTAAGCCTTACGCCTGGCCTGCGCTACGATCAATACACTATCACACCTAAACCGGATGCGGACTACTTGGCGGGTAATCCGTATGACCGTGCACCCGCTAAAAACCAAGGCAACCAAGCCTCTTTCAAACTCGGTAGCACTTACAAAATGGATGCGGTAAATAGCTTATTCGGGCAATTTACCCAAGGTTATAAAGCACCGGATATGAATCAATTGTATGAAAACTTTGATCGTCCAGGTGCCTATGCAGGCAAGTCTAATCCTCATTTAAAACCTGAAAGTGTGGATAGCCTAGAAGCGGGTTATCGTTTCCAAGGCGAACGTGCTAATGTCGAAATCACTGCTTTCCACAGTCAATATGATGATTTTATTGAAAACATTAACCTTGGTGCGGACACAACTCATCCGATGGGTATCTTTCAAAATCAAAATATCACGGGCGTAAAAATTAAAGGCTTGGAAGCAAAAGGCAGTGTTGATGTCACTGAACAGCTTCAACTGCGAGGCGCGCTCGCTTATGCCAAAGGTACTTCAAAGAAAGAGGGTAAAACCCAAGCTCTTGACTCTGTTGCTCCCTTACATGGCACCGTAGCACTAGCTTATAACGCTCCTAGCAAACAATGGGGTAGTGAACTCTCCATACGTGCTGCTGTAGGGAAAAAGCCTGTGGATGTGAGTAAAGCTACCCCTTTCTTACCAGCCGGCTATGGTGTCCTTGATGCCACCACCTATTACAAACTCGGCAAAAATCTCCGCCTTGATGCAGGCATTTTCAATATCACTGACAAGCACTATTGGGAATGGGAAACCGCACGCAACTTGACCGCCGCCGAACGACGCAACTCTGAAGCAGCCCGCCATGTAAAGCTCGGTCTAACCTACGACTTTTAAGCCTTGAAGGAAACTAATCATGACGACCCATGCACCTGATTTATCTGAAGTATTAGCTGCCTATCGCAGCTTTGATCTTGAGTTTCAAACCTTGCTGATGGCGACCTGTAATAGCTATGGCGAACCCGATGCTAGCTATGCCCCTTATTTAAAACACATGGATTATTACTATGTGTATGTCAGCGAATTGTCTACCCACACCGAAAATCTAAGCACAACCAAACGCTGTAGCGTGCTATTCATTGAAGAAGAAGCAACAGCTAAACATCTATTTGCGCGCCGCCGCGTAACCTTGCAATGCCAAGCTGAAGAAATTAAGCGTGAAAGTAGTGAGTTTGAGCAGATTTTAGATTTGTTTGTCGAGCGCTTTGGCAAATTCATGGGCATGATGCGTAACCTCAAAGACTTCCATTTATTTCGGCTCAGCCCGGAAAAAGGCGCCTATGTAGCCGGTTTTGCCCAAGCTTATACCTTACAGGGTGAAGGCTTGAGTGTGATCAAACATCGTACTGAAAAAGGCCATCGCAGTGCGGATAAAACCACTGAGCAACAACTGACTCAACTCAGCTCTTAAGCCTGTTAACCTTTAAAATAGAAGTTTATCTATGCGTTTTTTACCTTTATTGCTAGGCGCATTCTTTAGCCTAATACTCAGCCTTAGCGTGCAAGCTGAGGAACATAAACCCTTACGGGTTGTCTCTGTCGGTGGCGCTCTAACTGAAATCGTTTATGCACTCCAAGCTGATGCGTACTTAGTCGGCGTTGATACCACTAGCCTCTATCCAGAAGCAGCGACTAAGCTTCCACAAGTGGGTTATCAACGCCAACTCTCAGCAGAAGGTGTTTTATCCTTAAAGCCTGACTTGGTATTAGTCACTGAAGAAGCGGGACCTCCAGCAGTGCTTGAGCAAATTCAAGCCGCTGGCATCCAACTGGTCAAATTGCCGAGTGAATATTCAGCAGAAGGTGTGATGATGAAAATCCAAGGCGTAGCGGATGCTTTGCATAAACCTGCTGAAGGGAAACAATTAAGTGATGCTTTTATGGCCGATTTGGCTGCTGTCCAAGCTCGACTAGCTCATACTGAGCAACCTAAAGTAGTCTTTCTATTAAGTATGGGCAAAGGCTCACCAATGGCTGCGGGGCGTGCGACGGCTGCACATGCCATGATTGGTTTGGCAGGCGGTCAGAATGCTTTTGCAGATACACATACTGGCTATAAACCGGTTAGTACCGAAGCGATGATTGCTGCTAATCCCGACTTACTGTTAGTCAGCAAAGACACACTAACTAGTTTAGGTGGGATTGATAAAGCGTTGAATGCTATCCCTGGTTTAAAGCTCACTAAGGCGGGTAAGCATCGTCGTATCGTTACGATGGAAGGCTTGCACTTATTGGGCTTTGGCCCACGCTTACCACAAGCGGCCGCTGAATTAGCGACGCTGTTTCATACTCAGTCCAACTAGGTACTCATGAATAAGCGTTCACAAGGCTTGTTGATAAGCTTAGTCTTGCTATTGCTAGTAATGACGATACTAGCTTTAGGGATAGGCGCAGTTGAAATTCCAGCCGCACAAGTGCTACGGATTCTAGCTCAGCAGCTGGGTTGGCCGATGGCTAATCCACCAGATGCTGGTCAGATCACGGTGTTAGTGGAGATTCGCGCCCCAAGAGTTGCTTTGGGTATTTTAGTAGGTGCGGGTTTAGCTATTACGGGCGCTACTATCCAAGGCTTATTCCGCAATCCCTTGGCTGATCCGGGCTTGATCGGAATCTCTAGTGGGGCAGCTTTAGCCGCAGTCAGTGTGATTGTATTAGGTGCAACTGTGTTTCAAGGTTTAAGTAGTGCATTAGGTGCTTACACCTTACCGCTCGCTGCTTTTATCGGGAGTTTGTTAGTCACTGGCTTAGTCTATCGCTTAGCCAAGCTCGAAGGTCGCACCGATATTGCTACGATGCTACTGGCGGGGATTGCGATTAATGCCTTATTGGGAGCAGCAACGGGTTTATTAACCTATGCCGCAAACGATACCCAATTACGCACCCTGACCTTCTGGCTGATGGGCAGTTTAGGGAGTGCTACATGGACACAAGTCCTCACTACCCTACCCCTGATTTTATTACCCGTGCTGGTGTTGCCGTGGTTCGCGCCCGCTTTGAATGCAGTGTTATTAGGCGAAGCAGAAGCAGGTCATTTGGGGTTCAACCTTGAGCGCATTAAACAAGTTTTAATTGTCTTGGTCGCCTTAATTGTAGGTACCGCTGTTGCCTTAACTGGAGTCATTGGTTTCGTCGGTTTAGTGGTTCCGCATTTATTACGCCTTGCCTTCGGCCCTGATCATCGCTTGCTGTTGCCAGCCTCTGCTTTATTAGGTGCGAGCCTGTTGTTGGTAGCAGATTTAATTGCCCGCACTGTGGTTAACCCAGCGGAACTGCCGATTGGAATTATTACTGCGCTGATTGGTGGCCCCTTCTTTTTATGGCTGCTGAATCGCTATCGCCACCGGAGTTTCTAATGCTAAGTACTGAGCATGTCAGCCTTACTATTCGCGACAAAACTTTGCTAAAAGACCTGTCGCTTACGATTAAACCTGGTGAAGTTTTAGCAGTTTTAGGCCCAAATGGGGCTGGCAAAAGCACCTTATTAAAACTATTAAGTGCCGAACTCAAACCTAGCCAAGGCCAAATTACGCTAAATGCTAAACCGCTTACGGCTTGGACAAAGGCTGAACAAGCCCGCTTACGGGCTGTCTTACCGCAGAGTTCGCGGCTGAGCTTTCCGTTTTCTGCCGAGGAGGTTGTAATGATGGGGAGGATTCCGTATCGCCACTCGCATACACATAACCAAAATCGGCAAGCAGTACACGCGGCGCTACAAATTGCGCATGTTGAGCATTTAGCGCAGCGCTTATTTACTAGCTTATCGGGGGGCGAACAACAGCGTGTGCAATTAGCACGCGTCTTAGCCCAATTATGGCAGGTAGACAGTGAACAAGCGCGCTACCTACTGTTAGATGAGCCAACTTCCGCTTTAGATTTAGCACATCAGCATCATGTTCTAGGTTTAGCTCAGCATTTGGCTAAAACTTGGAATTTAGGGGTGCTCACCGTTTTGCATGATTTGAATTTAGCAGCACTCTATGCGGATCAAATCGCCATTCTTAAAGAAGGTCAGTTGCAAACTTACGGCGAACCACAAACTAGTTTAGCTCCTAGCCACATTCAACAAGCCTTTGCAGTCGAAGTGGAGGTGATGCCTTATCCGCTCCAAGTGAATCGCCCTTTGGTGATTACTCAAAGACCGAACTTTAATCAATTCACCACGTTAACTCTTTAGGAATTGACATGTATACCCCGAATCTTCTCGCCCAACGTTGGGCAGAGCTCCGTCAAACTAATTCTCAGCTTAGAATTCGTGATGCCGCCAAACAATTAAAAGTAAGCGAAGTTGAACTAGTGGCCTTAGGCTTGGGCACAACTACTACCCGGTTAAGTTCAGACTTCAAAACTCTACTCAAACGCCTCCCGGAATTAGGCTCAGTGATGGCTTTAACCCGCAGTGATGCTGCAGTGCATGAGATCACAGGCTATTTCTCTGAATTAAGTTTACACGGCGATACAGCCCTTTTCTTCCGTCCCGGGTTAGACACACGATATTTTTTAAACGATTGGCATTATGGGTTTGCAGTGAATGAAAACGGGCGTTTAAGCCTGCAATTTTTTGATCATCTGGGGCAGGCAGTACATAAAATTTATCTGAATGAACATAGCAATCAAGCCGCTTATGAGCAATTAATCGTTGAATTTAAGGCGAGTGAGCAAACTCCTTTAAGCTTATTCAATGCTGTACATACTGCCACTACACCTGAGCCTGACATTGATTTAATAGAACTGCGTCAAGCTTGGAGTCAGATTCAAGATGTGCATGAAGGTAATCGAATAATCAAACGTTATGGTCACCAACGCCCAGCTGTCTATCGCGCTTTAGGTAGTGAGTATGCCGAAGCGCTCGATACCAGCTGTATTGAATGGCTGCTAACAGCATTAAGTAGTGAACAACTGCCGCTGATGCTATTTGCCATGAATGAAGCGGCTGTCCAATCTTATAGCGGTAAAATCGAAAAACTGCTCAGAACCGGGCCTTGGTTTAACATTCTCGATCCACAATTCAATTTACATTTACGCACTCAAGAGATTGGCGAAGTTTGGCGAGTACGCAAACCATCGGCGGATGGTTGGGTGACTAGTTTAGATGTCTTCGATTGGCATGGGCAGGAAATCCTAGTTTTCACTGACCAGCGTGAGCGGGGGCAACAAGAGTCCAGTCGTTGGACAGAGTTATTGATGAGTTATCCAAGTCTAATTTAAACCCACTGAAAAGCAGGCAGTGCCCCAAAAGACATGGTAAAATCCGGCACTTCCTGACTCTGGAACAGAATGGTAATGGCTGAAGGTGTTTCTCTAAGCTACCGCGATGCGGGAGTTGATATTGACGCAGGTGAAGAATTAGTTCGCCGGATTAAACCACATGCACACAAAACCCGCCGCCCAGAAATGATCTCGGGTATTGGGGGTTTTGGCGCTTTATTAGCAATCCCACCCCATTACAAGCAACCGATTTTAGTCTCGGGTACGGATGGGGTCGGTACTAAACTGAAGCTCGCGCTGGATACTGGCATTTACGACACCATCGGTATTGATCTTGTGGCGATGTGCGTGAATGACATTATTGTCAGTGGGGCTGAACCTTTATTCTTCCTCGACTATTATGCGACCGGCAAACTTGATGTTGAAGTCGCTGAGCAAGTGATTAAAGGCATTGCCGAAGGCTGCTTACAAGCCGGGGCTGCTTTAGCCGGTGGCGAAACTGCTGAAATGCCGGGCATGTATCATGGCAATGATTTTGATTTGGCCGGCTTCTGTGTAGGCGTAGTCGAGCGCGATAAAATTATTGATCAATCTAAAGTGCATCGTGGCGATGTCCTGATCGGCATTGGCTCTAGTGGTCCACACTCTAATGGCTATTCTCTAATTCGCAAAATTATTGAAGTCAGTCAAGCATCCCTAGACGAGCCATTTGGCAACTCCACTTTAG
Organism: uncultured Thiothrix sp.; assembly: GCF_937876535.1. Taxonomy (GTDB): domain Bacteria; phylum Pseudomonadota; class Gammaproteobacteria; order Thiotrichales; family Thiotrichaceae; genus Thiolinea. The sequence goes on from NZ_CALFHZ010000022.1 coordinate 67,919, forward strand.
GCCGTACTCTCTTAGAACCAACCAAGATTTACACTAAATTAGTACTGAATCTGCTGAAGCGCCATGATATTCACGGGATTGCACATATTACGGGCGGTGGTATCACCGATAATTTGCCACGTGTGCTCCCTGACGGTATTCAAGCAAGGGTCAAACGTAATAGTTGGGAACGCCCTGCGATTTTTGATTGGCTGCAACACAACGGCAATGTGACTGAAGAAGAAATGCTGCGTACTTTCAATTGTGGGATTGGCTTGATACTAGTCGTAGCTGCGCAAGATAAAGACGATATTCTCACCACTTGTCGTTTAGATCATGTACCTGCTTGGGTGATTGGTGAGATTGCTAGCACGGATGCTACTGAACCCCATGTGACTTATGTCGACTAAGCGCATTGTCGTTTTAATTTCCGGCAGCGGCAGCAATCTACAAGCTATTATCAATGCTTGTGCTGCCAATGAAGTTCATGGCTCGATTGTTGCAGTCATCAGCAATCGACCTGAAGTCTATGGCTTAGAACGCGCACGCTTAGCAGGGATTGAAACCCAAACCCTCAATCATAAAAACTTTGCAGATCGCCTGAGCTTTGATCAGGCTTTGATGGAATTAATTGATAGCTACCGACCTGACTTAGTGGTGCTTGCAGGCTTTATGCGCATTTTAACTGCAGAGTTTGTTGAGCATTACTCAGGGCGGATGTTGAATATTCATCCATCCCTACTGCCCGCTTATAAAGGGGTACATACTCATCAGCGCGCTTTAGATGATGGCGCTAAGCAGCATGGGGCGAGTGTGCATTTTGTGACGGCTGAATTAGATGCAGGTGCAGTGATTTTGCAAGCCACTGTGCCGGTGTTAACGGATGATACTGCAGAGACTTTGGCGGCTCGTGTATTGATGGAAGAGCATAAAATCTATCCGCAGGTAGTGAACTGGTTTTGTGCAGAACGTTTAAGCTGCAAAGATGGAGCCGCATGGCTCGATGGACAACGTTTAGCAGAACCCTTACAGCTTAAAGCCGAAGGGTTATAGATTTTGGCAGCGCCTTAAAACTCTTCCTCAGTTTCATTGGGTGTATAGCCTTGAGCTTTACACCAAGTCTCCACTGTTTTTAAAGCTTGGAGCAGGCTATCATGCTGCTGATCAGGCATTTCACGCGCTAACCGCTCATTCCAAGCCATGACTTCAGGCTCAATGCGCACGAATAACTCTTTGCCAGTATCAGTTAGGCAAATATGCGCTACCCGTTTATCACGTTGATCGACTTGCCGACTAATTAAAGCCTTTTTGTCCATCAGAATGAGCGCACGACTGATGCGCGCTTTATCCATGCTGGTCGCTATGCCGAGCTGGCTAGGCGTTAAGGAGCCATGATGGTTAAGATGCACCATCACCCGCCATTCCGGAATGGTTACACCAAAACCCGCATAGACTTTAGATAAGGCACGACTCACCATTTCAGAAGTCACTGAAAGATGGTAAGGCAGGAAGTTATCAAGCTCTAATTTGTTCATTGCAACATTTTAATTATATTAATTTTTCTTGCAAATGCTTTTATTCGAAATTATATTTAGTTTCGATCAAAACTAATTTCCACACCACGAGGAGTCTACCAAATTATGGGTAAACAATTTGCATCTGTAGCTGATTTAGATCAAAAGCAAGTCACTTTTTCGAAATTAGCCGAGGGTGTGTATGCCTATACGGCTGAAGGCGACCCTAATACCGGTATTATTATCGGCGATGATTCAGTGATGGTGATCGATACTCAAGCTACGCCAACGATGGCGCAGGATGTTATCCGCCGTATTCGTGAGGTCTCTGACTTACCGATAAAACATGTGGTGATGTCGCATTATCATGCAGTACGTGTATTGGGTGCTTCGGCTTATCAGCCAGAAAATATTTATGCAAGTCGCAATACTTATGACCTGATCATTGAACGTGGTCAGCAAGACTTTGAATCTGAATTAGGTCGCTTCCCACGCCTGTTCGCTGATGCTAGCTCCATTCCCGGTTTAACTTGGCCAAATATTGTCTTTGAGCGTGAATTGACCGTGTTCATGGGTAATCGAGAAGTAAAAATCATGCATTTAGGCAAAGGCCACACTAAAGGCGATACTGTTGTGTGGTTACCGAAAGAAAAGATTTTATTTTCTGGTGATCAGGTTGAATACGGTGCGACCCCTTACACTGGGGATGCGTATCACGAAGAATGGCCCCATACTTTAGAGAAAATTGCAGCCCTGCAACCTGAAAAATTAGTCCCTGGTCGTGGTGAAGCTTTAGTCACTGCTGAACAATGCTTGGAGGCAATCAATGGGACTCGCGACTTCTTAGGGCAAATGTATGGCAATGTGAAAAAATGTCGTGCCGCAGGCATGGATTTAGCCGCTACTTACGCAGATACCTATAAATTGCTGCAGCCTCAATTTGGTCATTGGGTCATTTTCGAACACTGTTTACCCTTCGATATTACTCGCTGTTATGACGAGGCAGGCGAATATCCTGATCCACGTATTTGGACAGCGGAGCGCGATAATCAAATGTGGCATTCACTGCAAGCAGTAGTCAGCAAGTAAGCCCTGTTCAACTCCATTAAGCCTTACAAACGTTAAGGCTTAAATGCTTCAACGTTCACTGGAGGAGTGAATATTGTGGTTTCAACTTATGTAAATCCGGTTTATGCCTTCAAACCGAGTCATGATCAAACCGCCAATCCGCCCACCCATTATCCTGTTTTGATTGTAGGTGGAGGTCCTACTGGTTTGTATTGCGCTTTAGACCTAGCCAAGCAAGGCATTCCTAGTGTGGTTTTGGATGAAGATAATACGGTGAGCTATGGCTCGCGTGCTTTATGTTTCTCTAAGCGTACTTTGGAAATCCTAGACCGTGTGGGTTGTGGTCAAGCGATGGTGGATAAAGGGGTTACTTGGCAGCTTGGCAAAGTATTTTTCCATGAACGGCAAGTTTACGAGTTTAATCTCTTACCTGAAGATGGACATCAGCGCCCTGCTTTCATCAATATCCAACAATATTATCCTGAAGAATTTCTAGTCAATCGGATTCAGGACTTTCCTGAAATTGATTTGCGCTGGCAAAGCAAAGTTACTCAAGTAAAAAAAATTGGCGAGCTAGTCGAAGTCAGCGTGACTACGCCGACTGGCGACTATCGGATGACTTGTGACTATGTCTTAGTGGCTGATGGAGCAAACAGTCCGATTCGTGAAAGCTTAGGTTTGCACTCAAGTGGGCAAATTTTTAATGATACCTTCTTGATTGCTGACATTCTGATGAAGGCAGATTTCCCGACCGAGCGCTGGTTCTGGTTTGATCCCCCCTTCCATCCGGGGCAATCGGTACTTTTACATAAACAACCCGACGGCTGTTGGCGGATTGATTTCCAACTCGGGCCGAATGCTGACCGACAAGCTTGGCGTGATCCTGAAAAAGTTCGCCCGCTAGTTAAAGCCATGCTGGGTGATGATATTGAATTCGAATTTGAATGGCTAAGTGTGTATAGCTTCCGCTGTCGACGGATGGATTCGTTCATTCATGAAGATCGGATTTTATTTGTCGGCGACTCAGCCCATCAGGTTTCACCTTTCGGGGCACGCGGTGCGAATGGTGCTTTGCAATCGGCTGAGAACTTGATTTGGAAATTAGCACGCGTTTTAAAACAGCAAGCACCTGCAGCTTTACTCAACACCTATGATCAAGAACGCAGTCAGGGTGCAGATGAAAATATTCTGAATTCGACACGGGCAACTGATTTTATTACCCCTAAAAATCGCGTGACTCGTTTATTCCGCGATACGGTTTTGGAATTAGCCGAGCAATATCCATTTGCGCGCCCCTTAGTGAATAGTGGGCGTTTGTCTTTGCCTTGTACTTATGAAAATTCAACATTAAGCACAGCGGATGCAGTGACTGATAAATTTCCGAAAACACTGCGCCCCGGTTCTAGTGGTAAAGATGCACCGATCAAAGCTTTGAATACAGCCCATAGTGCTGAACCTTGGCTCTTACCCCAGTTGGGTGATCGTTTTGTCCTGTTAGTGGATGGCCGAGCTTTACCCACTGAGGCTTTAGCCCAGCTTGAACAGGTCACTGATTTAGAAATTGTCGTAATTGCTGAGCAAATCACTACGAACTACACCACTTTAAAAGACAGTGCAGGCTTAGTAGCTGAACGTTATGACCTGCAACCCGGCACTGCTTATTTAATTCGTCCTGATCAGCATGTAGCAGCCCGTTGGCGCCAGATACACGTCGATAAAGTGTTAGCTGCTATGCAGCGTGCCTTAGGTAAGGAGTTGGTATGAGCCAGTTAAATCTTCAAGCTAACTTTTCAGATGCTGATGCCTTTTTTGCAGCCCTCGCTGATCTCCATCGTGAAGGCGATGAGCGTAAAAGCGAGCGTATCAATGCGCGCTTGATTTTACTTCTCGCCAATCATATTGGGGATCAAGCAGTGCTGATTGAAGCCATGCATATCGCTGCCCAAGTAACTACCACTGATGAATAAAATGATGAGTGAATTAAACTATTTACACGGCTTCGGCAATGAATTTGAGTCCGAAGCTTTAGCCGGTGCTTTGCCGATTGGCCGCTTTAATCCACAGCGCGTCAACCACGGTTTATATGCTGAGCAATTCAACAGCACTGCCTTTACTGCACCGCGTGCCGACAATCGTCGCACTTGGTTTTATCGCATTCGCCCTTCAGTTGTGCAAGGCCGTTATCGCCCAATCGAGAATGGCTTAACCCGTAGTGCACCTTTAACCGAAGCCGCCACGCCACCGGATATGCTGCGCTGGTCGCCCTTAGCCATTCCGAGTGCACCGACTGATTTCGTCCAAGGTTTAACCACGATGGCTGTGAATGGCAGCGTGTCAGGGCAAGCAGGCATTGGCATTCATATTTATGTTGCCAACCAATCCATGCAGGAACGTTTTTACTTGAATGCAGACGGTGAAATGCTCCTAGTGCCCCAACAAGGCGGCCTGCGCTTACATACCGAATGTGGGATTTTGGAAGTCGTTCCGGGTGAAATTGCCGTAATACCGCGTGGGATGAAATGGCGTGTGGTACTTTTAGATACAAGCGCACGCGGTTATGTCTGTGAAAATTACGGTCACCCACTGATTCTCCCAGAGCGTGGCCCGGTGGGTGCGAATGGCTATGCAAATGACCGCGATTTCCAAACCCCTGTCGCTGCTTTCGAAGATCGTGAAGGCCAGTTTGAGCTAGTCACTAAATTCATGGGGCAAAATTATGCCTGTGCCTTGACCCATTCACCGCTGGATGTGGTTGCTTGGACAGGTAACTCAGTGCCTTACAAATATGATCTAGCGCGCTTCAATGTGATGAATACCGTGAGCTACGATCATCCTGATCCGTCGATTTTCACGGTGTTGACTTCGCCCTCAGGCCAAGCGGGAGTGGCGAATGTCGATTTCGTGATCTTCCCACCGCGCTGGATGGTCGCTGAAGATACTTTCCGCCCACCTTGGTATCATCGCAATTTTATGAGTGAATTCATGGGTTTGGTACTTGGCGTGTATGATGCCAAAGACAGCGGTGGTTTTGACCCAGGTGGCTCAAGCTTACATAATAGTTTTTCACCGCATGGCCCTGAAGCAGCCGTATTTGAAAAAGCCAGTGCTGCCGAACTCAAGCCCCAGCGTTATGAAAACACTCTGGCCTTTATGTTCGAATCGCGCTATGTGATTCAACCCACGCGCTTTGCTTTAGAGACCCCTGCGCTCCAAGCCGATTATGTGAATTGCTGGGATGGTTTAACTAAACATTTTGGAGGAGCTGCATGAAACTCGCCTCATTAAAACACGGTCGCGACGGTGAACTGATAGTAGTCTCCCGCGATTTAACCCAAGCAGTGAAAGCCACTGGTATTGCCTCGACTCTCCAAGCTGCTTTAGACGATTGGGCAATCCTTGCCCCACGCTTACAAACTCTGTCTGATGACTTGAATGCGGGTAAAGTCAGCAATAGCTTTGTATTTGATGAAGCCGCTTGCACCTCCCCGTTGCCACGAGCTTATCAATGGGCGGATGGTAGCGCGTATGTGAACCATGTTGAATTGGTGCGTAAGGCGCGTAATGCTGAAATGCCGGAAAGCTTTTGGCATGATCCTCTCATGTATCAAGGTGGCTCGGATAGCTTCATAGCCCCTCACGATCCAATCCCTTTAGCTAGCGAAGCTTGGGGCATTGATTTTGAAGCAGAAGTCGCCGTCATCACTGACGATGTCCCAATGGGCGCTAGCCCTGCAGTCTGTGCTGATAAAATTCGCTTACTGATGCTGGTGAATGATGTGTCCTTACGCGGCTTGATTCCGGCAGAATTGGCTAAAGGCTTTGGCTTTTTCCAATCCAAACCTTCGAGTGTGTTCTCACCGGTTGCGGTTACGCCCGATGAATTAGGTGATACTTGGCAGGATGGGCGGGTACATTTGCCGCTCTTGGTCACTTACAACCAACAGCTCTTTGGTAAAGCCAATGCTGGCGAAGATATGACCTTTAACTTCCCACAGATTATCGCCCATGCCGCTAAAACACGTCCTCTAGGTGCGGGTGCAATTATTGGTTCGGGTACGGTATCGAATAAGCAAGATACTGAATATGGTTCAGCCGTGTCGGAAGGTGGAGTGGGCTATTCCTGCATTGCGGAAGTACGCATGATTGAAACGATTAACACCGGCAAACCACAAACTTCATTTATGAAATTCGGTGATAGCATTCGGATTGAAATGCTGGATGCGAAGGGACAGAGCGTGTTTGGGGCGATTGAGCAGAGGATTGTGGAGTATAAGGGTTAAACCTAATTTATCTCTACTCAATAACAAGCAGTAGATTTCAACTCTCTACTGCTTGCTTAAAGCGTTTGTAATAAGCCCGAGGTGGCTCTGCAAACTCTCCCCTTTCACAAACACTCACCTGCTTAAAATACTGATCCGCAAACGGTGCAATCACTCCATACAATTGCGCTGTAATCCTTCGGGCTTGTTGGCTCGCTGAATCAGTTTCCACTAACTCTTTAGGCAACTCAGGTTCGCGTAATAAAATCCGCCGGTATTTATGAATCAGCAGAATTTTAATTAAAAAGCATAACTCAGGATCAAGTTGATGCGTGGTTAAAGCAGCTGCTAGTACAGGTGCAAACTGTTGATTAAACTCTGTGTATTCTTCATCTAAGGCATCAGTATTAAAGCATTGGCGAATTAAACGATTCGCCACCGGCACATTCTCTGGCTCAGGCGTAGTCGCTTGTAGAATCGCCACATGCTCTTCAATTTGCAGCTCTTTAATAAGCGCACTGACTTCCGCTAAATCAGCCGTCGGATGAGCAAAGATGCCAGTGGTGATATGCGTGAAGCCGAGCCAGAATAGCTCTTTGCGGAGCTGCTCACGCTGTTCAGGGGCTAATTCGCCCAAAAGGGTAATGACTAAGCGCCATTGCCCGTCCCAACTGGCTAAATCGGGTGCATAAATTCGGCTTGCTGCACTAGAAAACTGCCTCAAACCTTTTTCTGTTAAGGAGTAAAAGCTACGCCGCCCGATTTGCTGCGATCTAAGTAGATTCTTTTCAGAAAGACGAAACACACAAGTACGCACTAAGCGCTCATTCACTCCAAGCGGCTTGACCAGTTTGATCAAACTCCCCAGCCAAATCGAGCCACCATGCGGGCAAACGGTGTCACCATACACAGTAACAATCAGCGAATTCGCATGAATCGACGAGGTTTGCACAAACTGATCGATCAGGGCTTGTGCAGCTTGATTAAACGCATTCTCTGTGCGTATTTTGGGTTGTCGAGCCGGATTAGTCACGTTTCAACTAGGTTCCTGTTGTTTAACTTGATAAAGAGGGGCAAGGCCATCGGCATCAATGCGGGGGCGATTAGCTTCCATTTCAGTTAAAGGCGTAGTTTCGACCAAAGTTTGCATACTGCGCACCGCCAACTTTTGATACGAACGTGTACCCTCTTCTTTCCAGCCAATTTCCGTATCACTTAATTCGCGAATCACTCGTGCCGGAGTGCCTGCTACTAAACTGCGTGCTGGCACTTGCATATTCGCTTTCACAAAACTCATTGCCGCCACAATCGCTGAATGCCCAATCACTGCCCCATCCATAATGACACTATTCATGCCTACTAGTGCATTTTCGCCGACTTCACAGCCATGTAAAACAGCACCATGACCAATATGCCCATTTTTGCGCACGACTGTATCGGTACCGGGGAAACCATGCATCACGCAAGTATCCTGTAAATTAGAACCTTCTTCTAATACTAACCGCCCAAAATCACCGCGTAGCACGGCATTTGGCCCCACATAGCAGCCCGCAGCGACAATGACATCGCCAATTAATACCGCAGTGGGGTGAATATAACTCTCCGGATGCACCACAGGGCGAATTCCATTGATGGCATAGTAAGGCATGGATAACTCCTCCAAAATTTTAGGTTTAAGCTTAGTCTTTCTAAGTGTTTTTCGTCTACTCCTCAGCTCTTAGTAAAGCACAAAGTGATACAACAAAAAATACTTTGACTATAATTCTGTATCAGATTACTATCCGCAACATCAGATAACCAAGTGGAGAGGTTGGGTATGAAGCTGCAAAGTTATGCTCAAGGGGAATGGTACGCATCCTCGAAAGCAGGCGCTCTCATTAAGCATGCAATTACGGGCGAAGACTTCGCGGAAATCAGTAGTGATGGTCTCGATTTCCAAGCCATGCTTGACTATGCGCGTCAAGTCGGTGGTCCCAACTTACGTAAATATACGTTTCATCAACGTGCTTTGATGCTCAAAGCCCTCGGCAAATATTTAATTGAGCGCAAAGAACAACTGTATACCTGCTCAAAAGCCACAGGTGCCACCCGCACCGATTCATGGATTGATATTGAAGGTGGCATTAGCACCATGTTGGTATTTGCCAGCAAAGGCCGCCGCGAACTGCCAAATAGCAATATCTATCTTGATGGTGTGCAAGAGCAAATCTCACGCAATGGGACTTTCACTGCGCAACATATCTACACTCCGATCCAAGGGGTAGCTGTACAAATCAATGCCTTCAACTTCCCTTGCTGGGGAATGTTGGAAAAGTTAGCACCGACCCTTTTAGCAGGTGTCCCCAGCATCGTTAAACCCGCCAGCCAAACCGCTTATGTGACTGAGCTGGTGGTGAAAATGATCATTGAATCGAAGATTTTACCGGAAGGTGCTTTGCAGCTCGTTTGCGGTAGCACGGGTAATTTATTGGATCACTTAAGCTGCCAAGATGCCGTGAGCTTCACAGGCTCTGCGTGGACAGGTCAAAAGCTTAAACAGAATCAAACTATTGTCGCTAACTCCGTGCGCTTTTATATGGAAGCGGATTCCTTAAACTGCTCAATTCTAGGTAGTGACGTGCAGCCGGGTACACCGACTTTTGATTTATATATTAAAGAAGTCGTGCGCGAAATGACGGTGAAAGCAGGACAGAAATGTACGGCGATTCGCCGCTCAATTGTGCCAGCGGATCGTTTAGAAGCAGTTGCAGCAGCCTTAAAAGAGCGCTTAAGCAAGATTCAAGTGGGTGATCCTGATCAAGAAGGCATCAAAATGGGCGCGCTAGCAGGTTTAGACCAACGCTCTGATGTGCGTGAACGTATTGCTGAATTAGCCAAGCAAAACGAGATTTTATTCGGTGATATGAACAATGTGAATGTGCTGGGTGCTAGCAATGACACCGGCGCTTTCCTCTCACCAATGGTCTTGGCTTGCAAAGATGCACGTACTACTAATGCGCATGATGTGGAAGCTTTCGGCCCTGTGACTACCTTGATTCCTTATAGTAGGGATGAAGAAGCGATTGAATTAGCGGCTTTAGGTAAAGGTAGTTTAGTTGCCTCAGTAGCGACCGCTAGCAAAGAGGTAGCGCGTAAGCTTGTAGTGGGGATTGCTCCTTATCATGGTCGGGTTTTAGTGCTCGATGAGAAATGCGCGAAAGAATCCACTGGACATGGCTCGCCTTTAGCCCATCTGATTCATGGTGGCCCTGGCCGTGCGGGTGGTAGCGAAGAAATGGGTGGTGTACGTGGCGTGAAGCATTATATGCAGCGTACTGCGGTTCAAGGCTCACCGGATATGCTTACTGCTGTTACCGGTGTCTGGATGCAGGGAGCGGAGCGCAATACAGATGGTATTCATCCTTTCCGCAAAACTTTTAATGAATTAGAAGTCGGTGATGCAGTAATCACTGCGAAGCGCACGATTAGTCTTGCGGATATTGAAGCCTTTGCCGAACTGAGTGGTGATAAATTCTATGCACACATGGATCAAGCCGCTGCACAACGTAATCCCTTCTTTGAAGATCGGGTCGCGCATGGCTATTTCTTAGTGTCGTTAGCAGCAGGCTTATTCGTTGAACCCAATGAAGGCCCGGTGCTGGCTAATTATGGTTTAGATGATTTGCGCTTCTCTGCACCTGTGTATGCCGGTGACACCCTGCAAGTGCAATTTACCTGTAAGCAAAAAACCAATCGTGAAACCGAGAACTACGGTGAAGTGCGTTGGGATACTGCTATCGTAAATCAAGAGGGAGCGCTGGTCGCTCATTATGATGTATTGACTTTGGTCGCCAAGCAACAAGGAGGCGAAACAAAATGATGACTCCCGAACAAAATTTCATGCGCAAAATTGAGGCCGAAGAAAAGATTGAGCCGAAAGATTGGATGCCTGAAGCCTATCGGCAAAACCTGATTCGCCAAATTTCCCAGCATGCTCACTCTGAAGTGATTGGTATGCAACCGGAAGGCAACTGGATTACGCGTGCGCCCTCATTGCGCCGTAAAGCGGTGTTGCTGTCTAAAGTACAAGATGAAGGTGGCCACGGTTTATATCTGTATAGCGCGACCGAAACCCTAGGCGTGAAGCGGGCTGATCTCATCGCTGCGATGCAGTCCGGCGAAGCAAAATATGCCTCCATCTTCAATTACCCCACCCAAACTTGGGCGGATATTGGCGCGATTGGCTGGCTGGTGGATGGTGCAGCGATTGTGAATCAAGTGTCTTTGCAACGTACCTCATATGGCCCTTATTCCCGCGCCATGATTCGAATTTGTAAGGAAGAAAGCTTTCATCAACGGCAAGGCTATGAATTGATGATTGCGCTTGCGCATGGCAGCCCTGCCCAAAAAGCGATGGCGCAAGATGCCTTGAATCGCTTCTATTGGCCTGCATTGATGATGTTTGGCCCGCATGATGCGGAATCTGCGCACTCGGCGAAGTCGATGACTTGGAAAATCAAGCGTGAAACTAATGATGATTTGCGCCAAAAGTTCATTGATCAAACCGTGCCACAAATTGAGTTCCTTGGTTTAGAACATCCCGATAAAGACCTGAAATGGAATGCAGAGCGTGGTCATTATGACTCCGGCGAGATCGACTGGCAGGAATTCTATAACGTCATCAATGGTAATGGTCACTGCAATCGCCAGCGGGTGGAGCACCATATTCGTGCCCATGAAGAAGGCGCTTGGGTACGTGATGCCATGACCGCTTATAACGCTAAGCAACAAGCCAAAACCACTGAACAACGCCAAGCTGCTTAAGGAGAGATCGCAATGGCTACTGACAATCTTGAATTATACGAAGTGTTTGTGCGGGCGCGACGTGGCTTAGATCATAAGCATGTTGGCAGTTTACATGCACAAGATGCCGAGCAAGCTTTGGAATATGCCCGGGATTGCTATACCCGTCGCAGTGAAGGCGTAAGTATTTGGGTGGTGCGTTCACGCGATATTTGCGCTTCCCAAGAAGACGATAGCGAAAGCTTCTATGATCCGTCCGATGATAAACCTTATCGGCATGCGACTTACTATCAGCTTCCTGAAGCTGTAAACAATATGTGAGGTCATAATGAGCGACTTCGATCTCAAAGCAGCTACCCAAGAATATGCAACCCGCTTAGGTGATGACTCGGTTGTCTTAGGCCACCGCCTTTCTGAATGGACTAGCAATGGCCCTTTCTTAGAAGAAGACATTGCTCTTAGTAATGTGGCGCTTGACTATATTGGCCGTGCGCGTATGTATTACACCTATGCAGCAGAGTTGGCAGGCAATGGCAAAACTGAAGATGATTTTGCCTATACCCGTGATATGCGTGAATTCCGTAATCTGTTGATTCATGAACTACCACGCGGTGATTTTGCTTATACGATGGTGCGGCAATTGTTTGTGGATGTATTCAACACACATTACTTGCCTGAGCTTGCAAAATCTACTGATAGCACCCTGGCTGGTATTGCTCAGAAAGCGATTAAAGAAACCCGCTATCACTTACGTCGTAGCCACGAATGGGCTTTACGCTTAGGCGATGGTACTGAAGCAAGCCATCAGCGGATGCAACGTGCCATTGAATCACTGTGGGGTTATACCCACGAGCTATTCGATGCTGACCCACTGGAAGCGCAATTAGCTGATGCAGGTATCGGTGTGCATAACGCTGCCTTGCGTCCGGCTTGGTTAGAGCAAGTTTCAGCGATTTTGACTGAAGCGACACTAACTGTCCCAAAAGATGATTGGGCGGTACGTGGTGGACGTGTCGGTTATCACACTGAAAACCTCGGGCATATGCTCAATGATATGCAGTTTTTACATCGCGCCTATCCGGGCTGTCAGTGGTAACGATGATGGCTAAATCTATCCCAGTGATTCCGTTTGCTTGGTATGAACGCGCTCAACGGCGCAAGCAATCGGCTTTAACACAAATTTGGGAGGTACTGGATCAAGTTAAAGATCCAGAAATTCCCGTGTTAAGTATCTGGGATTTGGGTGTGCTTTGTGATGTACAAGCAGTTGAAGGTAAGTATGTAGTGAGCATCACCCCAACTTATTCTGGCTGCCCCGCGATGGAAACGATTAAAGCAGACATTGCCGCTGCCTTAGATGCAGCCAAGCTTCAACCCTATGAGATTGTGACACGCATCAGTCCCGCTTGGACGACCGATTGGTTATCGCCACAAGGTCGAGAGCAATTGCAAGCTTATGGCATTGCTCCGCCGGCGGGCGGTGGCTGTGCCCAAGCACAAGGCTTAACCCCAGATAGTGGAATTGAATGTCCGCACTGTAGCTCTAGCAATACACGCAGAATTAGTGAGTTTGGTTCAACAGCTTGTAAGGCCTTATTTCAATGCCAAGACTGTCATGAACCGTTTGATTACTTTAAGCATCTTTGAGGGTGACCCCGATGGCTGATACCCGTTTTTATCCTCTGACCATTAGCGAGATTAAACCAGAGACTGATACCGCAGTTTGTGTCTCGTTTAAGGTTCCACCAGAATTAACTGATACTTTTAAATTCGTGCAAGGCCAATTTCTCACCCTCAAAGCCGATATTGAGGGCGAAGATGTGCGACGTTCTTATTCGATCTGCTCCGGCGTGCATGATGGCAGCTTGCGGGTTGGGATTAAGCGCGTGCGTGGTGGCAAGTTCTCTAACTACGCGAATGATCAATTCAAAGTCGGTGATACGGTTGAAGTGATGCCGCCGCAAGGCAGCTTCAATTCACCTTTAAATGCTACTAATGCCAAAAGCTATATGTGCTTAGCGGGTGGTAGCGGGATTACGCCCATTTTGTCGATTATGAAAACCATTTTAGTCGAAGAGCCCAACAGTCAAGTGACCTTAATTTATGGGAATCGGCGTAGTAATTCAGTGATGTTTAAGGACGAATTGAGCTTCCTGAAAAACAAATACCTGAACCGTTTCCAATGGATCAATATCATGAGCCAAGAAGATCAAGGCGCTGATCTTCTCAATGGGCAAATTGATAATCAAAAAGGTTCTGCCTTACATAGAAGTCGCTTGATTAATATTAAAACTACCGACGAAGTGTTCATCTGTGGTCCTGAAGCGATGATGTCTGAAGTTTCACGGGGGTTTCGTGCGTCTGGTTTGAGTGATGAACAAATTCATTATGAATTGTTTGCTAACTCCTCAGCTGATGCAGCCACCTTATTGGAAAAAGCTCAGCAGCGGATTGAAACCTATGGCGAAGAAAAAACCAGTAAAGTCACCGTGATTGCGGATGGACGTTCGTTACAGTTTGATCTCGCTACCGTTGGGCAAAATATTTTAGATGCAGGAATTCATAATGGCCTAGACCTGCCCTATGCTTGCAAAGCGGGCGTTTGTTCGACTTGTAAAGCTAAATTGGTCAAAGGCCAAGTGGATATGGATATTCATCATGGTTTGGAAGCGCATGAAATTGCTGCAGGCTATATTTTAACCTGCCAAGCACATCCGGTTTCTGATGAAGTCGTAGTCGATTTTGATCAACGTTAGCAGCTTTTAACTAACATTTTCGCTTAAAACATCTGGAGGAGAGGATTCATGAAAAACTTGAAAAAGTTAATGCTAAGCTTTGCCATTGCATCAGCGGCAATGGCAGCTTCCGCACCAACTTGGGCAGAAACCACGATTCGTGTCGGTTCTTGGTTGCCACCCGCGCACACCATGAATGCTGATGTTCTACCGACTTGGGGCAAGTGGATTGAGGAAGCCACTGAAGGTCGCGTCAAATTGAAAATTGAATACCCCGGCGGTGATCCCAAAGCCTTACTTGACCAAGTACAAGACGGTGCTTATGAAGCCGCTTGGACTTTCCACGGTTACTATCCTGGGCGCTTTAAACTGACCAAAATGGTGGAATTACCCGGTATCGAAGGTGGTGCGAAAGGTGCATCGATTGCTCATTGGCGCATCAATGAGAAATACCTATCTAAAGCTAATGAACATGAAGGCGTGGTCTTAGCAGGATTATTTACGCATGGCCCTGGTCAAATCCACTTGGCTAAACCCATTGAAAAACTCGCTGAGATGAAAGGTAAAAAGATTCGTATCGGTGGTGGGGTGCAAGCAGATATTGGTAAAGCCATGGGCGTCGAAGGTGTGGCAGCTCCAGGTTCTAAAGTTTATGAAATTCTCGCACAAGGTGTTGCCGATGGCGCTTTCATGCCAATGGGTGAGAAGAAAACCCTACGTTTAAAAGAAGTAGCACCCTTCACTATTAAATTCCCACACGGTATGTACTTAGGCAGTTTCATGATTATTCTGAATAAGGACTTCATGGAGAAACTAGACCCTAAAGATCGTGACGCGATTATGAAGGTATCGGGTGAAAAGCTCTCTGCTTTAGCGGGTGAAAAATGGGGTCAGGAAGCTGAAGAAGGCGAGAAAGATGCAATTGCTGCTGGCAATACAATCAAAGAGGCCACTCCAGAAATGCTTGCTGAGTTTGCAGAAATGACCAAAGACTTTGACAAAAACTTCTTAGAAAGCGTCAAAGACAGTGGTGTAGATGCAGCCGCTGCCTTGAAAGAATTGCGTGAAATCGCCAAAGCCGAAGGATCAAAATGAGATGACGAGTGCTGAACAAATCACCCAGCACTCTGAGCAGGGGCTAGCCAGATGGCTAGCTCTTACTCTCAACCTGATCGCAGGCAGTGCTTTAATGTTGATGATGATCATCACATGCCTAGATGTGATTGGTCGTTATTTTTTTAATAAACCTTTAGTGGGTGGCGTTGAACTCATTGAGGTTTTATTAGGAATAATGATCTTCATGGCTTTGCCAGTAATTTCTTGGCGCAATGAAGATGTAGTTGTGGATATTTTGGATTCCTACGTCCCACCGCGTATGACTCTATTCCGTCATATTGTATTTAACGTCATCACTGCTATTGCTTTAGTTGTGATTGGTCAACGTATTTGGGATTTGGGTGTACGTGCTAGTTCACATAGCGAAGTCACCGAATACTTGCATCTTCCGGTTGGTGCAATCGTGAGTTTCTTTGGAGTGATGTGCTGGTTCACAGCCCTAGTACTAGTCACACTTGGTATTTACCGTGCCCTTGTACAATATCGTTTGACACAAACCTTAACTACTCAAAACCTGGAGTAAAACCATGTTAGTGTCCTTAGTGGGTTTTGCAGTTTTACTCTTCCTGATTATGGTGCGCATGCCCATTGGCATTGCGATGGGTTTGGTCGGTTTCTTTGGCTTTGCTTGGCTGAATGATTGGAACTGGACAGCCGCGTTGTCCATGTCCGCCCGCCGGATCATTGATACTTCGCGTGATTATAGCCTCACAGTCATTCCTCTCTTCATTTTAATGGGGAACTTTGTAACCAAATCTGGTTTATCTAATGAGTTGTACCGCGCTTCTTATGCCTTTATGGGGCATTTGCGGGGTGGTTTAGCGATGGCCACCGTAGTGGCTTGTGGTGGTTTTTCAGCAATCTGTGGTTCAAGCTTAGCGACCGCTGCTACTATGTCTAAAGTCTCTATGCCGCCAATGCGTAAATACGGTTATAGCGATAGCTTAGCCACTGCTTCGATTGCAGCGGGGGGCACACTGGGTATCTTAATCCCACCTAGCGTTATTCTGTTGATTTACGGCATTATGACCGAGCAAAGTATCCGTGAATTATTCGCAGCCGGTTTCTTGCCCGGTATGTTAGGTATTGCACTCTATGTTTGTGCTGTTGCATGGACAGTGTGGCGTAATCCTAAAGCAGGCCCTCCTGGGGAACGCTCAACAGGTAAAGAACGTTTAGAGGCCATGAAAGGGGTTTGGGGTACTTTACTCCTCTTCGTGCTTGTCATCGGCGGGATGTATATCGGTGCTTTCACTGCAACTGAAGCCGCTGGGATTGGTGCTGCGGGTGCTTTTATGATTGCATTGTCACGCAAATCTATTTCTTGGCGCACCCTGTATGAAGTATTGACTGAAACTGCACATACTTCAGCCTCGCTATTCTTCGTCGTCATCGGCGCCCTGATTTTCTCCAATTTTATTACTCGTGCTGAATTTCCTGATTACTTATTGCAGTTCGTACAAAGCTACAATTTAAGCCCCATGATGGTCATTTTCATGATTTTAGTGATCTATATTCTGCTGGGCTGTATTTTAGAAAGCTTGTCGATGATGTTACTGACCGTACCGATTTTCTATCCCTTGGTACAAAGCCTTGGTTTTGACTTGGTATGGTTTGGGATCTTAGTTGTAGTTGTCACTGAAATCAGCTTGCTGACTCCCCCAGTGGGTTTGAATGTCTTCGTCTTAAGCGGTGTGCTGAAAGATGTCAAAACCAGTACGATTTTTAAAGGTGTCACACCTTTCTGGGTAGCAGACATTATCCGCTTAACTTTATTGACCTTAATTCCAGCCATTTCCCTATTTTTACCGGAAATTTTATATCGCTGACCTAGCGATTAGCTGAATTAACACACGGGATTAATACACAGAATGACAGGCATGAGCTTTAAAACTATTGAGTTAGCCATTGCAGATGGCGTGGCAACCTTAACCTTTAATCGCCCCGATAAGCTAAATAGCTTTAATACCGAAATGCATGCAGAAGTGCGTGAAGCGTTAAAAGCTGTGCAAGCTGATACTAGCGTGCGCTGCTTATTAATCACTGGGAAGGGGCGTGGCTTTTGTGCAGGCCAAGATCTCGCTGATGAGGTTGCAGCGGCGGATATTGGTGCGACTGTAGAGCGTGAGTACAACCCCTTAGTACGCACGCTCACCACTCTTCCCATGCCAGTGATTTGTGCAGTGAATGGCACAGCCGCGGGCGCGGGTGCGAATATCGCCTTAGCTTGCGATATTGTATTAGCCGCCCGCTCGGCATCTTTCATTCAAGCCTTCTGTAAAATCGGTTTAGTGCCCGACTCAGGTGGTACTTGGACTTTGCCGCGAGTAGTTGGGCATGCGCGTGCGATGGCTTTAACTGTATTAGGTGACAAGATTAGTGCTGAAAAAGCGGAAAGTTGGGGAATGATTTGGAAATGCGTGGACGACGCAGATTTGATGACAGAAGCCTCGAAACTAGCTAAGCATTTAGCGACTCAACCTACTAAAGGTTTAGCCATGACCAAACAAGCCATTCATGCAGCAGGCACGAATACCTTAGATCAGCAGCTTGATTTAGAGCGTGATTTGCAAGCAGCGGCGGCCGCCAGTGATGACTTTAAAGAGGGTGTCAATGCTTTCTTAGAGAAACGCGCCCCGGTATTTAAAGGAGCTTAAGATGACTGAGAAAGATCCTTTTGCACGCGCTTGTAGTGATGCAATGCATGCGAATGATCGCACTGCGCATATGATGGGTATCAACATTGTGGACACCGTGGCAGGCCACGCGGTGCTGACTATGAAAGTCCGCACTGACATGCTCAACGGGCATGATGTTTGCCACGGCGGTATGCTGTTTACACTGGCTGATACCGCTTTCGCTCATGCTTGTAATAACACGAATAAAGTTACCCTTGCTTCAGGCTGCACAATTGATTTCCTCGCGCCAGCTTACGAAGGTGAACTCTTGACCGCAACCGCAGTAGAGCGCTCGCGTAGTGGACGTACCGGCGTTTATGATGTGGAAATTCATAATCCTGATGGCAAATTAGTAGCGACTTTTCGAGGTCGCTCCTATCAACTCAAAGGTAGCGTGCTACCCGAAAGCTAAGCCTAAATAGCACCAAGGAGGAGGAGAAAAATGAGTACAGGTTTTCCAAATGAGACACTGACTTTAGAGAATTTTACTAAAGCCAGTCAAGACGAAATCCAAGCTTTGCAATTGAAACGTCTGCAATGGACGGTGAAACATGCCTATCAAAATGTGCCCATGTATCGAGCTAAATTCGATGCGGCTGGGGTACATCCTGATGATTTAAAACAGCTTAGTGATATTCAAAAATTTCCTTACACGACTAAACACGACTTACGCGATAACTATCCGTTTGGTATGTTTGCGGTACCAATGGAACAAGTTTCGCGGATTCATGCTTCTAGTGGTACGACGGGCAAACCTACAGTCGTCGGTTATACCAAGGGTGATATTGAACGCTGGTCGGAGGCGGTCGCCCGCGCCATTCTGGCAGCCGGTGGTAAACCGGGTAATAAAGTCCATGTTGCTTATGGCTACGGTTTATTTACGGGTGGCTTGGGTGCGCACTATGGAGCGGAGCGTTTAGGCTGTACGGTCATTCCGATGTCGGGTGGTCAGACTGAAAAACAAGTACAACTGATTCAGGATTTTAAGCCTGACATTATTATGGTGACCCCATCCTATTGTTTAAATATCGCTGATGAGTTTGAACGACAAGGTTTAGACCCACGAGCTTGTTCACTGCGGGTCGGTATTTTCGGGGCTGAGCCGTGGACACCTGCGATGCGTTTAGAGATTGAGCAACGTATGGGTTTGGATGCGGTGGATATTTATGGCTTATCTGAAGTCATGGGACCAGGTGTTGCGCAAGAATTTGTGCAAACTAAAGACGGCCCTACCATTTGGGAAGATATGTTCTACCCAGAAACGATTCATCCTGAAACCCTGCAAACGGTGGCTGATGGGCAAGAAGGTGAATTAGTCTTCACTTCCTTAGTGAAAGAAGCGATGCCGGTGATTCGTTATCGCACCCGTGATCTCACGACCCTACTTCCCGGCAGCGCCTGTAATATGCGGCGCATGGCAAAAATTACTGGGCGCAGCGACGACATGATGATTATTCGTGGCGTGAATGTATTCCCGACTCAGATTGAAGAAATTCTGCTGAAGATTGAAAAGCTTTCCCCTCATTATCAAATTGAAATCACGCGTGATGGTAATTTAGATAACCTCACTGTGCATGTTGAAGCGCGTAGTAATCAAGTCAGTGAAGCTGAGCGCGCTGCTGCTGCTAAAGAACTGCAACATCGGATTAAAGTTTTGGTGGGTGTCAGCACCAAAATCAATGTGAAATCTGAAGGCGAAATTGCACGTTCCCAAGGTAAAGCCCAGCGGGTTGTGGATAATAGGCCAAAAGTTTAAGCATTAATAGTGCGCATCACTCAATGCGCACTTCCATTAAAGTGAAGCCCCCAAGCCTATTACTCAGTATTCTTATAGGCAGGATGCATATACTCAATCTTAAGAATATTTCTTATATTTATTAGTGTAGATGACTTGTTTGCATTCCAAACCACAATGACATTTTGTGGCTCAGGTATTTTTGAAAGATGGCTATAACGCACTGAAATATATTGCCCTAAATTCTGCTGCTTACTAATTGTTATGGAAGCTAATAAATCATAAGCAGGCATAGAAAGAGACTTAGTATAAATTTCAATAATACGGTTCTGAGCACTAATTTCGTTTGGCTGCTCAAGCAGGCTAACATTAATAAAGGTTAGCATCGGATCATAGGCAACTAACTGGATCTCGCCCTGTTCGAAACTCAAACTATAAATTACATTAGGCGTATTAGCATTTTGCAAACTACAGCTAATAGACTTTGGACTTACATATTCATAGCTAGACTGAAAAATAGCCTGTGCTGCTTGTTCTCTTTTTAGCTCAGGCATCTTCTGAATAGAGATGCTTGTGTTGTTATTATCACCCCCTCCCCCTGTACAGAACAGCTCCGAAGCTTTTACTAAGCTAGAAAATAGCAAGTTAAACACGAGTATTAAGGCTAGATTTTTCATATTAATCTATCTGATTTAATAGTTTATTTATGACTCTAGGTACTGGTTTTTGTGGATTAGCTTTTAGATCATTAGAGTCTACGGGAAAAGCAGTCGCTCTTGACTGTGGCAACGGAGGGGAAAACTTGGTATCTAGCTCTGTCCGTTGACCAATACATACCGGCTGTTGCCAGTTTGGTAGACTAGTGGATTTTGTGCCTATATCAAAAAAATCTTTCAACAAAATTGCTTTTTTATTTTCAGCACTCCAAAGATCCCTATCTTTTTCAAAACCAAATTTAAGACTGCAATCATAATAACAATGCTTTGCTTTTCACCGCTTATATAAGTTGGTGCTTTATTTAAATTTGCAGTACAACTCCCTAAAAAACCAATTTTATCACTCATAAAAAATCCTTTTATTTATGAAATAATTAAATACTAAGAATATGCATAAATTATAATTAGGGCATTTTTACGAAAAAAATCCTCGAAAACGATCAACGGTATTTTTTTAATGATGTTTATTATTTTTGAAGATTGTTATAGCTATTAAGCCTATTTAAACCCCAGCTCCCTTAGCCGTTCCTGCAAATAACTATCAGCGGTATAACGCTCCGATAGTACTACTTCAGGACGAGGGTGCAAAAACAGAGGCAAGGAAATCCGTGAGACATTCGCAGCACTCGGGGGTGGATTGATGACTCGATGCGTAGTGGAAGGGAAATAACCACCCGACACTTCTTGTAACATATCACCAATATTTACAATCAGATAACCGAAGTCACATGGCACATCTAACCACTCCCCTGCTTTTGTCAAGACTTGCAAACCGGGTTCATTCGCCGCGGGCAAAATGGTTAGCAGATTAATATCCTCATGCGCTGCTGCGCGTAAAGCTTGTGAAGGTTCTGAGCCTTTAAAGGGCGGATAATGCAAAACACGCAATAGTGTCTGATCGCTACCGCGAATCATCGTAGAAAGCGGTTCATGGTAACGGTTAGCCACTTCAGGCGGAGAATAAGCTTCAATCCACCCCAATAACTCCTCAGCTAGAGCATTAGCTTGTTGACGATAAGCAATCAGCTCAGGGCGCAAAGCGTCGGGGCAAATCCCCCACGGATGATAAAAATGGAAATACTCTTTAAGATCACGGACTGCGCAACCCTTAGCGGTTTCTGAAACTTCTGGTGGAAAGTAACCATCAAAAGTCGAGCGGAAGCGGTATTCGTATTTCTCAGTGCTTTGAAAAAACTTGAGCCAATGTTGATAAATCGACTGCACAGACTCTTGGCGAATCGGATGGTTTTTTAAAACACCAAAACCAAATTCACGCAAAGACTCAACAAAAATGGCTGCCGCATTGGGCGCTAAATAATCAACAGCTTGTAAATTCATTTTGACCTCGCTTGCCAATAGCTATTGGTCAAGGTGTCGCGGAAAAAATCAATCACGCCTTGGGCATTCACCTTCATACAAGCTTTATGGATAGGGCGCTCATCCCAAGCACGCACAAAATAAGCATCACCTTTAATCCGCTTCATGATAGTCTGCCCAGCCGCAATCCCATCGGGAACAACACAAATACCACCTTCAACCGTTTCAAATAATTCGGGCTTAAGCACATAAGTGAGAGCTGAAATATCATGCCCATAGCAGCCTGGAGCTTTGTATTCATGCTGGTAAAAGTCGATATAAAAATCAGCGGCACGATGCAACATAGGGCCAACTTTGCGATTATGGGCAGCGATATAACTAAACAGTTTACGATCAAATAGCACTGTATAAGTCACATCTAAACCAACCATCACGAGTGGCCAATCAGCGGCCATTACAATATCAGCAGCATGCGGATCAGCAAAAATATTTGCTTCAGCTACAGGTGACACATTCCCCACATGCTCAATCGTGCCCCCCATAATCACGACTTGTTTAACTAACTTAGGAATTTCAGGGTCAAGTTCAAGCACATGCGCTAAATTACCCAAAGGCCCCACCGCAACTAAAGTGACTTCACCGGGATATTTACGAACTTGCTCAATAATGAAAGGGGCGGCAAATTGATCATGTTGGCGGCGATGTGGGGGAGGTAAAAACTGATCCCCTAAACCATCCATACCATGCACAAAATCGGGGAAAGGCATAGGGTCACAATGCATTGGCCAAGACTCACCGATACACACCGGTACATCGGCTCCAGACATTTCAACCAATGTCAGTGCATTCATACAAGCCTGCGCTACACTCACATTGCCAAAGGTTGTAGTTAGACCAAGTAACTCAATCTCAGGGTGTGCAATCGCGGCGAAAATCGCCATTGCATCATCAATACCAGGGTCAGTATCTAGAATAATCTTATGCGTCATTCCTCAACCTTACTGTTAAAAAGCATCTACTTCGGCAGCAGTAGGAATACTTGAAGAAGCTCCCACCCGTTGCACACATAAAGCCGATGCCTTACCCGCACGCTCTAAAGCCGCACGCAAGGACTGGCCTTGCATCCGAGCATGCAAAAAATATCCAATGAAGGTATCACCCGCCCCTGTCGTATCTACCGCTTTTACTGGTAAGGCAGGCACAAATTCGAGTTGCCCTTGCTGAACACTAGCCGCCCCTTTTGAACCAAGCGTAATGACCACTAGCGTATTCGGCCAACGGGCTTGTAATAAAGCTGCTAACTCCTCTAAAGTTGGTAGAGGCTCAACAGGCAAACCAAGTAGCTGACAAACCTCTACTTGATTTACAAATAGCAGACTGAGTTTTTCTAAGGGCAAATCTTTCACTGCTGCATTCATCGGTGCTGGATTGAATGCAATCTTTAAACCTCGTGCCGAAGCCAAGTCGATCATTTCTTGAGTGCAACTGCATTCGTTTTGCAGCAACAGCCAATCGCCTGCTTGGGCAGCTTGGAGACTAGTTGCTAAATCAGTAGCAGTGAACGAATGATTGGCACCCGCATAGAGAATAATCGAGTTTTCGGCCTGATCATCGACTTGAATAATCGCATGCCCACTCGGCTCATTGACTGTTTCTAAATGCTGCGCAGAGACACCCGCATCAATAAGGGTTTGCACTAAAGCCTGATCGACAGCGTTATAGCGGCCAATATGCAAGACCTCACTACCAGCGCGAGCTAAAGCAATCGACTGATTTGCACCTTTCCCCCCTAACACTTGCTGATAATGATAGCTGCTTAAGGTTTCGCCAGGCAGCACCAAATGCGGGACTCGGTAGACATGATCGATATTGATAGAGCCATAATTATAGATAGGCATAAGGATGGTTTGGGTAACTCGCGATGCCTGCATTATAACCCTAGACACCCCTTGAAAAGATAGAGCTAATACGGCGTTTTTGCTGGTATATTTATTGCAGCGCAATAAGCCACAGTTGAACTTGGCGGAAATTGCACGCATGGCTAACCACTCTATTCTTTACCCCCTCGCTGCAGTCTTGCATCAGCTCAGTGCTACCCTGAATAGTCAACAGTCTGGTACTTTTCTCATTGCCACTGAGCAGAACACCTCCTGCCGCTTTGCTATTGAGCATGGGCGCATCACTCATTGCACACATAGCCGTGATAAAGGTGCTGCTGCAGTCCAGAGCCTCTTGCAAGCTAAGCAAGCTTCTTGTGCTTTTTCAGAAAACCTAATGCTCCCTTTTAGAGCGGAAGCTGCGGTAACGCACGAATTTTGCTTAAAAACTTTAGGCTTGCAACTTGCCAAACTTGAAGATCAATCTAAATTAGCTAACGAAACTCCAGTTGACCCAAGCCCCCAACCCGCCCTAGATAACTCCAATACTAATCGGCGTAATCGGTTTTATCGTGGTGGTTATGCTTTAGGCGACAATGACGCTGCTGTGTAAAGCAAGATCAAGATCATGTAAAAAAATGTAAAGCTGCTGTTCGCTCACTGCTTTGTCCGTAATCATAAGCCTCATATAAACAACAGACCTTAAAACGGATAAATGATGATGGATGTGAATAAACTACGCCCGTGGGCTACCCCTTTAACCATTGGTGCCTTTATTTTAATGGCAATCACTGGTTTATTAATGTATTTCCATGTACAGCTAGGCTTAGCAAAAGCCGCGCATGAATGGTTGAGTATCGTCATGGTCGGGGCAGTAGGTTTGCATTTAGTGGTAAACTGGAAAGTCTTTAAGCGCTATTTTAGCCAAAAATTAGGCTTAGCCATTATTAGTCTATTCGCAATTCTCACCATTACCGCACTCGTAATACCGCAACCAGGCGGCTCCCGTGGGGGTCGTCCAGATCAACAAGCAGCGAATCTGTTATTGAACTTACCGATTACTAGTTTAGCCAGCGTTACGAATAAAACGGTGGAAAATATTCAAGCGACGCTTAGCCAACAAGGTTTCACCATCACTGATCCAAATAGCACGCTGAAACAAGTCGCTGAGGCTAGCAAGCGCAATCCAATGGAAGCTTTGGGCAAAGCATTACAGTAACGAGAGAGCACATGAGCAAACTACTGCTGGTCGATGACGATCTAGAGCTAAATAAACTTCTCAGCACGTATTTAACCCAAGAAGGCTTTGAAGTCACTGCAGTTATGGATGGTGCATCAGCAGTAAAAGAAGCCAGCCTACACGAGTATGCTTTGATAGTGCTAGATGTGATGATGCCGGGCATGAATGGCATTGAGGCACTGAGCCGAATTCGCATGAATAGCTCAGTGCCGGTGTTAATGCTCACGGCACGCGGCGATGATATTGATCGGATCATGGGCTTAGAAATGGGTGCAGATGATTATGTGCCTAAACCCTGCTTGCCGCGTGAACTCGTTGCCCGTATCCGGGCTATTTTGCGCCGAACTGCTCCCGCTGGAAATACCGCTAGTAATGAACCCTTGCATGTGGGCGAATTGAGCCTGTGGCCTGAAAAGCGTTTAGCGACTTGGCAAAACCAAGCGTTAGAACTCACTAGTACTGAATTTAGTTTGCTGTTAGTGCTCGCTCAGCAAGCGGGCAAAGTGGTTAGCAAAAATGATCTATCTGAAATTGGCATAGGCCGTCCCCTCACCCGCTATGACCGCAGCATTGATGTACATATGAGCAGCATTCGGCACAAACTTGGCAATTTGCCAGATGGGCGCTCCTGTATTCAAACCGTGCGTGGCGTTGGTTATCAACTGATTCGAGACTAACTACTATGGGGCGATTATTCTGGAAAATCCTGCTGACTTTTTGGCTGACTTTAGTCGTAGCAGGGGGGACTGCAGCCTTAGCGGTATGGTGGCATCATCGCGCTCTACAGTCTGTGTCCGAAGATGTGGTAATTCGTCCAAGCTCGATTCTTTCTGTGCAAGCAGCGGCGAATACTTTCCGTTTTGGCGGTGAAGATGCCGTTTACAATATGCTGCTAGAACAAAGCCAAGAAGCGCCGGAAAACTTACAAGTTTATGCAGTCGATGCCAACAATAAAGAGCTATTGGGTCGTGCAGTGCCTGCGGCTACTTTAGAGCGGATTCGCAATAGCGTGAAGTTGAAGGTTGATCCGCCGATTGCACGCAGTGCAAAATCGCAAGAACACGAATTGATTTTCTTCGCGCCCCTTTCTGGGCAATTTCCCGAATTTAAACAACCGAATCGCTTACCACCCCGCTATCGTGATCTCACTTGGCCGTGGTATTTGTCGGGTTTAATCGTGAGTTTCATTTCCAGTTTCTTGCTTGCTTGGCATTTTTCTAAGCCAGTGCGCTTATTACGAAAGGCCTTTAAATCGATTGCACAAGGCGATTTAAACACACGTATTTCTCCAGAAATTGGCTGGCGGCGGGATGAAATTGCTGATTTAGGGAATGACTTCGATCACATGGCGAGCCAACTACAAAACCTGATGACCTCACAGCGGCGCTTATTACATGATGTTTCCCACGAATTACGCTCCCCGTTAGCACGTTTACAAGTAAGCATTGGCCTTGCCCGCCAACAACCGGAGCAAACCCTGCAAAATCAACACACTTTAGATCGGATTGAGCATGAAGCTGAACGCTTAGATAAATTAGTGGGTGAAGTTCTGACTTTATCGCGCTTAGAAGCGGGTGTCGCGCCCTCGACTGATGAATATGTGGATGTGTTGGAGCTATTAGACACGGTAGTGGATGATGCACGTTTTGAGGCGAGTGCTTTGAATCGTTCAGTCGTGTTGCATAGTAGTGATGATGATAGCTTGATTATCCCTGCACATGGCGAGCTACTCTATCGTGCTTTAGAAAATGTGGTACGTAATGCCATCCATCACACCCCACCGGAAACTACAGTCACGGTTACGGCTTATCAAAATAAACTCAGTAATACTCTACATGTAACCGTTGATGATCAGGGGAGTGGTGTGCCACCTGAAGAAATTGATTTGATTTTTGAACCCTTTCAGCGTAGTAGCAAAGGTGGTAATGAGCGTCAAGGCTATGGCTTAGGGTTAGCGATAGCACGGCGGGCGATTGATAGTCATAACGGGAGTATTCGCGCGAGTAATCGGCCTGAAGGTGGTTTGCGGATTAGTATTGAATTGCCGTTGTTAGCTAAGCAAACCGAAATGAATCACGCGGCTTAGTCAGCAAACGCCACCTGCGCACTGCTCCAAAATGCCTGTAATAGCGGATCAGCCAAGCGCTCTTGACGGGCACATAGGCCAATCCTAAACGGCTCTAAATCATCCAGCCAAGGTAAAATCCGTATCGTCTCTTGCCGAGGGCTATGTTTGATCACCAACTCAGGCACAACTGCTACGCCAAAACCTAAACTCACCATCGCCACTACGGCTTCGTGCCCAGCCACTTGTGCATAAATCGGTGGATGCGCATTCACTTGCTTGAGCCGATTTAAAAAGCGCTCACGGGCTAAACCATGCTCCGCCAAAATCACAGGTAAGCTTGACCAAGCTAATTGAGTTTCATCCACTAAATACTCATCAATACGTTGGCTCAAGGCACAATTCATAGTGGGCGCAATTAAATACAAAGGCGATTGTTGCAGTGCTAAAAAAGCTAAAGCCTGCGGTAACACAGCAGGTTGGGCAGCAATCGCACAGTCTTCTTGATTAGTTAAGACCCGTTCTAGGCCATCGGCTTGATCACCTGTGCGTAGTTTTAGCTCCACACCCGGATACCTAGCGCGTAGTACTGGCAGGATTTCACTTAATAAACTGAAACTTGCAGTCACTGAACCATAAACGCTCAACTCACCGCTCACTGTTTGTGGATCATCGCTAAGATCACGCCGCAATTGCTGCCAAGCCTGAACAGTTTGATAGGCGTATTCGAGAAAATGCCGTCCTGCTGGTGTTAGACGCACTTCACGGTTATCACGCTCGACCAACCTCTTGCCGATTTCAGTTTCTAAACGCTGCAACTGCCGACTAATTGCCGAGGGGCTTAAATGACAGGCATTCGCTGCTTTGCCAAAATGTTGGCTAGTGGCTAGCTCGATAAACATCTGACAGTCACGGATTTCCATAACACTCACTCATTGCTTAAAACGCAACATCACATCGCTAATTGATCATTTTACGCAATGCTGAAAATGCCTTACAGTAGCAACCCTAAAATTCCCTTCCTAAGTTTGTTTGGAGTCCATCATGGGTCAAAATTATTTCAATACGCTGCCATTGCGTGTTCAACTTGAAGAACTTGGTAAATGCCGCTTCATGGATCAGTCTGAATTCGCTGAGGGTGTGAATTACATTCGTGATAAGAAGATCGTCATTATCGGCTGTGGCGCACAAGGTTTAAACCAAGGCTTGAACATGCGTGATAGTGGCTTGAATGTGAGCTACGCTTTACGTGCTGAGGCGATTGCTGAAAAACGCAAATCTTGGAAAAACGCGACTGAAAATGGCTTCAAAGTAGGCACTTATGAAGAGCTGATTCCAAGCGCTGACATCGTGATGAATCTAACGCCCGATAAACAACATACTTCTGTGATCAATGCAATCATGCCATTGATGAAGCAAGGTGCGTGCTTAGACTATGCCCACGGCTTCAACTTAGTTGAAGAAGGCATGCAAATTCGCAAAGACTTAACCGTCGTTCTGATGTGCCCGAAATGCCCCGGCTCTGAAGTACGGGCTGAATATGTGCGTGGTTTTGGCGTTCCAACCTTAATCGCGGTACACCGTGAAAATGATCCAAATGGCGATGGCTTAAAAATCGCTAAAGCTTTAGCTTCAGCGACCGGTGGTGATCGTGCGGGCGTATTGGAGTCCTCACCGATTGCAGAAGTTAAATCGGATTTGATGGGCGAGCAAACCATTCTCTGCGGTATGCTGCAAACTGGCGCTATCCTTTGCTACGATAAAATGGTTGAAGAAGGTTTAGAGCCAGCCTGGGCAGCTAAATTTATGCAATTTGGTTGGGAAACCGTGACTGAAGCCCTCAAGCACGGCGGCATCACCAATATGATGGATCGCTTGAGCAATCCAGCGAAAATCCGCGCCTTTGAATTGTCCGAAGAATTGAAAGAAATCTTGCGTCCGCTGTTCCAAAAGCACCAAGACGATATTATGTCTGGCAAATTCTCTAGCACCATGATGGCGGACTGGGCGAATGACGATAAGGACTTACATCGTTGGCGCGCTGCAACCGCAGAAACTGCATTTGAAAAGCAAGCGATCACCGATCAAGCTATTAGCGAGCAAGAATACTTTGATAAAGGTATTTTGTTAGTGGCTATGGTGCGTGCCGGTGTTGAATTGGCTTATGAAACCATGGTGGAAGCTGGCATTATTGAAGAGTCTGCTTACTACGAATCACTGCATGAAACACCGCTGATTGCGAATACGATTGCCCGTAAAAAGCTGTACGAAATGAATGTGGTTATTTCGGATACCGCTGAATACGGCTGCTATTTATTCGACCAAGCTGCACGCCCCTTATTACTTGAGAAATTCATGCCGAAGATTAAATCTGATGTGATTGGTCGCGGTTTGAATCTAAAAGATAATGGCGTGGATAATCGTCAGTTAGTACATATTAATGCTGAAATTCGTAATCACTCGGTTGAGATTGTCGGTGAGGAATTGCGTTCTTATATGACGGCTATGAAGAAGATTGTTTAAGCTGGTTTAGCTGAACTTACAAAGCCTCATCGCTTGATGAGGCTTTTAAACTTGAGGGCAGAGTGCTAACACAAAAACCCATGCTCCGCCAAAAACGCCTCGGTAATCCCACCCGAACTCATTTCAGATGCTTTATCCCCCAATAACAAGCGCTCTAAATAGCGTGCTACTACATCCACTTCTAGATTCACTTTAGAACCAGCGCGATAACCCGACATAATCGTTTCTTGTAAAGTATGCGGGACAATATTCAACTCAAAAAAAGCGCCTTCCACTTTATTCACCGTTAGACTTGTCCCATCGACACAAATCGAGCCTTTGGCTGCAATATATTTAGCTAAACTATCCGGGGCTTTTAAACGAAAACGCACGGAACGCGCATCATCATAGCGGCTCACGACTTCGCCCAAGCCATCCACATGCCCACTGACCAAATGCCCACCTAAGCGCGTGCTTAAAGTTAAGGCTTTTTCTAAATTGACATTTGAGCCAAGGTTTAGCTGGCCAATACTAGTGAGGGATAAAGTTTCCCGAGACACATCCGCGCTAAAACTAGAACCGTTTAAGACTACCGCAGTTAAGCAAACACCATTCACCGCAATGCTATCGCCTAATTGCACATCACCCATATCGAGTTTGCCAGTCGCAATGGTTAAGCGCATGTCGCCACCGATGGCTTGCATAGTTCGAATTGTACCAATCGCTTGAATAATGCCGGTGAACATCGCTCTACTCCTAGTTAAAATCAGCCAAAATTCGCCAGTCCTGCCCGACTGCACGCATATCTCGAATCGTTAACGCATAGCGCTCGGCCATTTGCGCCAGTGGCAAATTAAATAAAGGCCGCGCCGCTGAACCCATTAAATGCGGAGCCATATACAAAACTAGCTCATCCGCTAAACCTTGTTCAATCAACTGACCACTTAAAGTCGCACCCGCTTCTACATGTACCTCATTAATACCCTCTGTGACTAGAGCACGGAGTACTTCAGTTAAATCTAAGCGCTTACCTGCAAATTGCCGCACTTGTAGACCCAAATTTTGTAGCAGTGCGATTTTTTCCTCATCAACGCTACAGGTATAAATCAATACCTTGCCAGTCGTTTTTAATAAAGCGGCGTCCAAGGGAAAACGTAATTTAGAATCTAATACGACTCGCACCGGTTGGCGTACTTCACCGCTAATACCTAGCTCTTGTGCAGTCAAGCGTACATTGAGCTGAGGATTATCCATTAAAACGGTATCAATACCTGTCAACACCGCTCCTGCTTGCGCCCTCCAGAATTGCACATCCCGCCGCGCCGCTTCACCTGTAATCCAGACACTTTCACCCGAGGCCATTGCCGTGCGTCCATCGAGGCTCATCGCCATTTTAATCCGCACAAAGGGACGTTGCCGCTCCATCATACTAATAAAGCCAGGATTTAAAGCGCGTGCTTCAACTGCTAATAAACCTGCAGCGGTTTCAATACCGGCTGCTTGTAAACGTTGCAACCCTTGACCGGCTACTAAAGGATTGGGGTCAACCATTGCTGCAATTACTTTAGCAACTTTGGCCTCTACTAAAGCTTCAGCGCAGGGTGGTGTGCGTCCATAGTGAGAACAAGGTTCTAAACTAACATAAGCGGTTGCACCTGGTGCTCGCGCTCCTGCTGCATGTAACGCAAATACCTCTGCATGTGGCTGGCCTGCTCGTTCATGCCAGCCCTCGCCGACTATTTGCCCAGCTTGTACTAGCACACAACCTACTCGTGGATTGGGATGCGTGGTATACAGGCCATAACGTGCTAATTGCAGAGCACGCGCCATATAGACGTGATCTTCAGCGGTAAATTCAGACATGAAATGGATTAATCTAAGTGATCAGTTGAGGGCTTGTGTTCATCAGGATGCTCGCGCTCCATCCGATCAATCATGTTGCGGAACTCAGCCATACTGCTAAAACGCTGATAGACCGAAGCGAAGCGAATATACGCGACCTCATCCAAATGCTTTAATTCCGCCAGCACCAATTCACCAATCAGAGCAGAGGAGACTTCGCGCTCCCCGCTCATTAGCACCTTTTTGCGGATACGGCTAAGCGCAGCTTCGGCTTGATCAATCGTCACTGGACGCTTTTCTAAAGCACGCATAATGCCTGCACGAAGCTTTTCATCATGAAAAGGCTCACGTGCAGCATTTGATTTAATCACTCGCGGCATCGTTAATTCAGCAAGTTCATAGGTGGTAAAGCGTTCTTCACAAGCTGAACACTTGCGCCGCCGCCTCACTTGCTCGCCTTCACTGGCTAGCCTCGAATCAATCACACGCGTATCTTCCGCGCCGCAAAACGGGCAACGCATTTCAGTCAGCGTACACAGGAAAACGTTTGCAGATGGCTAGTACTTCATTTTTCACGCGCTCAGTCGTAGCCGGATCGTTGATATTATCTAGGACATCCGCAATCCAATTAGCCAATTGCTCCACTTCAGCTTCTTTAAAGCCACGGGTAGTAATTGCTGGCGTACCCACACGAATCCCACTCGTGACGAAAGGCGATTGCGGATCATTGGGCACGGAATTTTTATTCACTGTGATATTCGCTGCACCTAACGCAGCATCAGCCGCTTTACCGGTCAAGCCTTTCGCGATTAAGTCGACTAACATTAAGTGATTATCCGTACCACCAGAAACAATATTGTAACCCCGGCTAATCAGAGTGGATGCCATCACTTTGGCATTTTTCACGACTTGCTGCTGATAAGCGGTAAACTCAGGCTCTAAGGCTTCTTTAAAGGCAACCGCTTTGGCCGCAATCACATGCATCAAAGGGCCACCTTGAATCCCTGGGAAGACTAAAGAATTGAATTTCTTTTCCAGATCAGGATTAGCTTTTGCTAAAATAATCCCGCCGCGAGGGCCACGTAAAGTCTTGTGCGTTGTGGAAGTAGTTACATCAGCGATTTGTACAGGACTTGGATAGACACCTGCCGCGACTAAACCAGCGACATGTGCCATATCGACCATTAAATAAGCGCCGACTTTATCTGCAATTTCACGGAATTTTTGCCAATCAATTACACGTGAGTAAGCTGAGAAGCCCGCCACGATCATTTTTGGTTGATGTTCAACAGCTAAACGCTCAACTTCAGCATAATCAATATAACCTTCAGCGGTAATCCCGTATTGCACGGCATTATAGATCCGACCAGAAAAGTTCACTTTCGCGCCATGCGTTAAGTGACCACCATGTGCCAAACTCATGCCCAGCACCGTATCACCCGGATTTAACAAAGCCATATACACAGCCGCATTAGCTTGGGAGCCTGAGTGGGGTTGCACATTCGCGTAGTCAGCGCCGAATAGTTGTTTCACACGATCAATAGCTAGTTGCTCAGCCACATCTACATATTCGCAGCCGCCGTAATAGCGTTTTTCGGGATAGCCTTCAGCATATTTGTTGGTTAATACTGAGCCTTGTGCTTCTAATACGCGTGGGCTGGCATAGTTCTCAGAAGCGATTAGTTCGATGTGCTCTTCTTGACGTTGGGTTTCAGCGGCCATCGCTTGTGCTAGTTCTTGGTCATAGCTGGCAATGGTCATAGATTTAGTAAACATGCTGATTAGGTCTCCTGCATATTATTGAGTGGTGATAGCGGCGTATCATAACAACAATTAACAACTTGACCTATGCTGTTCAGCGTAGATTTACTAAATCCTTAAGGTGAAAGCAGGCTTTTAGACCTAAGCCTGCTTGATAAGAGTTTTAAGCCGCCGGAGTTGGTGTCCGTGAGCCGTAAATCTTACCGAATACCAGCGAAGGCTTACCATTGAAATCATAAAACTGCAAAGTGGAGCCTAACTGTTGGACACTACCGGCGCGTCTTAAGACCCGCAAATACTTACCCTCCCAACTACCAACATCGACTGTTGGTTTACCTGGTTCAGGACGCAGTACTTCACACGCATTTTCAGTGCGGCTGATTTCTTGAACTTTAAACCCTCGATTACCTACTTGCACAAAATTAGCCGTGTAATTATTGCAGCCTGCCATCCCGACCATCGCAGTCTGTTCAACTAGCATTTTCATGCGTAATGGCTTAGGAACAGGATTATTGTAAATGGACATCACAAACCAGTTGGTACCCAACAAGGAAGGGCCTCCACTATTTAAAGGGCAAGCACCGGGAGGTAAACTTGGATGTGGGGTTGGTGTAGCAGTATCTGCAGCTAATAACTGATCAGCTAACAGCGCTAATGGTAGGATTAAAAAAGTTCTACGAGTTAATTGTACATCGTTCATCCGAGTGACCTCGCTAAGCATAATTCCCTCTCCTAGACTATTTTATGAGTTGTATGCTGTTCGTCTATGTCTTAACAGCCATATTTAAAGTATAGGTAGGAAAACCACATTTCACCGAAGTTTTGATCGAAATGTAAGCAATTGTGGGTGTTTTAACCACAAAACAATACACTATCGAGCTTCTGCATCCGCTGGTAAATGAACGCCTAAATCTTGACCTAAACGTAACCAGTCAAAAAATGGCCCCGGATCAGTTTTACGTTCAGGCGCAATATGCTGGTGTCCAGTAATTTGCTCTAGCGACAGGCTTGGATAACTTAAACACAAAGCTTGGATAACCTTGGTAAGTTGCTGATATTGTTCTTCAGTAAACGGAGTAAAATCAGTCCCCTCTAATTCAATTCCAATCGAAAAATCATTACAACGGCTGCGTCCACGATATATCGATAAGCCCGCATGAAAAGCACGTAGATGAAAAGGTACATATTGAATAATTTGCCCATCACGCCGAATTAATAAATGGCTGGCAACTTTTAAGTGGCAAATTTCAGCAAAAAAAGGATGTGCATCTTTATTTAAAGTATTTGTGAACAACTGATTAATATAATCCCCACCGAACTCGCCGGGAGGCAAGGTAATATTATGAACTACAATTAGCTCAGGCAAACAGCCATCTGGACGCTCATCATGGTTCGGTGAGGGACATTGTTGAGCCTCAACTAATAAGCTAGTTATGTGATCAATTACCATTGTTACAAAAACATCCTCGACAAAATTTAACCATACCTATTATTATCTATTTCATCGAAATAAATAAGAATCCTTCATAATATTTTAATA
This sequence comes from uncultured Thiothrix sp., assembly GCF_937876535.1. Lineage (GTDB taxonomy): Bacteria > Pseudomonadota > Gammaproteobacteria > Thiotrichales > Thiotrichaceae > Thiolinea. The sequence goes on from NZ_CALFHZ010000022.1 coordinate 102,645, forward strand.
TATAAAGATAAGGTTTTTTTATTACTAGTAAGTATCTTGCTAATATAATCAACAAACTCATTCATTAATTTATTGTTAATAAAGTAGCATTTATAATTCGCCTATAGTAATCCAGACCCCATGGGCATGGTGTCTGCACAAGCTTTTTAAACAGGGGAAACTTAAATGCACGTAAAGAGCAACATACGTTGGTGTGCAACTCTTTTGGCTTTGGCTACAACATCTTTAGTAACAACTACTGTTTTTGCGGAAACTCATGTTCCTTACAAAATTCAGATGAGCCGAACCAAACCAGATCAGCCACTGCGCAAATCTACTATTATGGGTAGAGTCAAGGATCAGTTTGCTGGACGTATTTTATCCATTGAACCACAAACTGATCGTGGCCAGGATTGTCATGTAGTTAAGCTAATGGGTGATGACGGTGAGTTTCGCATTATTCATGTAGCTTGCAACGACTAAGCTTTTATTAACAATTGTTACTTATTTGCAAGCCTAGCTACCCGCTGGGCTTTTTTTATCTGAACAGATATTGATAGTTTTTTATTCTGAAGCTTCAGTGTATGATGGCTTAACAAAAGACGGTACAGGGCTCCGTCTATCTAGATAGACTACATTACATAAACATACTAAATAGTCGAAAAATCTATGCGTGTACTTGTTGTTGAAGATAAAGCACCCATCCGTGAACAAATCGCCAGTGATCTCAAAAAAAACGGTTTTACCGTCGATGTAGCCAGTGATGGTGCACAAGGGCTGTATATTGCCACTGAATACCCAATTGACATTGCAGTGATTGACTTAGGCCTGCCCCATGTAACAGGCTTAGAAATTATTCGTAGCGTGCGCGCCAAAGGTTTAGAGTACCCCATCGTCACGCTTACTGTGCGTGATCGTTGGGAAACTAAGGTTGAAGTGTTAGAAGCAGGGGCTGATGATTACCTTGTCAAACCCATTCACGCTGAAGAATTAGCTGCACGTTTACGCGCTCTATTACGCCGTACCAAAGGCTGGACACAAGCTGAGCTAAGCTGCCCACCCATTCGTTTAAACCTATCTGAACAACGGGTTTATGTGAACGAAGATGAAATCACTTTGACCGCTTATGAATATCGTGTGCTAGAACATTTAATGTTGCATGCGGGTCAAGTTATTTCTAAAACACATTTGACCGATAGCTTGTATGAAGAAGATGCAGATCGCGACAGTAATGTCATTGAAGTCTTCATTCGTCGTTTACGTCAGAAGCTCGATCCAGATGAAACCCTAAAACCTATTGAGACTTTGCGTGGGCGTGGTTATCGTTTTACTTTAGACTGTCATCGACCAAATAATCAGTAATGATGGGTTCTTTACGCAGCCGCCAATTGGTTAGCGGCTTTACTATCATTGTGATTGGGATCTTAATCCTAGGTATACTCTTAAGCTTAAGTATCTACCAACGCAAAACTGAAGCCATTCGTTTAGAATTAGAACGAACTGCTTCTGATTTACTCGGCTTTATTGAGTATGAACGTGGCAGCTTCTTGATTCCTGAACGTAATAAGCAAGCTGCTGAACAATTTATTTCTCGCAATCAATTAGTCCAAGATCGTAAACGTCGCTTTGCTTATATCTGGGATCGCCAACAAAATCGGATTATTTGGAGTTCTATTGACAATGAAGGGGTCGACTTAAATCGGGTCGATTTATTCTTTGCCTATTTCCCGTTTGAAGAATTATTTAACGACCCCAAAGTACAAAACTTTACTCCTTTTGCGCGTCGGATGAGTTCTACTCGCCCTCCTAATGGCAAAGTAGACGAAAAATTTCATCCAGAAGAATACATGCTGGCGGTACAACACTTTTCCTTCCGCGAAAATGCAGAGCAAGGTATTAGCACAAATAAACATTATTTGTTCATCGTTGCCGAGTCGATGGCAAATGTAGATCGAGAAATCGATGATTTAGTCATGGTGTTCTCCATCCTGTTTTTTGCCTCAGTCATTCTAATTTTAATTGCACAGTTAGCCTCCAGTTTCTGGGTGGTAGCCCCAATTCGTGAATTTGAAGAGGAAGTGCGTGCGATTGAGGCCGGAAATAAAGAGACTATCCAAGATGAATATCCCGATGAGCTAGTACCAATCAAAAACACCATTAATGCGTTGATTGGACATGAAAAAGGCCAAAAACAACGCTACAAAGATTCGTTAGATGACCTAGCTCATAGTTTGAAAACCCCCTTAGCAGCTATTCAATCCCATCTAGAAGGTAGTAGTTTTCAAGATATTCCTCAGGCGCATCCGGGTTTAGCAGGAATTGCAGCTGAAATTGAACATATGCAGGAAATCATTTCGCGGCAATTACGCAAAGCGATGGTGACTAGCGAAAATGCGATTATTATGTCGCAGCCGATTCGCCCCATCTTAACGCGTTTAGCCAGCACTATGCATAAAGTCCATCGCGGCAAAGATTTTGAGATTCGGGTGAATGTCGATGAATACGCTAAATGCCGCCTAGACTCAGAAGATTTAATGGAGTTATTTGGTAATCTGATTAACAATGCTTGCCGCTTCTGCGATCGTTTAGTAGAGATTTCTGCTTTCCGCGATAACGATATGTTAGTCATTGATATTGATGATGATGGTATGGGTTTCCCCAGTGAAAACCCCTCCAAACTGCTCAAACGTGGGATTCGTGAAGACAGTAAAACTGAAGGTCAAGGGATAGGCTTAGCGGTCAGTACTGAAATTGTCTCTGCAGTCGGTGGCAAAATTGAATTGCTCGTTTCACCCTATGTCGGGGCACGTGTCCGCTTGCATTTACCCACTTAAATCTAAACCTATGCGCTACTCAATTTTATAGGTTGAAGTAGCGCATCATGTTGTATCTTGCCAAGTTATCGCTCTGTGTTCAAACGCTCAGCCCCTGCACTTAAACCCTGAATAAAGGGCCGATCTAAATCAATCACATAAGCTTGAGGTGTGGTCACTTGACCAGCTTGGGCTACTCTCACTAAATAAAATAAAGTACGTGAATTTTTAGCTTTTAAGCTTAGATTTGCCACATAACGATCCTGCCAAAAACGCTCATGCACAGCTGCTGAATAAGCCATGGTCTCGGCAACTGAAACAGCCATGTCGTCCAACTTCAAGCCTTGTAACACTTCATTAGCTTGTAAAGCGCCTAGTTCTAACTCAAAACCAGAAGGCAGTAAATCCACCACTAAAGCATGAGGAATAGGCTCACTACTTTCGATATTAAGGCGAGTCAGCACTAAATCACCCACTTTTAAATCAGTTGGGTTCAAGGCTTGCCCTGCTAAGTTATACCATTTGCGCTGAATACGTATGGGTTTCTCAGTAGAGGCTAACGGTTGTTGGGGATAAGCATGGGTGAGTAGATTAAAATAAACAGCCTCATCATTCTTAGTGATAATCTTACTATTAGTCTTAAACTCTGGAATACAACGAGTAAAGCTACCCGTTTGAGCCAACTCCAAGACTTCTCCGTTTAACACCAACTGGGCTTGCCAAGGGTCTTTAGCCTGTTGTTCGATGAGCTGTCCGAGTAAAAATATATACACTTGCTCTTGAGTGCTAAGGTAGGTATTCGTTGTTAGATCACGCAATATATAACCTAGATGCATACTTAAAGCTGGGACAGACTGTTTAGCTAACAGTAAATGATACAGTAGCATCGCCCTATCACGCATAGGACTACCATAATCTCCTAAGTAAACCTCAGGATCACGACTCAAACCCAAACCATGTTGGATATATTCATCACCGCGGGTAGCATCTCCTTGCAAACTTAAAGCCAAGCCTAAATTCACTAGACTTAAGCCGAACTCCATTTGTGCCCCATTTTTATCAGCAAAAGCTTTGAGCTCATTTAAAGTTAATTTACGTTCACGCGCTAAGACATAAGCGGTATAAGCCCGCACAGCTAAATCCATTTGCACTACATTTTCCGCAAGGGGATAACGATCTTCTAACTGAGGCGTTTCTTGTTTCCAAGCCTGTTGTAAATTATTTAAAGCTGCATCCAGCATAGTATGGGACACAACAAAGCCTTTTTGGCGCGCATCCAATAGAAAATTAGTTACATAAATATTCAACCAATACTCTTCAGACCCCATCCTAGACCATGCACTAAACCCACCATTCGGTAATTGCATACTACGTAAGCGAATCAGTGCTTTTTGTACTTCTTGAGTGCGCTGTGCTAAGGACAAAGCAGGTAAATCCCATTTTTTTAATGCAGCTTCATCTAAGAATAAATAGGGATAAGTACTACTGACTGTTTGCTCTAAAGAACTATAAGGCTGATGTAGCAGGCTACGCAAAACAGCTGCAACTGGTAAACTCGGCGTATTTGAGATAGTTAAACAAGTCTCAGCGGTATTCAACAAAGCATCTTTAGCTACAGCAGACGTTAAATCAAAACTTTTCCCTGTGCCTAACAACTCCTGTTGTTGATAAGAGGCCGTCGGCATATAAGCAGGACGTATAGGCATTTTCAGCTCACGCTTAAACTTAAAATCTTTCCCTGCTAGCTCCAGAATGATCTCGCCTAAGCCCATTGAGCCGAGCGTACTAATGGGTAATTGCACCTGCTCAACTTGCCCTTTGCTTAAACTTAACTCCTTTTCGAACGCTGCGCCTTCAAGCAAATCATTACTCTTTAGCTTGAGAGAAATGATCTGATCTTTATCGTCCAAATTTTTTACTGAAAAATTTAGCAAAGCTTGATCACCAGCCGCCAAAAAAGCAGGGGCTGCTATATTAAGCTGAACAGGTGTATCTACTTGAATCGTCTTGCTAATATTGCCTAATTGCTCAGTACCGATCACCGTCGCTGTGAGTTGTAAATCACCCGTGAATGCGGGTAGATTAAGCAGAAATTCAGCCTTCCCATCAGCATCAAACTTTAAAGGCTCAGGTTCTACTATCATCAAGCGCCGTGGTAGCTTAGACGCTACAACAGGGGTGTCGTCATTAGCCACTATTGCCTTGGCAGGCGGATTAACATTTACTTCTTTGTCTGTGATGATCTGCTCATAGGCATCATACAAGCGTGTTTCATAAGCATGCGGGCTAAAGTAAAAATCAAACGGGTTTCGATTATTTAATGGTCTCTGCTGCAGGGTCTGTGCATCAACTGCAGATAAAGTGACTAAGGTATCTGGAGACTTTAAATTCTTAGCTCTAACTATGACTTTAATCGCTTGCTCAGCCATCACTAGTTCAGGTACTTCTACGCTAAGTTCTAACTGCCGTTCACTACGATCTAAAACTAAGGGCACTATACCTAATAGACGCTCTGGTTTGTTTATCTGATTAGCACTATTAGTTTGCAAGGCTTGTACAGTTAGATATAAATCATGTTGCTGCCAAGCAGTATCAATCGGTATTTCTAAAAATGAAGTGCCTGCAGGTAAACTCATTTGCTCGCTCCATAAGAGTTTCCCACCTTCAACCGTAAGTAAGACTTCACTAGCAACTGGCAAATCGACGGTAAGTTGTGCAGTTTCACCAGATTTATAGGTAGCTTTATCTAACTTTAACTCTAATTTTTTGGGCTGCCCCTTAGTGCCCAATACCGTTTCCCAGCCTGCTGTAAACACATAAGCTGTCTTTAACTTAGTATCTGCGTCTTCTAGCTCAAGCCGATATTGCCCAGAACTTACCGCTAAAGAAACTTGGCCTTTTTGCCCTGCTGGAATCTCGATCTGCTGCTGGGAGACCGGATACTGATTACGAATGCCACGCTGCTGCCAGCCTTTTTCCTGATCATATTCCCAATAATAATCATACGACTCGCTAAATAAGGTAGCTGTCAAATGCTGTGCAGTCACTAAAGCGCCTGTAGGATCAACCCGCACTAATTCAAAATGAGCTTCCGAATTAGCAGCTACACTAGCATTGGCAAATAAAGGTTTAATCCCCACTAGGTGTTGAGCAGGCCAATACACTTGCTGTAGTTCAGCACGGATAGGATGGCTACCTAGCTCTAATAAACTTGCCATTACCCGTGTTTTTAGCGGGGATTGAATCGCAGGATCAATCGCTGGAAACTCTAAAAAACCATTCCCCTGTTCATCTAAACTAGTTTCTGGCAGTTGTGTTGAAGCTAAGCCTTGCGCATCTTCTGGCACACCAAAGCTATAGTCCTTAAAAGCAGCACCTAAAGGTTGTAAATCCAATTCTAAATAACGGTTTGCAGCAATTTTTTGTTTAGCCGCAGGTGCTCCATAAGCATAAGTGCCTTGCATAGAAACTACTTGCTTATCATCGCGTGTTAATAAAGCTTTGCCCCCACTCAGATTTAAATTTAAATAATCAGGCTTATACTGCTCAACTTTAAACTCAAACACACTGACTAGTTTGGGATCATCATCCAAACGTAACTCTGCTCGCCAAATGCCCTCGGGAGCATCCTCCTCTAGCGTAAACTGCTGCAAGTAATAGCCTAATTCAACATCTGTAGGTGTTAGTGCTTGTTCCCAGATAATTTTAGTATCTGGGCGCACAAGACTAAGTTTCAGATCATGTGTGGTCACTAAGCCATCTTGGTCACGTTGCAAAATACTCAGACTCAGGGTATCACCGGGACGATACAAAGCATGCGAGGCATAGATATAAGGATCAATCGGCTTTTCGGGTAAGCCTTGAATCGGAAAACTATTTAAATCCAATGGATTGGAACGCAAATCCAGAAAGGCAAACTGATTATCAACACTAGCCGCAGTAACGAAAAAATCTTTATCGGGGCGCTTTGCAAAACTAGCACGTCCATTTTCGTCAGTGACGATTTCTATTGTATTCAGATTATCCTTTACCGCTATTTTGACACCATGTAAAGGCTTGCCTGAATCTAAAGCATGGGCAAAGACGTCTAAGGTTTTAGTATAAACTCGAGCTTGTAAACCAAGATTACTCACAATAAAGTGCTTGATTCGATAGGCTTTGTCAGTAAAGCGTCCGGGCTGGCGAATCACTGCAAAATACAAACCAGGCTGTTTTAAAGCTTCAATTTGATTGATGGGAAGGTTAAAGGTCTCACGCGCATTTGGCTTGGCATTGGTGGGATAACGCATCGTGTAGACACTCGTGGTGAGCTGATGAATTTCCTCTAGCTCCCAAGATTGCAAACTACCATCTAGACGAATGGCTTTAAACACCTCACCTAATTTCTCGGGTTGCACACGTAAAAATTCAACATCCAGTTCCGGTACATTGACAACACGAATCGGCAAGCTATTAGCCAATTGTTGAGGGATTAAACTACCTTTGCTGGCGAAATCGAAAGCAGGCTGAATGAGGCGAGTTTTAATTTCAAAATCAACTGGCTTTAAAAGCTTTAAACCATTTTTGGCAGGGATACCAGGACGAATTTGGATGCGATAGCTGGTATTAGCTTGAATTTGAGAAAAGTACAAACGGCGTGGATTATTAATCATCGCCCATTTGCCTTCCACAGCTTTGCCACTTTGCGTAATCGTAAAAAATTCAGTTGGATCCTGATTCACATCCAAATCTTGTGAAAACGTCACGACTAAAGCAGGCGCTTTGTCTAAAGTCTGCTCAGAAGCATCTATTACCAACATTTCAGACAAAAGCTGCTGATTAGTATAAGTGACAGGTTTAAGCGTAGATACGTCTTCAGCTACTAAATAAGAGGAGCTGAATAGAAGCCAAAAACTAATCAGTGCCGACTGCCAAATACTTAGCTGGCGCAAGCCCATTGCTAAACTCCATTGTTCTTTATCTTGTTTAAATGATAACTTCGGGAACAAGCAAGTTCAGAATTAGAAAAGACAACACTTCCTACCCAAAGAAATAATTTATGTTTTAGCTTATTTTGCGGGAAAAAAGGAGGAGTGAAAAGAGAGAAAAATGTTTAAATTGGCGTCCCCACGGGGATTCGAACCCCGGTTACTGCCGTGAAAGGGCGGTGTCCTAGGCCTCTAGACGATGGGGACGCTATATAAACGTCGAAACTCAATTGTAAGATTGGCGTCCCCACGGGGATTCGAACCCCGGTTACTGCCGTGAAAGGGCGGTGTC
>NZ_CALFHZ010000023.1 GCF_937876535.1 uncultured Thiothrix sp.
ATCGCAGCCGCCTCTCTTGGTGCAATCCTTGAAGCACGTGGCCTTAAGGTCACCATGATGAAACTAGACCCCTATATTAACGTCGACCCTGGTACGATGAGTCCCTTCCAACATGGCGAGGTGTTCGTCACCAATGATGGCGCTGAAACCGATCTAGACTTAGGGCATTATGAGCGGTTTGTGGGTTTTACCGCGACCCGCTATAACAATTTCACGACGGGACGTATTTACGAAAGTGTAATTCGTAAAGAGCGTCAAGGTGAATACTTAGGCGCGACCGTACAAGTCATCCCGCATATTACTGATGAGATTAAAAGCAGCGTGCGTGCAGGTGCCGGCGATGCCGATATTGCGATGGTCGAGATCGGTGGTACGGTGGGCGATATTGAATCCTTACCCTTTATGGAAGCGATTCGGCAAATGGGGGTGGAAGAAGGGCGTAACAATGCCTTATACATCCATTTAACACTGTTACCCTATGTTGCAGCAGCAGGTGAGCTTAAAACTAAGCCCACTCAGCACTCGGTAAAAGAACTACGTTCGATTGGAATTCAGCCTGACATTTTACTGTGTCGTAGTGAAAAAGCCTTGCCCGAAAATGAGCGCCGCAAAATTGCTTTATTCACCAATGTGGAAGAGCGCGCGGTTATTTCGGCGATTGATGTGGATAATATCTACAAAATGCCTTTGTGGTTACATGCGCAAAAGCTGGATCGGATTGTCGTCGAACGTTTTGGCTTAACTAATCTGCCCGATGCCGATTTGACTGATTGGAAAAATGTCGTGAATGCGATGGAGTTTCCAGAAGCTGAAGTAAGCATCGCAATGGTGGGTAAATATGTCGATCTCACCGAATCCTACAAGTCTTTGAATGAAGCTTTGCGACATGCAGGCATTCAAACCCATACGAAAGTTAAAATTAATTACATCGATTCAGAAAAGCTCGAATCGGATGAAGATTCTCCAGAAATGGATATTGTCCGTGCCGCCGATGCAATTTTAGTCCCTGGTGGTTTTGGCAAGCGTGGCGTGGAAGGCAAGATTCGTGCGGTTCAATATGCCCGTGAGCATAAAGTACCTTATTTAGGTATTTGCTTAGGCATGCAGGTCGCGGTCATTGAATATGCACGTCATTGTGCGAATCTAGCGGGCGCGCATAGTACCGAATTTGTGAAAGATACCGCACATCCGGTGATTGGCTTAATTACTGAATGGCAAAATCAAGACGGCTCAGTTGAGACACGCACTGAAAGCTCTGATATGGGTGGAACGATGCGCCTGGGTGGTCAAGTGTGCCATTTAGCTGATGGTTCATTAGCGCAAAGAGCGTATGGTTCAAAGGATATTGTTGAGCGTCATCGCCATCGCTATGAGTTTAATAATAATTATCGTAAGGTTCTCGAAGAGCATGGTTTGACTTTCTCAGCTATGTCGGCGGATAGTAGCTTAGTGGAAATGATTGAACTTAAGGATCATCCTTGGTTTTTGGCTTGCCAATTCCATCCCGAGTTTACTTCCCGTCCACGTCAAGGTCATCCGCTGTTTAGTAGCTTTATTCGCGCAGCCCGTGCTCAGCACGAAGCTAAAGGAGCTTAACTATGCAACTCTGTGGATTTGAAGTCGGTTTAGATCAACCTTTCTTTCTAATCTCTGGCCCTTGTTCGATTGAAGGCGATGGCCTAGCGTTAGAAACCGCGCAGAAACTCAAAGAAATCACTGCACGGTTACATATCCCCTTTATCTATAAATCGTCGTTTGATAAAGCGAACCGTTCTTCGCATACCAGTCGGCGCGGCGTAGGGATTGAAGAGGGCTTGCGGATTTTGGAGCGAGTCAAACGTGAAATTGGCGTGCCAGTACTAACCGATGTACATGAAGATACACCGATGGATGAAGTAGCTAGTGTCGTCGATGTTTTACAAACGCCGGCATTTCTCTGTCGCCAAACTAATTTTATTCAAAACGTGGCACGCGCGGGTAAGCCTGTGAATATTAAAAAGGGGCAGTTTTTAGCACCTTGGGATATGGGCAATGTAGTTGAGAAAGCGCACGCAGTCGGTAATCAGCAGATTATGGTTTGTGAACGCGGTTACACCTTTGGCTACAATAATTTAGTCTCGGATATGCGTAGCCTCTCTATTATGCGCGATACGAATTGCCCTGTGGTTTTTGATGCCACGCATTCGGTGCAGTTACCAGGTGGGCAGGGAAGCGTTTCCGGTGGTGAGCGTCAACATGTGCCGGTGTTAGCACGGGCTGCAGTTGCGGTAGGGATTGCTGGTTTATTTATGGAGTCGCATCCAGACCCAGCGAAGGCTTGGAGCGATGGCCCGAACTCTTGGCCTCTGGATAAAATGGAGGCATTGCTGGAGTCGCTAGTGGCTTTAGATCGTGTGGTCAAGGCTAGCCCACTGATTGAGCAAACTTTATAAATTATTTTAGAGATTAAACCTATGTCTGAAATTGTATCTATACTCGCTCGCGAGGTGATTGATTCTCGTGGCAATCCGACTGTCGAAGCCGATGTTAAATTAGCCAGTGGTGCAATCGGGCGGGCTGCTGTGCCGTCGGGTGCTTCAACGGGTTCACGCGAGGCAATTGAATTACGCGATGGTGGTGCGCGCTATTTAGGTAAAGGCGTGCAAAAAGCCGTTGCTAATGTGAATGGTGAAATTGCCACTGCTTTAAAGGGACATGAAGTCACTGATCAAGCTGGCATTGATCAAATCATGTTAGAGCTAGATGGCACTGAAAATAAAGCGCGTTTAGGTGCAAATGCTTTATTAGCCGTATCGATGGCAGCCGCTCATGCAGGCGCAAAAGAACAAGGCTTACCGCTTTATCAATACCTAAAGAAATCCGACACTTATAAATTGCCAGTACCAATGATGAATATCATCAATGGTGGTGCACATGCGGATAATAGTGTGGATTTACAAGAGTTTATGATTCTGCCAGTGACCGCTCCTTCTATGGAAGAGGCGATTCGTTATGGTGCGGAAGTCTTCCATAATTTGAAGTCAGTATTGAAAAAGCGTGGTTTAAATACCGCCGTCGGTGATGAAGGTGGTTTTGCACCTGATTTATCCTCAAATGAGCAAGCGATTGAAGTTATTTTAGAAGCCATCAATAAAGCTGGCTTTAAAGTCGGTCAAGATATTTGGTTAGGTTTAGACGTTGCCAGCTCTGAGTTTTATAAAGACGGTAAATATGTTTTAGAATCTGAAAACCGTAGCTTCAGCGCGGAAGATTTTACCGAGTACTTACATAATTGGGTACGCCAATATCCGATTTTAAGTATTGAAGATGGTATGGCAGAAGGCGATTGGGCGGGTTGGAAACATATGACCGAAGTACTCGGTGGTAAAGTCCAAATCGTCGGCGATGATTTATTCGTTACCAATACCAAAATCCTAAAAGAAGGGATTGAAAAAGGTATTGCCAATTCGATTCTGATTAAAGTCAATCAAATTGGTACTTTGACCGAAACTTTAGCAGCGATTCAAATGGCACATGATGCAGGTTATACCGCAGTGGTTTCTCACCGCTCTGGTGAAACCGAAGACTCAACGATTGCGGATATTGCAGTAGCGACAGGTGCAGGCCAGATTAAAACGGGTTCATTATCACGTTCAGACCGTATTGCGAAATACAACCAATTACTGCGTATCTCAGGTGAGTTAGGTAGCCGTGGGATTTATGCAGGGAAATCGGCGTTTAAGCAGTGTTAAGTAATTAGTTAGTCTTAAAATAAGTACTAAGACGCCTACTATTGTAGGTGCCTTAGTAAATAAAAATAATAATTGATATGCCAGAAACTGATAAAAAACTACTAAAATTCACTGTTATTGCATTGAATGCGCTGTCTTTAATTCTAGTATTGCTGCTATGTATTTCAGGGTTTAGAAATAATAATTTAGTTAGTAGCGTCATTGCTTTATTTTTAGTTACTAACTCATTTTTCTATGGTGTTTAAACTCATTTGCTAGAAAAACCACAAAAATTATCATTGCATCAGGATTGATACTTGAGTTAGGAGGAGCTTTTAACCCTTTTTTCGCTTTGGATTATGCAGCTGCTCCTGATGGGCAATCACCTGATTGGCTCATGATGTTGGGTATTTTCACCCCCTTCGTGCTTGGTGAGTTTTTTGCTTTTTGGGTTTTAGATAAGTATCAAGATGAGTTTAGCTAGGGAATATAACTAACTAATATCTCAGTAGGTTTTTGTAACTTTGAGCTTAAATGTTAAGCTTTGAAGGGATGTAATACCTGTTAATGTCTATCGATGATTACCATTTAATAAAGCAAACTGTGGTTGAAATCGGGAAGTGTATAGTTACGTGCTATACTTTCAAGAGAGGGTAGTGAACAGTTAGCAGGTTTTTATGGTTTAGCTCAAAATTTGATATATAACCGTAAAGTTGTTTATAAAAATTTAAGTACCTATTAAAAAGTGAAACTAGTATTTGTTAAACCTCTTAGTGTTCTATGCAAATTGGCTGTCTTATTCGGTTGCCTAATGATTTGTGTAGCTTGCAATGATAAAAGTAAGCAAAGCCTGCCCGTAGAGTCCAAGATATATGAGGTTGTGGGTAGTACAGAGGAGCGCATTAATACGATTAGCTCGTTGTTAACCAAACAAGCAAGTTTACCTAGCTCAATTCTTGATGCTCAATTCGTCCAAGAGCAACTAGGGGATAGTAATTTTGGACCTTCAGATTTTCGCTCGTTTTATTTTCTAGCGATTAGTCCAGCTGATATACCAAAATGGAAGCAGCGGCTCGTACCACTTACAGAGCCTGTGAGTTATCTGGAGCCACAAGCAGCAAAAGCGTGGTGGGTGAAGCAAACGGAGTTTTCTGGTTTGAAGTTTTTTGAGCCAGCTCCGTTAGCTGGTAATCCCAATGGTTGGATTGGTATCAATCAGCAAACTGGGCAGATTTATATCTTCACGTTCACGATGTGAGCGAGTCTAAACTTAGGTACTTACAAATGCCTAAGGCAGTCTAAGTGAGTATCTGCTATGCTTGGTAGCGCGATTTAACTCCGCCACTTTAATTTGAGCGATCTAAAACCTCAGGCATGAAACTAACTCTAACGCAAATTTTATTAATAGCCTTCAGTGTCTTATCTCTAATCTTATTCCTGCGTTTATGGCTAGGTACAGGGAGCTATCCGGAAATTTGGGATCTGCAAGGGCAAATTGCCGAGCAAAAGCGTTTGAATGAAGAGCAAACCAAGCGTAACGAAGCTTTACAGTCAGAGGTTTTAGACATTAGCCGTGATGATGCCGCGATTGAAGATCGTGCCCGTGGCGAGTTAGGCATGATTAAACAAGGCGAAACTTTCTATCAGGTGATTTTGAATAGCGATCCGACGCAAGCACCAGCCCCTCCTGTACCCACTAATCCTACCCAACAACCGAGTACCCAGCCGCATGTCGAATGAAGTTTGGTGCGTGATTCCTGCTGCGGGGGTGGGCAAACGTATGCTTTCGGCGATTCCTAAGCAATATTTGCGCTTACATGGCAAAACCGTTTTAGAACACAGCCTAAGCTGCTTTTTACAACACCCTAAAATTAAAGGTGTGGTGGTAGTGCTCGGTGCCCATGATGATTACTGGCTCGACATAGCGTCTAAGTATCAAGGTTTGCCAGTGTATCGTGCGGTAGGTGGTCAAGAGCGGGCAGATTCAGTGTTGAGTGGTTTAAAATATTTGCAGCAACACTTAAACATCGCATCAACTGCTAAAGTCTTAGTACATGATGCAGCAAGACCTTGTTTGTCCCAACAGGATTTAAGTAGCCTATTGGCGAGCAACAGTGATCAAGGCGCTCTGCTAGCGACTCCGGTACGCGATACCATGAAGCGAGCTTTTAAAGGCCAACGTTTGATTAGCCATACCGAAGAACGGGCGGATTTATGGCATGCTTTGACTCCACAATTAGCAAGCTTAGGTTTATTAATCCAAGCCTTAGAACAAGCTTTAAAGTCTGGTGCGACGCTTACGGATGAAGCTTCTGCCTTAGAGTATTTAGGGCTACAACCTTTATTGGTTGAGGGGGATGCAAGTAATATTAAAATCACTCGTCCAGCTGATTTAGCCTTGGCAGAGTTCTTTTTGCAGGAGCATGTTTAATGCGCATTGGACAAGGCTATGATGTACATGCCTTTACTGAGGGTGATCATCTGGTATTAGGTGGAGTTAACATTCCCTATACGCAGGCCTTTGCAGCCCATTCAGATGGGGATGTCTTGATTCACGCGATCTGTGATGCTTTATTAGGTGCGGTGGCACTGGGCGATATTGGCAAGCATTTTCCAGATACTTCTAGCACTTACGCCAAAATTGATTCACGTATTTTGCTCAGAAGGGTTTATGCGCTGATTAAAGATCAGGGTTATCAGCTAGTTAATCTTGACAGTATTATCGTGGCTCAAGCACCAAAAATGGCACCGCATATTGAGGCCATGCGCGCTAATTTAGCCGCCGATTTAGAGTGTGAAATCAGTCACATTAGCGTAAAAGCAACTACCACCGAAAAGCTAGGCTTTGAAGGTCGCAAGGAAGGTATTGCGGCGCATGCGGTGGTGTTGCTAACAACAGTTTAATACACGTTCCTATGATCCTTTGGGGCCTGGATCAGCTGCCTTAGCTTTTAGATATTCATCGAATCTCTGCTCACCTAGCGTTCCTAAACTGACTTGATAAGGTCCTTCAGGTTTAGGTGCTCCTTCGCCCACATATTGACGTAAGCCAATTGAGTCACCTACTGATATATCTCCGCTATTATCATTATCGTAAACAACTCCTACTACAGTAGGCGCCCCAGACGCTCCATAAAATGCGCTGTTATAAGCGGTCTGTAACCAGTTTTGCTCTCGCTGACTTACATCTAACAATTCTCCTTCCTTGGTAAGATTTTGATAGTTGCTAAATTGCTCAGCTGTTAGTGGTGTCTTGCTATAAGTAATTACTGGTTCATTGGTGTCCTCATAGTAACCACCTGTAGCGTTTGCAATATTGATGACATCACCCACTGATAAAACTCCATTATTATCCGTATCGGTGACTCCTGTAACAGTTGGACTTCCAATAGTTGCCGTGCTTCCTATAGCTAAAATATCAATTAGTTTATTTTTCTCGGCAGTGGACAGGGATAAATCTTTGCTGGTGTTTTGATAGCTGCTAAGTTGTTCAGCAGTTAGTGTTTCAGTACTATAATTAAAAACAGGTTCTCCAGTGATTTCATCATGGCGGCCACTAAAGGCTTTTAAGTTAATTTGATCCCCTACTGATAAAGAACCATTATTATCGCTGTCAATCACATTAACTATGCTAGGTGTATTAATAAAATTACGCCCTAGGCTAATAGCGTTTAGTAGTTTATTTTGTTCGCTGATAGAGAGGTTTATTGTTGCCAAGTTAGGTAATTGATAATCATCTAACTGCTTTTCTGTTAATTTAACTGAAGCTGATTCAAGGATCGGTTCGCCCTGAGTATTTAGTTGTCCTGTTGGGCGTCGTATATTAATTTTATCGCCCACTGAAAGCTTTCCACTTTTATCACTATCCTCAGCAGATACGATAGTCACTGCTTTGCCATCTGTTGATAAGGCGTCGGCGAGCTTAGTTTTCTCAGCATCACTTAGGCTTAAAGTTTGGGGCTTGGTAGACTGATCGCAGCAAGACTTATTTTGCATATTTTTCAACAAAGTTTGAATAACTTGCATTAATAAGTTCATGATTAAGTTATTAAAGTTCAGGCCACCCGCTGAGCTTGTTGAATTAGTAAAGCTGCTGGCTAAGCTGCTTAAATTAGCCAAACTTTGAGCCGAATTAGTATTATTTTTGGCCGCTGTGGTTTGTGTAGCGGCAGATCCAATATTATTCATATAAAACTCCTAATCAATTTCATGGATTTTAATTGCCGACCCTAATACGCTTAGCTTAAAAGAGTGATTCGAGGAGTTTTATCGACAGCCTGATTTTAGGTAGTAATTAGCGGATCATACGCTAATTGCTTAGGAATTTTATTTAAGTCCCAGTTTGCTATTGCCCAATCCCAAAATTCTTTAAGATTGCTAAAAGAATTAGCATTGGCTGGATTTTGTCCTAAGAATTCCAAAGCTTTAACTAAATGCTTTAAGGGTTTATTAGCTTGTGTGGTTAAAGCTGGGGCTAGGGTTTGCTTACTAAGCTTTTGGCCTAGTGCATTGATTGCAATAGGGATATGGGCGTAACTGGGCGTTGAATAGCCTAAAAGCTGTTGTAAATAGATTTGGCGGGGCGTGTTATCCAGTAAATCTGATCCGCGCACTATCTCTGTAATGCCTTGCCAAGCATCATCCACTACCACAGCTAATTGATAAGCAAAGATTTGATCTGCACGCCGAATTACAAAATCCCCTAATTCCCGCTCAAGGTTTTGGCAATAAAAGCCCTGAATTTGATCATGAAAGCAAATAGACTGATCGAGGGTTTTAATTCGAATTGCTGTTAAAGGAGTTAAAGCTAAGTATTTATCGCGGCAGATTCGGGGATAAATAAGACCAAAATCTCCCTGATTAGCCCTAGTTTGCAACTGCTTGCGTGAACAATTACAGCCATAAATAAAGGGTTTTAAGCTATTTAAACTTTCAGTATAAGCAGCAATGCGTTGGCTTTGATAAACAATGGTTTGATCCCATTCAAAACCGTATAAGCCTAAAGTTTGGATGATAGCATCAGCAGCGCCAACTGGTTCACGAGGTTTATCTAAGTCTTCAATACGCAGTAGCCATTGCCCTTGTTGGCTGCGAGCTTGTAAATAACTCGCAGTCGCAGCCAATAATGAGCCGAAATGCAATAGGCCTGTGGGAGAGGGCGCAAAGCGCCCGATGTAGGTCACACCTTAAGAAGCGAGTTGTTTTTCTTTAATTTCTTGTGTGGTTTTGCAATCGATGCACAGCTCAGCAGTAGGACGTACTTCTAAGCGTTGCAGACCGATTTCTACGCCACAAGCATCACAATAGCCATAATCCTCTTCATCGACACGGGCAATAGTTTTCTCGATTTTGCGAATTAGTTTACGCTCACGGTCACGTGCACGTAACTCTAAAGCAAATTCTTCTTCTTGTGTGGCACGATCAGCAGGATCAGAGAAGTTGCTAGCTTCTTCTTTCATATGATCGACCGTCCGATCAACTTCTTCCATTAACTCTTTTTTCCAAGCAGTTAGAATATGCCGAAAATGCTGTAATTGCTTTTCGTTCATATATTCTTCGCCAGCTTCGGGGATATACGGATTAATGCCATCAACTGGTAACGCAGCTTTCCTTGCTAAATAGGTTACATTTTCAGTTGCCATTCTTTTTCTCCAACAGCTTTGATTTTTTATTAAAATCAAAAGGTTAAATCGAGTGGTAAGTAAAGTTACCTACCTTGTTTCTTCGGCATAACTTATGGGCGCGCGATTATAGCCCATGAAAATTTTTTTCGCATTTTTTATTGATAGATAAAGGTAAATTTGCATAAATTTTATTACTAAGACTCCTCGTTCAAACGGTAGTTTCATAAAAAACGTAATTGAAAGCGCACTGCATCCTTGCCGGGATCTTCAATAGTTAACGAGACTTCCTGAGGAATCTTAGGCGGCATCAAGTGGCCTTGCTGTTCCTTGCTGAGATATTCTTCAGGGGTAAAACTACGTAAAGCCACTAGTTCAGATTTTTGGTTTAAGAAGCTTACTTCTAACCTAGGGTAGGGTTGTGGATTACTGGCATTATTCTGAATAGATGTGTTAATAATCAATACATTAGGTGTATTCGGATGGGTATAGACTGTGTGACTGAGTAATTTAATTTGATCTAAATGCTTTACGGTATCCAAACCACACGTAATCCATGTGCAAACTGTCTGTGTCCACTCTCGAGTACTAGGATGCTCCAGTAGTTTAGTACGGTAACTGTAGAATAGTTGGATTAGTAATAATAAACACAGCGCGAGCAGGCTTAAGTACAAAAAATTACGGGATTTTGTAGAGCGGCGATTGGAGCTATTGGTTTTACTGGGTTTAGCTGAGTTACTCGGGTCATTTTCTGCTAAAACGTTTAAAGGGAGCGCATGAATACGTGCCTCACCGGGTAAATCACGCCCATTGCCCATACCACCTAAGCGCTCATCAGGCAAGGTGGTACTGAGTGCTTTCATCGCGTCGAAGATAGTATCGCACTCACCACAGCGCAGTAAGCCCTGAGCAGCAGTTAGCTCTTTCATAGTGACGCGGAAAACAGCGCGGCAATGACTACACTGGGTATACATTTAGCTCAGGCAATTAGGTTAGACATAGCATTCTTATTGTAGCCCTATTTTTTTCAGGCAGCTGCATGATTTGATGCACAAAATAGTAGCGTTAATCCTAAGGGAGAACCCCGCTTTTAACATTATTGAGCTGATGAGCGGGGTTAAATCTAGTAGGAACGGTTTAGGGGTTAGCGTGCGCCGTACCTTCTAAACGTAGCCAATCTTCTTTAGCGGTGATTTGTACCTGCTCAAGTCTATTTTGGTAGGCAGCAGCAACTGCCTGACCTTGATCAGCCAAAATGCCTGAGAGTGCGATGCGCCCTTGTGGCTTTAAATAGCGTAAAATAGTTGGAGCCAGACTAACTAACGGGCCAGAAAGAATATTAGCAATGACTACATCGAATGGCTGTTCAGGCACTGCATCAGGCAGGCAGGTCATAATTCTGGTATCTGCTAAAGCATTTCGCCGCGCATTTTCTTGAGTTGCTTCTAAAGCTTGAGGATCAATATCAGTAGCAACAATAGTGTTTGCACCTAATTTAGCCGCGGCAATCGCTAGAATTCCACTGCCACAACCATAGTCCAACACCGTTTTTCCGGTTAAGTCTTCACCATCTAACCATTCCAAGCACAAAGCGGTAGTCGGATGGTTGCCTGTACCGAAGGCTAAACCCGGATCCAATAAAATCTTCACTGCATCCGTAGCTTCTTCGGGGACCTCACGCCAACTAGGATACACCCACAGACGCTTACCAAATTGCATGGGATGGAAGTTGTCCATCCATTCGCGCACCCAAGGGCGATCTTCTAATTGCTCCAGTTTAAGCTCAGTAATGCCCCATTCACTACGATGCAACTCTAAATCCAAGAGCAAAGCAGTAAGGTCATCGTCTGCCGGATAAAGCCCCGTAATCACAAGCTGATCCCATAGAGGAGTCTCACCCGGTAAAGGCTCAAGAATAGGTTGGTCTACTGCATCTTCAAAGGTGACTGAAGCAGCACCCGCTTCTTCTAGAACTGTGCTGATGGCTTCTTGATGCTCAACCGTGGTATGACAAATCAGCTGTTGCCAAGTCATTGTAAACCCAACTTTTTCTCTAAATAGTGAATATCAGTCCCACCTTGACGGAATGCAGGATCAGTCATGATCCGACGTTGCAATGGCACATTGGTTTTAATGCCTTCGACAATCATTTCGGTCAAAGCACCATTCATACGATTCAAGGCAGTTAAGCGATCTTCACCATGTACGATTAGTTTACCGATCATGGAGTCATAATAAGGTGGTACTGTGTAGTCAGCATAAATGTGTGAGTCCACTCGTACCCCTAAGCCACCAGGTGCATGATAGCGAGTAATTTTGCCAGGGGAGGGCGCAAAGGTATCAGGATCTTCCGCATTGATCCGGCATTCAATCGCATGTCCATGTGGACGAATATCTTCTTGCTTAATTTGCAGCTTTTCGCCAGCCGCTACTAGCAGTTGCTGCTTCACTAAGTCCACACCCGTGATTAATTCAGTCACCGGATGTTCAACTTGTAAACGGGTATTCATTTCAATGAAATAAAACTCACCGTTTTCATACAAGAATTCAAAGGTACCAGCACCACGATAGCTAATCTTACGGCAAGCATCAGCAACAACCTTACCAATGCGTGCACGCTGCTCTTCAGTAATACCGGGTGCGGGTGCTTCTTCAACGACTTTTTGATGGCGGCGCTGCATGGAGCAGTCACGTTCACATAAATGAATCGCATTGCCATGCTGATCAGCTAATACTTGAAATTCAATATGCCGAGGATGGATCAAATACTTTTCCATATAAACAACATCATTACCGAAAGCTGCTTTAGCTTCGGAGCGAGTCATTTCTATGGAGCGGAATAGGTCTTCAGCTTGATGCACCACCCGCATCCCACGACCACCACCGCCACCAGTAGCTTTGATAATGATAGGATAACCAATACGTTTAGCCATGGCTAAGCATTCGCTTTTATCTTCGGGCACAGGGCCATCCGAACCAGGTACACAGGGTACTTTGGCTTTTTGCATGGCGTCTTTAGCGGAAATCTTATCGCCCATTAGACGAATGGTCTCCGCTCGTGGGCCAATGAATATAAAGCCGCTCGATTCAACACGTTCAGCAAAGTCGGCATTTTCAGATAAGAAGCCATAACCGGGGTGAATCGCATCGGCACCAGTGACTTCAGCAGCGCTAATAATTGCGGGGATATTTAAGTAACTATCAATTGAGCGGGGTGGGCCAATACAGACCGATTCATCCGCAAGACGGACATGCTTAAGATCACGGTCAGCAGTCGAATGCACTGCCACGGTTTTAATGCCTAGCTCACGGCAAGCACGCAAAATACGTAAGGCAATTTCACCACGATTAGCAATGAGGACTTTTTTTAACATATAAGCCTCCGTATCAGTCGATAATCATTAAAGGCTGACCAAACTCAACAGGTTGCTCGTTTTCAACCAAAATAGCCTTAATCACACCACTTTTATCCGCTTGAATTTGGTTAAGCATCTTCATCGCTTCGATAATGCAAAGCGTATCGCCAACTTTGACGGATTGACCAATTTCAACAAAAGATTTCGCCCCAGGTGAAGACGAACGATAAAAAGTCCCCACCATTGGTGACTCTAAAACATGCCCAGTCGGTGCTGCAGGTTTCTCGCTAGCGGCAGCAGGGGCAGTTGCTTGAGGAGTTGCAACCGCAGGAGCCATCATAGCTTGTGGCGCATAGTATTGCTGCATCGGCATAGCAGGGGCTGCGGTGGTAGAGATACGGCTAATTCGTACCGAATCTTCACCTTCTTTGATTTCAATTTCGGCCACATCGCTGTCTTCTAACAGATCGATCAGTTTTTTGATTTTGCGAACATCCATCATGTAGCTATTCCTATAAGTCTTATATGGCTTGATGTTGTTAGAGTGCCGATGTGTTTAAAACGATCAGGATGAAGAGGCATTTGATGTTCTAAACAGTCATGCCTCAAAGATTGCTTAAGTCTGCAAATCTGCCCTTTTTCTCGGCATATCCCAACAGAATGGGCGCGAGTTTACACCGTTTATCCTTTAGTTGCAGCAAGAATGCTCTAAGAAAAGGCCGGATTAGCGGCCTTTAAAAATTGAACCTAAGATACCACGGACAATTTGCTTACCTAGATTAGAAGTGATTGAGCGAGCTGCACTTTTCACAATTGCCTCCCCTAAAGTTTGTCGATTACTTGGACGTGGGGTATTAGAGGCCTCAAAACGACGTGCTGCTTTTTCGAATTCTTTGGCCTGATTGGCAGCCGCCGTTTCTGCTGCCGCTTTTTCTGCGCGCGCTTGCAAAATTTCATGCGCCGATTCGCGATCAATCATTTTGTCATAGCGACCAGCGAAGGGGCTTTGCCGAATTAAGTTAGCCCGCTCTTCTGGAGTAGCAGGCCCAATGCGCGATTGGGGAGGGCGAATCATTGTGCGTTGTACCACACTAGGGATACCTTTTTCTTCTAAAACAGAAACTAAGGCTTCGCCCACCCCAAGTTCCATAATGACTGCTGCCGTATCTAACTCAGGATTAGCACGGAAGGTATCAGCTGCGGCTTTCACCGCCTTTTGATCACGTGGAGTAAAGGCACGCAAAGCATGCTGAATACGATTGCCTAGTTGACCGAGAATACTGTCAGGAATATCGAGCGGATTTTGAGTTATGAAATAAACACCCACGCCTTTAGAGCGAATTAAACGTACCACTTGTTCGACTTTATCCACTAAAGCTTTCGGGGCATCATTGAAAAGTAAATGCGCCTCATCGAAGAAAAAGACTAAGCGAGGTTTATCTAAATCGCCTACTTCAGGCAAATTTTCAAACAGTTCGGATAAGAGCCATAGCAAGAAAGTAGCATACAGGCGTGGTGTCATCATCAGCTTATCGGCCATCAGAATATTGATATTGCCGTAGCCATTCGGAGCGGTGCGGATAAAGTCCCATAAATCCAAAGCGGGTTCGCCAAAGAAGCTTTCTGCGCCTTGCTGTTCAAGCACTAATAAGCGGCGCTGGATGGCTCCAATTGAAGAGGAGCTGACATTGCCATAAGCATTTTGGAAGTCTTGAGCATTTTCACCCATATGTTGCAGGATTGAGCGTAGATCTTTGAAGTCCAGCAGTAGCATGCCTTCATCATCAGCAAACTTAAAAGCAATGTTTAATAAGCCTTCTTGCGTGTCATTCAGTTCTAAAAGGCGTGCCAACAAAAGGGGGCCAATATCAGACACGGTAGCGCGAATTGGATGGCCTTGTTGACCTGCTAAATCCCAGAGAATGCTTGGATAGCCTTCAAACTTGAAGTTATCAATGCCAATCGCCTGAATACGTTCTGCTATTTTAGGATTGGGGGTTCCGGCTTGACTGATACCTGTTAGGTCGCCTTTAATATCTGCCATGAAGACTGGTACACCAGCACGAGAAAAGCCTTCAGCAATAGCTTGTAAAGAAACCGTTTTACCTGTTCCAGTTGCACCTGCAATTAGCCCATGTCGATTAGCAAAGCGCAGATTCAGACTCACCTGTTGATTGCCACCTTTGCCAATGAGAATGCCAGCTTGTTCACTCATGACTGCTCCTATTGTATTTTTGATGTTTGGCTTAGTGGGTAGCAGTCTAACTAAAATGCCCAGTAACCGCTACGTTAGACCTAACTTTCGTAAAGTTTCGAGGCTCAAGCCGCCAATCGCTAGCTGATTAGCCGCTTGAAACGTATGTAAAGCCGCAATAGTTGAAGTATCCAACACCCCAGATAGACTCAGACTTTGACCCGCTTGCAGCAAAGCTTGTTGAATGAGTCGGATCTGTTCAGGTTTTAAGGTATCAGTGCAAGCGATCGGCATCATTGATACTTGCTCATCACGTAATTTACGTTGGATAGAGATCGTTTCATATTGGGTAGGGACTAAACTCGAAATAATTTTCCAAGGTTTAATGACCCGCATTAATTTTACCGTTGTATAACGGGCGGGAAGAGTTGAGCCGCTACCTTTGCCAGCTTTGATAAGCTTTTTACGCTTAATTTTAATAGTTTTTGCGGGCAGGCTACGCTGATGGATTTGTGCTGGCTCTATAATCACCTGAGTGGGAATTTTGACTCTTTCAGCATGGATAGTTTCTAGGCAACTGGATGAGTTACTGCTGGCCAAGCAAGCTGATTTCCACTGCTTATGCTCAGGTTTTATAAGAATTTCACGGATAACTTTTTGATATTGAGCAGGTGTTGCATATAACTCCGAGCGAGCACGTTCTACTTCAATGGTTTCTTCGACTTCTGCATATTGGGCTGGCTCGGTTTCTTCTGCATGGCGTGAAGGCTCTACTTGAATCTTCGTTTCACTTTGAGCCATTTCTGCGGGAATATTTGAGTAACTGGCAGAACCATCATAAATCAAGACCTTGAATGGTTCTTCACGAAATACAGCCGGACGGAATAGCTCAGCCGAACATTGTGTAAGGATAGCTTTGGTAGGGTCGAATGGACTTGACTGAGATACGCTCACTACAGTGTGGGTAGGCTTGAAAGAATTACCTTGGTTAAGGCAGCCTACTAAAAATGAGCTAGTGAGTATTCCTAAAATAAGTGTGATCGTATTCTGCATTTTTTTGAAGCATATCAACAGTGTGGTTTATAAAATATAGGGTTAGCTAGAAGCCGCAAAGCTTGCGGTAAATGCAGGCTAGAGTCGAGAAACTTTAGTGATTTAATTACATTTATTACATTTGCCTATTTTTCGGCTAAATGTACGATTTCTCCAGTTAGTTTGTCGACCTTTTCGACTAGACCATGTCCAGGTTTCCAAATAAGTTTTCCACCTTGCTCTAACACTGGAACAGTCTCAATCGTAACACTGGGGTGGAGGCGCTCAGATACGGTAGGAATACGTTCAGGAGCCACTGGTAGGGAAATTTGTTTTTCTGGCAGTTGTTGCAAACCTAAGGTGCTCGCTTGGGAATCTACTTTATCCGTGACGGTTGGAACGCTTGGGTGAATTGAAGCAATTGCGGGCATCACATAGCGCGAAATTGAGTGCACACTAGTTGCATTATTTAAAGCAACATAATAATCAGTAGGCAAAGCAGTTGCATTTTGCAACTTCAAGCCTCGGTGGAAGCTTTGGAGGTTTGAGTAGGCCATAACAACAAGCAAGCAGTAAATGTCCTGCCAGTATTCTTGATTGCTCTTGTTTTTGCTGGTCTAGGCTTGATAGGCCAAGGAGATTAGATGACAAAAGGTCAGCGAGTAAAAGGCTAGTAAAAGCGTGAGCCTACTTATATCATGCAGGACTTTATGCGGTTTCGCGGGAATGCTTCATGAGCCAGTATTGGAATCCTTTAGTGCAGCAGCTAGAGCCTTATGTGCCAGGTGAGCAACCCAAGGATCAGCGCTATGTTAAACTTAATACCAATGAGTGCCCTTATCCACCTTCACCAACAGTTTTAGCGGCGATTCAAGCTGAGTTGACGAGCACCTTAAGACTCTATCCCGATCCTAATGCTGATTTATTTAAAGATGCCATTGCACAATACTATGATCTAGAGCGCCCGCAGGTTTTTGTTGGCAATGGCTCTGATGAAGTTCTAGCGCATATTTTTCACGCTTTATTTAAGCCGAATCAGCCGTTACTGTTCCCGGATATTTCTTATAGCTTTTATCCTGTTTACGCTAATCTTTACCAGTTATCGTTACAGCAAATTCCTTTAGCGGATGATTTTAGTGTAGATTTAGCTGCTTATGTCCAACCCAATGGGGGAATTATTTTCCCGAATCCCAATGCACCGACAGGTTCGGCTATCGGTTTAGCTGAGATTGAAACACTTCTACAGGCAAATCAACAATCAGTCGTGGTCATTGATGAAGCTTATATCGATTTCGGTGCAGAAACTGCTATTCCCTTAATTAAGTGTTATCCGCATTTATTGGTTGTACAAACCTTATCTAAGTCACGCTCCTTGGCCGGTTTACGTGCAGGTTTTGCGGTGGGACATCCCGATTTAATTGAGGCTTTAGAGCGAGTAAAAAACTCTTTCAATTCTTATCCACTGGATCGCTTGGCTATTGTAGGTGCAGCAGCAGCTATGCACGATCAAGCCTACTTTACGGAACTATGCCAAAAAATTATTAAAACACGCACGACTACGATTGCGAGTTTGCAGGCATTAGGTTTCCAAGTTTTACCCTCAGCAGCGAATTTTGTGTTTACTCGTCCACCGACTGGGAATGCAGAGGCTTTGTATTTGGCGCTTAAAGAGCAGGGTGTTTTAGTTCGACACTTCAAAAAGCCACGCATTCAAGAGTATTTGCGCATCACGATTGGTACCGATGAAGAAATGCAAATTCTGTTAACTAAGTTAAAAACTTTGGTAGCTTAATAATTTATGATTGAACGTGATGAGTTAGAACGCTATTTAAATAGTTTACTAAATATCAGTAAGTTTAAAGATTATGCCCCGAATGGCCTGCAAGTTGAGGGGCGTAAGTTCATTCACAAAATCGTGGCTGGGGTTACTGCTTGCCAAGCGCTTTTAGATGCTGCTGTCGAACAGGGAGCAGATGCAATATTAGTGCATCATGGCTATTTTTGGCGCGGGGATAATCCTGTAGTTCGTGGGATGCATCAACGCCGTTTGGCAACTTTGTTGAAACATGAGCTGAGTCTGTTTGCCTATCATCTGCCTTTAGATGCTCACCCCGAGTTAGGGAATAACGCACAATTGGCTAAGCGTTTGGGTTTAACCAGTGAAGCGGCCTTGAATGAACAAGGGGTTGGCAATGTCGGGGTATTGGCAGAACCCATTAGTTTAGAGGCTTTTGGTCTTCAGGTAGAGCAGGCATTACAGCGTAAACCTTTATTAGTTGCTGGTGGTGATCATCTGGTTCGGCGAATCGCTTGGTGTACTGGTGGTGCGCAAACTTATATTCAAGAAGCTAGCGGTTTTGGGGTCGATGCCTATTTAAGTGGGGAGATTTCTGAGCACACGACACATAGCGCTCGGGAAAATCAGCTGCATTATATTGCTGCAGGGCATCATGCCACTGAGCGTTATGGCATACAGGCCTTAGGCGAACATTTAGCGTTGCAATTTGGAGTTGAGTGTAAGTTTGTCGAGATTGATAATCCTGCTTAATGTCAGGTTATTTCGCTATTTTTTGTGCTATCATCGCCACCGGATTTGTCGCCCTTAAGGTGCTTGATGTTAATTCCCTAATGTTTGCAAGGGGAATCGCTTGATTTCACTAGTGAAGTCAGACATCCTATGGCGTTTTTCAGCAGCTGCTAATATTGCAGTGCATTAGTCCAGTAGCGATTGAGTATTTTGCTTCTTGTAGAGCAGGCAAGGCTGCAAGAGGTGTTCAGGTTTTGATAATTTGGGAGTGAGCTAACGATGGCAAATTCTGGAGTCGATAAGAATCGCCGTCGTTTCCTGATTGCAGCTACTTCAGTGGTAGGGGCAGCAGGGACGGCAGCGCTTGCATATCCTTTCCTAGGGTCGATGTCTCCCAGTGCACGTGCTTTGGCTGCGGGTGCGCCGGTGGAAGTGAATGTAAGCAAAATTGAACCCGGTCAGTTATTACGGGTGGTATGGCGTGGTAAGCCTGTTTGGGTGGTGAATCGTACTGAAGAGATGCTAGCTGCGTTACCCGGCTTAGACTCTGGTTTGAAAGATCCAAACTCTGATGTAATTAGTCAACAACCTGAATATGCTAAAAATGGTTATCGCTCACGCGAAGCTAAGTATTTAGTATTAGTTGGTATTTGTACACATTTGGGGTGCTCTCCTACTTTCCGCCCTGAAGTGGGTCCTGCTGATTTAGGCGCTGATTGGAAAGGTGGCTGGTATTGCCCTTGTCATGGTTCCCGTTTTGATTTGGCAGGTCGTGTGTTTAAAAACGTTCCAGCTGGTAGCAATCTTGAAGTACCTCCTTACTATTTCAAGAGCGAAGCAACGATTTTAGTAGGTGAAGATGGGGGTGCTGCATAATGGCTGAACGTCCTGCTCATGAATACACAGGTTTCCTAGGTTGGGTGGAAGATCGTTTCCCCTTAATGGAAACTTGGAATAAGCACTTAGCGCAATATTATGCGCCGAAAAACTT
Source organism: uncultured Thiothrix sp. (assembly GCF_937876535.1). Taxonomy (GTDB): domain Bacteria; phylum Pseudomonadota; class Gammaproteobacteria; order Thiotrichales; family Thiotrichaceae; genus Thiolinea. The sequence goes on from NZ_CALFHZ010000023.1 coordinate 19,432, forward strand.
TAACTTCTGGTACTACTTTGGCTCCTTAGCCATGTTAGTACTGGCTATCCAAATCTTCTCTGGTTTATTCCTTGCTTTCCACTACAAACCTGACGCCGATTTAGCTTTCGCTTCTGTTGAATACATCATGCGTGATGTGCCTGGTGGTTGGTTCATCCGTTATATGCACTCAACAGGTGCTTCAGCTTTCTTTATTGTTGTTTACCTGCATATGTTCCGTGGCATGATTTACGGCTCTTACAAAGGTAAGCGTGAATTGTTGTGGCTGATCGGTATGTTGATCTATGTTGCTTTGATGGCGACTGCTTTTATGGGTTATCTGTTACCTTGGGGGCAAATGTCCTACTGGGGTGCACAAGTTATTATCAACTTATTCAATACAGTTCCCTATATTGGTCATGATTTATCTGTATGGTTGCGGGGTGATTATGTTTTAGGTGATGCGGCTCTGAATCGCTTCTTTGCCTTACACTTCTTTGTTCCTGTCATCGTCTTACCAGCTTTAGTGTTCGTGCATATTGTTGCCTTGCATGCAGTAGGCTCAAATAATCCAGATGGTGTAGAAATTAAGCAAGGTCCAAAAGGCAATCGCTGGGCTCCTGACGCACCAACAGATGGTATTCCTTTCCATCCTTATTACACTGTAAAAGATATTTTGGGTGTGGCAGTTTTCTTGCTGATTTTCTTTGCAATTCTGTTCTTCATGCCAGAGATGGGTGGCTATTTCATTGAACAACCTAACTTTGAACCAGCAAACTCATTAAAAACACCTTTGCATATTGCTCCAGTATGGTATTTCACTCCTTTCTATACCGTATTACGTGCAGTACCTGATCCTTGGTATGGTACTTTGGCGATGTTTGCAGCTATTATTGTGCTGTTCCTGTTGCCTTGGTTAGACAAAAATCCACTCAAATCTTGGCGTTATCGCAATCAAGCGCACAAAATCAACTTATTATTGTTTGCAGTAGTTTTCTTGGTCTTAGGTTGGATGGGTGTTGAAGCAGTGACTACAGTTTATAAAGAACTGGGTACACGGATGACACAAATCTATTTCTTGTTCTTTGTGGTTCTGTGGTTACATAGTTATCCCGCAAAAGTGAACTACAAAAAATGGTTTGGTATTTTGTTAGGCATTGTTGTGGTGTATGACCTGATCTTCCGCCTCAATCTTGGCGATGGTGCAGCTACAACGCAGATGGTTCTACAATTTATTTGGCCGGTAATCTACTTAGCTGCAACTTTATTGTTGCCAGCCTTGGTGCCTAGCTTCAATCAGGAAAAGCCAGTTCCTGAGCGTGTGACTGGGTAAGGAGTAAAGACATGAAAAAGTTTATTACCAGTATATTGCTTGCGTTAACAATTGCTGTCCCTACAGTTAGCTCAGCTTCAGAGGTCATTAAGGTTGAAAAAGCCAATATTGACTTACACAATAAGCAAAGCTTACAACGGGGTGCAAAGTACTTTGTAAACTATTGTATGGGCTGTCACTCCTTAAGTATGAGTCGTTATAATCGAGTGGCGACTGACTTAGGTTTGACTCCAGAGCAAGTCCAAAAGAACTTGATTTTTACCCGGACTGATGGTGAATCAGCTAAAGTTGGTGAGCTGATGAAGAACGGGATGACTACCAAATATGGGGCTGAAGCTTTTGGTAATGCACCTCCAGATTTATCTTTGGAAGGTCGCTTACGGGGAGCTGATTGGATCTATACTTTCTTAAAATCTTTTTATAAAGATCCAACTCGTCCGTTAGGTGTCAATAATACTGTTTTTGCAAATGTGGGTATGCCGCACATTTTGTGGGAATTGCAAGGTATGCAAGAGCTACAACATGAAGCAGCTCCTGCAGAAGGCGCGCATGCAGCAGCGAATGCTCATGCAGAACCTAAATTAGTCTTAAGCCAACCGGGCAAACTGTCACCGACAGAATATGACCGTATGGTATTAGATATTACTAATTTCTTGGTTTATGTCAGTGAGCCTGGCAAGCTGCATCGCCAAGCAGTTGGTATTTGGGTGGTATTGTTCCTATTGGTGTTTATTGTAGTAGCATACTTCCTGAAGAAAGAATACTGGAAGGATGTTCATTAATTACCAACTGGTATAACATAAATTGGCTACTCTAGCTTATAACTAGAGTAGCCTTTTCATTTGGACTACAGGAGCTTTTCAAGCTATGGCATCGATTTCTAGCCGCCGTTCTGTTATGACTTTATTTTCTGCTGCTGATTGTGCTGACAGCCATCGTGTACGCATTGTCTTAGCAGAAAAAGATATCACCGTCGATGTGCTAAATATTAACCCCGATGATAAGCCTGAGGAGCTGGCCGAACTCAATCCTTATAACACCACCCCAACGCTCATTGATCGTGATTTAGTGCTCTACGATGCACGCATTATCATGGAGTATTTAGATGAGCGTTTTCCTCATCCACCCTTAATGCCTGTTGATCCTGTGACCCGTGCACATTCACGTTTGGCTTTGTTCCGGATTGAGAAAGATTGGTTCTCTTTGGTGGATGACATTGAACGTGGTGATGAAAAGTCTGCTACTGAAGCCCGCCGAATTTTACGCGAGAGTGTACTATCAGCGGCTGAAGTGTTTGCAATCAAACCGTATTTCTTAAGTGATGAATATACGCTCGTTGATTGCACCATCGCTCCAGTGTTATGGCGCTTGCCCAAATATGGTATTGATGTGCCCGCTAAGCAGGGTAAACCTATACTAAAATATATGGAGCGCGTATTTTCACGTGATGGTTTCCAACAATCACTGAGCAAGGTTGAGAAGGCAATTAGACCATGACTCCAAAACGCCCCTACTTATTACGTGCTTTTTACGAATGGATCGTTGATAACAATATGACGCCCTATATCACAGTGGATGCGACAGCAGAGGAAGTGTCTGTGCCGCGTCAGCATGTGAAGGATGGTCGGATTGTCTTGAACATTAGTCCAACCGCTGTGCGCGACTTCGTCATGGACAATGATGCAGTTAGTTTCAGTGCACGTTTTAGTGGGGCAGCGTTTTATGTGTATTGCCCTATTTATTCAGTCTTAGCTATTTATTCCCGTGAGACTCAAGAGGGAGCCTCTTTCCCACCAGATGAATATGCTCAATTAAAACCTGTAGTCAAAGCACCCAATCTTATTGCAGTATCGACTCTAGATGAGAATGAGGAAGCCGTTTTAGAGGCTAGTGAAGATACCCCTCCGGATGAGCCTTCTCCACCGCCTAAAACCAATAAGCCTGACGCCAAAACTCGTCCTTTCTTGCGTGTTGTTAAATAATTAGCGGTAATTCCATGATCTCTTTGATCGCCGCTATGACTCGTGCTGATCATGCCATCGGTTACCAGGGTTCTATGCCTTGGTATTTACCTGCTGATCTTGCTTGGTTTAAACAAAATACATTAGGCAAGCCTATTATCATGGGGCGTAAGACTTGGCAATCACTAGGCCGAGCTTTACCCAATCGCCACAATATTGTGGTATCTAGTAACTATATTAATTCAGTACCGAATGTAGATTTTGTACCGACTCCTGAAATAGCTCTAAATCTAGTAGCCAATAGCCCAGAAATCATGGTTATTGGTGGTGCGCAACTGTATCAGTATTTCCTGCCAAAAATTCAACGAATGTATTTAACCTTTATTGATGCCCAATTAGTAGCTGATACCTTCTTTCCAAACTTCGATGTCAAAGATTGGCATTTGCTACAAGAACAGCATTTTGTAGCTGATCATAAAAATCCGTATAACTATTCCTTCACTATCTACGAGCGCTTATGAGTAGCTTATTGATTGTTAATGCTCAGTTGGTAAATGAGGGAAAAATTGTTGAAAATGATATTTATATTAATCAGGGGCGGATTGAGGCTATTGGTCAGTTGGCAGGGCGTAATGTAGATCAGGTAATAGATGCTCGGGGACGTTATGTATTACCAGGGATGATTGATGATCAGGTGCATTTTCGTGAGCCAGGTTTGACCAACAAAGGCGATTTATGGACTGAAACGCGTGCCGCCGTTGCGGGTGGTATTACCAGTTTCATGGATATGCCCAATACCATTCCCGCTACACTTTCAAATGAGCTATTAGTTGAAAAACACCAGTTAGCGGCAGGACGAACGTTTGCGAATTATGGTTTTTATCTCGGTGCTTCCAGTGAAAATTTAGAGTTAATTAAGTCAGTCGATGAGCAACTAGCATGTGGGGTGAATGTTTTTGTTGGTTCATCCTGTGCTAGCAAGTTAGTAGATGACCCAGAGGTTTTGCGCGAGATTCTAACTAGCTCACCAGTTCTAGTCACCGCACATTGTGAAGACATGCCCCTGATTGCGGAGAATGAGGAAAGCTATCGAAGCATCTATGGAGATGCAGTACCCTTTGATTTACATGGTGCTATTCGTAGTGATGAAGCCTGTTATATTGCGGCTGAGCGTTTAATTGAGGTTGCTAAGGACTGTAAAGCTCGCGTACATATTTTGCATATTTCTTCAGCAAAAGAGTTAGAGCTATTTGCTGCTGGAGGTCTGGCAGAAAAATTGATTACTGCTGAAGTGTGTCCACACTATTTGCATTTTTCTGATGAGGATTATGCTAGTAAGCAAGGATTGCTCAAATGTAATCCGGCTATTAGATCGGTTGAAGATCGTGCTGCTTTAATTCAAGGTTTGTTGGATGGACACTTAGATGTGATTGGTAGTGCCCATGCACCACATTTATTGGCAGAGAAGCAAGGGCAAACTTATTTTAACACCCCTGCAGGCATGCCGATGGTACAGGATGCTTTGCTATCGCTATTAGAAAACTATCATGATGGAATTTTTAGCCTAGAATTTATTGCAGAAAAAACCAGTCATGCAGTCGCACAATTATTTAGTATTCAAGAGCGTGGTTTTATTCGCGAAGGTTATTGGGCCGATTTAGTACTGGTGGATTTGCAGCAGGAGCAGAGCGCAACGGATGCTTTAGCTTTAGCTAAATGTGCTTGGACGCCTTATGATGGCTATAAATTCCGTTCAAAAATCCTAAGTACGATTGTTAATGGTGAACTAGTTTGGCATCAAGGCCACTGCTTAGAGCGCTCACCTGTCGGGCAAGCGCTTCAGTTTATGCGCTGAACTTAAAGTTCACGGACTACACGAAAACCTAAATTCGTATCTAATTCATCTAAATAGCGTTTTTTCCGCGCAGCACTACGTGCTAATACGGCTGGATCAAACCAAGACCCTCCTTTAGTCACATACCAGTAGGGATTAGCTGTATGAGAAGGGCTGCCATCACGATGAGCGCCTAAATGTGAGGTCGTCCAATGGGTGCTGGTAAATTCCCAAACATTGCCGTGTACATCGTATAAACCCCAGTGATTAGGTGCACGCAAGCCAACTTCACTTGCACTCACCGAAGGAATACAGCGAGGCAAATACCAGCGTTTTTTCTCAGCCGCTTCTTGATAAGGAAAAATCGGGTTAAAGTTGACTTCTTTACAGCTCACATTACTGCCATAGCAAAAAGGGGCGGTACTACCCGCACGGGCAGCATATTCCCACTCGGGTTCAGTCGGTAGGCGATAGTTATATCCCGTTTGTTCGCTGAGCCAAGCTAGATAGAGTTTAATATCGCTCATGCGCACATTGATGACTGGAAAGCGTCCACTATGCCAGATTAACTCAGGACGTTTATACCATTCAGTGGCAGTGCGAAAGAGTTCAAACTCTTCAGCCATTAGTGGGAATACACCCATCGCAAAATCGTAGTCTAAACGGACTGTATGTTGAGGGTATTCTTCGCGTCGGTGCCCAAATTCATTATTGGGCGACCCCATTTCAAACTCTCCTGCAGGAATCACTGCTAATTGTGGCCCGGCTAAACCACTTTTAAGTTTATCTTGAAAAAAAGGTGTTAGGCTGTAAGAGCTAGCCGCTTGCTCTTGTTGCAATTTTAACTCGTCTGCAGAAAGAGAGCCAAGGACAGACGCTGCAGAAGGGTTTAACTTCAAAGCTTCCATACGCATTTATTAGCAACCATTAATGTAGTTAACTGCAATCTATCATTCATTTTTGTTGACTCGCAAGTTTGTTTGTAAATATATGGTCTACAATAAAAATTAAGGGTGAAAAGGGTGGGCTTCAATATGGAAATTTATCTAGACAACCAAAGCAATACACAGCAGCCTTCTTATTTGGAGACTGCTAAACGCTTGCTGGATGGTTTAATTCTTTATCGTGTTGAGTTAGGTGAGCCTGGGCGACATTTAGAGTTATTGTTACGCTATAGTGGCGTTGCAGCTAGCACTGATTTGCCTTGCCCTAAAAGCATTCATTGATTTTTATAATTCAACTCAATCACAATGGTTTAAGTATTATAAGTAGTTTAATCTTAGCGTAAGCCTCCTAACCACATAATTTAGGCAAGCTCTCTTTTAAGGTTATAAAAATAATAAATGAAGCGTAATGCCCGACGCTTGCAAGCTGGCCTCAACTTACTTGAGGTTTTAATTGCGACTTTAGTTTTATCGGTAGGCCTTTTAGGTTTGGCGGGTTTACAAGTCAGTAGCCTAAAAACAACGCAAAATGCTTCGCTAAAACAAGAAGCTACCTTCATTTTATATGATCTCTTGGAGCGAATGCGCAGTAATCGGCAAGCAGTTTTGGCAGGTAGTTATAGTAAAACGACTCATTGTACTAGCGCGCCACCACAAGTTTGTACGACAGCCAATTGCTCAGCGGCGCAGCTAGCTAGTTATGAGTTATATCAAGTGGTATGTCGTAGTGGAACTAATCGATTACCAGCCGCACAATTGACTATCCATTGTCCTAATAGTGGTAATTGCGGCTTGGGTTTGCATTTTCGATTGACTTGGGATGAGCGTTTAGCGCAACGCGGTATTCAACAGGCCTCAGATAATAACAAATCTAGTGTTGAGCAAGAAAAAGAAACAATTAGCCTAGAAATGGATGCAATCCTCTAATTATTATGCAAATTAAGTTGCAGTTTTCACAAGTTGGTTTCTCGTTAGTCGAAATCATGATCGCGATGGGCTTAGGCTTATTTATTATGGCTGGGATTGCTACTGTGTATGTGAGTAGCAAGGAAACCTATGACTTGCGTGATCAAATCTCCGAAATGGATGAAAGTGCGCGGGTTGCTATGAAGGCTTTACGCACCCATATCGAAAGAGCTGGCTATTCATCCGATGCTAACACTCAATTAGAAAACTATTTATTACCGAGTGGTTTTGTACCAAGTCCAGTAGTTTGCCCGACAGGTCAGGCCAATATTATCAATGTCAATCGCATTGCTAGCTCAGCTGATGGGGCAATGATTAGTGTAAATGCTTTAACGACTAATCAGATTATGGCACGAGCGGATAGTATTGGTGTTTCGTTTTTAGCCGATGACAAGCTAGTGGAGGACTGTACGGGAGCTTCTTGGAAAAATCGTTGTATGATCAATCCAGCTCTAAGTTTGCACAGTTCCACCAATCAGGAGTTAAGCTCACCGCTAGTGCGGCATGTATACAGCTCGTTTAGAGTGCAGAAAAATGCTTCTCGGCAAAATAAAGCCGGTGAGGGTATTCCTGAACTCGTGTGTGGTGGCTCACTCAATACCTATTCACAGCCTTGGGCACAAGGTATCGAAAACATGCAATTACGCTATGGGATCGATAATTGGCCTGACCCTATTCCTAATGGTCAGAAAAAACAATGGCAGGTCGATCAATATTGGAATGCTACGCAAGTGACTGCCAATAAGGCTTGGGACAAAGTAGCCTTAGTTCAAGTAGCTTTATTAGTGCGGACGATGGAGCCAGCCTTTAAGCAAGCTGAGGCTAAAAGCTATCAATTATTCGATCAATCCATCGCCACTAATGATCGTTATAAGCGTGCTGTGTATACCACTACTATTTATTTAAGAAATATTGCTCGCTGACTATGAACAAGTATCCGTATTTATTGCTCACTAATAAGCATCAACAACGCGGCTCCACGTTGATGTGGGGGATGGCTATTCTGCTGGTGATGTCTGTAATTGGAGTGACTGCAGCTCGGATTGGGATCACGGATACTCGGATTGTAGGTAATGAAATGTCGAGTATGCTGACTTATCAAGCTGCCGAATCACAGCTCAATTTAGTGCGGCCTCCTTTAGAGATGTTGGCTCCTTCGAATTCGCTGGCTTTTATTAAAGCGACAATGGAGCAATCTTCTAAGCAATTTGTAGTACCACCAGATAATAAAAGTGCCCTTTTTCAAAGTGATAAGGTGAATGCCAGTGTAAGAGTGCAACATGCAGGCTTTCTTGATCAATGTCCGCCTTTAGAGACCTCAATGAGTTTAGAAATGAATGGTGATAAATATAGTTGTTCTATGTTTATCGTAGATGCTAGTAGTCGTCTACAAGGTACAGGTTCGTATAGTTCTCATGAAATGGGTATTGTGCATTTTATGCCTGCGCCCTCACCTATAAATTAATTTAATTAATACTCCATATCAGGTAGTATTAAAGGCGCTACGAATAATAATTAAAACTTAGGTTAGAGCTATGTCTACTATTCGCTTACAACGCGGTTTTACTTTAACTGAAATCATGATTGTGGTTGCTATTGTCGGCATTATTGCTGCCTTTGCTTATCCCAGTTATGTGGAGCAAATTAGAAAAAGTAAACGCTCTGATGCAAAAATAGCCTTACAACAAATCGCTCAACGTCAAGAAACTCATTTTGTTAAAAATTATACTTATGCAGATAAATTAACCACGTTAGGCTTTGCTGCGGATACAATTCCTAGTCAGGAAAACGATTACAGTATCACCATCAGTGCTGCAACAGCGACTAGCTATACTATTCAAGCAACTCCAGCGAGTAGTTCAGCCCAAGCCAAAGATACCAAATGCGCTCTTTTCACCCTTGATCATATGGGGCGTAAGATGGCTAAGGATAGTTCAGGTACAGTAACAACCGATACTTGCTGGCGTTAAGCTAATTATCAATATAATGAAAAGTTCTGCAAACATGCCCAAGTTAAGCAGCGTACTCAGTTTCTTGCAGCTGCTGCTGTTCAGCCTCATTGTTAGCCTTAGCTCGACACTGAGTTTTGCAGATGAAACGGAAATCTTTGCACAAAATGAAGCTACCAAGGTCAATGCGAATATTCTGTTCTTGCTTGATGCTTCTGGCAGTATGAATCAAACACTATCCAATAGTGGTGGGCGCTCACGGATGCAGGTTTTAAAGGATACCTTCCGCGAGGTACTCGATAATGCGCCTGCTAATGTGAATATTGGTTTGATGCATTATGCGAATGCTAATTTATTACCCTCTTATAGTTGGAGTGCGATTAAAGGTGTCAACTTTCCAGTGTCACCTATTGATCAGCAAGCCTCTAGCATTATTGGCTCAGCAGCGAGTAGCGATAACTTAATTGACCCACCTGCCGGTATGCCAGTTAGATCCTTTCTAGCTGATATTGTGGATGGTTGGCAACCAGCAGGTTATACGCCTATTGTTGATTCGTTATATGAAGCTGCCCGCTATTTTCGTGGTGAAAGTCCAGTTTGGGGCAAACATAAAGCAGCTTATAGTTGGGCAGCACATCCCTCCAGCTATACCGGTAATTTAACCTGTACTAGTCAACATCAAGAAGAGTGTAGCCCTGATTGGGGAACTTGTAATTCCACTGCCAATTTAAGCTCAAGTGCTTGTACCACACGCAAATATAGTGAGTGCTGTAAATGGGAAACAGCATCGAATGGCAAGCAGTATTGCAAAAATAATAACTACAGTTGCAAAGTGAGTGTGAAATTTTGTCAGCACACCATTTGTGACTCTTACAGCGGCAATCCTGTGTATAAATCGCCGATTGAACACAGTTGCCAAGCCAATTATTTAGTGCTGATGTCAGATGGTAAGCCTGAATATCCTTTCTGGGAAGGTGTCACCGCTGATGGTACCGCGCGTTATCCAGAGTCGGTGGCACCTTCCCAAACTTATAATGTGAATGTCATTCCGCCAATGTTACCAGATATGAATAATGCTAATTTTCCGGTCACTGTACCTAATTTAGCTTCAGCTAACTGTGTGGATGCACCTTTAGGTTATAAAAGTGGCAAGTGTGGCCCAGAGTTAACTCGCTTTTTAGCGACTCAAGATCAATCAACTGCAGTAGCTGGTAAGCAAGTAGTGAATACTTTTACCGTTGCTTTTGGCATGAACGATGAACCAGTCGGTACTAATTATTTAGCTCAACTCGCTACCGCTGAGCATGGTGCGTATACAGCAGATAATCCGCAAGAGTTAGCGGCAGCATTTAGTGAAATCTTGGCAGATGTGCAGAAAAACTCACTTTCTTTTAGTTCTCCAAGCTTTGTAGTGGATCAGTCTAATCTGCTCTCGCATGAAAACAAAGTCTATATGCCGGTCTTTGATCCGAGCCAAACCGCTATTTGGTCAGGCAATTTACGCAAATTCACCGTAAATGATGCAGGTGATATGTTGGGTGCAAATGGTTCGTCGGTTTTAAATACCGATGGAACTTTAAAAATTGATGCCCAAGATCTTTGGTCAACTACTTCACATGGTGCGGATGTCACCATTGGTGGAGCTGCTAATAAATTACCACTACCTGCTAACCGCATTTTGTATACCGATGCAGTCGGTACTAATCTTGTCCACATTAGCCCAGCTACCACGAGCATTACAGCTAGTTTATTGTCACCTAGCGATACCCTTAGTTCAGCGCATAATTTACTGCCAACTAGTACTAACTATCCCAATTTGCCAGCTGGTACTAGTTGCTGGGGCACTTATAAAGACTGTAATGGTGTACAACATACGGTCAATGGCAATCCCAATACCGGTAGAAATTGTGTAAATATTGCTGAAGTCACAACTTGTCCTACGCCAGCTATTTCAGAGGAAAAGCGCGCACAACTACTAAATTTTATTCGTGGCTATAAAGACGGTGATCCTAATGCGGGCGCGCGTAATCATTTAGGGGATAGTTTAAATAGCAAAGCAGTAGTGGTCGATTATGGTAATGGGGTCGTGCGGGTTTTATTAGCCACTAATGAAGGCTTTTTGCATTCCTTCGATGCTAATAGTGGTGTAGAAAAATGGGCTTTTATGCCTGCTTTTTTACTAAAGAACGCTAATTCATTCTTAGACAATCCGGATAATAATAAACATATCTATGGGATTGATGGAACGCCCATGCTGGCTCGGGTTGATCATAATCTAAATGGGATTATCGAACTTACCCCTAGCCAAGATTACAACCATGATGGGCAAATCAATGTCGAGGATGCTGATAGTGTAAAGCTATATTTTGGCCTACGGCGTGGTGGGCGCATGTATTATGGCTTGGATATTAGTGTGGCAGACACGCCAAGCGTGATGTGGAAAATTTCACCACAAACTGCTACGAATGGAGCTACCGATGGCTTTGATGAATTAGGCGAGACTTGGTCTAAACCGACTTTATCTCGATTGCGTTTAGCTGATGCGAGTGCTCCACAACAGTCTAAATTAGTTCAAGTCTTAGTCTTTGGTGGTGGTTACGATCCGCGTAAAGATGCAGAGGATATTACTGAGCGCTTACCTGATCAATGGGGACGGGATGTGTTCATCGTTGATGCAAATTCCGGTGGTCTCTTGTGGTCATTACGTAAAGGTGGTTTTGGCTCAGCGGGAGCGCAAACAGCAGTAGCTGGTGCTAGTAGTCTAAGACATAGTATTCCCGGCGATATCCGTATTCTAGATATGGATGGTAATGGTGCTTTAGATCGCCTGTATTTTTCTGATACGGGTGGCAATGTCTGGCGGGTCGATATGGATGCTGATGTCCGTGATGAGGATGCTAGTACCTACTATGACTATAGCAAGGCTAAACTTACCCAATTAGCTAGCTTGGGTGGGGGAACAGAGAGTCTAGATCATCGTAAATTCTTTTATGAGCCTGATACGGCTATCCGTATGCAAAATGGCAAACCGATTCTAACGATTGCTTTAGGAAGTGGTTACCGTACTCATCCTTTGAATACCACGACCGCCCTTGATCGGCTTTATGTGCTGATTGACCCTGATGTGTATAAGATGTCAGAGGCACCCACTTTAATTACTGATAATAATCTTATGGATGTGCAAAGCATTGAAGCAGGGAAAACTATTCTCGATTACCCCGAAATGAAAGGTTGGTATTACGAGTTTGAGCATCATGGTGAGAAAGCGCTATCTCCGGTTTTAACCTTGCTCGATAAGGTCATGTTTACGACTTTCTCGCAATCTGATGCCGAGGGTAATCCTAGTATAGCGCAAGCTTGCCAACCTGCGACCAACACCTCACGTGCTTATGTCTTAGATGTTTTACAGGGTAAAGCGGTATTGAATTTAGATCGCTCAGTCGACGCTTCCGCAGACAAATTTGTGGTGGCAGGTTCGAATGAGCTTTTAGATACCCCACAACTCATTTTCGGACGTTTGACAGGCAAAGATGGTAACTCAAGTTGCCAACTTGGCGATTGCCAGCAAAATATTATGGTAAGGATTGGCAAGTTAAAGTTGCCCTTGTTGGATTTGGCTAATACGCAGCATCAGGTATCCACTGGTTATGGCCAAATGATTGATATTACGCGTTTGTTACCACGCATGTATTGGTTAGATTCCACTACAGAAGACGAGAGCGAATAATGAAAAAACAACGTGGTCTTAATCTCCTTGAGGTTTTAGTAGCCGCCTTTTTAATCTCTTTAGGTTTATTAGGCATGGCGGGTTTACAAGTGAAAAGCTTTCGAGCCACGCATAACTCCTATCAAATGCAGCAAGCTACTCAATTAGCCCATGAGTTATTAGAGCGAATGCGTTCGAATCGCACGGCGGTACTAGCAGGTAGCTATAAGGTCAATGCGGTTGCAGCCACTTATTGTGCTGATCCGTTAGCAGTCAGCTGCCAAACCAATACCTGTAATTCTACTCAAATGGCTCTTGATGATATGCATCGAGTGATGTGCGGGTATGGTGCAGGCACAGGGATTAATGGTGCATTACTGAATGGTCAGTTGATAGTAGATTGCCCTGATCCATCAGCTGAATGTGCTAAGGGAGTGCGGTTAAGTTTGCAATGGAATGAGCGTAATGGTTCTAAAAACGAAGCTGATGTAGAGCCTTTCAACTTAGTCCTCAACACTGTTTTATAAAGGTGAAGTCGATGCAAACTAAACAGTGTTTCAAATCCCAACAGGGTTTCTCTTTAATAGAGCTAGTTACTGCAAGCGCCTTAAGTTTAGTGTTAGTAGCAGGGGTTGCAACAGTTTACATGGGAAGTCGTCAAACGTATAACGCCCGTGATGAACTTTCTACCATGCAAGAGAATGCACGCAGTGCTTTGAATGCACTCACTAAGCATTTAGAACATGCAGGCTATACGACTGCTGCTCACTTTCCTTTAACTAAAGCATTTTATGTAGATGGTGATGCAGTACCAGCGGCTAAAAGTTGTGGTGGTGGAGCGAACAGCATTGTGATTAATCCTGCCAGTTTAGTGCAAACGACGGATCATAATGAGGCTAGTGGAACTGGTGATACTATTGGTGTGTTGTTCTATGCAGATTCTACTTTAGGAATAGATTGTGGCAATGAAGCTATCCCGCCGAGTTGTCAGGCTGATGTAGCACCTAACCCCGAATACTCCCGAATCTATAACAGTTTTTATGTGGGAACGGTTGGTGACATGCCGAATTTATTCTGTGCAGGCTCTAGAGGCAATGCTGCTATTCCGGTTGCTGAGGGGGTTGAGGCTATGCAGTTTGCTTACGGCCTAGATCAAAATGATGATGGGACAGTGGACACTTATCTGGATGCAACTGCAGTAAAAGCGGCAAACGCTTGGTATCAAGTACGCACAATTAAGGCCTCAGTTTTAGTCCGTTCACGAGAGCCTGTGTTCAATTCTGCTGAGGCACGTGATTACACCTTACTAGATACTACCTATAGCCGTAACGATCGTTATCAACGTACTGTGCATACCGCAGTTATTTATCTACGCAATTTGGCGGTTCATGAGGGAGGCGCTTAGACCATGCACATAACAACTTATCAGCACCCTGTGACACTCAAGCATCAGCAAGGCGCCGTCTTGCTTTGGGGTTTAGTCGGTTTATTAGTCCTGGCTGGTTTAGGGATCGCTGCAGGGCGGATCGCAACGATGGATACGAAAATTGTGGGTAATGCCATGTTTGATGATTTTTCTTACCAAGGTGCAGAAGCTAGTTTACGTCGCTCTACCAATCTTTATTTGGTTGAGCAAACGGCTAAGCAGGAGATAGCAAACCAGACTGCTAAAGAAGTAGGGCCATATCTTGATGCTATCAATGGTGGTGAGGAAATTAGCTCAGCGGGAACGATTTCAATGGGCACTAAAATTACTTGCCCACCGGTACTCCAAGGAGTCGCTATGAGCACTTCTGCTAGCCCTAAAAGTGGCAATGTCTCCTGCCGTTTATTTACGGTGAATGCAGATAGTAAAGTGCCAGGTACTTCTGCAGAAAGCCAGCACATGGCGGGTATTTTGAAGTTTGTTCCGGCTGAATAATTATTAACTGAAACTGGAAGCTGAAGTATGAATAACAATAAACAACGCTCAAGTTATTTAAGTTACTTGTTGGGTCTAGTCATTGTGAGCTGGCAGTTCAGTGCAGTGGCCGATGATGCAGAAATTTATTCTGCTGCCCAACCTGCGGCTAATCCTAATATTCTGTTCCTACTCGATAATTCAGGCAGTATGGAACAAAACAAAGTCAACGATAATGCTGGTAATGCCCCCACCCGTATGCAAGTCCTGCAAGAGGTATTCACCGATGTCATTACCAATGCTCCACCTAACCTCAATATTGGCCTCATGCGTTATGGTGGTGAAGAAACTGCCTACGCTAGTGGGGTAAGTTTTCCCATCAAACCAATCGATGCAGAGGTCTTACCAGTTATTACAGGCAGTATTGCTTTAGATAAAGATAATTTACCTGATCCTGTTGCTGGGCAAACTGTCCGTGAGTTTTTACCCCAGATTGTTAGTGGTTGGCAGGCAAAAGGGTCAACACCGATTGTTGATTCGATGACCGAGGCTGCACGCTATTTTCGGGGGGAGGAGGTCAGTTGGTTTGCGGCCTTAAGTCCTGAGCAAATTCGAGCTGCACATCCTTCCACTTACTCAGGAAGCATTAGTTACGACAACTGTGCGAGTTACGCGCCCCAAGCAACCGACTGCAACAACAGTGCGAGCGAATGTACAGGACAACTCGTGACGGGAAGCTGTGCTAAGCAATGGGTGGATCAATGCAGTGAATATGCCACTATCACCAAAACTAACCAATGTTGTAATTGGGTACCAAGCGCTACCAATGAATTTGGCCAAGGCACTGACTGGGTTTGTGAAAATAATAACTATACTTGCTCAAAATCCGAAGTTGATTACAACCATTGCCTAAGCCCTAATGGTCAAATTGAAGTTGAAGTTTGTAAGCAGCATGCTTGTGTTGGTGAGGTAAAAAGCAAAAGTTATATTTCACCGATTACCTCAGAATGCCAAGCTAATTATTTAGTCTTCATGTCAGATGGACGTCCAGAAGGTTGGAATAGGATTTATGATTATCCCATGTCTCGCAGCATAATCGAGAGTAAACTCGGCAAAACCTGTGCTGACTCCCCATCCGGTTATCCTTCAGGCACTTGTGGTCCAGAGCTTGCTGAATATTTAGCGAATGAGGATCAAATGCCAACTATTGACGGCAAACAAACTATCGAAACCTTCACTATTGCATTTGCCTTAAATGATCCAGATGGCACGAAATATTTAAAAAGCTTAGCGGAGGCAGGGCATTTAAAAGTTGCTGATAATGCGGATCAATTGCGTAATGCATTGCAGCAAGTCATAGCTCAAGCAACTAGTGTTAATAAACCTATGACTGCTGAACCAATTTATGCAGCGGCTCGTCCAGTAAGCACAGCCACTTTAGTGGCGCAAGCGGCTAATGATGAGACCAATCCTTTGGTCAGTACTTGGGCTTTATGGAAAAGCTTCTTAAATAATCCTGATTTAGCCAAAGCAATGTTGAACTTATTTGAGCCTTCTCTGTTTACAGGTAGTACTCCCAGTTTGGCAGCTGCGAATAATAATTTCTTCCATGCAAATAATGTGAAAGATTTAACGGAAGCGTTTACTTCAATTATTGGTCGGGTGCAGTCTTCAGCATCGTCTTTTACCTCGCCTACCTATAAAGTTGATCCTAGTAGTTATCTAGCACACTCTGATGAAATCTTTCTTCCTGTATTTATGCGTACACCTAATGCGCGTTGGCAAGGTAATCTAAAGAAATTTAAGTTAGAAAATGGTGTGATTGTAGGGAAGAGTGATACTAATCCTACGCAAACGGCGGTGGATGCTAAAGGGCAGTTTTTAGATAGCGCTTGGGATTTTTGGGGCAGTACTGCAAGTGGTTCTAATGTCGCCGAAGGCGGAGCTGCCAGTTTATTGGAACCTGCTAATCGTGTTGCCTTAACAAATAATACTAGCTCCTTAATTCCTTTAGATAACACCATTACCAAAGCAGAGTTAGGTGATGCAGCTATGAGTGATGCAGAGCATGATGCGGTGATTCAGTTTGCTAAAGGCTATGACGATGATGGTTCAGCCTTGAACTATTTAGGCGATATTATGAATAGTAAGCCAGTCATTATGCATGATGTGAATAATAAATCTTATGTGTTAGCAGGGAGTAATGATGGTTATTTACATGCCTTTGATGCAGATTCTGGTTTAGAAAAGTGGGCTTTTATGCCTAATGTCTTATTAAAGAATCTGAAAGCTTTAAAGGATAATGGTATTACTCAACAACATTTATATGGCGTAGATGGCCCCTTAACTATTTGGTATGACGATAAAAATAATGACGGTCAGATTAAAAAAGACGAAGGTGAGGGTATTTACGTCTATTTCGGTTTACGTCGTGGGGGGCGTGCCTACTACGCTCTAGATATTACTGACATGAATGATACTGCTTATCCTAAATTAGCATGGCAGTTCAGTCATACGACAGCAGGCTTTAATAATTTAGGTGAGTCTTGGTCTAAACCAGTGATGGCAAAATTAAGAGTTGCTGATAGTAATGCTAGTTCTGGTAGCGTAGTGAAGGATGTCTTAGTGATTGGTGGCGGTTTTGATCCTATTCTAGAAAATCAAGATGCTAATACACGTCTCACTCACTCAATAGGTAATGATGTATATATGGTTGATGCTCATACAGGTGAGCTGATTTGGTCTTTACGTAATAACGTCTCCTCTGCTTCATTAGATCTGAAGCATAGTGTTCCGGGGGATATTCGCGTCATGGATATGGACCGGAATGGGGTGCTAGATCGCTTTTATTTTGGTGATACGGGCGGCAACATTTGGCGAGTCGACATGGATGTAGATGTCACAGATACTGATGCGAGTACCTTGTACGATTATTCAAAAGCCCGTTTGAGTAAGTTCGCTGAATTAGGTGGGACTGGTATTGATAAGCGTATGTTCTATTACGAGCCTGATGTAGCAGTAACCCGCATTAAAGGCCAAGATTTACTGACTTTAGCTGTTGGCAGTGGTTATCGCTCTCATCCGTTGTCTGATAGCATCGATGATCGTTTCTACGTCCTAGTGGATCGTCATCCCTTTGCTGAGCCAGATACTGCCCTCTTCCCTCTAAAAGAGGATGGTAGCTTAGCTGAAGTGAGTACTTTGGATAGCACAACGAATCTGTTGACTGAGCCTAGTTTAAATGGCTGGTATTACGATTTACCCAATCGTGCTGAAAAAGTTTTGGCTAGTCCGCTTACCTTTATGAATAAGATTGTCTTTACTAGTTTTGCAGTTGCTGAAGAGCAAACCACAACCGCTACTTGTGATGTGTCTACTAGTGTTGGGCGTGCTTATGTAATGGATTTATTTAGTGGAGCTGCTGTTGCCGCTTTGGATCCAGAGAAACCAGGTGTAAAGGAGCGTTCTACAATTATTGCTTTAGATGAAATTCCAGATACGCCACAACTAGTCTTTAAGCAACCCATGGCGGCAGGTGGTGGCGCTTGTACTGAAAGCGATTGTGTGCAGGGTTTAGAAGTGCGAATTGGTAAAATGCAACATGCTTTATTAGATGATAGCAATATGAATAATAATAGCAGTAATGCAGCTGAGCGGATTGATATTGGTAATATCCTGCCACGGATTTTCTGGTTAGATCGTGATGTCAATAATGCAGACTAAACTGCTTAAAGAGAACGACCGACGCTGACTCTGTCATTCCCACTTAAATCTTGATAACAGGCTACCTGAGTGTAGCCTGTGTTTTTTAAAAGCTGGGTGACCGCTAGACCTTGATCATAACCATGCTCTAAAAGTAACCAACCCTGATCTTTCAAATATTTAGGTGCAGCCTGAATCAAGTAAGTAATATCTCTTAAACCATCTCTTCCCGAGCTTAAAGCTGATAGAGGTTCAAAGCGAAGATCCCCTTGCGCTAAATGGGGATCTGATGCTGCTATATAGGGTGGGTTCGAAACAATAAGATCGAAGTAAGTGGTTTTATCTAAGGCACTAAACCAGTCGGAGCGCATTAAGCTTACATTACTAAGCCCCAGTTTGAGCTGATTACGCTCGGCAACTACTAGTGCTTCCGCTGATTTATCCACTGCCATAATCTGAGCATCAGACCGTTCTTTAGCAAGTGCTAAGGCAATCGCTCCAGTACCTGTACCTAAGTCAAGAATTTTAGGTGCTGTATAGCTTGTTAAATGATCTAAGGCTAATTGCACAAGTAGCTCAGTGTCAGGGCGTGGAATTAAAGTCGCTGCTGATACCTCTAGCTCCATCCCCCAAAATTCTCGATACCCTAGCAAATAAGCGACGGGAATGCCCTGCAAGCGTTGCGCCACTAAATTGTGAAGCTGAATTTGTTGCTCTGAATGCAGTTCTTTTTCCGGCCAAGTAAACAAATAGCTGCGATTTTTAGCTAGCACTTTACACAGGAGTAATTCCGCATCTAAACGTGCTGTGTCGGAGCTAGCGCTTAGCTCCTGAGCGGCTTGTTGGAGTGCAAAGCGAATCTGCACCAATCGTGCTACTCGCCTGCTAAGGCTGTTAATTGATCGGCTTGATACTCATGGACTAAAGGATCAATGACTTGATCAAGGCTACCCGCAATAATGTCATCTAGCTTATAGAGCGTAAGATTGATGCGGTGATCTGTGACGCGGCCTTGTGGGAAATTATAAGTGCGAATCCGTTCAGACCGATCACCGGTACCAACTAAGTTACGGCGGGTTTCAGCTTGCTCCGATTGCTGCTTAGTGCGCTCAATTTCTAATAAGCGCGACTGCAATAAAGACATCGCACGGGCGCGGTTTTTATGTTGTGAACGTTCATCTTGGCATTCCACCACTAAACCAGAGGGCAGGTGAGTGATTCGAATCGCGGAGTCAGTTTTATTGATATGCTGACCACCAGCACCAGAAGCACGGAAGGTATCGACGCGTAAATCCGCTGGATTAATCGCTTGGGCTTCCACTTCATCAACTTCAGGCATGACTGCGACCGTAGCGGCTGAAGTATGAATGCGGCCTTGCGATTCAGTTTCTGGTACACGTTGTACGCGATGTGCACCTGATTCGAATTTCAAACGTGAATACACATTACTGCCAATAATGCGGGCGATGATTTCTTTAAAACCACCATGTTCACCATCATTTTGGCTCACGACTTCCACTTGCCAACGTCTTTGTTCGGCATAACGGGCATACATACGGAAGAGGTCACCGGCAAAAATCGCTGCTTCATCACCCCCCGTACCTGCGCGTACTTCGAGGAAGATATTACTGCCATCATGTGGATCTTTAGGTAGTAGGAGTTTTTGCAGCTCGATTTCTTGCTCATCACGCCGTAGTTTAGCGGTTGATAATTCTTCTTCCGCCATATCACGCATTTCAGGATCAGCCAGCATTTCTTGCGCGGTTTCAAGATCGTCCAGAATTTGCTGATAAGCACGAAAGCCTAAGGCAACGGGTTCTAATTGGCTGTATTCAATCGACAATTTGCGGAATTGATCTTGATCAGCAATGACCTCATTCTCGCCTAGTAATGCCGCGATTTCGGCGTAGCGTTCATTCAGATTTTCTAGTTTTTGTAGGATGGATTCTTTCACAGTCTAGGCTTCATCAGTGAGGTTAAAGAGAGTTTTGGCATTCGCCAATAATACATCATTTCCGCTTTGTGCCGCTTGATTCATGCTCTGAATCGGTGCATGTGTGAGCTTATTCGTGAGGGTATTCGCTAGAAATTCAAGGACTTCAGCAGCATCTTTATGTTGCAACATCTTTTGCGCACGGGCGAGTACTTCATCGCGAATCGCCTCATTTTGCTGGCGGAATTGGCGAATAGTATCGCGATGCTCTTGGGCACGTAGCCAGCCCATAAAGCTTTGCACTTCATTCAACACCATGCTTTCGGCTTGTTCAGCCGCGGCTCGGCGCGATTGGAGATTTTCTTCAATCACTGATTGTAAGTCATCGACAGTGTATAAATAGACATCATCCAATTGGCCAACTTCAGGTTCAATATCGCGGGGTACAGCAATATCGACCATAAACATCGGGCGATGTTTACGTGCTTTTAAAGCCCGTTCTACCATTCCTTTGCCAATAATGGGTAAGGGAGCCGCTGTGGAGGAAATAACAATATCGGCCTTGGGTAGGTAATCAGCAATATCCGGTAGGCCAATTGCTAAGCCATTATAGTGTTCAGCCACTTTACGTGCGCGTTCGACATTTCGGTTAGCGACAATAATATGACCAATTTTGTTGGCACTTAAATGTCGACCCACTAATTCAATCGTTTCGCCTGCACCGACTAATAAAGCGGTTTGTTTTTCTAATTGGCTAAAAATTTGCCTAGATAAGCTCACGGCTGCAAAAGCGACTGACACTGGATTAGCACCAATACTGGTTTGAGTACGGACTTTTTTAGCGGTATTAAATGCATGTTGCATTAAATGGGTGAGTTGATGCCCTGTGGTTTGCGCTTCAGTTGCAGTTTGTAACGCTGTTTTGAGTTGCCCCAAAATTTGTGGCTCACCCAAGACTAAAGAATCTAAACCGCAGGCTACACGCATAGCATGTTGAATGGCTTGTTCTTCCTGATAAACAAATAAGTAAGGCTGTAATTTATGTTGGGGAAGATTATGGAAACGTGCTAGCCAACTAATCAGTTGCTCAAGTTGTTCAGGTTCATGGCAAGTGACATATAATTCGGTACGATTGCAGGTAGAGAGAATAAGATGTTCTTGAGCAAGCGGTTTAGCCGCATGTAATGCTTCTAATAAACGCTCAGGCGAGAAAGCAACCTGTTCACGAATGGCAACAGGGGCTGTTTTATGATTGACACCAACAACAAAAATCGACATCCAGAGCGTAATTACCGCATATACATTCTATTTTCAGAACCGCGGATTTTCTGATACGTTATGCAGGATTACAAGGTGGTCTGATGAATATACCTTTAAAACCAAGCCAATTCGACTATTAACGGCATCTTTGGATGCTGGAGCTGCCTATGTCTCGTTTTTATGTTTCCCATCGTTTTGTAGGGTTGTCACTTGCTGTAGTCATTGCAGGCTGTACAGTTGGCACTCAAAGTTTTGCTGAACCACCTGCTGCTTTAGCTACTTTAGCAGGGCCTTTACTTCCTAAAGAGCCTTTTCAATCAGAGGCTAGTTACCAACTTTATAATACGCTTGTTGCGGAAATGTTGATTCGCCAAGGCAAAATTAAACAAGCTGCGCAACATTACGTATTGGCAGTTGGGCAAAGCAAGGATAAGGCTTTAGCCAAACGGGCTACTGAAATTGCCATTCAAGCTGGAGAACCAGTCTTAGCCAAAGCAGCGTTAGATCAGTGGGCAAGTTTAGAGCCAGACACCGTTGAAGTTCACCAATATCGTGTACTCCTCAACGCTCAACTTGGAAACTATGACACTGCAGTCGAAGATGCGGTCTGGGTACGGGATTATATTGAGAAAAAAGAAGGGCATGGTTTTGAGTATGTTGTTTCTTTATTAGCACTCGATGCAGGCCCCGCAAATGCGTATGAAGTCATTAAACGCTATGCGACTAAAGTGGAAAATACGCCGAAAGTTCAGTTAGTTATGGCGACGTTTGCTTTAAGTGCTAATAAAACTGATGCAGTATTAGAGGGTACAGAGGCGGTTCAAAAAACAGGTGATGGCGCTCAAAAAGAAGAGGCTGCACGCTTACGGGCTAAAGCTTTATTAAGTATGGAGCGCGTTTCAGAGGCTCTGAATACTTTAGAACCCTATGCAAAAAGTACTAAAAATCAAGAGTTAAAACTCGAATACGGTCGCATGCTGATCATGGCGGATCGTCGTGAAGATGCACAGCCGATTTATAAGCAACTCTATGCTGAGCAGCCTGAGAATGCGGATATTCTTTATACCTTGGGCTTATTATATTTAGAGCAGGAAGAGTTTACTTTTGCTGAGCCGCTCATGAAAAAGCTGCTAGAAATTCCTGAGCGTAAATATGAAGCTAATTATTTCATGGCTCAGATCTATGAAGGCCAAAAGCGCACGGATGAGGCTTTGAAAGCTTATGATGAAGCTTTAAATGGCGATTTTGCACGGGATGCAATAGGTCGAAAGTCAGCTTTATTATATAAAGAAAAGGGTTTGCCAGCTGCTGAGGCTTGGCTTGATGGCTTATTAGAAAAGGCTACTATTCCTGAGCAAAAAGTCGCAACCTTAATGGCAAAGGGGCAATTATTTCATGATGCTGCGGAGTATCAAAAAGCCATTGATACCTTTAATAAAGCAGAAGAATTTGGTAGCAAAAAACGCGATATTCTCTACGCCCGCTCTTTAAGTTATGACCGTATGGGTAATGTTGAGCAGGCTGAAAAGGATTTAAGGGAAGTGGTTCGCCTTGACCCCAAAGATGCTGATGCTTTAAATGCGTTAGGCTATATGCTAGTAGTGAGCACCACGCGCTATCAAGATGCTTATGATCTCATTAAGCAAGCCTTGGAACTTCGTCCTGATAGTCCAGCCGTTATGGATAGTATAGGTTGGGTAACTTTCAAAAAAGGTGATGCTAAAGGTGCTGAAGAGTGGTTACGTAAGGCTTATGCTAAAATGCCTGATCCAGAGATTGGGGCACATTTAGTTGAGGTCTTAGCTGTGAATGGCAAGCTGGAAGAGGCGCGTAAGCTATATAAAGAAATGATTGCTAAGTATCCAAATGATAAACAATTAGCAGATGTCAAACAGCGTGTTGCTGATTTAGCAGATAAAACCAATTAAATTTTCAAGGAAGAATCTATGAAGCAACTTTACTTAGCACTTGCTTGTACAGGTGTACTAAGTTTGGCTGGTTGTGCGAATCAACCAAAGCCAGCAACTCCGGAGGCAGTCGTTAATCCGAAAGCGGGTGGTGCAGAAGCTGCTTGGCAAGAGCGCCAGCGAGTGTTTGCGCAAATGCAGCAATGGCAGTTGAAAGGACGAGTTGGCTTGCAATTGCGTGAGCAAAGTTGGTCATTTGGCTTAGACTGGGCGCAACGTGGCAATAGCCAGTATGAAATGCAGATTAAGAATCCTCTCACAGGTGGTTTAATGGCTACTGTGATGGAAACTGGTTCACAAGTGACCCTGAAAGCATCTGATGGTAAGTCTTATCAGGATACTGATGCAGAGCGTTTATTGGCTAAACAGTTGAAAATGAATTTGCCGCTTAAGAACTTGCAATATTGGGCACGAGGTATTCCTTCGCCTACCGCGCCTGTTGATGCTGTAAAACTAGATGCTTATGGACGCCCTATACACTTACAACAAGCAGGTTGGGTGATTGATTATCCTAGTTATGATGGGAGTAGTGCACAGGCTTTGCCAAGCAAAGTGCAATTAGAAAAAGCATCCGAGCAGCTTAAAGCCAAGTTAGTCGCGAAAGAATGGAAAACGCGTTTTTAAACAACTCGCTGGTTTTGCCCGCTCCAGCTAAGCTCAATCTTTTCCTACATATTACCGGTCGGCGAGCAGATGGTTATCATCTGCTTCAGACTCTGTTTCAGTTTTTAGATTACAGCGATGAGATTAGTTTGCAGTTGCGCACCGATGGCAAAATTACCCGCTCGCTAGGTTCGCCGCTTGTGCCTGAAAATGACGACTTGGTCGTAAAGGCAGCACGTTTATTACAGCAAACAACAGCTTGTAAGCTTGGTGTTGATATAAAAGTAAACAAAAAATTGCCGATGGGTGGTGGCCTCGGTGGGGGTAGTTCAGATGCTGCAACCGTGTTGGTGGGGCTTAATTGTTTATGGCATTGTGGGCTATCCATTGATGCCCTAGCCGCTCTGGGCTTACGCTTGGGGGCTGATGTACCCGTCTTTGTACGTGGCGAGTCTGCTTGGGCAGAAGGGGTAGGGGAAGTGCTAGAGCCTGTTACTATCCCTGAGAAATGGTATTTTGTCCTGCATCCTCATGTGCATATTTCGACTGCTGAAATTTTTGCAACTGAGAGCTTGACAAGAAACTGCAAACCCAGCAGAATGGCGGCCTTTCTTGCAGGGCAAACAACTAATGTGTTTGAGCCAGTGGTAAGAAAGAATTATCCTAAAGTCGCAGAAGCGTTTGAGTGGCTAGGAAATAAAGCAAAACTGACAGGCTCTGGGGCTTGTTTGTTTGCAGAGTTTGACGATGAAAAGTCAGCTCAAATAATAGCAAAAAATCTACCAAAACAATGGTCAGGTTTTGTAGCACAAGGTCGATGTAAATCACCTTTGTATGAAAAGCTAAACACCTTAAGTTAGAAAGTTCTTTGATGGGCTGTCGCCAAGCGGTAAGGCAGCGGATTTTGATTCCGCCATACCTAGGTTCGAATCCTAGCAGCCCAGCCATCCCCCTGTCTTATATTCAATGCGAGACACCCCATGTCTGACGATAGAATGATGGTATTCGCGGGTAATGCCAATCCTGAACTTGCCCTAAAAATCGCTGATCATCTTGGAATTTCCCTCGGTAAAATTAAAGCAGAGCGCTTCAGTGATGGTGAAGTGCATGTAGAAATTTTAGAAAATGTCCGAGGTCGCGATGTTTTTGTAATTCAGCCCACCTGCTCACCCACGAACGATAACTTAATGGAGTTATTGGTTATTACAGATGCACTCTACCGTGCTTCTGCTGGTCGTATCACTGCGGTTATTCCTTACTACGGCTATGCACGACAAGATCGGCGTGTGCGCTCGCGTCGTGTACCTATTTCTGCGAAGTTGGTGGCAGATATGGTTGCTGCGGGTCATGTGGATCGTGTTCTGACCATCGATTTGCACTCTGATCAAGTCCAAGGTTTTTTTGACGTTCCAGTTGATAATATTTATGCCTTAGGCGTGCTGCAGGCAGATATCATTGCGAAGAATCTTGATCATATTATGGTTGTGTCTCCCGATGTGGGTGGTGTAGTGCGTGCGCGTGCGCTATCTAAAGCGTTAGGGAATGTCGATTTAGCGATTATTGATAAGCGTCGCCCTGAGCCGAACAAAGCCGAAATCATGAACATTATCGGTGATGTCGAAGGCCGGCATTGTTTATTGATTGATGATTTGATCGATACCGGTGGGACTTTATGTAATGCCGCTGCTGCTTTGAAAACTCGCGGTGCTTTAAGTGTTTGTGCTTATGCCACCCATGCGGTCTTTTCTGGGAAGGCAGTAGAGAATATTGAAGCTTCCTTACTGGATGAAGTCGTGGTGACTGACACCATCCCATTGAGTGCAAACGCAAAGAAATGTGCTAGAATCCGCCAGCTTTCTGTGGCAGGCATTTTAGCTAAGACTATTTTGCGGATTAACCGAGATGATTCGGTGAGTTCTCTGTTTGAGGAAGAATAAGCTCTTTAGGAGCTAGCTACTTGATCTGGTCGCGGATGAAGTGGTTTTTATTAATTTTGGAGTATGAATTATGTCTAAAGAATTTACATTGCAGGCAGAAGCCCGCTCAGAGCAGGGAAAGGGTGCGAGCCGCCGCCTGCGTCGTGAGAATAAGGTGCCTGCAGTTATTTATGGTGCGGGTACTCCTGCTCAGTCGATTTCTCTAAAGCACAATGAGTTAATTCGCAATCTGCAAGATGAAGCGTTCTACTCACAGCTGATCTCTGTTAATTTCGGTGATCGTAAAGAAATCGCGATTTTACGTGCTCTGCAACGTCATCCAGCTAAACCCATCATTTTACATGCTGACTTACAGCGGATTAAAGATGACGAAGTCATTGAAGTCCATATCCCATTACACTTCACTAATGAAGAAAATGCAGTCGGTGTGAAAGTGAATGGTGGTGCGGTTAGTCGAATCCTCAACGAGGTAGTAGTTGCCTGCTTGCCGAAAAATATTCCAGAGTATATCGAAGTCGATATGTTGAATGTAGATAAAGGTCAAATTCTGCATTTATCTGATCTGAAATTACCTGAAGGTGTTTCTATACCTGAGCTTGCGTTGGGTAGTGATCACAATCAGGCGGTTGTAGCGATTCACTAAACCTTGAGGATTCTCCAATGGCTGAACCTATTCGGTTGATTGTCGGTTTGGGGAATCCGGGGTCTCAGTATGACAAAACCCGGCACAATGCCGGGTTTTGGTTTGTTGAAGAGTTGGCAAAGCGTTATAGCGGTCAGTTCTTAACTGAAAAACGTTTCTCCGGCGAGGCTTGCCGTATTAATGTAGGTTCTGAGTCAGTTTGGTTATTGAAACCAATGACCTTTATGAACCGTAGCGGTTTAGCCGCACGCCAATTAGCTGATTTCTACCGTATCCCTGTTCAACAAGTTTTAGTCGCACATGACGAATTGGATTTACCCGTGGGTGATGTGCGTCTCAAGCAAGCAGGTGGACATGGTGGACATAATGGCTTACGTGATTTACATGCTCATCTGAGTGCTGACTATTGGCGTTTACGCTTAGGGATTGCGCATCCAGGTGATCGAAATAAAGTGGTCGACTATGTTTTATCCCCACCGACGCGGGATGAGGAAATAGCGATTCGACTTGCAGTGGATAAAGCTGCTGATCAAATTGCTTTAGTGCTGGCCGGTGATTTGCAAAAAGCGATGAATGAATTGCATCGCAAATAGTACGACAAAAGGTAGCTCTTATGGGATTCAAATGCGGGATTGTTGGCTTGCCCAACGTAGGTAAGTCAACTTTATTCAATGCTCTGACTAAAGCAGGCATTCAAGCAGAGAATTACCCATTCTGTACGATTGAGCCAAATGTGGGCATCGTACCAGTACCCGACTTACGCTTGGATGACTTATCTGCCATTGTAAAGCCTGAGCGGGTGTTACCAACGACGATGGAGTTCGTCGATATTGCTGGTTTAGTTGCTGGTGCCTCTAAGGGCGAAGGCTTAGGGAATAAATTCCTCGCACATATCCGTGAAACTGACGCGATTGCCCAAGTGGTTCGCTGTTTTGATAATGACGACATTATTCATGTGAACAATAAGGTAGATCCTGCTCACGATATTGATATTATCAACACCGAGCTCGTACTAGCTGATATGGAAAGTATGGAGCGCGCGGTTCAGCGTTTAGCTAAAGCCTCCAAATCAGGTAATAAAGAAATGCTAGCGCAGAAAGAGCTAGCGGATCGCCTATTAGCCCATCTGTCTGAAGGTAAAGCAGCCCGTTTACTAGAGCTATCACCTGAAGAACAAAAGCTTGCTCGTGAATTTCATTTAATCACCATCAAACCTTTATTATTCATTGCCAATGTGAATGAAGATGGTTTTGAAAATAATCATTATTTAGATGCAGTGACCAAAATAGCTCAAGATGAAAAGGCTCAAGTAGTACCTGTGTGTGCGGCTATGGAGGCTGAACTATCTTTGTTGGATACAGCAGATCAAGCTGAATTTTTAGCCAGCATGGGTCTAGAAGAACCGGGTTTAAATCGAGTGATTCGGGCTGGTTATGAATTGTTAGGCTTACAAACTTTCTTTACCGCAGGCGTCAAAGAAGTACGAGCTTGGACGGTGAATCGTGGCGCAAGTGCCCCCAACGGTGCTGGTAAGATTCATACTGATTTTGAACGTGGTTTTATTCGTGCTGAAGTGATTGCTTATAATGACTTCATTACCTACAAAGGCGAGCAAGGTGCGAAAGATGCGGGTAAATGGCGCTTAGAAGGTAAAGATTACATCCTACAAGAAGGCGATGTGGTTCATTTTCGTTTTAATGTATAGTTCAGGGTTGACAGGATTCATGCTTAAGGCTAAGATTCGCAGCCTCTTGGCTACGTAGCTCAGTTGGTTAGAGCACAGCACTCATAATGCTGGGGTCGTAAGTTCGAGTCTCACCGTAGCCACCATTTTCAAAGCCCTTGTAGATTAGTTCTACAAGGGCTTTTTACTATGCGTAACTATGACGCTTATTCTTACTACTATTTCACCAATTTTTATTTTGTTGATGCTGGGCTATCTAGCTAAGCATACCGGTTTTTTACCTGCTGATTTTTGGCCTTATGTGGAAAAAGCCTCTTATTATGTGCTATTACCTGCACTCCTGATCCTAAATTTAAGCCAAGCGCAGATTCATTGGTCTGAAACTAGTCTTTTGGTTCTTGGCATTATCTTAGTACCTATCTTAGCAGGCTTAATAAGTTGGCCGTTTAAAGCGTTGTTAAATTTAAATGCTGCGGATTACACTTCCTTTTTTCAAGGAGGAGTACGTTTTAGTACCTACATTGGCCTAGCGATGTCTACAGTTTTTCCAGCACCAGCACCGACTCTGGGTGCTTTGGTCTTAGCAGTAATGATTCCAGTCGTGAATATCTTATGTGTCTTGGTCTTTGCGCTGTTGGTACAAAAGCAGTTGAAGCTGGATGTTTTATTTAAGTCACTTGCAACTAATCCGTTGCTAGTGGCTTGTGTGATCGGCATGATCTTAAATATTTTGCCTTGGAAGTTGCCAGTTATTGTTATTGATGTATTCAAACAACTAGGGCAGATGGCTTTGCCAGCAGGGTTGTTAGCAGTAGGAGCAGGGCTTAATTTAGCGGCTTTAAAGGGCTTGCATGCGCCATTTTTTTGGAGTGCTGCTCTAAAATTATTGGTAGTGCCTCTCTTAGCGGTTGGCGTGGCCTTTGCTTTAGGTTTAGATACAGTGTCGAGTGCGATTTTAATCATTTTTGCTGCTTTACCAACCGCACCCTCGGCTTATATTTTAGCGCGCCAACTAGGCGGCAATGCTGAGTTGATGGCAGGGATGATTACCGGGCAAACTTTATTGGCTTTAGTGAGTTTGCCATTGGTTTTGTCCTTCTTGCTGCATTGAAGCAAAAAATATCTATATAACCCATCGAGTCACGTGAATTATCGCTGAATTCATATTATGATTCGGCTCTTTTCTTTATAAATCCTTAATCAGGAGTTAAGTGTGGAACTGACCGGTGCCGAGATATTCGTTGAGTGTCTGAAGGCAGAAGGGGTTGATACCATCTTCGGCTATCCGGGTGGAGCAGTGTTACATATTTACGACGCGCTTTACAAAGAAGCTGAGCATGTCAACCACATTCTGGTGCGACACGAACAAGCAGCTGTGCATGCAGCTGAAGGCTATGCTAAGGCTACTAATAGACCTGGTGTGGTATTAGTCACTTCTGGCCCTGGTGCGACCAATGCCGTGACAGGGATTGCCGATGCGTACATGGATTCAGTACCGCTGGTGGTATTTACAGGGCAAGTTCCACGCCATCTGATTGGTAATGATGCTTTCCAAGAAGTGGATATTGTGGGAATTACTCGCCCTTGTGTTAAGCACAACTTCTTGGTGACTGATGTAAAAGATTTAGCTTCGACTGTTAAGAAGGCATTTTATATCGCCAGTACTGGTCGTCCCGGCCCTGTATTAGTCGATATTCCGAAGGATATTACTGCTGCTCGTTGTGAGTTCGATTATCCCAAAGAAATCAGTATTCGCTCTTACAATCCAACGGTTAAAGGCAATAAACGCCAAATCCGCCGTGCGATTGATCTAATGTTGGAAAGCAAGCGTCCAATTCTATATACCGGTGGTGGGGTGGTTCTATCGGGTGGTGCGGCCGAATTAACGCAATTAGCCCGCGAACTGAAGTTTCCGGTCACGAATACCCTAATGGGGTTAGGTGCTTATCCTGCAACTGATCCTTTGTTCGTCGGTATGCTTGGTATGCACGGGACTTACGAAGCTAACCATGCGATGCACCAATCTGACTTAGTCATAGCCATTGGTGCACGTTTTGATGACCGCGTTACAGGGAATATTGAGAAATTCTGCCCGCATGCGAAAATTATTCACGTCGATATTGATCCAGCCTCCATTTCTAAGAATGTGAAGGTTGATATTCCGATTGTGGGTGATGTGAAACATGTATTAGTCGATCTGTTAGAAGAGTTACAGTCGCGCAAAGACTGGCAAACCGCCGATACGAGTGCGTGGTGGTCACAAATCAATGAGTGGCGCAAAGCGGATTGTCTTAAATACGAGCAAGACGATGAGTCAATTCGCTCGCAGTTTGTAGTGGAAAAGCTCTGGGAAGTTACAGATGGAGATGCTTATGTGACTTCGGATGTAGGTCAGCATCAAATGTGGGCGGCTCAGTTCTACAAGTTTGATAAGCCTAATCGTTGGATTAATTCGGGTGGTTTGGGCACGATGGGCTTCGGTTTACCAGCCGCGATGGGTGTGCAAATTGCTTATCCTGATGCCACAGTAGCTTGTATTACCGGTGACGGCAGTATTCAAATGAATATTCAAGAGCTGTCTACTTGTATGCAGTATCAATTGCCGATCAAAATTATTACCTTGAATAATGGCTATTTGGGGATGGTGCGGCAGTGGCAAGAGTTCTTCTATCAGAAGCGGTATTCCATGTCCTATATGGATGCACTGCCTGATTTCGTCAAGCTGGCTGAGGCTTATGGGCATGTAGGTATGCGCATTGAGCGCCCTGCGGATGTTGAGGGGGCACTGAAAGAAGCGATGGCAATGAAGAATCGTTTAGTGTTTATGGATTTCATCACTAAGCGTGAAAGCAATGTTTATCCGATGGTTCCAGCCAATGCTGGTCACAATGAAATGATCTTGGTGTAAGCGATGAGTGACGAAACCCGGCATGTAATTTCCATTTTAATGGAAAACGAAGCAGGTGCCTTGTCGCGGGTATCTGGCTTATTCTCAGCACGCGGCTATAACATTGAATCGCTTACGGTAGCACCCACTGAAGATGCTACCTTATCACGTTTGACCCTCGTTACCTTGTGTAGCGAAGAAATCGTCGAGCAAATCATGAAGCAGCTACATAAGCTCGTTGATGTAGTGAAGCTGATGGATTTGAACGATTACCCACATATTGAACGTGAAATGATGTTGGTTAAGGTCGATGTGCAAAAGCATGGTTCTTGTGATCAAGTGAAGCGTTTAACTGATATTTTCCGTGCACGGATTATTGATGTGAGTGACAAAACTTATACGATTGAGGTCACTGGTAATCGTACTAAGCTAGATGCTTTCTTACAGGCGCTAAGCGAAGCTCGGATTATGGAAGTAGTGCGTTCCGGTAGTATGGGGATCGCACGAGGCTCTAGTGCTTTAACTGTGTAAAACCTATCTAAAGGCTAAATCGGTAAGACACAAAGGGATAGTGCAAACTGTCCCTTTTTTATTGGCTAAGTACGTAGCTTAAAAATCAGCTGATTTTGCGTATTCAGCAATCCATGCTGAATCAGCCAAAGACGCGCATCTTCTGCATCTTCTTCAAACCAGCGCTGTGCAGATCCTAAGCGAAACGTGTAACCCCAACGATCCATATCAAGTAAGGCGCGTGCTTTCCCAAAACTTGGAAGCTGCTCAGCCAGTAGAATCTGCAGATAACATACGGCATCTTCTTCAGCGGTTTCTCCGCCTGCGTCAGTATGTAAGTGCTGGCGGCGCTCTTCATCCATACAGATAACATGGCAGGTTTCATGTAGAAATGAATGCATAGGGGTATCAGGGCGGATATAGATAGTGCACCCGATCATTCCAGCTTCGGATTCACCCCAATAACTGCCTGGGATAGAGGCTTGAGATTCTACTAGAGCTAAAGTTAGACCATAGCGCTCTAACAGTTGCTGTAAAGCTTGGAGGGGCAATTCAGCAACAGCCATCACCTGTTCTGTAGCACTCACACCCAATACTTACCAGCCGCACCGATTACAATATTAATCAAGCCAATCACGAGATTGAGGCCCACCAAAAATCGAATTTGGTTTAAAGCTTTACCTGCTTCCTGCCAATTGGATTGTTGTACATAGTGAGTTAAGCGCTTATAAGGTGCAAAGAAGACATGCAGAAAAATTGCCATCATCACCAAGCCAAGAGTATGCATGATGTGGATAAATACCGGCGCATTTTTCATTCCACCATAAGGGCCAAACAGCATCCAATAGCCTGAAGCCAAAATTAAAGCAATTGCTGCCCATACCCAAGGAAAGAAGCGACTAAACACTCCTTGCCATAAGGGTAAGCGTTGTGGTGGCTGCAATTGGCTGGCAGCAATAGGCCGCAACACCATATAAGCGAAAAACATTCCGCCAACCCATACTGTAATCGCTAAGACATGCAGTGCTAAAGCAATTGACATGCTGACTTCCTTTTAGCTAATAACTACTTAAATTTTGTTCGGATAGTGATAATAATCATCACCATAGCCTAAACGCTCAGCATCTTTAACCTGATTCAAAATAATACCTGAGATTTGTGCACCGGTTTCTTGTAAGCGCTTCAATGCATTATTGATAGTACTGGTGCTCGTGTCATTGGCATGCACGGTTAGCAAGGTAATATTTGCTAAAGAGCTGAGAATCATGGCATCCGCTAAACCTAAAATCGGCGGCCCATCCATAATCACTACATCATAATGCTGACCTGCAGTTTTGAGTAGAGCTTCCATCTTAGTATTGGCTAAGAGTTCAGATGGATCAGTTGGTGGTGTACCAGCCACAATAATATCTAGATTGGGTACATTCGAGGCTTGAGATAGTTGGTCTAAGGGGTATTCACCAGACAAATAACCAACCAGATTTTGCTGGTTACGCGTACCAATTAATTTGTGTAAAGACGGATTGCGTAAATCAGCATCAATTAATAAGACTCTGTTACCCGTATGGGCAAACGCGCTGGCTAGGTTCATAGCTACGGTAGTTTTACCTTCATTGGCACGCGCACTGGTAATGAATAACACAGGCTTTTCATTTTGCTCACGTAGTTTGAAGCGAATCGTAGTGCGTAAAGAACGGAAGGATTCTGCTAAGGGTGATTTAGGCGAGTTTAAAACAAGTTGTGAAATTTTCTTTGGATCATTTTCGTTGACAGCTGGCACTAAACCTAGGACGGGTAAACGAGTTTGGCGTTCTAATTCATTAATATCTTTAACGCTATCATCCATAAATTCACGTAAGAAAGCAGCAGCAATCCCTAGAAATAAACCTAATAAGCCTGCAAAAATCAGATTGGTTGATAAATTAGGTTTGAATTTTTGTAAAGGTGCTAGCGCTTTGTCAATAATGCTTAAGTTGTTATTACCCGCTTCGCCAGCAACATTAATTTCTTTTAAGCGCTGTAATAAACCTTGGTAAAGCGCTTGATTAGTTTCAACTTCACGCTCTAAGGTATTGTAAGCTACGCGGCTATCTTGGAAGATCAAAGCTTTCTTTTCTTCTTCACTTAAAGCATCACGTAATAATTCAGCCCGTTTTCTAGCTGATGCTAGCTCACCTTGGCGTGCTGGGTCGGTTTCTACAATGATGGCTTCACTTTCAGCCTTCACTAGCTCTTCAGAGAGGCGCATAATTTTATGTGAGCTAGTGGTGGATTCTTTATCATCTAAGTTGATGATAGTGTTTTCTTTAGCGTAAGCGTTTAAGGCTTTTTCGCTTTCCTGTAATTTGCCCTTGGCTTCTTGAATTTGTTGCTGTAAGAAAGTTTGTGCGCCACCCGTCAATTCTAACCGGCGAGTTCGATTGCTATTGACAAACTCTTCGACAATAGCGTTGGCAACTTCTGCGGCTTTTTCTGGGCTGGATGCATCAAAATGGATAGCCACTAAGCGCGAATTTTTAATTGGCTCAATATCCAAATTTTCCATAATGGCATTAGCTAAAGCCGTTTTGCTATTGGCGGCAGTGTCTGGCGAAAATAGATTTTTAAGTTTACCAAATAAAGAACGGCGAATAACATCTTCAGTCAATTGTAATTTGTCTATGACTTTTTCAATCACTGAATAACTTCTAATTAACTCAAATTGAGTTTGATAAAAGTCGCGTGTATCACGGATGTCGCCATTGTTTAAAAAGTCTACATTAACCACCTTAGTTGCCTCACGCTCAACTTGTAAAGTAGCGGTAGCTCGATACACAGGGCTACTTAAAAAAGTTAAAAGTAGGGCGAGCAATAGAGTTGCCCCAACAATACCCAACACTAATTTCTTCTGACGCACCAGAGTCTTCCAAAATTCACGCAGATCGAGGGTATCCTGAGCCTTGGCGTAAGCTGGAACATAACTGGTTCCATTTACTTGACTTGCAGTGTTCTGATTCATAGTCGGTATATGTAAATTCTTGGGGTTAAAAGTATTTCCGGCATTATAGCGCTAACCAGTCTAGGCTGAGACGCAAGATTTTATCTTGTGGAAGGCGAGTGTGCATAGGCTTAAAGGCTTGAGCTAGCTTTCCCAGATGAACCGTAAAATGAGTTGATCAAACGCCGTAACGGTGTTTCCATGTATTTAAAAGATAAAATAGAGGCTACGGTTAGCAAGATCGCAAATAGATAATAGTGCAGATTGGCATCTAAAGGTAACCAATGGCCTAATACTCGATCATAAATCCCATAAGTTGGCCGCTGCAGAATATACAATGAATAGCTCGCTTCGCCTAGTAATACTAAAAAAGGTAAAGACATGAAGTGCTTAGTCCAACTGTTATTGACGGCTAACAGCACTAAAATGGCCAAAAAAACAGGGGCTATTAAGCCATTATTATAGTCAATTAAAAACCCTAACGTTTTCTCAAAACTTGCTTCATAAGCTAATAATAAAATTACTAAGACTGTAAGACCAAGAATAGCTAAGCCATTCCAAGGCTGATTAAACTGATTAAACTGGCCTTTGCAGAAAGCTATCCCTACCACCAAGCCTAACATGAAGGTACTCATATGCATTAGAGGATGGTAGTAAATGAACTGGTGCAATAGGCCTTTTGCCTCATAACTTGCAGAATTGTGTAAGATAATTTGGAAAAACTGTGTACTAAACCACAGGACTAAAGTAATGAGTGCCAGTTTTCTTAAGCTTTTGGTATGGACAAAAGATAGCAAAAACGGAAAGCTCAGGTAAAATAGTGCCTCAACTGACAATGACCAACCAGGGGAGTTGAGCACCATGGCGTAGCCTGGTAGCCAAGCCTGTAGCATTGTTAAACTTAGTCCAACAGCAGTAGGATCGCGCCCATCGGTTTTAAGATTAGCCAGAATCATTAGTACTAAGGCTAATAAATAAACCGGATAAATACGTGCAAAGCGGGCTAGCCAGTATTTTCCTTTATTAAGATTAGGGCGTTCAGGTTGATAATAGGCAACCGCCATAATAAAACCAGAAAGTACAAAGAAAAAGCTAACCGCTATAGGGCCTGCAGTGACAACTGGATGCCACCACATGTTGGTTGCAGGAAATGCCTGTTGGCCGAAGTGAAAAAAAACAACCGTTAAGGCAGCAATGTAGCGAGTAAAGGTTAGCTGATCAAGTTTCAAGGTTGTCTAAAACTAAGTTTAATTTAGTAAGCATTTTTGTCTGATAAAGTTTTAAAAGCAGTTGCCACTATAATCCGTAAATCTAACCATAAGCTCCATGAGCGAATATATTCCATATCGCACTCAACACGCTTTTGCATTTTGTATAAAGTGTCTGTTTCACCACGCCAGCCATTAACTTGTGCCCAACCTGTGATACCCGGTTTCATCATATGGCGTTGCATATAACCTGGAATTAGCACTTTATAAGCCTCATTGTGGGCAACAGCATGAGGGCGGGGACCTACAATTGACATATGGCCTTGGATGACATTAAAAAACTGTGGTAATTCATCTAATGATGTTTTACGCAGAAAAGCACCAACTTTAGTGACACGTACATCATTACGCGTTGCTTGCTTAATCACATCCCCGTTTTCACAAACCGTCATAGTACGGAATTTCCACACTTGGAATTCCTCTCCCCTGAGTCCGTGACGGGCTTGCTTAAAGAGCACTGGGCCAGGTGAGCTGATTTTAATGGCTAAAGCAATTACCGCCATGATAGGTAAAATTAAGAAGAGAATGAGGCTACCAATAATTAAATCTTCAGCTCGTTTAACTAACGCATGTTGTACCGACAGTGGCGCATCATAGATACAAAGTACTGGCGTATCAGCAATTTCCAAGTATTTATTATGTAGAAGTGCGTGCGTAAAGTTATCAGGGATTAAGCGTACAGGAGTAATAGTGTCAGCTAATTGACTAATAAGTTGGCTAGAGAGATTTTGATTTTGAGTTGGTAATGCAAGGTAAATTTGATCCCAAGTACCATTACGTGCTGCCTCTAGTAAATCTTCAGTATTACCAATCTTGGCATAATTACTGGGTAAGTTTGCAGTATCGAGGTCAACACTATAAAAACCAGCAACTTGCAAACCTGACTCAGGCTGGGTATTAATCGAGTCTGCAAAGCGTAAACCGGTTTCAGTAATCCCTACAATTGCAATGTTCCGATTACGAATCCCAATACGCTTAAGATGCGACAGTAAAACCCGTAAGATATAGCGGGTGAGTACTAGGAGAAAGGGTGTGGTGACTAACCAACCCACTAAGACCACTCGTGAAAACTGTTCAGAGCTTTTGGCAATGAAAATAATAAAAACCAGTAGGAAAAAGGTGGTGAGCCAGGTAACAACAGTACGCATGGCCTCATCGCGGAAGAAAGGGCGGCCACTCCAAGAGGTATAAATATCGGTAAAGCGCCCTACTAAGCCAAAGATAAGAGAGGCGCCTAAGCCCGCTGCTAAATAGCCATTAAGGAAATCGTAATTAGGATCATAAACAGAGGCTATGAGTACAATGCTTAAAATAACCAGGGTATCTGTACTGCGGTAGACGAGTTCAGAACTGATTTTTTTACCGACCATCGATATATTCCATCCACATAGTCTTGTCCTGATACCGTAGGGCGCAGGGCTTTATTGTCACATTGCTTATATTTTAGCTATTCTGACAAAAAAACAACACTAATCCCACATTGTAACTAAATGTGAATTTTTAGCCTGTTTCTCTTAAACAGCTGTTCTGTAAGCAAAACTCGATTTTCGCGGCATCTAGACACTCAAATCGGCCGCTATTCTGCCACTAAATATAGCTTAATTCAGTAACTTGTGTCGTAAAAAAAATACAAATGTAAGATTTTTCAGGACAATCGTTAGGTTTTAGTGGGATTGTGTTTGACGGGAGCTATGATCAGTCTCCCAACGATAGCTAGCTAAATGTTTTAATTGTTGCTTAGCCCGTAGACGGATGACTGTAGCGATCCCTATATACAGACTCACTGAGAAAAAATCTTTGCTAAGTAATTTAGCACGCATGATTTGTGAGTAAGGTTTTTCTTGCGCTTTAGTACATAAGTTCGCGGCGGCTAATTGCATATTGCCTAAGCGTGCACGGGTCTTAATTTTAATCAGGGATTTGATGTTTTTTGGGGCAGTAATAAAAACTTGAGTACCTGGCACGTTACCACGCTCATCAGGCGAAAATTGGCAGCGAACAAAGCCATCATCATTGATTACATTAGGAAAATTAATAAAGCGCTTTCGGCCTTCAGCAGAAATTACAAAGCTACAAGTCGCTACTACCCCTTCGCGAATGTAAGGTAAGGATAACCAAACTTTGTAGTATTGCTTAACTAGCCAAGAGGAGTGTGAAGTATCAATGACTGGCTCAGGCGCAGCCAAGAGCAGCTTACCTTGCGCCATGACTTCAGTAATTTTCTCAATCGCTCCAGTTGAGAGTTTTGTATCTGCATCAATGTAAAAAACTGGCCAGGAAAGGACATGTTTTTCAGCTTCGTTGAGTGCGTTCACTTTGGAGGGTTTAGCAATATCAAGGCAAATCACTTGAGGATATTCTTGTTGCACAATCGCTGCTGTTGTATCGGTGCAACCATTACAAGCCACAATAATCCGATTCACTCCAGTCTGGTTTAAAAGGCTGTCTAAGCAAGCACGAATGACAGTAGCCTCATTATGTGCAGGAACGATAACACTAGGCATTTATGCTGAATATCCTTTGAGCCAATTATCACGGGCTTGATAAACGGTTTGCCACTCTTGAGCTTGTTCCGAGCGTGGTTTTAGCAAGCGATGCATAGCATATTTGTTGAAGACATATAACCAGAGCAACGCTTTGAAAATTGGGCGTTTCCATTCACTAATATGTCGATTAATCAGCTCTACTTTGCCTTTGAGTAGTTTGATTAGTTTTCCAGAAAAGCGCGCATGACTCACACCCCCATGATGGATGATGCGTGCATCAGGGGTAACAATAGGTTGATAACCTTGGGTTTTCGCGCGTAAGCACAAGTCAGCTTCTTCGGCATACATAAAAAAGGTAGGATCTAAACCACCCAATTCATCCCAAACCTGCCGTTTGATTAGAAAAAAACAGCCGGAAAGAATATCAACTTCCTTAACTGTATTTCGCTGCCAGCAGCCGTAGTTGGCATGATTAAACAAACAACTAGAACTGAAAAGCTTACTCAAGCCTAAGGCACTGAACAAAAGCGAGGCAAAGTCTGGTTTGGACCAAGCATGTTGAGTATTTAAGCTAAGATCATTATTTAAGGTAACACCACCCCAAATACCATTCTTCGGATGCTGCTCAGCAAAGTTTAACAGCTTATCAATTGCACCCTCCAGAACCAAGGTATCTGGATTCAACAAAAGTAGGTAACTACCTTGTGCTAATTCAACACCTTTACGCACGCCACCTGCAAAGCCTAAGTTTTCAGCGCTTTCAATCAAGTGGATACTTGGAAAAGCCTCACGAATGAGCGCAACTGAATGATCATTAGACTTATTATCTACGACAATAATTTCATAGGGCTGTTTAGTCTGCGCTTGCACCGACTGTAAGGCTTTGAGCGTGTGTTCAGCGGTGTTGTAAGAGACTAAAATGATACTAACTAGCGGTTTCATTTAAGGCAGCGCTAGACAGAGTTGAGTGAGTTGGTATTTGAGGTTTAACTGGAGTCTCGTTATTAATCAAACGCCCATAAGCTTTAGTGTGGATGCCGCTACGGATTACATTGGCAGGATTCCCAGCCACGATTGAGCCAGCCGGAACATCTTTGGTCACTACACTACCTGCAGCAATAATACATTCATCACCAATACTGATGCCTGGCATTACGATAGAGCCACAACCAATGAAGCAACGTTTACCAATTTTAGTCATTTGTTGATAAGCACCCGCATGGCGTTCGGTCGCATAGTCATGGGAAAGAATGATGCTATCAAAAGTCACCATTGTTTCTTCGCCAATCGCTAAACCAGTCGGATTGGTCTTATCGACCCGGGCTTTTAAAGAGATACGCACGCTAGGATGTAACTTCATGCCATAGAAAGAGCGCAAATACCAGTTATAGGCATAGAGTAGGCTGTGCCGAAAATGCAGTATCCACATGAATACTTTTTGACTAACGAAGCGTGGCTTCATTTTACTGTTTTCCCCTGCTCCCTAGTTGATAGTGCCTCACTAGACAGGCTGGGTGTTTCTGGCATTAGATAATATTTTGCCCAAGACATAGCGCCTAAAGTGAAGAAGAACATCGGTTGCAATTTGTCGAAGTAGTCAACCGTAAAGCCGATTAAAATCAGTGACATAAAGGACAAAATCCATGCTGTAACCATCCACTTTACGTTTTCGTGTTGCCGATGTACTTGGTTTAAAACGCTAAAAACTGCATAGAAACAGGCCGTTATTAAGAGCACAAAGGCAAAAATACCGTGCTGTAGGGTAACAAGTAACCAGAAACTGTCAATACTATCACCCATCCAATCCTTCCAATAAGGACGCGTCCAGTCATTATGCGCAATCCCCAAAATAGGATGATCTAAAATATCGTCCATACTGTATTCCCACTGCAACATGCGGAAATAACCCGTATTTGGATTAAAGGTTAGATAAGAAATTAAAATTCCAAAGAATCCACGATTGGATAAAGCTTGAATTAACATAGCAGCGGCTAAACCACTAAAGAAAAGTGCAACCCAAAAACGCCGTGCTGTATGCCAGAATTTGACCAATAGGACAGTAAAACCTTGGAAAATTAAAGACAGTAACGGAGCTGATGATAAAGTTGTGAGCATAGAAACGCTCAACCCCAGAATCATGGCAAACTGCCTAATTTTTTGTTGACGCCAGAACAGTAAAATAGCAAAGGGGAAGAATAGGGCAGCTAAAGTTCCATACAAAATTGGATGAGCAAATACACTGGTTGTACGCATGATGCTGCCGCGTATGTAGTATTCGGTATATAAGCGGTAATCAATTGATAAGTGTCCTGTAAGACGTTCAGCCCATTCATGCAAAATCCGATGATGCGAAAAGGCTTCATAAATGGCGGGTAAGGTTAGCGCTACTAAAGCCCAAATAAAGGCTAGGTTGATTCGATAGAAACGTTCAGGGGTAGTAATAAATAGTTTAGCTAGATAGAAAGCCCCTAAGGTTTCCAAGGAGTAGAGGCCAGTGGATTCGATAGCTTTTTGTAAACTATGGTTGACCCAGAAACTAGCAAAAGCCAATACAATTAAGCCTAGTAAAAGCACATCGGTTAGGTCTGCGCGTTTTAATACGGTGCGGAAATTAAAGAAAGCATAAATTAAAGTCAGCGCTAGAATGACGCGATAGGTTTCGATGCGCACGGTTCCAGCCATTACAAAGAATTCAACTGGAATAAAAATCGAAATAACAAACAAAACGGCAAGAATTCTTAGCATAATTGTCTAAGCATAGCCACTTAACAAGCGGTTTTTGAAGAAAAACACGATAACTCCACCCGTTAAAAGTAAGTTCGCAGCTAAAGTTGCCATTGCAGCGCCTTCAATCCCGTATTGGGGAATCAACAACCAATTCGCTAACAGATTGGCGAGCAAGGCAACCAATAATAAGCTATTAAGATAGCGCACTTGCTCGCGAATGATGAACATAAACGAGAAAGTAATCCCTAAACCGCGGACTAACTGTCCTAACAAGAGGATAACTAAAGTGGTTGCAGCTTGTACGTAGCCTTCATTAAAGACGGCTAAAACGGGTTTGCCTACCATAGCAATGATTAAAGTGACTACACTTAAAACCGCTGCAACTAACAGTGTGGCTTGCCAGAAAAATTTACGCAGTCTGTCTGGGTTTTGCTTATGCATGCGTAAGAGACGTGGATAAATGGTGGCATCCAAAGCGCCTAAAAAGAATCCACTTACAAATGACAAACGTGCAGCTACTGTAAATAAAGCAACATCTTCATTATTTAATAACCAACCAGTCATTAAGGTATCTGCCCATAGCATCATGAAGGCAAAATAGGAGACTGGGGCTAGTGGTATAGAGCTTTGAAAGACAGATTGACGAGTGATTGGCTCACCACGCGATTTTAATGAAGGCAACCAAGCACGTAGCCAATAAAACGAGACTAACCCCGCTAATACGACAGATAGTGTATAAATCCACAAGTAGTTTTGATTAACTGGGAAGAAGGGCCAGAGTAGTAAAATAACCAACATCATACACACAGCAGGAAGCGCATTTTGAATCAATAAGGACTCAGAAATGTGATGTGCTGCTTTCATAAAAGCAGAGTTGGTCATGACTAGGTTAAAAAAGAAAATACCTAAACCAGCGATCCATAACAAACCTAGGTGAATATCCCCATCAAATAAATCCCGTTTAACGACAGGACTAATCGCCAGCCAAAGCAACATAAAAATGAAGCTGGTGATGAGTAATAATCTAAACGCACTATATAAGTGACGTAACTGCGCTTCAGCCAAACCTTGCTCGGGTAGCCCTGCCACTTCACGGACTAACCATTGTTCTACACCCACACGACTAAACAGTGAAATACCGGTTACTAAAGTCATCAGCATAAATAACATGCCCGCTTCATTCATCGGTAAAGTGCGGGTAATAATAATTGCGACCGCAAAGTTTAAGCCCACTCCTGCAAAGCGCGCGATAATCGAGAATGCCGTTTGCCAGAGTAAAGAGCGGTTATTTAACTTCATGTTTTAAGCTCGAATGGCTTGGTCAATGAAGTTAATCAGATTCTGTCGGCGCTCAATACCTACTTGCCCACCAGCTTGTAAAGTTTCATGCTGATCAAGCAAAGCGGTTAAATCTTCACAGGTTTTGGCGGTATAGACGCCTGGCAATTTTGCCATCCATTCCAAACCATCTGCTTGATGGTTATTTCGGTGTTCACCCAGTTCATATTGACGGTTCATGACAATAATAGGTTTACTGCTTTCAATTGCAGTAATGATATTGCCCATCCCCGCATGTGAAATAATCAAACTAGCAGTATACAAGGTCTGATTGAACACTTCAGTTGTCATAAAGCGTTCATAACGTGCATGAGTAGGTAGATATTCGCCTGTAGCAATCTGAGCTACGACTTCAACACCCTGTGCCAGTGCCCATTCGTCCACGCAGCGAATCAAACGATCAAAAGGAAATTGAGTGCCTACTGCCACAAAAATCATAACACTGAGCCTTTAAATAAGACGTGTTGCTGATCGCTTAAATGTTCCCACTGGGTCAGGAATACATCAGCTCGATTTTTTACTAACTCACCAGACCGGGAAATTTTTTGTACATTAGCAATGCTATCAATCCAAATAGTACGAATCCTAAGTAGTTTGCCAAGTAAGATAGCCACTACACCAGGAGCTGCTCCAGTCGATAAAATTACCTGTGGACGTTCTTTTAATAGAATATAGCCAACCTGAAACGCACAAGGAATTAACTTCCACTTATCATCCGCGCTCACATCTATTACAGAATAAATTTTCTGATCACGTTTAGGCTTAAATAGCTTATCGGGTAAGGCATAGACAATTTCATGCTCTGCCTCTAAGCCTGCACATAAGCGCGTCAGCTGAATCCAATGACCACCCGGTGATGAGATGGCGAAGACTTTACGTTTAGCAGTCATGAGGCTTTACGCAAATAGAAAGCAGCTTGATCGCCTTTATTCAGAGCATTTAATTCGCGTGCCCGATGTTCAAATTGTTTAATTTGCTCATCAGTAAACGGCGAGTTGGCTGGGTTTTCTGCCCAAGAGCGCTCTGAACGTAAGGCAATATCTTGTTCATATTGCTCGCTACCCCAAAATTGGAAAGCATTAGAGTCATATTGAACTTGGCTAACCGTAAAGCCAGTTTGCTCGGCTAATTTTTTAATGCTATCGACTGAATGCAAGAACAAATGGCGCGGCGCATCTAGTTGTGACCAATTCACTCCATAATGCTGCCAAGCATAAGAGGAAACCGTTGGGACACGTAATAACACAGTGCCATGTTTAGCCAGCAACTTCTGAGCTTGCACTAAGGTTTTCTGTTGTTCCACCAAATGCTCAAAAGAGTGGTGGAACATAATTAAATCCCATTCACCCGTTTCACTAAAAATATCGCGCTTTTCAATGACTAGCCCGTTAGGGTAATGGATGGTATCAGCATTAAAGGGATCAATGCCTAACAGTTGGGTGAAACCCGCTTCCCGCAAAGAATTCAACAATAAGCCAGCCCCACAACCCACATCTAAAATCCGTGAATCTTGCTTCAATTGGATAGGACGCAGCGTGCTGAGTTTGCTATTCGGTGAAGCTAAACTTAAAACATGTCCAAGTAAGGATTTGCCGGTGACTGCATAATAGTCACGCTGACGTAACAGCTGTTTCTTAAGCTTGCTAGCAGCATTGGGAACAGAGTAGGAGTAATAGTTGCTAGGATAATAAGCC
The DNA here is from genome assembly GCF_937876535.1 of uncultured Thiothrix sp. Taxonomy (GTDB): domain Bacteria; phylum Pseudomonadota; class Gammaproteobacteria; order Thiotrichales; family Thiotrichaceae; genus Thiolinea. The sequence goes on from NZ_CALFHZ010000023.1 coordinate 63,620, forward strand.
GCCAGATTGTCTGGAATGGCTTCAATCTGTAAGCAGCCGCAATCAACGCATTGGAAATAACGATGTTCATCCCGTAGACCAAGCATCATTTCTTTAGCGGTGTAGACTGTATGTTCACCCGTGCTACCGCAAATCCGACATTGCATTAAGCTGGCTCCTTAACCGCTGCATGACTACCAAATAATTGAATCTCATCCGCTTGCCAGAAATGGGTATGAATTAAATACCAGTCTAAGGTCTTAGCTAAACCTGATTGGAAAGTTTCGGCTGGATTATAGCCCAGCTCCTGACAAATCTTGCGATTATCAATCGCGTAACGTCGATCATGTCCAGGACGGTCTGTCACATAAGTAATCAAGTGTTGATGTGGAACATGCGGCGAAGTAGGGAAACGCTCATCTAATAAGGCACAGAGGGTGTGAATCAGGTTTAAGTTGGTCTGTTCATTATTCCCACCAATATTATACGTTTCACCCACCCGACCCGTGCGGATTATCAAATCAATCCCCCGATTATGATCATCCACATACAACCAATCACGAATTTGCTGACCATCGCCATAGATTGGCACAGCCTTACCGCGTAATAAACTGGAAATCGCTAGTGGAATTAGCTTTTCAGGATATTGGTAAGGACCATAATTGTTGGAGCAATTACTGGTAGTGGTATTTAAACCATAAGTATGTTGATACGCACGGACAATATGATCCGAAGCGGCTTTACTTGCGGCATAAGGCGAGTTGGGTGCATAAGGCGTCGTTTCAGTAAAAGCAGGATCAGTCGCTGACAAAGTACCATAGACTTCATCCGTAGAGACATGATGGAAACGATGTTCACCGCCTTTATTCTCATCAAGCCAAACTTTTTTGGCTGCTTTTAATAAACTGTGGGTGCCATCAATATTAGTTCGTAAGAAGGCATCGGGGCCATAAATCGAACGATCTACATGTGATTCCGCCGCAAAATGCACGAGGGTCTCAATGTTACCTTCGCGTAACAAATGCTCGACTAAAGACTGATCAAGAATATCACCTTTTACAAAGCGAAAATTCGGCTGTCCTTCTAAACTTTCTAAATTGCTATAGCGACCCGCATAAGTCAGTGCATCTAATACGGTGATATGTGTATCTGGATAGCTAGCTAACCAATAATGAACAAAATTGGTGCCGATAAAGCCAGCGCCACCCGTTACCAGTAGATTTTTAGGTTGATAGGTCATAATTAGGCTTGGTGATTCGATTCAGTTAATTCGGTGAGCATGGCTTGCAAACTAGTACGCCAATAGGGCAGACGATAACCGAGATATTCTTCAGTGCGGCTTTTATCCATGACGCTAAAAGCAGGCCGTTCAGCTGGGGTAGGGTAAGCGCTACTACGAATCGGATGAATAGGAATACGCTGCTTGAGTAATCCTAAGCGATACGCTTCTTCTTGGATAGTCACAGCAAAGTCGTACCAACTGGCTACGCCATTATCTGAGCAATGCAGAATACCTTGTGCATTGTTTTCTACTAAAGCCCAAATACTATTGGCTAGGGTGCGTGCCCATGTGGGCGAGCCTACTTGATCATACACCACGCCTAATTGCTCACGCTCTTGCATAAAGCGCAACATGCTTTTTACAAAGTTATTTCCATGTGTGGAATAGAGCCAAGATGTACGAATAATTAAAGCAGTAGGTAAATAGGCTTGAACTTGCTGTTCACCACTGAGCTTAGTAGCCCCATACACACCCAAAGGCTTAGGTGCTGCTGCAGGTAAATACGGTAGGGATTGTGCCCCATCAAATACAAAGTCCGTGGAAATATGGACTAGCTGAGTTGGTTTATACTGATTGGCTCTTGCAACCGCTTGTGCAATAAGCCCTGCAGCATCTCCATTTAAGCGTTGAGCATTGACTTGATCGCTTTCTGCTTTATCCACCGCCGTATAAGCGGCTGCATTAATCACTAGCTCAGGCTGATACTGTTCTAAAGCCGCCGTGATTTGCGCAGAACTAGTAATATCAAGGGTTTGGTAATCCGTGGCAATGAGTTCAACACCTGGTACTACGGTACGTTGTAGCTCGTAACCTAGTTGACCATTCGCACCCGTTACCAAGACTTTGTGCAGTTTCATACGAATACCTCGGCCTCTGGCAATAAATTACCTATGGCATCTTTCGCAGATAGTTGTGGCGCTTCCCCTTGCACCAGTGGCCAAGGAATATTCAAGTTAGGATCATTCCAACGTACACAGCGCTCATGCTCAGGTGAGTATAAATTGGTGCATTTGTATTGGAAGTCTGCCGATTCGCTCATCACATAGAAGCCATGTGCAAAGCCAGGTGGCACCCAAAACAATCGATGATTTTCGGCTGAAAGTTCAACCGCCGTCCATTGCCCGAACGTGGGTGAAGAACGACGTAGATCAACCGCTACATCATAGACGCAGCCTTGGGTCACACGAACTAGCTTACCTTGAGGGTTTTTAATCTGATAATGTAATCCGCGTAAGATACCTTGGCGCGAACGACTGTGATTATCTTGGACAAACTTAAGGTCTAAACCTGCTTCAGCAAAAGTGTGTTGATTCCACGTTTCCATGAAGAAACCACGTTCATCCCCAAAGACGTTGGGTTCAATGATCAGTACATCAGGAATAGCGGTTGGAATAATCTTCATTTCGCTACCCCAATCAGATAATGACCATAGCCACTTTTCTTCAAAGGCTCTGCTAAGCGTAGTAATTGTTCAGTATCGATATAGCGCATCCGCCACGCGACCTCTTCAGGGCAAGCAATCTTCAAGCCTTGGCGTTCTTCGATGACACGTATATAGTTCGATGCATCAAGCAAGGAAGCATGCGTACCCGTATCAAGCCAAGCCGTACCACGCTTGAGAATCTCCACTTGCAGTTGCTCTTTTTCCAAATAGATTTGATTCACAGTGGTAATTTCAAGTTCACCACGCTCAGAAGGCTTAACCGCTTTAGCGACATCCACAACTTGATTGTCATAGAAGTACAAACCAGTGACCGCATAGTTAGAGCGCGGTTTAAGTGGTTTTTCTTCAATACTTAAGGCTCGACCGTGCTCATCAAAATCCACTACCCCATAGCGCTCAGGATCACGCACATAATAGGCAAAAACAGTAGCGCCTTGGGTCTGATTGTAAGCAGCTTGTAAGCGTTGGGAGAGGCCTTCACCATAGTAAATATTATCGCCTAAGATCAGCGTGCACGGGGAGTTACCTAGGAATTCTGCACCAATCAAAAAGGCTTGAGCTAAGCCCTCGGGTTTAGGTTGAATCGCATAGTGCAAATTCACCCCCCATTGAGAACCATCCCCTAGTAGGGCTTGAAACTGGCTAGAGTCCTGAGGTGTGGTAATAATTAAAATGTCGCGAATCCCTGACAGCATCAAGACAGTCAGTGGATAATAAATCATTGGCTTATCATAAATAGGCATTAATTGCTTGCTGACCGCTTGGGTCAATGGATACAAGCGCGTGCCACTGCCGCCCGCTAAAATAATGCCCTTACGTTGTATGCTCATAGATTTTTTCATTAATTGACCAAACTAGAGTGAAATTGTAGTTGAATTGCTGGGTAATGCATTAATTCTATCTGTCGAATGGTTGAGTAAGGGCGGTATGTTGACTTAAGCGGCAATCCATCGGTGGTAGTCTTCTTTGTGTTAATAAGATGAAGGTCTTGGCCAACAAGCTCTAATTGGTTGGTAGTCGCTGTAGCAGAAGACTGAGCAATTTGCATGTCAGAACAATAGGTTTGCTAAAAACGCGCGCATTATAAGGGAGTCAAGGTCTAGTCACTAGCATAATAATAAGTAAGTGCTTTAAAAAGTGCATTTTAATCTCTTTTGATCACATACGATTGGGTGAGCCAATCTTGTAAAAGCATGCTGCGCTTATAGGCTAGCAACATATTGATCCAAATGACGATTTTAAAGCCAATAATACAAGCATTAGTGACAAGATGGCGGATATAACTGTGAGCTATGCTGAGATGTTGGCCGTGCTTATTAACCACTTTAAGTTTCATGAGCTTTTTACCAAGGCTAGCCTGCAAAGCACTCGCTTCTACTAGTGGGTAAATAGTAAACCAAATTAATGCGCCTAAGAAAACTTTTGACTCAAAGTTAGTGAGATCTTGGGGCTTTTCTAGGATAAGACTTAAGCCAAACACAACAATAAATAAAAAAGCTAGATCAATGACAAAAGCCAGCAAGCGAGGGTAGTAGTACAAGGCTTCAGGCTGAACACGCAGAGCAATATGCTTATTAGGGGTGGCTAATTCAAGATGTGTCAAAATGGCATCAGTTTGCTGCTCACCAAACTGCTCAGTCAGGTAGCGCCATTGTTGATCCCAAGCAAAGAGCTGATTGAGATACTGTAAAACGGCTGGTTTGATAAATAATGACTTATGCTCAGCAGCTTTGAGATTGGCTTCAGAAATAAAACCAAACATCTCGTGGCTTAAGCGATCGCGAAACTCCAAATCTATAAAAGAGGGCAGTTTTTCTAGGAAATGCCAAGCAGTTGGATCTTTTCGATAGGTTTCGTTGTGGATATTAATTGAGAACTGTTGTTGAAAACTGCGCCAATCCGCGGCGAATTGTTCCTCATCTGTTGTCGACTGGTCTTCTTCAAAAACAGGGGTAGCGGGTTTTAGTAAGTCACTACTAGTAAGTGTTGCCGCTTTGAGTGTTTGATGATTCAGTTCAAGATTGAGTTCAGGTGCTTTCAGGGTAGTACTGTGTAACTGAAGAGGTTCCTGCTCAATCAAAGTTTGTGATTCAGCTAAATATGCAACTTGCAACGGGGGGGCTGTTTGTTCGCCAGTCTGTTTAGCGCTAAACGATAGAAACAGTTCAGAAAAAGGTACGGCAGATTCAGGGGCAGAATGATCTACTGGAGAACTTGTTTCCAGTGTAGCTTCATTATCTTCTTCCCATACTTCGTCTTCAGCAGCGTATAAGTCCTTATTCGCATGCCAAGCTAAGGCCTGTTGATAAGCTTCATGTAAAGCCTTAAAACCCTCTGGATCATCATCCGGACGTGTTTTTTTTAGTTTTTTGGCATAGGCAAGTTTAATCGCTTTTTGATCGGCTTCTGCAGTCAGTTCTAAAATTTCCCACCACATGCTTAAAACAACCGATCCTGCTCAACTTGATCAAGAAATTCGCCAAAACGTGTCTGTGCCTCGGCAATTTCGCTGTTATTTTGCTTTTCTAGAACCGATTCGAACCAACGTAGTGCATTTAAAATTTCCTCACGCTCTTGACCTAAGCGACCTTCATATAAGCGTTCAGCACGCGCCAGCAGTGTGATATTAACTTCCTGCTCACGTGGATGAAATTTTAAAGCACTAAGTTTTTCTTTACTGGCAGCAATTTCTTTATCGGTGATTTGGCTGGGCGTATTCAAAATCATTTTGTAATGCTTTTCGCCGGTAGAAACCACTTCCACATCGACCTCTAATACGCCATTAATATCATAGCTTAAGCGCACAGTGACGCTTTCTTCACCTTTGCGCGCTTTGGGTAAGCGTACTTCGAGTTTTCCAAGACTAATATTATTTTTTACTAAGCGATGCTCACCTTGAAAGAACTCCAAAGTCATTGCGGTTTGATAATCGGTTATTGTGTTATAAGCACTGATTCGGCTACAAGGAATGACCGTATTGCGTTCAATAATCGGGCTAAATAAATTCCCTTGCGTGCCTAGATGATCGTTCTCATTGTGAATACCTATACCAAGTGAATAAGGGCATACATCGGTCAAAACTAAATCTTCCAGCGCTGCATCGCGGGCTTTTAGACCTGCTTGAATCGAAGCACCCATTGCTACCACTAAATCGGGGTCAAGATTGGCGGATGGCATGCGTCGAAACATTTTTGCAATCAGCGAGCGGAAATATTGCATACGGGTTGCACCACCGACCAAAATGACCTCATCCAAATCAGAGGGCTTCAATTTCGCATCGCGCAAAGCGGTTTCAATTGGACGTTGTAAACGTTGCCATAGTGGTTCGCTTAGTTTCAGGAAATCTTCTTTATATAAGCTAATCGGTTGTTTCTGCGCTTTAATAAATGGCTCAACATGAATCAAATCAGCTTGATTGAGTTGGCGCTTGGCTAGTTCCATTTGTGCTTGCACTAATTGCAGCTCGTTGGGATTAAGGCTGGTTTTATTGAGATTTAAACTACTGAGAAATTTATTCACCAAAATCTCAGTGAAATCTTCGCCACCTAGGAAGTTATCACCCGCAGAAGCATGTACTTCGAGTACCCCTTCAAAATACTCCATAATCGATACGTCAAAGGTACCACCGCCTAAATCCACCACAATAAATTGGGTATGCTCAGGTTTTTCATGCAAGCCATAAGCAATGGCTGCTGCAGTTGGCTCATTCACTAAGCGTTCTACTTTTAAACCTGCTAACTCACCTGCCAGAATGGTTGCTTTGCGTTGAGTATTATTAAAATAAGCAGGGACACTAATAACCGCTTCAGTGACTGCTTCGCCTAAATAATTTTCAGCATCTTCTTTCAGGCTCTTTAAAACGAAGGCAGATAGCTCAGGGGCAGAGTAGGATTTTTTCGCGAGGGTTAGTTTGCGATCTGTGCCCATGTACCGTTTAAACACCGAGGCAGTCGCATTGGGGTGAGTCAATAAACGCTCTTGTGCAGCCTTGCCGACTAATACAGTACCATCTTGACCAATGTGTACCACAGAGGGTGTCAAGTATTCTTTTAACCGATTGGGAATCAGTTCCACTTGACCATTTTGCCAAATGGCTGCCGCACTATTGGTGGTGCCTAAATCAATTCCTATAATTTTCATCATTTCGCTCTGCTTTGGGCATATAGTCTAATCGTACAACGCCAGAAATTTAGAAACTAGGGAAAGCCGATTGGCTGAAATCTAATACAACTAGATCTAAGTGTTCTAAGCTAGTTGCACTAAACTGAAAACATGCTCTGGTTGATTTTGAGATTAAAGGGTTGCATTGATTTTTAGGTAGTTTAGATTGAATTTTTCATAAAAATAATGATAGGCAAGCTTATGAGTCTATTTGATCCTCCACTAAACACAACGACTAATAAAGCACCCAATCTAGTTGACCGTTTGAGTCAGCAGATACGCTCTTTAGCGAGTGGGAGTCTTTTTATCGTAGTAATCATAGGTATAGGCTTGTGGATGAGCTGGTACACCATCCCTAGTGATTCCGTGGGTATGGTGCAGCGGTTCGGCAAATATATCTCAGAAGTGCCTTCCGGTTTGCATTTCAAAATTCCGTTTGGTGTCGATGTGGTGACGATTCTGCCGGTGAAGCGCCAGCTCAAACAGGAGTTTGGTTTCGGTACAGGCGGTGCGACGAATGCCGATCAATATTCTGATGAACCGCAAAATGAATCAGCAATGGTCACGGGGGATTTGAATGCGGCGTCGGTGGAGTGGGTAGTGCAATATCGTATTACCGAACCGCAGCAGTATTTATTCCAGATTCGTGAGCCAGGTTCAACCTTACGCGATGTGTCGGAGTCAGTAATGCGCGAAGTGGTCGGGGATCGGACTGTGGATGAAGTGATTACGATTGGTCGCCAAGAGATTGAGGTGGAAGCATTACGCCGGATGCAAGCCTTGGCTAAACGTTATGATCTCGGGGTTGGCATTGATCAAGTGCAATTGAAAAATGTCAATCCGCCCGCACCGGTGCGCGAATCCTTCAATGAAGTGAACCAAGCCCAACAGGAAAAAGAACGTTTAATCAATGAAGCGCGGCGCGATTACAACAAAGTAATTCCCCTCGTCGAAGGTCAAAAAGATCAACGCATTCGGGAGGCGGAGGGTTATAAATTAAAGCGTGTCAATGAGGCGGAAGGCGATGTGGCGCGCTTTAATGCGGTGTTCGCGCAATATCAAAAAGCACCTGCTGTAACCAAGCAACGCCTGTATTTGGAGACTATGCAAGCTGTGCTACCCGGTGTGCAGAACAAAATCATTGTGGATAGCGAGATGCAAGGTTTATTACCTTTGCTGAATTTAACGAAAACGCCCGTGAATCGAGTAGAGCCAAGCGCCCCACCGATGCCGAACCAAGGAGCAGCGCAATGAAAAAATGGCTTATTCCGTTAGCCTTGGTCGGTGGCTTTGTCTTATTCAATAGCCTTTATACCGTGGGTGAAGCGCAGCAAGTGATTATTACCCAATTTGGTAAACCGATTGGCGAACCCATTACTAGCGCTGGTTTAAAATTCAAAATTCCATTTATTCAAACCGTGAATCGCATCGATAAGCGCATTCTGGAATGGGATGGCAGTCCGAGCGATATGCCAACCAAAGATAAACTGTATATTTCGGTGGATTTGTTCGCACGCTGGCGCATTACCGACCCCATGGCTTATTTCCTACGTTTACGTGATGAGCGTAGTGCTCAATCCCGCTTGGACGATATTTTGGGTAGTGAAACTCGTAATATGGTGGCGCGTAATGAGCTGATTGAAATTGTCCGTACCACTAAAGATCGCAAGCCATCACAGGATGCGATACTTACTGATAATCAAAACGAATCGGGGATTGGTAATTTGCTACCGATTAAAAATGGGCGCGAATCGGTAGAAATGGCGATTTATAAAGCGGCCGCGGAAAAGGTCAAAGTGTTCGGCATTGAGTTATTGGATATTCGTTTCAAGCGCATTAACTACACTGAAACGGTTCAGCCAAAAATCTTCGAGCGCATGATTAGTGAGCGGCGCCAAATTGCTGAGCGTTTCCGCTCGGAAGGCAATGGCGAAGCAGCACGGATTCGCGGTAATTTAATGCGTGATCAAGACCGTATTCAATCCGAAGCGTATAAACAGGTTGAGCAAACACGCGGGGAAGGCGATGCGAAAGCAGCGGAAATTTACGCGAATGCCTTCAATCAAAGCCCTGACGCATCGAGCTTCTATCAATTTACTCGTACTTTAGACACCTATCGCTCGGTAGTGACTGCGGATTCGACTTTGCTGCTATCAACCAATAGCGATCTGTATAAGTTTTTGAAACACACCGATATAACACCTGCTAAGCCGCAGTAGGCTTGAGTCGCGCTTGGAGTTGCTGCTTTTCAGCAGCAATAGCCGAGAATCAACCTGTGTAAAGCCATCAAAGCGCAGGACGCGCTTATAAACCTGCGGCTATATTCTCGCAACGAATCCCTTCAGTAGAAATAGTTTCAAAACTACCTTTAGCGATATTCGCTTTATACACAAAGCGTACTTGATCTAGCCATTCCGTATCCGCAGTTTTCACGAGAGCAATCAAGCTAGGATCAGGAGTACCTTGGTTTTCACAAGTCGAATAAGTTAGCTCATAGCCCTCAGGTGGTTCAGGGTAAGGCATAGTATCTAGTATCTGCCAGCGTGGTTTATTGGCAGTTGATTGCGGTGATTTTTTGCCTAAATACAATAAACGCTGTTGCCCCTTGATGAGCACACCAAGACTGTAATTACAATCCAACAGACAAGAACCGCCTTCTTCTTGCCAATGATTGGGATAAGGAGGAGTGGTTTGACCAATCAGCTCATTGGCAGTACAGGTGCTAGTTAACAAGAGGAGGCTTAACATGGGAATTGGAGGTTTAATTTGCATTTCAGACCTGTATTTTTTACGAGACTTAATTTAGACCAGTCCCTCAATCAAAGTTTAAAGAAAAGTAATTTTTTATTGTGGCTTAGTTAAATGGATTGCAATCAAAGTCAAAACAATCGCAAGGTAGATCGCAGTCACTCTTAGAGCGTTTAAAGTCAAAACAGTCGCAAGATAAATTACAGTTATCCAAACAAGTATCTCTACAACGTTTATCCTTGCGTTTTTGGGCGTCATTGCATGGGTGCTCAGCAGATTTACAACCTTGCCTTAATACTAAAGAAGCAGCACGGCATTCCGCAAAACGTTGTCTGATAGCTGTCCAGCTATTCAATACACCTTGTTCAGCAATAATGAACTTGACCGCTTGTGAACAGGACTTGCCTTGGTGCAAAGCTGCATGAGCACAGTGGTAGCCTTTGTGTGGTGATATAAAACGTTGGTAGATAGTGATACCGAAAATAACAGTTTGCGAGCTGATGGACATAGATGGTGTTATTAAAGTGATGAGCTTAGCTTTGAGTTTACCTGTTGTTTAGTTAACTTGGCTTAAACAACTGAGCTTACGCTTTACTAGTTTGAGTCAGCGCTTGCTGAATACGTTTAGAGAATAGGTGTACTGTACTTTTCTGGCCTCAGCAGCGTTTAATGGAGTGATACGCTTCAACCTAATAAGCAGATGAAACATGAGTAGACTTGCTACAACCGCTTTTTCCATGCTCGATTTAGTGCCTGTGCATGACCAAGGCACTTTGGCTCAAGCCTTTAATAATGCCGTGGATTTAGCTCAACATTTAGATGCATTAGACTTTACGCGCTATTGGCTGGCAGAACACCACAATATTGATGGGATTGCCAGTGCGGCTACTTCGGTTTTGATTGGGCATATCGCCGGTAAAACGAGCAAAATTCGTGTAGGCTCAGGCGGCATTATGCTGCCTAATCATGCCCCTTTAATCGTGGCGGAAAACTTTGGCACCTTGGAAGCACTGTATCCTAATCGAATTGACTTAGGCATTGGGCGTGCGCCGGGGACGGATCAAGCCACGATGCGCGCCTTGAGACGCGGTTTGGATGGTGCTGAAAACTTTCCCCAACAGTTGCAAGAATTACAACATTATCTAAACCCTAGCTCTCATCAACAAGTAATTGCCAACTCCGGTATGGTCAGCCCTATACCGATCTGGTTACTAGGCTCTAGCTTGTTTAGCGCTCAATTGGCAGGGCAGCTCGGTTTGCGCTATTCGTTTGCCTCCCATTTCGCGCCGCGCTTATTGTTTGAAGCGATTCATACCTATCGCAGTCATTTTAAGCCCAGCACTAGTTTAGCCGAGCCTTATTTCTCCTTAGGTGTGCCGCTGATTGTCGCCCCCACCGATGAGGAAGCACGCTATTTAGCCACCACTAGCCAACAACGCATTCAAGCGCTATTTAATGGTCAAAGTGTGCGCTTAAAACCGCCCGTAGAAAATATGGCGCAGGTCTGGCATTCGCCGCAAGAAAAACAAGCCGTCGATGCATTTTTAGCTGCTGCGATTATTGGTTCACCGCAAACCGTGCGCACTAAACTGGAAGCATTTCTGGAAGCTACCCAAGCCAATGAACTGATTTTTGTCTGCGATATTTATGATAGCGAACTGCGTAAGCGTTCGTTTACGTTGGTGAATGAGTTGAGGAAGGGGGCTTAGCTTTGTATTAATGAATATTATTCCTCAAAGATTGCTTATACTACTTCCTGAAATAAATACTGAAACGGCACTAAACAGGATAATATTGATGAAAAAACCATGAATAGAGGATTTTATATTGGTGGAGAGGTTGCTATTAGCTGGATAGCTTGATGCTTTAGGCTCTTCTAAAGTATCTGTGTTATTAGAAGTGAATCTTGAATTAAGGTTTTTAATATTGTTTTCTATTTCATTTAAAATCCCAGAATTATTTGATTTGTCATAAATATCATTAATTTTTGCCAGAATAGATTTGACATCTGAAAAAAGCTGGACATCAGCTTGTTCTTTTATTTTCTCTAAACTACTACCTAGAGACTCAGCTGATGACTGTGTCTGAAATACAATATTCCTTTCTAGATCAAAATCATTCACTATTGTGCTAATCTTATTATTGATATCCTTATTAGTTTCTAAACTATCTCGTCTTGAAAGAGATAATTTACTGAGTTCTTTTGCACAGTAAAGTAGATAAATTGCAGTTTCAGGTTGTTTGTTAGAAATAGCAATATCGCTTATCTCAATATATCTGTTAACGTTTACTTGTTTGCCGCTATTTAAAAGAACCTCTGCTTCACGGTTAAGGTAATTTTTCAAGGTTTCTATAGAATTTTGTGCAATATTAATTTGGTTGTTTTCTATAGCTAACTCATTTATATCAATATATTTAGTCGCACTAATGCTTTCACCTTTTTTTAGAGCTGCTTCTGTTTCCAAGTTGGTTAATTGAAGCAACTGGTCTATATAAGCTCCGATTTCAGTAATCGTACTTTCAGTTTTTTCTATATTTTTAGAGATTTTTAAGAGGTCATAAAGCGTATTATATAATTCAGAATTATTACTTTCTTCTTGTAAAATTTGTATTTTCTGCTTTAAGGCTTCATACTGCCTTTCTGAAGTTGAATTAGGATTAGATATAATTTCTTCACTAGTGGCAATAATTTGATTATTCTCAGCTTTTGATCGCCTTTCACTTTTCACAAGTAGAAAAAACTGCTTATACCTTGAATCGAGCGCAATTGCATGCCGGAAGTACATTCTTGCTTTATCATATTGATTTTCTTGATTAACCTTTACACCCCAATAAGCACAATATTGAGCTATTTTTACTATATCCCGCTCTATTGCTTCTCTCTTGAGTTTTATGTCTCTATTCTTTTCATAGTTTTTGCAATCATCTTCATCTACTGATCCTATATGCTCCAAAAGCTTATTATAATTTATATTTTCTAAATCTATTAGGTTTTTATCAAAGCTAAAATATGTATTGCCTTTTATTTCTGAAAGATTAATATTTTCTTGATTTCTAATACATTCATTAATTAAATCAATATTGTTATATAAATCAATAGTATGTATGCTATTGATTGAATGCGCTCTTATGACTATGGCAGTTATATACAAAATGCTATTATCAAAATAAAAAATTCCAGACCCAGATAACCCTCTCAAACTTGTAGGTAAGCTACTTTCTCCTTTCTGATTAACGACTCCATGTATATTTTTTGCATTGAATGAGATTGTTTTCTGCTCGAATGGCTCTTGATCGCCTAAATTTATCTTTTTGAGTGATTTTGAGGGGTTTATTACCTTAAAATACTCTCCAAAATTATCCCCCTCAATAGTGGATATTTTTGGATAGCCAAAAGTATAAAAATCATACCCTCTATCAAAAGCAGTAATATATTCTGAAATCTTGAGACTAGGTACGTCTAATATTTTATTACTTTCCAGATCTAGAGAAAAAAAGCAGAAATCATCATGTGTTTTTATATGATAAACTATTCCGGTTACAATTAAATTTCTAATTATGGGGTGTTTTAATGTTAAAGATAATTTATCTGAGTTAATATTTATTTGATAGTTTTCATTGTAAGTATTTTTTTGCTGAAAGCCCTCACCAAAAAGTACGTGCTTAGCTGTAAAAAGATAAGCAACTTTATCTTCATCATTTTGCCTTAAAATAAAACCTGTTCCTCTTTGTTCCTCATATGCAATATGTACTGTAATTTTTCTAATTTGTTCTAAAATTAAGCTTTCTTTTTCCTTTTCTGCAAAGTCCATACTAATCACCATAAGATATAGTTTGTTGATGAATAAGCTCTGTGTTATAGCATTTTATGCAAAGATCTTGCTGTATTTTAGCAATAGGTTCTTCGTAATTAAAAATAAGACGATTTAAATTAACATTGTTAAAATAATGCCTTCTATTTAAAATTCGCTCTAATGTTTGCTTATGTGGTAGAAAATACTCAGAGTTAGTTAAAAATACAAAGCTATTAGACTTAATTAAATCTAATAGTTTTTTACTTATATTGTATTTTGATCCGTGATGAGATACCTTCACAAAATCTACCTCTATAGGTGAGATTGAACTATAACCTAAGTTTTGTAGGGATTTTCTAATAATACCCGTGTGAGCATCAGCTAGAAAAAGAAACTTATAATTTTTATAATGTAAGATGAAAGCTAGACTTGAACCGTTAGGCACTGAAGTGCAAAGGCTCTCTTTCATGTTTCCAAGAGCCTTTAATGAGTGCCTATAGTCTGTTTGATTGATATGGTCATTAATATTACCTTGGAATAAAGAAGGATTCCATTTTTTGTATAGAGTATTTAGTTTTTTTAGATTAGGAGATAATAATTCTATTTTGATAAATTCACCTAACGATATTAGTGGGGGTGTATTTTCTATAGAAATATAGTCCTTAAGTATAATTCTCTTTTCATTCGCAAGTTTTTTTAATAAATCTCCACCCTTATAACTAATATAGCTATTTTCATTGAAAGACTCAAAAACTACTTCTTGCCCATTTGGGTAGTTCATCCATATTTGAGACTTACTATGAAGCATGGTTAAAAATATCGGATCATTAAGAAGGATTTTTATTCCTCCTATATGATCATCATCTATATGTGTCAGAATAACTAGATCTATTTTTTGATCTTTTAAAGCTTCTTCTAGTTTTTCTCTTATATTAAAAGCCTCTTCAGCATCACCACTATCTATAAGCATAGTAAAATCATCTGATTGAACTAAGATACAATCGCCACTTCCTGCAGGTAAAAAGCTAAATTTGATAGACATTAATTAACTACTCATAAGCTATGAGGCATTGAGAATAATGAATATATTTTATAACAATTGATTGCTTTTTGTGCAAGCGTTGATTGGTTTTATATGCAAATATAAAATCAAAAGCTTATAGAATAGATGCTAATAAAAATAAAAGATGGTCTGAGCTTAGCTCTATACAAGTACAACTGAGTGAATACTAATTATTCAAGTTATCTAAAAACTCTCAATCTAATATCCGGTGCAAACTGGCTTTGCTCAATCGCACCCACATGCGTAAACATTTCCAGTCGATTATTTTCATAAACCACCCAAACTTCTTGTGCCCCCTTCGCTAAATAAAGCTCAACCTTTTCACTAATTTCTTGCTTAGAATTAGAAGGTGAAACAATCTCAACGCAGAGTTCGGGCGCTTTGGGATAGGGAGTGGCATAACCAAATTCAGCAATAAAAGCCGCCGATGCCCAAGCAACATCAGCAACTTTTACACCATCTGAGGTTTGAATGGAGCATTCAGTAATGACTTCACCTTCAGGCTGGTGTTGGGACAAAGCACCTGCAATCCGCCCCTGATAGCGCCCATGACTATTGGACGCTGGACTCATCAGGAGCTTGCCAAATTTATTTAGCTCAATTTTGAAAGGGAGATTTTGTAAAACAGGGTTATTAATAACTTCTGCCCATTCCATACTGACACCTTACTGTTAATGGCTTTAGGCATAGTATAGCAGCTAACCCACCTCATACCCCAACACCGGAGCCAGCCACTTTTCCGCCTCAACCACACTCATTCCCTTCCGCGCTGCAAAATCCTCCACCTGATCGCGTGCCACGCGCCCAATACCGAAATAGCGCGAGTCAGGGTGACTGAAATACCAGCCTGATACGGAGGCAGCAGGGTACATGGCATAGGATTCGGTGATAATCATGCCCGTATGTTTTTCCACCTCCAACAATTGCCACAGTGTGCCTTTTTCGGTGTGATCAGGGCAGGCGGGATAACCAGGGGCAGGGCGGATGCCTTGGTATTTTTCCGCGATTAAATCATTGTTTTCCAAGACTTCATGGCTCGCATACGCCCAAAACTCTTTGCGCACCCGTTCATGAATCCGTTCTGCCAAAGCTTCGGCTAAACGATCACACAAGGCTTCTAACATAATCGCGCTGTAGTCATCATTGGCGGCACGGAAGGCTTGCAAGTGTGATTCAATACCAAAACCTGCGCTGACCGCAAATGCGCCCAACCAGTCAGCTGGCGCTGGCGCATTTGCTTCTCCCCTGATAAGGGGAGAATGAGAGGGGTTTTTAGGAGCGATGAAATCGCTTAAACAATAATTCGGTTGCTGTCCATTCCTATCCATCTGCATGCGCAAATGATGCAAGGTGGTTTGCACCTGTGTGCGTGCCGCATCTTGATACAATTCAATATCATCCCCCACGCTATTAGCAGGGAAGAAACCGACAATAGCCTTGGCTTTAATCCAGCGTTCGCTTACCAGTTTCTGCAATAGGGTTTCTGCATCAGCGAATAATTTTTTCGCCTCAGTCCCGACCACTTCATCACTCAAAATATCAGGGAAATGACCTGCCAATTCCCAGCTACGGAAGAACGGAGTCCAGTCAATGCGCTCGACTAATTCAGCCAGCGGATAATCCGCAAAATTGAGAATCAAGCCTGCGCCACTGTGAATCAGCTCGGCATTCTCAGGAATAATTTGCGCGGTTTTTTGCGCATTACGCTCGGCTTGCAGCTTGTGTGCCGTACAGCAATATTGTTTATTCCCCTCTCCTTTTATGGGAGAGGGGTTAGGGGTGAGGGTAGCGGCTTCAATTAACTTTGGTTTCGGTGGTGTATAGTTTGCCCAATCCGCCTTAAAGCTATTCGCGCGCGCATCGGCAATCGAAATCAATTTGCGCTCGGTTTGATTTGCTGCACGTTTAATGCGCACTTGCTGATATTCCTCACGAATACTTTGCACATAGGCTGGCTTTTGTTCTTTGGATAATAAAGCACTTGCCACGCCCACCGCGCGCGACGCATCCGGCACATAAACTACTACATCATTTTGATACTGCGGTTCGATCTTGACAGCAGTATGAATTTTGGACGTGGTTGCACCACCAATTAGCAGTGGAATATGGAAATCCTGACGCTGCATTTCTTTAGCGACGTGTACCATTTCATCCAAGGAGGGCGTTATCAAACCTGATAAACCAATAATGTCCACGTTCTGTTCGCGTGCGACTTGCAGGATTTTTTCAGCCGAAACCATCACGCCTAAGTCGATGACTTCATAGTTATTACATTGCAGCACCACGCCGACAATATTCTTACCAATGTCATGCACATCGCCTTTCACGGTTGCCATCAGGATTTTGCCATTGGCTTGTACGTCTGCCCCTTCTTTTTCGGCAGCCATGAACGGATCGAGATAAGCCACGGCTTTTTTCATCACGCGCGCGGATTTGACCACTTGTGGCAGGAACATTTTGCCCGCGCCGAACAAGTCGCCAACCACATTCATGCCGTCCATGAGTGGACCTTCGATTACTAACAGCGGGCGACCTAATTTGACGCGCGCTTCTTCGGTGTCTTGATCCACATAAGCGTCAATACCTTTTACCAAAGCATGTTCCAGACGTTTTTCCACCGCCCACGAACGCCATTCCAAATCTTCTTTTTTCTCTTCCGCCTTGCCATCGCCTTTGTATCTGGGGGCGATGTCTAATAAGCGTTCGGTCGCACCCGCATCGCGATTGAGGATCACATCTTCGACCGCATCGCGTAATTCTTTGGGGATGTCGTCATACACTTCCATTTGTGAAGCATTAACAATCCCCATGTCCATACCCGCTTGAATGGCGTGATACAGGAATACGCTGTGAATCGCTTCCCGCACCGGATTATTGCCACGGAAGGAGAAGGATACGTTGGAGACTCCACCGGAAACATGTGCGTGGGGTAGGTTTTGGCGAATCCAGCGCGTGGCTTCAATGAAATCCACCGCATAATTATTGTGCTCATCAATGCCTGTTGCCACCGCGAAGATATTCGGGTCGAAGATAATGTCTTCGGGTGGGAAACCGACTTGTTCGGTAAGAATCTTATACGCGCGGCTACAAATTTCGATTTTACGCGCTTTAGTATCTGCCTGACCTTGTTCATCAAAGGCCATCACAATCACGGCTGCACCGTAGCGACGTACTAATTTGGCTTGTTGAATGAACTTGTCTTCGCCTTCTTTCATCGAGATCGAGTTGACAATGCCTTTGCCTTGAATGCACTTCAAGCCTGCTTCGATCACCTCCCATTTGGACGAATCGACCATCACCGGTACGCGTGCAATATCCGGTTCAGAGGCTATCAAATTCAGGAAGCGGTGCATTTCTTTTTCCGCATCCAGCAAGCCTTCGTCCATATTCACGTCGATGACTTGTGCGCCGCCTTCGACCTGTTCGAGTGCCACGGCTAAGGCTTCAGTATATTGACCATCTTTGATTAAACGCTTGAATTTGGCTGAACCAGTGACATTGGTACGCTCGCCCACATTCACGAATAGGCTATCTTTGCCCACATTGAAGGGTTCTAAGCCAGACAGACGTAATTCGGCATTGAGTGTAGGCAATGGGCGAGGTGCAATACCCTTGACTGCTTCAGCAATGGCTTTAATGTGCGCAGGCGAAGAACCACAGCAACCGCCCACAATATTGACAAAACCCTGTTCTGCCCATTCCTTAATTAAGGCAGCCATTTCCGCAGGCGTCATATCATACGCGCCCATCTCATTCGGCAAACCTGCATTCGGATGTGCTGAGACGAAAGTCGCAGAAACACGCGCCATTTCTTCCACATATTGACGTAATTTGTCAGGCCCAAGCGCACAGTTCAAACCAAAGCTCAAGGCATCGGCATGCGCTAAAGAGTTATAAAACGCTTCGGTAGTTTGCCCTGTTAAGGTACGCCCTGATTCATCAGTAATCGTGCCGGAAATCATAATCGGCAGCGTGATACCATCTTCGTCAAATACTTGCTTGACCGCAAACACAGCGGCTTTAGCATTGAGCGTGTCGAAGATGGTTTCAATCAGAAGAATATCCGCGCCACCAGCAATTAAACCGCGTGTTGATTCTTTATAGTTATCGACCAATTCATCAAAAGTAATATTACGGAAGCCCGGATCATTCACATCCGGTGAAATCGAGCAAGTACGCGAAGTAGGGCCTAGAACGCCAGCCACATAACGCGGTTTATCCGCTGTGCTGTATTCTTGCGCAACTGATTTAGCTAACTTGGCCGCTTCGACATTGATCTCATACGCATAGTCCTGCATATCATAATCGTGCATGGACACACGTGTGGCATTGAAGGTACAGGTTTCTAAAATATCCGCACCCGCAGCGAGATATTGTCCATGAATCTCGCGAATCACACTCGGATTCGTCAGCACCAATAAATCATTATTGCCTTTGACTTCCTTATGCCAATCCTTAAAACGCTCACCCCGATAATCTGATTCTTGTAAGTAATAAGTTTGAATCATCGTCCCCATTGCACCATCCAGAATCAGAATGCGTTGGGTTAGGGCGGTTTGCAGTGAAGTAGGCATGAGCAGCGTCCAGAATACAAAACTAGTTATTGTTGCTGCACTGCAAGATTAAAGCAATTTCAAGTTTTTCAATTGAAAATTGAATATAATTCAATAAAGTTAAATGGATTCTTACCAAATTAACGACTAAAGTTAAGTAAGAAATATTATTTGGAGTAAGGAATAATGTTAGCAACCCTCACTGCAAAAGGTCAGGTCACTATCCCTAAACAAGCACGCGATGCTTTGCAACTCAATGTGGGTGATAGGATTGAGTTTGTATTTGGCGATGATGGCCGCTTGTTTTTATTGCCTGTGACTCGTTCGGTAAAAAGTTTAAAAGGTATGCT
The DNA here is from genome assembly GCF_937876535.1 of uncultured Thiothrix sp. Classification (GTDB taxonomy): domain Bacteria; phylum Pseudomonadota; class Gammaproteobacteria; order Thiotrichales; family Thiotrichaceae; genus Thiolinea. Next base: position 82,994 of record NZ_CALFHZ010000023.1, read on the forward strand.
GCCTAAACCTAAAAAAGCAGTTAGTTTGGAGGAAATGGATCAAGCTATTGCGACAGGAGCGGCTCGTGATCGGACTTGATACCAATGTATTGGTACGCTATCTCATTCAAGATGATGAGCTGCAAAGCGCCAAAGTAAATAAGTTGATAGAGAGCCTTTCTACTGATAAGCCAGCTTATATTAGTCAAATTGTTTTAGTGGAAGTGGTTTGGGTTTTGACCCGAGCTTATAAGTATTCACGCGAGCAAATTACTGGGGTTATCAATGCTTTATTAAGTTGTCGCGAGTTTATGATTCAATATCCAGAATTAGCCATTTTAGCGCTGCAAGATTATCAACAAGGCAATGCGGATTATTCGGATTATTTATTAGCGCGTGTACACCATCAAGCGGGAGCAAATTATACAGCAACTTTAGATCAGAAAGCAGGTAAGGGGAGTTTGTTTAGGTTGTTGTAGGGGGTAGGGTGAGTAAAACACACTAAAAGCGCTGCAAGTGAGGCTACTGTAATAAGCAATAATCGCGACCATTATTCCTATTAAAACACCTTGCTTAAGAGATTGAAATAAATTCATGTGCGCTGCGTCCACCCTGTTACTAAGTCATTATCCAGCGTAATACGTAAAAGGTACTGATCAGTTCTCACATGATCATACTTCCATACCTCGCGCCTTTTATTCCTCTGAACCTCCTTATCAACAGCAACAGGAGTACCTAATGAATCTAATAATTGGTCAGCCGTTTGTTGCTTCCAAAACTGGCCATCCATGATCATGTCCACTAACTCGGTGTTATTTCGGTATTTTTGCATTAGATAGGCGCGACGTTCGTTATAGCGTTTCTTTTTTAGCAAGGCTGTAATGACTTTAAAGGCAATGAAAAGAGCTAAAAATCCACCAGCAATCATAAGCGCAAGGTTGATGTTGTGTACAAACCACTGCCATGCAGCAATTAAAGCACCAATGATGATAAGCCCCAACGAGTCGTCTTTTTTCTTTCGTGCCACTTGGATAAACCCTAGCTATTCATTTAGGAATCATTAAAAAATAAATAATTGCTGAAAATACCATCTAGGATTGATGGTGATCAATACTTAAGGGTGTTTTTAATAGGGTTTCTTAACGATTTTCTATAATTAACCCAAGTTGTACGAGCTAAAGCGAATCCCAAGAGGAATATTTAAGGTGTAGTTAACCAAAGCAAACACTTTAAATGAGGATATTTATGAACACGACTATCATAACGCACTATTGCGTATGTGACGATCTGTTAAATCACCTCGGTCCTCGCGATAGAGCATGCTCATATCTACTCACACCTCTATAGGAAGATGCTTTGAGATTAAGCTTATATCCTTTATGTTAGCGCTTAGTTTCAAATTATTGCTCAGTCGAATCACGCAACTTGGATTATGATTGGTAAAAATAAAAAGATTAAGAGTACCAAGCAGATCAATACTCAAGCCAGAGAGGAAATTAGTAAAAAGCTAAAAGGTATTCTGAAAAGGGCTTAGTAGTTTCACGCCTGTCTTTTGAAAATCGCTTATATTGCGAGTGACTAAGATTAAATCATAAATAAGAGCAGTTGCAGAAATCAGTTTATCTAGCTCATTTTCTGGATAAGGAACTCTAAGCTTTCCCCAGATTTGAGCTGTATCAGAATCAATCGTAAGAATATTGTCTTGGTAATCTTGCAAAATACTTTGAAGCCAATGTTCTAATTGTTCGGCTTGGGTAAGGTCATGGCGGTGGCTTACACGTTCAATACCGCGTCTTAGCTCGCCAATAGTAATAACAGATCAGCACTGCTTCCATGACATGCTGCAGGTTGTTTTAGAGCATCAATGAGTTCGGGTTCGAGAGTGCGAGCGATGAGATTAGCCATGTTTGGCTCCTAAAATGATAGCAGTGCTATCCTTCCAGGAGGGTTGATTGTGCTTCACAAGCTTAGAGGTTAAACAAACAAAGCTGCCGCCAAGCCGCCAAACGACACAATAATCGCTGCCATATACCACTTAAAAATACTTTGATAATAAAGCCCTGCATTGGCAGTGTCGTAGCGGTTGGTGAGTAGTTTAAATAGCACGAAAATCATTAAACCAATGCCGATTAATAAAGTACCGGCGACTAAGCCATCCGCTAGGCTTTGAATTGCGGGGTGCTCATCATCCGAAATTGCCCACTGTGCTAAAAAATTCATTAAGAAACCCAGCATAATGCCAATCGAGGTAACCATCGGTTGGCGAAAATCGCGGATGTCGTGGTTCATTGAAGTATCTTTGGTATTGTTGTCAGCCATAATCATTTTTTCAAAGTATTGCTAATAAAGATTTAGCCGCACGTGTGCCGCTTAAATAAGCACCGTGTACGGTACCCGGATAGTTGCTATGAGTTGCTTCACCTGCCCAGAATAAACGACCATTGGTGGTTTTTGCTAAAGCTGCACGGTCATTGTTAGTACTGCCCACCGCATTGAATGAGTAAGAGCCATAAGCAAAAGGATCTTGTGCCCAACGGGTAATTTGTGTACTCACAGGTTGCGGAATATGGTTTCCAAACATGGCTTTGAGTGCTTGCGTCGCATCAGCAATTAGCGCTTGATCATTCCAAGCTTCTAATTCACGTGCGCGATCTGCTGCATTAAATCCTAACAAAACAGGAGCACCGATTTTGGCCAAACTGACCCATTCCGCCCAGTGTCCAGCATCAGGTGACAGGTACTCCAACCAATCAATATCTTTTGGCCAGAACACTTTATCGAATCTTAAATAGGCTTTGTTTAGTAAACCCATGCCCAAACGCTGAATAGCAGCTTGTTTATTAGCGGGCAAAGGCGGATTAAATTGAATAGTTTTGCGTTTTAAAACACCCAAAGGCACCGTGATAATCACATAGTCAGCTTGGTATGTTTGATCTTGAGCTTTAACGGTGACACCTGTATTGGTGTAAGTTATTTTAGAGACAATTTGCCCTAAACGTAGATCTAAACCTTGTGCCAGATAATTAGGGATTTGTGCATAGCCTTGAGGGAAAAGAACATCAGCTCCATCGAATTCCTCATTGTCATCCAGCGTTTGTGCAGATAATTCATGGCTTGCACCGGAGTATTCTTGTTCATAAGTACTATTCAGGTAAAAATTTAATTGTGCTTGATAAGCAGCACTCAGCGGCTTGTTGACCACACGATCAACAGCGGCTTGTAAGGAAATATCAGTATCCAAATTAGCGGCTTGCTTGAGTGCTTTATGGACTAATTTTTCAAGTGTAGCTTCATTGGTGCCCTGTACCCCTAACTGCTTAAGACGAGCATCAATGTATAACTCAGCACTATCATAACTGGTAGCAATACGCTTGGCTTGAGCTGCGTTTGCGAGTTCAGTGATGGGGTTTTGTTTTTGACCATGAATCCATGAAGCACCTAAATCCATCGGTAACTCAGGCCAGACCTGACTAGTATGAATCCGCCCACCCAAGCGTTGACGCCCCTCAATAAGGGTCACTTTCAAGCCTTGCTTACTTAAACTACGAGCAGCAGCCAGGCCAGCTATCCCTGCCCCAATGACTAGGATAGTCGGTGGATTAGTAGCGGAGAGTGGGGTATGCATGATTAAAGATGAAGCGGCTAAACCTGTAAGAAAACGGCGGCGTGAAAGACTCATAGCAAAGCCTGTGGTAGTAGTAAGTAGAGGAAATTCTAAACGTAGAATAACAGAGAGGCCAGTTGATACTGGCCTCTTATTATTTAGACTAATGATTTACAGGAGGAGCGGTAATCACAGGGAGTTCTGGTACTGGTTCTTGATGGGATCCATATACTTCTGGTTTGCCACGCATGAAAATCCAGCGTAAACCACGCCGCAGATCATCAATAAAGGTAAAGACTACCGGAATTACTAGCAAGCTCAGCAAGGTCGAGGCAAGTAAACCACCAATCACCACAATTGCCATCGGCGAGCGGAAGCTTGGATCAACCCCTAAACCTAAAGCAGTTGGTAACATCCCTGCGCCCATTGCTATGGTAGTCATCACAATGGGGCGTGCCCGCTTATGACAAGCATCTACTAAGGCTTCGAAGCGTTTCATGCCGCGCTCGTGAATATCCACAATCGCGTATTCAACCAAGAGGATCGAGTTTTTCGTCACAATCCCCATCAACATAATAAAACCAATGACTGAAGGCATCGAGAAGCTACTGTGTGTGACCAATAAGGCCACAAAGGCACCGCCCAAAGACAAGGGTAGAGCCATTAAAATGGTGATGGGTTGCATGAAGTCATGGAATAGCAGGACTAAGACAACATAGATAATCATCACCCCAATTAACATGGCGCCACCAAAACTACCAAATAACTCCTGCATATTTTCCACATCACCTGCAGGTGGACGAGAAACGCTTGGCGGTAAAGTTTGGATACTGGGTAGTTGTTCGACTTCAGCAGCGACATCTCCTAAACCACGCCCATTCAATTCCACATCAATAGTTACATTTCGTCTCCGCTCTAAGCGTTGGATTTGCGTCGGGCCACTACTAAGCTCTACATCGGCTACTGCTGATAACGGTACCTCACCATTGCGCCCAGGGATACGTAACTGCTGAATCGCTTGCAGATCAGTCCGTACCTGTTTATCCAAACGGACACGCACTGGAATTTGCCGTTGTGGCAGATTGAGCTTGGGTAAACGACTCTCAAAATCGCCCGTTGTAGCAATTTGAACTACCGAAGCTAAGGCTTGAGTACTCACACCCAACTCTGCAGCACGCGCAAAATTCGGCGTAATATGAATTTCCGGACGTTGCAAACTAGCATTCGAGGTGATATTGCCCAGACCTTTGAGGGTACGCAGATCTTTTTCTACCGCGGTGACACTGGAATTAAGCGCATTCGCGTCGTCACTAGCTAGGGTGACTTGTAATTGCTCACCATTGCCACCTAAACCCACCTTAATTCGAGCACCTGGTAAATCCTGAACCGCTTTACGGATCAAGTTCTCGATGTCTTGCTGAGTGAGTGAACGCTCGGTACGGTGAGTTAGAACAATGGTTAAAGTCGCTTTACGTGCATCTGTACCACCACCACCACCAAAGGGACCTTGTTGACTCGCTTCATAACCCACAATAGAAAACACATGTTGAATGTGGGGAACGGAGGTCAGCTTCTGGCGTGCTTCTTCTGCAACTACGCGGGTTTCCTCTAAGGTACTGCCGGGTTGCAATTCAACCGTCACACCCGTAACCCCCTCGTCACCGGCTGGAATAAAGCCTTTAGGTAGTAAGGGGATCAACATGATTGAGCCAATAAAGAAGGCAATAGCCAAAATGATAGTGATAAATCGATGCCGCAAACACCATTTCATCAAACGCAGATAGTTGGTCATAATCCAACCATCTTCTTGCTTATGTTCTTTAGGCGCTTTGAGAATATAAGCAGCCATCATCGGCGTGAGCATCCGTGCGACCACCAGTGAGAAGAACACCGAAATAGCAGCAGTCATTCCAAAAGGCTCAAAGAACTTACCAACAATGCCACCCATAAAGGCGGTAGGTAGGAAAACAGCAATCAAAGTAGCGGTTGTTGCAATAACGGCCAAGCCAATTTCATCGGCTGCTTCCATCGCTGCTTGAAAGGGTGTTTTACCCATATTCAAGTGGCGAACAATATTTTCTACTTCCACAATCGCATCGTCGACCAAGACCCCGACCACCAAAGCCAAAGCCAATAACGTCAGAATATTCATGGTGTAACCCATGTAATATAAAGCGGCAAAGGTTGGTAGAATGGCTAAAGGGAGTGCAATAGCTGAAACTAAAGTAGAGCGGAAGTCTCTCAAAAATAACCAAACGACTAAAATCGCTAAAGCAGCCCCCTCATACATCAGGAGCATCGAGCCTTCATAGTTATCTTTAACTGGAGTAACGCGGTCAAAGGCCTCAACGATTTGTACTTGCGGATGCTGTTCATTGAGCTTTTGGACAGCCGCCCGCACACGATCTGCCGTATCCACTTCACCCGCACCTTTGACACGGGTAATCTGGAAGCCAACTACCGGAGTGCCATCCCAAAGCGCATACATAGAGCGTTCAGAGTAGGTATCTTGCACTTTAGCGATTTGATCTAAGCGCACATAACGCCCACCTGCTAGTGGAATGGGTAGAGCCGCTAAATCATCGGCAGTTTTTACTGCGCCCAAAGTTCGTACCGATTGGACAGAACCACCTACATCCCCGCGTCCACCAGAAGCGTCTTTTTGCATTTGCCCAAGAGCTTGTGAAACAGCATCAGCAGTAATGCCTAGTCCTGCCATTAAAGCAGGATTGAGGTTCACTTGAACTTCACGATCAACCCCACCAATGCGGCTACTTTTACCCACTCCGGGTACAGCCATCATCGCTTTAGAAACTTCATTGTCCACAAACCATGACAGAGCTTCTTCATCCATCCGGTCTGAGGCTACTGTAAAGGTTACAATCGGATTACCAGAGGTAGTGACTTTGCCAACAACGGGGTCAGACATACTCCCTGGCAAATCTGCACGAATGCCATCTACCGCATTACGCACTTCGCTTAACGCAGTCTCGATATTCTTATCGATAATAAATTCAATCGCAGTCACCGAAGAGCCATCCGTGAGGGTGGATTGAATATGCTTAATCCCATCTAAAGATGCGACCGCATCTTCAACTTTACGCGTGACTTCAGTCTCTAATTGCGAAGGGGAAGCACCTTCAAGACCCGCACTGACGGTAATAACTGGTAATTCAATATCAGGGAATTGCTGAATAGTAAGCGAGCGGAAGCCATGAATGCCGAGAATACTCAGCACCATAAAGAGTAAGAGAGCAGGGACAGGGTTGCGTATTGACCACGCGGAAATATTCATGGTTTCTTCTCACCTGCACCTGCACCTGCACCTGCACCTGCACCTGCACCTGCACCTGCACCTGCAATTTGCACTAAATCGCCATCATTGAGGAAAGCCCCACCGGTAGCGACTAGTTTAATCTCAGCCGGTAAGTCACTGAGGATTTCAACCCGATCTTGTACACGCCGACCAATTTTTACCTCATGCTGAATCACACGATTATCAGCACCAATTTCAAATACAATATGGCGACCATCACGCAAAATCACTACTGCTTGTGGCACGGTGAGAGCTTCGGTTTGGCCTTGGCGAATCGTGCCTTGGACGAACATACCAGCCCGTGCACTGCTGCCGGAAGGTAAGGTCACATAGACTAAAGCACGTCGGGTATTCGCATCTAACTGTGGTGAAATCAAACGCACTTGGCCTTCAATTACTTCACCCGTATTAATGGTGACGCTAGCGGTTTGATCTTCGCGAATTTGCCCTAGATCATTACTCGACACTTCGGCGCGCCACTCCAGTTTGTTTTGGCGAATAATACGAAATAGTTCAGCACCGGTTTGTACGACGCTACCTAAAGCAGCCGTGCGTGAGCTAATCACACCGTCATCAGCGGCTACAATCGTGGTTTGACCAAGGCGAATTTCTTGGCTCTTTAACGCCGCTTGTTGAACTTTGAGAGCAGCATTTTGTGCTTCTAAAACTGCTTCCTGAGCTTTCACCGCTAAGCGACTTGATTCAACAGCAGCCTCTTGCGATTTCACTTCTGCTTGCTTTGCAGATAACCCAGCTTTTTGTGCAGTTACACCGGCTTTTTGTGCATCTAATGCGGCTTTTTGCGCAGAAATAGTGGCTTTTTGGCTATCAATACCCGCACGTGCAGTGGCCTCACCAGTAATATATTGATCGACTTGTTGCATCGGCAAGGCACCGCTGGTTTTCAATTGGCGTGCGCGGTCTGCATTAGCTTTAGCTTCAGTAAAACTAGCATTCGCTTGCACTAGGCCGGCATTGGCTTGTGATACACCGGCTTCTGCTTGACCTAACGCGGCTTGAGCTTGGCTAATGGATGCATTGGCTTGAACTAAACCTGCTTCTGCTTGGGTAACGCCTGCTTGAGCTTGCACAACACCCGCCTCAGATTGCGCAACACCCGCTTGAGCTTTTAAGACTTCTGCTTTGGCTTGATTAATGACGGCTTGTTGTTGTGCAATATCTGCTTGCACAGTTTCTTGCGAAAGTTTAGCTAAAGGCTGGCCTTTCTTTACCGTTTCTCCCACATCGACCAACACTTCGGTAATGCGCAAACCGCCAATTTCTGCGGCAATAATCGCTTCCTGCCAAGGATTGATCACACCATCCGCTTGAATAGTGGTATCCCAAGAATCTTTTTGTGGGCTAACACTGGTGACCGTGAGCGCAGGTTTTGAAGCGCCACCGGCTGGTTTGCCACCTTGCGTTGCTACAGGTTTAGCCTCTCCACTGGCTGGAGCGGCAGTAGGTGCTGCTTCAGTAGTAGCTACAGGGGTAGAACCAGCCGGGGCTTGGCTCGGAGTAGTTTGTGCCTGACTAATCAGGATCGGATTCAGTGCTACAGCTAGCCCAAGAAGACTGCAGATTGTAGTCCGAAGTGTGCGTCTGACTGATTTCATAATAATTCTGTTGGCTCAAAAATTAATTAATGATGGTAGTTGCTACTATCAAAATGACTATGGGTCAGTAGAATAACGGAAGCCTCTGCTTAGCGGTAGTTTCCTTACAAAAATTTACGTTTTAACCCTACAAACTTGACTTCTAACCCACTGCATCGTTTGCTAAGTAACTTTTAGTTTTTAGGCAGCTCCCAATTAATACTTGAACGCCCCTGCTGTTGTAAGAAATTATTGGCTTGGGAAAAAGGTTGGCTCCCAAAGAAACCTTGTTTGGCTGATAGGGGCGACGGGTGTGCGCTGCTGAGAATATGATGCTTAGATTGATCAATTAAAGCAGCTTTCTTCTGTGCATGTGCACCCCAAAGAATAAATACTACGGGTTGTGCCTGCTGATTAACTGCTTGAATCACTGCATCGGTGAATGGCTCCCAGCCTTTTTTCTGGTGACTACCCGCATTCCCTGCTTCCACTGTTAATACGCTATTGAGAAGTAAAACGCCTTGCTGTGCCCACGCTAATAAATAACCCGCATTTTTATTATCAATGCCTAAATCTGTGAGCATTTCTTTATGAATATTATTTAAAGAGCGTGGTAAAGGTTTAACGCTTGGCAAAACAGAGAAAGATAGCCCGTGTGCATGCCCTAACGTCGGATAAGGGTCTTGACCGAGAATGACGACTTTAACTGCCTGTAAAGGCGTAGCTTCTAATGCTAAAAAACGGACTTCGGCAGGTGGTAAAATTGTTTTGCCTGCTGCGGTTTCAGCCTGCAGAAAGGTCTCTAATGTGCTTAAATAGGGTTTATTAAACTCAGCTGCTAATGCAGTTTGCCAAGAAGGATCAAGGGTTTGGAATTGCACATTAAAAGCCATTGACATAAATTAACCTCAAATATTTAGAACAAACTCCTGCCCACTGGGGCAGTATTCACTATTAAAAAAGACTATACTGCTAAACTTAATAACAGCGACTAAAAGCATTGAATTTTAGCGAAACTATCTAGACAACAAAGAGTTGCTGATAGAGTGTCTTTTGCTAAACGTCAAGGCAAGCGTGTGTTTAGTCAGAGTAAATTAGTCAAGTTAAGCCACGCTTTTTTATTTTAGCAGAGCGCCTGAAGCAGCGCGAAAGCACCACAGCAAAAACCTATTTCGATAAGCAGACATCTGAGGAGGAGAGGATGGAGGCTGAAAAGCGTGCAGCTGATTATTCTTTATTAACAGTGCAAGTAAAGGATTTGGTGCGTCCCGCTGTCACTGTGGATGAGGAGACTAGTATTCAAGTTACCGCTGCACAAATGACAGCAGCTAATAGCCACACCGCTCTGGTCGTGCGTGATGCAAAATTAACGGGTATTGTGACTGATCAAAATTTTCGAGTTCGGGTGGTAGCGAGTCAACATGACCCCCAAGATCGAATTGCCAGCATTATGAGTCCGCAACCCATGACACTGCCGCCGCAAGCACCGGCTACTGAAGCGATGCTCTTAATGGCTCATCATAATATTCGACATATCCCAGTGGTCGATCCACATAAGCAAACAATTTTGGGTGTAGTAGCTGGTACTGATTTACTGCGTAGTCATAGCCATAATGCCATTTATTTAATCGGCGATATTTATCTAGCTAAAGATGTGGAGACTTTAAAGCAACTCAGTCTACATCGCCCTAAAGCCTTGGTTAGTATGGTAAAAAGCCTCACCAGTTATCATGTCTCGCATGCGATTAGTTCGATTGGACAAGCGCTGACTCGTCGTCTGCTACAATTAGCCGAACACCAACTGGGTGCTCCCCCTGTCCCTTATGCTTTTTTAGTCGCTGGCTCGTTAGCTCGTTTTGAGCAAACCGCTTATTCTGATCAGGATAATGGCTTAATTCTCTCTGATGATTATCAAGAAGCGGAGCATGGCGAGTATTTTCGGAAGCTCGCTGATTTTGTTTGTGATGGTTTAGATGCTTGCGGTTATGAATATTGCAAAGGCGGCATTATGGCCTCCAATCCCCAATGGCGGCAGCCTTTATCAGTCTGGCGTCATTATTTTGCTAAATGGATTGAAACGCCTGACCCGCAAGCTTTGTTGTATTCGACGATTTTCTTTGATTTACGCTGTTTATATGGTGAGGCGGCTTTATTTGAGGATTTGCATCAGAGCATTTTACGCCGCACGCAAAAAAGCACCTTATTCTTGACGCATATGGCAGCGAATGCTTTAAATTTCCGTCCACCGTTAGGTTTTTTCAAAGGCTTTGTGCTAGAAAAGCAGGCCAATGGGGAAAAAACCTTAGATATGAAAAAGCGTGGGGTGGTACCGGTGATTGATGTAGCACGGGTTTATACCTTGGCAGCCGGTTTACCGGTCACGAATACGCGTGAGCGTCTGCAAGCTTTAGGGCAGGCAAATCAGGTCAGTAATGAGGTGTTAGCTAATGTCTTGGATGCCTTTGAGTTTATTAGTTTAACCCGTTTACGCCATCAAGCACGCCAGATTGAGGCAGGGCAATTAGCGGATAACCAAGTAGCGCCTGATGAACTATCCGATTTCGAACAGCGGCACTTAAAAAATGCTTTTGAAGTGGCTAGCCACTTTCAAGAAGCACTCGCCCAGCGTTATCAAGCCAATGCGCTACGCTAAAACAGCGCCTAAATGGAGGAAGGTTTTATGTTACGTGGAATGACATCAGCACGATTAACTGCTCTATTTGCCTTTGGCTGTGCCTTATTAAACTTTCCATTGTTGGCACTTTGGGATAAAGATGCAACTGTGCTAGGCGTGCCTTTATTCCCTGCGGCTTTATTTATTATCTGGGCGGGGATGATTGCAGTCTTAGCTTGGCTCATGGAAACCGATGAAAGATAAGGAGGGGTAGGGTGATTTCAAATAGTCTTGTGATTGCAGCTTCCTTCCTTTATGTCTTAATTTTATTTGCGGTGGCCTGGTTTGGGGATAAGCGTGCCGCTGAAGGTCGCTCCATTATTGCTAGCCCTTGGGTTTATGCTTTGTCAATGGCCGTTTATTGTACTGCTTGGACTTATTTCGGCAGTGTTGGGCGCGCCGCGAATACAGGAATGTGGTTTTTACCCATTTATTTAGGCCCGATGCTTGCCATGATTCTAGCCTGGATTGTTTTGCGTAAAATGATCCGCATTGCTAAAACCTACCGGATTACTTCTATCGCTGACTTTATTGCCAGTCGCTATGGCAAAAGTCGCACACTGGCTAGTTTAGTTACCCTCATTACTGTGGTTGGAATTGTGCCTTATATTGCTTTACAGCTAAAAGCAATTTCCAGTGGCTATGCGATCCTGACGACTCCCTTAGGCCAACCCCGCCCAGAAATGGGTTTATGGCTGGGAGATAGTACTTTGTATATTGCTCTAGCCCTTGCTGGTTTCACGATTGTCTTTGGTACTCGGCATTTAGATACCACGGAGCGCCATGAAGGCATGGTGGCTGCCATTGCCTTTGAGTCGATTGTGAAATTAGTCGCCTTTTTAGCAGTAGGTATTTTTGTTGTTTACGGTGTATTTAATGGCATGGGTGATTTATTTGCCCAAGCCTTAGCCGATGAAAAACTCAAACCGCTATTGATGCTGGGGCAAGGCGAATATGCGTTTGCTTATCCACAATGGTTTGCCTTAATTTTACTCGCTATGTTGTCAGTAATTTTTTTACCACGGCAATTTCAAGTCATGGTGGTAGAGAATGTCGACGAGCGCCATATTAAACGTGCCAGTTGGGTATTTCCGCTCTATTTATTGCTGATTAATATTTTTGTTTTGCCGATTGCTATTGGTGGCTTGCTGTTTTTTGGTCAAGGTCAAGCTGATCCAGATTATTTTGTGTTGTCTTTGCCGCTAGCCTATGGCTATGAGTGGCTGGCTTTATTTGTGTTTGTGGGTGGACTTTCCGCGGCGACTGGTATGGTGATTGTTGAGGCCATCGCAGTTTCGACGATGGTCTGCAATGACTTAGTCATGCCCTTTTTATTGCGCACGGAACGCTTTGGGAGTCGTTCGAGTGGGGATTTAACAGGTTTACTGTTAATGATTCGGCGGGTGGCTATCTTAGGGATTCTGCTGCTCGGTTATTTGTATTTCCGCATGGCAGGTGAGGCTTATGCTTTAGTCAGTATTGGGCTAATTAGCTTTGCTGCTGTGGCACAATTTGCTCCGGCAATGTTGGGCGGCATGTATTGGAAAGTTGGCAATCGCCAAGGTGCTTTAGTGGGGTTAATACTGGGCTTTGCTTTATGGATTTACACCTTACTTTTACCCTCTTTAGTTAAATCTGGCTGGATTGATGCTGGCTTTATGCACGAAGGTTTATTTGGCTTAGCTTGGCTACGCCCAGAGCAACTATTCGGTTTAGAGGGCTTGGATAATCTCACCCATGCTTTGTTTTGGAGCTTATTTGCGAATATTAGTGCTTATGTTTTAGTGTCTTTGTGGACGAAGCCGGAAGCACGCGAAGCTAGCCAAGCTTTATTGTTTGTTGATGTATTTGAGCGCACTGCGAGCAGCCACCCTGTCTTTTGGCAAGGGCGTGCTAAGCTGGCCGATTTGCGCAATCTGACGGAACGCTTTTTAGGAATAGATAAAGCGGAACGGTTATTTACTGATTATGCGCGGCGCTTAGGCTTAAGTCAGACCAAAGACATTCCGGCGAATGCGCAACTGGTGCAATATGTAGAAACGCAATTAGCAGGGGCGATTGGTACTGGTTCTGCGCGTATGATGGTCGCTTCAGTAGTTGAAGAAGAACAGCTCGACTTAGATGATGTCATGCGCATTTTGGAAGAGGCCTCACAACTGCGTGCTTACTCCAAAGCTTTAGAAGAAAAGTCTTTATCTTTAGAAAAGGCTACCAGTGAATTACGTGCCGCCAATGAGCAACTAAAAAGTCTTGGTAAACTTAAAGACGATTTCATGTCTTCCGTCACTCACGAATTACGTACTCCCTTAACTTCGATTCGCGCTTTCACTGAAATGATGCTGGACGATGATGAAATGGAAACTGATCAACGTCGGCAATTCTTAGAAATTGTAGTGGGCGAAGCGGAACGCTTAGGGCGCTTAGTCAATCAGGTCTTAGACATGGCTAAGATTGAAGCAGGACATGCTGAATGGCATAACAGTGATGTAGATATTCAGGCCGTAGTGAAACAAGCCGTCAATAGTATTTCAGGCATGTATTTAGAGAACGGGTTGAGTTTAAATTTGCATGAGAGCCATGAAGTGATCGCCCCAATTCGGGCTGATCCGGATCGTTTAATGCAAGTAATGCTGAATTTATTATCCAATGCTGCGAAATTTGTTCCGCATCCGGGGGGACAAGTGGATGTATATATCACAGATGCACCAGATGGAGTAACGGTAGCGGTGCAAGATAATGGCAAAGGTATTGCCCAGCATGAACAAGAGCAGGTGTTTGAAAAGTTTCGGCAAGCGGGTGAATTTTCGGATCGTCCGCAAGGGACGGGTTTAGGTTTGCCGATTAGTCGCCAAATTGTTGAACATTTTGGTGGACGAATGTGGTTAGAGTCTGATTTGGGGGCAGGGGCGCGGTTTAGCTTTTTCTTGCCACGTTTAAATGAGGCTCAAACCTTATAGTTAACAGAGGAGGAGCATGCATGAGTGCAAAGGTATTAATTGCCGATGATGAGCAGAATATTTTAATTTCCCTAGAGTTTTTAATGAAGCGTGAAGGCTATCAAGTGCGTGTCGCCCATGATGGACAAGAAGCGGTGGATGCAGTGGCGCAAGAAAAGCCAAATTTAATGCTGTTAGATGCCATGATGCCGAAGAAAACTGGTTTTGAAGTTTGCCAGGAGATTCGCGCTAATCCCGAAAATGCTGACATTATTATTTTAATGCTCACCGCTAAAGGCCGTGATACTGATATGGCTAAAGGTATGGCTTTGGGCGCGAATGCTTATATGGTCAAACCCTTTTCTACTAAAGAATTAGCACAGAAAGTTCGGGAATTATTAGGTGCTGCGGCATGAGAAAAACAGATTGGCGGATTATAGCGGGTACAGCCATTGTTGGTTTAGTCTGTTTGATTTGGTTATTTGTTTCAGGTGGTCTGATTTGGGCTGCTTTAGAGGAAAATGAACGTGCTGCTGCAGTAGCAGCGATTGGGCCACGTATTGCTCTTTTATTTCTAATGTGGGCGGCTTCTTTAATTGCGGTATGGGTGGTGCTGGGCTATTTAGTCCGTTACTTTATGACTGCCCCAGCACGTTTATTAGAAAATGCCCAAGTATTATTAGGTACTGATGTTAAACGCAAATTAGTACCCGATGGTAGCCCAGAAAATAAGAAATTGACCGAGTTAATTAATCAGCTAGTGGATCAACGTGAAAGCCTACGCGAGGAAATGGATCAGCGCGTACAAGAAGCAAGTCGCAATACAGAATTAGAAAAGAATCGTTTAGCAGCTTTAATGTCTGAGCTCACTCAAAGCGTAGTGGTATGTAATTTAGATGGGCGGATTTTGCTATATAACAACCGTGCTCGTACTCAATTCCGTGCTTTATCGAAAGCTCCTTCGGTTGCAGGAGGGGTTGAATTAATTGGCTTAGGGCGTTCGATTTACAGTGTGTTTGATCGCAAATTAGTGGCACATGCACTAGAGAATATTCAGCATCGTTTACAGCGTGGAGCAGCGATGCCGTCTGCGCAATTCGTGACGACGACACAAGCAGGTCAGTTATTACGCGTACAAATGACACCAGTGCGAGCAGTGCAAATGCCCGCAGCAGGTTCAGATGAGGCACCTACTCAAACCAATGAATTAACGGGTTTTGTGCTCATGCTGGACAATATCACCCGTGATTTTGAGGATGACTCAGAAAAAGATCGTGTGCTGTACTCCTTAACAGAGGGGAGTCGTGCGGCGATTGCCAATGCCCAAGCCGCTGTAGAGGTTTTGGAGTATCCGGATTTAGAGCCAGATATGCGCGAGCGTTTATTGAGCGTGGTACGCGATGAAATCCATAGCCTTGGTAAACGTATTGAGGAAATGCAAACCTCTTCAGCAAATACCTTGCGTTCGCGCTGGCCTTTAGAAGAAATGCATGGTGCTGACTTAATTGAGGCGGCTATGCGTCGGATCGAAGCATCTTTACCCGTGAAGGCTAGCTCAGATAATGTGGATGCTAGTTTATGGTTGAAAGTAGAAAGTTTTTCTCTATTACAAGCTTTGGTGCATTTAGCTGGTAAATTACAAGCAGAATGCCAAGTACAAGCGGTGCAGTTACGCCTACAAACCAGTGGACAACGGGCTTGTTTAGATATGCTGTGGTCACCTTTAGGCGAGGGTACTAAAGCAGTCATTGGCTGGGAGATGGAGCAGATTAAAGTGGGTGCTGAAACCATGTCGCTTACAGTGCAAGATGTCTTAACTCGGCATAGTGGTGACTCGTGGGTTGAACGTGAGGCCGAAACGGGGCGTGCTTTCTTCCGCTTATTGCTGCCTTTAGCAGCACCGCAGGAAGAATTATCTTCTGGTACTTATTTGCGTAGTGAAAGCCGTCCGGAATATTATGATTTTGACTTATTCAAAAGCTCTGAGCATTCACGTTCTTTAGACGATAGCCGCCTGACTGAGTTGACTTATACGGTGTTTGACACCGAAGCTACCGGGCTTAATCCTGCTGGAGGCGATGAAACCATTCAAATTGGGGCAGTGCGAATTGTCAATAATAAGTTGCTGCATAATGAGTTTTTCGAGCAGTTGATTGATCCCAAGCGACCTATACCCCCCGAAACCATTCCAATTCATGGCATCACCCCAGAAATGGTCAAAGGGCAACCGACGATTGAGTCGGTGTTACCTGCTTTCCACACCTTTGCGCAGGAAACTGTCTTGGTCGCGCATAATGCAGCTTTTGATATGCGTTGTTTTCAAGTCAAAGAGCAAGCGACGGGTGTGGTCTTTGACCATCCGGTTTTAGATACTTTGTTGCTCTCAGCAGTGGTTCACCCTAATCAAGAATCACATCGCTTAGAAGCGATTGCTGAGCGGTTTAATGTGAATATTATTGGGCGGCATACAGCGATGGGTGATGCGATGGTGACAGCAGAAATCTTCATGAAAATGATTCCCCTATTAGCCGAGAAAGGGATTCATACGCTTGGGGAAGCACGTGCTGCTGCCCAAAAAACTTTCTATGCGCGTTTAAAGTATTAAAAAATTCTTGCAAAACTATCGCCTAACACCTCTGTTACGCTTCTGTTAGGCGGTATTCTCTAGCTATTAAAAATGCTTGAGTAATTGACTCAGTTTTCGTTATTTGGGAGCTTTTTTTGGACTATTCCGCCTTAATTCATAATGTCTATAAACAATGCCAACGCGAAGCGGATGAGGGTAAAGTTGCCAGTTATATCCCTGAGCTAGCCAAAGTCGATGGCTCGCAATTCGGTATCTGTTTAGCGACAGTCGATGGTAAAGAGTATTATGTGGGGGATGCCAGCACCAAATTTTCCATTCAAAGTATTGTTAAAGTATTTGCTTTAGCAATGGTGTATCAAAAGGTTGATGAACTCTTATGGACACGAGTAGGCGTCGAACCTTCTGGTGGACCCTTCAATTCTTTGGCTTTATTAGAGTTTGAGCAGGGCATTCCTCGTAATCCTTTTATTAATGCCGGTGCTTTAGTTCTAACCGATATTTTAATTTCGAAGTGGGAAGACCCTAAACAAGCAGTCTTAGCTTTTATTCGCAAATTAGCGAATGAACCCCAAATCGGTTTTAACGAAGCTGTTGCTAGTTCAGAGGCCACCACAGGCTATCGGAATGGGGCTTCAGTTGCCCTAATGAAGTCTTTCGGTAATATTAACAATGACTTTTTTAGCGTCTTGGATGTCTACTTTCATCTGTGTTCAGTAGAAATGACTTGTCGAGAATTGGCTCGCGCCTTTTTGGTTTTTAGTAATGGCGGCAGAGATATAACAACTAAGCAGAATATTTTGTCAGCCAGACAAGTCAAACGAATTAACGCCTTAATGCAGGTTTGTGGCTTTTATGATGAATCGGGTGATTTTGCGTTTCGAGTGGGCTTACCCGGAAAAAGTGGGGTAGGTGGTGGGATGGTTGCTGTCTATCCGGGTAAGTTTGCAGTGGTTGTTTGGAGTCCCCCGCTAAATGCAAAAGGAAATTCAGTTCGTGGTTTAAGTGTGCTGGAGAAAATCACCACTCAATTAGGTGATTCTATTTTTTAATAATAGCGATCAATAGAAAATTATAGTTTTATGTATTGAAAATCAGTCGCTTATCTTATTTTTCTTTTCTTGTCAAGCACAGCTCTAAGTGGTCAAGAGCAGTTTCCTTTTATCCTGCTTTTCCTGCTTTTTAACTGAATAAACCCCTGTATTTTAGGGTTAGCCATCTATGCTTAGAGCAGATAAGGAAGTTTTTTAAGCAAGAAAGGTTTAGGGAATAGGTTTGTAAAGATGATGCCATCCATACGTTCAGCGCTAGTGCTAATATTAGTTCTCTGTGAGCCTGCTTTCCCTCAGTCCGTTGCTGATGAGCAAAGAGCACAAGAAGAAGCCTTTATCAGAATAGTTTTAGATGATCAAACAGAGCCGATTCTGGAGTTTTTAAAAAAAGGTGCTAATGTCAATCAAGTGACTGGAACAGGGCAAACTATCCTGTGTGCAGCCAGTATGTTAGGGAAAGAGAATGCGGTAAAAGTCTTGATTGAGCATGGTGCTAAACTCTTGGATAGTTGTTTGATCAGTGCTGTGGCAAATGGTCATGCCGAAATTGCGGCAATGTTTTTAGATCGTGGGAAAAGTCCAGATTTACTGACAGGTGAAACTCAAGATACTTTATTGCATTTGGCAGTACGCTCAGGTTATGTGGATGTAACTGAATTATTAGTGGCACGTGGTGCTGATCCAAAAATTAAAAATGAAGATGGACAAACCCCGCGTGATTTAGCCCAACAAGGTATCCAATTACTTGAAGCGATTAGTAGTGTGCTGAAACAGGCTGAAAAGGATTAAAACGCCTAGCCTGCAAACTCAATAGCTTGCAGGCCAGTTTAAACATTTAACCTGCTAGATTTTTCTTTAAGAATTCTGTGGTGCGTTCCCAAGCAAGTTTGGCATTTGCTTCGTCATAGCGAGCACCGGTAGGATTGGCAAAGGCATGGTCAGCTTCATACCAATACACAGTGAGGCTATCTTTCTTGCCGGCTTGTTCCATCGCTTGCTCAAAACCACTGACCATTGCTTGATTAATATTTTTATCTAGCTTGCCAAAATGACCTTGGACTGGGCCTTTTAAGGTTTTAAGGTCTTCAGCACCTTTTGCAACATTGCCATAGTAGATGATGGTGGCATCTACGGGTGCGGCGATTGAGGTATTCAATGACCAACCCCCTCCAAAGCACCAGCCTAGTGTGGCGACTTTGCCATTAGCACGCTCATGCTTTTTCAAATAATCGACCCAGCCGACCATGGTTTCTTTAGCAATTTCAGGGTCTAAGTCACCCATGAGGGTTTTGGCCTCTTCGGGTGTTTTGGCGACTTTGCCAGCGTATAAATCGACTGCTAAAGCCACATAGCCCAAATTGGCTAGCTCAGCAGCGACGGCTTTGATCTGATCATTTAATCCCCACCATTCGTGAATCAGAATGACCGCAGGTGCTTTATCAGCCGCTGGTAAGGCAAGCGAGGCGTTAACTTTGTTATCCATCTCTAGCGTGATCGAGACCTCTTCAGTTTTAGCAGCGGCTGCTTTGGCTAGCTCTGGATAGGATAAGACTGTGGCTAAAGGTAAACAGGCTAAACCTTGTAAAAACAAGCGGCGCTGTTGGGAATCGAGCTGAATGGGGGGCAAGTCGGTTTGAGTTCCGCAACCTTTTAAATCACACATGGGGTTTCTCCTCGCTTGATAAGCATTAGGCTGATTTAACTAGTTTAGTGGTTTTTTGCCGGTAGTTGGCAAGTACAATCCCAGCGGCTACTAAAGCAATGCCTAGTAAGTGGTAAAGATGAAGTTGTTCGCCAAGCAATAAAACCGCGATTAAAATCCCTGAAATCGGCACCACATGCGCAAATTGACCCGCTCGATTGGCACCGATTCGTTGAGTACCATGATTCCAGAATAGATAAGACAGCACCGAAGGGAAAATCGCCACATAAAGCACGCTGCTAATGCTGATCCAATTAACAGGCATAACACGACTAGTTAAGAAAATTTCTGCTAGGTACAAGGGTAGGATACCTAAGACACCAATCGCGATGGTATAACCTAAAATTGGCAAACCTTTGAGGTCATTCGGCAACTTGCGCAAGAGGACGGTATATAAGCCCCAGTCCAAGACGGCGAGTAAGATAATTAAATCGCCTGCATGAAAATCCAGCTTTAGTAAGTTCGCTATTTGCCCTTGAACCAGAATAACCAAAACACCGAGCAAAGATAGAATAATGCCAAGCCATTGGCGCTTAGTAGCAAATTCGCCTAAGAGCAAGCTGGATAAAGCAATAATAAAGATAGGATTAACCGACTGCATTAACACGCCATTAGTTGCAGTCGTCGTCTGTAAACCTAAATAAACTAGGGTATTAAACCCTGTTACCCCCAAAATACCTAGAGCCAGTACTAAGCCAAGATGCTGCTTAAAAACAGGCCATTGTGCGCGCATAGGATGCCAAACAAAGGGGAGTAATACTAAACCAGCTACTGTCCAACGCCAGAAGGATAAGCCCATAGGGGGGATTTCCATATTAAACGCACGCGCAATATTGAAGTTGCCCCCCCAGAAGCTCGCAGCAAGTATTAATAAGAGATAGGGTGAAAAGCGGTCGAGAAAACTATTATTCATGAGGGGACATTCTGTGTGTGGCTACGAATTTCGGCTATCATAGCCGAATAAACAAAATTTCAGGAGTGATTAGGAACATGGGTAAAGGCAAACTGCTCATAGTAGGGGTAGTATTTGGAATACTGGCGATTTTTGCTTTCATTGGGGTGAAAAGCATGTTGGGTGACCGTAAATTGGTGACTCAAGATACTGGCTATGCCCCAATTTTGCCAGAAGGAACTGGTACACCCATTACAGGCACTGGAGCTGACACAGCCACAGGTACAGGCACTTTGCCTAATACCACTTCGCCTTCAACTAACCCTAATTTAACGACTCAGGATATTGCCTTACCGGGGAATACTACCAACCCTTCTGAGACGATTACTCTAGAGGGTGAGCAGCAAGAAACACCAACGAATCCGAATACGTCAACTACCCAAGCCCCTGCAGGTCAATTGAACGCTGGTACAACTGCCTCATCGACAGGTACTAGCACTAATGTAACGGCTACAACTGGCACGCCAACGCCAACTAATACGCCTACCTCTACCACAACGACGGTTCCAGCGGATAGCACCACGACCACGACGATGACAGAGCCTACCCCGACTGCTTTTGGTAAGTTAGGCTTAACGATAGTCGATCTGTCCAGCCCTAATGGTGAAATTGATGGTGAGTTTTTAGTTTATGACACGGACGGTGTACAAGTTGCATCTTATTCGGGCAGTGAAACCACCAATTTCTCGCTGCCACCGGGTAAGTATTTAGCTAAGGTGAAAGCGAATGGCAAAGAGGCTTCACGGCTATTAGAGGTCTATGCAGATAAGTTAACCAATGCACGCTTTGAAATGCCTACATCGTCCGCCAGTACAACGACCACACCACAACAGCAAGCCCAGACTAATCCTGTGGCTAGCAATGCTAATGGGCAAATTTTTATTTCAGTACGTGCTGCGGAAGGTAATCGTTCCATTCGCTCAAATATTTATGTGCAAAAACAAAACGGCCAGCATGTGGCTAAAAGTAATTATGTCGATGGTGCCGAGTTTTCGTTAGAGCCGGGTTCTTACAAAATTACGGTTAAATCAGAAGGTCGCCAAGAGGCAACGCGAAATATTCAAGTTTCTGCCAATGGTATTGTGCGGGAGAATATTGTCTTGAATGCGGTCGGCAATGTACCAGTTCCGCCTCAACAAGCTCAGCAAACCGTCCAAGTACAGCCTCCACCTCAGCAACAAGTACAACAAGGTCTGTTACGCTTGCGCTTAAATACCGGTGAGGGTTTGCCTGATCAAGCGCGCTTTGTGATTCGCAATCGTGCGGGTGAACGAGTAGCGACGGTAGGGCCAGCACCGAATGGTGAAATCAATTTGCCAGCGGGTACTTATGAGGTCACTGCGGGGATTCAAGGTTTACGTCAAAGTCGGATGATTGAAATTGGCAATGGGCGTGTGAGTGAGATTTCTTTTGATGCGACCGAGATTATTGGCCAAAATTCGATGCCCTTACCAGTTCCTCCCCTAGTGGAGCCTGTTCAACAAGGGGGGCAAGTGCCACAACAAGAATCCCCTCAACAAGCCCCCGCTCAGCAGAATGGTGGACGCTTGAATCTGTATGCGATTTCCGGCATTGATCGTAAGCCAATGCGTGTGAATTTCACAGTGATGACCCTGCAAGGCCAACCGATTCAGTCCTTTACTAATGTCTCCTCGGCAGAGATTCGCGTACCGCCCCAACCAGTGCAAGTACGTATTAATTATCAAAGTATGAGTGGTACTGAAGTGATCAATATCTCGCCCGATCAGCCGACTGAATATACCTTCACAATCTCACCAACGAATTAAGTCATCAAGCTTAAGAGCGCTCTAGGGCGCTCTTAGTTTTTAAGCTGTCTATAAAAGCCTAAGTAATTCTCGCCCAATAGTGGTAAAGCAAAAATACACGGTATACTGCAAAGCACCTCAATACGATAGGGAGTCTCTGCATGGGCAAACTAACGACTCATATTTTGGACACTGCGAACGGTTGTCCGGCAGCTGGTGTTCAAATCCACTTATATCGTTGTGCCACTGATGGCTCACGCACCCTGATTAAAACCGTAATGACCAATCACGATGGCCGTTGTGATCAGCCCTTATTGGTCGATGCAGAACTAGAAGTGGGTATTTGGGAATTGGAGTTCCAAATGGGCAATTATTTCTGGTCTAAAACGGGCACACTAATAGATCCACCCTTTTTAGATGTGATTCCACTGCGTTTTGGGATTGCTGATCCGCATGCGCATTACCATGTGCCACTGCTAGCTTCACCGTGGAGTTATTCAACTTATCGAGGGAGCTAAAGGATGCAAGCAGATACGACTCGAAATACTTTAAGCTTTATCCTTGATGGTGAGCGTATTGATCTTACGAATATTCCACCGACTACGACTGTACTGAATTTTTTGCGTGAACACTTAAATCGAACGGGTACGAAAGAAGGCTGTGCCGAAGGGGATTGTGGTGCTTGTACGGTGGTAGTTGCTGATTTGCAGCAGGGGCAATTACGTTATCGCGCGGTGAATGCCTGTGTACAATTTTTGCCAGTGCTAGATGGTAAAGTTTTATATACCGTCGAAAGCCTCAAAACGCAGTACGGTTTACATCCTATCCAACAAGCAATGGTGGCTTGCCATGCCTCTCAATGTGGGTTTTGCACTCCCGGTTTTGTCATGTCTTTGTTTGCTCTGTATAAAACCGAAGCACAGCCAAGTCGGGAACGTTTATGCATGGCACTTTCTGGGAATTTATGCCGCTGTACAGGCTACCGTCCGATTTTAGAGGCAGGGCAAAAGATGCATGCCTACGCGGAGCAAATCCCTAGTGAGCAGCAAACAGTAGTGTCAGCAGCTTTTGGCAATACGCTAGGAGAGGCTGAATTAATTCAGCAGTTACAAACCTTAGCTTCAAACCAAAGCCTTTATTTGACTGATCAAGATGCTAGTTTTTACGCGCCGAAAACTCTGCAAGCACTAGCCGATTATTTAATGACTAATCCACAAGCACGCCTTCTGGCCGGTGGCACCGATATAGGCTTATGGGTTACTAAGCAGCATTGCGATTTAAAACAATTGGTGTATCTTGGTGCCGTTGCAGAGCTGCATAAGCTCTGCAAAACAAGCACTTATTTAGAGCTTGGTGCGGCAGTCAGTCTTGAGAATGCTTATCAAGCCTTAGTCGTGGAGTATCCAGAACTACGCGATTTATACGAGCGCTTTGCCTCATTACCGATTCGCAATGCGGGTACTTTGGTTGGCAATGTGGCGAATGGTTCGCCGATTGGTGATTCCATGCCAGCCTTGATAGCTTTAGGTGCGCAAGTCGTTTTACAGCAGGGAGCGCAAACCCGAAGCCTAGCTTTAGAGGATTTTTATCTAGGCTATCAAAAGAAAGATTTGCAGGCCGGTGAGTTTGTCCATGCAGTACGTCTACCTTTGGCTAAGTCCAAACAAATTTTCCGAACTTGGAAAATTTCCAAACGCTTTGGGCAGGATATTTCAGCGGTTTGTGCTGCTTTTGCTGTGGAGTTAGAGCAAAACCAAGTCAGTTCAGTGCGGATAGCGTTTGGTGGAATGGCCGCTACACCTAAGCGTGCACTGCAAACTGAGCAGGCTTTATTAGGGCAGGTTTGGAGTGAAAGTACTATTGAGCAGGCCGTTCAAGCCTTACAGCAAGATTTTCAGCCATTAACCGATATGCGCGCTAGTGCTGAGTATCGTTCTGTAGTAGCAGCGAATTTACTACGCAAGTTGTTCCTAGAAGTGGGGGCTATGTTATGAGTCCTCACTATGTTGGTAAAGATCAGCCACATGAAAGCGCCCATCTGCATGTCAGTGGCGAAGCGCGTTACATTGATGATTTACCTGAGCCGAAAGGCACGATCTATGCTGCTGTTGGACTTAGTAAACAGGCTCATGCCATTTTAAAACAAGTCGATTTAACACGAGTGTGCCAAGCCCCTGGCGTAGTTGCGGTTATCACTGCTAAAGATATTCCAGGTGAAAATCATCTGGGTGGTTCGCTAAAGGACGAGCCGGTTTTAGCGGTAGACAAGGTTGAATATATTGGTCAAGCCATCTTTGCAGTTGCAGCGACTTCTGTCGAAGCTGCACGTCGTGCGGTGCTGTTTGCGGATATTGACTATGACGTTCTGCCGCATAATCTGGATATTCGTGCGGCGGTTGCAGCTGAGCAATTTGTACTCCCTACTAAACGTTTAGAGCGGGGTGCGGCAAAGACAGCCATCGAGCAGGCAGCCCATGAATTAAAGGGACGTTTTGCTTTAGGTGGGCAGGAGCAATTTTATTTAGAGGGGCAAATCGCTTTTGCTTTACCGCAAGAAGATGGGCATTTTTTAATTCATAGCAGCACTCAGCATCCGCATCATGTACAGGAAGTGGTTGCGACGGTGCTTAAATGTACGCAAAAAGATATTGTGATCGAATGTCGGCGTATGGGGGGCGGTTTTGGCGGTAAGGAAAGCCAGGCGAGTTTCTTTGCCTGTATAGCGGGTTTATTAGCCCAAAAAACAGGTAAACCTGTTAAATATCGGGTGGATCGTGATGATGACATGATGCTCACCGGCAAGCGTCATTGCTTTGATATTGGTTATCGAGTGGGTTTTAATGAGCAAGGTCTTATTCAAGGGATTGAGCTAGATTACGCTTCACGTTGTGGCATTTCGGCGGACTTATCAGGCCCAGTGAATGATCGCACTATGTTCCATGCGGATAATGCCTATTTTCTCGAAAATGTCGCGATTGTCTCTTATCGCTGCAAAACCAATTCGCAATCAAATACTGCCTTCCGTGGTTTTGGTGGCCCGCAAGGCATGATGGGCATTGAATATGTCATCGATGAAATTGCCCGCTATTTACAAGTCGATCCGCTCACAGTGCGCCAAGCGAATTTCTATGGCAAAGATGGTGTGCGTGATCTCACCCAATACGGTATGCAAGTCGAGGATAATATTATCCATGAGCTAGTCGCTGAATTGGCCTCAACTGCGGAGTATCAACAGAGGTGTGAGGCGATTCGTGCTTTTAATCAAACGCATCAGTGGGTGAAAAAAGGCATTGCACTGACGCCCGTTAAGTTCGGAATTTCTTTTACCGCTACTTTCCTGAATCAAGCGGGTGCACTGCTACATATTTATAATGATGGTACTGTCCAGCTCAATCATGGCGGTACGGAAATGGGGCAGGGCTTATTCACAAAAATTGCTCAAGTGGTTGCTGAAGAGCTGCAGATTCCTATAGAGCAAATTCGTTGTACCGCTTCCAGTACTGAAAAAGTCCCAAATGCTTCTGCAACAGCTGCTTCTGCGGGTTCGGATATGAACGGTATGGCTGCACAAGCGGCTGCACAGATTTTAAAGCAACGGTTAGTGGAGTTTCTGGCTGAACGCTATCAACTGCCTGCTAATGAAATTAGCTTCCAAGCAGGGCAGGTGCGCCTTGGTAATCAAGTGGAAATGAGTTTTGCGGAGCTGGCACATTTAGCCTGGTTTAACCGCATTTCGCTGTCAGCCACCGGCTTTTATAAAACCCCGAAAATTCATTATGACCCGCAAAC
>NZ_CALFHZ010000024.1 GCF_937876535.1 uncultured Thiothrix sp.
CGTCCTCAAGAAGTTGCGCATTATACAGACCACACATCAACCGTCAACTACCTTTCTGAAAATTTTATGCAGCTTTTTTGACAGTCAAAATTTAAGCCTTAGAACTCAAGCAGTTAAGCTCGAAAGAATTTTAATTTTTTTCTGTTAGTTTAAGGTTTGCCAGCCTAACCCCTCGAGTTGATTGGCTATTTTTATGCCATCAGCATCACCACCTACTCCTGTGCAAAGCGCTGCATAGGCATACTCGGGCAAATTATTGACTTCACTGAGATGGCAACCAACTAAAGACTGCAGTTTATCGAGCTTGAGTTGCTTGAGTAGTTCTACTGCCTGCTGATTGGATAAATGCCCATAGCGGCTCTCAAGCCGCTCTTTTAGAGTATAAGGATAAGGCCCACGACGCAGCATGTCGGTTTCGTAATTGCACTCAAGCATTAAACCCTGTAGATCATTGAGCTGTTCAAGCATTGCGTCGGTATAACTCCCCGTATCGGTTAATACACCTAAGCGTACTGAACCATCTGAAATTACAAACTGACAAGGTTCACGTGCATCATGAGGCACTGCAAATGGACTGACTTCCAAATTGCCAAGGGCTAAAGTTTGTTTGAGATTAATGAATTGCGTTTGTGCAAACTGTTTATCAGCTACTGCTTTGAAAGTACCCACAGTTAAACAGACCGGAATTTGATAGCGCCTTGATAAGCGTCCCACGCCTAAAGCATGATCGCCATGTTCGTGTGTAACTAAAATAGCGCTAAGTGAATCAGCTGAGCAGCCTAAGCGCTGTAAACGACGTTCAGTTTCTGCAAGTGTGAAACCACAGTCGATAAGAATGCGAGTTGACCCGCACTCTATTAAAGTTCCATTGCCTTTGCTGCCGCTACCTAAAGAGGCAAACCGAAGCATTTATTGAGCAAGCTCAGCCTTCAAGCGAGTTAATAAAGCACTGGCTTCCTCAGCTTTGACCGGCTTGCCTGCTTCATCACTCACCACAATTAAACTTTGCACCCCGCGATCACCAATAATAAAGCGATAACTCGTGCCTTTGGTTTCTTTACCATCAACGATTTTGAAGCTTAAATAAGACATAAAGCGACTAATCACATTTTTATCTTTTTCTTCTTCAGCATTTGTGGCAGTAACCGTATAAATACCTTGCTCATACTGTTGATTAGCAACTGTTAAGCCCATCCGCCCTAAAGCCTGACCCGTTTTGGCCCAAACTTGATCGTAGCGTCCCGCCACGGCTAACACCGGATTACCATCTTTCAAGCTACTTAAAGACGCATTTAACCCCGCACTGTTTGGCATGACCACACCACTTTGACCCGCAACAATAGCTGCTTGAGTCGGTGGAGCTACATCAGCCGCAGACACAGGCCGTTGAATTGTATAAGTAGAGTCAAACGCTGGGGCGCTTAAACCGGGTGGAATCTCTAAATTCGCAATCGAACCACTATTACCACGATAATTGACGGTATCAGTAATAGAATCAATTTTTAACCAAGAGCAGCCTGACACAAGTACGGCTGAACTGAAAGCAAATGCAATTACTAAAGTGCTACGTGCTCTTTTACTGCTGATCATAAACCCTCGCTGCTCCTATGCGCACTGAAGTCCTGCTTTCTGCATTGCCGCTAAGATCGTCGGGCGCAATGCTTCAGATAAAGGTACTAAAGGTAAACGCAAGCTTTCGCTACCGAAGCCTAGTTTGTGGACAGCCCATTTTACCGGAATTGGATTTGGTTCTAGGAATAAAACCCGATGTAAGTCAGCTACAGTAGCATCAATGCGTGCTGCCGTTTCCCGATCACCGGCTAAAGCAGCTTTACACATTGCGTGCATTGCAGCAGGTGCGACATTCGCTGTGACCGAAATATTGCCTTTGCCACCGGCTAGAATAAGCTCCATTGCGGTTGCATCATCGCCGCTATAGACATCCATACGCTCGCCACAACGCTGAATAATATCGCGCGCGCGCTCAATATTGCCGGTTGCCTCTTTAATACCCACAATATTAGAGATCGAAGCTAAGCGTTCCACCGTTTCAGGCAATAAATCGCAACCTGTGCGACCTGGCACATTATAAAGAATTTGCGGGATAGCCACGGCTTCAGCAATCTTTTTGTAATGCTGATATAAACCCTCTTGCGGTGGCTTATTGTAATAAGGTGTAACCAATAGACAGGCATCTGCCCCATCACGCATCGCCGCTTGAGTCAGCTCAATCGCTTCATCTGTGCTATTAGAACCGGTGCCTGCAATCACTGGAATACGTTTATTGACCAGCTGTACAACACGCTTCACGACATAACTATGTTCTTTGTGCGAAAGGGTTGCAGATTCGCCAGTCGTCCCTACCGCCACAATAGCATCAGTCCCATTCTCAATATGAAATGCTACTAATGCTTCTAATGCTTGCTCGTCAATGCCCCCTGTGTGGGTCATAGGGGTGACCAGTGCTACCATACTGCCGCGAAACATGGAGTCCCTCCAGTGATTAAATCTGCAAAGCATACTACTTGATGCAGTTAGGGAAACACAAGCATTACCGCGGCAGCCTTGAACTTAGCTCCTTAGCAACTCGATTGGAGCTTCCAATTAATTTCCACTTGATAATTCAAGCGGCCTGCAGGTTCATGCTCCCATTTCACTTCCAGCTTGCATTGCCCACCGGAAGGATCACAACCGGCAGCAGGCTTTGTGACAATATTAGCCTGACCATAGCGCCGTTTGCTGTATACAATCCTTGCATCATCAAACACCGCACAAGCTTTTGGGGCAGTCAGCTTAATCACATCACTGCCTTTGCCACCAGCCTCTTCAGCATGCTGATATTCTACTTTAGTCGGCGCTAAATCCGCCGCAAAAGCCATCGGTGCAATTGCTAGACCCGCAAACAAAATCAATTGATTAGTAAATCTCTTAATAAACATATCGAAATCCTCAAAATAGACGACCAACTTACACAAGCCTTTGTTTTTTCAATCTTTTAGCTTGTTTACCTACGCCCACCTATACACCGTTAAGGGGTAATCCGATCTCAAGACAAGTACCAACAGCACTTGGCTTGATTGCGAATTCCGCTTTAATTTTTTGTGCACGGTATTGCATATTTTTCAATCCATTACCGCCACTACCACCTAAGTTGAAGCCCTTGCCGTTGTCACAGACCTCGATATTAATTAGACCTGCGCCTTCTGGTTTTGTTACTGACTTAGCAGACAAGCGGATACAAGTGGCGCCAGAATGCTTTAAGGCATTCGTGAACGCTTCCTGCAAAATCCTTAGTAAATTCAGTGCCCGCTCTGGGCCAAAATCAGCTAGAGGTGGCAACTCATCTACATCCCATTCCAACTCCACCCCACAAGCCTCTAAAGCCACACCAATACGAGTACGGAACATGCCAAGCATGGCGGGCAAATCGGTACTAGCACTACCTAATGAGTCGATCATTAGACGTAAATCGTTTAAAGCATTGTGGGCAGCGCTACTTAATTGCTCTCGATCTACCGTACCGCTTTCTAACTGACGTAGCATGCTAGTCAGATAAACGCCGATCCCATCATGCATATCGCGCATAATCCGTGAGCGCTCATGTAATAACACTTGCTCTTGGCCTAAAATCCGGATCGTTTCATAGCTTTGTGCCACCTTGCGGGTTTTCTCTTCGACCCGTTCTTCCAGCTCTTGATTCAGCTCAATCAATTGCGCATTGAAGCTTTCCATTGCCTGTAAGGAGCGCACAAAACGTTGTAGCAAAATCCAGCCAAAAGCTAATAAGACAAAAGGTGCGCCGAAGTGTAAAAACCGCCCATAGGCTAGAGACTCAAGATTCAAAATCACCATTAAGTCATAAATAGCTAAGAGCGCGACCACACTGCCAGCAGCAACTAATACATATAAATCTGCACTACGAATCTTCCAGGCCTCACGCGCTGAGAACAACAAGACATACAACAAACTCATACACATGAGCGGATAGGCTACAAAACGCAATAAGTTATAAAACCAAGCTTCCGGCACAACAGCCAAGACCACCGCTGTGATGGCAAAAACCCAAACGACCATCCGCTCTGTACGTGGGTGACGTTGTTGTAAGAAACGATGCACAAAAAACACCGCAACTAAGCTCAAACCACCTAAACTCACCACACTTAACCAGTCCCAAAAATGATAACTCCCCACAATATTCACCACGAATTGATCGAGGGTATATAAAGACCAGAACAAACCGCCTAAAGCGCAAAAGCCATATTCAATATCTTGCCGGCGATACAGCCACAACAAGCCAATCGCACAACTCAGTACAAATACGACTAACGCAATGGTTTGTGGCAAAGTAGAGCGAAAGAACTGGTAATGCTGATAACTTGCCTCCAACACTTCCGCACGCCCAATCACTAAACGATCTAAAAATCCGGCATTCGCCGGTTGGCTGACTACATAAATATCAAAGTAATTATCACCTTGATTTAACAAACCTTGTGGAATTGCAAACATTAAAGGCCGATTGGTATTCCGTGCCACAGGTGCTTGAAAGCTGCCACCCCAACCGATCAACTTGCCATTCACAAATACGGCCGGATCACCCCCTGTTGCAGGTAACACCAACCCCCATAAACCAGAAGGTGCGGTGGAAAAAATTAGCTTCACCCGATAGACCGCTTGTCCTGCTGCTAATTTCGGCATCACCGCAAACTCATCGCGCCACTCATGTGGCAAAGTCACTGCTTTACCCTGAGCGAGTTTGGCTAAAGACTGCTGTACACAACTACCTAAAACATCCGCTAAAGGCAGGGCAATATCCGCCGTGGCTAAGTTATCATCGATACTTGAGGGGCAAGCAGCAGGATCAGCAACCACAAGCGAGGCATTATTCAGATTTAAAGTACCTTCCTCAGGTGGCTGGTAACGCACGGTTGTAATTTGCCAACCTAGCACTAAGCAAATCCCTACTAACAACAGAACCGGCCAAGCACCCAAACGAGCGGGTACTCGTAAATCAATAATATTTTTCAAGCCAACAGTCCTTTACGAATGAGTCTGAGCATCCGCTATAACTGATCTAACATTGCTTTTAAAGCTTCTTCATGGCTAAAACCTTGCGTCAACATTGCTTGGATAATGGATTTATCATCTGCATTGAAGCTCTTACGCACCGCCACAAAAATTTCACCAGCTGAATAATGTAATTGTTGTAAGCATTGAATACATTGACCCACTTCGAGACCGAAAACCATTTTCAATACATCGAGAATCTCTGCGCCAGTTTTGCCACCCATTTTTAAAGCTTCAGCGACTTGCTTGGCATCTTTGTGGGCAGGTTGAGAAGCTTGGTTCTGCAAGATACTCAACTGCCCCATGCGCCAACCTTCAAACACTGCTTCATTACGTGAATTCACCTCAAGTTTTTGGTAAATCCGCTTAATATGCGAAGCCACAGTGTGCGGCGAAATATCTAAAGAACGCGCAATTTCCTTATTCGAATAACCCCGTGAAATGTATTGCAGCACCATTTTTTCTTTCGGAGTCAGCAGCGCGTCATTTTCGTTGCCACTGGCAGATCCGGTATCACCCTGCTGGAAATAGTCCAGAATATAACGGGCAATCGCTGGGCTAATCGGTGAACCACCTTGCAATAACTGCTGAATAGCTTCTGCGATATGAGTGGCTGGCTCATCTTTCAATAAATAGCCACTTGCGCCCGCTTTAATCGCTTCCACCACACTATTTTCATCCCCAAAGCGCGAAATCACCATAATTTCGGCTTTCGGATGCTGCTCACGAGTTTGTTCGATCAATTGCTTACCATTACCGTCTGGTAAACCTAAATCAGTCAGCAATACATCTAAGCTATTGTTTTCCAACCACTTAGACGCATCAGTATAGGTACTAGCCATCCCGACTAAATTTAAACTGGATTGAGTACGGATAATGTCCGCTAAACGATTCAGAGTTCCTTGGTCATCTTCGACCAAAAACACTCGTTGGATGTGTGAAGTTGTCATAAACGCGCGTCCTCAAATCGTTCACTAATTACTTGTCTTTAAACTCTATTTAGCATGATTTTATACGTTATCCCTAATGCCTTGCGTACCCCTCAAATAGGGGATTAGTGATTTCAAGCTCAGCGGAAAAAGTTGACATCGATAAGCTCCCTCGTTTAAGGGATGAAAGGTAGAGGTTCAATACTTATCTAGGGGATGCACAAAGTTTCGAGGGAAGCGCACTATGAGCACCAGATGGCAAGCAGATAGCAGCAAACGCCACCCAGAACACACCAGTAAGTAACTCGAATTCTTCGATACGTAGTGAGGACAAGATTATGAAAACTTTAAGCACTTTAATCGCAGCAGCCACTTTAGCTTTAGCAACTGGCACTGCTTCGGCAGCCCCGAGCAATAACTCTGTTTATTTCCAAGCTCCGGCGATTGCAGGCTCTGGCTGCCCTGCTGGTACTACCGATTTTGCAATCACCCCAGACGGACAGACTTTAACCGTATTGTTTGATTCCTTCAGTGCTGACCCCGGTAATGTAACTTGTAATTTGGCAATCCCAGTCCATGTTCCGAATGGCTATCAAGTATCACTGATGACCGCTGATTATCGTGGCTTCGTCCAAGGTAAAGCTGAATTACGCCGCTCTTATTTCTTCGCGGGAGCAACTGGTCCATCCTTAGTCACTCCATTGACCTCACCTGGTGGTAAGGAATACACCCAACGTGACAATATGTTGGCCATGACTGAAACCTTTGCCCGCTGTGGTACAGACGTAAACCTACGGATTAACAGCCGGATTCGTACCCGTACTAATAGCAGCTCGATTAGTGTTGACTCTTTAGACTTAAATAACGGCATGATTTTCCATCTGAAATACAAAAAATGTAATTCATAAGTTTTGATCTAAACACTCCTGACTGATTTTTCACGCATCTCCATCTTTGGCGCTCTTACTTAACGGTAAGGGCGCTTTTTTTATTTCTACAGCCCTCAAGACCCGCACTGAGCAAACTACGGACTAAAAATTATCCCTCCCTTATTTAAGGGAGCTTAAAAAGAGCTGATTTACTTATCTGAGGGATGCACGACTTGAAGTTAAATTGGCAGAATGACTTCCATGGTGATGCAGCAAAGCAGGCGAAATGAGCCAACAGCCGCGAACCAAAAAATTCAAGTTAATCAGTTTCAATCTTTGATAAGAGGGTTTTGCAATGAAAACTTTAACCGTATTAGCATCTGCCTTAGTCACTGCTGCTGCTTTAAGCCAATCTGTTTCCGCAGCACCCAGCAATAACGCTGTTTATTTCCAAGCTCCGGCGATTGCAGGCTCTGGTTGCCCTGCAGGCACTACCGATTTTGCGATCACGCCTGATGGACAAACTTTGACTATCCTGTTTGATGCATTCAGTGCTGACCCAGGTAATGTCACTTGTAACGTAGCAGTACCTGTGCATGTACCGAATGGTTTCCAAGTATCACTGATGACCGCTGACTTCCGTGGTTTCGTGGAAGGTAGTGCTGAATTACGTCGCTCTTATTTCTTCGCGGGTGCTACAGGCCCTGCTTTAGTAACTCCGCTCAGCTCATCGAGTGGTAAAGAATATACTCAACGCGACAATTTGATGACCATGAGCGAATCCTTTGCTAAATGTGGTCAAGATGTAAACTTACGCATCAATAGCCGGATTCGCACTAAAAACAGCAAGAGCTCTATCAGCGTTGACTCGTTAGATTTAAACAATGGCATGGTTTTCCAGTTGCAATACAAAAAGTGTAACTAATCCCTAATCTAGACCTGATTGAATCGTTCACATAGTTCCATCCTTAGCGCTCCTAACCGTTGGTAGGAGCGCTTTTTTTATTAGGCATGCGAAAACTGTCCCTAAAACTCTTAATAAGTTCACTCCTCCCGCTCCCCTATTTAAGGGAGTAGGTTTACAAGCACGCTTACTTATCTTGGGGATGCCCGCTATAGCTAGTACTTGGCAAGATTAGCAACAGAGTGATGCACCTAATCACCGCAGTTGCTAGACAACTTAATAAACAAAATTTTTTAATTGATCCGCTATTCAATGCAATAAGAAGGACTACCCGATGAAGAAGTTAACCCTTGTAACGAGTGCTTTACTGACTGCTATCCTGAGCCAAGCGAATGTCGCGACTGCTAACCAAGATGCTGTTTATTTCCAAGCACCCGCCATTGCAGGCTCTGGCTGTCCGGCTGACACCACTGATTTTGCGATTACCCCAGATGGACAAACCCTGACCATTTTGTTTGATGCCTACTCAGCTGATCCTGGCAATAAAACTTGTAATATCGCCGTACCGGTACATGTTCCTAATGGCTTCCAAGTTTCTTTAGTCACTGCTGATTATCGTGGCTTCGTTGAAGGTCGTGCTGATTTACGTCGCTCTTATTTCTTCGCGGGGGAAGTGGGTCCAAGTTTAGTGACACCTTTTAATGCAGCCAGCGGACGTGAATACACTGAACGCGATAGTTTAACCACCTCTAGCCACACTTTTGCTCGTTGCGGTCAAGATGTAAATTTACGTATCCAATCCCGCATTATGACTAAGACCAATAACAGTTCTATTAGCGTCGATTCATTAGACTTAAATAACGGCATGGTCTTCCAATTACAATACCAACGCTGCCAATAAGTCGATGGGTAGGCTCTAGCTAGGGGGTTCTAGCTAGAGCCAAATTCCCTGTCCTACTCAGTATAGTCAGTATAGTCAGTATAGTCGCTAGCTAGTGCATTGTAGTGGGCTGCTCCGTCAACAGCCGCCCACTATAAGCAGCATCAGTTGCCCCTAAAGAAGCCATCAACACCTCTTGAGCGGCTAATGGCAATTCGTGGAGTTCGGGTTCCAAGCGTGAATACGTTCCTTCTGCATCTAATAACCAAGCTTGCGTGTTATCTTGCAGATACAAACCAAAAGCCTCATCAAACACACGTTTGCGCAAATCTTCATCTAAAATCGGAAAGGCGACTTCAACACGACGGAAGAAATTCCGCGGCATCCAATCAGCACTTGAGCAATAAATTTCTTCTTCACTCGCATTCTTGAAGTAATACACACGCGGATGCTCCAAAAAGCGCCCCATCACTGAGCGCACGCGAATATTCTCAGAGACCCCCGGAATTCCCGGACGCAAACAACACACACCACGCACAATTAAATCGACTTGTACCCCCGCACCTGAAGCTTGATACAAAGCACTGATCACTTGTGGCTCAATTAAAGCATTCATACGCGCCATAATATGAGTGGGCTTACCCGCTTTGGCGTGCGCAATCTCGCGCTCAATTTTACGCAAAATGCTTTGGTGTAAATGGAAGGGTGACTCCAGCAAACAATTCAAATGCCGAATATGCCCAAGCCCAGTGAGCATATGGAAGATCCGATGCATATCCTCCGTCATTTCCGGGCGGCAGGTGAATAAACTAAAATCGGTATAAGCTTTGGAAGTGCCTGCATGATAGTTGCCAGTGCCTAAATGCGCATAACGCATGAGCTTTCCTTGCTCACGCCGTACGACTAAACAGAGTTTGGCATGAGTTTTATAGCCGACTACGCCATACACCACATGCGCATTAGCTTCTTGCAAGCGGCTAGTGAGAGCAATATTGGCTTCCTCATCAAAGCGCGCACGTAATTCCACTACTACAGTCACTTCTTTGCCTGCACGCGCCGCACGCGCCAAACTTTCCACTAAAGCCGAATCTTTACCCGTGCGATATAGGGTCATTTTAATCGCTAACACATCCGGATCACGGGCGGCTTGCGCGACAAAATCCAGAACTGGCTGGAAGGATTGGAAAGGTTGGTGTAATAGCACATCTCCCGAGCGAATCCGGCGGAACATATCACGTTTACCGCTCATTAAAGCTGGCAACATACCTGGCTGAAACGGGCGAAAGCGTAATTCAGGACGATCCACTAAGTCCAAAACAGTCTGCAAGCGATTCAAATTCACTGGACCACTCACCCGATAAACTTCTTGTAGCTTTAAATGAAAATGCCGCTGTAGGTAGTCTACATTTTCCTGTGGGCAGTGATCCGACACCTCTAAACGTAAAGCAGTGCCGGTATTACGTTGTGCCAGCTCGCCTTTCATGGCTTTCAGTAAATCGTCAACCTCCTCCTCATCCACATACATATTACTATTGCGGGTGATACGAAATTGATGGCAACCGCCCACAGTCATCCCGGGGAATAAGCGTCCAATGAAGGCATGTAAAATTGAAGACAAGAACACAAAGCTATCACGAGTGGGCGAAATCTCTTCTGGCAAGCGAATAATTCGCGGCAACACACGCGGTGCTTGCACAATCGCCGCATCAATCTCACGCCCAAAGGCATCAACCCCATCCAACTCAACAATAAAATTCAGGCTTTTATTAATGACCTTGGGGAATGGATGCGAAGGATCTAAACCTAATGGATTCAGTAGCGGCATTAATTCGCTATCAAAATAATCAGATAGCCACTCACGTTGCTCCTCATTCCATTTAGTCCGGCGAATAAAATAAATCCCTTCTTGTTTCAAAGCAGGAATCAGTACTTGATTCAAAACCTCATATTGCTGAGCAACTAGGACATGAGCACGCACTGCAATTTCATCTAAAACTTCATGCGGCTCTAAGCCATCAGCACCCACTTGGCTGATACCCAAAGCTTGTTGCTGACGTAAACTGCCAACACGTACCTCAAAAAATTCATCTAAGTTTGAACTAGAAATACATAAAAAGCGTAAGCGCTCCAAGAGTGGCAAGCTCTGATCTTGAGCTAATTCTAAAACGCGGTGGTTGAATGCCAAAAGGCTGAGTTCGCGATTGATGAAATACTGCGGACTCGTTAAAGGTGCTGTGCTCATGTAGGTGAGATATTCAGTTTATGTCTGTACGGATACTTGATATCAAGAAGAGTGCAACCATAATCTACAGTTGATGAATCTATGATGACAAACCCCAGTTAAATTAATAGCAACTCCACTTTTTAGCTGGCTTTAGACTAAGGATAATAAACGATGACTATTCCCACCGAAGGTATGCCCATCCCTGATTTTTCAGCGGCCATGACTTCTGGCAAGACCTTCCGCCTATCCGATTTCCATGGCAAACAAGCCCTAGTGCTGTACTTTTATCCTAAGGATAGTACGCCCGGCTGTACCACGGAAGGCTTAGATTTTAGTGCGCATTATGCTGAGTTTAAGGCCGCAGACGTGGAAGTATTTGGCATTTCCCGCGATAGCTTAAAGTCGCATGAAAACTTTAAGGCCAAACAAAACTTTCCTTTTGATTTAATTACCGATCCAGAGGAGCAGATTTGTCAGTTGTTTGATGTCATCAAAATGAAAAATATGTATGGCAAACAGGTACGCGGCATAGAACGCAGCACGTTCTTGATTGACCAGCAAGGCATACTCCGGCAAGCATGGCGCAAACTTAGTGTAAAAGGGCATGTGGCTGAAGTATTAGCAGCTGTTCAAGCGCTTTAATAATTACTATACGGAAAGCACGCATGACTCCAGCACATCCTCAACATACCCATGATAAACGTCTGTTTGTCCTTGATACCAATGTCTTAATTCATGATCCTACTGCCCTGTTCCGTTTCCATGAACATGATGTATTTTTGCCGATGGTGGTATTGGAAGAGTTAGATAAAAATAAAATGGGCGTTTCTGAAGTTGCCCGCAATGTTCGTCAAGCCAGTCGCTTTCTAAATGATCTCATTGAAGCCGAAGGTGAAGGCTCACTTGAAAATGGTGTATCGCTCGATGCCAATCAAATTTTCAGTAATGGTAAAAATCCACATGGACGTTTGTTCTTTCAAACTGAGCTAATTGAAACCACGCTGCCGCCGAATTTACCGAGCAACTCACCCGATAATGCGATTTTAGGCGTCGCGCTGAAGCTGCGTGATCGCTATCCAGAACGTGACGTGATTTTGGTCTCCAAGGATATTAATCTGCGGATTAAAGCCAATATTGTTAATCTCAAAGCCGAAGATTATTTCAATGATCAGGTGCTAGAAGATGCTGACCTCTTACCCCGCGGCTTTCATGATTTACCTGAAAATTTCTGGGAAGAACACAGCAAAAACATGCACTCGTGGAAAGAACAAGGCCATACTTTCTACCGCTTACAAGGCCCACTCACTGAAGAATGGCAGCCGGGTGAATTCATTAGCCTTGCGGGTGATAATGGCTTTCAAGCCATTGTGCGTGAAATCAAACGCGATCATGTCATTGTTGAAACCATTCATAATTATACCGATACCCGCCATGCGGTCTGGGGGATTAATGCCCGCAACCGTGAGCAGAATTTTGCCCTCAATCTGCTAATGGATCCGGATATTGATATGGTGACTTTGCTCGGTGCAGCCGGTACAGGTAAAACCCTGCTAACCCTCGCTGCGGGTTTAGCCCAAATGCTCGATGAGCAACTGTATAAAGAAATCATTATGACGCGGGTGACTGTACCTGTGGGTGAAGATATTGGTTTCTTACCCGGGACTGAAGAGGAAAAAATGGCACCGTGGATGGGTGCGCTGATGGACAATCTTGAAGTATTGACCCAACCGACTAGCGGTGGCAAATGGGCGCGCGGGGCAACGGATGAGTTTTTAATGAGCAAGATTAAAATTAAATCGCTCAACTTCATGCGTGGACGTACCTTTTTAAACCGCTATATCATTATTGATGAAGCGCAAAATTTAACGCCTAAACAAATGAAAACCCTGATCACCCGCGCTGGCCCCGGAACTAAAGTGGTGTGTTTAGGTAATATTGCGCAAATCGATACACCTTATTTAACCGAAACCTCTTCCGGCTTAACCTATGTGGTGGATCGATTTAAAGCTTGGGAACATAGCGGACACGTTACCCTACAGCGGGGCGAACGTTCACGTTTAGCCGATTTTGCCTCTGATAATCTCTAATAAATAATAAAGCAGCCTAGAAGAATGTTTTACTAGGCTGCTAATGCAAGTTAAATCGAGGTAAATGGCTCATTTGGCA
Organism: uncultured Thiothrix sp.; assembly: GCF_937876535.1. Lineage (GTDB taxonomy): Bacteria > Pseudomonadota > Gammaproteobacteria > Thiotrichales > Thiotrichaceae > Thiolinea. The sequence goes on from NZ_CALFHZ010000024.1 coordinate 13,037, forward strand.
CATCGAAGAAATCGACTTTGCCGGTTTCTAAAGAATACTCAGCGCCCACGACCATTAAGCCATCATTGGCAATCAGCTTTTCTAAAATCTCTGAACCATGTCGAACATGACTTGTTGCCATCCGAATATTGGCACGCACTGCGTGGCGGATTAGCTCTTCAGGATCATCTTTAAGGCTAGTTTCCATTAAGGTCGCTACTGCTGGAGCAATCCGTTCTACAATATAGCGCTGGTGAGAAGAGGGATTTTGCTCTTTATTGCGTAGATCTGTTAAAGTCGCATTCACTGCACCGCATTGGGTATGCCCCATCACAATCACTAAACGCGTGCCATATTGGGTTGCGGCAAATTCAATACTGCCAATTTGTGAGGGCGCAACCACATTTCCCGCTACACGAATCACAAACAAAGCACCTAAACCCTGATCAAATACGACCTCGGCCGGTACTCTTGAATCCGAGCAGCCTAAAATAATTGCAAAAGGATTTTGCCCTGCTGTCAAAGCAGCGCGCTGGGTATGGCTAAGTAGTGAATCAAGACTACGCACATTATTGGCAAATCGCTCATTGCCTTCACGTAGACGTTGCAAAGCCTCACGGGCACTCACGGCGACATCTGTCATATCAGACTCCAGTTCCGGGCTTCCATCGCTGAGCCGGATGATTTAGTTGGTGGTGCAATGCAGTAGATCGATTAATAATCCACTTGTCAATCTCAAAACCAGCTTAAACTTATGCCAGCTCTCAAGGTGTTCGTAACCATTGCCAAGTTAAAATGCCGAGCCAAGTCATCAACACTGAACCCAGCACATGCACTAAAATCAAGCCTAATGCCCAGAGTACGCGCCCAGTTTGTAGTAGATTGAAAGTTTCCGCGGAAAAGGTCGAAAACGTCGTCAAACCACCGCAGAATCCGGTAATCCACAGCAAACGCCATTCAGGGCTGAGATTGGGCATTTGCGCAAACACCGCTAGCGCGACACCGATCACATAAGCGCCAATTAAGTTTGCAAGTAATGTGCCGGGCGGCAAAAGTGGAAACCAAGCATTTAAACGCAAACCTAGCTGCCAACGCAGCAAAGCCCCTAAAGATGCACCGAGGGCTACAGCAAGTATTGGTTTCCACGGCATCATCAGCATCCAATCACTATAAAGCGTTGATTATACGCTGCTAACTAAAACAAAGACTCGGATAATCATATGCTAAAGCTCTTAGTCAGAGATGTAAAAATCGGCTAGTTTAAACCAGCTTGCTTTTGAACAATACGGATTGAGCCAGTAAACTAGGACTTGGCTAATAACAAGGAATAAGCAATGCGAATTATTGAAGGCGACTTAGCGGGTAGCCAAGTCAAAATCAATCAAGACAATGCAACACTGGAAGTGCATTCACGTTTGATGGTAGCTAAGTCTTATCGACTGCCACAGGACATCGATACATTCGAAGTGCTCAGTAATAAAAGTTTTCATAGCTTTGAGCAATGGATCATTATGATCGTGCTCTCGCTGACTATTATTGGCCTCTTGATTTCTATTCCGATGTATTTTTTAGCGAAGAAGAAACAATTCACCGTGCGCCTTAAACCCAAACATGGAACACCCATTACACTTGAAGGCAATAAAGAAGATTGGAAAGAATTCAAACCTTACCTGAAATGATGTGTACTAAACCTAATTTTTCCATCCAGTTTAGCCCCTTACAGCCTAGCGATTTGCCCTTAATTCAGCACTGGTTGCAGCAAGCGCATGTCAAAACTTGGTGGGAAACGAGCGACTCATATGCCAACATCGAACAAGAGTTCTTACCGCTGACTGATTCAAGCAATAGTACGCGGGGCTATTTAGCTTGGTTGAATACCGAACCGATTGGTTTTATTCAATCCTATGTAGTCAAAGACTCTGGTGATGGCTGGTGGGAAGCAGAAACCGATCCGGGCGCCCGTGGAATTGATCAGTTTTTAGGAAATGCTGAGCAACTTAATCAAGGTTTAGGCACAACGATGGTACAAGCTTTTACTGTGCTTTTATTTGCTGACCCGGCTGTAACTAAAATTCAGACTGATCCAGCACCAAACAATGCACGAGCAATTCGCTGTTATAACAAAGCAGGCTTTGTAGCTGTAAACCAAGTCATGACACCCGATGGCTTGGCGCTATTAATGCTAAAGCAGCGCCCTCAAACTGACTAGATATTGGCAAACTCAGAAAACGCGTGCTAGCTTAAACAGTGTTTACAATCAGAGAGAACTATCCTGGGTTTGGTGTAGCAGTTTACCAACCCTCAGCTGCTGGCGTACCCTGATGATAAAACAACTGCCAATGCTCATGGCTTTTAATCCAAACTGAAGAACGGTAGGCAAACTCTCGTTGTCCACTTGCTAGTTGATTCGCTGAGCGAAACATCAATAGCGCTACTTGTGGTGCTAAAAGTTGAACTGCAAACTGATCAGAGATTACAGACGGACTCGTCGTTTGACTGAGTAAAAAATTTATTACGGTCACTCGATCATAAGCCCGTCCTGAGCGGCCAATTTCGTGAAACTCAGGGTGCAATAATTGATTTAACCGTGCTGATGAACAAGGTTTTCCTGGATGATGTAACTCCTGTTCTAAAGCTTGTAGTACGTTTAATAAATTAACCATTGTGTTGATCAACCCACACACAACTCACAATAGCGCTTCAATCCATCCAAACGCAATCGCACATGGCGGGCAAAATACCAAATTATAATTTTATTACTCAGTGCCGGTAGAAGCCACGACTTTGCTTGAATAGTGTATTTGAAAACCGCTTTTGTATTGCCATTCGGCAGAGCCTTAAATATCCAACTTCCCGCAAAAGCTTTAAGTATGAGTGGACCTTGAATCATTTTTATGGCTGTCACTTCGGGCGGTTTTACCTGAATAAATTCAACAACCATCTTTAAACCAGACTTAGCCAGCACATAAACTTGCGAACCCACGGCTACTTCAGTTGCACCCTGTAGAAACTGGATCGACTCTGGAAAAGGATCCCATTCATAGCGCTGCGAATAGTCCTGTGAAATAGCATAAACCTGCTGTAATGGTGCATGGATTTCGGTGTGGATTTCTAAATTAGCCATTCGATGCTCCAGAAAGATTCAAAGGCTTTATGGAAATAGTATAGCTTCGACTCTTAGCTATTTAAGAGAAAGTCATAAACATCATTAACTGATATTTCTAAGTGACTGACTCTAGCTGCCTCAAATAGTCCGTTTTACAAACCTTGTCGCCATCATCAAGAACTCATTACAATGGCCTCGCCAGACTACCCTACCGAATCTCTACCTGTGGTAGGTGCAGAGATCCTAGCATCAAATTGCTTATCCAACGCAATCAAGAGAGGAGATTGAAACATGCGTAAATTAACCTCAGCTATCCTATTGTCTACTTGCCTCATCCTGCCAGCCTTTGCGGACGAGCAAAAACCCGCCAACCCCATTATCAAAATGGCCACCACCACCAGTACCCAAGACTCTGGTTTATTGAAAGAACTACTTCCTGCTTTCCAAAAGAAAACGGGCTATGAAGTGCAAGTCACTGCCGTGGGTACAGGTAAAGCTTTAAAGCTTGGTGAAAATGGTGATGTGGATGTGGTGCTGGTGCATGCACGCTCCGATGAAGACAAATTCGTCGCAGCGGGATTTGGAAATAAGCGCTATTCAGTCATGTATAACGACTTTATTTTTGTGGGCCCCGAAGAAGATCCCGCCAAAGTGAAGGACACTAAAACTACTACCGATGCTTTAAAGCAAATTGCTGAGACTAAATCCCCCTTCGTTTCTCGTGGCGATGATTCGGGCACGCACAAAATGGAGAAAAAACTCTGGGAAAAAGCTGGTGTAAAACCTGAGGGTGAATGGTATCGCGAAGCCGGTCAAGGTATGGGCGAAGTTCTACAAATGAGTGGTGAATTAAAAGCTTATACCCTCACCGACCGTGGCACGTGGTTAGCCACAATGGATAAGTCACCGCTCAAGATTGTCTTAGAAGGCGATCAATCTTTATTGAATCCCTATGGGATTATTGCAGTTAGCCAAAAACGCTATCCCGATGTGAATCATACAGGTGCACAAGCGTTGATTGATTGGATGATTTCGCCTGAAGGCCAAAAAGCGATTGGTGACTATAAAATCAATGGGCAAGTTTTATTTACCAAAGAAGCCGTAAAGCCCCTTCCTTTAGGTAGGGGATATAAGGCTATCGG
>NZ_CALFHZ010000025.1 GCF_937876535.1 uncultured Thiothrix sp.
TACCGGTGTCCTACCACAGCTTTGGTGGTTGGAAGCGCTCCTTGTTTGGCGACCTCTCGGCGTATGGTCCGGATAGTGTACGTTTCTACACCCGTCGCAAAACTATTACCCAGCGCTGGCCGTCCTCCGCGGTGCGCGAAAAAGTTCAGTTCGCTTTCCCGTCGTAAAACGTGTTACCTGAGGGGCGGGCAGAGATGAGGATTAATAAAGGAATGACTTATGAGTTCAGCTATGCCCGAAACCACAACTCGCTTGCCGCAGACGGTTGAAGAATTACATACTTTAATCGTTGCCGAACAGCCCAAACTTAGTGCCCGCCTTAAATTAGTGGCAGTGTATTTAGTGGAGCATCCCCAACAAATCGCCTTCAATACCTTGGCCGAAATTGCTGAAAAAGCCGGTGTGCATGCCTCGACCTTGGTGCGTTTTGCTAATTACTTTGGCTTTGATGGTTTTTCTGAAGTGCAGCGTCTGTATAAAAATCAGATTATTGATCATCCCAGCAACTACCGTGAGCGTATTAATCAACTTAAGAAAGCAGGTGGTAATGGTACTGTCACTCCCGCTTTATTGCTGCATGATTTTGCCGAGGGCAATAGCCTCGCCTTAGGTTTATTACAACAGCAAATTAAACCGGAAAGCTTAGCCGCTGCCGTGCAAGCTTTGGCAAGTGCTAATGAAGTTTTCATTTGTGGGGTAAGGCGTATGTATCCGGCAGCCGTTTACATGGATTATGCTTTGAGCCAAATGGATGTACGCTGCCACGTCATTGATGGGCAGGGAGCCATGGCACCCGAGCAGATGAAGTGGATTCAAACAGACTCGGTTTTAGTCGCGATTACTTTCAATCCTTATGGTAAAACGACGACGGAAGCAGTTCATTTTGCACGTGATCAAGGGGCAAAAATTTTGTTAATTACAGATAGTGAATTATGCCCACATACACAAGTTGCTGATTATGTATTCATTGTGCGTGAAGCTGATGTACGCGGTTTTAGATCCTTGAATTCTACTTTATGCTTAGTTCAGACCCTCTGTGTGGCTTTGGGGTATCAAGGACAGTAAACTAACTCAGTTAAGCCTTATTATAGTAGCTTAGCTTAGTGTTTATGCATTGACTAATAAAACCAAGCTTTCAAAATGCCCCGTATGTGCAAACATATCAAAGATTTGCACTTTTTGGATTTGATAGCCCTCTAAATACTTTAAATCCTGTGTAAGACTTTCTGCATTGCAGCTTGAATAAAGAATGGCCTTAGGGTTCAAATCTGCTAAATACTCACAAACAGCTTTGCCAATTCCACGCCGTGGGGGATTCACAATCACCAAATCAGGTTTTTCAGCGGATGGATGATTAAATTTTGCCGAATCGAGTGCTTGGAAATTTATTTTCTTCAAGCCCATTGCTTGTGCTGAGTCGCGCGCACAAGCAATCGCCTCCGCTGCAATTTCAATCCCCGTGAGTTGCGACTCAGTGCTTACACAGTGCAAACCAAAACCACCCACACCACAGAATAAATCCCAGATGACTTTAGGCTGTAGTGCTTGTGTCCATTCACGTGCCGTTTGATAAAGCGCGGCTGCTACTGTTGGATTCGTTTGGAAAAAGCTTTTCGGGCGAATATATAACGGCACATGATTAAATTGTTCGGGCAGACATTTTGTCGCACTTAAAAATATTTCCTGCTCACCTTCTAAAATAGCCATGTGGATGGGTTGAATATTCGCAGAAATAACCGTGATGTTTGGAAAATCTGCTAATAATAAAGCGAGGTTTGCTTGAATGCGCGGAATAACTTGTTCACTACGTAATACAAAACGTAGCATATAGTGGTCATATGCCATGCTCTGAGTGAGTAAGATATATTTTAATTCACCCTTTTGTTTATCAAGGCGATAGGGCGGTAAACCAGCTTGCTGAATCCAACGCTCCAAACGCTTTAATAAAGCCTGCATCGCAGGGGGATACAACGGGCAATCGATTAGACTTTGTGCGGTGCCATCAGGACTTAGGATACCTAAAATCGGTTGATGGGCAGCGCCTAATACCACCATCTTTGCCTTATTGCGAAAACCTTGCAGTGGGCTAGGCACGGGTTCGCACCATTCTTCCACTTCGAAATTAGCCAGCAAACCTTTTAGCACGGCCTGCTTGGCAGCTAATTGTTGTGCATAAGGCTGCTCAATCCAAGTACAAGACAGACAACGTTTAGCCTGAAAATGAGGGCAATTTAGGGTTTGAGGGCTGGACATAGAGATTTTCGCGGGTGCTAGGTAGGCGCACTGATTTGTGTTAAAACGCGCATCTTAAAGCAAAACGCTATTAAAAGAAGCTCATAACGTATTTACAACTGGCTTATTGACACGTAGCGACGATTATTCCTGCATTTTGCTGGGTACTTATCTTTGAGTAGAGCTGAGCTAGCTTTGAAAACTAGCTCAGCTTAAGAAAGGTTAAGCCGCTTTCTGATAATTTGCTACCACACCATCACCTAAACGATTCAAGCTACTAATAATCGCTTTCAAGGACGCGGTAATAATATTCTCATCAATGCCCACGCCATAAGTCATTGTACTTTGTCCCACTTGTGCTAACTCAACAAAGGCACAGGCTTTAGCATTGCCTGCACTAGCGCTGGAGCTCATGGAACGCTCTTCATAGCTATGTACTTTCACCTCAATCCCCACTTGCGCCAATGCATGCATGAAAGCATCAATTGGGCCATTGCCTTCACCCGTGATCCAGTGTTGCTCCTCTTGCCTATTCATCAGTACCCGAATGCCTTGGGCATGACCATGTTCAAATAAATGATGTTGTTGATAAGCAAACGGTGTCGTGCTGGCTAAATAGTGCTGATTGAAGATGTTCCACAAATCCTCTGAGCTCATTTCTTGTCCAGAAGCATCCATGTGCTGCTGAACCACTGCGGCAAACTCAATCTGTAAGCGGCGCGGCATCACAATGCCATGTACATGCTCCATTAAATAAGCAATGCCACCTTTACCCGATTGGCTATTCACCCGAATCACCGAATCATACGTGCGTCCCACATCAGCCGGATCAAGCGGCAAGTAAGGAACATTCCAAATCGCATCCGGTTTTTGTGCCGCAAAACCTTTTTTAATCGCATCTTGATGTGAGCCAGAAAAGGCAGTGAACACCAAATCGCCCACATAAGGATGGCGCGGATGTACCGGCAATTGAGTGCATTCCTCAACCAAACGAGCCACTGCATTCACATTGGAAAAATCCAATTCAGGATCAACGCCTTGAGTATAAAGATTCAAAGCCATCGTGACTAAGTCAACATTGCCGGTACGTTCGCCATGCCCGAATAAACAGCCTTCGACCCGATCTGCCCCCGCCATTAAGGCTAATTCGGTGGCTGCCACTGCAGTACCACGGTCATTATGCGGATGCAAACTAATGATAATACTGTCGCGTTTAGCTAAATGACGGTGCATCCATTCGATTTGATCGGCATAAATATTCGGGGTGGCAGCTTCCACCGTGGCGGGCAAATTCAAAATGATTTTATTACTTGGTGTGGCTTCCCAAGCATCCGTGACCGCATTGCAAATTGCTAAAGCAAAGTCTAATTCGGTCATGCTGAAGGTTTCAGGGCTATATTGCAAAACCCATTCGGTTTCGGGATGCTCAGCGACTAAAGTTTTGACTAACTTGACCGATTGTACCGCTAAATCAATCACTTCAGCTTGGCTCAAGCTAAACACCACATCACGGAATTGCGGGCTAGTCGCATTATAAACATGCACAATGGCACGTTTCACACCGCTCAACGATTCAATGGTTTGGCGAATCAAATGCTCGCGCGCTTGGGTCAAGACCTCGATAGTGACATCGCTTGGAATATGCCCTTCAGTAATGAGTTGGCGCACAAAGTTGAAATCAGTTTGTGAGGCAGAAGGGAAGCCCACTTCAATTTCCTTAAAACCGATCGTGCACAATTCCTGAAACAGACGTAATTTTTGCGTGCTATTCATAGGCTCGAACAAAGACTGATTGCCATCGCGCAAATCGGTGCTCATCCAAATTGGCGCTTGAGTAATCGTACGGCTTGGCCATTGACGATCCGGCAAGCTAATCGGCGGGAATGCGCGGTATTTGGTAGCGGGCTGCTTTAACATTTTTTCTACTCAGTGAATGGTTGAATGCCACTACTATAAGCAAAAGTGCTTAGCAGAGGATTGCGTTTTAAAGCGCTAAATAGCTTTATATAAACAGAAAATTGCGCTAAAAATATATTTATTAGAATAATCTGTTTAGATGGATGATTAAGATGGAATTAGATCGCTACGATTACCAAATTTTGCAACGCTTACAAGCTCATGGCCGGATGAGCAATCAAGAGCTAGCCGATCAAATTGGCTTGTCACCTTCACCTTGTTTGCGGCGGGTACGTGCTTTGGAAGAGGCGGGGATTATTAAGGCTTACCATGCTGTCGTGGATGCAAAAAAGCTTGGCTATACCTTGATGGCCTTGATTTCGATTGCAATGGATAAACACACTGATGAACGCTTCAAGACTTTTGAGCAGCAGATTCAAGATATTCCTGAAGTTTTGGAGTGCTTATTGATTACCGGCCAAACCGCTGATTATCAACTCAAAGTGATTGTGAAAGATTTAGATCATTATCAAGATTTACTGCTAAATCGAATTAATCGCATTACAGGAGTAACCAGTGTGCATACTAGCTTTGTGCTTAGAAAGGTGGTGGATAAATTGGCGCTGCCGCTCGGCTAAACTAAAGTATCAATAGATGGGAGTATGGTTTTAATGCCAGAAGCTATACTCGAAATTATCTCAACGCTTTGGGTTTGCCTATGAGTCAACTGCAAATTGGTCATTACTTTTATGACCTAAACCAACAGCAGCTTAGCGATTCAAATCATCAACCTTGTATTTTGCGGAATCAGTCTTTGCAGGTTTTGCATTATCTAGCCAGTCATGCAAATCAACTCGTTTCCAAGGATGAGTTATTTACCAAAGTTTGGAAAGGCAGTTGTGTCACGGATGATTCTTTAGTGCAGTGCATCGCGGAGATTCGCCAAAGTTTACAAGACAAGCAACACCAATTATTAAAGACTGTGCCGCGGCGTGGCTATATTTTAATAGCCGCTGAAAAATTAACTTCTAAACCATCGAGGGTTTTTGATGAGCTACTGCCTTTGCTGGGGCGTAGCCAAGAGTTACACCAATTAGAGCAAATGCTATTAGATCCGGCTTGCCGCTTAATCACTCTATTGGGTTTTGGTGGTGTTGGTAAATCACGCTTAGCGAAAACCTTAATGCAGTCATGCAGGCTGCAGTTTTCGCAAGGTATCTATTGGGTGGAGCTAGTCACTGTGCAATGTGCGCGGTTAATTCCAAGTGCTATTGCCGCAAGTATTGGGCTTAGTTTACAAGGACAGCGCTCGCCTGTTGAACAATTGCAGAGAGCTTTGGCGCATCAGCAGGCTTTAATTATTTTAGATAATTTTGAACATCTGCTACCAGATGAAGAGCATCTATGTGAGAACTTATTAACAGCCTGCCCCCAGTTAAAAATTCTGCTTACTTCTCGTAAACCCTTACAGGTTTATGGTGAATGGCTGTATCACTTGCAGGGTTTAGCTGTGACGCCCTTAATTCAAGCAGCCGCTAGCTGTCCTAGCTTTGTTTTATTTGTACAAACAGCGCGGCGGGTGAATTATAGTTTTGCACCCACAGAGGAGGATCAAGCACTGATTCTGCAGATTTGCCGTCTAGTGAATGGTATGCCTTTAGGGATTGAAATTGCCGCCACTTGGCTTAAACACCTGTCCTGTGCTGAGGTGTTGACGGAGTTGAAGCAGCAATTAACCACATTGAATACCACGACTGATCCCGAGGCAATAGGGTCTTTAAGACAAGTGCTTATGCAGAGCTGGCAAATGCTCAGCCCGCGTGAGCAGAGGATGATGCAAGTCCTCTCACTATTTCGTGGTGGTTTTACGCGTGAAGCGGCTTCAGCGATTACGGGGGCGCATTTAGGTGATTATAGTGGTTTGATTGATAAGTCCATGCTGAGCCGAGAACCAACAGGACATTATATCCTGCATGAGGTCATGCGTGAGTATGCGAGTCATCTTCGTATTGCAGAAGACTCCGAGTGGCGCATGGCACAGCGCTTTATTGAGTATTATTTAGAGTTAGCGAGTACGGCTGATGCTCAGATATTAAGTGGGCGGCAGCTCACTATTATTCAGCAACTGACTCAAGAAAATGATCATTTTCGAGAATGTTTGAGTTTATGTCTGGCTGCTAAACAGTTAAGTCCCAAGGGTTTATCAGATTTAGGTTTAAACTTGGCTGGAAGCTTAGGCATGTTTTGGTTTTTATCAAATCATTGGCAAGAAGGTTTCAGTTGGTTAGAACGTTTTCTTGGTTTACATCGTAATGCCCCTCCCTCCCTTGCTCAAGGTATGGCTTTATTAGCGGCGGGAGGCATATCAGCCGTTCTCGATAAGCATAGTTTAGCCGATCAATATGTGCAGGCTGGCCGGAACATGGCTGAGCATTTTGGTGGAAAGATAAGCTCAGCTCGGGGCTTATTTGTATTAAGCATCTTGCGACGTTTACAAGGTCGATATTTAGAGTCAGTTGAATCCGGTCAGCAGAGTATGCGCTTATTTATGGATAGCGGTGATGAGGGCGGGTATCAAATTAATTTAGTGAATGTGGGTCATGCCTTACTTAAGCTAGGGCGAGAGAATCAAGCTATACAGCTTTTTGAGGAGTGTATCAGTTTAAATCAAAAAATTGGCTTAACCTTGAGTATGCCTTACGCTTTGATCAACTTAGGGCGTGTGAATGCACAGTTGAAACAAGTACAACTGGCGCGAGCTTATTTGCAGCAAAGCATTCAACTCACGGAGCAATTAGGATTTTTACTGTATCGGGCGCAAGCTTTATGTAGTTTGGGCTACTTAGAGCTAAGTGAGGGTAATGTGGAATCTGCTTTAGTTCTTTTGCAAAAGAGTATGACCGACTATTTGCAATTAGGTGATCAAGAGGGGCAAATTGCGGTGATGTTGGGGATAGGGGCAGCTAAGGCTTTTCAAGGGCATTTAAAATTGGCTTGGCAATGTATCGTGGTGGCTGAAAATCTAGCTAAGTATTTGAAGCTGCAAGATTTTACAGATTACCCAGCCTTGTTGCATGAGGCAAAACAACGTATTCAACAAGGCTTGGGCGCGCATGAGCTGATTATGCAAAGGAATTTGGGCTTGGTGTATGAGTTAGAGGACTTATTTAATTCGGTTTTATAAGTTTATTGCCAATTTTGATAGTTTCCACCGTTACAGGCTAGTGTATAAACTTGTCCTTGAGGATTGCTGTCTAAGCAAAGTCCTGTGGAGACATTTATTAATTTTTTCCTGATTTCGTCCAATTTTGATAATTCCCACCGTTACAAGCTAGTGTATATACTTTGCCTTCTGGATTGCTGTCTAAACAGAAGCCTGTTGAAACATTAATATAAGTTGCTTTAGGTGTCGCATTTGCTGTTATTAATGTTGCAAAGGGTATTAATAGCAAAGTGGTTAGAATCGTTTTATGATGCATGGTTTTTCTCCTAGGTTTGATAGTATGTTAATCAATAATACCTGTTCCGGGTAAAACACCAATAATTCTCGGTCTATTCAATGCACAGGAAGTTCCACTAATTAATAATTTGACAGAGTAGACTTGAAAATAGGCTTCCCGCAAAAAATCTTGATACAAATTTCTGCCACCATCCGATGGATGTGTTGCGTAGCCAGAGTCAGTGGTTGAGCAATTTGCTGGATTAACTATACTGGTTTGGCTGGTTAAACTGACTAGCATTGCATCAGTACTAGGTACGAAAACAATTTGAGCAAGGCCACTTTCAGAGGTAAATTGATGCGGTGCACCTAAAGCTACGCCTGATAAACTTATTAGCAATAGTGAGCTAAAAAAGATTCTTTTCATAAGAAACGACCTTTAAAGATTAATAAGATTAAGCTTAATGAGAACTAAGCTGGTTTGTTATTAATCCAGTAAAACACCAATAATTCTAGGTTTAGAAAAGGCGCAAGAATTATCACTAATTAATAGGCGAATAGATGTTCCTCGGAAATAAGCATCTCTTATAAAGTTGTGATAGAGCCCTCTACCAGTATCTGTTGGTAGAGTTGCATAGCCACCGTTAATTACAGTACAGCCTGCTGGATTAATAATTGGTGTATTCAATAGTGTGACAGCCATAGTATCAGCAGCCCATCCTAAAGCGACTGAAGAGATTTTGTTTTTACCCGTGAATTGAGGTGCTGCTAAGACGGCTTGGCTTACGCCCAAGCTAAGAACTACGCTAAGAATTAATTTTTTCATGTTGTATTGCTCCCTTTAGGTTGAGTTAAATTAAGTGTTTATGAAACGATTATTGTTTTTATAAGCGCTCAGCTTAGTTGTAGGTGGGCTAGACTGTCCTGAAATTTGTACGAAAAATAAACGAAATTTGTTGAGTTGCCCGTGTTTTAAGCAAAAATTATTGAGGCTATTAAGCGTCTGGCTTTAAGCTAGGCTAAAATCCAATTTCTTCTCATAAATGGAAAACAAAGATGCAGGTTCAGGTAGAGCGGCGGGGGCGGGTAAGCGGTTTTTTTGGTGGAATAGGGCGTGGCTTAACTTGGTTGCGGCGTTGGATTTTAAATCTGTTGACACTAGTTATCTTGATTGCACTAGTGTCACTGATGGTGCGGAGTTGTTCTGAGAAAGAAGTGGTAACAATTAAAGATAAAACCGCTTTAGTTCTTGACTTGAAAGGGTCTTTAGTTGAAGAAAAAAGTCGACCTGATAGCTCTCTTTTATCTTTAGCCAGTGGGGATGAATTAAATAACGAAGTGCAGCTCCGCGATTTAGTGGCTGTATTGAAAGCTGCTGCCGAAGATACGCACATCACCCGAGTGTTATTAAAATTAGATCAGTTCGATGGCGGTGGCTTAGCCTCCTTGCGTGAAGCTAGTGCAGCTGTAAAACGCTTCCAAGCTTCCGGTAAAACAGTGGTGGCTTGGGCACCTAATTATTCACAAGCTCAATATTTCTTAGCCGCTCATGCGAATGAAGTTTGGTTAGATCCTGCCGGTGGTCTGTTGCTGGACGGTTTAGGCGGTGACAATAGTTACTATGCGGAAGCTTTAGAAAAGCTGGGTGTGAAAGTCCATGTGGTACGCACGGGGCCTTATAAAAATATGGCCGAGCAATTCACGGATAAAGCCCCTTCCCAAGCGACTTTGGAGTCGAGTGCTTATCTATTGGATGATTTATGGTCGGTCGTGACTAATGAGATTGAACAAGCGCGTGAGTTACCGCAAGGTAAAATCATGCAACTCATTAATGATTTACCTGCACCTTTAGAGGCAGCGGGTGGTGACTTAGCTAAAATGTCGCTGGATCAAGGTTTGGTGACTGGGTTAAAAGATATTCAGCAGGTGCGTGAAGACTTCATTAAAAATGGTGAAGCAGACAGTGAACATAATACGTTCCGCCAAATTGGTTATGAAGCTTATTTAGCCAGCCTAGCTAAGCCAGATACGAGTGGTGATGGTGTGGGCATTATTGTTGCTGAAGGCGAAATTATTGATGGCGAAGCACCTCGCCAAACCATTGGCGGCGAAACTACGGCTGCTCTAGTGCGCCAAGCACGCTTAGATGATACGGTGAAAGCGATTGTGCTACGCGTTAATTCACCTGGAGGAGCAGTGTTCGGTTCTGAGCTGATTCGGCGTGAATTAGCTGCGACCCGTGAGGCAGGTAAACCCGTGGTTGTTTCGATGGGGGATGTGGCTGCATCCGGTGGTTATTGGATTTCAACTGCTTCTGATAAAATCTTTGCAGATGCAGCAACGATTACCGGCTCGATTGGCGTGATTACGCTATTTCCCACTTTCGAGGGCTTGATGGATAAATTAGGTATTCATCAAGGTGGCTATGCAACGACTTGGTTAAAAAGTGCCGGTGACTTGCGTAAAGCCCCTGACCCACGTTTTGAAAAACTAATGGAAACCTATATTCATAGCACTTACCAAACTTTTCTCGGTCATGTGAGTAAAGCACGTAAGATGCCAGTAGAAAAGGTGAATGAGGTGGCGCAAGGGCGCGTTTGGACAGGGCAACAAGCTTTAGATCGTGGCTTAGTCGATGCCTTAGGTAGTTTGCAGGATGCAGTGAATGCAGCTAAGCAACTAGCTAAATTACCGGATGGTGCATCGGTGCGGTATATTGAAAATGAAGAATCTGAATATGATTGGTTCTTGCAAAAGCTAATGGGTACGCAATTATTTGCAGATTTACAGTCAAGCTTACCTGAAAGTTTAGTACCCACTGTTTTACAGCCTGAGCTGAAACAGTTGCAACATGAAACAACTCGTTTACAGCGTTTAATTAAGCCTGAACAGCCATTCAATGCTGTCGTACATTGTCTATGTGAGGCTCGTTTATAAAATACATGTGGGGCTAAGCCTTAATCTGGCTTAGTCCCTTTAATCACTTGCATAATCGCGCCCATGTGTGGAATCAACTCTTTGAAGAAAGGTTGAGCGCGATTTTCTAGTAGTATTTCCCCAAACAGCTTTAAACCAACCGCAAAGGCCGCACTGTCATCCGCATTCAATAAACCACGATTTTTAATCTGCTCGACCAGATTAAATAAATCATCATGATTCCGAGCTTGGAAACTCAAGGCGGGCAGCTTAACGGCCCTACCTTGTTTATCACTGATTTGTTCAATCCTTACTTGATAGGTATTTTGCTTCATGGTCTGTTCTTAGCTACGCTCAATAGTAATCGTTGCCTGGTCTAAAGCATCGACAATTTTATGCAGTATGTCGGGCGTAATATCGCCTTTTTCTAAGCGTAGTTGCAGTGCCATTTTTAAGTTTTGCATTGGACGTTGTAACTCCGGTAAACGGCGTGCATCTGCTTTAGAGCCGATCCCTTGGAGTTTATGCAGAATTCGCTGGATAGCTTCCTCTTGATCCGTTAAAGCTTGTATTCCCGCTGTAGTCAGGGTGTATTGTTTTTTACCTGCTTGTTCGCTAATCACTACTTGTCCCATCTCCTCTAAGAGAGTCAGACTTGGGTAAATCACACCTGGGCTTGGGCTATATGTGCCACCAGTTAATTCTTGAATCGCTTTGATTATTTCGTAACCGTGGCGTGGGCGCTCTTGTAACAGATGCAAAATCACTAAGCGTAAAGCACCCGCTTCAAAGAGGCGCTCACGCCCACGTCCTGGACTGCGCCCCATCCCCCATTCATCATCACGACGCGCATGCTTTTGTGTATGTTGCCGACACATTCTTCTCAT
Source organism: uncultured Thiothrix sp. (assembly GCF_937876535.1). Taxonomy (GTDB): domain Bacteria; phylum Pseudomonadota; class Gammaproteobacteria; order Thiotrichales; family Thiotrichaceae; genus Thiolinea. The sequence goes on from NZ_CALFHZ010000025.1 coordinate 11,371, forward strand.
CATTACTATTTATCCTAAAATTAATTAAATCTCTATAAAGATCATTCTTTATGTGTCTAAGATATATCTTTATAAAAAATAGATCAAGAGCTTAATAAGATATATCTTAAATATTTTTTAGAACTTGTTAGTGACAACAATGCAGCCTAACACTTAGGTTGAATTTGGTGGTTGCTGGGCTTTACGCTGCTTTGCTAGGGACAGGTTGGCGGGTTTTCAACATCATAATAAAGCCGGAAGCAATCACTAGTATCATGCCCAGGATACTCCACGAACTTGGGACATGGTTAAATACCAGCCAGCCAAATAAACCCGCCCAGAGTAGTTGAAAATAAGTGATTGGAGCAATGACGGTGGCGGGCGCATAGCGATAAGCAGCAGTAAATAGATAATGACCGATGCCACCGGTGATGCCGGTACTAATAAATAATACCAACTGCAAATGGCTTGGTTTCATGCCATACCAAGCCCAAGGTAGAGTCAAGCCAAAGACTAGAGCACCAAAAAATGAAGCATAAAACAATAAAGCAAGGGTAGTTTCGGAGGCCGCTAACAGCCGTGAAAGTAGTTGATAGAAAGTATTCACGATGACCGCCAAGAGCATCAACATTATACCACTCGTAGCTAATCCATTGCCTGGTTGCGCAATAAACATAACACCAGTAAAACCAACTAAAGTCGCCAACCAGCCTAAGAAGCCTATGGTTTCACCTAACAGAGGGCGCGCTAATAAAGCCACGAGCAAAGGTGAGAGAAAACTAATCGCAATCATTTCCGCTACTGGCATGACTTTTAAGGCGAAACCGACTAGTAAAGACATAATCGTAAGGCTAGCAGCACGTATTAATACTAAGCCGGTACGCTGCGTCTTGATTAAGGTTTTGCCTTGGCGCGGCGCAAAGATGGCAACGATAAATAAGGTATTAACGATATAGCGAATCGCGACAATCAGTGGGATATTATAAGATTCAGCGAGGTATTTGATGGTGGTATCCATGCTCGCAAAGAAAAATAGGGCAATTAGCGTAAGGACAATGCCACGCATTGTAGAGTTATTGGTATTCAAAATAGTGCTAATACTGTGAATGAAAGCGGCTTATCCTAACGAGTTTCCGGAGTTTTGTACAAGTTAGTTAAATTACTTGCTAGTGTTAGCTTTCGCACTGTTAACACTAGTTAGGAGAGCCTAGTAGTATTTAAGCTCTTATCTTGGTCTCTAAAGATTGCTCAATCCATTCAGGGCGTAATACAAATCTCAATACCATATGCACCACTTGCTGTTTAAGCGCCGCTTGTCCTGTTTTGGTAAACAAACGCTTACCAAAGCTCAAGGAAAAAGTGGTTTGATTTGAGACATTGAAAAAGCTCAAAGCGCTAATCTGCCAGTGCAATTCTAAGGCAGTAATACCTTCGCGAAACAATTTTTCCTCCAAGCCCCGCGCATAAATGCGTTCAAGGCGCTCAATCACCGGTTGGTTCAGGGCTTGAATCAGTGGGGCATGTTTCATATAGTCGCCGTGATGAATATTTTCGATCATGACTAGTCGAATAAAATCGGGATTGCGTCGATGATGATCAAAGGTGAACTCCACGAGCTTTTTTAAGGCAGCTAAAGGTGCTAAATGCTCTAAATCTAGCTCGCCTTCGCCTTCGCGCACCTCACGATAGGCCTCCACTAAGACCTGCTGATACAAACCATCTTTATCGCCAAAATAGTAATAAATCATCCGTTTTGAAGTTTTGGTTTTGGCAGCAATTTCATTCACCCGCGCGCCAGATAAACCATTCAGGGCGAATTCTTCGGTCGCGACTTTAATAATATCCATGCGCACTGCTTCAGGGTTTTGTTTCCAACCGGTTTTGGTTTCTAACAGTTTTTCCTCATCGGGCGCTGACATGAAAGGTTCCTCTGCAGTTGCGATTTTTAGGCCGACTGTTTTAGCCGCTTCAGGGGTGAAACGCAAGCAGATTGCGGCTTGCATAATGAATTCTAGCATAATGTAAAAATAAATTAACTAAATGGTACAAAATAGCTTGACCAAATGAACCAATTGGTACAAAGTATAAAAACGTTACAACTTGAGGAGGAGCATCGTGCCAGAGCTCGATCAAACAATTACCCATACCCCGATTCTACAGCGCCGCAAAGTGTTGGCTGGCTTGATTGGGCAGGGGATTCAGGGTTCACGTACCCCGGCGATGCATCAAGCTGAAGGTGAGCGCCTTGGCTTACATTATTTCTACCAACTCCTCGATACCGACCAAATGGGTTCAAATAAACCCAGCCTTGAGCAGTTATTGAACGCTACGCAATACTGTGGGTTTTCTGGTTTAAACATTACCTTCCCGTATAAACAGCAAGTTATTCCTTTCCTAGATGAATTGGGGGCTACTGCAAAAGCAGTGGGTGCAGTGAATACAGTGGTCTTTAAAGACGGTAAACGTATTGGACACAATACCGATTTATCGGGCTTCGCTTTGAGCTTCCAAGAGCAAATGGGGGCTGCTAAACACGATCATGTGTTACTGATTGGTGCAGGTGGAGCAGGGCTGGCCGTGGCACATGCTTTACTCCAATCAGGTGTGACTAAGCTATTTATTACCGATGTCAGTACTGAGCGCTCTCAGGAATTAGCACAAAGTCTAAGTGCACAATATGGGGTTGAACGTGCTGTCGCTACTGCTATTACACCTGACTTAATTCCGCAACTTGATGGCTTAGTGAATGCGACTCCAGTAGGTATGGCGAAATTGCCTGGTAGCCCATTTCCTTTAGAGCTAATCGAAGCTCGTTTATGGGTCGTCGACATTATTTATTTCCCGCTTGAAACCGAATTACTTAAAGCGGCACGTTCAAAAGGCTGCCGTGTGGCATCTGGTGCAGGAATGGCCGTATTTCAAGCGGTAGCAGCATTTGAATTGATTACCGGATTGAAGCCTGATGCTGAGGCTTTGCGATCCACCTTCAATAGTTTGATGGCTAGTTAAAACTTTCATGTGAGGAGGAGTGCATGAAGCGATTGATGGATATGTACTGCCGAGTGCTTTCTGCACTGATGGCATTGCTACTCGCCTTAATGGTGGTATTAGTGTTCGGCAATGTGGTGCTGCGTTATGGGTTTAACTCTGGCATTGCATTTTCTGAGGAAGTATCACGTTGGCTATTTGTGTGGTTGACCTTTATGGGCGCAGTGGTAGCTTTACATGAAAAAGCGCATATGAGCTTGGGCGAAGTGGTATCAGCTTTATCTCCAAAAGCACAGCGTATTTGCCATTTGTTTGCACTGGGTTTAATGCTATGGGTGACTTACCTGATTTTTACAGGTAGTTGGGCACAGACGGTAATTAATGCCAGCAATGCTGCTCCGGTCACTGGTTGGTCGCAAGCGTGGTTTTATGGTGTTGGTGTGTTTTTTGCCATCTCTAGTGCGTTGATCTTATTAATAGATGCTTGGGATTCAATACGCAATTTCAATAATCCGATTAGTGTCTCTCCATCCAGCTCACACGCGGAGTAAATCATGACTATTGTCGTTTTCATTGTCGTACTCCTCGCTGCCATGATGCTGGGGATTCCGATAGCGTATTCCTTGCTCTTATCCGGTGTGGCTTTAATGCTGTATATGGATATGTTCGATGCCCAAATTCTGGCACAAAACTTGATCGAAGGTGCGAATAGCTTCCCTCTGTTAGCCGTGCCGTTTTTTATGCTCGCTGGCGAAATTATGAATGTGGGTGGCTTATCCAAACGCATTGTGAATTTAGCCCTGTCTTTATTGGGGCATGTGCGTGGTGGTTTGGGTTATGTCGCAATTTTAGCTGCCTGTTTAATGGCTGCTTTGTCTGGCTCTGCTGTAGCTGATACGGCTGCTTTAGGTGCCTTATTACTGCCGATGATGGTAGCCGCTGGGCATGATCGAGCGACTTCAGGTGGGTTGATTGCCTCAGCAGGGATTATTGCGCCGATTATTCCACCGTCGATTGCCTTTGTAGTATTTGGCGTCGCCACCGATGTGTCGATTGGCAAGTTGTTTATGGCAGGTATTTTCCCCGGCCTGTTTATGGCAGTTGCAATTGCAATTACTTGGTATTTACTGGTCAATCGTGAAGCAAAAAAACAGCCTGATCGTCCTTTACCCAAAAAGGCTACCGGTGCTGAGCGTATGAAGGCGTTAAAAGAATCTACTTGGGCCTTGTTCTTACCGATCATTGTTTTGGTCGGTTTAAAAATGGGTATTTTTACCCCGACTGAGGCCGCAGTAGTCGCTGCTGTTTATGCTCTCTTTGTCTCAATGGTGATCTACCGTGAAATGACTTGGCATCAACTCTATGAGGTCTTTGTCGGCTCCGCGAAAACTACTGCAACTGTGATGTTTTTAGTGGCTGCCGCGATGGTCTCTGCGTACTTGATTACCGTAGCGGATGTACCAGGGCAAGTGCTGGAGTTCTTAGGCCCGTTAATGGATAGCCCGACGCTGTTACTACTTGCGATTATGTTGATCTGTATTCTGGTTGGTACAGCTATGGATTTAACTCCGACTATTTTGATTCTTGCACCTGTATTAGTGCCCGTAGTGAAGCAGGCAGGTATTGATCCAGTGTATTTCGGAGTGTTGTTTGTGATGAATGGAGTGATTGGTTTGATTACACCTCCTGTAGGCACGGTATTAAATGTCATGGCGGGTGTTGGTGGTATGAGTGTGGGCGCGGTGTCTAAAGGTGTGATTCCCTTCATGATCGCTCAGTTTATTGTGCTGTTCTTATTAGTGTTCTTTCCAAGCTTGGTGCTCGTACCCTTGTCTTGGTTCTATTGATTTAAGCGTGGGTGGATGACCAGAGCGCCGTCCATTCGCCACCCGATTTTGTCGCTCTAGAGTTTGTTGGAGGAATTGAGATGAAACGTTTAATGGTCAAAGGTTTAGTTGCATTAGTGGCTGCTGCGAGCATGAGTATGGCTTTTGCAGCGGATAAAGAGCTGAAATTAGCCCTGCAAAACCCAAAAGGTCACCCACTCGAAATGGGGGCTACTAAGTTTGCTGAGTTAGTGGATAGCAAAACGAAAGGTGCTTTAAAAGTGAAAGTCTTCGCGGGTGGTGCATTAGGCGGTGATGCCCAAAACGTCTCCGCACTACAAGGTGGGACATTGGATATAGTCGTTCTGAACTCTGGCATCTTAGCCTCACAAGTGAAAGAGTTCGCCGTGTATGATTTTCCCTTTATGTTCAATAACTCGGAAGAAGCAGACAAAATCGTTGATGGGGATTTTGGTAAAGCTTTACATGCGAAGTTAGAAGAGAAGGGTATTGTTGGTTTAGCCTATTGGGAATTAGGTTTCCGTGATATGACCAATAGCAAGCATCCCATCACTAAAGTGGATGATATTAAAGGCTTGAAACTACGCGTGATTCCGAATGCGATTAATGTGGATTGGGTTTCAGCTTTAGGGGCAAATCCAACCCCGATGCCTTTCCCAGAAGTATATGCAGCCTTAGAACAGAAAGCGATTGATGGACAGGAAAACCCTGTGACAGTTATTGCTGCCAACAAATTCTATGAGGTGCAAAAATACTTAGCACTGACTCATCATCAATACAATCCGCAATCAGTGATTGTCAGCAAAAAAACCTGGGATGGTTTAACGCCTGAGCAGCAAACAGCAGTGCGTGAGGCAGCAACCGAAGCCGCAACTTATGAGCGTGGGGTAGCGCGTGAAAAATCCACCGCAGCTTTGGAAGAGGTAAAAAAAGCCGGTATGGAAATTACTGAATTACCCGCCGAAGAAATCGCCAAAATGCGCGAAACCTTAAAGCCTGTGATTGCTAAACATGCAGAGTTGGTGGGCAAGGAAACCGTTGATAAACTTAGCAGTGAATTAGACGCTTTACGCAAAAAGTAAGGTTTTCCAGACCCTAGCACTCATCATGCTGGGGTCTTTTATCACTGATAAGGAACTAGCATGACAACGATTTTGGTATTAAATGGCCCCAACCTCAATCTCTTAGGACAACGTGAACCCGCCCAATACGGTTCTACCACCTTACAAGATGTCGAAGCGATGTGCGTGGACGCCGGTAAGCGCTTGGGCTTTGCAGTCAAATGCCTGCAATCGAATCACGAAGGGGTGCTGATTGATGCGATTCATGAAGCCGGGCGCGGCGTAAAAGATGGCTCAGTGCTAGGTGTCGTGATGAATCCGGGCGCGTATACTCATACCTCGATTGCCTTGTTTGATGCGATTAAGGGCGCGGAAGTGCCGCTGATTGAGATTCATATTTCTAATGTCCATGCACGCGAATCGTTCCGCCATCATTCTTATATTTCCCCCGCCGCTGCCGGTATTGTGGTCGGTTTTGGGGTGGATGGATATGTACTAGCTATCGAAGGTTTAGTACGCAAATTTCATAAGTCGTGATCGTGAGGCAATAGATGCTCGCGCTTACAGCTTCCAGTCAGTAGGTTTAAATTATGCGTTATTCTATAGCCACGGTGTGCCTGTCGGGGACACTGCGCCAGAAAATTGAGGCGATTGCTAAAGCAGGTTTTCATGGGATTGAGATTTTTGAAAATGATCTGATTACCCACGATGGTTCGGTGGCAGAAATACGGCGCATGATTGAAGATCACGGCTTGGAAATCGTCACCTACCAGCCATTTCGCGATTTTGAAGGCTTGCCCGAACCTTATCGTAGCAAAGCCTTTGACCGTGCTGAGCGCAAGTTCGATTTGATGGAGCAACTCGGCACGGATTTATTAATGGCATGCAGTAGCGTGCATCCGCAGGCTCTGGGCGGGATTCAACGTGCAGCCGATGATTTTCATGCTTTAGGTGAGCGCGCTCAAGCTCGCAATATGCGCGTGGCGTTTGAAGCGCTGGCGTGGGGACGTTTTGTATATGATTACCGCGATTCATGGGAGATCGTGCGTCGCGCGAATCATGCAGCAGTTGGTTTATGCCTTGATACCTTTCATATTTTTTCGCGCGGTGTGGATTTACAAGCAATTTTAAATATCCCAGGAGATAAGATTTTTCTGGTACAAGTCGCCGATGCGCCACGTTTGTCGATGGATCATCTGTCATGGAGTCGGCATTATCGCTGCTTTCCCGGACAAGGCGAATTGCCACTCGAGCAGTTTATGAATAATCTGCACGCGACGGGTTATAATGGCGCGTTTTCACTGGAGATTTTTAATGATCAATTTCGTTCTGGTTCGCCGGAAAATACCGCGCGTGATGGTTATCGCTCCTTGGTGTATTTAAATCGCTCCTCCGAATCTGTGCTGCAGCAACAAGGCGACTTATTACCAAGCATTAAACCTCCTAGTGAAATTCAATTTATCGAGTTCGCGGTTAATCAAAGCGAAAAACAAGCACTCACCCACTTATTAGGCAATCTGGGTTTTAGTCATGCAGGCACGCATCGCAAGAAAGCGGTGGAGGTGTGGCGGCAGGGCGCGATTAATATGGTGATGAACCTTGAGCCGGATAGCTTTGCGCAGCGTTACCATGATCGACATGGTGTCTCGGTGTGTGCATTTGGTTTGAGCTGCTCGAATGTGCCTGCGCTAGAACAACGTGCCAAACAGCTCGGTTATAAATTGGCGTATGGCAATCCGCAAACCGACACACATGGTATTCCAGCGGTAGAGGGTTCGATTGGCAGTTTTCTGTACTTAGTCGATGATAGTATTCAGCCCAGCCATTGGGAGCGTGAATTTATTGCGCAAACCCATACGCCACAGGCTTACTTACAAGCCGTTGATCATGTGGCCTTGAGCATGAGTTATGAGGAAATGCTGCACTCGATTTTATTGTATCGCTCACTGTTTGCTATGATGCCAACCCCAAGTGTGAGTGTGTCTGATCCGGGCGGCTTGGTCAAAAGCCAAGTGATGCAAACGCCAGATAAAGCGGTTGCCTTTACCTTAAATAGTTCTCAAGCTGCGCAAACCGTGTCCAATTATATTGCCAGCCGTTATGCAGGTGGTGGGGTGAATCATATTGCGCTACGCACGCCGGATATTTTTGCGGTGGCGAAACGTTTAGAAAGCCTACATTGTGCAACAATGGAAGTGACCACGAATTATTACGATGATCTTGCAGCACGTTTTAATTTAGCGGATGAATTATTAGAACAGTTGCAGCATTATCATATTTTGTATGATGAAGATGAGCATGGAGTATTTTTCCAATTATTCACCCAACTTTTTGCAGGGCGCTTCTGTTTTGAAATCGTACAGCGCAATGGTTATCAAGGCTTTGGCACGCCCAATGCACAAATGCGTGTCACCATGCAAGCCAAGGAATTAGCCGCTTTAAATGCTTAATATACTGCTCACGATCTCGCCCGTTTTCATTTTAATTGGCCTTGGCTATTTTGCATTTAAGCGAGAATTGATTAAAGCCGAAGCAATGCCGAGTTTGGGTAATATTGTGCTCTATCTTGCCATTCCAGCGGTGATGATTGGTGGCTTGAGTAAGATTCACATTAGTGAAATTGTCGAGCCATATTTTTTATTGGCCTATGGTCTTGGCTCCTTATTAAACCTCTTAGTAGCCATTGTTTTGACCCTAAAACTCAAGGGTAATCCATTCACTCAAAGCGCCATTCAAAGCATGGGCATGTCTATCCCGAATAGCATGTTCGTGGGGTTTCCGGTGCTGTCTTTGAGTTTGGGTTTGCCCGAAATTGCTTCTTTAAGTTTAATGATGGCAGTGCTGATTGAAAATATTCTAATTTTGCCTATTGTATTAATGCTGCTGGAGTATAGCGTCGGGCATAAAAGCAATTCGGCCAATATCCTGCGCGCGGTCGCACTACGTATTGTGAAAAATCCGCTGATTATCTCGATTGCTATGGGTGTGGCGATTTCATTAGTAGGTATAGCCTTACCCAAACCCATTACTCAAAGTTTGGATTTACTCACTAAAATTTCTGCGGGTTTAGCATTGCTATTTATTGGCGCGGCTTTAGCAAATATAAAACCACAAGAAAAGCAGCCTTGGGCGGATATTTCATTAGTGATGCTTGGCAAATTAATTCTTCATCCGGCTTTGGTAGCATTGTGTGTGTTCCTACTACCCAACTTTAATCAAAACTTCCAGCAAGCAGTGATTATTATAGCCGCAGCGCCAATGATGAGCATTTACCCGATTTTGGGCGAGCGCTATGGGCTGAGGGATTTCTGTGCAAGCACGCTGTTTATGACCACTTTAGTGTCGTTTATATCAATTTCAATCGTATTGTTATTGCTTGGACGTTAGCCCTTAGATCGTCTACTTACAGAAGATTAGCTCAGATTGCCTAGCGCTACTCTAGGGATTGTAGTAAATAGAGGGCTTCCTTGAGCTTAGACTAAAGACGGATTGTTTTAATGCCAGCTACCCACGACCATCACCACGATCATGAACACTCTAGCCATACTCACTCTGAGCATGGGCAGCATGATCATCATCACGAGCCTATTGACTATGGGCGTTCGTTTTTAATTGCGATTGTTTTAAATATTGCTTTTGTGCTTACTGAATTTACTTATGGCCTAATTGCTAACTCTACCGCTTTAATGGCAGATGCAGGACATAATCTTTCGGATGTTTTAGGCTTAGTGATGGCATGGGGGGCGACCTTATTGGCACGCCGTGTACCTAATGAGCGCTTCACTTATGGTTTACGCAGTAGTTCGATTTTAGCGGCTTTAGCCAATGCCGTTTTATTACTAGTTGCTTGTGGCGGGATTGCTTGGGAAGCAGTACATCGTTTTATGAATCCGCCTCCAGTAGTGGGTTCGACAGTGATGTGGGTTGCGGCAGTAGGGATTATGATTAATGGTATTTCGGCTTGGCTGTTTATGCGTGGTAGCAAAGATGACTTGAATATCCGCGGTGCGTATTTGCATATGTTGGCAGATGCTGCAGTATCTTTTGGAGTCGTGCTATCCGGTTTAGTGATTTTGCTCACAGGCTGGTATTGGCTCGACCCACTTATGAGCTTAATCATTGTGGCGGTAATAGTAGTGGGTACTTGGAATTTACTAAGAGAATCAACGCAATTAGCTTTGCTTGCTGTACCTAAAAGCGTAGATTTACTAAAAGTTGCACAGTTTTTACAACAGCAACCTGGCGTGAGTGCGATTCACGATTTGCATGTTTGGGGGATGAGTACTACTGAAGCAGCCTTAACTGTGCATTTAGTGATGCCTACTGGCTATCCTGGGGATGCCTTCATGGATGAATTAACGCACGCTTTAAAAACTAAGTTTTCAATTGCGCATAGCACTTTGCAAATCGAGCAAGGTACTACAGAACATAATTGTTGTTTGCATGAGCAAATTAAGTTTGAGCCTTTACATACGCATTAAGCAGACGAGGGCGGCAAAGACATGAAAGATGTTCCTCATTATTCACTCTATGGCAAAAGTTCAGCAGCGGAAGCACCGCATTATCTTTATATTGCTCGCTTAGAGGAGTCTTTGCCTAAACATAATTGGGAAATTCATCCACATCGCCATGATCAAATGCATCAGCTCTTGATTGTCGAGGAGGGTAAGGTTTTTCTGCAGGTGGCTGATTGGAGTGCCGAAGAGCAGGGGCCTTGTATTCTGTCAGTGCCTGCACGTGAGGTGCATGGTTTCCGCCATAACCCTGATGTGCGCGGTTATATCATTACTATTTCTGAGCCATTTTTAATGGGTGCTTTTGCCGAAACTGAGCGTCAAGCCTTTCCGTTTTTGTTTATGCAACCCTTACTAATGCGTTCGAATGAGCAGAGTGTTGCTAACCAAAACTTATTTTCTTTAGTGCGCCAATTAGTTGCGGAATATGAGCAACCGCAAAGTGGGCAAACTTGTTTATTAGGGGCTTATCTAAAAATTGTTTTTGTACTCTTAGGGCGCGCAGCTGGGCATGTGCAAACACCAGAACAGCAGTTTGATGCCAAAATAACAATTTATGAGCAATTTTTAAAACTGCTTGAAGATAATTACACCAAACATTGGTCAATTAATCGCTATGCAGAGCGTTTGGGGATGACGGAAAGTCGTTTGAACCGTCTATGTCAACGCTATACAGGCCAAAATGCACTACAAATTATGCATGGGCGCTTAGTGACTGAAGCTAAGCGTAAACTTATGTACGCTAATTTATCAGTGAATGAAGTGGCTTACGAACTGGGTTTCAAAGATCCGGCTTATTTTTCACGTTTCTTTAATAAGAGTTGTGGTGAACCTCCCAGCCAGTTCAAAACCCGCATGCGTACTCAAGAAGCTAGCTAAGTACTTGTGCTAATTAGGTATTTTCTAAAAAATAGTCTAACTCTATAAAGTTTTCAGTCTATAATTGAAAAGAGTGTGTCAAATCAATTATGGATGAACCCCATGCCTATAGGACTAGAGGCTCAGCAAGTTCGGGCTATCTTTTTCCCGAAACGTAAACATTTTACTTTTCACCGCATCAATATGGAGTATTTAGTACCGCTCAAATCATTGCAGCGTGAGAATGTTTACAGTTTATTAGATGCTGGTTTACGCAATAATCTGCGTAGTATTGGTGCTAAAGATGAAATTATTTTTAGCCTGCGTCCCCAATTAGAAGGGGTGGCAGGGCGTATGTCGTTGCAAGGTCAACGCTTAGCACGGGAGCGTCAAGTCTTACGTGAACAACTAGCTAAGCAAGTTCAACGGGGTTTTCGCGTTTACCGTGCAGAAGTAGAAGCTGATTTAGCTAATTTAAAGATTTCCGAAGCTTTAGCTGTGGAGCAACAGGCTGGCTATGAAAGTATGGTGACAGCTGAGTATTTGTTAAAGGATGCTGTCACTACTAATATCAAAAATTATCGCGCTCATTTTGAGCTAGCTTGGATTTATTTAACGGTTTTAGAGTCGCTTGCAGAAGCTGAATATCATTTTCAGATTGCAACTCGCTATGCTTTAGAGCAGGGTGATGTATTGTTTGCACATTTTGCTAAACGGCATTTAGCTGATGCTTGCTACAGTCAAGCTAAGTTTAGTGAAGCTGTGGAGCATTCTTTAGCAGTGTTACACTATAATGCAGAAACGGATTTAGAAAGCCGCTATGAACATATTCGCTATCTAGCGGCAGTAGGTGAGGTGGAGTCGGCAACTCAGGATTTATCAACTTTAGTTTCCGCATCACCTGTTTACTATGTGCAAGCTCAGGCCGAACCTGATTTTCGGCAGCATACGGCAGTTCGTAGTATGTTGTTTGATTTGCGCCAAAAGCGGGTTGATCGTATTACTCACTATGCACATACCTCTTGGCAGCATCACCCTTTAGCACGTTTAACCTTGCCTGATCAGATTGATCCAGAGCAGTTATTTCGTCAGACATTTAAGCAGCATATTAAAGTGATGGCACATCTGCCTTACATGACACTAGCATCGCGTGAAAACCAAATTGCAACTTTAATCGTAGATGATTCGCAGCGGCGAGTGCTTAAAGAACTGAATACACGTTCTAAGTCTTATGAGGTTGCCAGTGAGAAAAAACGTAAAAAATGGTCTTGGGTGAACAAAATCGGGGCTATTTTATTGCATGCAGCAGCCGTATTATTGCTGGCTTGTATTTTCTTTTTTGCTGCTTGCTATATAGCTGATTTGGCAGGTGTTGGTGCTGTGTTAACAGGTTCAGAAGCAGTGATGCATGTTGCTTTGATAATTCTGCCTTTATTACTGGCAGGCTTATTGTTGATTGGATTTATTCCCAAAGGTGCTAGGAGCTTATTTTATAAGCAACTAGAGTTAGATAATACAGCAAAAATTATTAATAATTTGAAGTAGTTGAGTAAGGGCAGGGTAGGAATACCCTGCCTAAGGTAAAAGTTAAGTAGGTTTTTTACCTGAAACAGCTTTTTTGATAGCTTCCTGTAATTCGCCACTTTGAAACATTTCCAAAGTAATATCGCAACCACCTATTAGATCACCACCTATATAGATTTGCGGAAACGTTGGCCAGTCTGCATAACGAGGCAAATTTTGAAAAATTTCAGGATCACTTAAAACGTTTACATAAGCAAATTCTTCACCACACTGCATCAAAGCCTGTGAAGCACGGCTAGAAAAACCGCACTGAGGCATTTGTGGAGTGCCTTTCATAAAGATAATGATCGGGTTGTTTTTTACTGCGTCATCAATACGTTCTAGTACGTCCATTGTTATAACCTCTCGTGGATATTTACAACTCATTGTACCTAGGTCTGATCAGTAAGTGTAATTCTAGTTTTACCAGTTAAAATTATTCTTATAATTTATGTTATGTAAAATTTATAAAAAATAATCTATACCAAAGAACTGAAGAACCCCCAAATAAAACTTACAAAAGCAAAAGGGGGAGAGCTGCCTGTGTCTGCCACAGTTCTAAATCTTAGCGGTATGCTTTTAGTGGGATGACTTGCCCCAGGTCACGGTAATTTCTTGGAACTGTTTTAAGTTTTCAATCCGTTGCTTCAGCTCTTGCTTAAGGCTGTGAATCTGTAAGGTACTACCTCTTAATTCATGGCTCAGTTGCAAAGTAAAGAGGGAAGAACGCACCATTTCCACAGAATAACGATTACCATCTGGGTCGACTAAATAGTATTCCCAGAAGTACCAGCTCTGCCATTCTTTAGGTAACTTTAATATACGCATAATGCATATTATGTAAAATAATACATAAACTTAAATTACCTAAACTCCTATCTTTGACAGGAGCACTTGCATGATGGCTGGATAGTCGACGGTGACTTTCTTTTAGACCCCACTGGTAATCATTATCATCGTGATGAGATCAGAGCTATTTTCTTTGATCGTCAGTTAATCCGTGAGCTAAGAGAGGCTCAAGCCTTAAAGTTTATTCTCTCAAGCAAGAGCTAGAGCGCAAACTAGTACTGATGCAAACGCCGGTTATAATTATTCATTTGCGGACTCCCCTTTTGTTAGTTTGGGGGAGTTGTTCGGTTTTTATTGGTGGTTTTGAATTGCTTAATAATTTTACATAACAAAATATATATGTATGAAAGACTGCTTATTCAGCAAGTTAGAAAGGTTTCCTATCAGTTGCCCAGAAGCTTTAATAAACGTCTGCTAGACAAAAAACGCTGGGCCAGCAGCACTAAAAGAATTGGCGCTGGCGCTGATTCCTTTTTTTAATTTTTTTAAGCAGTTCACGACCACGAGCTGTTAAACGTCGTTTTCTGGAAAGCCTACTAAGGACAAAACACCGGTGACTTGACCAAGGCAAGCCCCTGCCCTTTTTTAATGGCAATTAAGGTATATGAATTAGCGGTAATAGAGACACAGGCACACGAATCAATTCCGCCGCCCTTCGCTGCTCTTCCTAACGTCGTCGCAACTCGGGAGGGATTCGGGGAGCTTTTAAATTGTATTTCAATGTGTATGCAGTGTAACTACACTTTAGGGACGATGAGTTTTATTAAAAGCAGGTGTAAATGATGAGTGTTTCTTACAATATTCGGTTAGATGAAGATTTAAAGAATGAAGCGTTTGAGGTGTTTAAGAGTTATGGGATCAGTCCAGCTCAAGCAATTAAGCTATTTTTGAAGATGACGGCAGAGACAAAGACGATTCCGCTGGATTTTAAGTACCAAGCGAATGCCATTACCTTAGAAGCAGTAAATAAAGAAGTTGAGAGAGGATCATCGTGCCGGTGAAATTTTTTTAACATAACATAAAATGTAAGAATAATAAATTATTCTTGATCTTTAGTGAAAGAAGCCTTACCTCTTTCACTTTATCTAATTATTTTTTATTTTGTTTAGCTAAATCAATGACCGACTCAAACCCTGACGAATATAATCTATACTAGTTTGAATCGCTTCGGCAGGATTCGATAGTTTGTGGACTTCCCCTGAGAATAATTCAAACGAGAAATAGCCTTTATATCCTTGTTTTAACAGGGTGTTAATCTGCTCAATATTGCCTAATTTGTCATTGCTATCCACGAAGACACGGTGCGGGTCACGCATTTCAGACACTGGCACCCCCTGATCCGCCACGCCAGAAATATGCACTAGGCCGGTTAATTCGGGGAAAAACTGCCCTTCTCCAGCCAAGTGATGATGGAAAGTATCATGCACCATGCGGAAGGTATTCAAACCATCCACAGCTTTGATCGCATCGACGACTTCTTTTTTGGAGCGCTGTGAACAAATTTCAAAACCCAAAGGTTCAACTAAACCAATCAAACCACGCGACGCCAAAATTGGTTTTAAAGCGCCTAAAGCCGTGCGTAAATTAGCTTCGCGTTGACCATCGGCTTTACCTGAACCGTCATTCACTGGCACTAAGACTAAGGCTTCAGAGCCGCAAGCTTGTGCATAATCGGCTAATTCAATCGCTTCTTGCTGACGCTCAGGTGTCCACTCATTGAAGCGTTGCAGTGCATTGATTGACACGATTTTCACACCCGCTTCTTGCGCCAGTTGCTTCACTTGCTCAGCGGGTGTGCCATCAATAATTGCGTTATTGCGCAGGTCATTACGAATTTCGACCGCATCAATCCCCAGACTTTTGCTGAGGGCAAAAAAGTCTTGCACGGATAAATTCGGGGTGGTCATGTGATTTAAAGAAAACTGTGGTTGAGCGGCGCTCATAAACTCTCTCCTCATTAGTTGATGCTGGAGATTTAGCACGTTTTCCGGCTCAAGGGTCAATACACCCACCCTCATTTACTCGCAATTTTTGCAAGTCTTATATAGCGAAAATGATGTGAAAAATTGCAATTAGAGATTTTCTGAAGTATAAATCTCGAAGGCTAATAAACTTTGACTTGAAGGTACTTGCCCTTCTAGAGCACTCACCATTTGTGTGAATAAAGTTTGCGCCAAATCAACCAAGGGCGTAGAAATCACCATCGTGATGGTTTCATCCAGCAGTGCATCACGTGAATCGACAGTCAACTCATTACATACCACAATCAATTGTCCGCTTTTCTTTTCCTCACGCAAGGCTGTGATCGCGCCCTCCATGCCGCCACCTGCAACATAAAAGCCCACTAAATCAGGATAATAAGCCAGCAAATCCAAAGTAGCTTCATGGGTGAGAGTGAGTTCTTCGAGGTTTAAAAGGGTATCAATCACCTCAAATTCTGGTGCATGTTCGCGGAAATAAGTGCGAAACCCTAGTTCGCGCATTTCATGCCCTAAAAAGCGATGGCTACCCACAAATAAGGCTACTTTGCCGCTGGTTTTCTTAGTCATTTTGCTAATCAACCAAGCCGCTAAACGCCCTGCTTTACGATTATCCACCCCTACATAACCCGCCCGTGAGCCATAGGCCATATCTGAAAGCAAACTAAAAACAGGTACTCCCCGCAAGCGTAATTCCTCGACCACTGCGGTAATACTGGCATGATCGATGGTAGCAATCGCTACTGCTTGTACGCGCTGGCCAAGCGCACGTAAGCGCAGAGCAACTTGCGAAGGTACTTGGGAGTCGAGGAACTCAATATCAACAATTAAGCGGCATTGGGTTTGTAATTGCGCTTGTTGCTCTAGGGTGCGGGCTAAGGCTTGATAGAAAGTTTGGTGTGGACGCTGCAAGAGAATGCCGACACGATACAAAGGCAAGTCATGTTGTAAACGCGCACCGATCACATTGGCGGCATGATAGCCAATGCTAGTTGCAGCCTCATAGACACGTTTAGCAGTCACATCGCGCACCGCATGACGTTTATTCATCACACGATCGACTGTTGCTACACTCACACCCGCTGCCCTTGCTACATCAGCAATTGTTATCCGCTTTGCCATGACTTTGACACCTTCGTATCATTTTTTCATAAGTTCAATGATAGGAAATGCAATGAAATACTGCAAGCACTTGCATTAACTATTCGCTTTGATAGATAGTGCTCCCATGCAGTTGAACTGCAGACTCAAATTGGAGGAGATCATGCAACAACCATCACGCCTGACTGTGGCTGACTTATTAGCTCTACGTGGGGTGCGTACTTTCTCGATGTTACGCACAGAAACCAATGAAGAAGCGGCCGCCGCCCAAGCAGCAGGGATTGATCTCATTTCGATTGAAATTGAGCAGCTCGAAAACGGCCTACGCCATGTTGCTCCGACTATCTTCACTTTCCCAAGCATTAGTTATGGACGCTATCAAACCGAAGAACAGTGTTTAGCGGCAGGTTTTCGCGCCTTAAAAGTGGGTGGTGATGCAGTGTATTGTTCAGCGCGGACTCAAACTGTGCGTCGTCTTGCCGAAGAAGGTATTCCAGTCTGTGGTCATGTTGGCTTAATCCCCTCCAAAGCAACTTGGACAGGTGGCTTTAAAGCCGTTGGCAAGACTTTAGATAGTGCGAAAAAGATTTGGGAAGACATTGTAGCCTTGCAAGATGCGGGCGCTTTTGCTGCTGAAATTGAAGTCGTGCCAGAAGCAATTGCTGAAGCCGTCAAACAACGCAGCTCTTTATTTTTATTAGGCATGGGTGCTGGTAGTGGTGCACATGCACAGTATTTATTTTCGGAAGATGTCTTAGGTTCTAACACTGGACATATTCCACGCCACGCGAAGATTTATGCCAATTTTGCTACCAAACTCGCGCAACTCCAGCAAGAGCGTATCGAAGTCTATAAGCAATTTGCTACCGATGTTGCTCAAGGCATTTATCCCGCAACCGAACACAAAGTAGCGTCTAACTCGGAACTTGCCCAGGCATTTAACGAATGGTTAGATCATAACTCACATTAAGAGCTTTTAGGAGGCTGTAATGTCTGTTCAAGGACGCGATTATTCCCTCACCGGACCTGAAAATGCCCGCGCTGTTGAACGCGGTTTGGCGAATGCCACTTGGTATAAAACCGATATTCCGCGCAAACAAATGAAAGAGTTAATGCAGCGCTCGGACGGCCCTGCCACTCGCGATACGGCTCTGTGGTTGGGTCTAATGGTTTTGTTTGCCGGTCTTGGCATTGCATTTTGGGGTAGCTGGTGGGCTGTGCCTTTTTTCTTAGCTTACGGCGTATTATATGGTTCAGGTGGCGATAGTCGTTGGCATGAATGCAGTCATGGCACCGCTTTTAAAACCCCTTGGAAAAATGATGTAGTCTACCAAATCGCTTGCTTTATGATGATGCGTAACCCGGTAACTTGGAAATGGAGTCACTCGCGCCATCATACCGACACCATAATTGTTGGGCGTGATATTGAGATTTCTGCTAAGCGCCCACCCAATATTCCCGTGATGCTCTTGAATATCTTTGGCGTAGTGGATGTGTATAACGCACTGAAAACCATGTTGATTAATGCCACTGGGCAAATGCGCGCCGAAGATAAAGATTATATTCCTGAAAGCGAATGGCCAAAGGTGTATCAAGTGGCACGCATTTGGACAGCAATTTATGCAGTGACAATTGTGGCCAGCATCATTTTTGGTTCTTGGTTGCCATTAGTGTTGATTGGTCTGCCACGCATTTACGGTGCTTGGCATCATATTTTAACAGGGCTAATTCAACATGCGGGTTTGGCGGAAGATACCCTCGATCATCGCCTAAATAGCCGTACTTGCTATATGAATCCAATCAGCCAGTTTATTTACTGGAATATGAATTATCACCTTGAGCATCATATGTTCCCGATGGTGCCTTATCATCGGTTACCGGAATTGCATGAAGCGATGAAAAAGGATAGCCCAGCGCCCTATCCGAATATGCTTACAGCTTATCAAGAAATCATTCCGGCTTTAAAACGCCAGCTCAGTGACCCAAGTTATTTTGTGCACCGCAACTTGCCCTCTAGTGCTGAGCCGACTATTAATAGCAAGCACTTAGCCAACGCCTAAACCGAAGGAGCCATTATGAGTAACTGGATTGAAGTATGTGCGGCAGATGAGATTGATGAAGAGGATGTAGTGCGCTTTGATCATGGCGGACAAACCTTTGCGATTTATCGTAGCCCCGAGGATAAGTATTTCGCCACTGACGGCTTGTGCACCCATGAGAAAATCCATCTCGCCGATGGTTTGGTGATGAATGATATTATTGAATGCCCCAAGCACAATGGGCGTTTTAACTATAAAACCGGCGCAGCTTTAGGGGCACCCGTCTGCGTGAATTTAAAAACCTATCCAGTGAAAGTAGAAAACGCTACAGTCTATATTCAACTGTAAGGCTTAACGAGGAGAGGAGAGATGAGCGAGTCCATTGTGATCGTTGGGGCGGGTGAATGTGGTACACGCGCAGCGTTTGCCTTACGTGAACAAGGTTTTGCGGGGGAAGTGATCTTAATTAGTGAAGAACAGCATCTCCCCTACGAGCGCCCTCCACTCTCCAAACAAGCCATGCTTGAGCCTTCACCTACCCCTAAATATATCGCCTCAGCTACTCAATTCGACGCAGCTAAAATTAGCTTACAACTTGGGCATAAAGTTACTGCCATTAATCGCACAGAACAGCAAGTGACTATGGCAAATGGCAACACTAAAACCATTCCGTATAGCAAATTGCTACTCACCACAGGTTCTAGCCCCCGCAGTTTACCGCTGTTTACCCAAATCGGCATTGATTGCAGCTATTTACGCACTGTGGGCGACGCAGAAAAAATTCGTACTGCCCTCCAGACCATTAAGCATGTGGTAATTATTGGCGGCGGTTTAATTGGCTTGGAGCTGGCAGCAAGTGCGCGTCATTTAGGTGTGGACGTCACTGTGCTGGAAGCAGACAGTCGTGTATTGCGGCGTGCAGTTCCTGCGAGTATTGCTGAAGTGATTGTAAAGCGTCATCAAGCGGCGGGTGTGACGATTATCTGTAATGCAGCCATTCAGCGTGTGAGCCAAGATGCTAAGCAGATTAATTTTGTCCTAAGTAGTGGCGCACAGATTACTGCTGAACTGGTGGTGGTAGGCATTGGTGCAGTCCCTAATACGCAATTAGCTGAACAAGCTGGACTTGAAGTCAAAAACGGTATCGTAGTGAATGCACATTTACAAACCTCTGACCCGCATATTTATGCAGCAGGTGATTGTTGTGCTTTTCCGCACGCTGCCACCGGCCAAATCATGCGCTTAGAAACTTGGCGCAATGCTCAACAGCAAGGCAATCTCGCCGCAAGCAATTTACTCGGTGCCCAAACGCCCCATACGGCTATACCTTGGTTCTGGTCAGATCAATATGAACTAGGCTTGCAAGTCACAGGTTTAGCCTCACCAGACAATCAGCGCGTGGTACGTCCTTTGAGTGAGAATTCATTTATTGAATTTGAATTTGATCCTGATGGCAAGCTTGTAGCTGCTGCCGGAATTGGCATTTCGACTGCAGTAGCGAAAGATATTCGCATGGCGGAAATGCTAATTGGTAAGGGTGCGGTGATTGAACCTAGTTTATTGATCGACCCAGCGGTGAGTTTGAAAAAACTACTGAAATAATTAAGTTTTCCACTCGCGTAATACAATATGGGTGATCACTTGCTTCACTGCAGGAATTACATCAATTTTTTCGCGTAATTGTTCAACTTTAGCTAAAGAACCCGCCTCCGCCTTGATCAACATATCTAAATCGCCACTAATTCCATAGCACTCCCTTACACCTGCGAGTGCCATGACTTGCTCAACAATGCCCACACAAAACCCTGTGTGGCGCACTTCAAACCAAACATGAATTTGTTGCTGCTCAGGCGGGCGTAAGATGACCTGATAGCCTTGAATGGTACCGCTTTCCTCTAAGCGTTTAATGCGCTCTGATACGGCTGAACGTGACAAATTTACTTGTGTAGCAATATTAGAAACGCTCTGACGCGCATTGTGTTGTAAAGCTTGCAAAATCTTTTGGTCAAAATCATCCATGTAGGCACACTTTAAAAATTAAAAGACGATCATTCATGCACACTTAAGGCTATAAAAAGCCCGAAACCACGGTGAGAGCCGACAGTCTGTAAGCTAGAACTCACTTAAACTAGCTTTTTTTCTAGAAGGCTATCGGGATGACAAGCTTAAATCCGACGATTACACGCTGGCAAGGGATAGGCTTAGTGACTACTACCTTATTAGGCACAGGTGTTTTTATCTTACCGCAATTGACTTTAACACTAGCCGGTAGTTGGGCAACGTGGGCGTGGTTACTACTAACACTCGCAATTTTACCTTTAGCTTTAGTCTTTGCAGAATTGGGCAAACATTTTCCCAGTGCTGCTGGCCCAGCGTTTTTTGTCCAGCAGGCATTTGGTAAGACCTCAGGGCAACTGATTGGTCTATTATTTTTATGCATCGTGCCAGTCGGTGCACCTGCAGCTTTGATGATTACCTTTGAATTTCTAAAGCCACTCATTACTCTCACCCCTTTACAAGCATTGCTCGGACAGCTTTTGGCTTTCGCTTTATTATTCGTCTTAAATTGGCGTGGCATGCAATTATCCGGGCGGATGCAATTAGGTTTAACTTTGGCGATTGTCGCAGTTCTGGTGAGCTTAGTGTTTGCCTTTATTTGGCAAACACCCTCGCCTAAAACAGAGCTACCTAAAGGTACAGGTAGCGGTGTTTTGCAAGCGATGAGTTTAGCTTTATGGAGTTTTGTAGGAGTTGAAGCGGTCACACATTTATCAGCTGAATTCAAACAACCCAAAAAGGATTTCGTACCAGCGGTTTTGGGCGGTACGGTATTAGTGGGTTGTATTTATGTGAGTTGTACTTTGATTAGTGCACTCGATGCCGAAGCCCCGCTGGCCATGGTGGGGGCTTATACAAACTTATTGCATAGTGAGAGTGGGTCTTGGGTGATTGGTCTGTTAGGTGTGGCCAGTGGTTTAGCAACCGTCAATGTCTATATGGCAAGCTTCGCCCGCTTGGCTTGGTCTTTAAGTCAAGATGGTATCTTGCCAAAAGCTTTGCAGCCTTTAAATGAGCATCGTGTACCTAGTATGGCTTTAGCAATTGTATTAGTGGTTGCAAGCTTAGGCTTAATTCTGACCTATCGCTTAGGTGAAAACTTTGAAGTTTTAATCCTCTGGGCAAATGGTGTGTTTATCTTAGTGTATACCGCATCCATGCTGGCGGCTTGGCGCTTAGTCGAACCTAAATTTCGAGCTGCCATTTTACTTGCCTTAGTTGTTTGTGCTGGGTTTGCTTGGAGTTTGGGTGCGGCTTTACTGTATGCTGCAGGTTTTGCTGCTCTCTTAGGCGCTTGGATACTCTTTAATACAAAAATTAAGCTATCCACTTCGAGTTAAATCTTAGTACTCTACAGCTTGTTTTTATTAGGAAGCTCTCATGCCACGTTCTGCTGATGTATTACTAGGCTTAACCGCAGGCGCGCTCTTGGTGGCGATGATTAGCTTCAATAGCCAATTAGCTAAAGCCAGCACTCCCCTTTTTGCCTCATGGGCTGCGCATGCGGTTGGAACCTTAGTTTCAATTATTTTTCTTTTCAGCTTAGCCCGTTGGTTTCCACCTCCTCAAAGCGCTAAACCAGTACCGACTTGGGCTTATGCAGGTGGTCTTGCAGGCGCAATGGTAGTTGTCACAGCCACAATGGCGGTGAATAGCCCGCTCGGTTTAGCAGGCACGATTGCTTTAAGTCTGGTGGGACAAATTAGCTTCAGTCTATTAGCAGATCAATTTGGCTGGTTAGGCCTGCCGCAACGTTCACTCACACGTCACGACCTTATTAGCACTCTGCTGATTGTGAGTGGCAGTTTACTCATTATTTTCTTTCGGGTTTAAGCATGTTGCTAGGAATCTGTTTAGCCTTATTATCTGGACTCTTGATTAGCCTCAACCGCGCGGCTAATGGACAAGTGGGTCTGTCTTTGGGAGCGTTTAAAGCTTCTTACTGGAATCATATCGTCGGCTTCGCTTTTCTCACCCTAGTTTTATTATTGATCAGTGGTTTTGTCTGGGATCAAGTCACTCAAGCGCCTTGGTATGTTTATTTAGGTGGGGTACTTGGGACGTTCTTCGTGGCAATTAATAGCTATATAATTCCACGCTTGGGCATCACAAAAACCGCTTTGTTGGTGATTAGTGGGCAGATGCTGGTGGGCGTGGTGATTAGCAATCATAGTAGCTTCTTAATTTCTTTAGGCATGCAATTGCTGGGTGTGTGTCTGATTTTGGCAGGAGTATATTGGGGACAACAGCATCGCACTCAAACTCAAACTCAAACTCAAACTCAGCAAACTAAAGACAATTAGCAATCTACCGTTACTTGGCTTATGGTTTACCTCCAGTATTCATTATTTAGGAGGCCACTTTGAAACTGTTTATTTCCCCTGGTGCGTGTTCTTTATCCCCACATATCGCTTTACAAGAATCAGGCTTAGCTTTTGAAGTCGAGAAAGTGAATTTAAAAACTAAACTCACCGAAGCGGGTGTGAACTTCCCCGAGATCAACCCTAAAGGCTATGTGCCCGCTTTATTACTAGACTCTGGTGAACTCCTGACCGAAGGACCCGCAATTGTGCAATACATTGCGGATCAAGTGCCGGAAAAAAACTTAGCACCTGCGAATGGCACGATGGCACGGTATGAATTACAAGCTTGGCTGACTTATATCGGTACTGAACTACATAAATCCTTTGTACCCTTCTTCCATCATGGCAGTGACGATTGGCAAGCAGTAGCTAAAGCGAATTTAGAAGCGCGTTATGCTTATGTGAACCAACATTTAGCTGATAAAAACTATTTGCTTGGTGAAAATTTCTCGGTCGCAGATGGCTACTTATTCACCGTAACGCGCTGGTTACGGGTGAGTAAATTAGATTTAGCGGCTTGGCCACATTTAACCGCTTTCCAACAACGCATGGCTGAGCGCCCTGGCGTACATGCTGCTTTAAAAGCAGAAGGTTTAGCCTCTTAAGTGTATATCTTGGCCATGAGTTGCTTTGCTAACAGGGCAGCTCAGGCTTTCAAGCAATTTCATTGAGTTCCTTGAAAAACTCAGCGTATAATCGCGCCGCTTTTGCATTTGATTAACTTGGGTTCCCTCGCCCCCAACGACAAAAAGGTCACAATATGAGTTTATTAACTCCGACTCCCTTGCGAGTCACTTGGTTAGTGCTAGTTTCTTTTCACTTATTCATCATTGCGCTCAGCAACTACCTTGTACAAATCCCCGTTGAAATCTTTAGCGTTCACACCACTTGGGGTGCGATCACTTTTCCTTTTATTTTTCTGGCTACTGATTTAACGGTACGGATTTTTGGCTCAAGTTTGGCACGCAAAATCATCTATACAGCCATGCTACCTGCTTTACTGATTTCTTATCTGTTTTCAGTGATACAAACAGGTGGTTTAGCCGCCTTAGGACAATTTGATAGCTTTGTAGCTCGCATTGCTTTCGCGAGTTTCTTAGCTTATACCTTCGGCCAACTCTTAGATGTGTATGTGTTTAGCCGCTTACGGAGCTTGCCACAATGGTGGATTGCGCCGACTGCTTCGAATGTGATTGGCGGTTTTTTAGATACAGTGATTTTCTTTAGTGTTGCTTTCTATCAAAGCAGCGATGCCTTCATGGCAGCTAATTGGCCAGAAATTGCATCCGTCGATTATGCCATTAAGGTAGTGGTGAACTTATTGCTGTTTATACCAGTCTATGGGGTTGTGATGGCGAATTTTGCACAACGCATCACCATCAAACCAACAACAGTTTAAGCACGCGCTTAAAAACCGCAAGCCGAGCAGACCTTAAGCCGTCTGCTCTTTTAAGTAACGAATCCCAGCCTGCATTTCTTCATAGATTAGATAATCTGTCATCTGCATTCCTAGTTCACGATAAGTGTATTGAGCCTGTTGGTTATCTTTTTCGACGTATAAACGGAAACCACAGACATTACCCTGTTCAGCAGCTAAAGCTTTAACCGCTGCATATAGTTTGCGATAAATTCCTTGGCGACGCGCTTCCACCTGTATATAGACGCTTTGTATCCACCAAAATACGCCATTTCGCCAATCGCTCCATTCGGTAGTAATCATTAAAGAACCGACGACTCGACCTTCAAGCTCAGCCACTAAATAAAAGCCATAAGCGGGATTAGTCAGCAAACTGTTCACACCCGCCAAAATTAACTTTGGAATGAGTTCTTTGTGTTCGGTTTCTAAAGCCATCTTTTGATTAAACTCGGCAATCACTGCCGCATCCGCTAACACCGCTTTACGAATATTCACGTGCATACTCTGTCCTTTAAACTTTTAAACGGCGCTGATAATAGACGATAAATAAGCCGCTGCCGACTACTAAACACACGCCTAAAAGCTGACTGAAGGAGGCCACTTCTCCAAATACTAAAAAGCCAAAGAGCAGCACCCAAGGTAAAACAAAATAATTAAACGGCTGTAGCACCACCGCAGGCGTATATTTTAAAGCCTGAATCATTGAATAATGGCTTAAAATACCAAGAAGACAAAGCGCTGCCACTTTTAATCCCTGATTGAATGTAATGGGTTCCCAAACGAAGGGTAAAAACGGGGCAGTAACAGTTGCAGCCATCAAGCCGGTATAAAACAGGGAGGATTCGGCACTATCGGTGCTAGCGACATAGCGGGTTAGTAAACTATAGATCGCAAACATTACCGCACAAGCGACAGCTACCCAGCTATAGAGCGTAAAAGACACCGTACCTGGGGCGATAATCACCAACGTGCCAATGAAACCAATAAAAATTCCAAACCAGCGAATCAAACCAACCTTCTCACCTAAAAATAAAGGAGATAAAGCCGTCACCATCAACGGAAAACAGGCAAAAATACTATGCATTTGCCCCACGCCAATATGCGTGAGTGCCCAAGCGAAGAGTAAGCTTTCGAAACCTAACAGCACACCACGTAATAATTGCAAAGGCACATTATTGACTGTGACTACTTCACGTAAAGAACGCCTACGGGTCGTCCACCAGACGGCAAAAGCAAAAAAGACTAAATAACGAATACCCAAAAACTGTAGCACCGGCATACTGGTGCCAAGCACTTTGGTAGTCGTGTCTTGAATCGCAAAAATAAAAGTGGTGAAAATCATTAAGGCAATGCCTTTATTATAATCTTGCATGCCAACTGTCCTTAGTTTAAACGCAGTAGCATAAGCTTTCTAACAGCTTTAACCAATGACGGCCGCGCTTTTATGAACTACTAATTAACCATTCAGGTCAAAATTCCTAAGCCAGCGGATGAAAAAAAGTAGCTTGTTGCATTGCAGCATTTTCTCTAGAATTTCTCGCATAAATTAATGAGTAAAACTCACAAATACATTACACCTAGAGAAATAAAATGAAAGCCTTAGCTATGATCTACAGCAGTATGATCGAAAACTTCCTGAAAAATCGAACCTTACGCAATTTAAGCAAACTCAATGACAGCCAATTAGATGATATTGGTATTTCCCGCGAGTTATTAGCACAAGGCGTGAGAGCTTATCCTTGGCGCATTCTGGAAACGGGTTTACAACAACCTACTACTGGTGCTGTATTAGTCCAGTTCAAGCAAACAGCGGCGAATGATAGCTATCAGTTGCCACGGGCTGCTTAAGCTTCAGAATTGATCTCGCTGCCAAATCTGCAGCTTAACTAGATTTTCGCGTAGAATACAGCGCATGAATCTAGACCTCTTCCAGCAAATTTTAACGGTCATTGCGACTGTTACCTTAGCCTTCAGTGGAGTGCTGCAAGCAGCGCGTCATCAGATGGATTTCTTTGGTGCTCTCGTCCTAGCCTTTGTTGGCTCAGTGGGCGGGGGTACCTTACGTGATCTATTGATTGGGGCTACTCCTGTGTTTTGGGCAGTTGACCCAAGCTACCTTCAGATTATTATCCCCACCACTATCCTCTCAATTATTATCTTCCGTTTTTACACACCTCCACCTAAACTTTATCTGATTGATATTGCAGATGCTGCTGGTTTAGCCCTGTTTGCTATTTTGGGTGCGCAAAAAGCTTTGAGTTATCATTTGATTGAGCCAGTTGCAGTCATTATGGGCGTGATCACCGGAATAGCAGGCGGTATGATTCGTGATGTCCTCACTCCGACGACCCCTTTCGTCATGCGAGGTGAAATGTATGCACTAGCAGCCATTATTGGGGTGGTCGCTTATACCTTGGTGCGTAGCTATATTCCCGAGACAGCAGCGATGATCACAGGCATGGTGGTAATTTTTAGTTTAAGAATAGCTGCTATTTATTGGCAGATTAAAGTGCCGATCATTAAATTCAAAGATAAGGCTTGAAGATGAACCAGTTACTCATTTTAAGCCCCGAAGCAGCTGCCTATCAGCCACTACTCGCGCCCTATGCTCTTAATCTGCAAATTCATCTAGCCTCCAGTGCTGAATCTTTGCCCGACAATATGAGTGAGATTAATCTAGTCATAGGTGATCCGCCCTTATTAGCTCCCCTCCTCGAACGCTTGCCCAAACTGACTTGGGTACAATCGACTTTTGCAGGGGTGAATGCTTTATGCCAGCCAGAATTACGTAGTGATTATTTGCTAACCAACCTCAAAGGCGTATTTGGCCCTTTGATGAGTGAATATGTGTTTGCTTACATCTTGGCTTTGGAACGCGGCCTACTACGTGCTCATCAACAGCAAATTCAGCAAGTTTGGCAGCCCTTTCCTTATAGAAGTTTAGCGGGCGTAAAAATTGGGATTGCTGGTTTAGGTGATATTGGCCAACATCTCGCCAGTACCGCTAAGCATTTTTCGATGTATGTGAAAGGCTTAAAGACTAGCAGTGCTGTAGTACCAAAGGTAGATGAGCTTTATACACTGCCAGAACTAGCAACATTTTTGCGGGATTTAGATTATTTAGTAATTACCTTACCCGCCACAGCACGCACCTACCATCTGTTTAATGCGGCTGCCTTAGCACAGTTAAAACCTGAAACAGTCTTAATTAATGTCGGGCGTGGTAGCGTTGTTGATCAAGTAGCCTTGACGCAAAGTTTAAAGGCTAAACAATTGCGAGCTGCCGTTTTGGATGTATTTGCGGAAGAGCCTTTAGCAGCAACTGATCCTTTGTGGTCTTTAGATAATGTCTATCTCACCCCTCACCAAGCTGCGGTTTCATTTCCAATAGACGTGGTAAAAATCTTTGTACACAACTACCAACGTTTTCAACAAGGGCAAACTTTAGACTATCTGATTGATTTTCAAAAGGGCTATTAAGCTCTGTAAAACCGCTTCTTAAACGATCACAAGAAGCGGTATCGGTCTTACTTATTAGTATTGCAGTTGCACATCCATTTGCTGGTATTTCGGGGCAAACTTTGGCTTAACATGGCTGGTGTTCATCCCTGGCTGGCAGGAATAATGGTGATTATGCATCACACCACCATTAGGATGGCTATGCGTAATAGAGCGGGTGCACTCATTAGCTGGGTGTGTATGGCTAACACTAAGATTTCGGGTATTCGGGCGGGTCTGGCGGGGCACGCGTTGCTGGCGAGTTTGCCGGTTAGCCCGATTTGAGACGGTTTGCTGTGCAGCTGGTTTTAAGAAACGCTGATTCACCCAACCACTTTGCCCCGCCCAACTGACCTCAATCCAGTTGCCTTGCTTATTGCCTGTAGCAACGACCGTTTGCCCATTATGCGGAATACTGCCAATGACATCACTATTTGAATCAGGGCTGGCGCGCATATTCAAGGCATCATTGCTGCTGACGTTTACCACTTGCATGAACTGAGTAGCCGCCTGAGCCGATACTACTCCTGCTAAAGCCATTACCGATGCTAAAGCAACCGTGCGTAGGGTTTGACGTAGTTTCATTAAGAATCCTTCCTTATATCGTTAGATTAGACACTCAGCGGCCAAGCCGCCTCTTCAACAAGTTTAGCACTCAAATACGCTTTGGTGATTTTTCAATAAGTCACCGTCACCAAGCCGCGATCGGGAATTACTTCAAATAAGGCATAAGTCTTATCTTGATTGACCACCGTGCGAACAGACCGACTAACAGAGTTTTGTTGTACGCTCAGATTACCACTCCAAGCATCCGGCAAACGCAGTTTGACCGTTAAGGGCTGATCAAACCACGTATCATTCATTTGATCCTTGAGTTGGAAACTTACACTATTCGCTGTACGCTGCACATTAGTCAATTGAGCCGTGGCAAATTCTTGCCCATACTGTGCCACTTGCGTGAAGGGGGCTATCCAAACTTTATCTTCCACTGCCTGCAAATGCGCTAAGACCTGGCGTACTTCATTCTTTGCAGTGTCATTTGGGACATTATGGTAATGCACCACATACCAAGTGCGATAATTAGCGCTAGTGGGATTAAATACTGAATCAAAATAAGCCCAAGGGGCTTGCGGATTTAAAAAGTTACGCGATGAACTTACAGAAGGAACTTTTAAATAATCAATTTTAGCCGGACTACTTAAAGCTCCGTACACATCACGCGCTGCTAAGAAATATTTAGCGGCTTCCGCCCGACTATTTTTAGTGCGCTCACTAGTTAACGGCTCACAAGGTGAACCACGCTTATCAGTATTAATGCCAAACGGATAAGCTAAACTGCGCACTTTAGCATTCGCTAAACTACGTTCAATTTCTACTTGGGATTGACGATACTCACGGAAAGTATAGAAGAGCGCATCACACAAATGCGTTTGTCCGTGTGATTGAACATCATGGCCTTGATCTAAAGCCTTTTGCCAGTGTCCCCAATGATCGGCGGAACTCCAACCAATTTGATTAGCAATTAAAAACCAAGTCCATTTCCAGCCATACTGCTCAGACATTTCATACCAAAAGGCATGATCCTGCACATGATTGTCATCAATCGTCAGGCTAAACGCCGCCATTTTATCTTTGGCCCACATGGAAATACTCAAATCACCCACATTGGCTGGCCACTGCAAACCCGTCACGGTAAAACGCGGTGTTGTACCAGGGTCGGGTAAATTTAAGAGCTGCCCCGGCTTACTCACGGGTGGTACAGGAGGTTGAGTAAAACTGTAATCACCCACTTCGCGCTTAGACTGTGGAGAACTTTGAATAATGCTTTCTGGAGCTGCTGCACCTTCTGCTAAACGTTTGGCACGCTCATTTTCCAGATACCACAAGCTATCTGCTTGATCATAGAGTGCAGCTTGGCGATCCTCTTCTTCCAAGGTTTGCGCTAGAGTTGAGGCTTGCCCAGTTTGAGTAGCTTGGGTTGTTTGCTCATTACAGGCACTTAGACTGAGGGTTAAGGCCATGAATGAAACCTGTAAGCTTATTTTCCTTAGATTAATCATAAGACATGCTCCCTTTTTAATAATGACCCTATAAACACTAAGTGAGTTCCTCAAAAACTTTAGAAACTATAGAACCAAGGCTAAAAACACTATAATTAAAAGAACATTCACTCCAAGGGAGCTTCCTATGCTCAACCGCACGCGCTTGTTCATTAGCTATAGCCATGATTCTGAACAGCATTTGCAATTCGTACTCGAACTCGCTGAACGCTTGCTGGAAGATGGCTTTAACTGCGTTCTAGATTTTTATTTAGACGAAGCACCCGAAGAAGGCTGGCGTACCTGGTTGGAAGCAGAGCTAACCGAAGCAGATTTCGTTCTGGTAATTTGTACGCCGCATTATTTAGAGCGCTATCAAGCAAATAAACTGATTACCGCTGACACGGAAGAATTTGGTGGCTTAGTGATAACTGAAGCACTTTATAATGCCTATGCTAAACAAACTAAATTTGTGCCGATTTTGCCCGAGGGAGGCAAACTACAAGATATTATTCCGCCCTTACAAGGACAGAATGTTTTTGAGCTAATGACTGATTATTTGGGTTTACATCAGCTTTTAAAAAATCGCCCGGCTCGGCTTGCTAAGCTTGAGACACAAGCAGTTTGGACTGAACCCAACACTGCACCCCAGCTTGAATCACTCCCTCAAAAACAGCCCGTTGCTAATAAACCAAACGTTCAGAAAAATCAGCCTAGTGAACACAACCTATTTTTTTATTTATTAGCGGCGTTAGGCATTCTAATTTTAGGTACTGTCATAATATTTTTATTCTTATAAACGCTACAAACGAGAATATTTACACTTTCAAAGCTACCCAAGCACTAACGCTCTTTCACATACGGCAAACCAACCGCTTTCGGAGGGTTTGCTTTACCAATAAAGCCCGCCAATAAAATAACGGTCAGCAAATAGGGCAAAGCCTCAATTAATTGTACTGGAACCAGACCAATCCCGGGCAAAGTCACACCCTGCAAACGCACTGCGACTGCATCTAAAAAACCGAATAAGAGGCAAGCAAATAAAATTGGCCACGGCCGCCATTTCGCAAAAATCAATGCAGCTAAGGCCATAAAGCCTTGACCCGCCGTCATATCCCGAATGAATTGGGCATTTTGCGCTGTGGCTAAATAAGCTCCTGCGAAGCCACACAGAACACCTGCAATCATCACTGCACGATAACGCAAACCAGCGACCGAGATTCCTGCAGTATCTACTGCTTTAGGATTTTCACCGACCGCGCGTAAGCGCAAACCAAAGCGGGTACGATACAAAACCCACCAACTTACAGGCACTAAGGCAAAGGCGATATAAACCAAAATATTATGCCCAGATAATAGCTCGCTATAGAGCAAACCAATCCCCGGCACATCGGCTAACTGCTGAGCAAAGGGTAAGTCAATTGAGGTGAAACGCTGATCATTAGTTAAAGCAGGTGTAGAACCACCTTGATGAAACCAAGCTAAACCTAACACCATTGTTAAACCTGAGGCTAAGATATTAATGGCCACGCCACTCACCACCTGATTCCCGCGATGGGTAATGCAGGCAAAGCCATGTAGTAAGGCGAAACCGACCGAAGCGACAATCGCCATTAATAAGCCTAGCCACACTGAACCACTCACAGAGGCCACGGTTGCTGCGGCAAAAGCCCCAACTAGCATCTTACCCTCTAAGCCAATATCAACAATGCCGGAGCGCTCTGAGAATAACCCCGCTAAGGCAGCAAAGATCAAAGGCGTTGAAACCCGCAAGGTAGCATCCAGACTTAAAATCAACCAAACCCAAGCGTCCTGCATGATTAAGCCTCCCTCGCAAAACTTAATAACCAGCGCTGCAAAGGCGCTCGATACATAAACTCTAAAGCACCCGAGAACAGAATAATTAAGCCTTGAATAACCACCACTACATCACGCGTCACACTAGGAATTTCAAAGGCTAACTCAGCGCCCCCTTGATAAAGCGCGCCAAATAATAAGGCCGCAAGCATCACACCAATCGGATGATTGCGCCCCATCAAAGCCACTGCAATTCCTGCAAAACCATAGCCCGTATTGAAACCTAAGACTAAGCGATGCTGTACGCCTAAAAGCTCATTCACCGCTACAAAACCTGCTAGAGCACCTGAGATCAGCATAGCTAACATAATGATCCGTTTGGGATTAATTCCTGCGTAAATCGCTGCCTCAGGATTAGCCCCTACCGTGCGTAATTCATAACCCCAACGGGTCTTCCATAAAAAGACCCAAACCGCAACACAACAGATTAAGGCTAAAATAATGGAGATATTTAAGGGTGAGGCTGCAAACTCGATGCCGAACTGAGCCATGAAGGCTTGCCAAGTCCACAAGCTCGCACTATCTGGAAAAGCACGGCTGGCGGGCATCCCTTGACCTGCTTCAGAAAACACATTGACCAGCAAATACACCATCAAGGACGCGGCGAGGAAGTTAAACATAATCGTGGTAATAACGATATGACTCCCTCGATACGCTTGTAAGTAAGCTGGAATGGCTGCCCAAGCTGCACCAAAGGCAGCCGCCGCTAGAATCGCTAAAGGCAACAAGAATATAGGCGGCAAGAACGACCCCAAACCTAAAGCGACTAAACTCACCCCTAAGCCACCGATATAAGCCTGTCCTTCGCCCCCAATATTAAATAACCCTGCATGGAAAGCGATGGCGACTGCTAAGCCAGTGAAAATAAAATTAGTCGTGTAATAAAGCGTGTAGCCAATACCTTCCTCATAACCGAAGGCACCCTGGACTAGAATTTTTGCAGCCTCCCAAGGGTCTATACCGATCACTAAAAATAGTAAGGTGGTAAAAATAAACGCCGTGAGAATATTCAGGACTGGCAACAGGAAAATGGATAGAAACTTATTTAAGGTCGCTGCTTTCA
Organism: uncultured Thiothrix sp.; assembly: GCF_937876535.1. GTDB lineage: Bacteria > Pseudomonadota > Gammaproteobacteria > Thiotrichales > Thiotrichaceae > Thiolinea. The sequence continues at coordinate 44,444 of NZ_CALFHZ010000025.1, forward strand.
TGCAGAGTGTCCTTGTGATTCATTGGGATCTAAAGCATTAGCCATTAACAGGCCGAGAATTTGTTCATTCGCTTGTTCACGGCCTACTTCACCAGTAATTACACCACCGCACATAACCAGAATACGATCTGAGAGGGTCATAATCTCATCTAGCTCCACCGATACTAGCAAAATACCCTTACCCTCATTGCGCATATCCATAATGTGCTGATGAATAAACTCAATGGCACCAATATCGACCCCCCGGGTGGGCTGACCCACCAACAGTAGTTGCGGATCAGCGCCAATTTCGCGAGCTAAAACAATTTTTTGCTGATTCCCACCTGAAAAATTATTCGAGCCAAGGAAAGGATCACGGGGGCGAATATCAAATTGCTCAGCACGATCAGTGTATTCAGTGCGAATGGCTGGATCATTTAAGGTTAGACCGTGGTTATATTTATCCACCCGCTGATAACCTAAAATAGACGATTGATACGCTGCAAAGGGTAAAACTAAGCCCATCCGATGTCGATCTTCTGGGACATGTGCCATGCCTAGCTCACGCATCCGCGCCGCGTTTACGGGCTGTTTAGGTGTAATGTTTTGCCCCGCAAAACTGATTTCACCTTCACTAAAAGGAATAATGCCCGCTAGAGCTTGTAAAAGCTCACTTTGACCATTCCCAGATACCCCTGCAATTCCAACAATTTCACCAGCAGCGACTTGTAAGCTGACCTTATTAACCCGAGCAATGCCTTGTTTATCGCGTACCGTCAAGTTGCGCACTTCTAGCAATACTTGACCTGTAGATTGTTCATGCCGATCAACAGACTGGCGAACTTTGCGCCCGACCATTAATTCAGCCAGCTCAGGCATACTGGTCGCAGCGGTTTCGCGATGTGCCACCATTTGCCCTTGACGCATTACCGAAACTTGATCAGTAATCGCCATAATTTCGCGCAATTTATGCGTAATTAGCAGAATAGTTACACCATCCGCTTTTAAGGTGTGCAAAATTTTAAATAAATCATCCGCTTCTTGGGGGGTGAGTACACCCGTTGGTTCATCAAGAATTAGAATGCGTGCTTCGCGATAAAGGGTTTTGAGGATTTCAATCCGTTGCTGTACACCGACTGCTAACTGGTTCACTGGAATATCTAAAGGTACTTCCAAACCATACAGTCGACTTAATTCAGCTAAACGTTTACGGACGCGCTGTTCGCCTTCATGCAATAAAGCGCCGCCCTCTGCACCCAACATAATATTTTCTAAAGCAGTGAACTCATCCACTAACATGAAATGCTGGTGCACCATCCCAATGCCCAATGCAATCGCTTGTTTGGAATCATGGATAGTAACGGTCTGGCCTTGAATACGGATTTCACCGCTATCAGCTTGGTAAAATCCGTAGATAATGCTCATTAAGGTTGACTTGCCTGCGCCATTTTCACCGATGATGCCATGAATAGTTCCCGAGGGAACGCACAATGAAATATCTTGATTGGCTTTGACTAAACCAAAGCGTTTACTGACTCCAATCAGCTCTAAAGCGCAGGCATTCAAGGCTTAATACTCACATTTGTTATCAGTCATATAGTCATGGACTTTAATGCTGCCATCGACAATCCCTTTTTCGATTTCAGCCATTTTTTCCATATAAGGTTTGACTAAGGCCTCGTTATTTTCATCAACTGCCCAACCCACACCTTTCTCTGCAAGACCTAAAGAAACAACACCGGGTTTCCAACTGCCATCCATTTTTGCCTTAAAGGTATCATAGGCGGCATTATCGACTCGTTTGATCATCGAAGTGAGCATAGTGCCGGGCTGGAGATGATTTTGGTTGGAATCAACACCAATTGCGTATTTACCATTGTCTTTCGCTGCTTGATACACCCCAATGCCAGTGCCACCGGCTGCTGCAAAAATCACATCCGCCCCACGGTCAAATTGGGATTTAGCTAATTCACCACCTTTACTGGGATTATTCCAAGCCGCCCCAGTCGAACCGGTCATATTTTGAAAGACTTCAATATCCTTTTTAATATACTTCGCCCCCTGCTCATACCCACAAGCAAATTTACGAATTAACGCAATATCTTGACCGCCAACAAAACCCACTTTGCCAGTTTTAGAGGCCATTGCGGCTAAAGCGCCCACTAAGAATGAACCTTGCTCTTCTTTGAAGGTGACTGAGCGCACATTCGGCTGATCGACCACACTATCGATAATCGTGAAGCTGAGTTTAGGGAATTCTTTAGCCACAGCCGTTAGGGCATTCGCTTGGCTAAAACCAACAGAGATAATGGGATCAGAACCACGGCTGGCCATTTTGCGAATAGCTTGCTCGATTTGAGAGTCATTAGCAGGTTCAAATTCACGAACTTCTATTTTAGTTTCTTCAGTAAATCGCTTGGCGCCATTGGAAACGCCTTCATTAAAAGACTTATCAAACTTAGTACCGAGGTCATAAACAATGGCAGGTTTCAAATCTTCTGCACTAACAACCGTAGATAAACTGGAAACCAATAAGACTAGCAGACACTTCTTCATAGAAATTCCTCAACTGATTGAACTGTGGAATGGGTATACCCAGACAAGCATATAATATTTCTTGATAAGTCTGGAACAGCTAGCACTCGAGTTCTGTAGTTTTAATTGCAAGTGCAGTGCACAAACTTTATGCTCCCTCTTGTTCTGGACAGAAACATCCCAATCTACCTTTAAATCGAATTAAAATTTTATCCAGCTTGAACAGAGGAGTTTTCCATGGAACTTGAACGTAATGTAGGCCGTACTGACAAAAATATCCGTATTGGCATCGGTATTTTATTGATTGCTATTGGTATTTTTAAAAGCTTTGGCTTAATTCTTTTAGGCATTGTTATTTTAGCCACAGGCCTACTCAGCTTTTGCGGCCTCTATAAATTCCTCGGCATTAATACAGCCTCTAAAGCAGAGCGACAATCGGCTAAAGCCGACCTAAGTGATCGCGCTTCGGAGAACTTTAATGACTTCAAACAAGAAGCGGTTGAAACTGCACAGGAATTAAAAGAAAAAGCAGTGGATGTGGCTAAAGATGTAAAAGAAGAAGCCACCGCTAAAACTCAGGAATGGAAAGCTAATGCGAATGAAGCAGCCGCTGAACAAGCTAAAAGAACTGACCAAACTAAATCCTAACTTAAACACTAGGGATGCTGCCAAGCATCCCTAATCCAAGCTACGAACTACTCCACTAAGCCTACTAATAAAGCTGGTAAAGCTTTAGCAGCGCCTAAATAAGGCCGTAATTCAATTTTTAAATCAGGATATTGCAACTGCTTCGGTTTGACTAAAGCTGGAATATCCTCCGCGACATGCCGCCCTGCTGACAAAAAATACGGCAAGATCACAATGTCGTTAGCGCCTTGTTGCACACAGGCTTCAATCCCATCAGGAATTGAAGGTTCAGCCAACTCCAAAAAGGCACAAGTCACTGAATCAAAACTCTTCGACATACGGCCAAGTTGTGTAGCCAAGGCACGTACTTCCTCATTGGACTCAGCACGTCGGCTACCGTGGGCAATTAAAATTAAGCTTCTCATAGTTTAGACATAGCGATTGACAATATTTTCTAGCAACTCTTGTTTACCAGAGCGTGGCTGTGGATTCAGATTGTTCTCCTCTACATAAGTTGCAATCTGCTCTAAAGAACGTTCACCTTGCAACATCGCTTGTGCCTCTGCAGCACTCCAAGCTGCATAACGCTGCTCTAAAGGCTGCGATAAAGCTTTATCTTCCCATAGTTTAGCGGCTGATTTTAAAGCTCTTGCACAGGTATCCATCCCGCCGATATGCCCAATCAATAAATCCTCAGGGTCAAGGGATTGACGGCGCAATTTGGAGTCAAAATTCGTGCCACCTGTTTTAAATCCTCCGCCTTGCAGGATATAGTAATAAGCCAAAGCCATTTCAGGAACATTATTCGGGAATTGATCCGTGTCCCAGCCGGATTGGTAGTCGTTACGGTTCGCATCAATCGAGCCAAAAATATCCAATGCATTGGCTAAAGCGACTTCATGCTCGAAGGTATGCCCTGCTAATACCGCATGCCCGACTTCAATATTGACTTTAACTTCCTGCTCTAAACCATAACGCTTTAAGAAACCATACACCGTAGCTACATCAAAATCGTACTGGTGCTTACTAGGTTCTTGAGGCTTAGGTTCAATGAGAATGGTGCCAGTGAAACCTAGTTTATGCTTGTGCTCTACCACCAAGTTTAGGAAGCGTCCATATTGATCTAACTCACGGCGTAAGTCGGTGTTGAGTAAAGTTTCATAACCTTCGCGCCCACCCCAAAGCACGTAATTTGCGCCCTTCAGTTGATGTGTCACATCCATGCAATGCTTTACAGTCGCTGCTGCATAAGCAAATACATTCGGATCAGGATTGGTCGAAGCTCCTGCCATAAAGCGGCGTTGAGAGAATAGATTCGCCGTGCCCCACAACAAGCCAACGCCGGTTTCCTCCATTTTTTGCTGGAAATAATCCGCCATCGCATGCAAACGATAAGCACTTTCCGCAAAGGTTTCACCTTCAGGGCGTACATCCAAATCGTGGAAAGAGAAATACGGAACACCAAGTAGGCTAAACATTTCAAAGGCTACATCCGCCTTCATTTTAGCCATACTCATGCCTTCGCCAAACCAAGGACGCTCAAAAGTAGCGCCACCAAAAGGATCATTTCCCTGCCAACAGAAGGTATGCCAATAGCACACCGCCATGCGCAGATGCTCCTCCATACGCTTCCCTAGCACTAACTCATCTGGATTATAAAAACGATACGCTAATGGATTACGACTTTCCGCGCCTTCATAAGCAATCGGGGAAATATTACCAAAGAAACCTGTGCTCATAGTGATGCTCCCTTAATGGCAGGGTATAGTTGTTGATAACGCTGATAAGCCTCGCTAAAGGCTTGAATATAGTCTGTTTCTGGCTCAATCGTTTGTGCCACTTTAGGGGCAGTTAACACCTCTAGCGGCTTCGCTTGGGTGGCAGCAATTAACGCTAAACGTGCTGCACCAAAGGCAGCACCGAAATCGCCTTCGGCGGGCAAATCAATCGGTAAATTTAAAGTTGTGGCTAAAACCTTCAACCAATAATGTGAACGTGAGCCACCACCCACTGCCGTAACACGCTCTAACTGCGTGCCTGCAGCCTTGAGTGCCTTGAGATTATCATGTATCGCAAAGCTTACGCCTTCCAATACCGCTTGAGTTAAATCCTGTTGCTGATCCGTGTGGCTTAAGCCAATAAAAGCACCACGCACTTTGGCATCATTGTGCGGAGTCCGTTCACCGGATAAATAGGGTAAGAAACACACCTGACTAGGCGCTTTCAACTGTTCGCCTAAGGCTTGAGTGAGTGCTGCAGGGGATTGATGCACAATCTGCGCATACCAATTTAAAGAATCGGTGGCGGATAAAATCACCCCCATTTGATGCCAAGTATGCGGAATGGCATGGCAGAAGGTATGCACTGCACTGGCTGGATTCGGTAAATAGCTGGCCGTTGCTGCAAATAACACACCTGAAGTACCTAAAGATACAAAGGCGCTACCAGCAGCGACCGTTCCCATGCCACAAGCAGCAGCGGCATTATCACCCGCACCACCGGCCACGATGACGCGCTGTTTAATCCCCCAACGCTCGGCTAAATGTGGATGCAAATAACCACTAATCTCCGTACCTTCAATTGCTTTCGGCATCTGCTCAAGGCGCATACCACTAGCAGCTAGTAACTCGGGGGACCATGCGCGCTTAGCTACATCAAGCCACGCAGTACCCGCCGCATCAGACATATCAGAAGCATATTCACCCGTTAACCACCAGCGTACATAGTCTTTTGGCAATAGCACTTTATGTACTTGGGTAAAAATAGCCGGTTCGTGTTTTTGTACCCAAACTAGCTTAGGGGCAGTAAACCCTGGAAAAACGATATTGCCAGACAACGCTCGGAAAATAGGTTTAGCGTCTAATTCAGCCGCTTCGAGATAACTGCGGATGTCATTCCAGAGGATACAAGGGCGTAAAACTTGATTTTGTGCATCGAGCAACGTTGCACCATGCATATGCCCGGATAAAGCTAAGCCTTGTACATCAGCCATTTCCTGTGGATGGGCTTGCTGTAAAGCTTGTAAGGCTTGATCGATGGCAGTCAGCCAATCGGTAGGATGCTGCTCAGACCAGCCCGGATGAGGGCGAAAGACCTCGAGTGCTTGACTGCTGGAGCCGAGAATCTGTTGCTGCTCATTCATTAATATCGCTTTGACACTGGATGTCCCTAAATCGATTCCCAGCAAATGCATGCTTACTCTCCTGCGCAAATTTGGCTAACGGTATAGTTTGATTGTGTCTTAGTCGAGATAGATTGGGCAAGAGTCTGTCATAAAACCTTGAAACCGCGCTAAACTAGGGTTATTCAAAAACCATTGGTAAGATTTTTACCACATTTTAATCGGGGGAGAACCTTGTGATGAAACGGACTTTAGTACTAGCAGCTTCTGGATTAATGATCTTCGTTACCAATAGCCAGGCTGCCAATACCACCGTCACTGCTACCACTAATGCTGCACCCACTAGTAGTGCACCTGTGACTATAAATGCAGGTGCTGCACCCGCCGCTGCCGCCAGTCGTGTATATGCCGTCTCCAAAGTCGCGCCCGATGATGGGCTAAATATGCGCACTCAACCCGGAACAGGTGGTAGTGTAGTTGCAGTCTTACCCGCGAATGCCAAAGGCTTAGTGGCATTGGGTCAAGAGAAAAAAGATGGCAACTCGGTTTGGGTTAAAATCGCGTGGGCGGGTCAGCAAGGCTGGGTGAATAAATATTATTTGCGCGAAGATGTAGACACAGTGGACTACAATCCAGCCAAACCTAAGCCTGTGGTTAAACCTGAAGTGGTGATGCAGTGCGGAGGTACAGAGCCTTTCTGGAGTATGAGTGTGAGTGAGCGCGAGATGAAGGTGAATATTATGGGCGGTGCACAATTTACCGTGCCTGTGAGTATGCGCCAACAATCTGCGAATAGTACGACCATTGCTGTGGTAGCAGGTGCACGCGGTAATGCGTCAACCACTGCCTTTTTAGAGAAAGTTGAAGATTGTAGTGATGGTATGTCGGATAAAAACTATCCTTACACAGTCACTGCCGTATTAAATGGCCAGAAAGTGATGTCTGGCTGTTGTTCTTTAGTGACTGTTTCCAAATAAGACTTTAATTGCATGCTCAATCAAAACAACAAGCCTAGTTTATTATGTATTGCCCATCGCGGTGCGATGGGCCATGCCCCCGAAAATACTATAGCCTCCATTCGTAAAGCACTAGAGCTTGGTGCACCTTGCATTGAAATCGACGTGTATTGCGTGCATGGCAATTTGCTGGTGATTCACGACGAACGCTTAGAGCGCACCACTAATGGCAAAGGTAAATTAAGCGAGCATGATTTTGGCTATTTACGCTCCCTCGATGCCGGTCAAGGTGAGCGTATTCCCACCCTTGCCGAAGTGTGTGGCGAAATTGATGGCAAAGCCTGCCTAAATATTGAATTGAAGGGCAGCAATGTCGCGGCGGATGTGGTGTATTTCATTCAAACCATGCTTCACCCTGAGATTAGTAGCTGGCGGCGTGAACAACTTCTGATTTCTTCTTTTGATCACCGTGCACTACAACAAGTACGGCGCTTAGATCCTAGCTTAAATATTGCTGCTTTAGGTTACTCGATTCCAGTCGACCATGCCCAGTTTGCAGAAGATTTAGGTGCGATTGCCGTGAACCCCTCGTTAGAGCTGGTTGATCAAGACTATGTGGAGGATGCACATGCGCGTGGTTTGAAAGTGTATGTCTATACCGTCAATGATCCTGAGGATATTCAAGCAATGGTTGACTTAGGCGTGGATGGGATATTCACCAACTATCCTGAGCGGGTGTTAGAGCATTATGCTCAACCGGATATGAGTAAAGGCTGGGCGAGCTAACTCGCCCAAAGTAAGCTATTGACTAGCTTCGCTGCGGCTGCCCTACCCGCTGGCGGCTTTGATATTCAGGGTCAATATAAACCTCTACCCCCGCAGCTGGCAGCATCCCTTTGCCTTTAATCAAATCAGCAGCACGTTCGGCCAACATAATCGTGGGTGAGTTCAGATTGCCATTGGTAATGGTTGGGAAAATCGAGGAGTCCACCACGCGCAAACCCTGTACACCTTGCACCCGCGTATCAGGATCAACCACTGCTAAAGCATCCGTGCCCATGCGACAAGCACAGGAGGGATGATAAGCACTCTCGGTATGAGCGCGCACGAAAGCATCAATTTCTTCATCAGTCTGCACTGTTTCGCCCGGTTGGATTTCAGAATCACGATAAGGGTCAAAAGCAGGCTGCCCAATAATATTGCGAGTTAAGCGCACGCAGGCACGGAAGCCTTCAATATCATCTTGGTGTTGCAGGTAGTTAAACAGAATGGAAGGTGCTTCACGCACATCCGCTTTACGAATTTGGATACGTCCACGGCTTTTAGGTTTATTGTGGCCGACATGCACTTGGAAGCCATGTCCATCAAAGGCTGAGCGCCCGTCATAGCGCATCGCAGCAGGCAAGAAATGGTATTGAATATCCGGCCACTCCATTCCCGGTTTAGAGCGAATGAAGGCGCAAGATTCGAAATGATTCGTCGCCCCCAAACCATCGCGCTTCAGTAGCCAACGCGCACCAATTAAAAACTTATGCCACGGATCAAGCTGACCATTCAGTGTAATGGGCTGCTTGCAGCGGAATTGGAAATAGAACTCTAAATGATCTTGTAAGTTTTCCCCCACTCCCTGCAAATCATGCACAACGGGTACACCCGCTGCTTGTAAAACGGCTGCAGGCCCTATACCAGACACTTGCAATAAATGGGGTGAGCCAATCGCGCCCGCCGATAAAATGACTTCAAGCTTTGCTGTAGCTTGTTGTTCTTGCCCATTTTTTAAGAAAGACACACCAACTGCACGCTTGCCTTCAAACAAAATCCGCTGTGTCATGGCATTCGTCACAACTTGTAGATTCGGGCGCTTCAGAGCGGGTTTTAGATAAGCATTCGCGGTTGACCAACGCAGACCATTTTTAACCGTCATATGCATCGGGCCAAAGCCTTCTTGTTGCTGACCATTGTAATCTTTGGTGGGCAAGTAGCCTGCTTGTACGCCTGCCTCAATAAAAGTGCGGTACAAGGGGTTTTGCATTTGATTGCCATTATTGACTGAAAGCGGTCCACCTTGAGCGCGGTAAGCATCGCTTCCAAATGCCCAATCATCGGCTTTACGAAAATAGGGCAAGCAGTGCTGATAATCCCAATCAGTAGCACCCTGCTCAGCCCATTCATCGAAATCACGCGCATGCCCACGCACATAGACCATGCCATTAATAGATGACGAACCACCTAGCACTTTGCCACGTGGACAATGCATTTTTCGGTTATTCAAATAAGGTTCAGGCTCAGTATGAAACTGCCATGCGAATTTTTCAGTATTCATTGGAATCGACAGCGCCGTGGGCATTTGAATAAACAGATTGCGATCACTACCACCATATTCCAGTAATAAGACCCGCTTAGAGGGATCTTCACTCAAGCGATTGGCTAACACGCAGCCCGCTGATCCTGCACCAATGATGATGTAATCGGCTTCCATAGTCTCTCCACTGTGGTCAATCAAATGATGTTTGCGAGTCTACTCGCGTGCTTCAGGAAGAGCTAGCAGGGTCAGATGAAGATTTTTTTGACCACTAAGCAAAAAAAGCTGGAAATTACTCAAAGTTTTTATTAGTCTTAGCGGCCTTGGAGAGCTGGCTGAGCGGTCGAAAGCGGCGGTCTTGAAAACCGTTGAAGGAAAACCTTCCGGGGGTTCGAATCCCTCGCTCTCCGCCATTACACTGTACTGTAGTGTTTTACAGTATCCAAAAAGCCCTTATAAGTAGCCACTTGTAAGGGCTTTTTTGTTTCTACGTGTCCTATAGTGTCTTAGGGTATCCGCGAAAAATGTTTGTATTACTGTTTGTACTGTCACTAAACACTAGACAGGATACAAACATTTATGAAACGCAAACTCACCGATTCATTCATCAAAAAAAGTGCCCTTCCTCATACAACAGGTTCCCCCTGTAACTATAGCGATGGTGGCGGCTTGTACTTGCATGTCAAACCTACTGGGAAATATTGGCGCTATAACTACCGCTACAGTGGCAAAATGAAAACGCTCTCTTTAGGCGCTTACCCAGAAGTTTCCTTAAAACTAGCCAGAGAACGCCACGAGGAAGCACGTGAATTATTAGTGAGGGACATAGACCCTATTGAGTTTAAGAAAGCTTCTAAAACACAACAATCAGGCCAGACCGCTAATAGCCTTGAAAGTATTTCAAGAGAATGGTTTCTCAAACATCTAAGCAGTAAATCAGCTACACACCGACAAAGAACGATTAGCTATTTAGAACGGGACGTGTTTCCGTGGCTTGGTTCCAAACCAGTTCATGAAATACGTCCGATGGACATAACGCCGGTTATTGAACGTATTCAACGCCGCGTTAAACATGACTCTCACCTCCGAGTTTTACAATCACTGGGGCAGGTTTTCCGCTATGCCATCGCAACAGGACGCGCAGAAATAGAACCTACTGCCAGCCTGAAAGGTATGTTTACTCGTAATAGTGAATTAGTCCCCTTTCCAGCCATAACCGAACCGGAAGAAGTTGGGCGCTTAATGCGTGCGATTGATAATTATTCAGGTTCATTTTTAACTCAGTGCGCTTTGAAGTTATCTGCCCTAGCAATGCTTAGACCTAGTGAATTAATTGGTGCTGAGTGGCAAGAAATAGATTTTGAAACCGCTACATGGACAGTGGAAATTAGACGCATGAAAGCCGCCCAACAAATCAAAATAGCCAATCAGCACAAGCATATTATTCCTTTGTCAAAACAGGCGATTAGCATCTTTAAAGAGCTATATCCATTAACAGGAAAAGGCTTGTATGTTTTCCCAGGTTATGGCCGCAATCAACACAAACCTATGTGTAGTGAAACAGTATCGAAGGCACTGCATAGAATGGGTTTTAAGGGACAAATGACCGCCCACGGTTTTAGAAGCATGGCTTCAACCATGCTCAATGAAATGGGTACATGGAATCCTGATGCAGTGGAACGACAACTAAGCCACAAAGATAAAAATCGCATCCGAGGCGCTTATAACCGAGGGCAGTACCTAGAAGAAAGGCGCGAAATGATGCAAGCATGGGCTGATTATTTAGATAAATTAAAAGCTGGTGGCAAGATTCGCCCTTTCCGTTATCAAGTAATCACTTCAAGCCAAATTCATACCTAAACACTATGTAACTAGCTAAAGCCGGGCTAGCTTCGGCTTTTTATAGGGGTAGTGCTACACTTGCCCCTACAACACCGCCAAGCGGGAAACCCCGCACGATTCCCACGGGTACAGACAAACGATGACCGATACACCGAAAAAAACACTCACACTAAATAAGAAGCCCACCAGCAGCCCACCGGCCAACCTAGTGAACCGCAGCGGCAAGCGCATCATCCGGCGTGAAGATTTAAACCCAACGCCAGCCAAGCCAGCGGCCAACAAAGGCAAACCCACGAATAAGAAGAAACCAGCGCGCAAACCTACCAAGAAGCCCACGACTGCCCCTAGTGATTTGAAAGCCAAGGAACTGAACGACCGCTTGAACGCTTTTCCCGTTTGGTTGAATTTTCAGCCGTTGGCGATTGGGATAGATAAAGACCTGTTCAAGCTAGTGAATGATGAACAGCTCCCCGGTGCTAGTAAGAAGGTGGTTCAAAAGGTCTTGAAAATGCATACCCGACATGGGCGCTATTTATCGGCACTGATACAAGGTGGCGAGCGCTATCAGTTGGATGGTGTGATCAATGGGGCTGTGATTGAGCAAGATCAACAATGGGCAGCGGAAAAGATCAAGGCGCGAAGTACCTTAAAATAGCTCAGAATGAGAGCCGCACCGAATAAGTGTCAATGTTTCTTCGGTAACATGGTACACCAGCAGGAAATCAGGTTGAATATGGCATTCCCAGCTTGGTTTCCAATTGCCTGACAAGGGATGTGGTTTGTATTCATCAGGTAATGAACCTTGCTCTGCCAATTGCTCAACAACGACCATGAGCCGATCAAGATCACAATTAGGGGTTTTCTTTGCGCGTTTTAAATCTTTCTTAAACTGGCTTTTAAGTTTCACCTCCCTCATTTGCAGAGCGCTCTTAATTGCTCCAATGTGACTGTTTCGGCTTCATCATCATTGATTGCATCAATGGTTGTTTGATTGGGCTGTTTTAGTTGCTTGGCTTTTAGATACTCTAAAAAATCGAGTACCTGCATGGCTAAGTTCTCAGGTAAGGTTTTTGCTTGCTCGACCAGTAGTTCAGATGCAGTCATCGTACTCATACTAATACCTATGCTCTTTATATTAAGTTTCTAACTTCACTGTAGGTAATGCCGGTTTTTCCGTCAATACATAGGGTAAAGTTTGTACTACGATTCCGTAGTTGTACCCCAAGCCGGACACGATCCGGCTTTTTTATGCACACTGATTCCTACCCAACGCCCCGCACTCCTCCTCACCTGCCGGCTTTTTGCATTTTTTTCAGTCATTTTTCACCCTTACTAGGAAGAATGCCGGTTCTATGGCCTATCCACTCAAGGCTTACGTCACACTGTGTCACAGTTTGTCACACTCAAAAAACCTGAAAAATCGTTAAAAAAGTAAAAACTGGCACACCAGTTTTCAATCTACCCCACGCAAATTGAATGCTCGTCACACGTGGCACGTAAAAAGCGAGTATTCATAGCGCATCTTTAGCGATTAGACAGGAAAAAAAATGTTACAGACTACTAGACAAGCATTTAACAACTACACCAAGGGATTAGGAAACTGGTTAGGCTACGGTGGCGATATTAGAAATGAAATGGTCACTTATCCACCTGAACGCCAGCAAAGCGCCTACAGTGTAGCCGCTGAGAAAGCGGACTTTCTAAAAAAAGTCAATCATATTCCGGTCACTGCTCAATTAGGGCAGCGGGTAGGGATTGGTGTTAGCCGCCCGATTGCCAGCCGTACCGATACCGATATTGATGAGCGTTCTACTAAAGAGGTCGCTGATTTATCCGGTGATACCTACCATGCGGTACAAACGAACCTTGATACCCATATTAGCTATCGCACGCTGGATGCATGGGCGCACATGGTGAACTTTGGAGGCATTTATAGTGACCATATCGCCTTACAAGCCGCCCGTGACCGCTTGATGATTGGTTTCAATGGCGAGCGTTCCGACACGACCAGCGATTTAGCCACGAATCCCTTATTGCAAGATGTGAATATCGGCTGGCTAGAGAAAACCCGCCGCAATGAACCGGCGCGCATCATGGGCTATGATTCCACCGGCCTTGCCACGACTGACGCTTGGAAGGTCGGCGAAGGTGGCGACTATGGCACCTTAGACGCGCTCGTGTTTGACATGATTACCAACCTCTTAGATACATGGCATCAAGGGGCTGATGATTTAGTGGTACTGGTCGGGCGTGATCTATGGACAAACCACGGCTTATCTTTATTGGCACACAGCAACCTACCGACAGAGCGCCAAGCCTTGCAGTCATGGTTTGCCGCGCAAACGGTGGCCGGTTTACCGTGCATTATGCCGCCGTTCTTTCCAGCGCGTGCGGTGATGGTGACTAGCTACAGTAATCTAAGTATCTATTACCAATTGGGAACCATGCGCCGCGCCGTCATGGATAACCCTAAGCGTGATCGTGTCGAGGAATACCGTTCCCAAAATGAAGCCTATGTGGTGGAAGACTTCGGCAAGTTTGCAGCGGTACGGCATGGGGCTTTATTGCTGAAAACGGCTAACGGGACGTGGGCTTAAATCATGTTCTCACCGGCTGCTACTCACCGTCTGAAAGTACAGGAACAACGCCCCGCGCCATTGGTGCAGGCGGTTGCTGAAAACTTCGCTTTACCGAGTGCGTTACCTCACCATGAATCGGTCTTGATGGGGCAATTCAAGGCTGATTTTCAGCAACTCAAACATATTAAAAGCCGAGTTCGCCGCAATCAGGAAAAGCAAAGCCTTCTAGGACGTTATCAGGGATGGCTGGATAGTGTGTTGCAGGAAAAAACCGCTAGTTTAGTGGGTACTCAGGCTAGTGTATTTGTCTGGTTGCTGGTTTGGCATTTGGATGTGGGTGAATGGCTACGTGGTTTTGAACTCGCACGGGTGGCGCTCAAACAAGGCTTAGCCGCGCCGACTGACTTTAGTCGGTCACTCGCTGAAACCGTGTGCGAAGAACTGGTAACGGGGATTTTAAAGGCGGAATTGGCTCCCAACTATCGCCTGCTGTTGATTGAATTGAATGCCTTATTAGCGGGGCAAGATATGGCTGACCCCGTGACGGCCAAGCTCTATAAAGCCTTGGGGCTAGCCTATCAACACTCTGAACCCGAAGTGGCAAAAGCCTACTTTGTGCAAGCTTTAGAACGGGATAGTGAGGTAGGGGTAAAGCGCTATCTAAGCGCCTTAAATGGGCAAGGTGCACGGCGTACCCGTGAACCGGTGCGCGATTATCGCCAGTTCACCTTATCCGCGCATGCAGCGGCGAAACTTGCCCAGATGACCACGCCGCGCTTTTTACGCCATGCCAAGAAATACCCTGACTTGTTGCCGCGCTTAGAGATTAATTTAAACCGGCGCAAGATTTATCAGTTCAATCCGGTGCATGTACGAGCCTACTTGCAAGCGCACCTCATTACCTCATCCAAGGATCATGACCATGTTCAATCTTAAAGGGGCTTATCCTGCCCCCGCTAGCGGTGCACGCTGGTACAACATCCAAAGCAATGCCGCCACGAAACAGGCTGAAATCTATTTGTATGGGGTGATTGGTGGCTATTACGCCAATGTGCAGCAGTTCTTAACGGACTTACAAGCCGCAGGGGATGTAGAGCGGATTACGGTGTATTTAAACACCATCGGCGGCAGTTTTTACGATGGTTTACCCATCTACAACACCTTGAAACAGCACAAGGCACACGTGACCGTCAAGGTGATGGGCTACGCCTTGAGCATGGGCAGCGTGATCATGTTGGCGGGTGATACCGTCGAGGCGGCTGAAAACAGTCTGATTATGATTCACCGGGCGCAAGGCGTGGCATGGGGTGATGCGGACGCGATGGCACAAGCGGCCACCATCTTACAGAAGCATGAACAGGCTATTTTGCCGGAATACATGCGGCGGATGGGGCTATCCGCACAGGAAGTACAAGCCTTATTAGCGGCTGAAACGTGGTACACCGCTACCGAAGCCCAGCAAGCCGGGTTGATTGATGTCATTACCGAGGTGGTGAATAGCAACCCAGAGGCCGCCAAGTTAGAGGCGGAAGCGTGGAATTATGCCGCGCAACACTACCGAAATATTCCACAAGCTTTATTAAATCGAATCAACCAATTAGAAGAGGATGAACCTGTGAAACCAGAAGATATTCAAGCAATTACCGCCGCCGTAGTGAGTGCTTTAAAAGCCAGTGAATCCGAGCGTGATGTAGTGAGTTTGCATAAATATCAGCAATTAGAAAGCGATTATGCAAGCTTAGAAGCGCATTGCAAAAGCTTAGAAGACAAGCTGTCTAATATCGAATTACCCGGTACAGTCCCGCCTTTGGTCACTGCCCCGGCTGGTTCTGCACGTGCTTACAAGTTTAGTTAAGGCTTAATTAGTTTCTGAGCGTGTGATTTGGGCAGTTTGTTTAGTCATATCAGAGCTGCCCCTTTTTAAAACGCTTATTTTTGCTCTGTTGTAGGTGTGTTGCCTCACACCGCCACCGTCAAGGCAGCCTTTTTATTCCATTCTGGCTGCCTTTTTTAATGCCCCTAATCCGCATACACTAATCAAGCGGTAACAAATTATTCCAATAAAAAAGGGAGTCCGGCAAAGACTCCCTTTTTTGCTTCCTGATTACTTTTAGGCACGTAAAGCAGGTGAATAAAGTATGGCTAACCGATGGATAGAAAACAATATCCGCTTATGCGCTTCTCATGCCAGTATGATCTATCAATTGAATGCAGGGGCAGAAGGTGATTCGATGCTCAATCAGATAGAGGAAGAGTTTAAATTGCATAGAGCATCTGAAACCTTCAATAACTGGTTACAACGGCATGCAAACGATTTGACTATTTTTGTCACTGATGGAAAGCATGACCACTTTGTCCACCAGCGATGTCGATCAGCAAGCAATCAAGTTTTAATCTGGGCAGAGATATTAAGCTCTTACCTCAAATTTAAACAGGATACGCCTTCATGCATTCAGTTATGGCGATGGGCTAAAGAAGGCCATCGGGAGCAATTGCATACCAAGCAAGCGCTAGCCCATTTGAATATTATAATTGAGGATAAAGACCTCTTAATCGGTAAGCATTATCGTGCCACTTATACGGCTTATAGAAAACTATTTGAACGGCACATCAATACACAATCTATTTACCCTGACGCAGTAAAACGTAAAGATGAAAAATTTATGCGCTTATGGGAAAAAAATTTAAAAATAAAAAAAGTGTGACTTTTAATCTGTTAAGTAATTGATTTTTGAATGGCGTAATTTTCAAAAGTGCGACTTTTAGCTAGCTAAGTTATTAATTCATAAGAATTTATAGTTGCACGTCCTCTAAAAACCCCTTAAAAATAAAAAAAGCCCGATCACAAGTCGGGCTTCATGAAACTATTTTATCTATTAAACGCTGCCATTTTAATGAAGAAACCCAGCCAAGACAATTTAGAAAAATCCGCTAGCCAGACCTTGACGGATAAACCAGCAAGGTCTAAGCTAAAAAACGTACCGAGTGAACGCACTCGGCACAACGTTAAGCAAACTTTCGGCGGCAATGTAAAGAATATTGAACCGCCTATGAGCGGTTTTTCCATTTCCGCTACACTAGACGACTCTAACGAATTGTCGGGAGTAGCAAGGAATACAACACCGCTATGCGGCAATACTTGCAGCGTTTCCGAAAGGACGCTTAACGGCTCCCGACTGCTTTTATGCAGTCAAAACGTTAAACATACTTTCGAGAATAACGCGATGCAAAACACGCAAACACCCGCTATTGGTGCGCCTGCCCACTTAGCGAAGGGCTTCAACCCTGAATCTATTTGCCTTCTTTCTCTCCAACACGCCTTAGATGCAATCCAGCAAGCACACACTGACAAAGCCACCAAGGGCAAAGGCCAAGCCTATCACCAGCTCTTAAACGCCTTCCACCAAGCCATCCTCCCCCTCTTTTTTGCCGAAGCGCAAGGCAATTTGTCCGAAGTTTCCCGACTGATGGGCATTCACCGCGAAACCATTACCGTGTGGTGCAAGCAATTGGGCTTGAATACCCGCATGAATGGGGAGGTGCAAGCATGAACCTGCAAAAACTCCCCCCGAACGAACAGATTGAACAAGGCTTATGGCGGCTGCATTGTATGCTGGATTTAGCCAAGGAATGCGCCTTCAACGAAGTTAGCGACTTACCCACGATGGCACACCTGCTAGAAACCATGAGCGAACAGGCGGAAGCCTTGCACCTATTGGCTAATCAGTTAAACCATTCACAGGTTAGCAAGGCGGTGCAAGCATGAACACCTTCATCCTGATAGCACTAGCCGTCATTATCCTTGCTTCACTGGCTTTGTTCTTCTACGCCAAACGCCTTGCCAGTGGTGAACCCGCGAATGCCTCACTCCTCTTGATGGTCAAATGGCCTTTACTGCTTGCCAGTGCGGGTTTTAACTGCTTTTTCACCTATAACGTGTTCAGCACCTTTAATGAAGCCGTGGCTATTT
>NZ_CALFHZ010000026.1 GCF_937876535.1 uncultured Thiothrix sp.
TACCGGTGTCCTACCACAGCTTTGGTGGTTGGAAGCGCTCCTTGTTTGGCGACCTATCGGCGTATGGTCCGGATAGTATACGCTTCTACACCCGTCGCAAGACCATTACTCAGCGCTGGCCGTCCTCCGCTGTGCGCGAAAAAGTTCAGTTCGCTTTCCCATCCTAAACTATGCTCAAAGGCCAGCTCAGTGATAGTAGTTTAAGGCTGTTGCGCATCTACAAAACCGTTGTCGAATGCGGCGGTTTTGCAGCAGCAGAGGCGGAATTAAATATCAGTCGCTCGGCGATTAGTTTGGCGATGTCTGATCTGGAACAGCGTTTAGGTTTGCGGCTTTGCCAGCGTGGACGTACTGGCTTTGCGCTCACCGATGAAGGCGCGAAAGTCTATGATTCGACTTTGCAGCTTTTGGGTTCGATGGAAACGTTTCGCACCCAAGTCAATGAACTGCATAATCATTTGCGTGGCGAGCTGAATATCGGTATCACCGACAACCTTGTCACTATCCCTTATATGCGGGTCACAGATGCTCTAAAAAGCCTGCACACGCTCGGCCCTTCCGTCAAGATCAATATCCGCATGATTCCACCCAAAGATATTGAATTGGAAGTCTTGGACGGTCGTTTGCATATTGGTGCAGTGCCTGAGCTACGCCCGCTGACGGGTCTAAACTATCTGCCTCTGTATGATGAATTATCTTGCTTATATTGCAGCACTGAGCACCCCCTGTTTGACTTCGATCAGCAGCAATTAGATCGCAAAATCCTCAGCCAACAAGCAGCTGTATTGCCTGCTTATGCGCAAACCGTAGCGGTCAAAGAGCTAATGCGCGATTTAAAACCGGCTGCCACTTCCACCGACCGCGAAGGGATTGCCTTCCTAATTCTCACCGGTCAGTACATTGGCTATTTACCCACCCATTATGCCCAGCGTTGGGTGAACGAAGGCCGGATGCGGGCACTGCTACCAGACGAACTGTATTACAGTACGGCTTATGCAATTATTACCCGCAAAGGTGCACGCTCGAATCTGGTGGTGAAGACCTTTATTGAGCAATTTCTAAAGACCTCTATTGCCTAAATGGAATATAAATTCCAATTTAAAATTTAATGTAAAAAATATTACAAATTCTTGCAACTAGCCTATACTGCCCTTATCAACGATGAGGAGCGTAGTCATGAGCACGACTGAATATGGCCTAGATTTCACACGCCAACTTTCCAGCAAAAACTTTCTAATCACGGGTGGAACCCAAGGCTTAGGCGAGACCACCGCACGTTTATTTATCCAACGTGGGGCAGCAGGATTAGCCTTAATTGGACGCAATGCCGAACGCGGACAAGCTTTAGCGAAAGAACTTTCCAGCACTACTTGTAAAGTGATTTTCGTCCAAGCGGATCTCACCCAACGCGCACAAGCCATTCAATGTGTAAACGACACGATTGCTGCATTTGGGCAATTGCATGGCGTAGTACATTGTGCAGGTTGCACAGATCGCGGATCGATTTTGAACACTGATTTTGCCACCTATGATCGTTTGTTTGCGGTGAATACCGAAGCGCCGTTTTTCATTATGCAAACCGCCGCACGGCATATGGTGGAGCATAAAATCGAGGGAACGCTAGTGAATGTCTGCACTATGTCATCCCACGGTGGGCAATCGTTCTTGACTGCTTACTCTTCCTCCAAAGCCGCTTTGGTTGCCATGACCAAAAACGTCGCCTTTTCCCTAATGCGCAATAAAATCCGTGCCAATGTATTGAATATTGGTTGGATGGATAGTCCCGGCGAACATGCGATTCAAAGTAATTTCCATCATGCCCCCGTCGATTGGTTGGATGCAGTTGAGGCTAAAGAGCCGAATGGACGTTTGATTAAACCGGAAGAAGTGGCGCGTGCCGCCGCATTTTTGGCCTCGGCTGAATCCGGTTTAATGACTGGTGCGGTGATTGATTTTGACCAAGGTGTACTCGGTTGTGGAGATGGGCGTACGCCACAACCGGATAAAGCTATGACTTGGCCTGAGGTATAAACCATGCAAGCCCCACTCTTAGAGCTTGGCGCTTTTGCCGAATTATGCAGCCAGACCTTAAAAGCCAGTGCTTATCCGCTCGCGCATCGAGTGGAAAAAAATGTGCTGCTTTACGATAGCGATGAAATCCGCTCTGGCCTCAGCTCGGCTAGCTTTCAACAGGCTTTAAAGCAGGAATTAGCTCATGTTTTGCAGCAGGGCTCAGGCGTGTTTGTGCTGCAAAATGCTTTTGCTGATCAGGCCGTGATTGCGCGCATGAATGAGGTATTTGAAGCGATTTTTGTGCAAGAAGCCGACAAAGCCTCGGGCGATCATTTCGCCAAAGCAGGCGCGAATGGGCGGATTTGGAATGCTTTGCAAAAATCTGCACTAATTGATCCCGCCGCCTTCGTTGAATACTACAAAAATCCGTTACTGCTCTTAGCATCGGAAGCGTGGCTTGGGCCACACTATCAAATGACTACCCAAGTAAACGTGGTGCGCCCAGGTGGACAGGCACAAGCGCCGCACCGTGATTATCATTTAGGCTTTCAGGAGCAAAATGAGTTAGCACGTTACCCACTACATACGCATCTAATGTCCACACAATTGACCTTGCAAGGCGCGGTGGCCCATACCGATATGCCGCTAGAGTCTGGCCCCACTTTATTGCTGCCCTTTTCTCAGCAATATGCCCTCGGTTATTTCGCGTGGCGCGACCCTGCTTTTAAGGCTTATTTTGATGAACACGCCATTCAATTAGCACTTAAACAAGGTGATGCGTTGTTTTTTAATCCCGCGTTATTTCATGCAGCAGGCAATAATTACACCCAAGATTTTCACCGTAGCGCAAATTTACTGCAAGTCTCCTCGGCCTTTGGTCGTTCGATGGAACAAATTGATCGCTATGCCATGACACATGCTTTGTATCCGGCTTTGCAGAAAGAGTGGGCGCATTTGAATGAATGGGAGCGTGATGCGGTTTTGTCGAGTGCCTGTGAGGGTTACTCCTTCCCGACTAATTTGGACAGCGACCCACCTTTGTCTGGCTTAGCCCCCCAAACCATGAAGCAACTAACAGCACAAGCTTTACAGGATGGCTTAGCGGTTGAAACGTTTAAGCAGCAATTACAACAACATGCGCAGCAGCGCCTAGCCTGAGGATAATTTATGTTTAATGAAGAACGCCATTTAGCAGCTCCGCTGCGCTGGGGTATGGTCGGTGGTGGACGTGGCAGCGAAATTGGTTATGCGCATCGCGCGAGTGCGGCACGCGACCGTTTTTTCCAACTCAAGGCAGGTGCGTTTGACATTGATGCCGCACGTGGGCGCGAATTTGGCAGCAATGTAGGTGTTGATCCTGAACGCTGTTATGCCGATTACCAAAGTTTGTTTGCAGGTGAAGCGCAACGCGCAGATGGCATTCAAGCCGTGAGTATTGCTACCCCGAATGGCACGCACTATGCCATTAGCAAGGCAGCTCTCGAAGCCGGTTTGCATGTGATTTGCGAAAAGCCACTTACCTTCACCAGCGCCGAAGCACAGGAACTGGCCGATTTAGCCAAAGCTAAGCGCAAGCTATTCGCGGTGATGTATGGCTATTCCGGCTATCCGATGCTGCATCAAGCCCGTGAAATGATTCGGCAAGGCGCACTTGGTGAGATTCGTATTGTCACCATGCAATTTGCCCACGGCTTTCATAACACCGCGATTGAGGAGCAAAGTGCAGGCGCGAAATGGCGCATGAATCCGGCTATTTCAGGGCCGACTTATGTGCTCGGTGATTTGGGCACACACACCTATTATTTAATGGAAATGTTGACTGGTCTTGAGGTCGACGAGCTATGTTGTATGCGCCAAAGCTTTATTCCAAGCCGTGCACCGCTCGAAGACAATGCGCATGTGATGTTCAAATTCAAAGGCGGCGCAGTCGGTACTTTGTGGGCAAGCTCAGTCAATGCAGGCTCGATGCACCAGCAAAAAATCCGCGTCGTCGGCTCTAAAGCCAGTGTGGAATGGTGGGACGAACACCCCAACCAACTGCGCTACGAAATTCAAGGCCAACCCGCGCAATTACTGGATCGCGGCATGAACTATTTAGGCCAAGCTGATGGCATTTGCTCACGTATTGGCGGCGGCCATCCCGAAGGCTTTTTTGAATCGTGGGCGAATCTATATCACCGTTTTGCATTGGCGATTGATGCACTTGAACGCAATGATCAGGCGTTTTTAGAGCAGCTTTGGTATCCCGATGTGCAGGCGGGGATTAGTGGTGTTAAGTGGTTAGAGGCTTGTGTGAAGTCGGCAGATAATGGGGCAAGTTGGGTGAAAACTTAAGCTAACTCATAAGTCTGAAGTTTAAAACCAATCTACTTGAGCTTTATGATGACGTGAATTTCAACTTAGCTTAATAACACACACCAATGCATCCACAACAACAAGCTGAAAACTGGCTCAGTCAACACGGTATTCATAATTCCATACTTACCCCACTGGCGGGTTACACTAATGCTGTCTTTCTGGTCGAATCCACAAGCTCTCCAAACCGCTCGATTATTCGCATCGCCAATCACGAGTTAGCGGCTGGACTTTGCCCACTCGCGCAACACCCTAAGCAGGTGATTCGCCTACATCAAGACGCGGTGGACTTAGGTTTAGCGCCGGAGCTATTAGGTTTTGATGATCAAATCGGGATTATGTGGCTAGCCTATGCGGGTCAACAGCGTCATTTGCAAACTACCGATTTTGCTGAGATACGCAACCTATTAGAGCGCTTGCACACCAGTCATTTGCATTGGCGCTCACCGGATCAAACCGATTTAGATGTGGCGAGTTTGCAATTATTGCAGCGCTTAGCAAGCTCCAGCCATGTGCAAGTCAGTTCAACGGCTGAAAAGTTACTCAAAATGGCGGCTGAGCGTGGTTATGCGCAATACGCGCTTAAGCCCGTGCACAGTGATCTGAATCCGGGTAATTGGTTGCATGATGGCACTCGTTGGTGGTTGATCGATTGGGATTATGCGCGCTTGATGGTAGCGGAATGGGATTATGCCAGCCTGATTGTGGAGCATGGTTGGGATAAAGATAAAGCTCAGTTACTTGCGCCACAAATTCCTTTACCTGATTTGGCGTGGTTTTGTGCAGCGTTTGCGCTCTTAAGTTGGGATTGGCATGTACAGCGCGGCACAGACCAAGTGGCAAAAAAGCAGGCAACAACAGCCTATTGGTTGAACTTGTCAAACAAGCTAGATTCTGTTTTAGCACTCACAAACACGACCTAAATCCTGTTCTAGGTCGCACACCGCTAATAATCAGGCTTATCGTGCAGCTACCTTAAACCACAACAGAGTAGCTCATGAACCTCTATTTCAAGATCCGTTTCCCTACACTAGGGCAAAACTTAGCATTCTCTATTTTATGCGCGACCAGCTCAACTTATGCAGCGGACATCGATTTACCTGCGTACAAAAGCCTTACCTTCTCCGCTACCCATCGCCCTAAGCCTATTAATGCTTCACTTTGGTATCCCGCAGCTGCTAAAACCTCCACAATGGTCATCGGTGAGAATGCGATTTTTTACGGCCGATCCGCGTATAAAGGAGCTGGTATAGCCGCTGGTAAGTATCCGCTGGTGATTATTTCGCACGGTTCGGGCGGCAATATGGATGGCTTAGCATGGTTATCTTCCGGTTTGGCGCAGGCAGGGGCGATAGTTTTACTGATGAATCATCAAGGCACCATGACGGGGGATAGTTCGCCACAGCGCACGATACTATTTGAAGAGCGGGTAGCGGATCTACGCGCAGCCTTAGATCAAATTCTCCAAAATCCACAGTTTGCGCCGCATATTGATACTCAACAGATTAGCGCTTTAGGTTTTTCTTTAGGTGGAGCGGCGGTGTTGCAACTGGCTGGTGTGAATTTTGATCGCAAGGCTTATGCCGACTATTGTGAGCGCTTAGGCAAAGCAGCGGTAGATTGCCTATTTTTAAGTAAAGGTGGAGTCGATGTTAGGAAACTACCAGACACTTGGGAGCAGAGTTTTCACGAACCGCGGATTGGTAAAATCATTGCCGTTGAACCCGGCTTTAGTTATGCCATGACGGAAAAAAGCTTAAAAAGCATTCAAAATCCTGTGCTACTCATTAGCTTGGGCAATGAAACCCAGCGCTGGAAAGCCGCTGACCTAAGCGAAACAGGCAGCAATATTATTAATCTGATCCCCCAATCTGAACACGCAACCTTTGCTCCCGCACACCACTTCACTTTTTTACCCGAATGCAAACCGAAGGGTGAGCAGATATTAGCGGAAGAGAATGACGATCCGATTTGCACCGATCCCGCCGGAACGAATCGTGCGCAAATTCACCAGCAAATTATTGCCAAAGTCAGTCAGTTCTTGGGCTTGCCAAAGCTGAACTGATTGCAAATGGCGTCTTCAATGCGCGCTTCCGCCACTCACTGGGATTCATTCCCGTGAGGCGGCGAAACTCGCGATTAAAATTCGATTTAGTCTGAAAGCCGCAGTTACCCATAATCTCGGTGATGGTCTGCTCACTTTGATCCAACTGCTGCGTAACACATTCGACACGATACGCATTAATCAACTGCGAGACATTGCAATTCAATATGCTATTCACGGCGGCTGAAACGTTGCGCGCTGGCGTGCCTAGTTTGCGGGCTAAGCGATTGAGGCTTAAATCGGGGTCGCAATAAAGCGTTTGGACGCGTAATAGTTGATCGAGCGCTTGGACTATCAGTTGATATTCAGCAGCTTGCTCTGGGTTATCGGTAGGATCGGTTTTGCTGGAAGTTTCTGGTGTTAGGCTTGACTCCTCAGGCAGAGGCGGCATAGTAGTTGCCTGACCCAGCCAAGCAATCAAACCACCGATGACTAAAATTAGTAAAGAGTGCAATACAGCCAACACCTGTGGCGCGTGTTGGCCTTGATACCAAACGAAATCAAAGGCCACCGCTGTATCCACCACGGCGGACACGACCAAGGCTACACCCACCCAAAAAGCTGTTTTTGCTAAAAAGCGCGTATCATCGAAACGCGAAAATACCCATTGATCGGGTGTTTTAAGGGCTAGTGCCATGAGAGCCGTGCCATAGGCCAAGTGAATGAGAACCAGAATTAGATCAATGCCATCGCGCCAAAAGAACAAGGCTAAGAAAACCAGCAAAGACGGTAGACTATGAACCCACCAACCAGTCTGATTGTGCTGCCGCAAAACACTGAAACAATACCAAGTCACACTTGGCAGCAAGGCTGCTAATAAGGGTTGGAGATAGCGCAATAACAGACTATCGGTGCTCCACCGCAAGCCCACTACTACACTCATCACTGCGCACAACAGCAGGAAGCTATAAAACGGCCAATAAAGGCGCTGCAGGCCATGTGTTTTGCCAAAACGCAGCAGCAGGATGATGAGCAAGCAGGTGACGATAAAGGGTAAAGGTAGGGCGGGCATCGTTATTTTAGTGTCTTGTTAGCTTCGCAAATAGTAACTGAAGACGGCACAGAGTGTTAGCCACTATTCCTGATTGTTTTGTTTAACCTGTTAGTTGGCTAAAATTAAAAGCATTTAGATTTAATAATTTCCAAAAAATGCTACGCCTACTCCTTGCTGTCTCCATCATGTTGGTCTTGCTCATCCCAATCACCTTTGGGGTACTCGCTTTAGGGCTGCCCCATTGGTTGAGCCTTAGTTTGCTTGCTGGCTTTTTTCTCTTACCTTTCTTATTGGATGGGAGCTTATTTAATCGCCGGAAAACGCTAGCTCAACAGTTAATTGAATTAGAAACAAAAGGTTTGCTAGAGCAAAAAAGATTTCAAATCAAACGAGTGTTTGGCATTCAAGCTGTGGAAAGAAAAGGTGCGCAGTATTATTTAGAATTAGAGGATGATCGGGTTTTATATTTGGCTGGAGCACTGCTTGATGCTTACGAACCAACCCATACTTTAAGACGACGCTTTCCTTGTAGCGAATTTATAGTTTATTACCACAAAATCGATCAGACGGTTTTATCTTTAGAGCCGCAAGGAACTGTGCTTGAGCCTGAGCTCTACTTACCACCACTGATGCTAATTTGTGAATACCCACCACCGCGTTTAAAGAGTGGTGCTATTTTGCAAAAAAGCTATGAGGTGATTAAACAGGAGCAAATTAAAAGAACTGGGGTTTAGGCTTAGTTTTTTAACCTTCCATGTGCACTGCCCATCAGTTATTACACCACTTAATTAATCTCAGTAACTAACAAAAACCTAAAAATTCGACTAAAATGGAATTCAACTCCTGATTAGTCAAAATTTATGTATCCACGTACCTTACAAACTACGATTCAACAAGCTTCCAAGGGATTTCCTGTGCTCTTATTGACTGGAGCGCGACAGGTTGGCAAAACTACTGTACTGGAAACTTGTGCGGAGCCAGAACGCCATTATGTCACCTTAGATGACCCTCAAGAAGCCGCTTTGGCGCGCAGTGATCCTGCTCTATTTTTCCAGCGCCACGCGCCTCCAGTTATTGTGGATGAAATTCAATATGCACCGGAATTATTCCGTACTATTAAACTCATCGTTGATCGTGAAAAAAAGGCTGGTTTATTCTGGCTGACTGGTTCGCAAAAATTTCATCTTATGCAAGGCATTACCGAAACCTTAGCAGGTCGAGTCGCAGTGTTGGATTTACTAGGTTTGTCGCAAGCAGAATTAAATCAACAGGCTAACGAAGCTCAGCCTTTCTTACCTACCACTGCTTGGATTGAGCATGCACGCTCCTTAGAACGCCCTGCTTTAAAATTAATGGATGTATATCAGCGTATTTGGCTAGGCTCTTTCCCGCGATTAGCCTTAGAACCTACTATGCCTCGCGATTTATTTTACAGCGCTTATTTGCAGACTTATTTACAACGTGATGTGCGTGATTTAACTCGTGTAGGCGATGAACGAAGTTTTCTACAATTTTTACGGGCTTGTGCCGCTCGCGTTGGGCAATTATTAAACTATGCTGATTTGGCACGCGATATAGATATTGATCCCAAAACGGTAAAAGCTTGGCTGTCGATTTTAGAGACATCCGGCATTATATATTTACTTCAGCCTTATCATAATAATGTCAGTAAGCGCCTATTAAAAACACCTAAGCTTTATTTTCTGGATACGGGTTTGTGTGCCTATCTCACCCAATGGTCATCGCCTGCTACTTTGGAGGCTGGCGCTATGGCTGGTGCTATTTTAGAGAATTGGATGCTGGTAGAAATTCTTAAAAGTTGGTGGCACAACGGCAAAACACCTTATGTGTATTTCTACCGCGACAAAGAACAGCGCGAAATAGATTTATTACTGGAGCAGGATAATACACTTTATCCGATTGAGTTTAAGAAAACGGCTAGTCCTAATTTGAGTATGGTTAAGCATTTCAAAGTTTTGGAGGCTTTGGATAAGCAGACTGGGCATGGTGCAATTGTATGCTTAAGAGAAAGTGATATTCCTTTATCAAAAGAGGTGGATGTGATTCCGGCAAGGTATATATAAAAAACTCAGATACCAACTCAACAAATCCATGCATACCCTATTCAACCAAAGTCCCATCCTCACTCTAGCAACTTACGCCTGAAAAAGACATTTAGTGAAAAAGAGCAAGACGATTTTCTAGAAGACTCGTTTGAATACATGATCAAATTCTTTGAAAACTCACTTCAAGAGCTTGAGAAAAGAAACAAAAACATTAACTGTAAACTTAGATGAATTGATACCAATCACTTCACAACTTTCATTTATGACAACGGTAAAAAGATTGCTGAATGCTAACGGCGCGGCTGAATATTATTGGGACATTCTTATCGGCAATCTACAATAAAATGAAATTGCAACCCTGCTAAAGTTTAAGTCAAAACAGGGTTATTAAAACGCTTTAAGAATGACACATCAAACCGTCAAATACCTCTGAATCAACTCCTCATCCAGTTTCCCCATCTCTCCCTGTGCCACCTGCCGCCCTCGGTCTAAAAGACAAAAACGATCGCCAACCCTTCGAGCAAAGGGTAATTTCTGCTCTACCAGCAAGACGGTTAAGCCAATCTCTTGATTGAGTTTGCGGATAATGTCGCCAATTTCTTGCACGATATTGGGTTGAATGCCTTCGGTGGGTTCATCAAGGATTAGAAGTTTTGGATCGAGTACCAACGCGCGCCCAATAGCTAATTGCTGTTGCTGACCACCGGATAAATTGCCACCCCGCCGCTTGAGCATTTGTTTCAATACGGGAAATAATTCAAAAATAAACGGGGGAATACTACGCACTTTGTCGCGGCGTGCAGGCAAGCCAATGAGCAGATTCTCTTCTACCGTCAGCAGCGGGAAAATCTGCCGACCCTGTGGTACATAACCAATGCCAAGATTAGCACGCTTTTCGGCATCGACATTAACTAGATTCTGATCTTGGTAAGCAATCGCACCGTCACGCACTTTGAGCAAACCCATAATACATTGCAGCAGAGTAGTTTTCCCCACACCATTCCGCCCCATGAGCACCGTGACTTGGCCTTCGGGCACATGCAAATTCAAATCCCAAAGCGTATGACTTTCGCCGTAAAACTGGTTGAGTTGATCGACCTTGAGCATTTATTCCCCCAAATACACTTCAACCACACGTGGGTTCTGTTGCACTTCATCCATTGAGCCTTCTGCCAGTACACTGCCTTGGTGTAGCACTGTCACCTTATTCGCAATCGAGCGCACAAATTCCATATCGTGCTCGACCACCACCACGGAATGCTTGCCTGCTAAGGACTTTAGTAGCTCCGCGGTGCGATCCATTTCTTGGTGGGTCATGCCTGCTACGGGTTCGTCGACCAGCAGCAAATAAGGTTTTTGCACTAAGAGCATACCGATTTCCAGCCACTGCTTTTGCCCATGCGACAAAGCACCCGCCTGTTTATGGTAATGCTCCGTTAAACCAATGGTTTGTAGGGTTTCATCAATTAGTGCTTGTTGCTCAGCATTCAATTTAGCCCGCAAACTAAACCACACGCGCTTATCGCCCTTCATCGCGAGTTCGAGATTTTCCGCGACACTATGCGATTCAAACACGGTAGGCTTTTGAAACTTGCGCCCAATGCCTGCATTCGCTATTTCGGGTTCGCTTAGCTTCAATAAATCAATGGTTTGACCAAAGAAAGCTTTGCCACTATCCGGTTTAGTTTTACCCGTGATAATGTCCATCATGGTGGTTTTGCCTGCACCATTCGGGCCAATAATGCAGCGCAATTCGCCCGCATCGATATACAAATTCAGATCATTAATCGCCTTAAAACCATCAAAGCTCACGTTTAAGCCTTCCAAATACAGAATGGCTTTGTGACTGGTATCTAATGCCCCTTCGCGATAAAAATGCGCGCCTTCGCCCTCACTCATGCTGCTACCTCGCGTTTACGCCCAAAACTTATTTTTAAGCCAGCCCATACACCCGCTAAACCGCGTGGTAAATACAAAGTCACTAACACAAATAAAGCTCCGAGCATAAAGAGCCATGACTCAGGCATTAGGCCGGTGAACAGCGTTTTGGCATAATTGACTAAAATCGCGCCCAAGACTGCACCATATAAGGTCGCACGCCCGCCCATCGCGACCCAAATCACAATTTCAATGGAGTTTAACGGTGAGAACTCGCTCGGATTAATAATCCCCACTTGCGGCACATACAGAGCACCTGCAACCCCCGCAAGCATGGCGGAAAAGGTGAATATCCAGACTTTATAGTTTTCGACTTTGTACCCGACAAAGCGGGTACGACTTTCGGCATCACGAATCGCGACGGTAATGCGCCCGAGTTTGGAGTTGATCACATAACGACAGAGCAAATAGCCGATAGCAAGCGCTAGGCCAGAACCGATAAATAAAGCCACACGCGTGTAATCGGACTGTAGGCTAAAGCCGAGTAGATCTTTGAAATCAGTCAGGCCATTATTGCCACCAAAACCCATTTCATTGCGCAAAAATGCCCACATCAGTGCATAAGTCATGGCTTGGGTCATAATGGATAAATACACGCCTGTAACCCGCGAACGGAAGGCTAACCAGCCGAAGACAAAGGCTAATAAGCCGGGTACAAATAGCACCATCAGCATGGCAAACCAGAACATATCAAAGCCCTGCCAAAACCACGGCAGTTCTTTCCAGTTGAGGAAAACCATGAAATCGGGTAATTCCGCATTCCCATACACGCCCCGATCCCCAATTTGGCGCATTAAATACATGCCCATTGCATAACCACCGAGTGCGAAAAATGCACCATGCCCAAGGCTCAAGATACCTAAATAGCCCCACACCAAATCGACCGCCACGGCTAATAAGGCATAGGTTAAATACTTGCCCATCAGAGTGACTAAATAGGTGGGTACATGGAGAGGGCTGGTATCAGCGACGGCTAAATTCAAAATCGGTACTACGATTAATACCGCAGCCAACACCGCTAGCATGATTTGCCCACCACGATCATTTTTCAGGATTTGACTCATCAACATGGCTTAATCTCCTGCAGCACGGCCTTTTTGCGGGAATAAACCGCGTGGGCGCTTTTGAATGAATAGAATAATGAACACCAGTACCAGAATTTTTGCCAGTACCGCGCCTGCCCAAGGTTCTAAGAATTTATTAATTACCCCAAGCGATAAGCCTGCGACCAAGGTTCCCCATAAATTGCCGACCCCACCGAACACCACTACCATGAAGGAGTCGATAATATAACTCTGGCCTAAATTAGGGCCGACATTGGTGAGCTGACTTAAAGCCACCCCTGCCACCCCTGCAATCCCTGAGCCTAAACCAAAGGTCAAAGCATCCACCCGCGCCGAACGTACACCCATTGCGCGTGCCATTGCACGGTTTTGCGACACTGCCCGTACTTGTAAACCGAGATTGGTGTTACGCAGCACAAAATACAAAATCGCAAACACTAATAAACTGAAGGCGAGAATATACAGGCGGTTATAGGTGAGTGAGAGCACACTATTAATCTCCAACGAACCTGACATCCAGCTAGGATTGGAAACTGGCACATTCTGCGGTGAAACCACCGTGCGCACCAGTTGCTGAAGAATCAAACTAATCCCGAAAGTTGCCAGCAGGGTTTCTAAAGGTCGCCCATAGAGATGCCGAATCACCGTGCGCTCAATCAAAATCCCTATTAAACCCGACACGATAAACGCGGCCGGAATCGCCAAAAATAGCGAGTAATCCAAGTAATTCGGCATCAGCTTTTGAATGAAATAAGTCGTATAAGCGCCGAGCATAATCAACTCGCCATGCGCCATATTAATCACGCCCATCACGCCAAAGGTAATCGCTAAACCAATCGCCGCAAGTACCAACACCGAGCCAAGACTTAGCCCGAAAAATAAGGTTTCCAATTGCCCATTTAAAGCCACTTGATTCTCAATATTACGCAAAGTGCTTTGCGCGGCTTTGGCAATTGTGGGGTCAGTATCAGTGCTTAAAGCGGTCAGTTTATTGCGCACCGCTGGATTGAGATTCCCGTCTAAGGCTGTGATTGCAGACAATTTAGCTGCTTTGTCACTGCTATTTAAGGAGGCTAATTGAATGGCTAACTGAAGTGCTGCTTTGACCTGCGGGTCGGTTTCTTTGCTGAGCAAGT
The DNA here is from genome assembly GCF_937876535.1 of uncultured Thiothrix sp. Taxonomy (GTDB): domain Bacteria; phylum Pseudomonadota; class Gammaproteobacteria; order Thiotrichales; family Thiotrichaceae; genus Thiolinea. The sequence goes on from NZ_CALFHZ010000026.1 coordinate 13,671, forward strand.
CTTGTAGTTGTGGGAGTTGCTCGGGGGAAACGGTTTCAAGTAAACCAGTCGCTGAAGCTAAGCGCACTTTGGGATCATCACTCGATAAACTTAAGCCACCCAGTTTGCTGCGGAGATATTTGCGTAAAGTATTATTGACCGGAATTTTGCGGTAATCGTCTTTATTCACGGCACTCAAGGCTTGACCATTACTGGCATCCAAGGCAGCCGTGTCAGTGAGCACGGCTAAGCTATCGTTTTGTTTATGTTGGTAAAGTTGGCCTTCGAGTAAGGCTTTTAAGGCTACTGGGGCTTGCGGGTCGGAACTGGCGGAAAGCATATCGGCAGCTTCGCGGGTTTTATCGAAGCTGGCTTGTTTAAAAAGGCTGCTGGCTTGATTCCAAATAGGATTGGCTTCAGCCCACACAGCAGAGAGACTAAAAAATAAAAAAATTAAAGCAACACTGAGACGGGTGAGTGACTTAGCTAACATGCGCGTACCTTGCAGAAGAGAGGACGCCCGCGACCGCTAGAACCGATTTATGCGGACGCCCTCAGGTTGCGTGTGGATCAGGAAATTATTGTTGGTTCATTACTCATATTTCTGACCTGAACATTTTTTCGTTTCTGTATTGTAGTTACCGCAAGGCTTGCCGTCGGTTTCTTTACCAGTCCAGTCGGCTACGAGGGGCTTGGAGTCGGGTAAGAAATCCGACCACGCATCGCCTGCGACTTCTGGCGTTTTCGACACCACTTCAAACTGCCCGTTCTCTTGAATTTCGCCGATTAAGACGGGTTTAGTTAAATGGTGGTTGGGCAATACTTTGGCTGTACCGCCGGTGAGATTAGGAAACTCTAAACCAATCATGGCTTGTTCGACTTTATCGGTGTCGGTGCTACCCGCCTTTTCGACCGCTTTCACCCAGAGATTGAAGCCTAAATAATGCGCTTCCATCGGATCATTGGTAACGCGCTTATCACTCTTAATGAACTCATGCCATTTGGTGATGAACTCTTTATTCGCAGGGGTATCAACGCTCATAAAGTAGTTCCAAGCTGCCAAGTGACCGACTAAAGGCTTAGTATCAATGCCGGATAATTCTTCTTCGCCGACTGAAAACGCGACCACAGGGATAGACTCAGCGGTAATGCCTTGATTACCTAACTCTTTATAAAACGGCACATTCGCATCACCATTGATGGTGGAAACGACAGCAGTTTTCTTACCTTCTGAACCGAATTTTTTAATATCCGCGACAATCGACTGCCAATCCGAATGACCGAAAGGTGTGTAATTGATCATGATGTCTTTTTCATCGACACCTTTAGACTTCAAATACGCTTCAAGAATTTTATTAGTGGTGCGTGGATAAACATAATCTGTGCCCGCCAATACCCAGCGCTTTACTTCCAAATCCTTCATTAAATAATCGACCGCTGGAATCGCTTGCTGGTTCGGCGCTGCACCGGTGTAGAACACATTTTTAGATGACTCTTCGCCCTCGTATTGCACTGGATAAAACAGCAAACTGTTTTTCTCTTCAAACACCGGCAACACCGATTTACGTGACACCGAAGCCCAGCAACCGAAAGTCACCGCGACTTTATCTTTCTCGATTAAATCGCGCGCTTTCTCAGCGAATAACGGCCAGTTCGAGGCAGGATCAACGACAACGGCCTCGAGTTTTTTCCCCAAGACACCACCTTTTTTATTCTGCTCATCAATCAACATGAGCATGGTGTCTTTTAAGGTGGTTTCGCTGATCGCCATCGTGCCGGAGAGCGAGTGCAGGACACCAACTTTAATGGTGTCATCAGCGGCTAAGCTTAAACTACTCCACGCTAGGGCTGCTGCGGTACCTGCCGCTAATAAAGTCTTTTTCAGCTTATGGTTCAACAACATAGATAACAGGTCTCCTTGTAGATCAGGTCAGAGAGGAAAGGTCTATTATCTAATTAGCAATTCCTGTGCCAGTTGCTATTTAAGCTTGAAAACTATGGATTTGAAATTGATTGAGTGGTTAATAAGCTACCTGGAGCGCATTGGCGGGTCTTAAGCTCGAAGCACTAAGGTGCATACTGAACTGTTATAGTGCGCACTATTTTGCGCACTCTATTTCAAACGCTTAGGCTTGCTCTGCACTTGTTTGGGTTTAGGCAATTGCTCACTTGTGGGCACTGCAGCTAGTAAGCGCCCTGGTATATCTCCAAAAATTTCTGCTAACAAAGAGCTTGAAGTGGCGCGAATGGAGTCACGACTTAAAATACGGGGTGCAAACAAGACTTCTTGATTGAACGAACGATTACTATAAAGTACATGCTGCGGCTCTGGGTTAAAAGCTCTTAAACTAATCCGTGCAATATGCCCAAGATTGATGCCGCGCCCATCATCAAAGATCAGCATATGCGGACAAAGCTGCTTATAGGGATCAGGTCGTGGAAAATCGACGATGGCTAATAAAGTCAGCGGTGTACTAGACAATTTCACGCCCAGATTAATCGCTGTTATATTGATTTCTGCCAGATAGACTGGGGAGCCAATCGAGTTTTTTAAGCGCTCTAGAAACTGAAAATATTCAGGAGATGGCCACAAGCCCTCTATCGTTTCCACGAAATCTGCTGAATCAGTCACAGTGCGCTCCCAAAACTGTTGCTTAGTTATCATTCAATTTATAGAAAGCCTCTAGTGCTATGATAGTTTTTTCTATCCATAAGACAGGCAGTCAAAAGGTAAGTTATGACACAGGATGTACGGTTAGAGCAACTTACAGAATGGGTAAATACCCTTCCTGATTGGCAGGGCGCAAACCTTGCTCCTGCGTCTGCTGATGCTAGCTTTCGCCGTTATTTCCGGGTGAGTAAAGACGGTAAAACCGCCATTGCCATGGATGCCCCGCCCGATAAGGAAAACTGTGCGCCTTTCGTAGACATCACTGCGCGCTTACGTAATGCCGCTGTCGCCGCACCTGAGCTTTATGCGCAAAATCTATTAGATGGTTTTTTACTGCTAGAAGATTTCGGTAATGAGCCATTGTTAAAAGCTTTAGATCCCCTCAATGCTGATCCTTTATATGAGTCAGCGATGGATACTTTGCTACGGGTACAACAAGCTGATATTGAAGGTTTACCTGAATACAGTACTGAGTTTTTACGCCGTGAAGTCGATTTAATGCCCGAATGGTTTTTGCAAAAGCATTTAGGCTTAGCGCCTGAAGACATTCCCTTTAAGCTGATTGCAACCACCTTCAATAATCTAATTGCCGCAGTCCTAGAACAGCCAGTTGCCTTTGTGCATCGTGATTATCACTCACGCAATCTAATGCTCGTTCATGCTAATAAACTGGGCGTGATTGATTACCAGGATGCGGTTTGGGGGCCGATTACTTATGATCTGGTGTCCTTATTACGTGACTGTTATGTGGTATGGCCACAGCAGCGCGTGAAGCGTTGGGCACTGGCTTTCCACAAAGAGGCCATTGCTGATGGTGTGCTCCCACCCATTGATGAAATCACTTTCTTGCGCTGGTTTGATCTAATGGGTTTGCAACGCCATCTTAAAGTCTTGGGAATTTTCTCCCGCCTCAATCATCGTGATGGCAAATCGGGCTATTTAAAAGACCTGCCACTCACTTTAAGTTATGTGCTAACAGTGGGTTCACAACATCCTGAGACTTGTCGCTTAGTTGAATGGATGCGTCAAGCGCGCATTCCTGAGCGAATTGGTACTGTAGATATTCCGGCCTAAAGCGATGAAAGCGATGAAAGCGATGATACTCGCAGCGGGTTTAGGCACACGGATGCGCCCGCTCACTGACCATACACCCAAGCCTTTACTTAAAGCCGGTGGCAAACCGCTGATTGTCTGGCATTTGGAAAAATTAGCAGCCGCTGGCTTTAAAGACGTAGTAATCAACATTGCTTGGCTTGGCTGGCAAATTCCAGAAGCTTTAGGTGATGGTTCACAATGGGATTTAAAACTGCATTATTCCGATGAGCAAACCGAAACTGCTTTAGAAACGGCGGGTGGCATTATTAAGGCTTTGCCTTTACTCGGCTCAGAACCTTTTCTAGTGGTGAATGGCGATATCTGGTGTGATTATGCTTGTTTACCTCACACCCTTCCTCCAACTACCTTAGCACATCTGATTTTGGTGGATAACCCAGAGCATCATCCAGCAGGTGATTTTGCTTTAGAGGCTGGACGTGCACGCAATACTGGCGAGCACAAACTCACTTTTAGCGGTATTGGCTATTATCACCCTGAGCTATTCGCAGGCTTAGCTTATGGTAAACGCGCACTCGGGCCGGTATTACGTACAGTGATGGAACAAGACTTAGTGAGCGCTGAGCATTATCAAGGAAACTGGTTAGATATTGGTACGCCAGAACGTCTCGCCCAACTGGATCAACAGATTCAATATCGCCCCAAACTCTTCGACTACCATCCACACTGATACAAGCATCCAGAGCCAATTATCAGAAAATTGGCCTTAATACAGACTATCAACTAGCGCTCCCCATCCAAAGCTTCTATAACCTAACTACCATACTAAAAACAGCTAGGGTTAGTCTCTTGTTATTGATCTGGCTTTAGTTCGCTGCAATCGTCGAAAGGTTTGATTAATGCTTAAAAAACAACTTCTCATTTATTGCTTAGCCTTATTCTTCTTGCCTGTGCGAGTAATGGCCGCTGAGTGCAATGCTCCTACTTGCTACAGCCTCATATCTGCTAAAGATAATTATCATCTCGAAATCCAGACAACCCAAACGGTTCCAATAAATCAATTATTTAGTTTGGATATCATCATCACAAACTCTGAGGGCAAACCACTCACAAGCAAAATAGATTTAGACCTTGATGCCAGCATGCCACAGCACAATCATGGAATGAATGTGAAACCTGTGATCAAGAATCTTGGAGAAGGCAAGTTTCAAGTAGAAGGTATGTTGTTTCATATGTCCGGAGCTTGGACACTGTCCTTCACCATTACTAAAGGCATTACACGTGAAGCAGCACAATGGGTGGTTGAGGTCCAATAAGTGATTAGGCACCGGGGTATACTACTGCTAGTTATAGGTCTCGCTTTCAATGCCCACGCTGAGCTGAATCTACCCACCACAATACATGAAAATACAAAGCAAACAGGGTACGCTACTACGCAGCTAGCGACCGCCCCCCACCTAGAAGGTGTCAAACCCAGCCAAACCACCACAGAAACGCCAGTTCATTTCACAGTTCATGAACTGAGTCAAATCAAACACCTAACCCTCAGCCATCGTCTAGCTCCTCAAGATTTGAGTAATAAATATGCAACTCATCCCCTTGCCATTGCCTTGGGCAAAGTTTTATTTTTTGATACCCGCCTCTCCAGCGACCACCAAGTAGCTTGTGCAACCTGTCATAATCCTAAGCAAGGTTGGTCTACACCAGATCCACGTATTAGTTTACGAGGAGTAACCCTAAAGCGTCATACGCCCTCGCTCTGGAATACAGGTTATCAACGTTGGCAATTTTGGGATGGGCGTGCTGATAGCCTGTGGTTACAAGCCATAGAGTCCATGGAAAATGAAGCGGAAATGAAAGGAGATCGAGTTCATGCCGTGCGACTTATCTTGGCAGATGCAAATTTACAGACTAGTTACCGCTCAATATTTGGTGAATTACCACCTACTTTGAGTTTAACAGCCCTGCCCTTACGAGCTAAGCCGCGCCCTAAACAGGAGGGAATAACTGTTACAGACGAGACCATTCATCAAGCATGGGAGCAGCTTCCTGCTACGGTGCGCCAAGATATTAATCAAGTAACCACTCACCTGATGAAATCGATTGCAGCATTTGAAATGACCATTACCAGCCCACCTACTCGAGTTGACCAATTTATTGATCAATTAATTGTAGATCAAGGTCAAATAACAACTAACAACTCTTGGCTGAACTCTGAAGAACAGCAAGGACTCAAGCTTTTTGTGAGTAAAGCGCAATGTATTCAATGTCATTCAGGTTCTAATTTTAGTGATGGTGAATTTCATCGGATCTTTTTTGACAAAAGTCCTGACTGGGGACGAGCTATAGGTATCTCTTCTTTACTCAGCAATCCTTTTAATGGCAATAGTGTTTATGCGGATCAACACCCACTTCCCAATCGCCTTGAACTACTCAATGCTGTCAGCACCATCCCCTTTCGTGCTGCTTTTAAGACACCCAGCTTGCGTAACTTGAGTACCTCCGCCCCCTATATGCATGATGGTCGTTTTGCGAGCTTAGATGAGGTAATCAAACATTACAATGAAATCCAACCACGAGGTCATCATGCAGAAGCTGTATTAAAACCACTGGGACTCACCCCACAAGAACAAGAATATCTCGTCCAATTTCTACAGGTACTCAGTAGCCAACTCTAGTGTTATGAACTCATACTTATCTCAATATAAAATGCTCCTTATATGGGGGCTAGTATTCATTTTAACCCCCTTAAGTATCGATGACGCAGTAGCCCACGTTAAATGGTTTGTGGATGTTGATGTAGAAGATGCACTACAGCCATTAGGCTCACATCCAGCTCGCCAATATATGCCGATTTTATTCATCCTAGCCTCTTGTGGGACTATACTATTTGGGATATTTGACTATTTCTTCAGTCGACTTCTACCTGAGCAGTGGACACCTGAGAATTATTTTTTTGAAAAAAATACCAACACTCCGTTGACTATTGCACGTATTGGAACTGGTGTTTATTGCCTAGTTTTATGGTTAATGGGGGATAGTATCTTAACCCCCGAGCTTACCTATCAAAAGGCCGATTGGGTTGCTTACCTACAATTATTCATAGCATTTTCGGTACTATTCAAATTATCGCTGAGTTTCTCAGGATTTGGCCTAATCACTTTATATTTTTATGCTATTTATAAATATGGAATATTTCATTGCTTAGATTACTTTTTTGTATTTGGCTTAGGCATTTATTTAATTATTTCAGGTCTAGATATTAGACAAAAAATAATAGCTGATAAGCATTATGCTTTGTTGTATTTTTCCTTGGTATTCGCTTTTTTATGGTCAGCTATCGAGAAACTGGCTTATCCTGATGCTTTCTATCAATTTTTAGCAAAATATCCTCTTTTAATGATGGGTCTAGATCGTGACTTCTTCATTATCTCAGCAGCCTTTGTTGAGTTTAGTTTATTTTTTTTACTACTATTTAGCCACAAAGGAATTATTTTACTTGCTTTATTGGTCAATTTACTAATTAGTGCAGGTGGTTTATATTTCGGAAAAATGGATGCTATTGGACATTGGCCTGTCAACTTTATTCTGGCAATGATGTTTCTGAAGGGGCCTTTGCCTGTTAATAAATTTTTTTTCAACCAATGTCTACCTAAAAACTTTATCAACCTAAAAAATTTGATAACTCTGTACTGCACAATGGCCCTATTGGTAGTTTTTTATTATGGCCTACATGATGTGATGTACGGTGGCGTTATCTAATCATGGCTAGTTCACTACCTAGAGCATGATACCGTCATCAATCAACTAGCTACCCATTTTTGGTCTATACTTGGCGTGAAAAGCTAGTCAAAACAATACAACCACAGTAAGGAATTTAGCGTGAAACCAAGGTTTATGAACAATAGGATGTTTCTTTGGTTTGTTGACTTCCGTCATGCGATGGTCTGGTTATGAACTTGGTACTTGCGTAAAGTGTATGGAATGCAATTACACCCTAGTGTACGTATTTCTTTCAAATCGAATGTGGATAAAACCAGCCCCAAAGGCATTATTCCTTGATTGCGTTCAATGTGATCATTCTCGCGCATGATTGGGCGACGGAACGCTGGTGAGAACAAGCTAACTTTTAGCGGGATTGGTTATTATCACCCTAAGCTATTCGCAGGCTTAGCTTATGGTAAACGCGCACTAGGGCCGGTATTACGCACAGCGATGGAGCAAGACTTAGTGAGTGCTGAGCATTATCAAGGTATTTGGCTGGATATAGGCACACCAGAACGCTTAGCCCAGCTTGATCAAAGTCTTAACGCTGCTGCACCCGCCATGCTGTCCACATTAAAGCGCCACCCAGCAGAGTAAAGCCACAACCTAAAATCAGCGATAGGTTAAAGTTACCTTGCTGCTCAGCCATCCAACCGGCAAAAGCAGGGCCTAGGATTTGTGCGACACCAAAACAGGCAGTCAGAATACCCATTAATTGTGTTGGTTTCGAACCACCCAAGCGCCCGCCATAGACCAAAACCATCGAGACAATACCCATAAAAGTGCTACCAAACAGTAAAGCACCAATCAATGCAGCAGCAATGGAATCACTTAAAACCGGCAAAATAACCCCTACTGCTTGAAGCAAATAAGCGGCAATTAAAGCTGGAAATTCACCAATTTTCTGAGCAACTCGTGCCCAAACCCAACAGGAGGGAATAGCCGCTACCCCAACCACTACCCAAGCATAATCACCAAGATGCGGTAAGTCCGCGCTATGCTGGAGAATAGACACCAAAAAAGTTGCACTAATCACATAACCAATCCCTTCACAGAAATAAGCAAGGGCGACTAAGCTAAGCACAAGCTTAAAAGAATGTTGTGGAATAGCAGCAGCAATCGCCGCTTTTTTATGTGGGTTCAAATACCATTGATTGAAGAAGAGAGCAGGTAAACCCAACACTAGAATGACTAGACCACTACTAATCCATAACCCCTCCCAGCTTTGCCATTGCTTAAGGATTAATACCCATAAAGCCCCCAAAGCTAAGCCCAAACCCACCCCGGAGAAATGAATACCCAAGGCAGTCGCGGTATGTTTGGGTGAAATCGCGAGTATCATTAGCCCTGAACCCAACATCATCCCTCCAGCACTGGCTAAGCCACTGAAAAAGCGCAGCACCAGCCAAACAGCATCTTGTTGAATGAACCCCATACCAATATTGGTCAAGACAGCAAGGACAATACTCATTTTAAATAACAAGCGTTTAGTATCAATCGAGTGCACAAAGATTGCACCCAGCGCACCACAGAGATAACCGATATAATTTACAGAAGCCAACACGCCAGCCCAGTCATCGCCAAAACCTAAATCGGCCTGCATTAAAGGCAGCAAGGGGGTATAAATAAAACGAGGCATCCCAAAGGCGGTAATCAAACCCAAAATACCGACAGCAATAGACCAACGCTCCTGACGGCTTAACGGCTCAGTAGTTTGCATAGATAAATATCGAGATGAGAAAACCCTAGCCTAACACGCTGATCATTAAATTCCAGCCTATCAACACTCTGCTAATTTCTGGCCTATACTTTGCGCGAGAAGATACTAAGAACAAGGTTAAAAACCTAAGGATATGAATGTGAAACCACGGTTTATGAATAACAAGATGTTTCTCTGGTTTGTGGATTTTCGCCATGCGATGGTCTGGCTACGCACTTGGTATTTCCGCAAAGTGTATGGCATGCAATTACACCCTAGCGTGCGTATTTCTTTTAAATCGAATGTGGATAAGACTAACCCTAAAGGCATTATTATTGACCAAGATACGGTGATTGCGTTCAATGTGATTATCCTCGCACATGACTGGGCAACAGAGCGTTATGGTGCACACAATAATATTCAAACCAAAATTGGCAAAAACTGCTTTGTGGGTTGTGGCTCGATTATTATGCCGGGCGTGACGATTGGCGATGAAGTGGTAATTGCTTCAGGCAGTGTGGTAACTAAAGATATTCCTGCTCATTCTTTAGTCGGCGGTAATCCAGCACGGGTGATTCGCTCAGGGATTCGCACGAAGTCCTATGGACGTTTGTTACCCGAAAGCAAGCTCGCCGTGGACGCATCCAGCCCTGATCTAGCTAATGCCACCTAAAAAGGTGGCAAGAAATAAGAGCGTTCTAAATTCACTCCATAAATCGTCCCAGCCCGAGCCAATTTAAGTTCAGTCTGCGCTTGCTCGTCTAAAATCCGCCAAATACGGTGCGAGCTCGCATCACGGGTATTCTGTCCATTCACTTCTAAAATACTATCGCCTACTTGAATACCCATCCGTGCCGCTGGGCTATTGGGTAAAACCACCTCAATCACGTTATTTGCGGCCAGCAGAAAACCAAACTGACCGGGTAAAGCGTCCGAATCTTGGCTGGCACTCAGTAATAAATGTTGGCTAGGGAAATCAAAGGTAAGAGTTTGGCCGGTAAAAATCGCATTACCAATGCTGCCATCTAAATGCTGAAAACCTTGGGTATGCATTGGGAGCGAAACTGGCACTTGGCGGGTTTGCCAGGAGCCAATGTGTAAATCCGATAACAAAGCTAAACCGGTAGGCACGCGCCCACCTAAATCCTCAACCTCAATAAAAGCCAAAGACGCACCCGGGCGATACTCACGACGCGCATAGTTGGGAAACATCACCAAACCACCTGCATTGCCGGTATCTAAAATAAATTCGCCGGTGCGCCCGCCCACTACATTTAACGAAGCCACTGGCACCCCACCTACTAAACGGAAGGGGATCAGGCTATGTGGCTGCTGATAATTAGGCACATATTGAGAGAAAATTGCGGTATGCCGCCCAAAATCGAGGGAAACAATCAGGCGATTTAGCGCTGGCATACCGAGGACACCCTCAATCACCAAACCATCAGCAGCCGAAACTAAACCTAAATTCACCGCGGCTGCGCTTTGATTTTCTAGATCAACTGCGCCAATTTGCATCATCGGCAAACGGTAATAACCCGTGAGCTGTTTCCCAGCAATAGTGGAAACTTCGCTACTGGCAGCGGCAGATAAATGCAGCTCTCGCGCTAAACGCGGTGAAACCAAATTATGCGAAGAGCCCGTATCCACCAACCACCAAGTTTTCCGCCCTGCAATGATCACAGGTACAGCGGGCAGAACACCTAAATCACTGGTATATAAGAGCTGCATGGGCACTGCGCTGACATTTCCAGCTTGAAACTCAGGAATCTTGGGATTCGGTAAGCGACTGCAAGCGGCAAGTAGCAACACACAAATAGCCCCAGTCAACGCCCTCGAAAAGTAACCTATATTTATATTTTTCATGCCTGTCTGTTAAAACTTTCGCTAGCTTTTAGACAAAGCATCATAGCAAGCTGTTCTAAAATTTAAAATTAATGGGCTAGTTGAGAGATCAGCAAATTTAAATATAAACAACGCTCATTATATCTATTCCTCCATTTATTGGTCTAAGCCTGCAACAATGTTTGAAACAATTAACCATACACCCAACCTAGAAAACTCACACTCCACTTTGCCAAGCCTTAGTAAACATGCTATCTGTGACTCAAATCAATTACACAAAAAAGGAGAGTGGAAATGGTTCAAGGTAGCTGCCTATGCGGACAAATCGAATACGAGGTCGAGCTAATTCCCAATAAAATCTTTAATTGCCATTGCTCCTACTGCCGCAAGGCGCATGGGGCGGATTATGTGACAGTAGCACTGGCCAAAGGTGACACGCTAAAAATCACGAAGGGTGTAGAAAAGCTAAAGGAGTATCAGAATGAAATTGGTGGTTTTCGAGCTTTTTGCTCGAATTGCGGCACACGCCTGATGAACTATGCGCCGGATAAAACCTTATACCTCAGTGTATCGCTCTCAACTGTCGATACCCCAATAGATGCTAAGCCGATTGCGCATGTGAATGTGGAGTCTAAAGCGGCGTGGCACGAGCCTTATGCGGGAATTCCAAGCTTTCAGGCTTTGCCAGAAAATCTTTTGGATTAAACTGCGCTTAGTTTTACCCCATTACCCACGTCATCCCTTGGAGACATAATGAAAGATTCCCTCAAACCCGGCATTCAATACGAGCACAAATTCACTGTACCACAATCAAAAACCGTTCCGGCACTTTATCCCGAAGCTGAGGAGTTTGTTGTGATGCCAGAGGTGTTTGCGACCGGCTTTTTAGTTGGATTTTTGGAGTGGGCGTGCATTAAAGCCATCAATCCACATCTGGATTGGCCGAGCGAGCAAACGGTAGGGATGCATATTGACGTGAGCCATGAGGCTGCCACACCCGTAGGGCTTGAAGTGACCGCCAAGGTGGAATTGATTGCGGTTGAAGGCAAAAAACTAATCTTTAAGGTTGAAGCTCACGATGGGGTCGACCTGATTTCAAAAGGGCGGCATGAGCGCTTTGTGATTAATAAGGCAAAGTTTGATGCTAAGTTGGAGGCGAAGAAGACTGGTGCATAAATAAATTATACACACCTATAACTAATGGCATGAATGCATATATTGTAGATAAAAATCTAAAAACAACTTAAATGTCATTTTTTTAATAAATGGCATTTTAAACTGAGCAAGCTAAAATAAGTCATTAAATCTAATCAATGGCAATCAATGTGACTATCTTAACTGCTAGCGTTTCCCAAGGTGGGCGTATCGTTTTACCCCTAGAGATACGTCAGAAACTCGGTATTGAGGTGGGTGATGAAGTTCTTTTAGAGTGGCTTGAGGACAGCTCTGAGCTACGCTTGATGACTCACAAAATGCGCCTGCAAAAAGCCAAAAAACTAGTGCAGCAATACATAAAGCCAAAAGCATCGCTAGTGGATGAGCTAATCGCTGAGCGGCGTGAGGCGGCGAAACATGAGTAAAGTGGTGTTAGATACCTCAGCGATTTTGGCTTATTTGTTTGATGAAACAGGCGCGGAACAGGTTGAACCTATTTTGGAAGCCAATTTAGGTGTGATTAGTAGTGTGAATTATGCAGAGCTTGCCAGTAAATTAGTTGACAAGGGTATGCCGCTTGAGGCTGTTATTAGTGCCATTGAGAATCTTGAACTCACGTTTGCAGCGCAAGATCAGCAACAAGCACAAGTAAATGCTGAGTTACGTCCTTTGAGTAAAGCCTTTGGTTTATCGTTAGGTGATCGTGCTTGTTTGGCATTGGGATTAGTGCAGAATTTACCTGTGATGACGGCGGATAGGGTTTGGAAAGATGTGCCGAGCAAAGTTGTGGTACGGGTGATTCGTTGAAAGCAGACAACATCTAAATACCTAAGTGCAGTATGTAATACTTATCACCCTGTTCCTGGACTTGCTTAGCATAGTTAGACAAAGCCCTTAGATTAGTTACTAGCTCATCTCGATTGAAAATGAGCTTTTCGTAACCGCCACTATTAACAGCAATTACTTCAAAACCATCCTTGTTAGAATCATTTTCGACTTGATAACCATAATTGCCTGTAAGCTCTAACTCTGCGGGTTCACTACTCAATAAATCTGCCCAATAGCCTAAAGTTTTTGCCATAACTGGCGCACCGTCAACCTGAATCCAAGTTATCCCCCACCAACACAAACCTTGATGAGCTTGTTTAGTCGATGGATTATAGGTGGGTATCCATTGCAAAGTGTCGGCTATATATCTTAGAGCATCCACATGCAACTTAATGCCTTGGTTACTTTGGAAAAGCTTAAGCCAGCTTTTATGCCAGTGAGCCTGATCGTCAACCTTTAACAGAAAAAACTGATGACTGAGTGACATTAAACCACACACCGCTCCACCAAATAAGCCACCGAGCGATATTGCCGCCCACTATGCAAAGTTAAGCCAATCTCACAAGCGCGGCTATTACTCACACCTTCATGACAGCCTTCCGGCAATTGCTGTTTTAAACGTGCTAGTGCCGCTGCATTTAATTCGGGCGTCATAAAGCCTTTATCACCACCAAAGCCACAGCAACCCTCTTCTTCCGGTTCAATAACTTGCGGAGCACAACGCTTTACTAACTCGCGTAACACTTTATCTAAGCCCATTTTGCGCGCGCTACAGGTGATATGCAGGGCAATCGGTTCGGCTTGCGGTTTGAGAGTTAAATGGGGCAATAAGAACTCGTGGATAAAACCTGCGGTTTCGTAAAACTTCATAGGTTTTTTGGCAGACTCAATTAAGCGCAAGGTACAAGGGCTGGTATCGCAGACAATCGGGTATTTGCCCTGCTCGCTCGCCTCCCACAAGGCAGCTTCTAATTCATGCATCGAGGCGGCTGCATGGTCGGGTAAGCCTTTGCTAGCAAAGGGCAAGCCACAACATAAACCACTCACTGCTTTCGGGGTAATGATTGCAAAACCCGCTTTTTGCATCAGGCTTTGCATCACTTGGGGTAAATCGCGGGTTTCAGAATCACTCACTGCTGTACCCATGCTGCGTGTCACGCAAGCGGTAAAATAGACCGCTTTGCCATTAGCGCCTTGTGCCTGTGGGACTTCCGCTTTAGCACCGCGTGGCAGGGCATCGTGCCAAATCGGTGAGCGGTTGCCTGTAAGTTTACTAAAGCCTTGGGTAATGCTCGTGAAGTTTTGATGGCCTAATATCTTACCTTTGAACGCCGCTGCATTTAGGCCGAAGCGCGTCATTTTGGTAATTGGGGCAATATGGGTTTGCGCGTAACTAGCGATTTTCTTAGCGGTAGCACCGTGTTGCTCGGTTTTAATAGCACGGACTAATTCGCCGGTATTAATGCCCACCGGACAGCGCGTCGAGCACAATCCATCAATCGCGCAGGTCTCTAAACCTTGATAGGCAAAGGTTTTATCCCAAGCTTGCAAACCCGCTTCATCCTTACTGGTTTTGAGGCGTGCATGTTCGCGCCACGCAACAATGCGTTGGCGCGGGGTCAAGGTTAGATTGCGTGATGGGCAAACTGGCTCACAAAAACCGCATTCAATACAACGATCCACCAACTCATGGGTGGCAGGCATGGGTTTGAGATTTTTAATATGAATTGCTTGATCTTCATTCAAAACCACCCCCGGATTGAGTAAGTTTTCGGGGTCAAATAAGCGTTTGATTTTCCACATTAATTGATAAGCATCGCGCCCCCATTCCAGCTCAACAAAGGGCGCCATATTCCGCCCCGTGCCATGTTCCGCTTTGAGCGAACCACCGTATTTGACCGCGACCAATTGCGCCACATCGTCCATAAAGCCGGAATAACGATCGACTTCCGCTTGGGTACTGAAATCTTGGGTAAACACAAAGTGCAGATTGCCTTCCAAGGCATGGCCGAAAATCAGTGCTTCGCTGTAATGATATTTGGCAAAAATCGTCTGCAAATCGCGCACACCTGCCGCCAATTGCTCAATCGGGAAGGCCACATCCTCAATAATCACCGTGGTTCCGACCGGACGCACTGCACCGACCGCAGGGAATAAACCTTTACGCACCCCCCAGAATTGCGCATATTGCACCGGATCTTGAGTAAATTCGGCGGGGAATAACAGGGTTTGAGTGCTGAGAATAGTTTGCACTTCGGCAATTTTCGCGGCTAACTCCGCTGCATTCGGCGCACGCACATCAATCAATAAAGCCGCCGCATCCAAATCCAAGTCCGCTAACGTGGCAGGCATACCGGCTTTGCCCTGCACCGAGCGCAAACCCGCACCATCAATCAACTCCACCGCATCCACCGGAGCTGGTTTCAAGGCAGTCACTGCCAAACACGCTGCTTCCACATGCGGAAAAAATACTAACGAAGTCGCTTTGTACGGGTAATCCGGTACCGTGTGATATTGCACCGCCGAAATAAACCCGAGCGTGCCTTCCGATCCAATCATTAAATGCGTCAAGATTTCTAGCGGGTCGGTGTAATCCACCAAGGAATTGATGCTATAGCCGGTGGTATTTTTCAGGCGGTATTTATGGCGAATTTTGGCGGTGAGTTCGGGATTAGCTTGGACTTCAGCGGCGAGTTTACTGAGTTCATTTAAGAGTGGCTTTTGCGTATTCAAAGCGGTTTGCCGACCTTCAGCCGTGCGCGTATCAATCACTGAGCCATTCGCCAAAATCACCCGCATCCCGTTTAACGTGTGATAGCTATTCTGCGCTGTGCCACAACACATCCCCGAGGAATTATTCGCCGCAATTCCGCCAATCTTACAAGTATTTATGGTCGCTGGATCGGGGCCAATTTTGCGCCCAAACGGCAGGAGATATTGATTCGCCTGTGAACCAATAATGCCGGGTTGCAAACTGATCTTCGCACCCGCCTCCAAGACCTTAAATTCACGCCAGCTATTCAGCTCCAGCATCACTAACACCGAATCCGTGACCGCTTGCCCCGACAAACTCGTTCCTGCGGCGCGGAAGGTCACTGACACCTGATGCTCACGTGCCAAGCGCAAGACCAATTGCAGCTCATCCTCGTCTTTTACCTTCACCACCACCTCAGGAATCAGGCGGTAAAAACTCGCATCCGTACCGTAGGTCAGGCGATGAAACTCGTCTTGTAGCACACGTTCGGCTGGCAAGGTTTGCAGCAGGTTTTGGCAAAAGGCTTGATGGGCAAGGCTCATAAGTGAATCCCTAGCGATGGTCTTGATTTTTGGTAAGACCAATTATAGATAAATTTGCAAAATTAGCTATCGAATTGTTGCGAATTAGCAAAAATATCTCTATGATGCGCCGCAATTTGGTAAATTGGTATGACCAAAATCCAAATCAGTAAATCCCCACACCACAGTAGCACCGCTCTAGGAGGAGTCGCATGCAAACTTGGTCCCAAGTGTATGATCCGCTGGGTAATTTATGGCTGTCCGCCCTAATTGCTCTCATCCCTATCGCTTTTTTCTTCGTCGCCCTCGCGGTATTCCGCATGAAAGGCCATGTTGCGGGCACGATTACCTTAGGATTAGCGCTGTTAGTCGCGATTCTGCTGTATAAAATGCCAGTCACTATGGCGCTGGCCTCTGCCGCTTATGGCTTTATGTATGGCTTGTGGCCAATCGCGTGGATCATTATTACTGCCGTCTTCCTTTACAAAATCACCGTCAAAACCGGGCAATTCGATATTATCCGCAGCTCGGTGTTGTCTATCACTGAAGACCAACGCTTACAAATGTTGCTGGTGGGTTTTGCGTTTGGTGCTTTTTTAGAGGGTGCAGCGGGCTTTGGTGCACCAGTTGCTATCACTGCTGCTTTATTAGTCGGTTTAGGTTTCAATCCTTTATATGCAGCGGGCTTGTGTTTGATCGCCAATACTGCACCAGTCGCCTTCGGCGCTATGGGCATTCCGATTACGGTAGCGGGTCAAGTGACGGGTTTAGACCCCTTCCACATTGGACAAATGGCAGGCCGCCAATTACCACTTCTTTCCGTCATTGTACCCTTCTGGTTGATTATGATTATGGATGGCTGGCGCGGTGTGAAAGAAACCTATCCTGCCATTTTAGTAGCGGGCGTGTCTTTCGCAGTCACACAATTCTTCACCGCCAACTATATCGGCCCAGAACTACCGGATATTACCTCTGCACTCGTGAGTCTAGTGTGCTTAACTTTATTCCTGAAAAAATGGAAACCAAAGAATATCTTCCGTTTTGAAGGTCAAGAATTAAGCAAAATCCCTACGACTCAAACCCAAACCTATAACACTGGCACCATCATCAAAGCATGGTCACCCTTTATGATTTTAACCATCATGGTCACGATCTGGAGTTTAAAACCCTTCAAAGCGATGTTCAGCAAAGACGGTTTATTAGAAACTTGGGTGATTAAATTCTCCGTACCTTACTTGGATAAATTAGTCACCAAAATGCCGCCGATTGTGGCTGAAGCCAAACCTTATGAAGCAGTCTATAAATTTGACTGGTTTTCAGCCACCGGTACTGCGATTCTATTAGCCGCCATCATCACCATTTTCGTCTTGAAAATGCGCCCTGCCGAAGCCGTAAAAACCTTCTTTGAAACCGTCAGCGAACTCAAGCGGCCGATCTACTCCATCGGCATGGTGTTGGCCTTTGCCTTTGTCGCAAACTATTCTGGTCTATCCGCAACTTTGGCCTTATTACTAGCGGGTACAGGTGCAATGTTTACCTTCTTCTCACCGTTCTTGGGTTGGTTGGGTGTGTTCTTAACCGGATCGGATACTTCGTCCAATGCCCTGTTCTGTAGCTTGCAAGCCAATACCGCGCATCAAATCGGCGTGTCGGATACCTTATTGGTGGCAGCAAATACCACGGGTGGCGTAACGGGTAAAATGATCTCTCCGCAATCCATTGCCGTGGCGTGTGCAGCGGTTGGCTTGGTGGGCAAGGAAGCTGATTTATTCCGCTTTACCTTAAAGCACAGCCTGATCTTTGCCACGATTGTGGGTGTGATTACCACCCTGCAAGCCTATGTGTTTACGTGGATGATTCCTTGATTGGTGCGCTAAAAGCCCCTAAACTCGGTCTTATCAAAAAAATTGGTAAGACCAGAGTACATGAAGAGAATCCGCCTTTCTGATCAAATTGCTGAACAACTGGAAGCAATGATTGCCACCCAAGGCTTAAAAGCGGGTGATCGTTTGCCCGCCGAGCGCCCCTTAGCGGAACAGCTGGAAGTCTCGCGCCCTTCGTTGCGTGAAGCGATTCAGAAATTGATTAGTAAAGGCTTATTAGTCAGTCGGGCGGGCGGTGGCACGTATATTCAAGATCTCACCGCCGCCGGACAAACTGATCCGCTGGTTACCCTATTCCGTGAAAACCCCGAATACCGCTTTGATGTGTTAGAAATCCGCCATGCGATTGAAGGTAATGCCGCCTGGTATGCCGCCTTACGCGCTACCGATGAAGACAAAGCGCTGATTCGTGAGCGTTTTGAGGCAATGATTGCTGAACATGGCAGTGAAGACCCAATGGATGAAGCGCGCGCTGATGCGGCCTTTCACTTATCCATTGTTGAAGCTTCGCATAATCTAGTGTCTTTACACATTATGCGTAACCTGTTTGAACTACTGCAAAACAGCATCTCGCACAACCTCGATAAGCTCTATACTCAAGCGCGCGTATTCGACCCGCTAAGCCAGCAGCATCGTGAATTAATGGAGGCTGTGATTGCTGGAGAACCAGAACGCGCTCGCCAAGCAGCTGAACAGCATCTAGCGTTTGTGGAAGATTCTTTAAAAAGCATTGATGCTGATGAAGCACGTAAAGTGCGTTCCTTGCGGCATTTATCACGTTAGGAGGCTCAGGCCATGTTCCCCTTTTTCCGTTTATGGCTCGCCATCAAAAAGGCTAAACGCGCCCCTACTTTGAAGATTGATGAAACCAGCATTGTGCCAATGCGGGTCAGTTTAAGTGACTGTGATCTTTTTCTGGAAATGAACAATGGGCGGCATTTAACTTTGTTTGATATTGGCCGCTTTGTGTTTGCCGTGCGCACTGGTTTATGGCAGCAAGTGAAGCAACATAAATGGGGCTTTGTGGTCGCAGGGAGCAGTGTGCGCTATCGCAAACGCCTGAAGCCTTTCCAACGTTATGAACAGCATACGCGCGTATTGGGACATGATGAGAAATGGTTTTATTTTTTACAAACTCATCAAGTCGGTGAAGTATGGTATTCCGCCACACTGATTCGCGCTGCGGTAGTGGAGAAAGGCAAAATTATCCCCACTCAGACCATTTTAAATGTCATGCAGCAACCGGATTGGCAACCCGAATTACCCGACTGGGTAAAAGCATGGATTGGTGCTGAAGCCTTGCGCCCTTGGTCAGAGGCTTAGTGCGCTAACTCACCATAGGCTTTCGCAATCGCACTGGCAAGCCGCGCATTATTCAACACCAATTGAATATTTGAGGCCAGACTATCGCCGCCAGTGAGTTCACAAACCCGCGCTAATAAAAAGGGGGTCGCTTGCTTGCCGCCGATATGTTGTGCAGCAGCTTCTGCAAGCGCTTGTTCAATCGCACCATCAATCGCAGCACTCGGCATGGCATATGGCTCAGGGATGGGGTTAGCAATCACCATCCCACCCTTTAAATTCATCGCCCATTTGGCGTGCATCACTTGCGCAATGCTGGTCGCGTCATCCAAGCGATAATCAACTTTAAACTGGCTGCCACGGGTAAAAAAGGCGGGAAGCTGTTCGGTTTGATAACCTATCACTGGCACACCATGCGTCTCCAGATATTCGAGGGTCAAACCTAAATCCAAAATCGACTTCGCACCCGCACAAACTACCGCCACGGGTGTTTGCGCTAACTCTTGTAAATCGGCTGAAACATCAAATGAGGTCTCAGCACCACGATGCACCCCACCAATTCCACCGGTTGCAAACACCCGAATCCCTGCCATGGCGGCAATAATCATGGTCGAAGCTACGGTAGTCGCACCGGTTTTACCCTGCGCCACAATAAACGGTAAATCACGTCGACTCACTTTAGTAATATTGTGCCCACCTTTACCTAATTGCTCGATCTCACCCCTACTTAAACCCGCTTTAAGCCTGCCATTAATAATCGCAATCGTGGCCGGAATCGCACCATTAGCCCGTACTTCTGCTTCGACTTGAAGGGCGGTTTCGACGTTTTGTGGATAAGGCATACCGTGTGAAATAATGGTCGATTCGAGTGCGACCACAGCTTGCTTAGCTGCTAGGGTAGCAGCCACTTCGGGATGAATATCAAGGTAGTTCATAACAATCCTAATGAATGATTCGGGTCGTGTGTGCTGAGTAAGTGTATGACCGCAGCAAGCGATAAAGTCAGGCAATTGGCTTGCGCAACTTCAACTGTTAGCGCCGCACAAGCTTGGGCAAACCGCGCTGCTTTTAATAAAGAATAGCCACTTAAATAGCCATAAACCAGCCCTGACATTAAGGCATCACCCGCCCCCGAGGTATTACAGACCTTGACAGGCAAAGGTTTAGCCCAGCCTTGTTCCTGCTGACTCGCACAATACAAACCACGCTCCCCCAAGCTCAATACAATATTAGCCACGCCTTGCTGCAAAAACCAAGTTGCCACCGCAGGCACTGCTTCGTCATCAGCTAGCGACAATCCCGATAACTGTTCCGCTTCTAAACGATTAGGCTTGAGAGTGTGAATCTTGGCTAAGTGGTTGCGAATTTTTGGCGCTTTCTGCACGGAAACAGGATCAATGAAAACCGGAACTTGGCTAGCTTGCTCGAATAAAGCAGTTAAGCAGTCTTGGGAAAGATTCGTGTCTACCACGATTAAGCGAGCTTGCTTTAGTAAAGCCTGTTTTTCGCTGAGATAAGCGGCGGTCACATACTCCAACACGGCCATATCATTGACCGCAATACTCAAATCGCCTTGTGCATCATTCACTGAGACATACAGGCCAGTGTGTGCCTCAGCAACGTGCAAAACCTCAGCGATATTAACCCCAACACCTTCCGTATGCTGCAATAAAGCGAGGCCATTGGTATCGTTCCCTACTGCACTAAGCAAACAGCAATCCAAATTGAGTCGAGCAAGGTTTTCAGCAATATTCCGTGCTACGCCACCGAAATTAGTGCTAATCGTGCCCGGAATAGAATCACGCGCTAGCACTGCACCTCTGGGTTGAGCACTAATATCAAGATTAGCACCGCCGATAGCAACTACATAGCTCACGGCCTACGCTCCGCTTAAGTCATTAGTAAAACACGATACAGGAGAGCGTTAGCTAACTCAATTAATCAGCTATTTTACAAAATTGGTCTTACCAATATAAAAAATACTCAATTGCAAAGATTTTAAATCTATAATAAAACCTTCACTCCAATTGATAAATCCTTGTCAAAACCCTATTTCTCCATTACAGTAAACTGGTAATACCAATCCTTTGGTGCGTTGTAAGCGGTCAAAGGGTAGCCACTAAAGCTAGGAGTGAGAGCATTAGCCTATGAGCCAAACCACGCGCCCGCCTAAACCCGACACTATTTATTTCTTTGGCACTTGCCTGATTGATCTGATTTACCCGAAAGCGGGGGTTTCTGCTGTGCAATTGTTGCAGCGTGAAGGTGTAAAAGTGATTTATCCGCAAGGGCAAACGTGTTGCGGTCAACCTGCGTGGAATTCAGGCTATCGCGATGAAGCGCGTAAAGTGGCTCGCACACAGATTCAGCTCTTTCCGAAAACTATTCCGATAGTGATTCCGTCTGGCTCCTGTGCAGGGATGATGAAAACTCACTACCCTGAATTATTCAAAGCTGAAGCTGATGAGTCCGAAGCGTTGAAGGTGGCCAATCGAGTGTATGAACTGACTGAATTTCTAATCGATGTTTTGCAGGTGGATTTCACTGATTTGGGCGAGCCAATCGCAGTTGCGGTGCACACTTCATGCTCAGCGCGCCGCGAAATGGGAGTGGCGGATAAGATTGAACATTTGCTTGGGCAACTGGCGAATGTGGAGGTGAAACAACAAGCCTATAAAGCTGAATGCTGCGGCTTTGGTGGTACTTTTGCGGTGAAAGAACCAGAAATATCGGCGGCAATGGTCGCGGATAAAACTATGCATATTCGCGCCACGGGTGCGGCGCAGTTGGTGAGTCAGGACTGTGGTTGCTTGATGAATATTAGCGGTGCGTTTGCTTACCAAGCGCAGCATGAAGGTAAAGCCGCACCGAAAGCGCAACATATCGCTGAATTTTTATGGGAGCGCACCAACCCATCCCCAACCCTTCCCTTATCAAGGAAGGGAGATACTCCTCCCCTGACAAGGGGAGGCAGGGAGGGGTTAAATACTTCAGCGGAGGTTCAACCATGACCACCGAATTCCGTGTCGATGTAGCAAAAGCACTCGGCAAAACCGAGGTGCGCGCCCATTTCCGCAAGGCGATGGATACGTTAATGACTAATCGGCGCAATCAGTTTCCCGATGATGCAGCCCTGCAAGCCTTACGCACTCAAGCTCAAGCGATTCGCGCTAATGCCTTGAGCAAACTACCGGAATTATTGGAGCAACTTGAAACCAATCTGACCAAAAACGGCGTGCAAGTGCATTGGGCGGAAACGACTGATGAAGCCAATGAAATTGTGCTTGGGATTATGCAAAAACATAATGCTAAGTCGATTATTAAGGGCAAGTCGATGGTGTCAGAGGAAATGGGCTTAAACCATTTTCTGGAGGAACGTGGGATTGAAGCGCTCGAATCGGATTTGGGCGAATTCATTATTCAACTGGATGGCGAAACCCCGTCGCATATCATTATGCCCGCGATTCACAAGAGCAAAGAGCAGATTTCGACCTTGTTCCATGAGAAATTTCCCGATATTCCCTATACCGAGAATGTTGATGAATTGACAGTATCGGCGCGGCGGATTTTGCGCGATAAATTCTATGCCGCTCCGGTCGGTTTATCCGGTGTGAACTTCGCAGTTGCGGAAACTGGCACGCTATGTTTGGTGGAAAATGAAGGTAATGGGCGCATGTCGACCACGATTCCGCCCGTGCATATTGCGGTGACAGGGATTGAAAAAGTAGTGGAAAAACTCAGCGATATTCCGCCGCTTTTAAGTATTTTGCCACGCTCTGCCACCGGTCAGCCGATCACCACCTACTTCAATATGATCTCAAGGCCTCGCAAAGCCGATGAAAAAGATGGCCCCACCGAAGTGCATTTGGTGTTACTCGATAATGGCCGCTCGCGCATTTATTCCGACCCTGAACTGCTGGCAACCTTGCGTTGTATTCGTTGCGGCGCGTGTATTAATCATTGTCCGGTGTATGTGCGTATTGGCGGGCACAGTTATGGCACAGTCTATCCGGGGCCGATTGGCACAATTTTAGAGCCGCAAAAATCTGGTTTAAGCGTGCATGGTGAATTGATTCAAGCCTCATCTTTGTGTGGTGCCTGTGGTGAGGTCTGCCCAGTACGTATTCCTATCCCCAATATTATCAATCGTTTGCGCCATGACAGCGTGCGTAAAGACACCGACAACACGCCAACCCAAGACGCAGGCACACGCCGCAAACCCTTGGAAGCTGCTATTTGGCAAGCGTGGTCGTTTTCAGCGAGTCATCCGACTCTGTATAACTTCGGAGGCAAAACTGCCACTCAATTGCGCGGTTTAATTCCGCATAACTTAGGTGCATGGACCAGCGTGCGCAGCGCCCCCCAACTTGCCGAACAAACCTTGCACCAGCAACTCAAAGCCCTAGGAGTCGACCATGAGTAAGGCCCGCGCCGCTATTTTTCAGCGCCTCACTGCGGTTGAGCGCCCAACGGTCGATGCGAGTGCGCGTGACTCATTGAGTGTGTTTGCTTGGGATAAAGCCGAGCGTATTCAACGCTTTACCGAACGTATGCAAGCGGTACGTGCGGAAGTGCATGTTGCAGATCGTAATACTTGGCTGGATAAAGTGGCTGAGATTTGCCAAGCCAAAGGTTTGAATAACCTACTACTTTCGCCCAACACTGAATGGGGACAGGCGATTACCCAAAACGCTGAACGCTTCCCGACCTTAAAACATTACGAGCGCAACATTGAAGACTGGAAACAGGAATTGTTTTACGAGGTCGATGCGGGATTAACTTCAACTTTGGGCGGGATTGCTGAGACGGGCACTTTAATGCTCTGGTCTAGCGTCTCTGAACCACGCACCTTATCACTGGTGCCACCGATTCATATTGCGCTTTTGGATACCGATAAGCTGTATACGACCTTTGCCGAAGCGGTAAAAATCCAAGGTTGGCTGGAGCAAGGTTTACCCACCAATGCGCTATTGATTTCAGGCCCTTCACGCTCAGCAGATATTGCGCAGGTGTTGGCCTATGGGGTGCATGGGCCTAAGGAGTTGGTGGTGGTTTTAGTCTAACTCAGGCTCTTTTTCGATGACTTGAGACTGGCGTTTTACTTGATCCAGTGTACGCCCGTCCTTGTACTTCCATTCAATCCAACCATTCGCATTACGCCCTAAGACTATTGCAGCCGCACCACTAGGTGAAGCAAATACATAGTCCTTTTGGAAAATTAACAAATTGTCTTGTTGCTTTAATATCTCAGCATTCAAAAGCTCTGCACGTAAATTTATTACCCAAGAGCTAGCCGTCTTCGTTACTGCTAAATTACAAGTTGATTTTGCAAAAATAACTAAGCCCTCCTCTGTATACTCCCCCTCGGCCTGTGCATCTTTACCTTTACAAACAATAACCTCTTTTAGTTGTGGCTTTGTTATTATCTCGAAAATAGGATAACCAAAACTAGCTGCTAATATTTGCATCGTCTCAAAATTATCATACAAATCAGCTTCTACTGATTCCGAGACATGTAGCTTGGGTGGAGTCTTATAATTCTCGAGAGAATAGCGTCCTGCTTTTTTCGCTATATCACAACATAACCACTCCAAGAATTTAATATGTGTTTTTGTGAAATACTGCGTTTTGGAAATGAATACTAAAGCATAATCCCAAAATTCTTTGGCTTTATGATGTTGTTTAAGTCTATTTAAACTATTTTCGGCCTCTCCTATATAGGCATAAGGCCTACCATCTTGTTGGCCAAACAAGACATAAACACCAACTTGATTTAATTCATCTCGTTGTGCAGCCTCCTCTAACTTTGCACGCGGAATCAAGATAGCAGCCACAGTCCGACTGGTAATCTCAGCAATTTTAATGCTGCGTGGATTGCCATCTGGTAAGTAAATTTGAATTGTTTTGCCTGAGGGTTTCATTAAGAGCTAATTAGAAGCTTAAAAAATAGCTTTTATAGCATGTTCAACTGTAGTTAGTCAGCAAAGGAAAAAGACCAAACCACATCAATCAGGAAGTCTGTAGATTTAATGTGGTTTGGTTAAGCAGAGACCGGTTAAGCGTTGATGCTCACATTATTCAGAATATAAGTCGCATCATCCGCGCTAGTTTGTTCGTTGTGGCTGAGTAGGACAAACTCGGGAAAACCACGGTTCGGGTTGTAGAGGGCATCAGCACGTTCGTTCGCAGAGGTCGCTTGGCGAATGTTATCAAACATCTGCTCAATCGTTGGAATCGTGCTAAATACTGCTGCACTCACTGGCGTACCATCAGAATAGTTAGCACTGCTGACTTGCCCATTACTGACATTAACGTTAATCGGGTCAGAACGTTGACCACTATTATTTTGCTGTAAGGTAAATGAATAATCATTGCCTGCTAAATAATTTTCCCACTTTGCCAAATTCGCATTTAAGTTATTCAAGCTGACGCTCGTAGTGAGATTAATATTATTGTTGGCATTCTGGCTATTAGAGTTGCCATTAGTCGATGCGTTTTGGTTAATTTGATTAGTTAATTGCTGAGTTAAATAATTAATATTACTCGCAACCGGCGCATTAGATTGTGCAGCAGTAGTATTACTAGCTTCAAATTTACTAATTAACTGATCTAAAAAGCCCTTCTTAATAGAGGCAGTATTCGCTACCGTAGTGGCACTAGGGTTAGTCAGGTTGGCATTATTGCTTTGTACTGCAGCTGTATTTTGGTTTGCTAAGGCGGATAATGGTTGTAAAACAGGCTGCTGCGATACTACTACCATGGGCTAAGTCTCCTTTAAATCAATTAAACTTGATGAGTTCATCAAGTACTAACCCAATTAATCGTCCTTTATTTAGCTGAAACGGCTAAGTCTTTAATCGTATAGCTAAGTTCTTCATCTGCAATCATGAAGCTTTGATCCACATAAACGGAGCTGGGGTAACCTAAACGGGGGTCATAACTTACATCAATCCGATCCGCCCCACTTAGGTAAGCTTGTTCTAATTGGTCAAAGCGCTCATTCATGGTTAGTAAACCGTCGCGAATATAACTAGGTACTACTTCACCCGTATCCGCATAAGTCGCATCAATGATTTTGCCGTTCTGCTCAGTAATATTCATGGGGCGAGTATAATCCGGTGGGCAGAAACAGCTATTTTGTGCGGTGTAGGATACGCTTTGCGCATTGCTAGTGGCTGCATCCCATT
Organism: uncultured Thiothrix sp.; assembly: GCF_937876535.1. Taxonomy (GTDB): domain Bacteria; phylum Pseudomonadota; class Gammaproteobacteria; order Thiotrichales; family Thiotrichaceae; genus Thiolinea. The sequence goes on from NZ_CALFHZ010000026.1 coordinate 40,314, forward strand.
TAGCGCGGCTATCAAGGAAATCTTGCGGGAGGGTAGTCTTACCATTCAGCTGATCAATATCTTTTTGCGTTAAGGTATGGCGGGTAATTTCCCCCCCAGTGATTCCACCTGAGACCACAACGACATCGCCAGCACTTAATGCTTTATCACGCTGCCTATCTAACACTTTTACACTCACCGCCTCATTGCTAAAACCTAACAGATTTTTCAGGCCAGCTTCTTGTTCGCTCGTTAGATTTAAAGTGGGTGTACGATCAGGTTTATGACCGCCGCCTTTTTGCAACATGCCCAGCAACTGTTGCACTAAACTCATAATACCATTGGTAACTTCTTTGGAGTCACTCAGCCCATTATTCAAAAATAAATTACTCTGGTTTTTAGTGGTTGCATCAGTAGCCACTGGACTAGTTTGAAATGCTGAGCTTGTGGTTAAACTACGGCTGTAATCATTATTAATCATTTCGGGTCTATCCTTGAGCTGGCACGCCTAATCTATTATTTATATTTTCTGAGCATGCTCCTAAGCCCTAGTACCTGCACATTACTTTCAGGATAAAAGCTACTTTTTCCGAGAATAGGGGTAGTGAGTGACCGTTTATACGCCTTAATGGTTCTTCTATGGTCTAGCTTTGTCGTTATATTAGTCACCTTAGAAGGTAAATAGGCTTAAGCCCATCCGCATAACAGCTATAATTAGGCTACTGAGTGTGCAGAAGTTATTAGGGAGTGCGGCATGACGGCTGATAAAAAACCGAGAAAAGCTAGTAAGCTGGCGTTTCTAATCCCTAGCAATCCGCCAACCCAGCGTGGTCTTGGTCACATAAGCCCGCCTACGTTGCCGCGTGCTTTAACCTCTACGACTCGCTCTCAACAGCAAAACCGCAATCTCTTTATGAGCGAAGCCGCAGTGACTGTCACTAAAAGCTTTGATCTACGCCAAGGGACACGCTCTACAGAACAATCCAGCGCAGATAGCTTTACCGCCGAAGAGTTGATGGTGTTAGAGGCACAGGATGGCAGCGTAGTGATTATGCGTGCCGATAAACTGCATGCCGAATTGCAACGACTTTACCCACAAGCACTAGATAACAATGGGCAAATTGATCTTAATATCCTCAAAGACCCGTATGGCAAAAGCCGTGGGTTAAGTAATTGGATTTGGTCAAAGCTTTCCATCCTCAATTTAAACCCCGATAGCTTTATTAGTGCCGCTCAAGAACAAGCTTTAGATTGGTTGGAAGATAAACTAGGTAAACGCTTCACTGATCTCGCCTATGCACAAGCTTCGTGGATAGGTGCTAAGGCTTTAATGCAAGCGATTGAATCCAAACTGGAAGGTGAGCCTGGGTTATATCCTTGGTCTGAGAAAGCGATTAAAACTGGAGATCGTGTTGCAGCTGATGCCAAAGAATTAGTCGAGGCGGCCAAGAATAAAGAACCACTACTGATTTTTATTCATGGCACCGGTACCAATACATTAGGCAGTTTTGGGGCTTTACGCAGTGAAGCTCAAGATATTCATTGGGATCAACTCACGCGCCCTTTCAGTAAACGTATCTATGCTTTTGAACATCGCACTCTCTCAGAAAGCCCATTGGAGAATGCTTTGCAACTTGCAAAAGCCTTACCCAAAGGCAGTCGTTTTTCACTGGTAACACATTCACGTGGGGGCTTAGTCGGCGATTTACTTTGCCTCAATGATTTCGATGCCAATCTGATTAAGCACTATCAACGCCGCCCAGCTGAGCAGGATGGTGAGCTAGAAACTGAAGAGCAATGCAAAATTCGCGAATTAGTTGTCGCCGAAGAACAGCAGCAACTCACCGAATTACGTGCCGTACTCTTAGAAAAACAATTCCAAATTGATCGCTATGTACGTGTTGCTTGTCCTGCAGGTGGCACTACCCTAATGGCGGATAATATTGACCTATTTTTGTCTGGCTTGTTATCGCTTTTGAGCTTTGGAGCAGGCTTTATTCCGGTGGTGGGTACCGTGAGTGCTTCGGTCTTAAATGCCTTCCGTCGCGTAGTCTTGGAGATTGCAGCCAAACGCATTGATCCGCGCTTTATACCAGGTTTAGAAGCGATGCTGCCTGATTCGCCAATTACGGGGTTCTTAGCAACGGCCTCACGCTCGGATAAAATTCAGGTAATGGCGATTACCGGCAATACCGATACTAATGAAGCTAGCATCCTCAAACGCATTGCCATTCTTTTCACTGACTGGGTGCTATTTGGCAAAGTTGATAATGATTTCGTGGTGGACACGCAATCGATGCGTGCAGGTCTTGCCAAGCGCAACCCTACTTATGAGTTCTATACTCAAGGTTCGCAAGTCAGTCATTTACATTATTTCAAACGTGCGGATACCTTACGCGCCCTCAATAATTGGCTAAATCATGAAAATCCTACCCAACTAGCCGGTTTTACCCGCATTCCGACTGACTGCGACATAAAACTAGATCCTAAAAAGCTCAACCCAATAACTGCTACACGCTCTGGTGCTGCACCAACGCGCCCAAAAAATGCGCCGATTGTATTTTATTTGCCAGGGATTATGGGCTCTCATTTAAGTATCCGCCCACAGGGACAAAATACCGGCGACCGGATTTGGTTTGATCCCTTTGATTTAGCCGCAGGTGGTATTTATAGCCTGAAAATAGATATGCCGAATATCTATGCGGATGGCTTAATTGAACATTATTACGGCGATTTGCAGCAATATTTAGCAACACAGTATGAAGTCATCCCCTTTCCTTATGACTGGCGCTTAAGCTTAGAAGACTTAGCACAAAAATTAGCCGATTTCATTGAGGAAAAGCTCAAGGCTCTAGACACACCACAGCAACAACGTCCGGTGAATATTCTTGCGCATAGTATGGGTGGGTTGGTCATGCGCATGTTGATTGCTAGCCCGAAACTGAACAAGCTTTGGGTGAATATTGCAAGCCGCCCGAATAGCCATTTCATTATGTTAGGCACTCCCAATCAAGGCTCCTATGCCGCAGTTGAAAGCTTATTAGGTAAAGGTCAAGGCGTGCGCTATTTAGCCAGTTTAGACTTCCATCACAATCTGCAAGAAGTTTTGGATGTGATGGGTGAATATGAAAGTGTGCTACAACTCTTACCCAACCCTGACTCACCAACCCTTGATTATTTTAAAGCAGATACTTGGGCACAGTTACAAAACATCAATCGAGATCGTTGGTTTGGTAGCGGTCAAGCTTTAGGCGCTTTACCGACTGAGGCAAGTTTAACCAACGCTAAAAAAATTGCTGAACGCCTTAAAACATCAATACCCTATGCTGAGCGTGTCGCTTATGTGTTCGGCGTCGACCAACATACACCGCTCAATGTGGAACTCACTGCTAATAAAATCACGCTCAAAGGTACGACTGAGGGCGATGGCACAGTCACTTGGGAAGCCGGACGCCTACCCGAATTACGCGCAGAACAATATTGGTATATGCCAGTTAGTCATGCGAATCTCACTAATACACCCCAATATTTCGCAGCGATTGCTGAGCTACTGCAAACCGGCACGAGTACCCAATTAGAACGCAATCCACCTCGCCAACGGGGCAGTATTAATCGCGATTATCCGTATGAAGCAGGCCCCGTATTACATGCCAGTGCAGAAGAAGTGGCTTTAGCTTTCTTTGGGGATCGCCCCCAACGCGAGCCACGCGAAGAGAATACCCAAGCCTTAAAAGTCGCCGTGCGAGCAATGGATTTGCGCTTTGTGCAACAGCCAATTATTTGTGGGCATTATCAAGCCGACTCGATTGCTAGCGCTGAGCGCATGATTGATAAGCATTTAGTGGATGGTGCTTTGAGCCAACGCGAGCGCTTAGGGATTTATGCAGGGCCAGTTAGCAGTAGCACGATTATCCTCCGTCCACGCAGCACCACCGATTTCAAGCGGAATATTTGTCGTGGGGCGATTATTGTTGGCTTAGGCGAATGGAATCTGATTACTGCGCAAAAAATTACCGATACGGTGCGTGATGGTGTTTTGAATTATTTACTCACCCTGCCACCGAATCCAAATCTTGAAAAAGATAAAATCGAAACCTTAGGTGTGAATAGCCTATTAATTGGCTATAACTCCACCACCCATATTACGGTCGAAGCCTCGATTGAAGCGATTGTACGGGGGATTTGTGAAGCGAATCAGCAATACCGTTATAACTGCGAAGATCAACAAAAACGTGCGATTACTCGCCTCGATTTTATTGAATTCTATTTAGATACCGCCATTACTGCCGCTTATATTGTGCGCGAATTGCCGAAGCGCCTAGAAACTGAATTAGAACGCCTCGAAGCACGGCTAGAACCCGCTAGTGAATTAATCGTGCCACGCTATCAAGGCATGCGCCATCGTTTAAGTGAGCGCAGTATTGGTGGAGGTTATTGGCCACGCTTAATGGTCACTAATGCCAAAGAAAAAGATCTGTATGAAAAAGATGAAAATAAGCCTGCGGAACTACTCAAATATATCTATCTCTCCGAGCGGGCGCGCGCTGAAACAGTGATTCAACAGCGCCAACCCGGTTTAATCGAGGCTTTAATTCGTGATGCGATTGTCAGTAATGAATATAAACCGGATATTAGCCGCACTTTATTCCAGTTGATGATCCCTTTTGATTTCAAATCAGCGGCGCGCCAAACCAGTCGCCTTTTGCTCATTCTAGATGAATACACCGCTAATCTACCTTGGGAAATGCTGCAAGCGGATGAAGAGCCTTTAGCTCTACAAGTGCAAATGGTCAGGCAATTCAGTTCCACTACTTTCCGGCGGCGAGTCACCACTACGATCAGTAAAACCGCTTGTGTGATTGCGAATCCTGCCACTAGCCAGTTTTTTATTCATTATCCTAGTTATGATCCTGAACCCAATAATAAAGATAGTGATAAAAGCTTGATCAGTTTAGAAGGTGCGACTCGTGAAGGTTTAGCCGTTGCCGACTTGTTAGAAAAGAATGACTATAAAGTTGAGCGCTGCCTGCCGACTGTAGCGGAGGAGGTACCCAGTCAGACCGCGCTCGATGTGTTCAATATCTTATTTAAAAAGCCTTATCGGATTTTAATGATCGCTGCACATGGCGATGTCGGCTTAAAAGGCAAAGATAATAAAGAGCGCACCGGGGTCATTCTTTCTGATGGCAGCTTATTGACTGCTGCAGAAATCAGTCAGATGGAAGAAATCCCAGATTTAGTGTTTTTAAACTGCTGTCATCTAGGCGATATGTCGGTCTCTAAACAGCCTAGACCTAAGCGTGCTCCGAGCTTTAATAAATTAGCGTATAGCTTAGCGCGTGAGCTGATTGAAATGGGGGTACGCTGTGTGATTGCCGCCGGTTGGGCAGTAGATGATGCAGCCGCTTGCACTTTCTCCACTACTTTCTTTGAAGGGTTTATTGAAAAGAACCAAGCCTTTGGGCAAGCCGTTTATGAGGCGCGGCGGCAAACTCGTTTACTACATGAAGATTTAAACACTTGGGGGGCTTATCAAGCTTATGGTGATCCGAGTTTTGTTTTAGATCCTTTAACCGAGAAAAAGCGTGCGATTCCTTGCCAGCAACAAGTCTCTGCCTATGAATTGCAAGACTATCTCACCAGCATTGATGTCGATATGCATCAAAAAGCACGCAAATATGAGTTCGATAGCCTCCACACAGAGCTAGAACAAGTTGCTGAGAATCTGAGTAACCCCGATTGGTTAAAAGCACCAGAGATTCAATATCAATTGGCAGGCTTGTATGGAAATGTACTACCTAAAGGTTTTGAGGCAGCACGTAGTGCTTACCAGATTGCCATTGCCGAAGAAGATCGTAATGGCAAAGTACCAATTACCGCGCTCGAACTATTAGCCAATTTAGAATCCCGTCAAGCAGAAACCTTAGCTTTCCAAGCTACTGAGTTAAAAGAGGATGATCCTGAACGCCTTGAGCTATTTGTTAGAGCAAAAGACCTAGCAAATACTGCGATTGAGCGTTTGGATGGTTTATTAAAAATCACCAAATACGTGCAAACCGCCGCTATTGATAGCCCAATTGGTTTAAATAGCAATGCTGAACGCTTTGCTTTATTGGGTAGCGCGTATAAACGCCTGGCGATTATTTTACTGCAGGCAGATGCTAAAACTTGGGATAAAGTTGAAGCTGTGCTCAAGCAAAGTATTGAAGCTTATAAACGTAGTGAAGCTCGCGAATTGGGTGCCAGACTAAAAGCCTATCCCTTAATTAATCGTTTACAACTTGCTGCTATTTTGCAGGGTTTTAACCAACAAACTGAGGATGAAAACTACTTAGAGCTGTTGGATCAAGCTTCTAACACCGTGCGTCTGCAATTTGCAGAATCGAATGAGTTTTTCGATGCAGTGATGAGTGCAGACATTGAGATAGCACGCTTTTTATTAGATCAACAGCCTATTAAAGCTGAGGATAAACCGACAAAAGCAACCCACTTTGTACAAGTGTATAAAGAAGTTACCCAAGAAGTTCCTAGTACTTTACGCGTATTTAATTCGGTAGTGCAGCAATTGAAAAATTTAGCACAATTATTAAACACTGCAGCTCAGCAGCTACAAGCAAATAAACCTGAGCTTGCCGCACTTTATGAGATAAAAGCTAATATTTTGGTGGAAGTTGCCACTGGCTTAGAAAAACTCTAAGCCCTTTTACGACAGAAGAAATGCTGATAGCGTGCTAAGGAACGCCAAGGTTCGCGCTGTGAATAGCTGCGTTCTAGGACTAAAAGCTCATCTAAAGGCATTCGCTTACGAATATCCACGTAAGCATAATCATAAAAGCAACGCACACCTGACCAAGTGATAAGCTCTAAATTCAACTCGGGCAACCAAGCCAGCACCGTTTCCGGTGGTAACGGTGAAATCGGCGCTAAGCCTTCATTACCATCGCTAGCAATGCGTTGCTCACGGAGTGCTTTAAAATTCCCACCCAGCAGATAACGCATTTCGCGCGCATACTGATTGAAAAACATTAACGACAGCCATCCCTGCGGTTTGAGTAAGCTCAAAAGCTGTTCTAAAGTTGCGCGGGGTTCAGCCAGCCATTCTAAAACTGCATGTAAAACAATACCATCGAAGCGCTCTGGCTCACTTTCCTCAACAAGTCTTTGAATAGCTACATTTTGTAATTGAATAACCTCCGTTTGTCCGGCAGCTATAATATTTTGATGAGCCTCTACTAGCATTTCAGCTGAGGGTTCAGCTAAAAGTACAGAATGACCTTGGGTAGCCAGCCAAATTGACATTTGTCCTAAGCCTCCACCAGCGTCCAAGATAAACTGGGGTTTAGTATTTAACTGCTGCTGACACAAGTCATCTTGCACAATATGAAGGCGGATTTTACCCCGAGGGTCGTCACCATAAATTTTCTTTTGAAAACTCCGCGTTAAACCGTCGAAGACACGATCTTTTTTCATACATTGCAAGCTTCTGGTTGGAGTAGATGGGAATAGGAACTTAAAGTGAGCAATTCAGCCTATGGATAGGGTTACGCAACGGCGCAAGCAAGGCAATCGACTGATTGGTCAACGCTATTTAGTCCAAACGGAATTGATAAACAATAGCACAGGTACCTTATATCAAGCTCGCGATATGCGCGCCAGTGATACTGAAACCACTCCCGTTTTAATCCATATTTTTCCCACTAAAGCTCTGCCTTCTACTCCACTTAAGCTTATGACTGAGCGTTTACAAGCGCTGAGTGCACAAACCGATGCTGCCGTTTTAAAAGTGCTAGATAGTGGTTGGATTAATGCTGAAGCCTATTTTGTACTAACAAGCCCGCCTAGTTGGAGTTTATCAGCCCTACCACCGATGTTGGGTAACCCTACCCGTATGCATGAGCAAGCCTTGCGCTTAAATCAACGTCTAAGTGAACAGGGTTTACTATCGGGCTATTTGCCCACTTCCTTATTTTTAGTCACGGCTCACGGTGAGGTTTATTTACCCAGTACAGCGCTAGTCCCGAATTTATTGAGTTTAACCGAATCACCTGAACTGTTATTACATGCACATCTATTGCCAAAGCGCACTTCTATCAGCGCACTACCTTGGCTAGGTTTAGGGTTTATTAGTGTAGTTGCTGCCAGTGGGGCTGGTTTGTACTATCAAAACTATGTAATGACTTCTAATGAAATGCTGCGGGCGAGTCATGCCACCCTCATTAGCCCGAATCAGTTGCTAGAATCTGTTTTAGCGACTGAAACACCACCCACTGATAAGTTCAATAATGCAGCTAGCTTAGCGGATAAACCTTCAATAGAACTTGCAACCGCGAAAAGTAAAACACCCCCAGAAACTACGCCCCCTGCACAGTTAGAGCCATTTCCCCTTCCAGTAACAGCTAACGCTCAACCCACCTTGGCTACTACAAACAGCCTACCCGCATTATCTGATCCAGAGCCAGGTGATATGCGTGTAGCTTTAGCCAGTGAACCCAAACTTAAAACCAGCCCAGAAGCTGCTCAACTTGAAGCCATTAGCTCAAAGACCATGCCGGATAAAAACACTCAACTAGCCCTTACCGCTCAAGAACCGACTAAAACTAAGCCTACATCCGAGAAGAAAGCTGAGTCTAAACCTGAGTCCCAAGCAGAGTTCGTCGAAGAAACTGATCCAGCAGTTAACTTGCCCTCACCGCGTAATCCATTAATTCAGGCAACTAAAGAACAGCCAGCGCCTAATGCTCAATTTACTGCTCCCCCTGCTAGACCGGCTGCGGTTCAACTCGTACCTGCTCCTCAGCCACAACCCTTAACAGCAAACTCACCCCTATTAGGTGCAGTCAATCCAGTAAGCGCTACGTCTGCTGTACGTATTCAAGCACCTACTCAAGAACGTGACCCAGAAACTGTGACGGCAAATGGCCTAACTAACGAAGAATTAGTCAAAAAGGCTTATCAAGCTTTACAAGCAGGGCATTTAGACGAACAAGCTAATAGGGGTGCAGTGTATTTTATTCGTTTATTAGATCGGATTGATCATGGCAATCCGCAAATTCTGCGCTTAGCCCGTGAAACCAGCTATCAATTGCATCAGCAAGCTCGAACCGCCCTGCTTCAAGGCGATTCAGAACAAGCTTCCCAAAAATTATGGCGCGCGGGACGCATTATTAAGGAATTCAACCTCGTGCAGTTGAATCCGGCGCAGGAGTTACTGGAGCATAAGTTGGCTGAGTAAGACGCTTGCGGGCATGTCTACGGCGTAAACGCGGTGGTAATGCATTATTATCGTAGCGAATCGCATAGCCAAAAATATAGGTGCTCACAGGCACACCTAAGATCAAACCCCAAATATGGAAGAGTTTCCCGCCAACGGTGAGAATAATCAGCACAATCACAGGGTTAATCCGTAAGCGTGCGCCATAAATCAGTGGATTAAGCAGATAGCCCTCCACAAAATGAATAAAAATAATCATCAAAATTGATAATAACACTAAGTGTACACCACCAGTATTCAGGGCAATTAAGCAGATGGGAACTGAACTAATAAATACGCCAGCTACTGGGATGAAGCTACAAACAAATACAATCACAGATAAGAAAGCCATCTGCTCACTCATCCCCAAAATGGATAAGCCGACTGCAGTGAGTACCGTATTCACACAAGCAATAAAAAATTGGGCTTGCATGGTTTGCCCGAGTACTCGTCCAAATTGCTTAATATTGTCCGCGACTTCCACATAGATAAACCGTAAGCGAGTATTTTCTAGATCACGCACACTCGCTACCAAATGCGGCATATCCAGCACGATCAAAAAAGAAAACAGGAAAGCGAGCAAGAAAGTGGTAAGCATGGTAATCGCTTGGCGACTAATATTGGCTAATTGATCTAAGACCACCCCCGCTAATTCACGCCCATCAGCTGCATTGCCAGTTCCTGCAATCATCCCCAGAATGACACCAGAGGGAGTATCTTTAAAAGCCTTAGGCGGCGCTGGTGGCCCTACTGTTTCAGCCGGTAAACCTTCACCCTCTAAAGGTGAAACTGGATGTTCTTGCTGGGCAGCCGAACCTAAAACCTCAGGTAAGGCTTCTTGGAGCACCGGATAGCGCGCAGCGATATTTAAGATTTCTTTATCAATCCGCTGCATATAAACCGAGAAACCTTGGGCAAAGCCAGCCGCTTGTTGATAGACCTTGGGTGCAATAAACACCCCTAGTGCAATCACAATACTTAAAAATAAGCTGCTAACTAAAATAACCAGCGAAGTACGCCGTTTAGGCGCATAGCGCAGCAGCCAATCCACAATACTCGATTGCAGATAGGTAAAGACAAAGGTCAGAAAGAGTAAGGTGAAAAAGGAGCTTAATAAGGCTAATAACCCAAACAGCAAGCCCCAGACAGCAATCCGCGTTAAGGTAGGTAAAAAGCGTTGCCAGCTAAACACTGGTTTGCGGGGGCGATAAGGAAAGCGCTCTCTATACAGCTGATCAGAGCTATTAACCATTAACAATCATCCTCAATTCCTCTAGTGCAGTGCAGTATAGCACTAGCTCAATACTGCTGAGCTACTTACACACAAAAACCTGTGTCTATTTAGCTTGTTTGTTTTTCTAGCGACCGTTTATCGTTATTATTTATTCTTTAATTAAATTAAATTATCACTCATCCACTCATCCTGTCCGCTGAAGCAGCTCTAGATAGCGAGTAACTACACTCCCACCCTACAGTAAACGCATAGATTGAGTGCAATCCTAGCTAAATGACTCCTGTTTTTATGTAGGGCATAAGACAAATCATGTTAAATAAATCGGTAAAAATAACGCTATCTGCGTTGTGCTGGGCTTTTTTGTCCCAAAATATTTTCGCCAAAGATTTAGATCCGCTCAGCCCCGCAGAGCTATCTCAAGCTGTCAGCCTCGCTGCACCCGAGCAAACTACACAATTGGCTGCACGTAGTGCGGCTCAAGCTCCGGCCGTCGCTCATGAACTGGAGTTATTATTGGTTGAACGTCGTCCTGTGGATAAAGAACAACCCGGCAAACGCTTAGCCGACGTGTATAGCTATGACTATCGTAACGATGAAACGATCCATAGCATTGTGGATTTAAACACACAAGAACGCTTAGAGACCGAGCGTGTGCAGAATCTGCAATTACCACTGACTGCGAATGAACTCGCTCGTGCGTCTAAATTGATCTTCAACGATGCGGAGCAACTCAGTCAAATCCAAACTGAATACAAACGTATTACGGGGCAGACCCTGCTAAAACCTGAGCAATTAGAAGTGAAAGCCTTTGTGTTCACCACTGATACTTTGCCTGAAGGCTTAAATGCAGCTTCGCAACATTGTGGCATTCAACGCTGCGCCCAAGTGCTGTTGTATACCCATGATTCTGTGGTATTTGAAATTAGCCCAATCGTGAATTTATCAGCGGGTTTAGTCACCCAGAACATTAGTTTCTAGTTTGGAGCCTACCATGAAAGCTTTACTTCCTAGCTTAAGTTTAATCAGTTTACTCGCTTGGCAAGCTCCTGCAGTGGCAGCACCGACCAGTGACTGCCAAGGCGAGCAAATCAATAAAACTTTTGCTTCAGGTGCGGTGTGGGATTTTTGCTGGACGATTAAAGATCAGGAAGGCTTAGTGCTCTCACAAGTGCATTATCAAGCCCCTGGTACAGCTTATCGGCGTGTCTTGGGAGAAGCTTCCTTATCACAAATCGAAGCCGAGTTTGATGATGGCGCAGTTGATCCTAAATTTGTCACCACTCAATTAGGTTTAGGTGGAGCTAATATGCTTACCCAAACTGCCCAAAATTGCCCAAGTGGTGAATTGCATGCGTGGGATGGACGCAATGTCTTGTGTGCGAACACTTATAAAGCCGGTTATTTGTATAAATACAATACTCAACGCCAAACCGAGCGCTTTGAGATTAGCACTAGCTCACAAATTGGCCCACGTAACTATACTTTGCGCTGGTCATTTTATGAGAATGGCACGATTGAACCTGCGATTGGCTTAAGTGGAATTCTGCCTGCAGTGGGCGAAAGTGCTGCACAATATGGTTGGCCAGTTGGAGCCAATGGCGAAATTGGCAGTAGCTTCATGGATCACTATTTATGGCGCTTAGATTTCGACCTAGACGATACGGCGAATGATGACGTAGTGGAAGAAATTAGTAGCGTACCCACCCCTGATCGTTTGCGTAAAACCAAGACTTTGGAGGTACTGAATACCGAAACCGCGCGTAGTTTAAATCCTGAAACGAAACGCTTCTGGCGGATTCGCGACAGTGCGACCCGCAATGTTGCGGGTAACTTCATTTCCTATGAATTAGTCCCCTCTAATTACGACCAAAGCCGAGCAAATAGTCGCAATGAAGCTTGGTTACAAAATGATGTGTATTTCACTGCTTACCATGCTTGTGAGCGCTTTGCAGCGAATAATCCAACGACTAGTTGTGGTGAAAATATGGCGCAATTTGTCTCCGGGCAAAATATCAATCGCCAAGATGTCGTGCTGTGGTACAAGCAAAATAACCACTACTTACCCCGTAGTGAAGATAGCAATCGTATGGGCACACGTTGGTCGAGCTTTAAGCTTTTACCTCGTGATTGGAATGCGCAAAACCCCTTCTAAGCTTTCTCCCTAAATACCTAAAACAATCAATAGGAATCAGCGATGCGAACCGTACAACTTGGCGTATTTGGCTTATTATGTTTTGCAGTATTAATGACTTGGCAGCGTCACGCCCACGCTGCTGAATTTTGCTCAGACACTTACTACATTGATGTGAAGCTTCCTAATCAAGCCCGTTGGGATATGTGTTGGGAGCATCGCACCCGTGAAGGGATTGTGCTATCCAAAATTCATTACACCCCACGTAATGGACAACGGCGTTTAGTGTTAAATCAAGCGGGCTTAGCGCAAATCCATGTGCCTTATGATGATAATGGTGCACGCTATCACGATATTTCTGACTATGGTTTAGGGGGTAATTATATGGCTGCCTTAAACTCTACGGATTGCCCCGGTGGTAAACTACTTAATTTCGGCACGAAATCAGTGATTTGCCAACAAAATGAAGCACGTGGCTCAGCCTTCAGTACTCAAACCGAAAACCTCCAAGGTAATAGTTTCAGCTTGTTTAGTGTATCCAAAATTGGTGCATACAATTACATTCCGATTTGGCGCTTTCTAGAGGATGGTTCGATTGAACCAGGGGTGGGTGCTACAGGTGCTTTGCAACGCTTTGGGGATCGTAACGTAGAGCAACAAGGCTGGTTAGTAGCTGAAAATAAAGTGGGTATTGCGCATTTGCATAACTTCTTCTGGCGGCTCGATTTTGATCTCAATGGCAGTAGCACTGATGACTATGTAGAAGAATTAAACTTCAGCACCCTAGCTGGCAAAACCAGCTTAGCCAAAACTCGCTTCACTAACGAAGTTGCCCGCTCAGTTGACCCTACTAGCTCACGCTTATGGCGCGTTGTCGATGGCACTGCTAACAATGCCAAAGGCTTACCGATCTCTTATGAAATTCGCCTACCGCAATCTGAGCAGCAAGATGTGGGTCCAGCGAGTGAAGCGTTTACCCAGAATGATTTGTATGTGACTCGGCATAAGAGCTGTGAATTATTTGCCTCACATAATCCGACTTTAAATAACTGTGCAAATAATTTGGCTGACTTTGTAGATGGCGAAAGCTTAAATGGCGCGGATTTAGTCGTATGGCCTAGCACTACTTTCTATCACATGCCACGAGCAGAAGACGCACCGCACATGGATGCCCATTGGTCTTATATCCAGCTAGTACCTCGTGATTGGCATGCAACTAATCCTTTAAGCTCCGCAGCAGATACCTCAGGCTCAACAGGCACAGGGGGAGGAATAACCGGGGGGAGCGGTAATCCTAGTACCCCAGAAATTCTCTTCGCTGATGATTTTGAAGGGGCTAATCAATGGACACGTAATGCCTATCACACTGACACTGCAAGCGCAGGCTTATGGGAACTAGGACGCATTGAGACCACGGATTATCAAGGTGTTGCCACTCAACGGATGACCACCAGCGGTAACTCTGCGCTCGCGACGGGTGTGCAAGCCGGCTCTATGATTGGTGCTTATGATTTAGATGGTGGTTTAAGCTCTATGCGCTCACCAGAAATCAATTTGCCAAGTAGTACGCTTTATAAACTGGAACTCAGCTATTATTTTGGACACCTTTGGAATGCAACTGCGAGTGACTTTTTGCGGATTAGCGTGGTTGAAGGCAATCAACGCCATGTGCTCTTGCAACAAAATGGTAACTCCACTAATCGTTCAGCACAGTGGACAAATTTCAGTGTCAGTTTAGCGGCTTATGCTGGCAAAAAGATTTATCTACTCATCGAAGCTGCTGATGCTGATACCGGCAGTATTGTCGAAGCGGGGATTGATAATCTAAAAATCAGTAAACAAGCCAGTACCGGCAGTACTACAAACTTAGTGTATAGCGAAGATTTTGAAACTACTCCAACTTGGAGTTTCAATGCCAACGGCAGTGACACGGCTACCGCTGGCCAATGGCAGGTGGGTAAACCGCAAGGCACTAGCTATCAAACCTTACCTTTACAATTGAATGCCGCCTCTAGTGGTCAGCAAGCTTTAGTAACGGGTTATGCTGCTGGGACTAGTATCGGTGCTTATGATCTGGATGGCGGTTTGAGTTCAGCGCGCTCACCGGCGATTAACTTAGTGGCTAATACGCAGTATCGCTTACAACTCGACTATTATTTTGCGCATCTGTGGAATACAACTAATGCTGACTTTCTACGCATTAGCGCGGAAAATAGCCAAGGCCAGAAGCAAATTTTGCTAGAACAGCGTGGGACTGCCGCTAATCGTGCTGCTGTTTGGACGAGTTTAACAGCTGATCTGAGTAGTTTTGCCGGTAGTTCAGTTCGCCTGTTGGTCGAAGCCGCTGATAATGGCTCGGGTAGCATGATTGAAGCGGCTGTAGATAATTTAAGAATTACTCAATATTAAAAATAGGCGTCAGTGCTTTGCGTTCGGGCAAAGTACTGGCGCGTAGTAAGGGCATTATGAATCAATTTATGCTGAAAACTATCTTGATCCTAAGTGGTTGCTTAAGCGGTTTAGTCGCTTGTCAAAAAGATCAAGCACCGATGGCCACCGAAAAACATCAAGCCGCTTGGGAACTCACTCAAACCAGCAGCCAAGGCTTATTTACAGCTCAACTAATGTGTAAGCATTTGCCGTCGGTTGGGCCCTTTCAAGATTGCCAATTGACTTTAGCAAATGGACAAGGCCAAGCTATTAATGATGCTAAAATTAGTATAGAGGGTGGGATGCCCAGTCATGGACATGGCCTACCTACTGCACCGGTAGTAAGCCTGTTAGATAGTCAGGGTCATTATCGAATTGATGGTTTGCAATATAATATGCCCGGCTCTTGGCTACTCGGCTTCATGATTCAGACCACAGCGGGTCAGGATAAGGTAGTTTTCAGTTTTGAGATTTCGAATATAGAAAAAGCCGCATGCGCAAAGCCGCCGCACTTACCTGCTTCTTAATATTGGCTTTAAGCAGTTGTGCCGAACAAGATAAGCCTGTTACTAATCCTTGGACCCCCAACGAATGGAGTCTGATTCAGTCTTTATCCCTCGACAACTTGCCACCGCTTACTGATCCAAGTAATCGTTATTTAGGTAATCCACAAGCGATTCAATTAGGCTCAGAGCTGTTCTTCGATAAGCGTTTAAGTGCGAATGGACAGGTAAGCTGTGCCAGTTGCCATCAACCTGAAAAGTTTTTCAGTGATGGCCTGACTACCGCCCAAGCGATTGGCACAGGTACACGCAATACACCTTCGATTTTAGGGGTTGCGTGGAATCAGTGGTTTTTCTGGGATGGGCGTAAAGATAGTTTATGGTCGCAAGCACTCGGCCCTCTAGAAGATCCTAAAGAACATAATTTTGCCCGCACGGATTTAGCTAAATTAGTCCTCACTGATGCGAATTATCAGCAAAAATATCAAACCTTATTTGGCAGCTTACCCAGCGCTGGCGAAATTAAAGCTTGGCCACTCGATGCCCGTCCCTCCGGCAGCATTGAGCAAATCAAGACTTGGAAAGCACTAAGTGATCAAGAGCGCAAAACTATTGATACGACCTTTGCTAATCTGGGTAAAAGCATTGCCGCTTATGTAAGTACGTTGAAGCCGGTTGAGACGCGCTTTGATCAGTATGTGGCCGATCTCAAAGCCGGCAAGGCAGCTAAGCAACTGAATGACACTGAACTGGCTGGCCTACGCTTATTCATTGACCCTAAACAACAATGCTTAAATTGCCATTCAGGGCCACTATTCACTAATCAATCCTTCCATAGTATTGGTACAGGTGAAATGGGCAAAGATACAGGGCGAGCTGCTATTATTGATCAGGTACGGTTTGATCGCTTTAATTGCTTAGGTGAATTTAGTGATGCCCCTAAAGACACTTGTACTAAACTGCAGTATATGCAGCGGAATCGTCATCAATTGATTGGTGCTTATAAAACGCCTTCTTTGCGGAATGTAGGCCATACAGCGCCTTATTTTCATAATGGCAGCAAACCAAGCCTTGCTGATGTGCTTGATCATTATATTAACTCGAAAGACATCCAAGCAGGGCGGGCTGATTTAAAGGCAATAAGTTTAACGGAGAGTGAAAAAACAGCTTTATTAGCTTTTTTGCAAACTTTGAATGCCGCCAAGCCTTAGCCGTGAATTCTTCCCTTAGACCCGCTATAGTGCAGACCTCAGTCAACAGTAAAAAAACAGATGCATGGCAGACACAAACACCACTAAACATAAACCACGAATTGGTATAGCGCTTGGCAGTGGCTCAGCGCGAGGTTGGGCACATATCGGAGTTTTGCGCGCTCTAGCCGAATTAGGTATTCAGCCAGAAATTATCGCCGGCTGCTCGATTGGTTCAATCGTTGGTGCAGCTTATGCGGCAGGTAATTTAGATCTCTTAGAAAAAGAGGTCTTAAGTTTTAATAAATTGGATTTAGTACGCTTTTTCGATTTGAATCCCTCCTTTAATGGTTTTGTCCATCGGGAACGCTTACAACAATTTTTCAATGATTATGTCTGCCCTACTGAACAAACTTTTGCGCAACTACCGAATAAATTTGCAACGGTTGCCACTTATTTAGGTTCAGGGCGGGAGATGTGGTTTACTGAAGGTAAAGTGGCGGATGGTATTATGGCATCCATTTCTTTGCCCGGTTTATTCGCGCCTTTTTCTTATCAAGATCAGTGGTTAGTGGATGGAGGGTTAGTCAATCCAGTACCAGTTTCCTTATGTCGGGCTTTAGGGGCTGATATTGTGATTGCGGTGAATTTGAATGGAGCCATCACCCGCCGACATTTTCAACCACCAGTGGATCTAGCTCCTAAAACTACTGACTTAGCCGTCGTACCGGAAAACGATTCGGCAAAGCGCTCTTTAAGCAATGTAGCAGCGTCTTTGCGTGATTACTCAGCCTCATTGTTTAATCCAAATCGTTTAATGCCAGCCCCTAATTTAATTGAAGCAATTGCAGGCTCGATTAATATTATGCAAGACAAAATTACCCGTAGCCGAATGGCGGGTGATCCCCCTGAAATTTTACTAGCACCCAAACTAGCTGATATTGGTCTGTTAGAATTTTACCGTGCGCAAGAAGCTATTAATGCTGGACGTGATGCAGTTCAGCGCCTACGTTTTGAAATTGAAGCAGCCTTGAGTGCTTAAACTATGTTAACGAATTTATTTAATTTATCCGCTTCGAAACAGCGTGTGTTGATGCAGTTATTTTTATTGCTCTTAGGGATTGGTCTGATCTTTGCCCTAATCCCCACATCTGATTCAGGTGTTTTTAAAATTAATGACAAGATTTTACATACTAGTTCTTTTTTAGCCTATGCAATTTTGCTGGATATGGCGAGTAACAGAGACTTTTGGCGTTTTCAAGTACCCCTCTTATTAGGCTATGGGGCGCTTATTGAGGTTTTACAGTTTTTCACGCCTTGGCGCAGCTTTTCCCTATTAGATTTTGCTGCCGATGCTTTGGGTTTAGTTCTCTATTGGCTGCTATTTAGATGGATTTTAAAGGTTAAAACAGTAGCCTAATTTACGAGTGCTTTTTACGAAGCGCCACGCTAGCAAGCATTACCAAAGAAGCCGTAAAGCCTCTTCCTTTAGGTAGGGGATAGAAGGCTATCGGCGTTCCGCCGCTTAAAGCGGACTATCCTGTTGCTCAATATAGTGTTTAAGGACTGATAGAGGCGCACCGCCGACACTCCCAGCAAAGTAAGAAGGCGACCATAGTGAACCTGATTTTTTGCATATCCAGTGTGCACGGATAGAGTCAAATTCTTGTTTCAGTTTTCGGCTGGATACCCCTTTGAGTGAGTTAATCAGTTTGGAGAGCTGAACTTTAGGCGGGTAATGAATGAGCAAATGCACATGGTCACGCTCACCCTTAAACTCGATCAATTCTACTTCAAAAGCCTCACAAATCTCTTTAAAGATAATCGCTAAACGCTGAAGGCTGGATTCATGGAAGACTTTGCCACGATATTTAGTGATAAAAATTAAATGGGCGTGCAGCATAAAGACGCAGTGTCGACCTGTGCGAATATTCATAGACTGATTCTTTAATAGTTAGACTCGGCTATGTATAATAGGCTTTATGGAAGAAAAGACCAATCTCAAAACTTTAAAAGTTCGCATCAAGGATAAGCACACACCTATCCTTGAACGGATGGCGTTTGAGGTGAATCAGGTCTGGAATGCGGCGAATGAAATCACCTCGCTCTATTCTTATGTGCCTATCCCCGAAGTGGGCTGGTTATCTCACACTTATTCCGCTTTTGACCTACAAAAACAGTTAAAAAGCATCAAGACAGAGCGTGGGTTTATTCTTCACTCCACCACGGTTCAAGAAGTCATTGCCGTTCACCACAAAGCCCGCCGCCAATTCAAAACCGATCAACTGCGCTGGCGGGTATCGGGTGGGGCGCGTCGTTCCTTGGGATGGATACCGTTTAAGTCAGGTGCAGCAAAATGGAAGAATGGACAAGTCTATTTTGCAGGGCATTATTTCAAAGTCTGGGACAGCTACGGATTATCTCAGTTTGAGTTTCGTTCCGGCTCATTTTCTCAAGATGCACGCGGTCGCTGGTATTTCAACAGTGTCGTTGAAGCGCCTAGTTTGGCATTCAATGCCACAGGGGAAATTGGTGTTGACTTAGGTTTAAAAGAAGTTGCCACTTGTAGTAATGGCTTAAAGCTCGAATCCAAGCAGTTCTATCGTGAACTTGAAAGTAAACTAGGCATTTCACAACGTGCCAACAAGAAGCAGCGCGTTAAAGCAATACACGCCAAGATTAAAAACCGCCGACTCAACCATATTCACCAATTCACCACCCGATTAGTCAAAGAAAACGCCCTCATCGTCGTCGGCAAGGTGAAGAGTTCTAAACTCGCTAAAACTAAGATGGCGAAGTCCGTTTTGGATGCGAGTTGGTTTATGCTGAAAACACAACTTGATTATAAATCGAAAGCGATGCAAGCCGTGTTTGTCGAAGTGAATGAATCGTACACCACCCAAACTTGTTCGTGTTGCGGAAGTATGTCCGCCAACAGTCCGAAAGGTAGAGCAGGTTTGCGAATAAGAGAATGGTCATGCCCTGAGTGTGGGGCTGTGCATGATAGAGATGTCAATGCCGCTAAGAACATTCTTGCGCTCGGACATGAGCGTCTCGCCGGAGGAATCCTCGCCCTTTAGGGCGGGGAGGATGTCAACATCGCTCCTACCCCCAAGTGGCCACTGCTGGGGACTTGGGTTTAAATTAGGCAAAACTGAGGAGTTCTGCTGTAATACCTCCACACCCAAACGTCCTTGAGTCGACCCTTTTTTTTAAGGGCTGATAGCGCTCTTTAACAATCAAAGACTTAGCGTACCACTAAAAAAAAGGGGTAAAACGCTCAAAATGTTGTTTTTCTCTAAATCATCAAGGGGTTATACTTTAAATTCCCTGTTCACTGCCGCATAGGCAGCTTATGAAGTTGCAAAGTCTCTGCCTTGGTTAGAGCTAAAGTTCACTGCCGCATAGGCAGCTTATGAAAAGGCGCGATTAGTAGGGCAGAAGATGGGGCGGTTCACTGCCGCATAGGCAGCTTATGAAGTCTATAGGATCGATAAGGTCAAACCCTTTTAGTTCACTGCCGCATAGGCAGCTTATGAAATTCGTGGCTGTCGCTTTATCGACATTAACGAGTTCACTGCCGCATAGGCAGCTTATGAATGACTGAGTGGTTTTCTCCCAAGCTGGAAGACGTTCACTGCCGCATAGGCAGCTTATGAATATCAAAATGACAAGCCATCTGAGCAAAAGATGTTCACTGCCGCATAGGCAGCTTATGAAATGCAAAGAAATTATTAGCCGTAGGTTTTTATGTTCACTGCCGCATAGGCAGCTTATGAATTCTGTGATGGCGGATGGATACGAAGCCACTAGTTCACTGCCGCATAGGCAGCTTATGAAACTCATGTTTTTCATGTTCGCGCATATCGCGCGTTCACTGCCGCATAGGCAGCTTATGAAATTCCACGGTGTTTCAAAACGTTTGAACTTGTGTTCACTGCCGCATAGGCAGCTTATGAAGCACTGGGCGGCCTTTGGTTGGTTATAGGAACGTTCACTGCCGCATAGGCAGCTTATGAAAAGCCAACCGAATCAAAAACACAACCGCAACCTGCCGCATAGGCAGCTTATGAACATTACTCTTGATGAGCCTGATTTGCCTCATGTTCATGTTCAGTTTCTTGTGCTTCTGCCTGCTTGGCATCGTCAGCGGTGTATAAGCGTATTTGTGCATCTTCTAGCAGATAAGATACTTGAGCAATCGAGGTTTCTTCAGGTTGTATTTTTAAATACCCTTCCACCCATACTGATTCATAAGTTTGTTCTGTGCTTAAGGCGTGTTCCGGTTTAACCCGTACCAATAACATTTGATTTGCTGGCGGCGCAGGTTGATACACACCTGCCCCTGAATAAGGTACTAGCAAGAACTCAGCAATTTTCCCCTCAAACTCATCTAGCACGATCATATAACCTGCTAATCGAATCCTCACTCCCGCTAAAGCCTTATTCACAGGCGCTTGTTGCAGTTCAGTAACTATTTTTTCTTGTAAACTTAGATCATCAGGTGGGTCTAAACGCTGAATGACCAAATCAGCATAATGCTCCATCAAAGCTTTACGGTCGACATTCGTGGGTAATAAGTCGATCCAATCGATAGTTCGTACTTCATTGATAGAATTGGTTGAGGGTGTTTTAGTAGTTTGAGCTTGTATAGTCGGATTAATAGTTGTATCAGCTTGTACTAGAGAAGAGCTAAGAAGAAAACTTAAAACTAGAACGACAGGTATTTGAGAGATTTCAGGCATCTGCGGTTGGTGAAGCAAAAATTTAATCTTTAAACTGCCCCAATGAAGGTTTTAAGTGCTTATACTCGAAACTGCAAATTATAATAAATTATAATTAAAATAAGCAGTGTGGGGCAGTCTATGAAACACTACCCACCTAAAAATGGATAGTGTTGAGTTTAAGATGCCGATAGGTTCTTTCAAATTAAACTTATTGTTAGAGCAGTGTTACATGAGCTTGTCAGCGATTTCTTTCGGTAAAGCGCGACTATTGCGCACTGTACATTGACTGGTGTAGCACACAAAACCCACCAGCAGACCGAGAACGACAAGACCGACGACAATAGCCATAATTCACCTCCTGAATTCTCTAACCGAAACTGTGGTCAAAAAACAACTAGCGTTGCTTCTAAGCTATTGAAGATAAAAGCTTTTCCACAATGATTTAAGTATAACATATAAACACAGAATACTCGCTTTTTACAAATGAGGATTTTTCATAAGCTATCCCGACAACTGAATAACCATCCTAAACTCCTGTTTATGTTAGATACTTAAAAAAAGCATTGGCTTGACCCTACACAGAAACCTACACAATTTGAAATTTACCCCCACTACCCCTCTAAACTTGTATAGATCATTGATGACCGCAAGGATAGCAAGTAAGCATCTTTATTCACCGCTGTAGCAGATGTGATCTTGCCACCGCTTGCCGACTCCAAGAAATGACTCACTATTTTTCTGATTGATTATCTGATTTTGAGCGATTGCAAAGATTGTTAACGGTAAAAAGAGGCCTTCAAAAAAAATAAACTTTCTCTAGCGTGGGAACTAGGTAATAAAGGTAATATTGCTTTTTTTTTGCAGTGCATTTCTTTAAAAATCAATAAGATAGACCATCTAAAAATATTACCTTTTAGAGGTAATATCAGGGTAATACGACGGTAATATTACCTTTTTTATTACCCTATATGTATATGATTTATATAAGAAAAAAGACAATATTACCTTTATTACCTATTTCCCACACATAAGACACTTTTTTTGTTTTTCCAAGAATCAATGACTTACGAGCGTTTTTCAGACTCTGAAAATTATCTTGACAAGCAAAACCTAATAAATAAAAGCATTTGCTAAATTTTTATACAAACTAACTTAATGATTTATATAACAAAAATCAAAATATTACCTTTATTACCCTGTTCCCACGCTTGCGAAGAAATTGCTTTTTCCGTTAGTTGTTTTGAAGCGACTAGATAGGCATAAAAAAACCGGAACAATGTCCGGTTTAGGGTGGGGAAAATGGGTAGGAAGGATTTAGGCAGCCATGATTTGCCCTAGTGCGCTAACAGTACCTTGCTTCGTGAATACAAAGCATTTGACCGTTTTATTTTTAAGCTTGGACAAGATGGGGTGATTAGCCTCTACGAGCTTATAACGTTTGCTTTGCTTGAGTTCTTGCCGCAGTTGAGGCAGGTCTAAGGGTCTTAACTTATGTTCTGCAAGCTGCTGCACAAAGTCTAAGAGACTAATAGCAATGCGCGTTTCATCGCGTGAATGATTCACCTTGCAGCCGAGTTCATCCTCCAAGTAGTGGTACAACTCCCAAAACTCAGCGACTAAGGGCGTATCTCCATCAAGACGTTGGTGACGTTCAGCACAGCATTGGATTAAGTAAGCATCCAAATCAGCTAAATCAGCAGTATGCAAGCCGCTTAAAATGCCGGTTGCTTGTAGAGCGTGTGCCAGTCCCATGATTTGCGCGTGATTATGGCGTAAGCGCTGATTAGAAAGCCTACCTTCATTCTCCAAACGCTCCAAACAGGATTGGTAATGAACTTGATAGCTGGCTAATAAGGTCTTTTCTTGGGTAATACAAGCAGCCATAAAACCATTAATCTGTTCCATCTCCAAACGCTGTAAGCGTTGAGCCGCTTGGTAGCCTTGAAGGCTAAAATGCGATTTGTCCCAGTGAATTTGAACAATCCGCTCCATCACCGCCGGTTCTGCATCAATCGGGGCATTTTGAGCCAGCACTAATGCACCTCTAAACGGTGGCTCATGGGTTTCAATCCCATTGTTTTTCGGCGAAGTACCGCGCATGCCTTTACCGTTATAGAGGGTTTTGGCTTCACTTAAATCGAAGGTGCGGCGCTGGTGGCCTGATTCCGATTTGCTGGGGTCGCCTTCAATCGCTACTAAGGGCAAATTAGCCAACTGTGCCAAGGAGCGCCAGCGGTTAGAGTGGGTGGCCTTAGCTAAATCTAAGCCTTCATAGCCATCTCTACCGGTTAGTTTCCAGAGGAAAGTTAAAATACTACTTTTACCTGTCCCAGGTTGGCCACAAAGTTCTAGGAACGGATAAGAATCTTGCACCTTGCGGATTTGTTGGACTAAAAACGAGCCTGCCCAATAAGCCAAAATAGCTAAGCCTTTTGCACCGTAGGCGGTTTGGTAGTCTTCTAGCCAAAGCTCAGGCTGGTGGGCTTCTTCTGGATCACCCATCACGACACTATCTTGACGAAAAGTAGTTTTGACTTTGCGGCCGTCGGGTAAATCAAAAAAATCATCCTCATTCACTTGGTGTAAGCGTCCATTGAATACCGCATGTTTAGGGAACAACCAGCCGTTTAATTCACTGCTATAACCTAAAAAGTTGATGGTACTCACTTCGGGCATGGTTTCACCTTCTGGAAACCAGTAGGTTTTCTGGTGTTGTTCCA
>NZ_CALFHZ010000027.1 GCF_937876535.1 uncultured Thiothrix sp.
TAGCGGAAATAGAAAAACCGCTCATAGGCGGTTCAGTGTTCTTTACATTGCCGCCATTAGTTTGCTTAATGTTGTGCCGAGTGTGTTCACTGGGTACGTGTTTAAGGCTAGCAAGTGATGGTTTTACCGTCAAGGGAAGTTTGGCGGATTTTTCGGAATGGTTATTAATAGGTGCTGGCATTAAAATACTCTCGTCATAATATGGAATTGTTCTTAAGCCTGCTTCGTGCAGGCTTTTTTTTACGTGAGTATTTTTGTCAGATTTTTTTAGTGCTGTTTAGGCGTTCACGGCATTTGCCGCAAACGCCGTAAACGCCGCAACTTTTTTAAGCATTTAAAAGCTTATTCACTGCCCTTCTGATTGTGCCTGTATCGCGCTTAAACTCTTCGGCTATACGCTCAAACAGCCTATTGTCTGATACATGCTCGTCACTTTGATCAGCTTCTAATCTAAGCTGCTGATAACGCTCAAACCATTGCGCATGCTCCAATTGGACTTTAGCTTTATATTGACTTTTAGCATCACTCTTTCCACTACTGGCATTGAATTCTTGTTTAAATTCATCAAATTGCAGTTGAAAACGTGCCTCTTTCTCTTCCACATAACGCCGCCACACGCAAACATATAAGCCCTCCGAATACAGCCAGCCACGCCGTGCTGCATCCTCTACGCTTTCTAAATCCACATAGACATAGGCACAATCATGGAAATACTCCAGCGCAAAGAAAGCATCCGCCGTAACGATATTCCCCCTAGAATCTTTAACCTTAAAACCATTGTGGCGGATAGCATCCGTCATAACGCCTTTAAACTGGTTACGCCTAAGCACTAGCTTTGGATAAGGAAATAGTAATAGTGACAGCCGATAGACACTCATATAACGTGAGACTTGTCGAATACTCTGAAGGGTATCTTTCAAGAACTGCTCAGGATGTGGCTCATAAATCTTTTCACTATCTTGAAATAGCTTGGCATGCCATTCTGGTATTTGATTCAGAAAATTCGGGCACTTTTCGAGCCATTTTGCATCAGGCTTTATATTGAATGATTGGACACTAGCCCCCATACTATCAACTCCTGCTCATTGGTCAGCAAACTAATCAGGAAACAAAAAAGGGAGTCTTTGCCGGACTCCCTTTTTCTTTTAATGATTGATCATCACTTGATGAGTGTATTCAGTACCAGCCCTTAACGCCAGCCTTTACCCACGACATGCGCCTTGTCCTCGTCACCCCTGAATAGCTTACGCCAGTTATAACCATCCGCTGGAATTTGCTGTTTCAAACTTTCAATTTCGTCGTCTTTAGCCGCTAACTGCTGATTAAACTGTTCCCGTTCCGTGGTGAGTTGCTGCTGGAACTGTGCCTTTATTGTGTTGAGCTGTTCGCGTAGTTGATCCCGCTCGGTGCGCACATCGGCTAATTCCGTCTTGAAATGCTCCATTAAGCCATTGAAGCTTTGGAGTTCAGCAGGTAATTCAAGATTGCTTAGATCCGGCTTGGCAAACTGTACTAACTCGACTGGCTCAGAGAAGCGTGATTCGGTACGGTGTTGGGCGCTGAAATGCATCAACCCCGTGCCTAAAGAAGCGGGTGAGTCGGTCACACCTAAACCAACAAGGTAAGCGCCGTGAGTCCCGTTAGCACTAGGAAAGTTGTCTTGCATTTCAATGGATAGATGCACCTTTTGCCCACTACGTACCATCGTGATCAGGTCAGGATGGGGTTCAATTTTTACATACAAGGCCATTTTGCTTTTTAGTGCGCCTTCTTTAATGGCTTCGGCTTTAACCTGCACCACATCCCCCAAGGCTTTGAATAAACCATCCGGCATGATACCGCGTATATGCTCCGGCCAAATCCGTGCGTTATAAACTTCGGGGTTATAACTGGCGGCCATTTGTTGAATCTGTAGAGCGGTAATTTCGCGGCCATCGGCGGTTTTGCCTTCAACAGCGGCACGAATAAAATCAGTAGTGAGTTTCATGAGTAGTTCCTCAATTTTTTTTAAGCGATGCCGTGCTAGGTTTAGAGCTGCGTCGCTGGATAAAGCGTTCAATGTCGCGGGTTCTAAAGCGGAAAGCGCGATGCTTGCCGGATTCAAAACACACAAACGGCAACTCACTGGGATAGAGTGAGGCATATTTCAGAAAAGTCGGGACGGATACGCCGATGTGTTGCGCCGCTCGACGGGTCGATAAGTCAAACACCTCTGCATGGGTTTCAGTCATAACGATAGGTTTCCCTTGTTGCAGTTGTTTTAAATAACCTTTAACCCCAATGGTGGGGCATAAGGTTTGGGCTTGGTTCAAGAGCTGCACGGCCTGTTCGGGTTCTGTGCTCAACAGTGCCAGCCCATAAGCTTTCGCCAGTCGTGCGCGGATTTTATCTTGCAGGTCTTTACCTTCGGTGAGTTGCCAAAGCTGTTCCAGTTCTGCCCTATAGTCCACAGGATGGGCTTGTAGAATAGCTTTGCTGGCTTCTTCACTGAGGGTTTCCAGTAGGCTGCGTTTAAAGCCGTCTGGGGTTTCCATACCTCGCTGTAAGGCACAAGCGGCCAACTGTAAGCCACGCCGTATATCCCCCGTATCCAACGTCCATAAGGTGCACCAGATGAGCACATTATCAGTACGCCCTTGCAGCTCATGGCTACCGGCTAATACGCCTTGTAGATAATCCTCATAATTCTGTAATAGCTCACGTTTAAGCTTGAGGCGCTGCTGATGACTACGAATCTGGGCTAAGACGCGCTGATCGGCTTGCAGCTTAATCTGGTGCGCACGGTACTGAGTCAGGGCTTGCGGGTTAATCGGTTGAGCGGGTTTATTTTCTAAACCCGCCTCCACCTTCACCCGATGCGCTTGGGCAGGCGATAGCATGGGCTTAACCCCATGTGCCGCTGTCGTCTTTCAACAGGATAGCACCGGAACGCACCCCGGCAAATTTGCCGTAATCCTCGACCACATAGGCTTCATTCTCCGATAAGTATTCTTCTACGCGGTCACGCTTAGGATTATCGAGAATGGTGCGCCGCAAGCTACCCAATTGATGATACAGGCTCAGATTGTCGTAACTGGTGACGATCACCGCACGGCTCGGCAGATAAGGCGGACGGATACAGGGCAAGCCAGCCACGGTTTTAGCCGCGAACCAAGTAGCTAGGGCATTCCGTTCAGTGGGTAGGTTGCTATTATTGAGCAAGGTCATACCGTGATGCGTCCAGATTTCCCGTCCGACCATGACCACCAAGCCCTCCGCTTCTTGATGCCACGGGTCAAGGAGGTTGCTGATCATATCGAAGACTAAGCTATCTAAGCTTTGATACTTGCCACCTTCACCCAGTTTGTAGGTGTCTGTATTGGCTTGGCTATTAGAGTCATAGCCCATCATGCGGTGAGGTTGTTGCTGTACGGTCTTGGCAATCCAGCCGACATTCACATCTTGCAGTAAGGGGTTGGCTACACGGTCTGTTACCGTTGCGGCTTGTTCACCATTCCAGCCAATCATTAAGCGATCCCGTGCCACTTGCTTAGCAAGCTGGTTGGCATAGACGGTTGCAAAGTCAACGAGATGCGACCATGAGTCGAGAAGACTGTACTTCAAATGGGTGTCATAGTTGGTCTGTACACAGTGGTAATCATCCGCTTGTAGGTCGCCCACATAGCGGGTTTGCCGTTCTTCATCATCGGTATTCGTTCGACTAGCAATCGGGCTACTGACACCTAAGCCCAGCTTTTGCCCCAATTGAGCACTGACCGACACTTGATTGATTTGCTTTAAGAAGTCGGCTTGTTCGCCTACTAATTCATAGAAACTCTGTTGGAGTTCAGGGGAGTAATTGAAAGCCTCACCCATCGCCTGACTGAGCCGATTGGCTTGCGCCACCGTATGCAGGTAATGATTGAAGCTCATGCGGGTTTTATGTTGCATGGTCTTTTCCAGTAACAGGATGGTTAAAGCGTCATCACGACGCGCTCTAGGGCTTAGCCCATGAATTAATTAAATCTTAGAATAAAATTTAATGCAAGGTCTTCAATCGTTTGACCTTTTGGGTTTCCACCACTTCCTCATTTATCGTGTGCGGGGCGGGGGGCAATGCAGATAAATACGTGCACGAAATTCCTTGCACGAATCCCCCGCCAAACCCCGCACCGCCTAAGGGTTCTGTTTTTTTCACTGCACGAATTCGTGCACTTTCGTGCACTATGCGTGCATGCTAAAAAATTTATAATTTTTTATAGGTTTTAAGCCCCCATCACATCAAATAGGCATGAAAAAGCCGGATCGTGTCCGGCTTGGGTATAGTTTTGTAGAGCGCCTACACTCTGCTAAGTCGTTTGTGGAGCGTAAAACTTAATTCAGGCTCCACAAATGATCTGATCATTAAAGGGAAGTCACCATGTTTCAAGAAACCGAAGTACACGAACCCATTCATCAACCGAATCAAACCACCTTGGCCGCTATCGAAGATGATCAGGCCGAGAGTATTACGCTGGAAGAATTAAAAGCATGGATAAGTGACGGCGCATCCTAAAAATCCAGTAACCTTGCCTCAATTTTCAAAGCCTTAGCAATTTTTGCACGGGTTGTTTTGCGGGGATACTCTACCGCTTCCTGTTGTGCATAGGCACTTTGAGAAATACCCAAACGTTCAGCCATATCGGCTTGGGTGAGTTGCAAATACTCGCGCCATGCACGAATCGGGGTAATACCTTCTTTCAAAGTACGGGCTACCACTTCATGTGGAATAGTGTCCTGTTCAATCGGTTGGTGAGTCAGCTTTAAGTAAGTAGCATAAGGAATAACGGCAAAAGCAGGTTTCCCCCCTGCATCACGAATCACTTGTACAGATGGTTCAATAGGTGCGTTCATCACGTTTTTTGACCTCCTCAATTGAGATAATTTTTATGTCACCCTCATGGTCAAACATTACTCGATAGCGCCCTACACGCAATCTATACCCATAGTCATGGTTCACAAGACGCTTAATATTAGGGTTTTCCGCTTCTGGAAAGTTTTGCAACAACTCCACCGCCTCAATAATAGTGAGTGCGTCTTGTTGTTGAATCTTCCGTAGCTGTTTAGCTGCTTTGGGCTTCCAGCGTATTTCATTCATAACTGACCTTAGTTAGGCTGAATATAAGTATTATAGTATTTTTATAAGTTTTTTACTTATATTTTAATGAAAACCATCATTTCTGGTTTCGCTCCTTAATCTTTTCCGCTGCCCACTGACGTTCAGGCTCACTCACCACCCCATTCATTACCCCCTCCAACTGATAGCGATCACCACCTTGTAGTAAGGCCG
>NZ_CALFHZ010000028.1 GCF_937876535.1 uncultured Thiothrix sp.
GGTGTACGGATTTAGGATGTGGGTAGCGATTGTTTAGAGGGGGTGTGCAAATATGTTGACATGGTGATTTTATGCTATATAATATTCGTTAGGTGTACAGATAAACGAACTTAAAAGAGGTTGTAAATAATGACCGATTCACTTAGACAAGAAGTCATCAGCTACGCGCTAAATCGACTAGATGCTATTGACGAAAAGTATAGTGACCTAAAAGAAAAGCAAAGCCAGTGGCGTAAAGCTGCGAACAAGATTCATAAAGACCTTACCCGAGAGGTTGACGGTAAGTCTGTTATTTCAGCAAACACTTACCACAATTACCTTACAGCCGTGCGCAATGCCATCAAGGAAACCGGAAGAAAGCACCCTGCCCTCGCCTCTTCACTAAATCGCAAGGGATATTTAGCCCATGCTGTGAAAGAACTGCCAGCGTATGCAAACGAACTAAAGGCACTAGCAAACATGCCAGCCTCGACGGTCGGCAATGGTAAAGCCCTGTTAAAAGAACAATTACACGCTGAACTCAAGGGGGCGCAACTCGATAAAGCTATCGAGATTGTAGACGGGTTATTAATAGATCACCCGATGGTAGCTATGCTGGTGAAGAGCAAGGCCAGACGGGAACAACGCGCTATATCTGAAGCTGCAAGCCTCACCCATAAGAGCCAACACCTAAAAAGCTACAACTTTCCTGCTGTTCTGGCACTGGCTAAGCAAAGTCTAGATGCTGATAGCTACACACAAGTAGCATGGGGCATTGCCCTGTTGACGGGTAGGCGGTCGGGGGAAGTTCTGCACTTCGGTAAATTCACTAAAATTGACCAAAGCACCTTATTGTTTGAAGGCCAATTGAAAAAGCGTCAAGGCACACAAGCCGAAGCCTACCCTATTCCTGTTCTTGCGGATGCTGATTTAATTATTGAGGCTATTAAACGTTTAAGAGCAATGCCCGAAGTAGCAGTGTTTAAGAATGGAACAGGTAAATACTACGATCAAGAAGTAAAGTATTCTGAACTCCCTAAGCACAAATTAACCTTGGCTATTAATCAACGCACTAACGGGGTATTAAATGACCGCGCTAAGCGTTTAATGAATGACCAAAACGAAGTATTCAAGAATACACGGGGTATTTATGCGCGTTACGCATCGGATTATATCCGCCCTCATTCAGAGCAATGGGCGCGATTCAATGAAGACCAATTCTTAAAAGCCGTGTTAGGCCATGAATCCGTTGATGAGGTAAAACACTACAGACAAGTAAGCCTTGCTTATGAAGAGGGTCAGGACTGGTTAAAAGTGCCAGAGGAGCAAGAAGAACAAGCCGGAAAAGCAACAGAGAATCAAGAGCCGGTCAAGAAAAACTGGAAAGCCTATTCACCCATTAAAGCATTGCGCGAAAAATTAGACACTTTGGACAATAAGCCCGTGATTATTGGGGGGCGCAAGGTTTCCGCTAAATCTATTATTGAGTTTCACGATAGTAAATTACGCTTTTGGGTAGCAGAAAACCCCCATTTAAAGATCACTCAGTCGGCTATTGAGAAGAATAAGGGCAATACGCTGGAGAGTGGTACAGGTAGCGTAAACGTCAGGGTCAACCGTGGCACGTTTCAGGCTTGGTTATCTGTTGTCGGGGCGGATGCGGTAGAGGCTTACAACGCCGGAAAAAACTAATAAGTTTCACTTGGGCGTATTACGCCTTTTAGTTATACTGTGAATGAGGGCGTAATACGCCCTTAACTAAAAAGTCAAAATTGTTATTAAGTGAGTGATAGATGAAAATAAAGATGGAAGGACTGCTTAATGAGCCTGAACAAGGAAACCGGAAAACACTCACAAAGCGTATTGCCTAAATGCAGTTTTAATTTAAAAACTGAGAATGTGGAAAGATTGGAAGCGATAACCAAAGAACTGGAGCGATTGACGGGTAATAGTCGATGGACGAAAGCAGAGGTGATTAATTTTGCTATTGAGTTAGCGTTTAGAAATTTGCCTCTTTATGAAAAACGCCCCACTAAAAACGATCATGTAGAGAATTGATTTATTCGCCCTGCCCTTGTGTTGGAAGCACGTAGGCAGGACTTCACCTTAATGACTTATGGAGAGTCACTAAAATGCACGCTAATCCTAGCACAGCGCATGCACGCGCACCCATCACAGACCATACCGAGATCGTTGACCGCTTAAGCCGTACCAGTGGCCTGAAAGAATTTGTATTCGATCTGTTGGACGACAGAACGGGGAGATTGCAGGGAGGTTTTCTGAGCAGTGGCCTGAAAGAATTTGTATTCGATCTGTTGGACGAGTCCACCAGTACCCATGACCTATTAAGGGAGGCGGCCTAATGGAATTACCTAACACAGTACAGCCGACCCCTAACTACGGTTATGAGCTAATCGCCTTCACGACGGCTTTATTGTTAGTCGTGTTCATGGGACTGATTCCGACCTTAGTCGAGGCCAATCTTAAACAATTACCATTCTGCTTAATCGGCCTTGCCTTTGTCTTTGGGGCTTTATTGGCCTACCAGCATCAACACCACGGGCGCTTTTGGGCGTTCATTGTTGCAGCGGTTTTAATGGTTTTAGGGTTTTAAGGGGTTAGCCATGAATGAATTAGTTCAATACCAACACGGGGCGCGGTTTCACGCTAAGGCCGTGCATTACTCGCGCTATTACACTCTTGAGCAATTAAAGCAGTTCTACAGTACCGCAAGCCTTGGGTTCATCTGTGCCAGCTTCGCCAGTTGGGCGCTCATGGCCTTCTTTATCGGGCAATTCTTCGCCGGTGCTGAGTTTGAGTCTATGCACGAGTGGCGTGCTATCCAGTTTGTCTATGCTGCGATGGGCATAGCCCTTGCTACTGCGATTACCATAGCCGAAGCGGTGTTGTTTAACTCAGGACGTGCAAGGGAATATCTTTTAGTCATGGGTTTTTCAGTGGGCTTTTCCATCTTCGCTGAATCAGCAGCCACGATGCAACGTGAACAGAGTACGGTGGCTTTTAAATCGACTCAGAGTGAAGTGTATAAAGCTACGATTAAATCAATCGACGTTTTGTCGACTACCAGTACCCTAACCCCTGCTCAGATTAAATTAGCTCAATTACAGGCTTCCTATGCTGAGGCTAAGCAGTTAGGCAACAAGGGGGCAATGGATGCACTACAGGCTCGAATCTTGCGCTTAGAGCAGCAAGCGGAACTAGAGCAAGCCAATCGAACCACTTCCCTACAGAACACCATCACACAGGCTAAAGCCCTCGAATACGATGAAACCAAGCATCAAGCGATGATTCGGTTTTTGTCAGAAGTCTTTGGCTTAAGTTCCGTGGTCGCCTCTGCCCTACTCGCGTTCTTCCTGATCCTGACCTTCAAGATTTGCTTCCACTATCTGGGGGCAATGCGTCAATTGAATGAGCGTGCTATCTCGATTAATACCGGAAAAATTAGCGCATCAATTGAGCAATTCAGAATCGCGCCCTCTTCCGGTTCGCAGTCTGAAAACAGCTTACAGTTACCTGTTATACAGTTACCTGTAGAAAATGAAGAGCTAGCAAATAATAGTAGTATTTCAACTGTTTACACTAAGGCCGAATCAGCAAAGGTGGGCGCGTTAATCAGTTGCCCGAATTGTGGAGGTCAATTCCAGAAGTCGAACAAGTGGCACTTATTTTGCTCAAATAATCGCAAGCCAAGGGCAGACGGAGGGAATTGTTCAGACGATTGGCACAACGCCCAAAAGCCTGAAAGAGCTGCCCATGTTGAGAGCCGAAAGACTTAGGGCAGGGTAGCAACCAATAACCAAGAGCCGGACTAGTTCCGGCTTTTTTGTGTCTAGGGTAGGCGGCCTAGCTGTTTGTAAACTTCATCATCATTGCGTTTGCCAATCAGAATAAGCGTCAAGGTAGTTTCATCTGCTGTGTAAACAATCCGGTATTCACCAAAGTCGACCCGATGATAGTCATAACCTTTTAGTTTTTGGCTATCAGTCGGGAAGGGGTCACAAGAAGGGTGGGGAAGATCGACTACTTAACAGGCTTTTTGTCTATCTCGATAACTTCATATAACAAAGTATTAATTTAAGTAGCGGTTAAACGCTCATTTTTAAGCGCTATAGCATTATTTTCTGCTTACCCATACCGAACTACTACAACGCGTAAACAAGCGCGATTGTGAGCCAACTTAAGGGATAGGGGGCGTTAAAGCCTCTACAGTCATGTGAGTTGTAGACCGTGAAATTTGTTCAAATTGTTAAATTCTTCGTCGCTCTACAGTCATGTGAGTTGTAGACCGTGACCCCCCATCTAATTTTGGAAGAGTCGCACCCCTTAGAAGTTTTACGACACATGCCTTGTGTATTTTTTCGTAAAGAAAACAAAACTGCTAAAAAATTCAGCTTATTGATTGCTAAATAGGGTGGGGGGTCGGCAAGGAAAAACCTTAACGCCCCCTGCAATCTGGGTACTTGGATGAATACACGTGGTATGTAGTGGAAACCCAAAGGTTTCCCAAAGGTTTTCTCCTGCAATCTGGGTACTTGGATGAATACACGTGGTATGTGTCGTAAAACTCTAATTACGAGTTGCCGTTTTTTTACTCAGTTTTCTACACTCCCGTAAACACCCCGCAAAGCCTGATACAGCAAAAGTTTCGATTTTTGGAAGAGGGGCACTCCCTAGAAGTTATACGACCCTTATCACTGTGTGGTAACGCTGGGTAACGGGCAAGGGATGCTGCACAAAAAGCTATAAGTCCAATAGCAGGGGAGATGGACAACCACATTCACTCAAAAAGGTAAAATTTTAGGCAAAGAAAAGTTTAGAGTTAATGGGGTCTTTAATACCCTTTTTGTTGGTCGTTCTCTTCTGAAAAACAGAGCTAAGAACTACAGATTTTAACGACCAAAAGAAGGGGGTTTAAATCGCGTTATTATTTATTTCTTATATATAAGGCAAATAGCAACCCTGTTTTTCTATAAAAATCAACGTGTTGCAGGAATCATAGATTTGAATCTATGATTCCGAAAAATCACGCTAGTTTTGCACCTCTTCAACCCACTTTTGAAGCATCAAGGTAATGGTAGTGTAGTTTAGTTTTCCCGCTAAAATTCGCCCATGAAACGGTTCTAAATAGTCGATAGCATCATCTAGCTTTTCGCTGTGACCTAGATCATTTAGTGCCACGTTTACGGCTTCCACGACGTTAGAGGGTGCGTTTTTACGGTTTCCTAGGTCGCGTTCGCTTTCAATGTGTTTTCTTGCCTGATATTTCGCTAAGTATTCGCTGAATTGATCAATACGCTCTTTTAGCTCATTGATACCGGCTAACCTCCTCCGGTTCATCATAGCAAGGGCAAGCTCAAGACTTTCAGGGCAAACCGTGTATTCCTCTTTCCCTCTTAGCTTGCGTAACTTAACCCCGATTCGCTCCAACATATCGACTATATAGAGCAGGGGGCTAGCCTTCACTTTTTGAACATCGGTGTCAGTGCTTAGCAAACCGCAAGTAATCGCTGGTTCTGGGTTCTGTATCAATGAAAAAAACAGGCCATAAGCACTATGATTTTTTTGCTTAATTAGCTTTTCTTCAAACTTACCTACTTTACCTACCAATAATTCCCCGTTCACCTCGACTACACCCGCCGCTTGCAATGCCAAGCGCGTATATTTGGCTAGGTTTAACCAATGCGCTTTTGAAGTAGTGGTTTTCTCAAGAAAGCTAACACGATCATCATCACTAGCGGATACCCCAACTAAAGCAGCTTTAATTACTTCCAACAGTTGCGATTTGTCAGCGTAAGCACGCTCCCATTCGCGTACTGTAGTCAGTAGGCTTTTCTTGCCTTGGTCGGGCAAGATTAAACCAACCCATTCAGCCCGTTCAGCCGGTTCTAACTGTTCAAAATCAATACAGGCTTTTTGTTCGATGTACCGTCGATCTAAAGAGGGTTTTAGTAGTTCATCATGTGGGTCTATCTCTTCATTTTCATTAAGCTTGATAGCCGTTACCCTCGATTCAACCCATTCAGCCCGAATACGCTGGCGCTCTTCCAATAAACTTTCATAGGTTACATCACCCGCCGCTAGCTCTTTAGCTTTGCATGGTTTGACAATCGCGCCCTTTGATGTGCATTCATCTGTGAAAAGTGCTAAGAAGTTCTGCTTATCCGCTGCGAATTTAACCGCTTGCGCCATTAGAAATCTTTCGGCTTTGTCTTGGTTTGGGCGCGTTCTAGTCATCACTTGGGTAAGTAATTCTTCGCCACCAATGGCAAGGATAGATTCACGCATGGCTTTAATCTGGTGTTCAAAGCCTTTAGCAATTTGAGAGGTTTTAGGTAAAGGGCTTGGCGCTTCTTGGTAAAAGCACCGAATGGTTTTGTCTTTTACCGCGCGTTCTCTAAGCATGGCCTGCAACCCGTCTTGATGTGTTCCCGTGTCTTGGGCATTACTTAAAATGACATAGCAGCGGTCTGCATGGCGATAATGAGGGCAGGGGATAACTGCCCCCGACTCTAGGGTGATAGTCCGATCAAAGCTAATCCCTGTCGACATGGCAGGCGACAACATCACAAGATCATAGTCCTGATATGATTCAGCGGTCATCTGTTCGCGTACTGACTGAGGGCTTTTACTGGTAATCAGTACACGCTTTTGGATGCCTTTCTTGCTAGCTTCGCGGTCTAGTTCTTCCAAGAACGAAGCCGACAAACTAGTGACGATCACTTTTAACCCTTTGAGTAAATCGGCTAGTATTTGATTGATGAAAGCAGGCTTAGTTAGCGACTTGCCCCTATTGTCTTTTTCATCTTCCCAGATTTTGACGGTGTAGCCGTCCAGTTCTGGCTTATCAACAATGATAAGCAGCATGTCATCTGTATCAATTCCAGCCGCTTGCAGTAGCTTAACCGTGGATAGGTCAAGGTGAGCATCAGCGCATACAGTAGCCCTTGCTTGTTTAACTGCCTTCCCAATTGATTGGATGGTTAGCGCTTCATTTTTTACCACATCGGTAATAATTTCAGCCGCTACGCTATTAGATTCATCAATAACCAATAAGCCATCCGCGAAAGCATTGGAAGCCCGTTCAATTCTGAGCATGTCATGCAGGCTATGAATCGTCGTGCCTACGCGGTCAGACATTAACCCGCCTTCACGCTTCATCGTTTGGTAGTAATCAGCATCAAAGGTTTTGCACAGTTGACGGGTTAAACCGATCCTGTGGCAGATAGCCACACCCTTTCCACTGTAGTATTCAGTCATTAGAGCCGCTAGCGCGGTACTTTTTCCAATGCCAAGACCTCCCCTTAAAAGAACGGCTTTCTTTTGGTGCTTAGTCATCAAACTTTGAAGGAGGGGCGCGGGTAAATATTTACCGTCGATTAGGTCGCTAGGGCTTATGTGCTCTACGTTTCTAACAGTGCTTACTAGCTGCCTGATTGCTGCTATTTTTCCCGTGGAACAATTGCGTGGAACATTATTTGGTATATAATCAGCACTGTGATTATCTTGCTTGTTACCAGTAAAACTTGCAGCTTTACCCGACGTACAACCTTTGCTTGTATTGCCAAAAGGTACACCCTTAGTGATAATGCTAGGGCGTAATACACCTTTCGGCGCTTTTATATTGTTCATAAATTCACCTGTGCAGGGGAATGTAAATGACTAGATCGAAGTGCTTAAGGGCAGTTACACACCCCCGCTTGCAAGCATCCGACCCGCTTGGGATCCGCGCCCCCAAGACCTAAGGAACAAAGGAAGTTTTCACCGACTTCCCGAAGAAGCCACTCTCCCCAGAGTGGCTTTTTTCGTTTTATGCTCTTTAGCTCATTAGACGCTAAAATCATTGCCTATAATAACCCATCTTTTTCAGAAGGTCATAACAGAACCTGCCTTTATTGAGCACCAACTATATGTTGCAGTGCAGCTAATTCAGCTTGATCATCTAGCCAATCAACACCCTTAGAACCTTCTGCAATTGGTGAGGGTGGCAGGAGTATTTCTACTCTTATTTTCCCTATTAATCTTTTACTTAGCCGGTGCGCAGCTTCTTCACCTCTGCCTTGCCTATCTTTATCAGCAAAAATCAGCAAGCGCTTAACTTGTGGGGGCACTTCAAACGCTTCTAAAAGCTGTGCAGTGCAGCAAGCTGCTACGCTTAGCGTATCGAGCCTAGTAGCTACTGCTAGCATGGTCTCCAACCCCTCGCCGACGCATAAAACAGAACCCGCTTTCCCTAAGCGAATCGCGCCCCCGCTCATGCTGTCAGTCGTTTTTAACAGTTGTTTGCTCGCAATGTATTTGGTTTTTTCGCCTAAATATTTAGTAATAACCTGCTGAATGTATTCATCAGCCTTGTAACCATCCTTAGTGACCCTTATCAGTGATACGCCAAGCCAGCCTCTAGAGCTGGATAATCTGCCAATCAATGCAGGTACTGTAACCCATGCCCCCGAAGCATCCTTGACCGCTTTTCCTTGGTACTGAATAGATACCCCCGCATGGTGTAGTAGTGAAGGGGAATTAATGTTTATTGCAGCATCTAAACCCCTGTTGTGAAGATAGAGTTCTGTAGCTTGGTTAGGCGTAGCTTTTGCGTAGGAAAGAATCTTTTTTACAGTTTCTTTTCTTGCCTGTAATCTATCCGCTTCATTATGTGGGATTGTTCTATTTTCCAACTCAGGTTTGCAACCATCATTTAAGTAATGGTGAACCGCTTTCAGCGACTCGTAAAAACTCCAATTATTGAGCCATGCCAGTACCCCGAAGCCATCGGATAGAATTTTGTTATCAACTTGATTATGGAAGGCATGACCGTCTAAGACTGAACTAGATTCCAGCCTAAAACCGTCTCGTGAACCCGTCCCCATAGGGCAGGGGACATGCACCCCCACACGCTCGCAAGCCTCCGAAAGCCTACTATCTAAGGCTGGAAGTATAGCCAGCCATCGCCCCCGCGCTTGGTTTTTTATCGCTTCCTTGTCTAGTTTGTAGGTCATCATCGTACACCCCTAAAAAGGCCAGTTTATGGCTTTTCGCTTCTCATTTAGCAGATTCAAGTAGCAATAAAATTGCAGATTGATTATTAATCAAGTCTATAGCGACAAAAAGGCCTATAGTTTCCACTCTTAAAGAGTCAGTCTAAAAAGTCAAAAGTACAGATAAATAAAATTGACGCTTTTTAATATACAACAAAAGTTAGGTGTACACAATATAAAATATACACCCCCTCTAAACAATAGCGCCCCAGAAAGTGAATCCGTACACCCC
>NZ_CALFHZ010000029.1 GCF_937876535.1 uncultured Thiothrix sp.
CTTGAGCACCGGTTGCGCCTGTTGCACCAGTAGAACCTTGAGCACCAGTGGCACCAGTATCACCTTTCGCGCCTTGAGCACCAGTTGCGCCTGTAGAACCTTGGGCACCGGTTGCACCTGTTGCACCAGTAGAACCTTGAGCACCGGTTGCGCCTGTTGCACCAGTAGAACCTTGAGCACCAGTGGCACCTGTTGCGCCAGTAGAGCCTTGCGAACCAGTTTGGCCAGTAGAACCTTGAGCGCCTTGAGCACCCTGGGCACCTGAATGATGGTCACCACAACCAGTATTGCAGCCATTATTTGAACCACCACCTTGAATACCTTGCATCAACTGCATAATCAAGGAGATCATTAAGGAAAGCATTTGGAACTGAGAAGAACCGCCGCCACACAATAAAGAAGCAAAATCAATACTTGAAGAACCACCATAGTTGGTGGTTGCAGTAGAACTAGTTGAACCCTGAATATTACCAGTGCTACCTGTATTATTATTTACAGAAAGTGTCATTATTAGATTCTCCTAAACACTCATTTAACATTGGCAAAGCTTTTTTAGACTATCTAGTTAGCTTTGCATTTTTTGATCTAGTCACGCATGCAGCAATCCATTTGAAGCATTTAACCGAGCACATCTTCCTTGTTTAATCTTGTCGATCGCTGTCAGAAGCATTTGTAACGGACACCGGTACAAACATCCAAAGCTAAAAGGACAAGCGGGGAAGAATCAAAAACGAATGGTTGACAACTAGAATCAGTGAGGAAACAGCGTTTTAATGGGCTTAAACGAGCGTCGATGAATAGGTAAAACCCCATACTGACGAATGGCATTTAAATGGGAAGGAGTGGGATAGCCCTTGTGTTGGGCAAAGCCATAAGTGGGATACAGTTGATCTAAGAGAACTAATTCAGCATCACGGCTGACCTTAGCTAAAATTGAAGCCGCACTGATCGCGGGTATGAGTGCGTCGCCACCGACTATTGCTTCCATTGAATACGCAAGTTTAGGGCAACGATTACCATCAATTAGCACATGTTCAGGTTGTATTGTTAAACCTGCTAGCGCACGTTGCATGGCTAGAAAAGTAGCTTGCAGGATATTTAACTGATCAATTTCTTCGACCTCAGCTCGGCCTAAGCTCCAAGCTAAGGCTTTACTGCGGATTTCAAGATCTAAAGCTTCACGTTTTTTAGCAGAGAGTTTTTTAGAATCAGCTAAACCTATAATGGGTTGAGTAGGATCTAGTATCACCGCTGCGGCTACGACTGCCCCTGCTAGTGGGCCACGCCCGACTTCATCAACTCCAGCCACTAGCCGAAATTGACTCATGTAAAACGTTCCATAATGGCTTGTGCCGCATTAGCACTCGCGTCACAGTGCAGTTGAGTATGCAATGCTTGAAAGCGCTTGAAGATATAGTTACGGCGCTCAACAGGTAGCTGCATGAGACTCTCAATAGCAGCGACTAGTTCGGTGACATTCGCTCGATCTTGTAGCAGTTCAGGCACTAACTCTTCGCCCGCTAGATTATTAGGTAGAGTGACATGTTTAACTTTGGCAAGCTTAAAGGTTTGTACTAGCCACCAAGTGAGCGGTGAGACTTTATAAGCAGCCACCATTAAACGTCCTGCTAACATCCCTTCTAGCACGGCTGTGCCTGAAGCCATTAGCAAATAATCGGCAGCTTGCATCAATAAACGTGACTGACCATCTAAATAAGTGACCGGTAACTCAGCTACAACCGTTTGCTGGATGGCTTGTAGCTGTGCCTTTAAATCAGTACGCACGGTTGGAATAACAATTTGTAAATCAGGATACTTAGACTTTAAGGCTTGTGCAGTTTGTAAAAAAACCGCCCCTAAAGCCTGTACTTCTTTAGTACGACTGCCTGGTAATAAACCAAGCACCGGTTTAGCTAAATCTAAACCAAGCTGTTGGCGCGCTTCTTGAGCACTCGCGTTAAACTGCACCTCATCAGCTAAAGGATGCCCCACAAATTGCGCGGCAACCTGATGCTTTTTATAAAAATCAACCTCAAAGGGAAATAAGGTAAGCATGAGATCAATCTTACCTTGAATCTTTTTCACCCGCTTTTCACGCCAAGCCCAAATAGATGGACTGACATAATGTACCGTTGGAATACCCTCAGCTTGCAATTGCGCTGCTAAAGGCAAATTGAAGTCAGGGGCATCCACACCAATAAATAAATCAGGTGGGGTTGCAAGCCAACGCGCTTTGAGTTGTTTCCGTATCGACAACAAGGCTGGTAAGTCTTTTAAGACCTCCACTAAGCCCATCACTGAAAGCTTTTCCATCGGAAACAAGCTGGTACAACCAGCCGCTTGCATTTCTGAGCCTGCAATACCTTCAAAGATCAAATCTGGCTTTAAAGCTTTGAGGGCTAAGATTAAAC
The DNA here is from genome assembly GCF_937876535.1 of uncultured Thiothrix sp. Classification (GTDB taxonomy): domain Bacteria; phylum Pseudomonadota; class Gammaproteobacteria; order Thiotrichales; family Thiotrichaceae; genus Thiolinea. Next base: position 2,412 of record NZ_CALFHZ010000029.1, read on the forward strand.
GTGCCGCCAGCAAATCGCCTGAAACTTCTCCGGCAATAATTGCAATCCGTTGCATCTTAGCGAACTAACCCACGTTGGCTAGCTTGCACAAACTGAATCAAGCGTTGAATATCCGCGAACTCACCATAATCAGCCTCTAACTGTACAAGCGCTTCTTTAACAGTGATTTGTTGACGATAAAGTAAACGATAGCTGTCTTTAATGCGTTGAATCGCTTCAGTTGAAAAACCATTGCGCTTTAAGCCTTCTGCATTGATGCCACGAGGAATGGCGGGTGCACCATTCGCCATCGTGTAGGGAGGCACATCTTTGCCAATCGCACTCCCCATCCCAGTGAAAGCGTATTCACCGACGGTACAAAACTGATGAACTAAAGTGAAACCGCCCAAAATCGCATAATCACGAATCTCCACATGTCCCGCTAAAGTGGCGCTATTCGCAAAAACAGTATGATTACCCACAATGCAATCATGCGCGATATGCACATAAGCCATAATCCAGTTGTCATTACCAATCACGGTTTTGCCCTTATCTTGGGCAGTGCCACGATTCAAGGTACAACCTTCACGAATGACATTCCGATCACCAATGATCAGCTCAGTCGGCTCACCTTTGTATTTTTTATCCTGAGGAATTGCACCTACTGAGGCAAATTGGAAAATATGATTGTCTTCACCAATCCACGTTGGCCCATCGATCACGACATGGGAAGCAATGCGTGAACCGCGCCCAATACTCACCTGCTCACCAATAATGCTATAAGCCCCAACTTCTACATCGGCTGCTAGCTGCGCACTTGGGTGAATAATGGCGCTGGGGTGAATCAAATTGCACCTTCTTTAGCAGCACACATTAATTCAGCCGAAGCAACCAACTCACCATCAACCGTTGCTTTGGTATTGAACACCCACATAATGCCTTTTTTCTTAACAATTTCGGCTTCTAATAGTAGCTGATCACCTGGTTCCACTTGGCGCTTGAAACGCGCTTTATCCACCGCCACTAACATATACAAGGTATTCGGTTGTGGCTCAGCACTCATGGTACGAAACCCAAGTAAACCGGTAGACTGCGCCATCGCTTCAATAATCAATACACCGGGCATAATCGGTTTATCAGGAAAATGTCCGTTAAAGAAAGGCTCATTCGCTGTTACATTTTTTATAGCTTTGATATAGCGACCTTCTTCCAATTCTAGAACCCGATCTACCAACAAAAATGGGTAGCGGTGAGGAAGGAAATTTTTAATTTCATTGACATTCATGCCAGACATAGAGCCTTAATCCTTATTGTTTTGTAGCTCAGCTAATTGCTTTTCAAGACTAGCTAAGCGCCTCGCCATTTGATCTAACTGCCGGAAGCGCACTGCATTTTTACGCCATAATCCATGCTCTTCAACCGTGACCCCTGAAGAATACACGCCCGGTTCGGTAATTGAATTGATTACAAAGCTAGTGCCCGTGATCGTGACACGATCAGCAATCACTAGATGCCCTGCGATTGAACACATCCCTGAAATTTGGCAATGACTACCGATCTTGGCACTACCGGCAATCCCAGTACAGGCCGCAATCACGGTATGATCACCGATTTGTACATTGTGTGCGATATGGATAAGGTTATCTAATTTCACCCCATGCCCTAAGCGAGTACTACCCATTGCTGCCCGGTCAAGACAAGTATTAGCACCAATCTCAACATCATCACCCAAGATCACATTACCGATTTGCGGTATTTTATACCACCCTGTCGACTCTGGCACAAACCCGAAACCATCCGCACCAATCACTGCACCTGAGTGAATAATCGCCCTTTCACCGACTTCAGTATCGCTATACAAAATCACTTTGGGATAGAGAAAAGAATCAGCACCTAAGTGAACATTACGCCCTAAATAGCAACCTGCACTAATAACTGTTCCTGCACCCACTTTGACGCCTGACTCTAACACCGCATTAGCGCCAATATGAATATCCGCTCCTAAACTCACATCGTCAGCAATCACTGCACTAGGATGAATCCCAGCCGCAGGGCGATGCAGCGGATTGAAAAGAGTGACTACCCGCGCATAGGTAAGATAAGGATTTCTGCTAATCAGGGCATCGCCTTGATACTGTGCTGCTAAATCGGCAGTGAGAATTAAAGCGCCTGCTTTAGAAGTATTGAGCAAATTGAAATACTTGCGATCACGAATGTAACTGAGTTCATGGGCTTGCGCCTGTTCGATGGAAGCAACAGCTTGAATAAGTTTGTCTGCATTGCCTTGTACGGTCGTTTGCGTAGCATCGGCAAGCTCAGCGAGCGTCCAAGTTTTAGACATGACTATTCTCCGCTAGCAGGCTCTACCGATTTAGGATTAATAGATTCCGCCGGTGGGTTTGTTTGATTATTAAATTGTTGTTGTAGATAAGCTAAAACCTTATCGGTGAGATTCACCCGTGCACTCGCAACGATGTAATTACTCTCACGGAAGACAATATCAATCTGCCCTTCTGCGCGCACCGCTTCAACCGCTTGCTCAACTTGCTCTTGAACTTTCTCTAAAGCAGCATCTTTGGCAAAGCGAATTTCCTCACGCAAATCTTCTTGTTTACGACTGTAATCACGTTCTAAAGTGCGCAATTCACGCTCACGTTGAATACGTTCGGCCTCAGGTAAGGCCTCACTAGTCGCTTGTAATGCCTCTCGTGCTCGTTGTAACTCCAATTGCTCTTGCGCTAAAGCAGCCTCACGCGTAGCAAATAAGGCCTCTAAACGCTTGCCTTCTGCGGCCGCTTGCGGAGCTTGCTCTAGCACTTTCACGACATTGACGACTGCAATGCGATAAGGCGGGCTTGGATCTTCCGCCCGAACAGAACACATACTTAGAGTTAATAGTAAGCCAATCAGCGTTAAACGCAGCACAGTAAATGCCCTATCCTTGGAGCAGAACCTCCTAGAAGGAGGCGCCGATACTAAATTGTAGGCTTTGCTCTTTATCACCATTTTTTGCATTCAATGGCTTCGCATAGCTCACTTCAAAGGGACCAATAGGCGATAACCAAACCACCCCCAAGCCTGCGGAATAGCGCAATTCTGAAGATTTAAAACTATCGGTAGTATCAAATACATTGCCACCGTCGACGAACGCGCTCATCTTTACTGTTTTCACATCGGCAGCAAACGGCATGGGGAATAAAACTTCAGCAGTAGTCGTCAATAAAGCATCCCCACCTTTAGCATCTCCATTAGAATCGATAGGCCCTAAGCTGTTCTGCTCATAACCGCGTACTGAGCGAATCCCACCGGCGGTATATTTTTCAAAGAAAGGTAAACCATCTAAGCCCCCTTGTCCTTTACCGACTGCTAATTTAGCCTTTAAAGAGAAGGTGTAATCATCATTAATCGCTTTGTATATTGCGCCATCGTAAGAGAATTTAGTGTATTGCAAATCACTACCTGGTAAAGCACCTTGTACTGATAGCCGATGGCGTTGACCTTCATTTGGGAACACACTGCGGTTACGTGTATCATGTACATAGCTAAGCGTTAGCGGTAATTGCTTATATTCTAGGCCGTGTTTATCAGTAAATTCTTTGATGTGATCAGCAGGATCCTTACCTAGAATAATTTTGCGCTGTTCAGCTCCAGCAGTAAAACTTACCGAATCATTTTCACTGATCGGGAAAGCAAACTTGACATTTGCACCAAGCTTATCCGAGGCATAAGCTGAAATATCTTCAGCGGCTGCATCGTATTCATTGTAGTAAATACTGAAACCACGACTTAAGCCTTCAGGTGTATAATAAGGATTATCGTAAGAAATCAGGAAGTTACGATTCGACTCACTATTATCGATATTCACTTCTAGTTGTTTACCAGTCCCCATAAAATTATCTTGGGTGACTGCTAAATTGACTAACAAACCTTGAGATTGTGAATAACCAGCGCCAATGCGGAATTGATTTGAAGAACGCTCGCTCACAATCACATTCAGGTCAACTTGATCGGGTGTGCCTGCAACCGGCTCTGTGGTAATCCGTACATCTTCAACATAAGGTAGGCGTTGTAAACGTACCTTAGAACGTTCGACTTGCTCAGCGGCAAACCAAGAACTTTCTAATTGACGTAATTCGCGGCGATAGACCTCATCTTTAGTCCGATTGTTCCCACGAATATTAATCCTGCGCACATAAGTCCGCTTACCACTATCTACATTCAGGGTGATATTAACAATCTTCCGTGCTTCATCAATATCGGGCTTAGCACCAATTTTAGAGAAGGCATAACCTTGCTCGCCTAAATAAGTAGATAAGTTTTTGCGGCTTTCTTCCAAGGCTTTTTGCGAGAAAATATCGCCTTGACGCAATTTCATCGAATCTTGCACTTGCTGCTTAGTTAAACGCTCAACGCCAGATACATCCACCGTACCAATTTTGTATTGATCGCCTTCATTCACACTGATGGTAATGAAAACGCCTTGTTTATCCGGCGTCAGCGAGACTTGGGTAGAAACGATCTCAAAGTTCAGATAGCCACGATCACGATAGAAAGAATTCAAGGCTTCAAGATCGCCGACTAACTTTTCTTTAGCAAACTTATCCCGACTACTGAAAGCGGGAATGGAGAGAGTGCGCGCTGTTCCAGACTCTAATTGCGAGAGCAGCTCTTGTTCAGTAAACGCTTTATTGCCAATGATTTTTACTTGTTTAATGCGAGCAATACCGCCTTCTTTAACCGCGATATTGACCTTCACGCGATTATTCGCCAACGGCTCAATAGTGGTGTCAATTTTGACACCATAGTGTCCCATATTCAGATATTGAGCTTCTAATTCACGCTGCATTTTTAGCAAAGCGGCTTTATCTAGCATATCGCCCTTGCCAACATTTGCCGTCTTTAAAGCTTGTAATAATTGCTCAGTGGAAACTTTAGAATTACCAGTAACGTTGATTTCGCCTATCGCAGGACGCTCAACGACTTTAACAACTAATACATCACCTTGGCGTGCTAGTTGTACATCATCAAACAAGCCAGTTTCATATAAAGCACGAATCGCTTCAGCAGAGCGATTATCATCAAAAGCTTGCCCAACGCGTGCAGGTAAATAATTGAGCACGGTTGCCTGAGCCACACGATCTAGGCCACTCACTTGAATATCTTGCACCACAAAACTGGCAGCCCACGCTACCTGCGATGCTACTAACAAGCCGCTTACAATGGCCCAAGAAAGTGTCTGTTTTTTCATTAGTTGATTAACCGCATAATGTCGTTATACACCGCAAGCACCATGATGCATCCCACCACAGCCATGCCAAACCGAAGTCCGTATTCCTCAACGCGAGGGGACACCGGGCTGCCCTTAACAATTTCGATCACATAATACAGCAGATGCCCACCATCCAACATTGGAACGGGCAATAAATTCAATACACCTAGACTAATACTGACTACTGCCAGAAACCCTAAATAATAAGGTAAACCTGCAGAAGCGGTTTCACCTGAATATTTAGCGATGGTCACTGGGCCACTAATATTTTTTAGAGAAACCTCGCCAGTCAGCATCCGCCCCATTAATTTGAGGGTAACAATCGACATCTGCCAAGTTTTCTCAAAGCTCTTCGTGACGGAATCCACTAAGCCTAAGCGCTGTTTGAACTGTAAAGTCGGTAAGAGTTCAACCGGTACAACCTCACCAATACCTGCACCGATCTGTCCAACTTGCTTACCGTCTTTCTCTTTTAAGGCGGGCGTGACCGTAATATCACTCACACCGGTAGCACGCTCCACCTGCAAAACGATAGCTTGATTCGGATGCTGCTGAATATATTTTACAAAAGACTCAGCATTCTCTGGCTTACTGCCATCTACCTTTAAAACTTTGTCTTTAGTTTGCAAACCTGCTTTGTCTGCTGCAGAGCCAGGTATAATTTGCCCAAGCATCAAATCGAGCCGAGGCGCCCAAGGCTCCAAACCGATTTTTGAGAGCACATCATTTTCTTCTTTAAACAATGGCGTATTGCTTAAATCTAAACTGCGTTCTGCTAAATTCCCTTCTTTGGTTTCGACTTGAATCTTTATCGATTTAGTGACTAAAAACTCTTCAACGATTGTCATTGCCGTTTCTTCAAAGGTAGCAACGGGCTGCTCATTAACTTGAGTAATTTTATCGCCAGGCTGGAAACCTGCTAAAGCTGCAGGAGTATTCTTAATGGGTTTAACCAGCGGATGCATAGCTGGATTACCCGTCACACCAAATACAAAGAAATAAATAAGCACTGCTAAAATGAAATTCGCAAGGGGTCCTGCAACGACCACCGCCATGCGTGTCCAGACACTTTGACGGTTAAAGGCACGATGTAGCTCTTCAGCAGGAACTTCGCCTTCACGCTCGTCCAGCATTTTCACATAGCCCCCTAGAGGCAAAGCAGACAGTACATATTCGGTTTTATCTTTAGGCGAAACATAAGTCCATAAAGGCTTACCAAAGCCTACAGAGAAACGTAAAACTTTAACACCTAAGCGACGCGCTACCCAGAAATGACCAAATTCATGTACGGTCACTAGAATGCCGATAGTGAGTAGAAAGGCCGGAAGAATGATTAGCAAATTTTGTAGGTTCATAATTTTCTATTATTTTTTATCCAGGATGATGAAGCGCTGCGGCTTACCTCATCCTGAATAATTATATCCTCTAAGTGCACAGGAGTACCTGTATCTGCTAATTTCATCACATCGCTGATCAAACGTGGAATATCCATGAAACCCATACGTCGTTCTAGGAAAGCCTGTACAGCTATTTCATTCGCGGCATTTAAAGCAATAGTCGCAAAACCTCCGCGTGCATGTGCTTCATAAGCCAAGGGCAAACAAGGAAAACGTTGCAAATCAGGTTGCTCAAAGTCCAAACGGGCAACTTTAAATAAATCTAAAGCAGCAACACCCGACTCTAAACGCTCAGGCCAGCCCAAAGCATAAGCAATCGGGGTGCGCATATCAGGATTACCTAATTGCGCTAGTACTGAGCCGTCAGTATAAGCCACCATCGAATGAATCGTACTTTGCGGATGCACCACCACTTCAATCCGTTCTAAAGGGGTAGCGAATAACCAGCTGGCTTCAATGACTTCTAGACCTTTATTCATCAGGGTGGCTGAATCGACCGAAATTTTCTGCCCCATTGACCAATTAGGATGCGCGACCGCTTGTTCAGGTGTAACTGTAGATAAGTCGGCTAAGGCACGCTGGCGAAATGGGCCACCCGAAGCAGTTAAAAGAATCCGCTCAACGCCTTGTTGACCTTGTGCAGGTAAGCATTGAAAAATCGCATTATGCTCGCTATCAATCGGCAAAAGCTCAGCTTGATGTTCACGCACTGCATCCATGAATAGCTGGCCGGACATCACTAAGGCTTCTTTATTTGCCAGTAACACACGCTTACCTGCCCGTGCCGCAGCTAAAGCTGGCAATAAGCCTGCTGCGCCAACAATCGCAGCCATTACATAATCCGTCTCAGGCGCAGCAGCTACTTGCTCTAAAGCAGCTTTACCAGCTAAAACTTCAGTTACACAATCAACTGTTTTTAAACGCCTAGCTAGCAGTTCTGCCGCTTGTTCATTGAGCATTACTGCATAGCGCGGTTGGCAAGCTAGACACTGCTCAAACAGGCTCTCAACATTGTGGTTCGCAGTTAGGGCAAACACTTTAAAGCGTTCAGGGTGACGTTGGACTACATCTAGGGTACTCACCCCAATGCTGCCTGTAGAACCTAAAATCGTTAGTGCTTTTAAACTCATCGTTTACAGTTTGCCTATAACAAAAAGCCCAAGTGCCAAAATCGGAATAGCTGCTACCAAGCTATCAATTCGATCTAAAATACCACCATGCCCAGGTAACAAACTGCCACTATCTTTAGCACCCGCCTGACGCTTAATTAAACTTTCAAACAGATCGCCTGCAATCGACATCACAACGGCTAACATGGAAAACAATACAAAGACCAAGCCACTGCCAAAACGTAAATCAGTATAAATCGCGCAAATGCAAGCCCAAACAAAAGTCACCACTAAAGCTCCCCAAGCGCCCTCACGGGTTTTTCCTGGACTTAAGCTGGGAGCTAGCTTAACTTTGCCAAAGCGCTTTCCAGAAAAATAAGCGGCAATATCCGCAAAAGCCACTAGGCTAATCACATAAAATACATAGCCGTAATGCAAATCATGCAAGTAAACTAAGGTGTACCAAGCCGGAAGCAATACTAGAGCGCAAAGTAATCGTAATAACCAAGGCTTGCTTTTGTAATAAGTTGTATCGGGTTGATAACGGCGTAACAGATATAAGATAAAGCCCCAAGTGACTAAGCTCAGTAATAAAATTGGCAATAAAGGTGGAGCAATAAAGTAGATTAGCTCAGCAAGCACCACACTGCCCAGTACCGCAACCATGCGCCGCTGTTTATCTGCAAAACCCGTTAGATTCGCCCACTCCCAAGTACCAATACCAACCATCAATATGAGGGCAAGTTGATCAAAAACAGGATTGGGAAGCAGGAAAATGGCGAGGGAGACAAAAACAGCAAGAATGATGCCTGTAATAATACGCTGTTTAAGCATGAACATCCCCTTGCTGATTTTGGATTTGCTCGCTGGTCATACCGAAACGGCGCTGCCGACTCGCATAAGCATTAAAGGCTTCTTGCAAAGCTTGCTCATCAAATTCTGGCCATAATTTATCCGTGAAATACAGCTCAGTATAAGCCAGTTGCCACAGGAGAAAATTACTAATCCGCTGTTCCCCACCGGTGCGGATAAATAAATCTGGCTCAGGCAAACCAAAGGTAGCGATCTCTTGATTTAAAGCTTGCTCAGTGAGTTCTTGGGCACTTAACTCGCCACTTGCCAGCTTTGCTGCAAGCTTCTGGGTGGCTTGGAGAATATCCCAACGCCCACCGTAATTAGCAGCAATTAATAACACCATCCCTGTACAATGACCGGTTTGCTGCTCAACAGCTGCAATTTTTTCTTGTAGAGAGGCGGAAAAAGCGGAGCGATCACCAATAAAGCGCATGCTCACATTATGTCGAATTAAACCTGCCGTCTCACGCTCTAGAACCAACATAAAGAGCGACATTAAGCCACTTACCTCTTCTAGAGGGCGCTTCCAATTTTCACTGCTGAAAGCAAATAAGGTCAGGCACTCAACCCCTGCTACATTACAAGCACGAATGACTTTACGGACTGATTCAACACCTCGTTGATGTCCAATGAGGCGAGGCATAAAGCGTGCTTTTGCCCAACGCCCATTGCCGTCCATGACGATGGCGACATGCCGCGGAACGGCTTTGTTTTCAGCTTGCATGTGCCCACTCCAAGGCCATTAAATAGCCATCAGATCCTTTTCTTTCTTTTCGAAAACCGCTTCTACTTCTTTGATATATTTGTCAGTGAGCTTTTGCACACTGTCTTCAGCGCGGCGTTCTTCATCCTCAGAAATCGTTTTATCTTTTTCTAAAGCCTTTAATTCGCCATTGGCATCACGCCGAATATTCCGAATAGCTACCCGCGCACCTTCCGCTTCATTTTTAACAATCTTCACCAAGTCGCGCCGCCGCTCTTCAGTTAAAGCAGGCACTGGTACACGAATCACCGTACCAGCAACCGCTGGATTTAAACCCAAATCAGACTTAAGAATCGCCTTTTCAATCACTGCTACCATGGGTTTCTCCCAAGGGGTAATGCTTAAAGTGCGCGCATCTTCGATGGCAATATTTGCAACTTGGCTTAAAGCAGTGGGTGTGCCGTAATAATCCACTGAAACATGATCCAACAAGCTAGGATGAGCACGACCAGTTCGGATTTTAGTTAATTCGTTTTTCAGAGCTTCAATACTTTTTTGCATGCGGGTTTCCGCACTTTTCATAATATCGCTAATCATTCTTTAAACCTCTACTAAGGTACCCACAGGCTCACCACGCACAATCGCATGTAAAGCACCTGCAGCAAACATATCAAAGACTCGCAATGGTAAGCGATTATCACGGCACATGACCATTGCGGTTAAATCCATCACGCCCAGTTGCTGGGTAATCGCCTGGTTGAAACTTAAACGTTCATAACGCGTTGCGTTCGGATTCTTTTTCGGGTCAGCAGTATAAATACCATCGACTTTAGTGGCTTTCAGTAATAAATCCGCCTCTAATTCTACTGCGCGCAAACTCGCAGCGGTATCCGTGGTAAAGAAAGGATTACCTGTACCAGCTGCACAAATCACTACCTCATCTTGCTCTAAATAACGACGAGCTTGATGGGCTGAATAAGCTTCACCAACTTGGGCAATCGCTAAAGCCGGCATGACTCGACAAGCTCCACCGAGCTGCTCGATTTGATCTTGCATAGCCAAGGCATTCATCACAGTCGCAAGCATACCCATTTGATCGCCACGCACCCGATCCATCCCCGCAGCGGCTAGAGTAGCACCGCGAAATAGATTGCCACCGCCAATCACTAAGGCAACTTGTACACCCAGTGCGCGTACCTCTAAAACTTCTGTAGCCACTCGTTTTAAAATAGCGGGATCGATCCCTGAGTCGAGATCACCCATTAAAGCTTCGCCGCTAAGCTTAAGGAGGATACGGCGTGGTGTTGTGTTCATGCTGAAACTTTCCAGAACTCAAGATGGCGTACTTTATACAGATGAAAAGAAAAAGGGGCAACCATGTTGCCCCTTCTCTTGCACACTTAAAGCGCGTTTTAGCCTGCTTGTCGAGCTTGGGCCGCAACTTCTTCTGCAAAGTTCTCTTGCTTCTTCTCGATACCTTCACCCGCTTCAAAGCGGACAAAGCTAGTGACCGCAGCACCTTTGTTTTTCAACAATTGCGCAACGGTTACAGAAGGATCTTTCACGAAAGCTTGGCCTAATAAGGTCAGCTCTGCTAAGAACTTACGCATTTTGCCTTCTAACATTTTCTCAGCGATTTCGCGTGGCTTGCCAGTTTGCATCACGATATCCAATTGAATATCGCGCTCACGCGCCACACGCTCAGCTGGAACGCTAGACTCATCTAAGCCAGCGGGGTTATTAGCCGCTACGTGCATCGCTAAATCTTTACCTAACTCAGCCTCTGAGCCAGTGGTAACGATGGCTACACCAATCTTATTGTTGCTGTGCAAATAAGTTGAAATGCTGCCAGCACCGGCTTCAACGAGTTGCGCACGACGAACTTGAATGTTTTCACCGATTTTAGCTACTAAAGCAGCACGCGCTTCTTCTACAGTTTGGCCACTTGCTAATTTCACATCAGCCAAAGCTGCTGCATCAGTCACACCACTCGCTAATACAGCCTCTGCCACTGACTCAGCAAAACCAACAAAGTTGGAATCTTTAGCGACGAAGTCAGTTTCACTATTGACTTCAACTAAAGAGGCTTGCTTTTGATCAGCACTTAACTTAATGACCACACGGCCTTCAGCAGCGATACGGCCTGATTTCTTTTCAGCTTTTAATGCACCTGATTTGCGCATTAAATCGATGGCTGCTTCCATGTCACCATGGGTTTCAGTCAGTGCTTTTTTGCACTCCATCATGCCTGCGCCAGTACGCTCACGCAGGTCTTTTACCATTGCCGCAGTAATTGACATTACTAGACTCCTAAATTCGAGAACTCAATTCAATCGCTAAGCTGGATTAGGCTTCGTCTGCACTATCGTCAGCTTCTGGAGCAACCGCAACTTCTTCCACCTCTTCTTCAGCTGGCTCAGATAAATCTACGCCAGAGACTGCAGCAGAAGCATGGCCTTCTTTTACTGCATCAGCAGCAGCTGATACATATAGTTGAATGGCACGAATCGCATCATCATTACCAGGGATCACATAATCCACGTCTTTCAGTGAGTTATTAGTGTCCACGACGCCAATGACGGGGATACCCAGTTTTTTAGCTTCTTGAATAGCAATTTTTTCATAGCCTACGTCGATGACGAAAATCGCATCCGGTAAGCCTTTCATTTCTTTAATACCGCCGAGGCTACGCTCTAACTTTTCTTGCTCACGCTTCAGCATCAGCACTTCTTTCTTGTTTAAGCGCTCAATGCTGCCGTCTTCGGCCATTTTCTCTAACTCTTTCAAACGACGAATCGATTGTTTCACCGTTTTGAAGTTAGTCAACATACCGCCTAACCAGCGATAGTTTACATAAGGCATTTTGCAAGATTGCGCAGCTTCACGGACTGCATCACGTGCAGAACGCTTAGTACCTACGAACATAATCCGCCCACCACGTGAAGCCAATTTGCCAACGAAATTCATGGCATCATTGAACATCGGTAAGGTTTGTTCGAGGTTAACAATATGAATTTTATTGCGTTCGCCGAAAATGTACTGGCCCATTTTTGGATTCCAGTAACGAGTTTGGTGACCAAAATGGACACCGGCTTCCAGCATTTGACGCATGGTAACTTTAGGCATTGTAAATCTCCTGATTTGGGTTACGCCTCCACGTATCCCAAACTGCTTACTTAAGTTTTCTGCTTTACGCTAAACTTAAGCACCCTTGCAGCCTGTGCCGATACGTGTGTGGATTAAAATAATTACAAGTAAAAAATAATCTTGTTTGCCAAAAAGGCGTGCGCTTTATACCATGATTCGCTTTTAAGTGCTACTTTGGAATTCAGAACAGATGGCTATCTCGATAAAAACACCAGAAGAAATTGAAAAAATGCGCATTGCAGGCCGTCTAGCAGCCGAGGTGCTGGCCATGATTGAGCCACACGTAAAGCCCGGCGTTACCACTAATGAGTTAAATAATCTTTGTCATGACTATATTGTCAATGTACAAAACGCCATTCCAGCCCCTTTGAACTATGGAACTCCTCCTTTCCCAAAATCCATTTGCACCTCGGTTAATCACCAGATTTGTCATGGCATTCCCAGTGATAAAGTCTTAAAAAAAGGTGACTGCTTAAATATTGACATTACCGTGATTAAAGATGGCTATCACGGTGATACGAGTAAAATGTTCCATATTGGTGCTCCAACTATCCCCGGAGCGCGTTTAGCTGAAGTCACTCAAGAATGTATGTACTTAGGCATTTTAACCGTGAAGCCGGGGGCAACTTTAGGGGATATTGGCGCAGCCATTCAGCAGCATGCAGAGAAAAACTACTACTCAGTTGTGCGTGAATTTTGTGGACATGGGATTGGTGCGAAATTCCATGAAGAGCCGCAAATTCTGCATTATGGCAAAGCCGGCAAAGGTGACGTTATTCAGGCAGGCATGATTTTCACGATTGAGCCAATGATTAACCAAGGAAAGGCTGATTTAAAAATCTTGCCGGATCAATGGACTGCAGTAACCAAAGACCACAAGCTTTCAGCGCAATGGGAACATACCGTTCTTGTCACTGACACAGGTTTTGAAATTCTTACCCTCCGCCCTGAAGAAGCCGGTTGGTATGAGCGTCTGCAGGCAAAACTCAAGTTAAAATGAATACCGATACACGACTCAATCCCTTACTGGATCACTACCAAGAATTTAAAACCAGCAAGACTCAACCTTTAAAGCCTAGTGACTATGCGCAGTTTCTAAAAGAAGCGCGGAAACGCCTGGCCGGGTATTTTTTGGAAAAATACCCAATCCGTTCCCTGCTTTACTATCACGCCGGTTTATTGGATGTGATCTTGCAAGAAATTTGGCAGCAAACAGGCTTTAGCGTGTCTGAAGGCTCTTTAATTGCAGTTGGAGGCTATGGGCGTAAAGAGCTGCATCCTGCATCCGATGTGGACTTATTGATCCTGCTGCATCAAACACCGGATTTAGTGGCTCAAGAACGTATCTCAGCATTTCTAACCTTCTTATGGGATATGGGGATTGAGGTTGGGCATAGTGTGCGTACCTTGGACGAATGCCTGCAAACCGCACGCACCGACCTAACCGTGATTACGAATCTGATCGAGGCACGTTTACTAGCGGGTAGCCGTGATCTCTATCACCAAATGCGTGCCGGAGTTAGCCCCGAAAATATGTGGGATAGCCGCAGCTTTTTCTTAGCTAAATTAAATGAGCAAAAAGCCCGCTATCTGCGCTTTGGCGACACCGCCTATCGAGTTGAACCGAACCTAAAAGAAGGCCCCGGTGGTTTACGCGATATCCACATGATTGGTTGGATTATTGAGCGCGAGTACGGGCAATTATCTTTATCTGAATTGCATGAGCAGCGTTTATTAGATCAAAGTGAATATGAATGCTTGCGTGAGGGACGTGCTTTCCTCTGGAGCATTCGCTTTGTCCTGCATACGATTACTGGACGCAAGGAAGATCGCTTACTCTTCGACTATCAACACACCCTCGCTAAAACTTTTGGTTATGAGGCGGAACAACGCAATGAAGCAGTCGAAGCTTTCATGCAACGCTATTACAAAACCATAACAGAGCTTGAACGTCTCACTGACGTACTAATGGGGGTACTGCGCGTCAAGCTAGAAATCGATGAGCAGCCCCAGCCTATTATGGTAGGCGAGTGGTATGAAAAGCGTGGCAATCTCTTAGCGGTCAACTCACCAGACACCTTTACCCTCTACCCCACCGCTTTATTAGAAATTTTCTTATTCCTACAGAATACGCCAGGGGTGACTGGTTTAGCTCCAGAAACCATTCGCTTAATGCGCAGTAATTTGCATCGGATTGACAGTGGTTTCCGCCAACAAATTTGGCATCGGCAAATCTTTATGCAAATTCTGCGTCAAAATAGCGGGATTACCTTTGTGCTGCGCTTAATGAATCGCTATGGGATTTTAGCGGTGTATCTGCCCGCTTTTGCAAATATTGTTGGGCGGATGCAGTATGACCTGTTCCATGCCTACACCGTCGATGAGCATACTCTGTTTGTCATCAGCAATGTCCGTCGTTATAGCACTGAAAAAGGCGCTACTGAATTTCCTATGTGTAGCGAAATTTTCAAGCGCCTGCAAAAACCGGAAATTCTCTATCTAGCTGCATTGTTTCATGATATTGCCAAAGGGCGCGGTGGGGATCACTCTGAATTAGGTTCAGTCGATGCTTATGAATTTTGCCGTGAGCATGGCTTAAATGTACATGATGCCTCACTAGTGAGTTGGCTAGTCCAAAAACATTTGTTGATGAGCGTCACTGCCCAACGTAAAGACATCAGTGATCCTGCGGTTGTCCAAGAATTTGCTGAACAGATCATTGCACAGAATCGCTTAGACTATTTATTCCTACTGACAATTGCTGATATTAAAGGCACTAATCCGAAGTTGTGGAACAGTTGGAAGCGCTCACTGTTAACTGAACTGTATTTAAGTACGCGCAACCTGCTCAACCAGCGCTTACCTGCCTCAGAAAAATCCGCATCCATCATTGCGCAAAAACGTAACTCTGCTTTAGAACATTTAGGCCAAGCAGGCTTTAGTGAAGAGGCCTGTATTAACTTATGGAAAAGCTTGGGTGAGGATTATTTATTGCAGCATTCAGTCGAATCGATTTGCTGGCACGCTCAATATATTCTGACTTCCAAGCCGGAAGATTTTCCAATAGTAAAAATGCGCTCTACCATTTCGGGCAGTAGCAATATTATTTTTATCTACAGTACCGATTCGCCAGACCTGTTCACACGGGTGGTATCCACCTTAGAGCAACTCAATCTGAATATCGTCCAAGCACGGATTGTGTCAATGGAAGAAAATGGCTTTGATCTCTATACCCTGCACATTCTAGGGCCAGACAATAAGATCGTTGATGATCTGTCTGATCAAGAACATATTGTGGAAGTCATACAGCGCAATCTGCGCCGTGAGCAATTTCATGCTCGCCAACATCGGACACCGCGGATTTTGCGTAATTTTGATGTGCCCACGCGTATTCAATTCCGCCAGCAAACTGATAAGCAACTCACCATCATGGAAGTCAGTACAGGGGATATGCCGGGTCTCCTATCACGCGTGGGTGAGGCGCTCGATCAGGCTGGAGTGAGGGTACACAATGCGCGCATTACTACTTTAGGTGAACAAGCTGAGGATATTTTCTATATTACCACCCGTGATGATGAAACGATGATTACTGACCCAGCCATGCAAACCAGCATTAGCAACTCGTTAGTAGCAGCCCTAAGAATTTAATTAACTTACACGTTGTAATCCGATTTGCGGATCACTCCTGGCTAGCCTATATACATTAACAAGCACTTGTTGGAGTGCTTGTTCCCACCCTTAGGCATCGTTTAGGAGAGTCACTATGCTAGACAAATTGAAAGAAAAAGCAGCGGAATTATTACAGGACGCCAAAGAAGGCGCTGAAGAACTGTATGATACAGTTGCAGATAAAGCCTCCGATTTACTTGATAGTTTGAGTGACAGTGCAGATAAGGCTAGCGACCAAGCTGCTGATCTAGCCGATGCTGCCCAAGAAAAAGCGACCGATGTTGTGGAAGGTGCTAAAGACCTGGCTGCGGACGCAGTTGATGCGACCAAAGAAGCTGCTAGTGATTTAGC
>NZ_CALFHZ010000030.1 GCF_937876535.1 uncultured Thiothrix sp.
ACATGAGCGTCTCGCCGGAGGAATCCTCGCCCTTTAGGGCGGGGAGGATGTCAAATCGCAGACTTTGAAAAACTGCTAAAAGCATTCGACAATTCACACACTGAGGACTAAGAAACCAAATTGCCAATCAAAGGATCACCCGCCAGCGTCCTAACCAAACTGTTCACTGTCACGGTTTGCTGATTACTGGTCAGCGTATTGTTATCCGTCCTCACAAAAATCTCACCATCCCCAGTGGTACTCTTCACTGTATTAAAGCCTGAGTTATCCCAGTAGTATTTGAAGCTTAAATACTGTTGATACAGAGGCTTTGCACAATCCCAGCTTTCCAAATTCCAATCCACTCGCTTACCAATCTCTACCGCACCACCTGTAGTCCCATTATTTACAACGTAATTTCCATCAAGCTCATTGTATTCAGCATCGAAGATACGAGGCACATAAGTAGGATCAGAGCTAACGTGCTCACCGCAATTAGAGTAAAGATGAATACCGCCACCTGCATTCCCGGTAATCGTGTTTCCAGTAATAACATTGCTGTAGCTGCCATCTACTGCAATCGCTTCACGTCGTCCACGTCCTGTTCTGGGCGTGCCATCAGCATTTAAAAATCCACCATTACTGAAGGTGCTGTTACTGATCGTATTGTGGTGCGACCCCATGTCTAAATAGACAGCAGGTCCTCTCGCTCCATCAATGATGCACTGATTAATTAATACATAGCTGGCACCTACCCAAACATAGACGCCCGTTCCCTTCGGTTGCTGAATATTAAGATTTTCAAAATTAATATGATGAGGTGCAGTTGCTTGTATGCTTGGCCATAAGCCTTCTGGATCATTTTTAAGATCAGCAAACTCTTGGGTTGTGAAGTCTCTGTGCACAAATATGGCTGTACCATAGCCTTTAAGGGTGCCATTTTTTACAGTGACATAGTTAGTCTGACTAGCGGCACTAGAGCTTATGAAGATAGCTGAATTAAAACCATCGGACGATAGCGTACTGCCATTCAAATCAAGAACGATATTGCTTACGCCATCTATGATAAAGCGGGTATCTGTGAGATTGCAGTTCGGCGGAAGAGTCAGGCTTTTTGTTAAGTAGATCACCTGACCCTGATATTGGTCACAGCCCGCTGTTAGTTTCCCGAATCACACTGGAACTCAATGGTTAAATCATACGCATCTAAAAAGTTAGTAGCACTTTCTTCTGCGGTTTTTATAGTAATCGTGTCGCCCTTTTTTAGGTCAATGAGATGACGGCGATAATCATTTAACTCCTCACCAATAGTCGTTCCTGCATAATCATCCTGAATAAGCTGACTAAACTGGACATTATTAATCATCAACTTGACTAAGCATCGATTTCCGGTAGGCCACAACCCCTGAATGGTGGATTTTGAGGCTGTTCGATATTGAACCCAGTACGAACCATCTTTAGGTACAACCAAGTGGCCTGAGCCATCAAAGGCAAATCCGCCTTTTAAGTTTACCTTGCCATTGGCATTACCTTGAGCCTGTGCTGGTGGCTTATCTCCATTAACTCCCTTATTGGCAGCATCACCCACCCGAACCCAAGCTGCTGGCCAGAAGTTAGGGTGTGTAATATCTAAATCCGTATCTGCACCATCTGAGCTATTCACTCGAATAGTGCCAGCTTCATAATTAGGTGTATTGGTTAAGTCAGTGATTGAAGAGGCCGTGCCAGCAGGCAGTGTTACTTGATGTGTCGCACCGCTTTTCATGGTAATCGTTAGAATACTTTCGCCAGCAGCATTCGTGGTTTTCACATAGCTTACGACGTAATCATCTTTGTCTACTTCCGGGCCACGGATCTCCGTGCCATCACTGAGCTTAATGATGGTTTCAGGGCCACTATCATCAATACTGACAATGCGGACGGGTGTCGGTGGAGTGGGGAAGTTAACCCGCAGCTTTCCGCCTTCTACGCGAAAGTCAGGGTTAGTAACTTCAGCACAGGACACGCCACAGAAGATACTGTTTTTATCACCAGGATAATAAATATTCCCCTCTAAATCCTTGGCCACTGGTCGGTTTAAATACCCGCACGCATCATAACCACCGTCCCATGTTTTAGGATCGGCAATAGAGCCTTCATAGGGTTTGGTGTGATTATCCGGTTTTAAAGAGGTATATAATCGGTACTCTTTAAGTACAGGATCATAATCCCAAGCACAAGCACGATAACCATAAGCAGGAACGCATTTTGAGCCATCCAGATTACATGCACCCCAGATAGGTGGGCAGAGGCAAAGCACATCACCTGCACAGGGTTGAATTGCGCCATTGAGCACATCTTCTAAACCGTAGGGTCCTTTAAAGAACTTGGAATCAGGGTAGTTCAGTTTGCCATCAAAGTCTTGGCAAACCACATACATACCACCGTTATAGCAGCGCCACTGACCCGAGGTTAAAGCCTCACCTACGGTAAATAATTTAATGGGCAGAATACAGCCACTGCCTTTTACTTTAACTGTTTGCCCACAAGAGCCAGTCGCATTCGTCATGGCAAAATCCTTCGTTATAAACTTAGATCACCATAACAAAATGAATTTTTTAGACCATTTCAGAGGATTTTATGGAAGGCAAACCACCTCAGTTTAGGCGTATTGATATGAAGCGACTCACGGAAAAAGTACCTGCTTCACGGATTGCATGGGCTTTACAGATAACAGAACCTGAAGTCAGGCAATGGGAAGTTCTCATTCCACTACTTGAATCCCAATACATTCGTGAGTCCAGTCTATGCAGTCATCAAGCGAATCGCAGGAAAATTAGAAAAACAACTGCTATTGCTTTATTCAATGATGGTATTGATGGATTGGCAGCATGGCTAGGCTCGGCTAGTAGCAGGTGCCTGTACTCTAACGATGAGTTCTTAACTGAATATCAGTCCCTGCTCATTGAGTATGCGACTAAAGGGGCTATCAAAGGTCTATCCATAAAAGCCCTTGCAGGCAATCAAATCTGAGTATCCACTAAACTGTGGCCTTACCTATGTCTTTTGCTATTTGCAAAACTCACTATTGCGCCCAAAACTAAGGGCGCATTTTTTAAGGTTAAGCATGCCAAATTATGAAAATACAGGTGATGCACCCACACCTAAACAGTTGGCTACTAAGCTACGCAAGCATATCAAACCCAATACCAAGCAATTGGCTTTAAGCCAAGCCACTGATAAGTCCATCGTTCCAGCAGTATTGGCGCATCGCGTCTTAGATGTCGTAGCCATTGAAAGCATTGAGGCAGCTATCGGCGACTCCATTCCCATTGAGTATATTTGCAAGTCACTCAAGATCACGGTTGGCCAATTCTGGTCATGGGTCAATGCGGATGATGAGCGTAATCGACGTATCGAAAAAGCTCAGGTTTCTATCCTACAAGACTTAAGAATGAAACTTTATAACGATGTTATGACTATCGGGAAGGTAGTCATTGAAGAAGAGCAAGAAGCCTTAAAGCTCAAACTTAAGGCGGCTGAAGCCATTAGCGGGATCAGTGCACGACAAGATACCCGCAAGAAAGAGAATGATGGGGTTATGGTTAATATTGACTTTGGTTCTCTGTTTGCTCAGTGACCTAAGATGTTTGCCATCTTCGCAGCTGCACCATTCTTCACGCCCATTTTTCGAGTGTAATAGCGATAACGTTCTAAAGCACTTTGACCTTGCCAGCCGATATAGCTGGCTGCATCCACATCCGATATTTTTTCGCTGGCTCTCGCATCATTAGCGAAACCAATCCTCATAGCATGAGTTGTCGTATCTTCAGGGATATTATGCTTTAGCGCAAAGCGTTCAAAGTGATAGCACCAGCCTTGGTAAGTAAAACCAAAATCGTTAGCACCTTCCTTATTGTACTTTTCAGACTGCTTGCAGATCAGCCAAGGACCGCGCAACCCAAAGGTTTGATGAAAGCGAATCACATGGCCAGTAGTTGTTTTAGAAAGGTATTTAATCGTACCTGCTCTATTCTGGTCTTGCTTAGACTTAGCCAACTTAATCACTGCTGAGCCATCATCCTGAATTTCCATATCATCCAGTCTCAGTGATAAAGCCTCTTCAATCCGGCAAGCAGTATCATAGGCAACCATAATACCCACCAGCCCGACCATATCACTGTAATCAAAATAATCGACCTCGCCCATGAATCGTTTTATATCATCCCAGACAATAGGATCGCTTTGCTTGGCGTGCTTGAGCGCACCCGTTCTGGTGCCTCCGCGAATATTCATCATCACGATTTTTGGCAGCGAGTAATCAATACCTGCTGCTTGGTTCAAAAATACAATAGAGCCACGCAAGTTAGTTTCTACAGTCGATTTACTCCAAGATCCTTTCATCAGGAACTTGACGTATTTTTCAGCGGTTTCAGTAGTAGTAGGAACCGCTATCAGATGATTAGCTTTACACCAAGACAGGTATTTTTTAGCGAATGAGTTATAAGCCTTCAGCGTGTTAGGGCTAAGGCTTTGTAATCGAATTGCTTCGTCCAAATAGCGGCTAATAGACGCTTGGTTTTCAGAGCTAATCAGCCTTTCAGCGCAAGGTATAATAGTTTGTTCAAACATTGCCGCCTCCTTTTATCTTGACTTATTGTATCCTCAATAACTATAATTAGTCAATTACTTTATGAGGCAGCAAAAAATGGAAGAGAAAAAAAAGCCCGGCAGGCCGCCTAAGGAAAAGCCAAGTGTCAAACCTGAGCCTAAAAAAATGGGCCGACCCAAACTAGAAGTAACTCGCAACGCTGAGTTACCGCTAGTTAGGTTGTACGAACAAGAGCTTGATAGTTACAAGTTGGCTGCTAAAAATGCAGGCCTTCCTCTATCCGAGTGGGTTAGGGTGCAACTAGCTGCCTCTGTTGCATCTCAGCAGCACGCTGATTCAGGTATCGATAACGCTCAGCTAAAGAACGCTTAGCTTGCAAGCGGCTGCGAGGATCCTCGATCTTTTCAGCGGCACGCAAGCTGCCAGACATGATTTCTTTTGAGACAGTAAAGGCGGGGGCTTCTCCCTTAATCAGTTTAGCCACCACTTCCTTGCTAAAGGGGTGATTATCGCTTGTCGTATCATAGAGGATATCCACGATCTCCTTGTCTGGAATGTTCTTTTTACGATAATACTGAGTTAAATCAATCATTTTACTGAATGCGCGCGAACGATCAGCAATCACTTGCTCTAGCCGACTATCCAAAAACTCATTGGAAAGTGGAGTAGTTACATCCACTGCGTTTTTAAACTCCGCCGAATAGGATGCTGTTTTATCTCTTGTTTGGCGCGCTGCTTGCTGACCAAGCACAGTCATATTTTGATTGGTCATCCTAAAACCGACTAAGGCAGCGACTGCATCACCTAAGTTAAACTCCTTACCACTACGAGATACTTTGCCACCAATTGCCGCTGCACGCTCATTTATCCAGCTCCCAAAAAAACCAGCGCTTTCAGCATCAGCTACGCTACCTGATAACGCACGATTGAAGTCATTGATGTTTTGGATAATGCCAGGACCAAACTGCTTGGAGAGATAGCCCAATGCTTCCCCCATGTGTTGGGAGTTATCCACAGGATTCGCTAGTAGGTCAGTGATTGACTTACCTTCACCATAAATCACTCGACCATTATCGTCACGATTGGTAAATAGGTTAAAGATACCCTTAGTTGCTATATCGAATGAATAGAATGGCTTGCCAAGCTCTGCGCTGGTATTGAATAGTCCAGACCAAATTCCTTCATCAGATCCTTTCTGAATACCAATACGTAATGATTTCATGATGTACTCAGAGGGAATCAATGGGGTCATGTCTAAGTAAATGGGATTCTTCGCATCACCCCCTAAAAATAAGCGTAATTGCCCCTTGCGCCAGTCACTAGAAAAGTGATCAAGCGCTTCATTGTCATCATCATCAATACCTGCTAGTGATCGTGATAGCATGACGGCGATTACTGGGGTTGCATAGGCAATAGTAAGCCCTATTACTCGCTTATTAGCCATAGACGACCATTTGCTATTGCCTGTTTGCTTCGCCATCCGATAATCATGGCGAATTAAATCCAAGCTATTTTTGAGGGTGCGCATCACTTCCCACGGAAATGAAACGAACGTCCCTATCAATGGGAAGCGGCGTAATTGCTGCAATGCTTTGGGTACCATTGAATAAGTTGGCATGGTATCCCGTGTTCGGCGTGCAGCTTCTTGTTCTGCTTGCCCTGGCGAAAGCCCTGCCTCCAACAAATCCGAGTAACCTTTTTCAAAATGAATGATCTTAAAAAAGTCATCACCAAACTGATAAAATGCCAATGCTCCATTAAAGGCCTTTCGCGCTAATCCTTGCTCTTTAACTGCTGTATCTGCTTGATGAAAATCCCTAAAAATACCTGCTAACTCACCACTATGAGCACCATCTCGACGAATACCTAAGCGAATATACTTCTGATTTAACTGAGCAGCTTCTTTATCATTGAGAATGAGATCACCTGATACAAATCCCATTCGGTTCTTGGCATTGCGGATCACGCTATAAGCATCCGCCATCCCACCAAAAGGCGAATGACCTGCTGCCGATAACAACATAAATCCAGACCAAAAGTTGCGCATTGCGGTAGTGGGAGAAAGCACGGTTTTCCCAAGTTTCACAGCAGAGGATAGTTGCACCGTCCAGCGCATCAGTGGATTTTGTATATCTTCTAGTGCTCCAAATTCCTTCAGATCCCGCATGAAATCAACATCGACATATAAATCATGCAATGCAGAATAAGCGGCGCTCTCTGGAAAAGTAGCCACCTTCATCCCTTCAGGCGCTTTTCCAATAAAGGCTGTATCGGGTATAGAAAGTAGTAACTGCCGTAACGTCATCTGGTAGCGTTGCTTCGCTACATAATCAGCGATTTGTGTAATGGTATTCGCGTAGTTATATACAGGGTCTTTAAATTCACCCAATAACTCCCGCAAGATAGGTGGAATATCCTTACGCTGCTTGAGTATTCCTTCATTGGTTCCTTGTCCACTCGAAAACTCCAGCATACTGCTGCTATCAGCCGCACGTTCTAGCCACTGATTGAGCACACCTTCTGCTTGTGCATCAGTCAACTCACGACCTGTAGACGCTAATCGGTCATCCTTTATAAATTTAATAGCTTCTTGAAATACAGGTTGTCGCCTAACTTTCTTAGCCCATCGTGGATCAGTAAATGCCTGATAGGATCGATGTAGGTAAGCCCCCTGATTGGCCTCAATCGTATTAATTTGACGTTGAAGTTTGGCAATTTGAGCTAGTGAAGTGGGTATGAGGATGTCCTCTTTGCCAGCCAATAAGTCCGCTGCAATTCCATTGAGCGTCGCCTTACCTTCATCATTGAGTTCGTTGATACGCATTTGCATTTCACGATACTTTTCATTAATAAGCTCTTGCGATGCTTGATCAATGCGTTCTCGAAAATACTGCACATCCGCTTGATAACTAGCATTAGCAAATGTTTCTTGCCCAGTTAGCACCCGATGAAACTGCTCCTGCTCAGCTAGTGATAATTCACTTCTTGGCTTCCCATAAATATTCTGTGTTAGCGCTTCCAGTAGGACCACATCACTAATCACTGCATCATGAGTAGCAGCACGTGACCAATCAATACCCCGCCGAGCATCTGCAACATCTCGTCCAAGAGTGGAATCTGAGTAAAAGTAGCGCTTCCTCCATTCATTGATAGCTGATCGCCAATCCCCCTCTTTTTTAAACAAGCGATCCTGAACTGATGCTTTCTTATCCAGCAAACTTTGTCTATTGGAATAGATGAATTGCCTAACTCTGTTAGATGAATTGAGTTTAGGTCTCGCGTTAAATTCGTCACGAATGCGGAGCCGCTCATTGATCTCGGCACTCTCTTGTTCAGGCCGAATCCCGAAACGAGGGTTAGCCATCGGGTTGTTCACTGAATCTTTAGCAGCATTCCGTGCATTGCGAGCAATCAAAATAATATCGCTATCCGATACGTTATGAAGCACGCGGGTGTTGAGTACGCGAATCGCCTTGCGTAAATGTGCAAGGATCCGTTGAAAGGCTCGCTTCACTCGTACAGTGAGTGTATTTTGATTGGCTTCAATATGTGCCAGCAGCTCATCTATTTGCGCGGTAGGTGATTGCTTGAAGTAATCCTCTGCCATCTCAATTTGATGTTGCTCAGTAAAACGGCGGATACCTGCTTCACCACCTATCGCCTCATACAGTGCATTTAAGCGGCTCTCATACTCATCACCGAATAGGTTTGACACCCCACGATGGGTTAGCTCCTCAACAGCTAAAGCTTCTGCTTCGGCAATCGAACCGATATTGCGGGTATCGATATAGATTTTTCCATTCGCAAATGCCCCCTTTACTCGGTTAGCAGCTTCCCCAGCACCTGCTTTAATCTCATCAGGAATACGAGTTTCAAAAGGAATATCACCCAGTATACGACGAATAGCCGCCTCAGCTTTATCAGCACTTATAGGTTTCCTGCCGCTGTCATCCTTAAGCTTAAAGGATGGACTACCATTGAGATAGGCATCACTAATGACTTTCAGTGCACCTGAGCTACGCAACTCATCCATCTGTGCAGTAATAAAGCTACGTGAGTCGGGATAGGTATCAGACGGTACAAAGTTATCAAAGAAGAACTGGCGTAGCAGTCGGGTGGCAATGGTTTGATTTTTTGGTGAGCTACCGAAGACACTCAACAAAGCATCTTCGGCTAAAGTAGATAGTTGTTTATCAGTGGCGAATTGTTGAATCGTTTGATCGAAAGAAGGATTCAGGCCATAAAGAATGCCTGTCAGCGGCCCTAGCTGTTGATTTGGCTGCCGTATAAGGTTTCCCAGTATTGCATTCCAAGTCGCTTGTCCTTGTCCTGATAAAATGGAAGCACTAACAACCGCTCTCTTAAGCGTAGTGCGCCCTGCTTGCGCCGCTCTTGCTCCTCTGGACTGATTGGCGAGAGTTTCGAAGTCAGTGTCCAGATATTCTCTTGTTTTTCCATTGGCATCATCCGCTTCAAACTGTTGAGACTCAAAATTATAGCGAATTTGCCCCAATTCAGGAATTTGATTTAATAGATTACCTAAGCTCACACGTAGCATCTGATCTATATTAAATTCTGTATTTCCTACCTTCCATTGTAAAGGCGTAGCGTTATGATTATCAGGCTTTAATTGAAGTTCATGTGGCTGTAGATGGTCAGTTGTCCCCCATCGCAGAGCACTCGAAAGCATGTTTTCAGTACGACGAATTTGCGCAATAGCGGATAGCCCATTGGGATCACCAATGAATACCTTGCCTGTGTTATGCGCGTAATCACCCACCATCTGATAAACCGTGCGACCACCACTCCCTGTTTTGAACTGGGAAATATCCAGATAAATCGTTTTATCTCGGCCTTTGCCTTCAGTCACCGTGGCTTCCTGAAAGCTCTTCCCGTTAGGAAAACGAATAACCCACTGCCGTTGATTTTTATTTTCAGGGCCTAGTTCAACCTTGATGGCTGGATCGTAATCAGTGGCAATGGTAGATAGTGTTTTTTTGCCAGAGATCGGCAACTGAAAAGCATCATCCTGTGCAGCAATTAGCCTCCATGCTGTAGTCAGTGGCGTATCGTTGCCTGTAAAATTGAGTGGGCGTGGCGAGATGTTATAGAGTGTCTGTCCCTCTACAACCCCGCTTCCTGTAGAGCCTCTTCCACTAGCTTCATTAACGTTGGATTCTGGTCTATTTTCTGTACCAAGTTGAGCAGTGGATTCACTAACTCTGGGTTCTCTTTGTCCACCGGTGGATCCGCCTGTGGTGACATTGTTTCTATCTGCTTCTGCACGATTTAATACCTCTAGCTGACTCGGTGCTACATTAGCACCCAATAAACCCATTTGTTTAGGACTGCCATAGGTTTTTAATTTATTGGCATAATTGACTAAAAACTCAGACAACTGATTAGGTCTGCGTGTGGCTTCATCCAATCGCTTAATCAGTATTTTTACTTCCGGTTTTACTTGAGAAAATACATCCTGCTGATTAAGCCAGCTTTCAATCGTATTATTCTGATCTCGTTTAATCTGCGAAAAAAGTGCGAAAGAATCCACAATAGCTGGTGTTATATCTGCATCATGTGAAATGCCTTGCCTAATATTATCTTTTAGCTCAGCTAAAACAGGTGCTGCCTTCACAAGTGCCTTGGTGACATTGACATGCTCTGGTGTACCAGATTCAGTCATTTGACGTAAAGCAGGGGAATCACCATAAGCCATATAAAGTAGTGCATTTTTTACACGCTTTACACCATCAGCCCCCACTTTATTATCATCAGTTAATATACTGTTGCGCTCATTAGC
The DNA here is from genome assembly GCF_937876535.1 of uncultured Thiothrix sp. Lineage (GTDB taxonomy): Bacteria > Pseudomonadota > Gammaproteobacteria > Thiotrichales > Thiotrichaceae > Thiolinea. The sequence continues at coordinate 10,371 of NZ_CALFHZ010000030.1, forward strand.
TGGAACCGCTTTGGCAAGTCGTTTAAATAACCCTGATGCAGACTGAAAACTGATTTCGCCCGTATCATCTGGAGTAAAGTCATGTAAGGATTGGATATACTCCGCGTCGATAATCGCTTGTTCAGAGGGCGACATCGACATACCACTTCCCACATTAGACAGTACAGAAACTTTTTTAGTATCGACATTATCAGTGAGTCGTCTGACCAAAATAGGACTTTGCATCTGCTCAATCGGCGCAACATCAATCCCTTTTGACGATAAATCACTAATTAAACTACGCTTATAGTTATCTGCACTACCTGATTCATAAGCCTTTTTAAGTCCCGCAATACGCCCATTTCCTGCAATAATCGTACTATCCTGCTGAAGTACGGGTGCACCATCTGTAAATGTTGAATGCAACATATTCAGGCGGCCATAGTTAGGATCAGAAGCAATACTCTCGATTTGGCGTTGGGACTCTACTCTATTTCTATCGCGGTATTGATTATCTGCCTTATCAATAGCTGGGTCTAACGTAGCAGCATCGACTACCTCATATTGGGCATTATATTTATTATTCTGCGCATCATAAATTTCGGCAGTGGGTAACTGCTTAATCATTGGCTCTGTAGCAGCAATAGGTAAGGTAGTTTGTATTTCAACATTTGTAGGCAATGAGCTTTGCGTATCACTATTGGCTAAATTGATAGGCTGTGCTGATGGCTGGTCAGTTGGCGTTATACGTTGAAACCCTACTGATGTTCTTACCGGCAACTGGGTTGAGCTAGACTGGCTATTCACAGCCCTTGACCATGCCTCGTTAGGTGTTGCACCTTGGCTCACTGCATCAGCATAAGCTTGACGAACAGCGCTTAAACTACTGCCAAAAGCATCTGCACTAATAGAGGCTTTATTATTACCAACTTTTCCATGAAAACTTAATCCTGTATCTGGATCAGCAACAGCAGCCCACTCCATCGCCCCCGCTTTTTGAGCTGCTTTTAAATTGTCCGTTTTACCTGTAATGTAATCCCGAATATCAGGACGCTTATCCTTTAGTAAATATTCACTGAAGATGTATTCTTGAAGAGCAGGCGTGACTTTTGCATCAGCAGGTATACCCAATTTCTGAACGGCTTCAGCAAACGTATCAGGAATGGCCTGATACTTCCCCACTGTAAAAATGCGATTAGGATTACCTTTTGGCAGTGCTTGGCGCTGCATGACCTCAGCCACCGTCATCTGCGAGAAATCAATCTTCTCACCGACAGAATCGCCTGCAACACCGCGATTAAATGACTGATAATCACCTTCACCCGAAGCAATCAAATCACCAATGGATTTGGTATTTGCAGCTTGATTCGTAGCCTGTTGATTAGCAGGTGTTTGCTCAGGTGTTGCCGCTTGCTGCGCAAACTGACTGAGCGGATTAACCCCAGCTTGAACAGGCTCTGGAGTTATCGTGGTCGTGTTTAATGGGGTATCACGGTTAGTCGCTGGCTGTGCTTTATTACCCTGTGTAAATCGAGCAATCCCCGCCTCGCCTACACCAAAAAAACCTTCCAGCACACCTTCAGCCGCAATCTCTCGACCGCTGGTAATTTCCCCCGATTGTGCAAGCTGCCCACCCGCTTCACCACCAGCCCCAAGAGCCATTTGCAGCCCTGTTTGTTGTGCTGCTCGCCCCAATAGAGTTCTGGCTGGCATAGTGGCACCAGCCAAGCCCATTGAGACCGCATCAGCAGCACCTACTACGGTGGCATAACGACTAGCTTCGCCTTGGATCTCACCACGTAATTGCATATCACGAACAATGTCAATCAGTGGCTTACCTGTTTTCTGTGACTCTTCAAGGATTTTTGAGGCTCGGTTAACATCATAACTTGCAGCACCACCTGCCACCATTGCACCGGGGATACCAGCGACCAAAGCACCACCTGCCGCCGTACCCAGTTGCGTGGCCATTGGCGCCAAGCTCTGCTCAATTAAGGGAAGGGTAGTATCGATTGGATTGGCAATAAGATTACCAGCCGCATCCCAAAAACCCTCAGTTTTACTAAACGCCTCGATGCCTTTTGAAACTGGTAAAGCATTGGCCTTATCTAACTGAGCTTGTGCTTGCTGAACATTGTTGATTGAAGACTGCTCATTCGTTTGAGCAACAGCGCCGTATGGATCATTAGGAAGTGGGCCTGATATTTTATTGTTTATATCAATAGGCTGCCCACCACCCATTACCATCGCAGTGTTATCATTGGCAATTCGATTGGATAGCCAATCTTGTCCAGACCTAATACGTGTTGCAGCTTCAGCCTGCGCCATATCATCAAACGCTGATGATAAATAACCAGCAGCAGATTGCTGATAATAACCGCGCTGGATATTATCAAGATGACCCGCATCACCTTGAGCGGCTTTGGCCTGATCTTGAGCTTTGGCCTGTGCTTGCTGAGGGTTAATGACACCACTCCATGCATCATTAAACTGTGCTGAGTCCTTGCCATTAAAAAACATATTCTGAATAGCAATCGCCTTAGCATCGGCTAGTGCTGGAGGCATACCTACTGATTTGGTTGCATACTCTTTGTAGTGACGAACATAGGCTTTACCAAGCTCATCAAAATTAATATCACCACCACCGACAGAGGCAGAATCAACAAACTCTTTAGGTGTGGGGAATCGTCTATTATTGGCTTTATCCTCTTCTGTAAGGACTGATGTATCAAAAATAGAGAACTCAGTAGCTAAGCCAGTTGCGTCCACGCTCATAAGGTTTCGTCCATTATTTTATAAATACTATCAAGCATCGCCGTATCATCAGGCTTGTTAAATTCATTGGGCTGGTGGGATAAGACAAGAAAACCTTGTGCGTCAAGAAAAGGGTTTTTCCGCTGAACTCCATCCATTAGCGCTTGATTGATTCTTTTGCCAATTTGCTCTCGCCTGGAATCGCTAACTTGATAGGATCGATTAGTTTGCGCATCAAATAAAGCAGCCGCATATAGCGACATAACAGGCTCATCGATGCTGCGAATACCTACTTTTGCAGCATCGTCTTTAGAAATCCCAGTGATGTTTTTATCGTTTTTATTAGATTCAATTTTGGCAATTAGGCCTTCTGGATCTGGATGCCCTGCATCGCTCAGCGATTCAATAGCCCAAAGGATAGACTGGCTGTCAAACTGCATTATCGACCACCTTGGCTAATCAAGCCCACCACACCCAATACTGCACTTTCTTCGGCGCTTAATGGTTGTCCTGCAGCCTGCTTGGTAATAGCGGACTCTAATACGGTGTTTGCATTGCTTGGAAGTTGGCTTGGTCTGCTTGCTGCGGGTTGTCGCTGGTTGGGCAATGAGGGTACATAGTAGCCCGCCCCATTTTGAGACTGCATTCCTAGTCCACTTTGCGGCGGGACAGTTTGTTGCGGCGGCGGTGCAGGCACCGGATTTTGATTAACTACTGTTGGTGGAACATAATAACTACCAGCTCGCCCCCCCGTTTGATTAGCTCTAGCATTAGCAGCAGCCGTTCTTGCATTGTTATAAAGCCGATCCTCTTCTCTTATCGTGTCAAAAGCTTCTGCCTTTTTCTTGGCAACCTCAGCTTCATACTGTGCTTTCGTAATGCGCTGATTACGGAAATCTATTTCTAACTGATTAATTTGTGCATAAGCTTCAGCTTTTTTTCTATTCAAATCCTGAAGTGCCTGTTGAGAACCCGCCAAGGCATTCCGATAGTCAATCTCAGCATTTTTATCTCTAACATATAAGTCTTCACGAGTTCTAAGATTGTCATTAATAAATTGTTGCTGTGCCGTATCAGCCTGAACTCCAGCTAGTTGAGCATCACGGTAAGCATTCTGTGATTGAATCGTTTGCGGGTAGAACTCATTTTGTAGATTCTGCCCAGTTGTTTGTGCATTACGATAATTATTCTGTGACTGAATCGTTTCTGGATAAAATTGATTTTGCAGGTACTGGCCATAGGTATTCTCTCTAGTCGCATCAATACCAGCTAAGGTATTAGAGAGATTAGCTTGTGCTTGTGGTGCCACATAAGGCATTAATTGCTCAGCTTTATCACCGTCCAAAATAGTATTGCGTGTTACTGCTCGACGCTGATCAAGTGCAGAGTTCATATCACGCAACTTTCCAAACTGCTCAAACTGCTGTTGCCGATTGGCTTGGGTCGCTAAGTTGCTAGCAGAAATGCCTGCCATAAAGGACAGGAAGTTAGGTGCCATTGTATTTACAGCACCATTCTTAGCCAGAAAATCAAATTCTGCCTCAGTAGTTCCGCCGAAGGGCAAATCAAAATTACTACGTTTAGCAATTGCATATTGCTGGTCGCGCAGCAAGGAATCCAGTGCATCAAAAGCCATTAGAAAAGTCCTCCAATCGAGGGAGAATAGGTAGGCATTTGCCCATTAAAACGTTGCCACAACGTCCCAGCGCCACGTGCTGCTGTATAAGCCGCAGCACCAAATGCCTGAGCATTAGCCATAGCCGACTCGGTATAGGTGTCAGCCACAATCTTGAGTGAGGAGCTGATATTGGGAGTAACGCCCGTAATAGCTGAAAGCAAGGCAGTTACTTTGGCGGCCTTATATTTATCATCAAGAAGTCGTTGGCGAATCACTGCATCGGCCGTTTTTGCGACACCCTGTTTAATGAGCTGCCTAGAGGTTTCATGGCGAATCTGACAGCGCGCGCCTACTGCATCAGACGGCATAACTGAATAGGCCCTAAGCAGGGTTGCTTGTGCCTCTGCCGCTACTGTAGCGCAAGCTGCCTCACGATAATGTTGTTCAGGTGCAGTATCTGGGAAGTCCTTTGCATACTGCATTACTTTCTTATCGTTCTCACGCAATGCAGCCGCTTTATCGCAATACTCTTTACCCATCGCAGCATACTTATCTGCGAGGTCCATCATATTATCGACATCTTCCTTAAACTTATCGTAGAAGTAGATGGCTGCAATTAGCGATAGCACCGTACTAATGGTTTCAATGCCCACCGTAATGCCACCAACACTAATCCCACTTGCGGATGAACATGCCATAGTAATTACCCAAATGCATTGGCCAGCATACCAAGGCCTTGGCCAAACATATTAAGACCAGCATTCAGGCCTGATGAGGCCATTGCTACCAGTGAATTAATGATATTGAGAGCGACTGATAGCATTTGTCGGCCAATCGCAGCCGCATCTTTTCCAAAGCGAGAAGCAGTTGCCATGCCCTGCATTTTTAATTCTTTCCGGGCCAACGCTCGTCGTTCTTGATTACGAACTAAATTAGTTGCTGCCCCCGCCTGTGCTAACACAAAATCAGCCGCTAGATCGTTATCACAAGGATCATTACAAGCATCACAGGCATCATCGAGACGTTTCTCATACGATGCTTCCCCCGCCAGGATATAATTCATTTCAATCCCCTCTAAGGGGTCATCATAGTTCACATCAATTTCTGGCAAGTTATAGATGTAGTTAAAGACATCCATGGCATACGGGTAGATATAGTCGCGCCAAAACTCAAACTCCTTCATCGCACACTCATAGATTAAGTTATTAATCTCTTTGCGTTTTTTGACTACATCTCCATACAGATCCGCATACTTAATAATCTGCAATAGCCCTAGTGCAGCAATAAGTCCAGCCGACACCCATGATTGCTTACGGCGTTCGTTTTCACACTCGTAGTATTCAATAAACTCAGGGTTATCAATCGTTACCGGGAGTCCCATTTTTTAAATAATCCTTTAAGCTAGTGACCATCAAATCACGATATTCCACTTCAAATGCTTTCCAGCTTGCTAAACCATCGCGCTGCACTAGAGAAATCACTAAGCCAATAAAGGTGTATTGACCAATCACATTTAAGGCAAATACCAAGTCAGCATTTTCCTTAGTCATGTGCATAATGACGTGATTGGTAACGACATCACGCTGGACCAAGGGCAGGATGCTTTGACCGAACTGGTGCCAGAACTGATTACCTTGAAAACCAGCAATCGGTGTTTCAAAGGCAATTTCAACCAGATCAATCGGAATAGGTTTTTCTTTGCGTAGCTGATTGCCAATGCTATTGGTTAGCGTATTGAGATAGACATACCAACGCTGCACAACCTCAAGCGCCTCCTCATGCAGCACCTCATTAACCGTGAGGTAGCGACGGATAATAGAGTCCAGCGGATCAGTTTTAGTTTGAGCTGTGCTAGTAGGTGTATTTGGTGGCATGCCATGCAATCTCATTTAAAATTGCATAGTAGCGCGATGGGTTAGTTTAAAAGTGCGAACAGGTTTTTATGGAAAAACTTTTTAACTCATTAGTTCCAATAGTCTTTGAATTGTTTTGACTTGCCGCTTTGTGTTTTTGACTCACTAGCTCCGTTATAGGTTTTAGGACAAACCTCTATGGAGTGCCTATTGTCCCCGCAATAAGTGCATCTTAATTGTAGTCTTGATGATGAACTGCCCCATGTTTTTGGGCACAAGTTAATCGTATGAAATTGTGATCCGCAGTAGGTGCATAGCATGCTATCTACTCCTCAATGACTGATAGCTAGTTCCTAATGTAATGCTGTCAACCGTCCCGCACCCTTCTATCTCGATCATTGAATCTTCGGTACGACGACAATCCGTTAATCTAAACGGCTCACAATCCGTCCTAAGCTCTTCATCAATCAAGATAGGTGTGCGGCAATCGGTATCGTAGTAACGAAATGCTACGCTTGAGCCTGGACGAAGATGAACCTCCGCAGCCGTATAGGTCGCGCTCGAATTAACATCTTCAATTGACGGTCGATAAAAGAACGGACAGCATGGCTGCTCAAAAGATTCAGGGTCTTTGTGATTGCCAGCCTCCATTTCCTCCCAATCCCAACGATAAACCACGCCACCTTTTGACCAGTAGACGGCATCATCCGCATACATGCTGGATGCGCCAATAATGTGACCACCAAGATTAAGGCCAATAAGATCAGAGTTTTCATTGTTAGCATAAACACCATCTCCAAATTCAAACAAAAAAGCATCTACTTCGGTGGACATGATATAAGCATCATCATGGATCACACCCGCCAACGTTTCAGGCTTTAAACGTCGCCACTGATCTCGATTGAACCAAGGCGATGTAATGGCTTGGGCCTCACCACCATGTAGTAAAATCAGCCCCGTATCGGAGGCATAAACCACCCCTTGATAGCCGGATGAAACACTCTGGATAGATACAAGAGGTAGGTATTTATTGATTAAATTGCGCTGGAGTTGTACGCCAGAATCTTGAAGTTGCACGCGGTAGTTAATAGGAAACTTATCAGTGAGTACATAGACATCATCTTTATGGACTTCTAAGCGCAAAGGCTTACCCCAAACTGACCGAATTTTTCTACGTCGATGTTTGCCCCAGCTCATTGGATCACCGGGATAGGTATACCAAAGCTCATCACCTGATAACCCTACCATCACCCCTGATTCAGTCATGCGTAGCGAATGCAAGTTATCTGGTGGGCAACCTGACTCATGTAGCATAGGATCAGCAGGCTCACACTGATCGAACTTTAGTTTATTCGTAAACTCAGTAGCAGTAGTTTCACCGACAAACAACCAAGCATCATTAACGGGCGTTTCTAGTTCGCCAAACTTTAAACCTGACTCTGCACGATAAATCCTGAACCATGCAGTACAGTCACCTTCATAACTTAACCCAGAAAGCTTTACTTCACTGTCACTGCAAACAGACATGAGTTTTGTGGGTGGCGACAAGGCACTCTCAAAAATACGATTACCTACCTTCTTGAGTCGCGTGTAGGTATAAGCCACATAGCGGGCCTTATCGGTATCACAAACCGTGAAGTCGGCCTTGGGTGCCGCTTTTGGGCAAGGGATGCACCACAAGCATGACTTACCTTGGCAAAGATCACTGAATGTTGCTATCTGCGGTTTCCCATCCCCTGTAAAGTAAACAAGATCGCAATCAATGACGATATCGACTTTAGTGGGCCAAGTTAGGCATGGGCAGTTAGGGATAGGCGTAATAGCCTGAATAGGCTGACCAATTTCACAATGAATCGTTGGGCAAGGAAAGTTACGGATCGTCCCATCCCACAGCTTAGCGTCGGTCACTGCATCGGCATAGGTCGCTTCTTTTAATCGTGAGTGCAGTCGAGGTGCCAGCCCCTTAAAGTTTCTTAGGTCTAATCTTGGCATGCACAGACCTCGCAGGTCGGCACATCAATGCACTGATCAACCGCTAAAAACTTAATGCCTAGCTGGTCATCGACTGAAAGAATCTGATAAGTTCGATAGGTAACACAGCCACAAGCACTACAGGGATTGCAGGTTTTTACTTGGCAATTATTCACACCCAGATTATTACAGCCTTCTATGCGAGCTGTATCAAAGCATAAATTTTGCCCAACAAAAAACCTAGCATCACAGGTTTTTTCACAACCGATTGTTAAGTAACCTTTGTAATAGCCACGGCTAATCTCAAGCCGACTTAAGTCTACCGTGACTAAAGGAAATTCATCGGTAATCTCGAAGTCATCAATAACACAATTATTATTGCAGCCCATACGCTCCAGTGTGAACTTGATTTCACCGTCGGGCCTCACTGCATCACGATGAATATCTATTTTATTCTTAATCGTGAACTGTAATGCAGTGGTTTGCGGTGGCAAGTAAATCATGGCTTAACTCCAAAAAACATCAGCCATTCGCTTTGAAATGGGCTGGCGCTGCGTCACCCCTTGATTGCTGGCAAATGCTCGCCCCTTAGCTGCCCAATAAGCAGAGTCTTGCTCATACTTTCCGAAATAGGCCTTATCACCCCAATTCATATCTTTCATGCCATAAAGCAGCTTCAAGGTATAAGCGATAATGGCTCTACGCCATTTCAACCCCTGAAACGCTTCAGGTACTGAGCAGTTTTCAAATTTCTGGGTATAGCTATAAGTGGCGCAAAAACCATTTTGTACGCTGGATGCTGGTGTAAATGGCAGCTTTAACTCATGAGAACCTTCATCATGGCGAAAACCAATGACTGAATATTGCGTATCAGAACTTCCGCAACCGTGGCATCCAGCTTCTTTTACCAAGCAACCCGCATTCCCACATAAGCTAGCCGCTTCGCCAGAAATCATCAGCTGATGAATATGAATCAACTCACGATCATCAGGAATAATAAAAGGTATCTCACTTACACCACATTCAAGATCAAAACAAAACTTATCGCGTAGTAGAGTGGAGTCTTGCGCAAAATACTGAGCGGCCTGCTTCACATAATGAATAATCACATCATCGGGTGCGCGTCGATAATCTTGGTTTGGACTAGAAACAAACGGGATAATATCCGCAAGGAATGAACTCCACTGCGTCTTATCGGGAATCTTTGGTTGTGCTTTGCAAGGATTAGTCGCCATTGATCCTCCGCTTAGTGAGCAAGAAGTCATCTTCCAGCAAGGAGTAATCCACCATGAACTTAGTAGTCATAGTGGTGAGATAAGCCTGCCAATGAGCCTCAGCCAGCTTAGGCATAGCGCCATCTTTATGATCAATGCTGTAAAGCCTAAATAACGCATTATCAATAATCGCCTGAAAGAGCTCACCGCAAACGGCGCAAGGCAACTCAGGTCCATCTAGTACATTATTAGGCACACAGGCAACGATAGCCTTAATCCCAGAGCGTGGCGGTGGATACTGGAAACGAATACAGCAAGGACTGTTTTCAATTTGATCCCACCAGCCCGGATTGTAGCCATCTAGTGGCCCCTCACCATGAAAGCAGTCAGGGGTATCACAATCAGGAAAGTAACAGCCCAGAAATTCTAAGCTGAAATTATCCTGCTCATCATCTTTATCCTCGATGATATTGCAGCTTTGGCCATCCACAGAAATCACACCCACAATGCGACAGCAGTCTTCGCAAAAACACTGTACACATGCGCATTCTTTAAGGGTTACTTCTTTGTTAATGGCAAATAAATCGGGGCGCAAGGCAAAGATAGAGGAAAGGGCTTCACGTAAAACTTTGCGAATTACATCCTCTTTCCAGACTTTCCAATCACCTTTGCCTTGGGAGAACTCATCATTCACCCGGCAACCCGCAATATGCGCTACTAAATCATCGTAAGTGCACATGGCTATAAAGGTACTTCACCTGAAGACTGGGAGGTGTCAATGGGCTTTTTCATGCGCTGCACTGGCTTTTTAGCTTTTTTTGCTGCTATTGATTTGGTTTTTTGCTCAACCTTGGTTGGGCTATGAACCTCTTTAACAAGCACCTCGTTGGCGTCAGGAGCAATGCCTTGTTGGGCGCCATAAATGGATACCAACTCATCCCACTTGCCTTTGTCTGTAATGCGCTCCCAATCGAGCTTGCCGTGCTCAGTATCGTTTACAAATGTTTCTAGTCTGCCGCGATTATCAGGATGAGAGGAGTTAGATAGTATATCCAGCATTTGAACTTGACCAATCCAAAGCGTGTTAGTTTTTGTATTTCTATATCCATAAACGTGTTGCATGATTATTTACCTATGTTTTTATTGAGAAAGCGCCCTCATTTAAGAGCGCTTGTTAATTAAATCAGCAGCTTTTTGTGAGGCACTGCTGGTCGCACTTCCAGCAAGGAATAGTGTTGCAGCAATCACCCACATTACCGCAGCCTTCAATCACCCGGCGCATACAGGTATCTTCGGTCAAAGCATGTACATCAATACCCATACATGGCACAGGATTACAGTCATTACCCCAGTATTGATTACCTTCATCATCGGTATACGGCAGCTTGGTAAATTCAAGAATCACCAAAAGAACAGAGCCACCTTCCACACCAACAGGCTTAGCTAACCAATCTTGTTTGGCCCACGCTTTTTCATAAGCCTTTAGGCCTTCCACTTTTTGAATTTCAGTTTCAGCGCCTGTAGCACAATCAAGCTTTTTGATGCGAATATTGAACTCAACGCAGTTCTTTTCAGCACAAGCAATTGACCAAGCAATGCCTTTGAAGCCAACACCAGGGCCTACCCAGCGAACGACCTCAAACGCCTCATCTTCAGGCGTAGCACCTGCATCAATCAAACGCTGCTCTAAAGCACCATCTTCTAGGCCGGTATTAAAATGGATTTTCACAGCGGAGTTCTGGCGAATATCAATCGTATTGATACCCCAGTGTTTTTCCATTTCATCACAAGGCGGCATCTTTGCTAAAAGTGCATCTTGTGCTGTCCAATGTAGATTAAGAACGGAGCCATCTTTGTAGCTGGACGGCTCTTGATCGAATAAATAACGTGCCATGATTAGCCCCCAGTTACCAATGGTTCAACACGAACCCACATCACCCCCACCTTGCGGGGATCAATGAGCTTCAAGCCAAGGTGCCAATAAATGTCGATGTACTTATTGGAGTCACCGCGACCACCCTCTTTATAATCAATGACGACATCATAGCCAGACCACAGTGCATCATCGTAACCAAACAGAATCGGATAGATCATTGAACCGCCATCATTAATGACAGGCAGACAACGCGATTTAATGTATTCAACTTGATCGACTTGGCGAGAATCACCCATCACAGGTGAACTACAGGTATGGCATTGACCGTTATAGTAGTAGGCTGACAGACGATCATTGAGTGCAATGTTCTCCATGTAGCCTTCAGCGACAATGGCATACATCTGGCGGCCAGTTTTTGAGTAATTTAAACCCATCTCAGACATGACACGCTGCATGCCATAGTGCTGACCCCAAACCGTATCAGGATTAGTAACTAATGGATTAGCTTGCGTACCTAGATTGATATTGCCACTTTGATAGCCTGCATTAATGTTTCTATTTTTGGCGTGTGCCTCACCAATAATGATGGAGAATGCGCGACTGTCGAAAGACAGCATGGTATCGGACTGATAGCTATCAATCACTTCCTGTACAAATGTGGGATCATTGGCTTGAATCTTCTCCCAATTACACTCTTCCCATGCCAAGGAAACACCCATTTTGTCGCCAACCATAAACAATTGTTCACGCGGCATCCGCACAGTAACGGGCTTTAGAATCCCACCATACTCAACTTCTTGGGCACGGTCGCGCGTTTCAAATTCGTGACGAATATTAAAAGCTGTACCGCACTTGCCAAACCCTTTAAACACAGAAATGCGCGGTAACACACTCTGCTTTCTGACCCCCATAATCTTTTCATTACGGATATACTGAATTGGGTTGAGGCTAGAGCCTACTGGAATCGGGGAAACCCCCGGTGCATATCGAGCGGTCATTGTTTTACCCCGTATTTTTTCTGATAAGCCTTCTCAGTCATGCGGCCTTGCATAACCGCCATGAGATCGTTATCAATCTCTGACTGAGAGGATGTGGTAGTTGGTTGATTGGGAGAGGAAGCTCTCGCTTTTGAAGCAGTCACTTCTTGATTAGCGGGTATGCTGTTAGCATTGGCTTTTGAGGCTTCTGCGTATTGCTTTAATCCTTCAAGATCATTGCCTTGCTCAAACATCTTGCGAGCTTGTCCCCAAGTCAATGAACCAAACCCCGATGGAGTTTTGTCAAATGCCTCATTAGGTACAGCACCCGGAACAATGGCTTGCATAAACTGATTGGCTTGCACATCATTTTGCTGGGCAATTCGTTTTACCTGTTCGGTCAGGCCTGTTAATTGCTGGCCAAACTTAGTCTGTAGCTCTGCCATGCTGTTTTTTAGCATGGCCTTGACTGCTGCTTCAGGATCAGAATCAAAGTCGTAAGTTACCGCTTGATCTTGTGATAAATGAGGTGCATGGTTAGCCAGCAGATTAGGCAATGACTCCTCAAACTGCTTACGTTGTGCAGCCAGTAAATCTTCGCCCCACTTCTTTAACTCTTCAGGTGTCACTAGTCTTCTCCAATGGAATCAATTCAATGGAGAGATTGAGAATCGCAGCATAATTGGCCATCGCACTGCGTAACTGCGCATCACTAAATTTTTCGTGACTCATCGCAACACCATTCAAGGTGCGCTGCGCTGCTAGGCGTTTGTGTTTGACGAACTTAGCAAAATCATCATCATCCGCTAGACGCTCTTTTAAGGCAGTTACTTCCTTGTTAGTCATGCTCATGAGCAGCAACCTTGCAAGAACTGAATACCCAGCTCTTGACGAGTAATCGTTGCCGTTCTTGAACCACCATCAAAACTAACCAGCATATACTTACCTGGCTCGCTAAGACGCACAGATGGTGACTGCTGATTCAGTACAATAGGATTACCATCCACAGAGTAAGGCAGCGTGTTTATGACAATTCCGCACACACCCGTTATACGCATAACATGGTAAGCGTCTTGCCAATCACAGAAATCGCCATTTAGGAGCACAGGCTTGTCACGAACAGAAAACGATACAGTACCCTGTGGATTCACAGGGGATGTCACTGTAATTTCGTTTCCAGCTCTATGGAGTTCCGTCATCTTCAATCTCTCTATAACGAATTTCATGTTACAGAATCGATTGCGGTACGTGATTTTGTGGGATTTTATGGAAAGATTCTGGGCAGCCCATAAGAAAAAACCCGCCGAAGCGGGTCTATGAATACTTAAAATTAACTAGGCAATCGGTACTTAAATACAAACACCGCTCGCCCCGCCGTTGCCGATGTACTCAAGCGCAGCGTACTTGCGTCATCCCACTCTAAACCTTGATGACTACTTGCCGATACTCCGCTAACGATGACAGCATTACTGGCTAGGTCAGCGGGACTAAACTTAATCCGCGCATCACCTGTGCCATTATCACTGATCGCCTGAAACACAATGAAAGTACCCGCAGGCAGCGGAATGCCAGACTTATCGAGGACAGGTACATCAGACGTGCCTGTCACGATTTGCCGCGCATAGCTCCACAAGGGAGCTATCGGCTGTTGGTTAGAGACGGTAGTTGCGATCATGTTTACAGAGTCGCTGCTGGATTGATGATGGCTTGGATAGAGCCATGCTTTAACGGGAAGCCATTACCAACACCCATTGAGTCGATTGACAACGTATGAAAATACACATCACCCCACGCTACGCGAATGTAAACATGCCCATCAGAGCCTATATACTGCGTAGTTTCAGCCGCATGAGTTCCAATCACCTCTGGATGGTGTAAACCAGACGGATAAGGGTATCCGCACACTGTAGTGTCTATGATCTTCTTCGCTGCTTGGTACTGATGCCCTGTAAAGTGCAGTCTGTACATCTGAGCGGTGAGAGTAGTTGTGTTTAATGGTAGTCTGTAGTGAACGACAGCGTCTGTTCTAACACTTGAAGGGTGTACGACAGATGCATTGTAGTCCCCCTCTTGTAAGCCGAAGTTTTCGATAAAACCCTCAAACACACCAAGATTGCGCACGTATCGTCTGTAGGGTGCGGGACGCTTGCCAGCAACGGATGTAACACGGTCAGGGTAATTCATGCCTTGGTTGATAACAGTTCCATCGGCTAGATGCCCTACATGTCCGTTGTCAGAGCCTAAACCCACTACACGGATGTACTCAACGGTTGCATCGTAACCAACTGTATACGTTGAATAATACCAACCAAGGTCAGCACCAGACCATTTGTACCACAATGCCCCCCAATTAGGTAGAGTGACAAAACCTTGAGCATCGACGGTTAAATCAGCCAGACCACCTAAACCTTTAACGGTTGAACCCGCAGCAGGGAACATAAAGCTTAGGTAGCCGCCCGTAGTGTGGATTGACAAGAAACGCTGAGTGACACCAGACGTTCCGGTGTACGCCTTAACTTTTAAACCGTCCAATTCCCAAGGCGCTGTGAACAGGATACCGTCTTGATAACGGATGTTATCTAAAATCTGACGTTCTTCTGTGGCATCGGTAATGTTGTTTTCTGCAATTGCGTCAGACAGCTCCACATCAGTTGCCTGACTATCCGCCACATTAACTTTGCCCCCTGCAACCTCTAACCCTGCACCTAAATCTGTATCGTGTACTACTTTAGTCATCTCAAAAATCCTCAAATCGCTAATAAATAATGTGTGCGAGTACCAGATAAATCAGTCCGTGGCACATAAACCTTGTTGAGCAGTGGAGTTGAAGCCGCGTAGTGCGTAATAGCTCCACTCAAATCCTCAATGCCTACATCGAAGCATGGGGATACAAAGCTGTACGCCATGCCGACTGGCGTAGTACCGTCCATGTCATACACGGTTACATCGGGCGCAGGCAGGGCAAGGCAAGGATTCAGCGATTCAAGCCAGTCTGGGATACCGTCACCATCACTATCTGTCATGTCCAGCAATGCATTCGGCGCCCAACTAATCGCAATCTCAGCACAGCCGTCGATATTTACACTGATCTCATGCGCAAACACACCGCAACCTGCATCAAGTGCAAGCTCATCACCGCTACAATTACCGCAGGGCGTGCTTGGCGCAGTCGTCGGTGGACACAGCTCTTTGCCGCTGACAAACACACTACCAGCCCCTTTATTGCGCACAGTGACTGAAGTTAAGCCAGCAGGTAGCGTTAGGCTCTGTTGCGTCTTAAAAGTTGAAAAATAAACATTGGCACATTTACAGTTACCAATTTCAGTATTGGTTGCATCAGCGCCATTAACGACTTCGCCATCAATATCAATGATTCGTAGTTGAGGCTTTCCACTAAAATCATCAATAGCATGGACGAATACTTGCTGTTGAACTTTGGTTACAGGATCGGTATAGCAACCCACCTGTAAATTAGCATCTCTGCATTCCATAGCGAATCCTGTAAAAAAGGGGCGATAAACTCACCCCTTCATTAAACTTACCAAGCAGTTTGTAAACCACGAGCAGGCAGTTCTGCACACGTTGGGCAAGAACCCGCTGTGCCAGTCAAGGTATAAGTGGTCACTTGATCTAAAGCAAAATCAGCGACCGCTACGGTAGGAACGCCAAGGCCGTCAAAAGTGGTAATGGTACGACGCATAAACGGGGTGCTAGAGCCATTGGCTTGCACATCGCATAATTCTTCCCATTCCACATCAGGCGGAATCATGGCGCATTGACCTACCGAAGTATTCGCCAAAGTTGCACCTGCAACGACTGCACCGGCTAAATCAGTAATATGGACGGCTGGCTGACCTTCGTTGTCATAACTGTAATGGATGACCACACTGACTGGAGCATTAGTACCATCGCTATAACAACCAATGACGGCTGCATTATTTAAACATTGAGACATGAGACTTTCCTTTATTGCCAACTGGACTGAAGACCGCGATCCTCTAAAGGCTCGCAGCAGTCAGATACTTTAAAGACGGGTGGCGCACTAGATGCACAGTTAACGGGATCTTTCCAAGTGATTCGGTAATCACCTTTGAATGGAATAAGCACGCAGCGATTGCTACGCCCATTGACCTGCAATGTTTCGCCATTTAGTGTGAAAGGCACATAGCTGCCATCTGCCGTTTTACGCTGAATCTGATAAAACCCATCACCGCTTTCAAGACAAAGTTGTGTCTCGCACTCGGCTTTGAAAAGAAACTCACCCATTTGCCTGTTGTCCTTGAGAAGCGGTAACTGGTGTTGATTGTAACTGACCCATCGCACTGCCTATTTCAAGCTGGCTTTTATGGAAATCCATATCATCCATCCCGGCCTCTAGCATGAAGCGATTAACCAATGAGCTAATCACCGCTGGATCAACTGTGCCTGACTGCACAAAGGGCGCGAGGTATTGCAGTAATTCTTGAATTTTTCCGATGACCAAGGACTTGGTAACAATACCTTCTAGTCCTCGTACATAAACCTCGGCGTCGACTTTGACAAAATCCTCATTCCAGTTATCCATAACCCAATCCACAATGTCTTGAATTGCAGGGGCAATGACACCAATACCCACGCGATAAACGCGGCTCTTGATGGTCTTCATGGCAGAATCAATCATCAGTGTGAGCGATGCGGTGGAGCGTAAAGCAGAAGGCAGTCCTGAAGCTTGGCCCAAGGCATACTTCGGAATCCCAGACTCAATATCAGCGCGAGTATCCAGATACTCCATGAAGGTTAGAATCTGATTGGTATAGTTAGGAAAGTTGAGCATATCGACGGGCTTGCCTGTCGAGCCAATCGATGCAATAAAATCGTACTGGTTATCGGGGAGGATAACTTCCTGCTCTTCCAGCGAGTCGTAATCAATCATCTCTCGATTAACGAACACAGAGGGATTGGTTGACTTACCCATATTGCGCAGTAGATGAATAAAACCGCGCCGTGCTGCTGCATTCACCACAGCTAAATTCTCAGGGAGCGAGTTACCGCAGAACTCTGAAGGCACAGGCTCATACACTTCTTTCCAGAAAGGGCGTACATAATCCGCATCATGCAGCCACATCCCCAAGATGTACTTATCTGCTAAGTAAACTTCGAGCTGGTATTGCTTTTCAGTGTCTAGGTTTTTGAACTTCTTCTTGTAATCTTTCAGGTATTCCCCTGAGATCACAATAAACATACGAAACACATCAA
Organism: uncultured Thiothrix sp.; assembly: GCF_937876535.1. Lineage (GTDB taxonomy): Bacteria > Pseudomonadota > Gammaproteobacteria > Thiotrichales > Thiotrichaceae > Thiolinea. The sequence continues at coordinate 27,848 of NZ_CALFHZ010000030.1, forward strand.
TGGTTTCGTTGGGCCGACGCGACCAAAAAGAAATATCCTCTGTTTTTTCTTGAACAACTAGCCACTCTCTTGCACTAACCTCTTTATCGGCTAGAAGATCTTTAATAGCCTCTTTATCAAAATCATCGCGCCTAGATAGTTCTTGAATATCAAAACGGCGCATAGCCTTGCGCACAGCGATACCCATCCCATCTTGAGTATCCGTAGAGTCGCGTGTCCAAAAGAAATCGTAGGGCGAAATGCGCGCGAGTGAAGGAATCAATTTGCGCTCACGGACTAACTTATTTTTCTTCCACACGCGCTTATTGATAGACCTTAAGAAATTACCCTCTAACACGGCGAACGGGTAAATGCAGTAGTCGTGCAAAAAGTCCTTTAACTCATTCAGTGACTTGGTTTCTTGCAGAAAATCCTTAATCAGCAGTGAAAGTTCTTTCGCGCCCTTAATGGCCTCTTGTGTTTCGTATTCACGCGCCACCCCTTTCATGGAAAGAACAACCTCACGTAGTTCTTTTTCATCCGGGCGAAGCTTGGCGCCTCGGTTATCTGCGAGTGAAAGCGCCTGTTCTGGCGTCACCTTAACGCCAATCTGTGCGTACTCACCCATCACCTGTTGAATAGCAGCATTAGCCCGCTGCTCAGCAATGGTTTTAACGGTCGCTAAAATAGCTTTGGCTGCTTTTTCTTTAGTGGCTTCAGAGAGATCAGGGCGTGCAGTCGGTTCAATACGAAATAGATCATCAAACGCATTGATCATCATATCGATGAGCCAAGAATAAAGGTCATCTACTTTGCGTGGTATAACCGTAAGCCCTGCCTTACCCAGTTCTTTTTCAAACTGCTCAGGTTGAGTGCATCCGGTTAGACCTCGCTTAGACACAATCTTGCACCACTCCAAACGATCAGTGACCGTGGAGTTTTTATGAGCAATCATGTCATCGACAAGAATGGATTTTAGGTAGTTTGCTAGCTCTGTCATACCTGCATTGTGACAAGATCAAAGCAGGCTCTAGTTTTATAGGTTTTTATGGACAGGATTAAGTAATCCAGCCCCAAGCTAAGACTTGATTATCATCAATAGCACTCAGTATTTCCTCATCTGTTTCACAGGACTCAACTACAAAGTAGTCTGAGAGAACACCTTCATTGTTAGTGGCTACAAATCGACGTAATGAATCACTTGAACCGAACCAAGTACCCATTGATTTATTACCCTGCTTATCTATCCACTTAACAAGTGTAGCTTTATGGGCATGAATTTTTCTTAGTACAGGATTAGACATAACTAAACTCCCTCTTCACTCGATTACCTTGCGTGCGCTTGCGCGGTGTAGCCTTGATTAAACGCGAGATAGCAAACTCAGCCGCATTGACCGGGTGCGAGTGCTCACTTTTTTGATTAGGCTCTTCACTAAATTGACCTGTTGAGCGAATCAAGGGGTAATGAAAGCCACCCGCTAAAGCATCAATCAGACGATTGCAGCGCGGTGATACTAAAAGCTGCTCTGTGGCAATCGCCGTATCCACAATATCGCGCATCGGTGTTGTGAATTTAAAATGACTTTTCTCAACAGTCAGCCCCTCATTCGTTAGGACTTCAATTTGCTTCTTACCTTCGCCACCCTCGCCGTTCCAAAAAGCTTGGTCCGCAATAAATATGACCGTATGCAAGGGTATATGTAAGTTTATATACGGATTAATATCGTCTTTTAGTGCAGCTTTAATCGACTTAGCATCAGTCCCTACATTCACAATTTCATCAATGACCAACACGCGCCCGCTATGATCCTGCTGTGTAAAAATCCATGCATTATTAAAACCATTATCAACGCCCACATAAACGGGTCGGCCAGGTATATATTTTAAATCATTAGCCGCCACATGACGCTTACGCGAGAACTTAGGATAAACGGGTTTGCCATTAATATGGTCACCCCATCCCGCCAAAATATCCTGCTGAATTAGCGCATCATCACCCATTGATTCTAAAAGAATATCTTCCCAGTAGGACCAACCATTGTGCTTGATGTAATGAAGCGCATCAGGATTACGCATGAAGACACCTTCCTCACCGTGATAACGACCTTCAACCCCTTGGATACTCCCATCCAGCCGAGCACCCGGCATCCAAATATGCGTTGGCGGCTGCTCATAGAGTGTTCTGCGTTTAATACCTTTTGAGTTGGCCTTATTCTCATCTACTAAGTATTTCTTAAGCCAATGCGTGGTATTCGTGTAGTTATAATCCAGTGTAAGTTGTTTGCCTTGTACCGACGTACCATTGGGCAGTTGATAAGTAATCATGGGATTGTTTTCAAAGTCATCTAGCTCATCGGCATTAGCGGGAGCGGGGTAGCGCCCTAGTCGCTTAAATACCTCTTTTACAATGATAGGGCTATCCAGTTCTTGTGCTTCAATAATCGCACCATCCGTAAAAGCTAGGGAGCGAATCTTCTGTGCATCGGCTACGGTCTCAAACGCATATAGCCACAGATCACACTCCACCTTTCCGCGTTTATCAGTAAAGTAAATTTTTCCGTACAATGGCGACTTACGACCACTCAAATCAAACGCAGCCCCTGCAATCTTCTGGAAAGCAGGGACTACCGATTGCTCTAAGTCACCATAGCGTTTACGCACAATAATAAAGCTGGAGCGCCGAACACCATCCGGCCCCGGAATAATATGAGTTGCTTTAAATAAGATGCGCAATGCCTGCACAAACGTTTTGCCCGTACCAATGGGGCCACCTATCGCACAGATCCGGCTATGCAAATCCATGAAAAATGACTTAGAAATAGGGGGCAGCGATGCAAATTTAATATTCATAAAACCACTATTTTACCTTCATGCCGTACCAATGGGTGCGCCACATCAATACCAAACGCAGAGCCTTGCTCTACGGTTATTCGACTGGCTCTTGTTAACTCCGGCTTAAACGGTAATCGCCCTCGCTTCGTATGAAGATAGAGCTTCACCTTGTTATCGACCAAGACGGAGGTGATGCCCGAAAAAAAACAGGCTGTTTGTAGAATATCCACCGCGTTTGTCTGGTAGCAACGAGATAGCGTATTAGGTTTTGGTTTCTTCAAACCATCATGGGCGCGCATCCGAGGAAAGAGCAAAACAATTAAAGCCAGTGCTGCTTTATGACACATCCGATAGCAATCACTGACTCGCTGTGTCAACAAATAGGCTTGTGGGTATACCAAGCGAAAGTCTAAGTAACGTCTAAAAATAGATAGATTTTCTTCAGGGATAGCACTTAGACATTCATGATCCAGATGCTCTAAGGCAAATGCTTGAATCGCTGAAAGGGGATTGCAGCTTACTTGCTCAGGGTAGGCATGGGTTACATGATGAAGCCGCAATCTGTTTTCTTTGCGATGCGTGGCTTTATAAATATCATCACCCGTTATATCGACCAGTGGGTTTAGGGGTGAGGCTTTGTGAACTTTGATACGATGATCCCGTGAAATAGCATAGCTTAGATAGTTACTACGCACTGTTACCAGGTCAACTTCAGCCTTTTCCACTTTTTCAATTTTCTGCCAAATGACTCTTTGACTACCCCCCATACAAGCAATCTCTTTCCCCACGACCGGGGTACACCAACCCGATGGTGTTAATACTTGACCTTGGAACATACCTATATTCTTTTGTTAATAAGGCCCTTATGCGAGAGATATGTTAGACGTTATATGGAGATCACAACCCTCGGTAGATTTTTTGGATTCTCCCAAAGGGGGTATTAACCTATATCTAACCTAAGTTATTGATTTATATAGATAAAATATTAACTTAAATTAATAAAACATTATATTAAGTTAAAGAACACTAACATTTAAGAAAGCTATTATTATTTAGTTAATAATCGGTTTAATCAATAAACATATCATAAATAATTTTATCATAGATATTAAAAAACCCAACGTGCGGGCGTGTGATCCATGCGCCTATGCGTGAGGGTGTGCAGGCTTGCGGGTGCGGGTGCGCGTCTTGCGTGAGCGTGGGTGATACGCGGGTGCGGGTACATTGCGCGAATAGCTCAAGCTATCGACTCATGTCAAGCAAAGTGAAGAAAATAAAAAATAATTTTTTTTGCTATTTACCCCTTGACAAATTGAGGCCTCATTAACTAATATTAAACCCATCAGCAACGCCTCCCAGGTGGGGCAACTTTAGGAAACTATGAAACCAACTTATAGCCCCGATACCTCGAATTATAAACCGCCTAGTCCACAGGAGCTGGAATACTTACTATTTAAAGTAATAGTCCCTGCTTTGAATATCGAAGAGAGTAAAGGCTCAAAACTAGCTGCACTTGCAGATATTGACCGCAAAAAAATAGGACAATGGGTATCGGGCAACGGTCAGATCCCCTACTCTGTCCTTTATACCATTGTTAATAAAGCGCTAGATATAAAGATTAGCTGTGAAAACTGGCGCGCCGAGGTTCAGATCAATGGCTGACCTTGCGCCCTTGTTTATCCTTATAGTGGCGATTGCTATTTATTATTACGTTACCAGAAAGGCCTAAACCTATTCCGTGTCAGAGCGGCTATTAATACGCCGCTCGTGCTCAATCTGTTTCCGGCGCTCGTCCCTGATTGTTTTCCAAATTGTAACTATACCCACGGCAATACCCACCAATAGTGATACCACACCCAATGATGAACGCACCGGCTCACTACTCAGTAGCGTAAAAAACCCCTGAAATGATGTAAACATGGCTACTGATAGCAATCCTATTTTTGTTGTTAGCATGTTAGTGACGTCCTGGGTAGTCATTGCTAATACCTCACCTATACGGTCAACGTTGTAGCAAATCACCAGCTAGCTCACGCCCTTTCCACCACCAGAAAGCACCTAGCATAATTAACACCAAGCAAACTGTATTTGCCACTACCAATAGTGTCAGCCAATCTGTACCTGATTGTGCAACTGTAACTACTGTATCTGAAGCTTTAGCAACCAAATCTTGATTCGTCATGCCTACGGTCGCACCTACAGTCGTTGCAGCTGCACCTGCTCCACCCACCCCAATAGCGACCGAACCCCGGCGCTCTTTAGACTGCATTTTAGGCTTCGGTTGAATCTGCATTTCTTGAGGCATCCGCAGACCAGACATCATTAGAGCCGTATCAATTTGCTGATCAGAATATGGCATGAGCCATCCATTCTCGAACTCAATCATCGCCATTAGCATAGCTTTAGCGACGTGATAATCTTTGACAGCGACCGTCTCATCAGCATCAACGCGCATCCGATTAGCAACATGAGACACATAGGCAGAGGTTTGATCTTTAGTATTATCAGCTGACTCCCCGCCATAAGGCGCCCAACGATTAATCATCTTCCGCACTGTATTCAATGAATGTTTTTGTTGATACATCAACAACAGATGAATAGCAGCACGCATCCCATATTCTGGCTGTGCAAACTTCAATAGATCCGAACGACGTGCCGCACTTTTACGCATCCAATCGGGCATGTCTTTGGGGCTTACCTCACCTTGCCAGTCGTCGTACTTTTTGATAGCACAGGGATTGTTATAAAGAATCCCGACTGTCATTTCTTCAGGCTTTAACCCTAATTTTTCCGCTGCGTTATACACATCAATCATTTCAATACCTTCTACCTGTCCATCAATATCTACAGCCGTACAGCCTGTACTATCGACACCGTTTAAATTACGAAACCGAACAGCACCACCACCTGTCAAGCGTTCGACGTGGCACTGGTGCGCTTCTGAAAAAGTCACTGCATGTTCAGGGTGACAGCCAGGTAAATGAACATCCTTAATCACCCAGTTTTGAAACACCCCATCACTGAACATCAAGCCTTGGTAATTTTTGCGCGCGAGTGGATGAGTGGACTCAATGACTTCTACCTGCTCAATCACACCGTTATCCGCATTACCCCGCCATTGAATAACATCGGGATGGTACTCATCGTCAGAGAGCGTTTTGAGCAAATCACGACTGACCAAGCACTTAGTCCATGGACTAAATCCATTTCCCTGAATCACATCGCCTGAGATCAAGCGAGCCTCTACATTCAGTAATCGACAGTTATGGCCACGCACCTCAATCCCTACATGCAACCGACTAAGCTGGACGTTATTGAGGGTAACGTTATCCGCTAGAATCAAAATGCCATTAGCTACTTGAGCGTTCCAAGCATCGACGCTGCTATCATCAGCTATCCCTTCAATAACTAAGTGATCCAGCACAAGACCTGTCTCTTTACGCTCAATGACATAAAGCCATTGGCCGACTTGGTTGGGTTGCTGCTTAATCTCTATAGCCATCGCAGCGCCCCGTAGTTAATAACCAGATGCATCACGTTATCAGCAATAATTAAAAGCCAAACTGCCATCCAGTCAGGTGTGGCATTTGGATACCCTGTGCGACTGCAATCGCTCCATTTTAGATGCGGCTCAGTAATCCAATTCTTGGCAAAAACAACAAAGCGGGCCAGTCGATAATGATCAATCAGCACATGCGTTAAACCAATGACTAAGACTGCCGAGACTGATCCAATCATCAAAAATGGCAGCGAATAAACTAGACCATGAAGACCTGCCCACAACCAACTAGACGTTTTAAGCATGGCCATCTTGTTTGTCTGAGTAACATAGTCACCGATTAAGTGAAGTAGTATCTGTTCCATTAGTTTTTAAACTCCACTTTCTCAGTCAGTGCAACGTGCACATGCACTGTCAAATGACTACAGCCACTCACTAGCATCAATGCAGCGATGTAAACAATGGCAAGTAGCAAGCCGTTCATTTCCGCTCAACTTTAATAAAAATAGGTGTGGCTCTTTGGTCAAACGACCGCACACTATCCCATCTCATGCCAAACAGTGGATCGGCAACTCGCACCAATCCACCACGCAGCTCATAAGCAACTACAAAGTGATTAGCGATTCCAATGTTAGTGAGTGCAGCGACCGCTGCTTTATCCTGTAACGCTTCGGCAATACTGAACCCAGTCAACACTTTGAAAGGAATAGACTTGTTAGCGAGATGATGCTCAATATCGTCAAGTGTCCAAAGACCAGCGTGCTTAGTGAGTTTTCTCGCTTCAGCGACAGAGGATTTACCGCCCGCGAAATTAACTAACATCGCAGCGGATGCGGGGCCACACTCAGTCACATTGAGACCCTGGGCCACATAATTAGGCTCTAGCTGCTTAGCTTGCTGTTGTGATACACAGGCTGTTAAAACAACTGCAATTAGTACTGTGCAGATGTAGTTGAACATGGGACTATCCAGTTAATTAATCACTGCAATTATCCCATTAATGAAAAAAGCCACTGGCTAGGTGGCTTTTATGGAAGTTAGGCTCTTTAACGAGTCTTATTCAGAGGAGGAAATACAGGCCGCATTGGAGGATGGCCACCAGCTGATGGATTTGGCCTAGCTGGCTGTGTTTGACTTTGTGGTTTTGGAGCTTCTTGTTTCACTGGTGTATTGGCTTGAGTCGTTGTGAAATTTCCGTTACAGCCGCCGCATGTACTCATTTTTAACTACCTAGTAAATAACCAATCATAAGGCCGATTGGCAGACCTAATACAACTGCACCCCGGTAAAAGCTACAACAGAAACAATGATGCGCACCCTTGTTCAAGACAGCGAATACATTAAAGACTGCTCGCGCCCACCAGCGATGATGAGCATCAGTGTAACAAGGGTTTAAGTCCGGTCTAATGAAGTGCATTTAATGGATAGCCTCTAGTTAAAAATCACCACGTTTTATAACTTCAATTTCAAATGGATAGTGATGCTCAATCTCACGCTTTTTAATTAAAAACTCAGGCGTTTCTACGCCCTTGGTATCAAAGAATCGGCAAGACCCGTCGGTATAGAACACTTGAAAATCCACCACTAACTTAGTCCCGCCTGGTAAATGAATAGGCACTTGCCTTAAAAAAAATAAAACAATACCTGCTCGCTGCTGGAGTTTTAGATGAAGGTAAAAATCACCCTCTAAGATGGAATCAAATTTAATGCCATCGTATTCCACTTTCTTTGCATTAAACTTATGACGTGGTTTTGACAGAGCCTCACGAGCAATCACTGAATGCTGAACCTTGAGTGCAGCCGACGACTGCCGCCATGCTGCACCTTCAATTGCTTTAAATTGCTCTTCAGTGAATCTTGCCATTACTGTAGATTGAGAACAGGAGCTTGTGCATGATTGGGCTCATCACCCTTAAACATTGACTTAATGCTTGGATCTGCACACGTCACTTCCAGTCTTTGGCTATTCCATGGATTATAGGGGCCTAGATAAATACTTGGATTAATCCGATCAAAAAATGGACGTTTCACTGAAAGTAAATCACTGAGTTTACTTTCTAATTGACGCACACGATCAGCTAGTTGCTTATGCTCTTCTAATAATTGCTCATAAGGTAGTTGAGGCTCAGCACCCGCACGTGAAGTACGCCACTTCACATGGGATAGCTCATCGTCACGATTAATATTCTCTAAAACATTATCAGAAATATGATAACCCAGTGCCTTGGTAGCCTCTTGAGCAATCGATTCATACGTTCGGCCACCTAAACTTGCTAGATTCTGCTCCAACCATTGCACTAACTTATACTTTTCAGCGAATGCCAAATTACCTTTTGTCTTTTGCATGATTAATCCTTAGTTATGTAATTAAAATTCAATAAGACCCGCCATTGAAAGCGAAAATCGATCACTCATAATTTTAGTGAGTCCGACCATTTCTGAGGTTCGCATACCTGCATTATAAAAACCGTCCACATATCCACCATCCTTATCATCCAGTAATAACAAAACCGCTTTATTGGGATGATAGCCATCAACACCTTTTTCAATGTCATCAATAGCTTGCTTAAGCATTTCGACAACAGAGGTATGCTTTGCACTATTGGTGTGCTTAGCCATACTAATCACATTAGCTGTGTCTTTTTCATCACTCATAAGTTGTGGTAAATCCTTCGTTGTAGTGATTGGTAAAAGCCGAACCAGCAATCGCGGCACGGTTATTTTTATTAGCCTTCAGTAATAACTTAAGTGAGCGCTTTTCAGGTAGATTCATGCCTTTTAACTCACCTTTTAACTGCGCTTTCACATAGTCGGTTATAGCGGTATTTTGATCTTGACTAAATGTACTGATTAGCAATAAATTTGAGTGAGTATCAGCAATAGCCTTACGAGCTTCGGCTTTCTTAATGGAGTCACGCATTTCAGCAGTAATAGGTAGCTTTTCTGATAGAGAGAACTCACCGTTCTTAAAAGATAACAACATGATTACCTCGGCAAAAATGCAATGACTGTTGCTTTTGATTCACATAAATTACTTTCAATCAAAGGCTGTACATCACGCCAATTAAGATTGCCAAGACCACAACCAAGTGCAGGGATTGCAATACTTTCTATATCTGAATACTCAATAATCTCACTGATTCTTTTTAAGCAACTATCTACATAGATAAGTTTTGATGGATCGCGCCAGTGTTGCTTGGTTACTGCGTTAAATATAATCTGCTCGCCAAAATATGTATGCACATCACCTGCAAATAGCTGCTTTTGCTGGCAGGCACGCTGATAGGATTCAAACATTTTTGGGTATTTTCCTTTAAAAACTACAGCAACACCCTTCCCCATCACCCCCATAGCATTGACAGGATTAACTAAGACTTGCGCACCCGACTCGAATAATGAGCCCTCTCTATACTCAATTGGCATAACCACCCCTCTCCAGTGCAGACTGGGCTGCTCGCGCTCTAGCACCACCCGACTTAGCTGCTTCTGTTAAAATAACTATGCGCTGATCAGTAGAGGCCTTCTCAATCAGCTCGCAATCACTGAGCTTGGCCATCGTTTCAGGCCATCCACAGGCATACAGATGCATGCCATCCACGGATAGAGCCGCCACTATCCATTCCTCACCAGACGGCAAATGCCTCACTGTATCGCCTGCATCAATGCTCATCATTTAGCTGACTCCAAAAGCTGGTTTTTTCTGACTCGCTCGATAAATTACCTGCCGCTGACAATTCAATGGCTTGAGTAATCAATACCTGTAAAGCTAACCTCAACCCCTACAGCGAACTCACGATTGAATTGAATAATTTCTTGATTCATGCACTTCCTCTTGCTTTATTCATACGTTCCAACTCTAACCGCTGTACCATTGCTGGAGAGCGCATTCCCTTCCATTCAAGCATTTTCATCACAGCGAACTGCTGTTCTTTTAGCGATGTTGAAAGTTTAATCATGTGTGAAAAGTGATTGATACGCTGTTCAATATAGGCGTCACTATGTGCCATAGTAGCCACCATCAAAATTGGCAAATCGCTGGTACTGTCCTTCAAACCGCGTCCTGATTGTTCCTAGCTCACCGGCTCGTTGCTTTGCGATGATTAGTTCAGCAATGCCTTTATCGGCTGACTCAGCGTCATAAACTTCATCACGATAAATAAAGAGAATCACATCCGCATCTTGTTCAAGACTGCCTGAGTCGCGTAAATCTGCATTAATGGGACGCTTATTCGGGCGCTGTTCAACGGCACGATTCAGCTGTGAAAGTAGTACGAGAGGGCAATCAAACTCTTTCTTAATCTGCATCAACTCTTTACCAATATCCGCAATCCGCGAATTGGCATCCATAGCTTTACTTGAGCTTGGATTCATCAATTGCACATAGTCGATTACGACTAAATCAATAGGTCGCCCTGTATCTACTGTAAGCTGATTGAGTTTGTTACGAATGTAAGCTGGTGAAATGCCACCCGTGTCATCAACACTGAATAGTTTTCCTTTTAACTTTTTAGTCACCGCACTGAGCTTTTGATAGTCCAACTCTTCCATAGGCTGTTGGTTGCGTAATCGACCATAATCAATACTGCCCAAGCTGGAGCACAGCTTCTTAAAAATATCCTTCTTCGGCATTTCGAGCGAAAATACGGCGACATTCTTTCCAACAATTGCTGCTTCGGCGGCGAAGTTAAAAGCCAAGGTAGATTTCCCCATCCCAGGTCTTCCACCAACCAAATAAAGCTTGGCTTTTTCAAGACCTGCTATTTTTTGATCCAGCTCCACAAGACCAGTGCTAATACCCAATAGACCACCAATGCCTGTAGCTGCATAGCGATCTAAATCTTCAAATATTTCACTCAAGCCTCCAGCAACATCACACCACTTACCAAAGAAGCCGTAAAGCCCCTTCCTTTAGGTAGGGGATATAAGGCTATCGG
>NZ_CALFHZ010000031.1 GCF_937876535.1 uncultured Thiothrix sp.
CTCCAGCTCCAGCTCCAGCTCCAGCTCCAGCTCCAGCTCCAGCTCCAGCTCCAGCAGCTGTACCTCAACCCGTGGCTCCTGCTGCGCCACAGCCTGCACCCGCTGCTGAGGAAGATTAAGTCGCTTCTAAGCTAGGCAGTTTTATGAACCTGCCTAGCCCATCCATCATCTATAACACTGATAAATCAGCCACGCGCAAGAACAGTCCGCGCAATTGATTTAATAAAGCCAAGCGATTATTCCGTAAAGCCTCATCTTCAGTATTGACCATCACATCATTAAAGAAGGTATCAACAGGCTCACGTAAATGCGCTAGCGATAACAAGGCTTGCTCATAATCACCCGCTGCAAATAAAGGCAACACTTTGGCTTGCTGAGCTTGTAAGCTTTCAGCCAAGGCTTGTTCAGCACCTTCCTTGAGCAAGCTCAGATTGACTTCAGTTGGAATCGTCGTTTCAACTTTCTTCAGAATATTGCTAATCCGCTTATTCGCAGCCGCTAAGCTTTCTGAAGCTGCCAACTGGCGGAAAGACACCACCGCTTTCAAACGCTGATCAAAGTCTAAAGGTTGAGTCGGTTTCAATGCAGCAACTGCTTCCACTAGTTCAGCATTAATACCTTGTTCTTGGTAGTAAGCCCGCAAGCGTTCCAGAATATAATCGAGCGCTTCTTGCATGTCCGGCTTTTGGCCTAATTGTGCCGTTAGATTATTCGCAGCTTGATCGAGGAGATCGGCTAGATCTAAAGGAAGTTTTTGCTCAATCAGGATACGCAAGACACCCACTGCTAAGCGGCGTAAACCAAAGGGGTCTTTAGTACCCGTCGGCTTTTGGCCAATAGCAAAAATACCAGCTAGGGTATCAATTCGTTCAGCTAAGGCCAGAATGCGTCCGGTTGCAGTGCTCGGGAGTTGATCACCAGCAAAGCGCGGTAAATACTGTTCTTCTAAAGCTTGCGCGACTTCTGCTGCTTCGCCGTCATGTTGGGCGTAATAGCGTCCCATCGTGCCTTGCAGGTCAGTAAACTCAAACACCATATTGGTGACTAAGTCGCATTTGCCTAATTCAGCAGCACGCACCGCTAAACTTTCATCGGCTTTCAGTTGCTGGGCGATATATTTTGCTAGTTGAGCAACGCGCGCTGATTTGTCATGCAATGTGCCGAGTTGCTGTTGGAACACAACGGTTTTCAACTTGTCACGACGTGCTTCCAAAGCTTGCTTTTTGTCTTGTTCCCAGAAGAAAGCCGCATCGCTAAAGCGGGGGCGAATTACGCGCTCATTGCCTTCGCTGACTTTGCTCGGGTCTTTGCTTTCAATATTGCTGATGGTGATGAAGTTCGGCATTAACTTGCCATTAGCATCAGTCAGACCAAAATATTTCTGGTCACCTTGCATGGTATGAATCAGTGCTTCTTGTGGCACATCGAGGAATTTTTCTTCAAAGCGCCCAGCAATGGGGACAGGCCATTCGACCAAAGCAGCCACTTCATCCAGTAAGGAATCCGGCATAATGGCTTTGCCACCGAGTTCAGTCGCAAGTTCGTGTACACGTTTGCTGATCATTTCGCTACGCGCTTCAAAGCGTGCGACGACATAAGCTTCGCCTAATTGCACTGCATAATCAGCCGGTTTACGAATATTAATTAGTGCAGGGGCATGGAAACGATGACCACGACTTTCACGGCCGGTTTTAATGCTGAGGATTTCAGCATCGATGACCTGCTCATCCGCTAACATCACAATCCAATGCACGGGGCGCACAAACTCAGCCTCACCATCGCCCCAGCGCATGCGTTTGGGAATCGGTAAATTCGCTAAGGATTGATCGACCATTGTTGGGAATAGCTCTGCGGTTTTCTGTCCGGCTTGCTGTTGGCGGAAAACCAGCCAAGCACCTTTATCAGTTTCCAAACGCTGTAAGGCGGCAAACTCCACTCCACAAGAGGCCGCAAAGCCTTGGGCTGCTTTAGACGGCTTGCCGTCTTTATCAAAGGCTGCTTGGACTGCAGGGCCACGTTTTTCAACCAGTTGATCGGCTTGTTGGGCTGGAATGCCTTTCAACCAAACCGCTAAACGTCGCGGAGCGGCATAAGCAATCACTTCCTCAGCAGCTAAGCCTGCTGTTTGATAGCCTGCTACAATACCATCGGTGAAGGCATCAGAAAGTTTCTTTAAAGCTTTCGGTGGTAGTTCTTCGGTGCCGATTTCTACCAGTAAATCAATTTTGTCTGTCATCTTAAGCTACCTTTTGTCCTGATTGCAGCATCGGGAAACCGAGCTTCTCACGGGTGGCGTAATAACCTTCTGCTACTGCCCGCGCTAAAGTACGCACGCGCAAAATATAGCGTTGGCGCTCAGTGACAGAGATAGCTTTGCGCGCATCCAAGAGGTTAAAGGTATGTGAGGCTTTGAGCATTTGCTCATACGCTGGCAGCGGTAAACCTAATTCACTCATCCGCTGGCTTTCACGCTCAGCCACATTGAATTGATGGAACAGTGCCTCAGTATCTGCATGCTCGAAGTTATAAGTCGACTGCTCAACTTCGTTTTGATGGTAGACATCCCCATAAGTTACGATGCCTTGAGGGCCACGCGCCCAGACTAAATCGTAAACACTAGTGACGTTTTGCATATACATGGCTAAGCGTTCCAAGCCATAAGTGATTTCACCACTGACTGGCCGACAATCTAAGCCACCGACTTGTTGGAAATAGGTAAACTGAGTGACTTCCATCCCATTCAGCCAAATTTCCCAGCCTAAGCCCCAAGCGCCTAAAGTGGGTGATTCCCAGTTATCTTCCACGAAGCGAATATCGTTCACTAAAGGATCAAACCCCAAAGCCTTGAGTGAGCCTAAATACAGCTCTTGGAAATTGGGTGGCGAGGGCTTAAGCAAAACTTGGAATTGATAGTAGTGCTGTAAACGATTCGGGTTTTCACCATAGCGACCATCGGTAGGGCGGCGTGAAGGTTGTACATAAGCAGCACGCCAAGGCTCAGGGCCGACTGCTCGTAAGAAAGTGGCAGGATGGAAAGTCCCAGCGCCCATTTCCATATCATAAGGCTGCATTAACACACAACCTTGCTCAGCCCAATACGCTTGCAGTGCTTGAATCATGCCCTGAAAGGTGGATAAGTCGTAGTTAGCCATTGTTGATTCTGTAATTTTTGCCAAGAAAGCGCCGAGTATACTGCACATTGATTAAGCTAGCAGCAGCCAGCAGACGAAAACGAGATGAGTGGCGGGAATAGAAAGAAGGGTAGAGTTCCTACCCTTGCTTTCAATTCTGACTAGGCAGTGCGCGTGCGTAAAAGGCTAAGAATCACCGAGCCTGCAATTAAGCTAGCGACGACCCCTAAAGACCAAGTAATCGGTATTTTATATACATCGAGTAACAACATTTTCGCGCCGATAAAGAGCAGGACTAAGGCTAAACCATATTTCAAATAGACAAAGCGATCAGCTACATCCGCTAATAAGAAGTACATAGCGCGTAAACCTAGAATTGCGAAGACATTCGAAGTTAACACAATGAAGGGATCAGAAGTAATCGCGAAAATCGCTGGGATCGAATCTACGGCGAAAATTAAGTCGGTGATTTCCACTAAGACTAACACTAAAAATAAAGGAGTTGCATAGCGCAAGCCATCTTGCATCACAAAGAAGCGTTCTTCATGCAGAGTGGTGGTCATGCGCATATGTCCGCGAATCCAGCGTACTAGTTTATTGTTTTCAAGGTCAGGCTGATGTTCAGAAGCCCAAAGCATTTTAATCCCTGTAAATACAAGGAAAGCACCAAACACATAAAGTATCCAATGGAAATGAGTGAGTAACCACGCGCCCATTAGTATCATCACTGTGCGCATGACCAGAGCACCTAGCACACCATACAGCAAAATTCGGCGTTGATATTCGATGGGTACAGAGAAATAGCTAAAGATCATTAACCATACAAAGATATTATCGACTGCTAAGGATTTCTCTACTAAATAACCCGTAATAAACTCAAGTGCTTTGGTATCAGCCAGTGCTCGACCTTGGGTTTCAGATAAATACCACCAAAGACCCAGTGCAAATAGCAGGGCAATCGTAATCCAAACCAACGACCAAATAGCTGCTTCTTTGAAAGAGACCTTATGTGCTTTACGGCCTCCAAGTAGAAATAAGTCTGCCAAAATCATGGCAACCACAAAGACAAAAAAAACTGCCCACATCCACGGGGTGCCAATGGTCTCCACGGTGAGTCACTCCTAATAGTTGTAATCTGAAGTCAATGCCTAGTAGTTTAGTAGGAATTGATGTTGTGACTGTAAAACAAGGACAGTCATGATGGCGAATAAACACAGTTTGGATTGTGCGTTTGATGAATCTAAGCTGAGTCAAAACTAGAAGCATGGCATAATCTTTACATGCAACGCGCTCAACAAATCCTCAAAACTATTTATGGTTATACCGATTTTCGCCTCAATCAACAGGCGATTATTGCGGCGTTGCTGGCAGGTCAGGATGTCTTGGCGTTAATGCCCACCGGTGGCGGCAAATCGCTTTGCTATCAAATTCCGGCCTTGGTGCGTGAAGGGGTAGGGATTGTAGTTTCACCGCTGATTGCTCTGATGCACGATCAAGTAGTGGCTTTGCAGCAGTTGGGGATTCGTGCTGAATTCTTAAATTCTACCCTCGACTTCAACGAAGTGCAGCGCATTGAAAAAGCCCTGTTAGCGGGTGAATTAGACCTACTTTATGTTGCGCCTGAGCGTCTAGTGACTGATCGGATGCTGAATTTATTAGAGATTGCGCGTGCGCGGGTGGGTATTTCCGTATTTGCGATTGATGAGGCGCATTGTGTCTCGCAATGGGGGCATGATTTTCGCCCTGAATACCAACAGCTGTATATCTTGGCAGAGCGCTTTCCGAACGTACCAAGGATGGCTTTGACCGCTACCGCTGATTTGCGCACTCGCCAAGAAATTATCAGCCAGCTCAAGCTGGATCAGGCAGCGGTCTTTATTAATAGCTTTGATCGTCCGAATATTCGCTATTTAATTCAAGATGGGCAAAACGCCCGTCAGCAGCTTTGGGATTTTTTGGAGACGAATCATCCTGAAGACGCGGGGATTGTCTATTGTCTCTCACGTAAAAAGGTTGAAGATACCGCGACTTGGTTAGCTCAACAAGGGCGGATTGCGCTACCTTATCATGCCGGTTTGAGTGCTGAAGTGCGGCGAGTGAATCAAGAGCGCTTTTTGCGGGAAGATGGGGTGATTATTGTCGCAACGATTGCTTTTGGGATGGGGATTGATAAGCCTGATGTACGTTTTGTCGCGCATTTAAGTTTGCCGAAAAGTATTGAGGCTTATTACCAAGAAACCGGACGGGCTGGACGTGATGGTGAGCCAGCGAATGCATGGATGGCATATGGCCTACAAGATGTGATTAGCTTGCGGCAAATGATGGAAACTTCTAATTTGCCAGAGCAGCAAAAACGTATTGAGTATCACAAATTAGACGCAATGCTCGGCTTATGCGAACTCATTACCTGTCGTCGCCAAGCCCTGTTAGATTATTTCGGTGAAACTGGCTCTAAGCCTTGTGGAAATTGTGATAACTGCCTGCAAGCCCCAGAAAGTTGGGATGCATCACTAGCCGCGCAAAAGGCTTTATCTTGTGTATATCGTACCGGCCAACGTTTTGGTGTCACTTATGTGATTGATGTATTGCTTGGCAAAGATGAAGAACGCATCAAGCATAATGGGCATACCAAATTATCCACCTTTGGGATTGGAAAAGAGCTTTCAAGCAATGAATGGCGTACCTTATTTCGCCAACTGATTGCTCTAGGTTATTTGAATGTCGACTTAGAAGGGTATGGCGCTTTATATCTCACTGAGCAAGCACGGCCTTTATTGCGTGGTGAAACTAAATTATCTCTCCGTCGTGAGCGTAAAACCGCAAAGAAAAAAGCTAAGCTTAAAGCTAGTGCGGAACAACCGATTCGCTGGACTGATCAACCCCTTTGGGATGGTTTACGCCGCGTGCGCGCGCAATTAGCTAAAGAGCATGGTGTGCCACCGTATGTGATTTTCCACGATGCGACTTTGCGTGAAATGCTTCAGCAGCGTCCGCGAAGTTTGGCCGAGCTGGCTTTGCTCAGTGGCATCGGCCAGCGTAAATTAGCGAGCTATGGGCAAGTGTTTTTAGATGAGCTGCTACAACACTAACGAGTTTTAGCCATGTTCATATAAATGCCGACGGCGGCAGAATGACACTACAATATAACGTGTGCCTTTAGTCGTCGGGCGACCACCGTGAGGGTGGGTAATACATGGAAACAGAGTGCAATAGCCACTTTTTGGGTTGCCTAAAATCTTTTGGCGCACAAACCAAGTACCGCCACCTTCAAAGCCACTATTCAAGCCTACAGTGAAGGTATAATCCGCATAGTCTTGATGGACTGAAAGCAGCACTTGTTCATTAGACCGATAGCGCGCCATAAAACTTTCTTCGACCATCTCCTCCCAATGCCGCCCCTCTAAGCGCCAAATTTTGCGGGCGATGGGATGGCAGAAAGTATGCATCACTTGGTGATACATTTCCGCTAAGCCTAAGTCTTGTAATAAAACATCCGTAGTGGGGTAGTATTCATGGCGTGCAGTCGTCCATTTCCCTAAGCGTTCTGCTTGCTCGACAACCTCATAGCAAAAGGTATCCGTAAATAAAGGGAAACAATAAATATCAGGCCCAAGCTCATCAATCATTAGATCAACATCTCCAGTACGGATGCCAGGGGCGATATATTTTTTAATCCAAGCGTCTTTATTGTCACGCCAATCAAATAGAGAGATTTCTTGCATGATGCCTCATTCCATTTTTTTATTAATTCTCAAAATCATGCCAGAAATTAAATTCATTAGCCTGAGTCTGCAGATGTTCGGCGAAGGGTAGATGTGTAAACGGTGTACTAGTAAAACTGTGAAACTTGCAGTATAAGCAAACAGTCTAAACCGTTTGAATTGAATTAAATTGAAGAGGAGTAAGCAATGCGTTTAGGTTCTGTCTTAGCTTCCACAGCTTTATTAGCCGTTTTATCAACCACTGCTCAAGCAGCTTGGCAATCGATTCCTGGCGCGGCTTGTAGCCCACTCTTGGGAAATCAAACTACTCAGTTTAATAAAGTCGGTGATACTGGTTATGCACGGATTGGTGCAGGTAGCGCCTGGGTTGCATGTCCCATACAACGTACTATGTTGGTACGTCAAACCTTATATGTGAATTTAAACCATCCTGGTGCACGTGAAACCACTTGTAAAGTCGTACATAGTGATTATTTAACAGGGGCGGGTTTCTCAATTTCTGTGGTGGCGCGTGGTACAGGCAATGTAGTAGCAGCCTTCAATACTAGCAATTTGGGTACTATGGCGAATTATGACACCTACAGTGTAAGCTGCAATGTGGCTCAAGGCACCACCATACGTGGCGTGAGCTGGCAAGATAATTAAGTAAGCTAAGTAATCATCAGGGTTTCAGTCCATGCGTATTGTGCTGGCATTAGTCGCGGTTTTGTATGTTTTAGCAGCCTTTTATGGTTATTACTGGTGGAGCGACAGCCATCAAAAAGTTCCTGAAACCCAAATTGTACAGCCAACTGCTCCCATGTCAGTAGCAGCGGAGCAGTTGCGCTTTCCCGATGTTAAAGCCCCTACTATGCAGCCTGCTGAAGAGACTCAATTAATTCGTCAGCAACTCCAAAGCCTACAAACTAGTTTTGAAGCACGCTTGCAAGAGCTGAAAACTCAACAAGTCAATACTTTAGCTGGTTTACAAAAGCAAGTTGATGAATTGAAGCAGCAGCAAGCCCAAGTTTTGGCAAAAATTCAAGCTAATCCTTCTGCATCTACGCAGATCCCTAATGCTGAACAAACAACGACTGTGGCACTAGCAGTTGAGCCACCGCCTACTGAGCAGCTTCTCGAAAATCAAGCACAGCAAGCGAAACGCAGCTTAAAGGCTCAAGTGAGCCAGCTGGATCTTAAACTCCAAACCGATACCCCCGATGTAGCACGTCAAAGTGTTTTTCAGCAAAAAGCAGAAGATGCGTTCAATCAAGCACAGTTAAGCAATCTGTTACAAACTCGTGCTGAGTGCGGGCAGGGGTTTTGTAAATTAGATATCCAAGGGCAAGTTCCAACTGGTGTCGATCCTTTACAAGCCTTGTGGGAACAGAATGTATTTCCAGAGTCCACTGAAGTAATGACAGTACCTAAACCGGATGGCTCAGGTTGGTTAGTCTATATCGCGGCAGACGGCCAGTCTTTGAATCGTCTTCCCTAAAAAGATAAGATTTAGATCGTTTTTTACACAGTTTACTAGTGCATCATTAATTTGTACAACTCATAAGCAATGTTTGCTCTTCTAGTGCTAATTTTTTTGAATCTTTCCTAAAAATAGCAATCCAAAGAATAACCAAATATATATTCTATACTCATAACTAAAAGCATAGGAAAAGGATAAGGGTACTACTTAGGTCATATATTTTATAGCGAGGTTGATTAGAAATGCGAGTTCTGATCATGAATTATTATCCTCTATTCAGAGAGGCTATTGCGTCACAGCTGCTAAAAGTGGTTAAACAGGCCTCCATCTTTGAAGCAGCTACGCCCGAACAGGCAGTTGCCCTATTAGAAATCCCCACTAATTTTGATTTAGCAATTTGTTGTATTGATGAGCACGTAGAGGAGCATCAATGGTTAGAGCAACTTAGAAACAGATTACCTGAGCTAAAAATTTTAATTATTTTAGAAAAAAATCAGTTGCTTAAACAGCTTAATCAACAACTTAAAGTTGATGGGTTTTTAGAAAAGTCAGCTGATATTCATGAGGTAGAAAATGCATTAAAGCTGATTCTAATGGGTGAATGCTATATTTCTCCTAGCCTACTAGTGGCACATCCAACGCTCGACCTTGAGTTATCTCTAGCCCATACTCAGTCGTCTATAAAAAGTCTTTTGACACCTCGACAACTTCAAGTATTGAAGTTAATAGCCGCAGGTTGTTCTAACAAAGCTATTGCTAGTCAATTGAAGTGTACTGATGGAACTATTAAATTGCATGTAAGCGCTATTTTAAAGGAGTTTAAAGTAAATAATCGAATTTGTGCAATTAAATATGCAGCGAAGGCAGGGCTTATTTCCACCTTTTGATTAGTACTTTATATATATGTACTTATTCATATAGCTGAGTTTTCACTTATAGCTTCGTCCATATTGTTCTTTATAAGGGAGGCGCTTAAATTTATTGAAAAATCTATTTAATGCGAGGCAAGTGATGAAGAAACAATATTTATTAGCTAAGTTAGCCTTAGCTACTCTGGGCTTATTAGCAACCAACAGTTTAGTAGCCGCTGATACGGCTCCAAGTCATAGTACTGGCACTGATTTAGTGAAAACCACCAAAATGTTTGATGGGTTTAAAGTTGATCTAGCGGCTCCAGCTTCGGTCGATGCTCAGCAGTTGTTAAATGCTATTCCTACAGATATGAAGTATTCCCAAGATGTTTTTTCAAAAGTTTCAGAGTCTGTGGACAGGTTAAGGCTTAAACTTTATCCAGAGGCTAGTATTTCCTTAGATGTCAGTCGTTTAGGTGAAAAAACGGCTACTAAATCAACAAGTGGTAGCGTCAACTTGTATACAGTGGTAACACGTTGGAATCAAGTTGTTGGTTATAATGGGCAAGTTTATGCCTACAACTACTATCGTAATACGGCCGTATGTTTTGCACGGGTACAAAGTGGCTCATGGTATGGTCAAGTGCAATACAATGGTTCTTGGACAAATGTAGGTTATGTTTATACTGGCGGGATACAGCATATGTATTCAACTGGTTATGATAATTACAAAGGCTGCAATTGGTGGGGGAAATCTAGTTATAACAAAGGCGATTTTATTATGTATTTCTTTGACTAGCAGTGTCCTGTAAAAGTTTTAGCCACGCTTAGATTCAAATAACGTGGCTTTTTGAGGTTTACTTATAAGCCTAACTCCTGCCAGATCACATCCACTCTGTCTTTGACTTTTTGGTCCATCACAATGGGGGTTCCCCATTCGCGTGAGGTTTCACCTTTCCATTTATTAGTGGCATCTAAGCCCATTTTTGAACCAAGCCCAGAAACGGGTGAGGCAAAATCGAGATAATCAATTGGTGTATTCTCAATCAATACGGTATCTCGAGCCGGATCCATACGGGTAGTCATTGCCCAAATAACATCTTGCCAATTGCGTGTATTAATATCTTCATCTACCACAATAATAAATTTGGTATACATAAACTGGCGTAAGAACGACCAAACGCCCATCATCACGCGTTTGGCATGCCCAGCATATTGCTTCTTGATACTTACCACTGCCATTCGATAGGAGCAGCCTTCAGGCGGTAAATAGAAATCTACAATCTCGGGAAATTGCTTTTGCAGAATCGGCACAAATACTTCATTTAAAGCCACCCCTAAAATGGCTGGCTCATCCGGTGGGCGGCCTGTATAGGTGCTGTGGTAAATCGGATCTTTGCGATGGGTAATACGCTCAATCGTGAAAACAGGGAAAGTATCCACTTCATTATAATAGCCTGTATGATCACCATAAGGGCCTTCGGGTGCATAGTCATTCGGATAGATAAAACCTTCGAGTACAAACTCAGCGGCAGCGGGTACTTGCAAATCAGACAGCAAGGCTTTAGCTAATTCAGTGCGTGAGCCACGTAATAAGCCTGCAAAAGCATATTCCGATAAAGTATCAGGGACTGGAGTGACAGCGCCTAAAATCGTTGCAGGATCAGCACCTAAAGCCACAGCAATCGGAAATGGCTCATCCGGATGTTTGCGCTGCCAATCAAGGAAATCTAAAGCCCCACCACGGTGGGATAACCAACGCATAATGACTTTGTTTTTGCCTAAAACTTGTTGGCGATAAATCCCTAAATTCTGGCGCTTTTTCTCTGGGCCTTTGGTGATTACTAAACCCCAAGTAATTAAAGGTGCTACATCACCCGGCCAGCAGTGTTGAATCGGCAATTGGCCAAGATCGATTTGCTCGCCTTCTAAGACGACTGCTTGGCAAGCGGGACGGCTGACCTGCTTGGGTGCCATATCCAGCACTTTTTTGAAAACGGGTAAAGCATTCCAAGCGTCTTTCAAACCTTTGGGTGGCTCGGGTTGTTTAAGTGCTGCGAGTAAAGTGCCTACCTCGCGTAAAGCCGCTGTCGATTCTTCACCCATGCCCAAGGCAACACGGCGGGGTGTGCCAAATAGGTTAGCTAAGACCGGAGTGCTATAGCCTTTAGGGTTTTCAAATAAAAGTGCAGGGCCACCAGCGCGTAATACACGGTCAGCGATCTCAGTCATTTCTAAATGTGGGTCAACCTCGGTTTTAATCCGCTTGAGTTCACCCATTTTTTCCAATTGCTGGATAAAATCACGTAAGTCTTGATATTTCATCAGGCGATAATAGCGGAAAATAGCTTAAAGTCGCTATGTTCTTACTCAGTTTATCAGTAGTCGATGCCACAAGAACCAAGCCTTGCTTTATTGCAACAATCACCTTTAGTGCGTTACAGCCTAGCCACTCGCCCAGCTTTTTTGCTAGCCAGCCTCATGCCGGTTTGTGTGGGAACTGCAGCAGCGATTTATCAAGGCTATGTGTTTCAAGTCGGTTTATTTGCGCTAAGTCTGTTAGCGATCCTCTTAATTCATGCTGGTGTGAATGTGATTAATGATTATTACGATGAGCAAAACGGTACTGACCGGCTGAATACAGAACGGCTTTATCCTTTCACCGGTGGGAGTCGTTTTATTCAAAATCAGGTCTTGAGTGCAGAGCAAACCTTTGCTTTTGCGTGGAGTTTATTGGGAACGGCGATTTTGCTAGGCTTACTGTTGGTGTGGCAAACAGGGCTGGATTTACTTTGGATTGGCTTGGCTGGTTGCTTAATCGGTTGGGGATATTCAGCGCCTCCCTTGCAATTGAATAGTCGTGGTTTAGGGGAGCCTGCTGTGGCTATCAGTATTGG
Organism: uncultured Thiothrix sp.; assembly: GCF_937876535.1. Taxonomy (GTDB): domain Bacteria; phylum Pseudomonadota; class Gammaproteobacteria; order Thiotrichales; family Thiotrichaceae; genus Thiolinea. The sequence continues at coordinate 12,061 of NZ_CALFHZ010000031.1, forward strand.
CGTGCTGGCTCCCTTGGGGGCTTGGTATGTACAAACGAGTGATCTTGCTGAGTATCCAAGTCTTATTGGTTTACCCTTAGGCTTACTCGCAATGAATATTTTGCTGATTAATCAGTTTCCTGATGCTAAAGCGGATGCAGCTAGTGGTAAGCACCATTGGGTAGTGCGCTTTGGTGTGCAAACAGCAGCTTGGATTTATCTAAGTAATGTTTTGCTAGCGGGACTGATTTTAATATGCTTAGTCATCTTCGGTTGCTTGCCTAGCCTGGCTTTAGTGAGTGCTTTGCCTTTAGGGCTGAGCCTAAGCGCAGCTTTCTTATTAAAACGCTATGCCGTGCAAACCGAACGCTTAGTACCCGCTATCAAAATGACCATTGCTAGCGTAATTTTGCATGGCTGCCTGTTAACTTTAAGTTTAGCGCTGGTATAGTTTGCAGATGACTACTAATTTTACTATGGCGACTTTCGCCCGCGCTTATGCTGCGCCTTTAACTGGACAATTCCGCCAGCAGCCCGAAGATTTTATTGTTAATGAGCATATCGATATTGATTTATCGGGTAGCGGTGAGCATTTATGGTTGCAAATCCGTAAAACTGGTGCGAATACCGACTGGGTTGCGGGGCAGATTGCTCGCTGTGCGCAAGTGCCAGCTAGTGAAGTGGGCTATGCAGGTTTAAAAGATCGACACGCTGTTACTACGCAATGGTTTAGTGTGCAATTGCCAGGCAAAGCGGATCCTAGTTTTGCTGATTTACCAGCCGAAATTGAAATTCTTCAGCAGCAACGTCACGATAAAAAACTGCGCCGTGGTGCTTTGCTGAGCAATGAGTTTATTCTGAGTTTACGCAATTGTTCAGGTGATTTTGCCGCTGCAGCCGCGATTTGTGCTGAGATTAGTCAGCGTGGCTTACCGAATTATTATGGTGAGCAGCGCTTTGGGCATAATATGGGGAATTTAACTAAAGCCCAATGCTGGTTCGAAGGTAGTTTTACACCTAAGCAGCGCAATCAACGTAGTCTGTACTTATCAGCAGCGCGCTCATGGATTTTTAATCATGTGCTCTCAGCACGAATTCAGCAGAATACGTGGGATCAGCGGGTAACAGGTGATGTGTTCATGTTTGAAGGGGGTAGTGCTTGGTTTGCGGATGATGCTAGCCCTGAATTAGCAGCGCGTTTAGCCGCTTTAGATTTGCATCCGACTGGCGTGTTGTGGGGGCGGGGTGAGCTAGCGAGTCAAGGTGTTGTGCGCGAATTGGAGCTAGAACAAGCTGCTTTATTTCCTATTTTCTGTACAGGTTTAGAGAAGCAAGGACTTAAACAAGAGCGCCGTGCTTTACGGATTAAGGTAGCTAATTTAGAGTTTAAGCAGTTGGCTGAAACAACTCTGCGTTTAAGTTTCAGCCTGCCTGCAGGGGCTTATGCGACGATTTTATTAGAACAATTAGGCCAGTTCAGCACCACTGATAAAATTACTTAAACTTTATTGTTAGTGTTTAGTTATTAAGTAATAAGGTGAGGAGGATTTTGAATCCTCCTTAAGCGCGAATTTCTGTATAGAGTTTTCTAAAGCTAAATCCAATGAGGAGCAGCCAAAGACCGCTGCTAACCAGCTCTATAGCCAATAAGACACCTAAGGTCAACGCTACACTGGCAGCCCAATGGTTCATTAGCAAAAAAGCTAATAACAGTGAGATCAAGCCAGAAATAAGCATCCATATCCAACCATTCAGGGGGCGCAGTTTAAAGGCATAAATGATTTTAGTAATACCCGAGGCAGCTAGTAAAACTACTATTAGTAAAGTAAGGCTCGATAAACCAGCGGTTGGGTTTGTTAGTAAGATAACGCCTAGGGCAATAAATAAGATACCCAGCAATAAAGACCAAATAAATGAGCTGCTGCGAGCCGCACGGAGTAATTGTAGGGTCTGTAAAATACCACCCACAATGAAGAATAGGGCGATTAGCGTTTCAACTGTGAAAGAAGCTAGGACGGGTCTAAAGATAGCAATAAAACCACCCATTAAAAAAACTAGCCCTGCTATCACAAACCAATACCAATTGGAGGTGACCCGCACTATTTTCGCATTCGTTTCAGCGAGTGCACTTGCCAAGAGCGTACCCATAAATTTTTACTCTTAATAAAAAATTTAGACAATTTCAGGGGAAGTCCTTTTCCCCTACCAAGCTAGTAAGACGGTTATTAAGTTACTAGGGATTGAGATTAATACTGGGTGTACTCGTTTCAGCAGGTGTGGTAACGGCTGGAGCGGCTTGTTGTTGTGCTTCGATATGTGCTTGAATAGCGGGTGCGGATAACACTTGGCGTAGTTGATCTTCTTGGTCTTTGGCTAAGGAAGTTTGAATAATGCGGCCGTGGAAACCTTTTAAACCCTCCAATACTTTATCAGTCGTAGCACGACGTACTAAAACGAACAGCATGGCTTGGCCGGTTTGCATGGAGCTTGCCAACTCTTTCATGAAGTTATCTTCAATACCAATATCGCTCAGTGCACCTGTTAACGCACCCGTCCCAGCTCCTACGGCTGCGCCTAATAAGGGGCTTAAAAACAACATACCAATTAACATCCCCCAGAAACTACCACCTACGGCACCTGCGGTTGTTAAATTGACAGCCTGATGTAATTTAATTTTGCCTTCGGCACTTTTAGTGACAACGACTGCATCTTCCATTTCAATTAAATATTCTTTTTGCATTGAAACGAGTTTTTCGCGCATTGCAAAGGCAGTCTTTTCGTCATCAAAACCGATAGCCACTAAAGTGCTCATAGAAATCTCCTGAAGATAAGGCTAATAGATAAAGGCACACGCAAGCTTGTGCTGTCTTAGTGGTTTAGTCTGCTTTTAGGATTTTGTAAATAGTCTTTAGTAACGAATTTTTAAACTTAAATTTAGCCTATAAGAGAATAACCTGATTTAGCTTGTCTAATAAAAGCTCAACTTGTTGTTCAGTATGAGCAGCAGATAAGGTGATTCTTAGGCGTGCTGTATTAATCGGGACTGTCGGCGGACGTATTGCGGTAATTAAAATACCTTGTTGTTCTAACTGCTGGCTGATGGCTAAGGCCTTAGCATTTTCGCCTACTAAAATCGGTTGAATGGCTGTCTGTGAAGGCATTAAATTTAAACCTAACTGTGCTGCGCCTACACGGAAAACTTGGATGAGATGTTGCAAATGTTCACGTCGCCAAGTTTCAGTTTGGACTATTTTTAGGCTAGCTAGGGTAGCAGCCGCCAGCGCTGGTGGTTGTGCCGTGGTATAGATATAAGGGCGGGCGGTTTGAATTAAACATTCAATGAGGTCAGCACTACCGGCAACAAAAGCCCCCGCAGTTCCTAAGGCTTTGCCTAGGGTACCCATTAAAATCGCATCTTCTTGATTTAGATTGTCTGCTTCTAATAAACCAGCGCCTGTTGACCCTAACACCCCGAAACCATGGGCATCATCTACAATCAACCAAGCGTCATGAGCATGGGCTAAAGCTGCTAAAGCTTGAACTGGTGCTGTGTCACCATCCATGCTAAACACACCATCGGTCACAATCAGTTTTTGCCCACTCGGTTGTGTAGCTAAGCGCTGGCTCAGTTGTTCAGTATCATTATGTGCATAACGGACAAGTTTTGCGCCGGATAATAAAGCAGCATCTAACAGGGAGGCGTGATTAAGTCGATCTTGATAAACGGTGTCATGACGTTCAGCCAGTGCATTGGTGAGGCCTAAATTCGCCATATAACCCGTTGAAAATAATAAGGCACGTTCACGCTTAGTAAATTCAGCCAAAGCCTCTTCAAGCTGTTGATGCAGGCATGAATGCCCATTAACTAAATGCGCGGCACCGCTACCCACGCCGTACTGATTAGCCGCTTGCTGGAAAGCTTGAATGACAGTGGGGTGATTGGCTAAGCCTAAATAATCATTGCTGCAAAAAGTCAGCATGGTTTTGCCATTCACTTGCATAACGGGCTGTTGAGGACTTTCAGTTATGCGAGGGCGGCGATAGAGATGCTGGGCTTTACGTGCAACTAGTAGCTGACGGAGGCGCATATATTTATTCATGCTGCATTATAACGCCTCAGCTGAAAAAGGCACTGTGAGTGCCTTTTAAATCATGAACTGAACACTAGAACCTTAGTTTTTCTTAATATAGAAAGTATATTCGCCATTATTTTCTGAGCTAGCCACTAATTCATTACCTGTTTGCTTAGCATAAGCTTCCATATCCTTGACAGAACCGGGATCAGTTGCGACTATTTTTAAGACATCACCAGCGGCCATGCTTGTCATTGCTTTTTTGGTGCGCAGAATGGGTAAAGGGCAATTCAAGCCGCGGGCATCCAACTCTGTGTTGAAATCGGTCATTTTCCTCTCCTGATTTCGATTAAGATGATCGGTAAAGTACTATATAATATATTGCTAATATAGCAGTAATATCGCTTTATCGCTATATATTTGTATACTAATATACTTACTGAGACAAGGGGCATACATGCTAGCGCAGTCGATCCGGTTCACTAAAATGCATGGCTTAGGTAATGATTTCGCAGTGTTTGATGCAGTTACTCAAGCCGTTAATTTTGATACCGCTTTAGTAAAACGCCTTGCTGATCGACATGAAGGCATTGGCTTTGACCAGCTCTTGATTGTGGAGTCTTATACAGGTGGGGAGGCTGATTTCCGTTATCGTATTTTTAATGCGGATGGCAGTGAAGTCGAGCATTGTGGGAATGGAGCGCGCTGTTTTGCGCGTTTTGTCTACGAACAAGGTCTAACTCAGAAGACCAACATTCCAGTTATGACCGAATCTGGACGGATTGTCTTAGATTTAACCGCAGATGGGCAAGTTACCGTTAATATGGGTATACCTCGGTTAGAGCCTGCTGAAATTCCATTCATTTTCCAACAGCGCCAAATGCTCTATACTGTGGAGATAGGGCAAGATTCTGTGCAGTTAGCAGCAGTTTCAATGGGCAATCCACACGCTGTGCTACAAGTCACAGATACGGAAACAGCACCGGTCGAATCGTTAGGACCAATCTTAGAATCCCATCCTCTGTTTCCAAAACGCGTCAATGTCGGATTTATGCAAGTGCTAGATCCTAATCACATTCGGTTACGCGTTTTCGAGCGGGGAGCTGGTGAAACTCGGGCATGTGGAACAGGTGCTTGTGCTGCTGTGGTAGCAGGACGTTTACAAGGCTTACTCGCTGAAAAAGTACAAGTAGAGTTACCTGGTGGACGTTTGCAAATTGCATGGCAGGGCGAAGGACAGCCCGTTTATATGACAGGGCCTGCAACGACCGTTTATACAGGTACAGTGACAGTATGAGCACTCCATTAGAAGAACATGACATAACTGCCGAGCAGGTAGCCGCTTACCTCCGGACTAATACTGATTTTTTCCTCGAACAAGGCGATCTTTTAGATGGCTTGTTTATCCCGCACCGCCACACGGGCGATGCTATCTCTTTACTAGAACACTTAGTTCAGCGCCAACGGGATCGACAAGCACAACTCTCAAGGCAAATGGAAGATATGCTGCGGGCTGCACGTGAAAGCGAACGTGTTGTTATTAGTTTGCATCATTTGGCTTTAGAGCTAATGAGTTGCGATAGCCTTGATGATGTAGTTGCAACCTGCCGCGATTTAATGTGTTCGGAGTTTGAGGCTGATAGTGTGGTCTTACGTCTCATTGGTCGGGGTCAATCGGGTGATAGCAGTTTGCATTTTATTGATCCCGATGATCGTGCTTTAAAGCAAATGGCTGGGCTTTTCCAGAAACGCCAACCCGTTTGTGGACGCTTACGCCCTAAACAACAAATCTTCTTGTTTGGTGAGGAAAATACGGCGATTAAATCAGCAGTACTGATTCCCTTATTTGAAGCACGCAATATTGGCGTGTTGGCTTTAGGCAGTGAGCACGAAGATCGCTTCCATCCAGGGATGGGTACTTTATTTATTAGCCAATTGGGTGATTTAGTATCGCGAGCTATATCCTTACATTTAGAGGCTTGGGTTGACCCCTCGATTGAGTCGAGTCATTCTTAGGACTATGGATTTAGAGGTATTTGAGCGTTATCAACATTATTTGCAGAGCGAAAAGCGTTATTCGCCTCTAACTTTGTCTGCCTATCAACAAGATTTAGGTGATTTTGTTAAATGGTTAGAGCAGCTCAAACACGCACCTGCCGTTACTCAAGTCAAAGCTTTCCATATTCGTGATTGGATTAGTGCTTTGCGGCGGCGCGGACTCGAAGGCCGTAGTTTGCAACGCAAGCTATCTTCCCTGCGCCGCTTTTATCAATTTCTATTACGCGAAAACTTAGTTAACTCTAATCCTTGCTTTGATGTACCTGTCCCAAAAACACCTCGACATTTACCCGAAATTTTAAATGCCGATCAGCTGGAGTATTTGCTAGCGGCTGATCCAGAAGGTGCTTTGGAGCTGCGTGATTGCGCGATGATGGAGTTATTTTATTCCTCAGGTGTGCGCTTGGCAGAGCTTGTTGGTTTAAATGTGAATAATCTAGATTTAAACCAAGGCATGATGCGCGTCTATGGTAAGGGCGGTAAGGAACGCGATGTACCCATTGGGCAACAGGCAGTTGAAGCTTTGCGAGCTTGGTTAAGCGTGCGCTCTGATTTATGCGATAGCGAAGAGCAAGCTTTATTTGTTAGTCAGCAGCGGCGACGCATTAGTATGCGTAATGTCCAATCACGACTTATTTATTGGCAGGAAAAACGTGGTCTAGTGCAACGTTTGCACCCACATAAATTACGCCATTCTTGTGCCAGTCATTTATTGGAGTCGTCCAGCGATTTGCGCGCTGTGCAAGAATTACTGGGTCATGTCAATATTGGCACAACCCAGATTTATACTCATTTAGATTTTCAGCGGTTGGCTGCGGTTTATGATAAGGCTCATCCGCGAGCGCATAAAAAACCTTAGATTAGAGTGGGTTAGGAGGCATTACTTTGGGAGCCTCATAGAATACATAATCAGTTGAGTAGTCGCTAATTTCAAAGTAAACATAACTTTCATTGTTATCTGCAACACCATTTAGATTGGCATCTAAATAGCCATTACCAAACCGATAGGGACGATCAGAATTAGAGTCGGTACCTGTTGCTGTGCTCAATTTGTCGATTTTAACAAAGCGTCTCATCAATTTGCCGCCACTATAGACTTCTAGTACGCCATTAGTGCCTGTCCAGTTGTTAATGGCTCGCCCAATTTGGTTTTGAGTTTCTTGGGTGCAGCCCACCATTAACAAGCTAGCAGCAGACAGGGTTAGCAGTGCTTTACTGATACTTCGCATATCCAGACTCTTTGGTTATTTGGAAAGTATCAGTTTAGCAGCTCTTATTGATACCCCAAAATTCGCGCCATTCTTAAGTCGTTTTTATCCATTGCGATGTCAATTGGAGTTTTTTGACCTGCATCACTGGTTTGAACACGAGGGTTTGCACCCGCTTGAATCAAATAGTTAGCAACATTCGCATGACCAAAACGCACTGCATGATGTAAAGCCGTCCAACCATTGCTAGTACGTGCATTAATGCTAACACCGCGTTTTACTAAAAAATCAATAATTTGCATGTGTCCACGTGCAGCAGCGGCATGAATAGCTGTTTCACCATAACGGGTGGTAATGCGTGGATTTGCACCTTGGTTGACGAGATCCATAACCATACTTAAGTTACCAGCTAGAGCAGACAACCATAATTTCTCGTCTAGATCACGTTGACTCATTTGTGGTACAGGTGTTTTATCCACAGCAACAGTAGGCGCTGAGCTGGCTGCATTGGGTAACACCGAACCAGCCGTTGAACCTGAATCATAGCGGTAACTAGAACGCATGACTGTGGCAGGAGCAGTGGCTACAGCAGGTTGCACAACAGCAGGTGCAGCTGAAGGTGCTATCACAATAGGTGCAGGAGCCGGGGTAGGTGTTGCAGCGATGGCCTTTGCAGCTGCAGCTACTGTAGGTGCACCAGAAGACCAAACATCGGCAGGTTCAGCAAAAGCTGTACCGACTGAAGCGGTAACTAAAAGCGCCGTTACCGATAAGCGTAAATGTGTAGTTTTCATAGTTTTCTTACATATATATTTGGTAGTGGGTTAGGAAATGACGTGCGGTACGTCCACTGTATCCCCCTCGTTCGCCTGCAAAACTTAACGCTTCCTCATGTAAAGCATTACGATCGACTTGTTTGCCTTTAAAAAGCTGATCAATAATCGCTAAATAAATTTCTTTATCCATGACCTCAAAAGAAAGTGACAAACCAAATCGATCTGCTAAGGAAAATTCAGCATCTACCTCACTTTGTGCTAAATCGGTGCGTAAATCTCGATTAAAATTAGCAGCAAATTGTGCGGGTAATAAACTACGGCGATTCGAAGTAGCATAAATCAGCACATTAGTTGGGGGCGTTTCGAGTGCTCCCTCCATAGTGCTTTTCAGTAAACTGTATTCGCGTTGTCCCTCTTCAAACGTCAAATCATCACAATAAAGGATAAAATGATGATGATGCTCACGCAGGTCATCAGTAATATCCGGAAGTAAGTGAAGGTCTGCTTTGGGTATCTCAATAATCCTTAAACCATAGCTGTGGTAACGGGTCAGTAAAGTCTTAATTAGTGAGGTTTTACCGACGCCTCGTGCTCCCCATAAAAGAGCATGACTTGAAGGCTTTCCGCGCAGAAAGTTCTCAGTATTTTTGTATAACAAGGCTTTCTGCTCATCAATGCCTAGCAGGCTATCCGGTGCGATTAACTCGACCTGAGTAATTGGCTTCAGGAAATGTCGGTTGGATCGCCACACAGCTGCGATCGTTGAGCGCCAATCTATGCCTGTTTTACCAAATGCCATACCTTCTCCTTGACAGGATTATTACCCCATCATTCCAAAGTTTAGTTGTTAATGTAAAAAGTTGCCGTTAAAAGGTTTTTAGTGTTTTAAAATGAGGGGGAATCATTTTAATGCATACTAAAATTAGGGCAGCTTCTAATACAGAACACTCGAAGCTTCAGGTTGTGGAGCCTGCTAGCTACTGACTTGAATGAATCTACGCTTAATTTATTTGCACATTAACAACTTTGTAGCTTTTCCGCAAAAGTTTATATTACCCAACAGAATATAAACGAGTGAATCTGTATAAACGTTGACATTGAGCTAATAGGAGGAAAATCGTGGACGAATTAGAGAAAAATCAGCGACATAAGGAACGCATGCAGCGCAAAAAGGCGGCAATTGATGCCAGTATTGCGCAAGCTAGTCAGGAAAAAGGTGTATTAGTGTTGCTTACAGGCAACGGAAAAGGTAAGTCCAGTTCTGCTTTTGGAATGGTAGCAAGAGCCTTAGGGCATGGGATGAAAGTAGGTGTTGCTCAGTTTATTAAAAGTAGAACGGATACGGGTGAGGAAGCCTTTTTCAGTAAACAAAATAATGTGGAATGGCATGTCTTAGGGGATGGTTTTACTTGGGATACGCAAGATCGTGCTCAGGATATTGCGACCTCAGAGCGCGGCTGGCTGATTGCAGAAAAAATGCTAGCTGACCCTAGTTATGATTTAGTCGTGTTGGATGAGTTGACCTATTTAATTAATTATAAATATCTGGATGCAGAACGTGTGTATGAGGCCTTAGAACATCGACCTGCTAGGCAACACGTGGTGGTAACAGGGCGAGCAGCAGCGGCCGAGTTACGTGAGTTAGCGGATACCGTTTCTGAAATCAATGATGAAAAACATGCTTATCGTGCCGGTGTGCAGGCACAAAAGGGTGTGGATTTATAAGCTTAGCGCAATTCCGATTAGCCAAGCTGCTTCGCCAAATTCGACACAAGCACCGGCTGTATCTCCCGTACAGCCGCCTATGCGTTGTAGCATTAAACGGCGCAGCAACCAAAAGCTAAGCAAGGCTAAGACTAAGCCTTGCCAAGCTAACCAACCGGCTATTCCAATAACCAAGAGAACTAACCAAAAGGCAGGTTTTTCAGGCAAAGTTTTCACAGCAGCACTCGCCAAGCCACTAGCACGCACATATTCAGTGGTGAGAAAGAGTAACAAAACAAAATTACGTCCTAGTGCAGGTGCAAATAAAATCAGCCATACCAAATGATATTTAATTAATACAGTCAAAGCGGCAAATTTGAGTAAGAGCACGGCAACTAAGGCAATCGCACCGGCTGCACCGACTAAAGGGTCTTTTAAGATACGATGGGTTTTTTCCACATCGCCAAAGCCACCCAGCCACGCATCAGCGCCATCTGCTACTCCATCGAGATGTAAACCTCCGGTGATGGCTGCCCAAAGCACGGTGACCAGAGCGGCTAACACCAGTGGGTCAGCTTGAGGAAACAGCCAAAGAGGTAAGCATAAAAGCACCCCAATGACTAAACCGACTAGAGGGTAAAATAAGGTAGAACGCCCAAAATCCGAATCTGACAGCGTAGGTAAGTTAGGGATGGGAATACGTGTCAGGAGTGAGATAGCTAACAAGAATGCGGTGGTAAATTGTTTCAAGATATTAAGCGCTCCAAACCTAGACCATACACACTGCTAGTACCATCGGCATACACGCGAAAACGCACGGCTTGTCCATAAGCCAATTCAAACCGCAAAGTTTGTGCATAGCCAATCCCCAAGGTTCTAGCTAACAAAACGCGAATCACTCCGCCATGCGTGATCAATAACACTCGTTGACCGACATAAAGCTGAGTGAACTCAGCCCAAGCCTCAGTAACGCGCTGAATAAAAGCTTGCATACTTTCACCTTGTGGCGCGGTAAAACTCAGTGGATCAGACCAGAGTTGTTGTAGACCGGCTTGATCCATCTCCCAGATGGCTTGACTACTTTTCCCTATCCAACTCCCAAAATTCATTTCTTGAATACGTGGCTCAAGTTGTAAAGGAGCTGTACATTTTTCACTAAAATTTTTGGCAAATTGAGCGCAACGCAGGCTAGGTGAACTAAGAATTTGGTCAGGCTTATACTCAGTGGTTGCAGCTACTAATTGCTGCCAACCTGTCTCGCTTAAAGGCTCAGTGGAGGGCGCACAAAATAAATTAGGTGTTAATACCCGTCCATGCCGGAGCACATCAATTTGTGTCACACTCATTACAATTTGCCAGCCACTGCAGCTTCGGCAAAAGTCGCCATTTGATTATGTAATAGGCAAGCTTGTCTTAAGAGGGGCACAGCAATCGCGGCACCGCTACCTTCACCTAAGCGCAAATTTAAATCTAATAAAGGCTGCAAACCTAAGTTGGCAATCGCTTGTTTATGCCCACGCTCGGCGGAGGCATGCGAGAGAAACAGCCAGTCTTTCAGTGTTGGTTGTAAGTGCAACGCTACTACAGCTGCTGCGGTGGTAATAAAGCCATCCAATAAAATGGGTAAGCCTAATTGACCAGCACGCAGATAAGCACCCGTTAAAGCGGCAAGTTCAAAGCCACCCGCACAACGTAACCACGCTAAAGCGTCCTCTGAGCAGGCTGCATGACGTTGCAGAATACGTTTGATGACTTGCGTTTTATGCGCAATCCCTGCTGAATCTAAGCCTGTACCAGCGCCCGTCATGGTCTCTGGGCTAAGCTTCAGTAAAGCACAATATAAGACTGTAGCAGGCGTGGTATTACCAATGCCCATTTCGCCGCCAATGAATAAATCTGCACCGCTGGCAGATGCACGTTCAGCAGCTTCATAGCCTGCTTGTAGCGCTAGTTGCAATTGGGCTTGCGTCATCGCTTCAGTTTGCGCGCTATTGGCTGTACCGTTTCCTGCGCGTTGAATGATTAAACCATTTCGAGCAGGTAGTGGTTCCAGAATACCAGTATCAACAATTTCTAAGTCAGCCTGTAAGGATTTTGCGAGCACACTAATGGCAGCGCCGCCTTGCAGGAAATTTGCCACCATTTGCTGGGTGACGGCTTGGGGGAAGGCGGAGACACCTTCTGCAACTACACCATGATCACCAGCAAAAATACTGATATGTACACGATCAATGCTCGGGTATTCGCGTGCTTGGAGTCCGGCCAAACGAATAGCTACTGCTTCTAAATCGCCTAAAGCTTGGGGAGGTTTAGTCAGTTGTGTTTGACGGAGGCTTGCCATTTCAGTCATGGCTTGATTCGGGGTAACACAAGGCGCAGTCAGCCAATCCATAAGCTATCCTAGTGGAAGTAAATTTTGCATGTTGGCAGCTTACAGCCCTGAAAGCAATGTACCGTTGAGTAACCGTTTTAGTGTGAAAAATTCTGCTATAGTTGTCTGTTGATTTTTTAGGATTGAGGAGTGGGAATGCCAACACTGATGGTTCAGGGTTGTACCTCGGATGCCGGGAAAAGCACCTTAGTCGCTGGCTTATGTCGAGTTTTTAAACGGCGTGGACTCAAGGTCGCCCCCTTTAAGCCGCAGAATATGGCTTTAAATAGCGCAGTCACGGCGGATGGTGGCGAAATTGGCCGTGCCCAAGCCTTACAAGCCCAAGCAGCGGGCCTTGCACCGACCGTGCATATGAATCCGATTTTGCTCAAACCCAATACAGACACTGGCGCGCAAGTGATTTTGCAGGGCAAAGCACTGGTGAATTTAGAGGCTTTGGCTTACCACTTGTATAAACCTAAAGCAGCTGAAGTGGTGTTCGATTCTTATCAGCGTTTGGTGGATGACTACCCCTATATTATCGTTGAGGGTGCAGGTAGCCCCGCGGAAATTAATCTGCGCGAAGGCGATATTGCCAATATGGGTTTTGCGGAAGAGGTCGATTGCCCAGTGATCTTAATTGCAGATATTGACCGTGGTGGGGTCTTTGCGCACTTAGTAGGTACACTCAAGCTACTCTCTGTAACCGAGCAAGCACGGGTTAAAGGCTTTGTTATCAACCGGTTTCGGGGCGATATTGGCTTGCTAAAAGGCGGCTTAGATTGGCTAGAGGCGCATACTGGCAAGCCAGTTTTAGGAGTCTTACCGTATTTGCATGGTTTGCATTTAGATGCTGAAGATGCCATACCGGAGCAACAAAAATCTAAAGCGCGCTTTCGCGTAGTCGTACCGGTATTGCCACATATTAGCAATCACACTGACTTCGAGCCGCTACGTTTACACCCACAAATTGATTTTCGCTATGTGCGGCATCATGAGCCGATTCCCGCTGCCGATTTGATCATTCTTCCGGGCAGTAAAAACACTGGTTTTGATTTGAAATGGCTTAAATCTCAAGGTTGGGAGGCGGCTATTCAAAAGCATCTACGCTATGGTGGTAAGCTGATTGGTATTTGTGGCGGCTTACAAATGCTGGGAACCGGTATTTATGATCCACATGGGATTGAAGGTGCTGAATCTTATCATCAAGGTTTAGGGTTATTGGAGCTTGAAACCGTTTTGCATCCGCAAAAGCAATTAACCAATCGTCATGGGACTTTGGCCTTTGACCCAAACATTCAGCTCCAAGGTTATGAAATTCACTGTGGGATAAGTGTAGGCAAGGCCTTAGATCAACCCGCTACTTACTTAGAAGGCGAAGCTGATGGTGCTTTGTCTAAAGATGGGCAAATCTTTGCAAGCTATCTACATGGCTTATTTGACGAACCGGCTGCATTAACTGCGCTATTAACTTGGGCTGGCTTAGCAGTAGAACAAACTATTGATATTAATGCGATTCGTGAGCAGCAATTGGAGCGTTTAGCCGATACCCTAGAGCGAGATTTGCAGATTGAACGCATCCTAGGTTTAATGCATTGAGTTATGAGTGAGCTTAGCAGTGGAGGAATTCATGCAAGTATTCGGAATTACACCTGAAGGTCAAACTATTCATCGTTTTGAATTAGCCGGTGGAGGTTTGAATGCGCGCGTGTTGACTTGGGGTGGCATTCTGCAAGATTTGCGTTTGGAGGGTGTGCCTTATTCTTTAGTCCTAAATTTTCCAGATTTAGCGGGCTACTTAAATTCTACCGCTTATATTGGCGGCAATGTCGGGCGCTTTGCCAATCGGATTGCTCATGGACGTGCCTCGATTGCAGGGCACAGCTATCAACTCGATACTAATTTTTTAGGTAAACATTTACTGCATGGAGGGAGTGCAGGTGCTGATCGTCAGGTCTGGACTGTCACAGCTTACACAGAAAATAGTTTGAGCTTAAAGTTAGTTTTAGCAGATGGGCAGATGGGCTTTCCAGGGGAACTGACCGTGACCCTGCATTACCGTTTATTAGCTTCTGCCTGTTTAGAGCTGGAGTTTTTAGCCTCGACTACCGCACCTACACTCTGTAATTTTGCGCATCATAGCTATTTCAATTTAGATGGCACAGATAGTATTCAGAATCATCATTTGCAAATTCAGGCTGAGCACTATTTGCCCGTTGATGCAGAGGCCATTCCAACAGGTGAAGTGGCCTCTGTACAAAATACTGCTTTTGACTTTCGCGAGCTTAAGCCAGTTAATTGGCAAGGCTCTAGCTACGATCATAATTTTTGTACAGCTCACTCCCAACAAATCCTACGACCAGTCGCTTATCTCCAAGGACAAAAGGGAATAAGGATGCGCTTAGCAACGACCGAGCCTGGCTTGCAATTCTATGATGGTGCGCATTTAGATGTTTATCCTGCTTATGCAGGCTTAGCTTTAGAGCCACAAGCTTGGCCAGATGCGCCCAATCATGCGCATTTCCCCAGTGCTGAACTTGAGCCGAAGCAGAGTTATCGGCAGGTGACTCGATATTGTTTTAGTCAAGTATGAAAGCACCTAAGCTTTTAGAGCATGTAGGTTAGGAAGGAGATAGGGGTTAATCTATGCCCAAAACCAGTGGAATTTATCGCAAACTGGTCAAAGTATTTGTTCTGCAAATGCTATTTATTAGCGCGATTACGGTTTTGGGTGTGTATATTGCTGCCACGATTGTGGAAAAAGTGATGATTAAAACCGCCTTAGAAGGCGAGGCGATTCATTACTGGAATCTATTACAACAAGACCCTAATCATCCTACCCCCGACACAGATAATCTGATGGGTTATATAGCCAAACAGGGGGATTATCGCCATGTGCCTGCTAGCTTAAAGGCTGTACCTTTGGGGTTTAGGCGGATTAGTTTTGAGGGTCGCCATCCGATTGTATATGTGGAGGAAAAACAGGGCGACCGTCTGTTCTTGGTGTTTGATGAACAAAGTGTGGGCAAACTATCGTTCTATTTTGGTGTTGTGCCATTAAGTCTTGCCTTGATGGTGATTTATGTATCAGCATGGTTAGCTTATCGTTGGTCGAAAAACAGTTTGTCGCCCTTGGTGTCGCTGGCGCAAACCGTGCGAGACTTTGATGTGCGCCGTGATCAACCGGATGCCTTAAAGTTAGAGGGCTATAATCAATTAGCGCTGAATGATGAGGCACGTATTCTGGCCGATTCGCTACAAGAATTTACCCAGCGCCTGAAGCGTCAATTGGAGCGTGAGCGCGCCTTTACCCGCGATGTTAGCCATGAGTTGCGCACACCCTTAGCGGTGATTCGCGGTTCATTGGAACTATTGGAAAAGCAAGCGCAAGAACCCTTGCAGCGACGGGTGATTGAGCGGATGCAAAGTACCAGTGACGACATGCTGTCCTTGATTGAAACCTTATTGTTACTCGCGCGGGAAGAAAATCATGCCGCCGAAGAAAATGTCTTAGTCAATGAGTTAGCCGCCGCACTCTTAGAGCAAGTCACGCAAACTCATCATCTCACTCAACAGCAAGTTCGTTTGCAACTCAAGGCTGAGTATCATTTAGTGGTGCAAGCGCCACGCCAAGTATTGAATATTGTCTTAGGCAATCTGCTGCAAAATGCCTGCAATTATACGCCCAAAGGCAGTGTGACTGTGCATATTCAAGCCGATGCAGTAGAGGTATGTGATACCGGCTTAGGGATGAGTGAAGCAGAGATTATTGTCGCGCAGCAAGCCTTTGAGCGCTTACCGAAAACCCAAGAAAAACAAGGTTATGGCTTAGGTTTGGATATTGTGAAACGCTTGTGTGAACGTTATCAGTGGCAGCTTTCTATTCAAAGCCAACCTCAACAAGGGACTTGTGTTAAGGTGCGTTTTGCACCGGCGCAAATAAACGCAAGCCAACGCCTTTAACCGTTTGAATCAGTTCGGCTTGAAACGGTTGGTCGAGCGCTTTGCGTAGATTATAAATATGGCTGCGTAACGAGTCGGTATCAGGGGTATCACTCCCCCATAACTCATTATGTAGCTGTTCGCGACTCACCACTTGCGGCGATTCACGCATGAGAATACGTAGAATCTTAAAACAGGTCGGTGACAAGATGACTTCCTTACCTTCGCGCCACACTTGTTGTGTGCCGGTATCTAACACTAAATCGCCCCATTGCAAGCGTTTTGGCGCAACCTCCCCGCGATAACGTTTGATTAAGGCTTTGAGTCGAGCCACTAACTCTTTGTTATTAAAAGGTTTAATTAAATAATCATCCGCGCCTTGCTCAAAACCCGTGAGTCGATCATCCAGTTGATCACGCGCCGTGAGCATTAGAATAGGAATATCAATCGCAAAGTGCTGACGTAGCTGGCGGCAGAGTTCAAAACCATCCATTTCAGGTAGGTTAATATCTAATAAAATCGCATCGTAAGTGTTAGTGGTGGCAAGGTGTAAACCTTGTAAGCCGTGGGCAGCATAGTCTACCTCAATCTGCTCACTATTGAGGTAGTCGATGATGGTTTGTGCCAGTAAACGATGATCTTCAACCAATAACACTAACATGGGTGCTGCATGACATTCAGTGGGGATGATAGTGTTATAGTAGGGCGGATTTATAATTTTTCAAAACTCAAGACTAATTCACCCACTTTGAAGCCAAATTTAGTCATAATCGCACGGTTTAATAACACATTATTGCTGCTTAAGAACATCCAATCATCTAAATCGACATTAACCGTGCGACCTTTGTAGGGTACTTGGAGGGTATAAGTCCAATTAAACACATTGCCATTGATCTTGCCCTGTGCTTCGCCTACCACGTCTGCTGCACCGCCTGTGTATTGATTCGCACCGACTTTTTTAATCGTCCACAGCCTTTTACTGCGTTCACCATCGGAAAACACAAAGGATTCATCTAAAACCAAGGTTTGCGTTTGTGCATTCCATGTACCGAGAATATCGGCGACAAAATAACGTTGTGGTGCACCACTGCGATCTAATAACACGCCATGTGCGCGGGTTTTACCATTGAAATAGTCTTCTAATAATAGTTTTTCGTCATTCGTCGGGGCTTGTTCAAGATTGAGATGACTACAACTACTCAGTCCTAACATAACAATTACTCCTGTAATTACGATAAGCCAGCGTTGATAGAGCGATTTCATAAGGACTCCTGTTTAGGGATGGGCGGCTTGAATCAATTGGGCGCGTATCTCTGGATGACTGGTACGCGGGGACAACCAAATTGCTAAAAACTGTTCGGCAAAGGCAGGATCATTCACCCGCCCTAGCACTTTGCCATTGTGATAAAACTGATGTTGTTGGGCAGACGGCATATACAAGGCTAAACGATCACCGGTTTGCACATCAGGCAATAAGGCGGCTAAGTCACTTAACCATGCTTGGCGTTTTTCCTCAGCTACCCCTAAGTGTTGCCATTGTTGATCGGTGGCTTGCAAAATCCACTCAGACTTAATTTTTCGTGCATAGCTTAATTCCAAATAAAGCGGGTATTTGCGCTCTTGATATTCGCCAGTCGGGGTTTTTAGAGTGGCTTGATACAGTGGAAAACCCCACCATGTCATGGTAGCCTCACCCACAGGTTTTAAGCGTTGTGGATTAGCTTGTACTGTAGCGCCAAGTAGCAACAGACTAATGATTAAAGCCTTCAAATAATTAAGATATTGAGGTTTGTACATCCATGAATCTCCTCTCTAAATAAGTCATCGCATACATTAAACTGGGCAACAGCAACGCCCACATCACTGTAATCCAGAACAAACTGTTCCAAAGAGTTGTTTCAAACTGTAAAGCACCCAGCTGTGCAGCGGCGTAATAACTAGAGGCTGCCCCTAGTGCACCGATCAAGGCTTGCCAATAGATTGCGAGGTGTTTCAACCAGTGCAAACTCCATGACAGACTCCAAATCACCCCAACCCATAAGCCCAACATCCAAAGCGGAACGCGATAAGCACTATTAAAACTCAATAGTTGGCTCTGTACCCACACCACATCAGTCAGATAACCTAATGGTGCTAATAAGAGTGCGCTAATTAAAGCTAAACGACGCTGTGGAAATAACATGAGATGCAGCAGTAATAAAGCTAAGATCGGCAAGCCTGCTTGATCACGCTGTAAGGCGATCAGCCACCACAGGGCTTGAAACCACAGCGCGTCAATCCAAACATAAGGTCGGGTGTTCATAAGCATACTCAGGTTGATCTGCGACCAAATGCACCGTACTGATTAGGCGTTCACGGAAACCGCCTTCGCAGTAATGCAAGTAGAATTGCCATAAACGATAAAATGCATGATCTAAGCCCAGTGCGGCGAGTTGATCTTGTTGAGCTTGTAAGTTGTGTGACCAGAGTTTCAAGGTATGCGCATAGTCCAAACCCATGTCATGCAAGCCGGTAATTTTTAAACTGGTATGACGCATGATCTGTTCACTCATCGCATGAATCGACGGCAAGAAACCACCAGGGAAAATATAACGTTGAATAAAATCAGCTTGATGGCGATAACGATCATAACGTTGATCGGCAATGGTAATCGCTTGAATCAATAAGCGTCCGTGGGGTTTAAGTAAGCGCTGACATTGCTGAAAAAAGGTCGGCAAGTGTTGATGCCCGACGGCTTCGATCATCTCAATCGAGACTAATTTGTCATATTGCCCTGTCAGCTCGCGGTAATCTTGTTTGAGTAAAGTGATACGATCTTGCAAGCCTTTTTGGGCAATTAACTGCTGTACATAGGCATATTGCGCCTCTGAAATCGTGGTGGTGGTGACTTTCACCCCATAATGTTCTGCCGCATACACCGCCATGCCACCCCACCCCGTACCGATTTCTAATAAATGCTCATTGGGTTTGAGGGCAAGGCGTTGGCAAATGCTATCCAATTTATACACCTGCGCCTCATATAAACTCATTTCCGCCTTGGGGAAAATCGCACTGGAATACATCATGGTGGGATCAAGGAACAGTTTATAAAACTCATTGCCCAGATCATAATGCGCGACAATATTTTTCTTAGCACCCTGCTTAGAGTTGGGCTTAAAGGTATGGGCGATGCGATGCCCCCACTGACTGAAGAAAGAAAATCCATGATCCAGACGGTCTAATACTGCACGATTGCGAAGCAGTAAACGAATCACTTTGGTGACATCAGGGCTATCCCACCAGCCTTGCACATAAGTTTCTCCTGCGGCTAAAGAGCCACCACCAAGCAAGACCTTGCTATAAATCGCACGATTATGCACGCTAATATGCGCCTGTAGACCCTGTCCTTGTTGCCCAAAGGTATACAATTGCTCTTGATCCTGAATACTTAAATAACCGTGTTGCAGTTGGCTTAACAGCTTAAATAAGACTTTCTGCGCAACTTGATCACGCCAACGCAGTGATGTGTTTTCCTGTGTTAAGCTAGTCTCAACGGTTTTCATGGTGAACTCTCCTGTGTAGGACGCGCATAAGGAACATAAGGCACTTTTTTCCAATACAGCTTGGCAGCCTGCCAATAAATCGCTGCCACCGTTTTAATCGTCATCGCAGGGATGCGTAACCATTGGGTGCGTAAAGACTGTTGAGTCAAGGGCTTACGTTCCATTTGGAGCGTGGCATCAAATAGTTTTTGTCCTGATTTTTGATTGCTAATATGCAGTTGCAAGTGTTCAGTCAGCGCAGAAAAGCGCCAGTGATACTGCATATCTAAATTCATAAACGGGGAAACATGAAACTGTTTATCCATTGGTGTTTGGTGTTTGGCATCGATTAAATAATAGTGACGCTCATTCCACGGGGTATTGCTGACTTCCGCCAATAAATAGCGCAATTCACCTTGCTGATCATGGCAGTAATAGAAATTCACAGGGCTGAAATACACCCCCAAACAGCGCACCTGCCCTACGAATAACACCTTACCTTGTTGATTCACGCCACCTAAGGTTTCTACCTTTTGCCAAACCGCTTCACTAGTGAGTTTGCCATCCCGATACAGATAATCTTGGGTTCTAAAGCTCATCAATGCAGCACGATTGACCTTAAACCAGAAGCCTAAGCTCGGTAGCTTGTCTAGCTCATCCAAATCCAAGCAAAACAGGAAAATCTTATACTGAAAGCCATGCTTCACAGGCGTATGGCGAAAATGCCCGACCTCACCTGAATAAAGACAACTGTTTAAACTGGTGGTGGTACTCATGGCTGTACTCCTAAGTGCTGACACACCTCTAAGGCACTGCGCACGCCATCCTCATGGAAACCGTTATACCAATATGCCCCACAAAAATAGCTGTGTTGCTGACCTTGTAACTCAACTCTTCTTTGCTGAGCAGCGACCATGGCTTGACTAAACACAGGATGGCTATAGCAGAATTTTCGTAGAATTTTATTAGGATCAATCGCAGCGGTATTATTCAAAGTGACACAAAAGCTCGGCGCATCAGCAGGCAGGTTCTGCAAGATATTCATGCTATAAGTGACCGAGGCAGGCTTAGCCTTATTGCTATCTAGGTGATAATTCCAACTGGCAACAGCGGCAGGAATGGGCGGTAACAGCTTGGCATCGTGATGCAACACCACTTCATTGTCCCGATAAGGAATTGCGCCTAATACACTTTGTTCAAGCGCAGAAGCTTGTGCTAATAGCGACAAAGCCTGATCACTGTGGCAGGCAAAAATCACCTTATCAAAGTGTTGGCGTTCGCCGTTTTTAAATAGCAGTTCCACACCTTGCTCTGAACGCTGCACGCTTTGCACCGCCTGATTGACGTGTAAACGATCCTCTAAGCCACGGGTGAAGTAAGGAATATACTGTTTAGAACCACCTTGAATGGTATACCACTGCGGTCTGTCACTGACGTTTAATAAACCATGATTGTGGAAGAACTGAATAAAGAACTTAAGCGGAAACTGCTCAATCTCTCCCAAACTAGCTGACCAGATTGCTGCTGCCATCGGCAGAATATAATTCTCGGCAAAATAGGCAGAAAACTGCTGTTGCTGTAAATAATCGCCTAGAGTTAGCTCAGCAGGAATATCGGTGTCATATAAGGCTTTGCACTGTTTATTAAAGCGCAGAATATCTGCCAACAATCCATAAAATTTAGGGCTAAGTAGATTGCGTTTTTGCGCAAATAAAGTCGCGAGCGAATGCCCATTATAGATCAAACCGGTTTGTGCATTGCTAACGCTGAAACTCATTTCCGTGGCCTGATAAGGGACACCGAGCTTATCTAATAAGCCTTGAAAACGTGGATAGGTGCGGTCATTGAAGACAATAAACCCTGTATCAATCGCCCATGCCTTGCCCTGCAATTCGAGATCAATGGTCGCCGTATGCCCACCAATATACTCATTGGCTTCAAAGACTTGAATCGCATGCTGGGGATGCAGGGTATGCGCACAGGTCAAGCCCGCAATGCCTGAGCCAATAATCGCTATATTCATCATGTGCGTACCATCCTTTGCGCCAACCAGATTTTTAAACCATACGGCAGTTTGTTTAACAGACTGAGTGTGCCGACAAATAAGCGTGGTGGGTAAATCAGTTTTCTACGTTTTGCCAAGCCTTGCATCATCGCCTCGGCGGCTTGTTCGACCGAAATACGCATGGGCATAGGAAAATCATTCTTATCAGTGAGCGGGGTTTTTACAAAACCCGGGGTAATCAAGCTAACATCAATCTGATGCGCTTTGAGATCCACACTTAAGCAGGATGCGAGATAGTTAATAGCGGCTTTGCTGCTGCCATAAGCTTCAGCACGGGTAAACGGGAAAAAGGCTGCACTAGAACCCATTAAAGCCAATTGTCCGCCCTGTTTAATCTTGGCGTTAAAGGCTTCTAAGCAATAAGCCACGCTGAGCAGATTGGTACGGATTAGGTCTTCAAATAGCAAGCTGTCGAAGTGCAAAGCATCGTCAATATAGCGACTATTCCCTGCATTTAAGATAACCAAGTCCAGCGGATCGTTGAGCTGCTGAGCCGCAGCTAGCACTTGCTCGCGTTGGGTGGCATCGAAAGCTAAGCTTTGAATATGGGGCGATTGTTGGCTGAGTGCAGCGAGTTTTTCTTGATTACGCCCGCACGCCCAAACCTGATAGCCTTGAGCCGCATAATTCAGTGCTAATTGTTGCCCTATACCTGAAGTTGCACCTGTGATTAATACCTGTTTCATGCGGTTGCTCTCCGTTTTAAGAAACGAATCGCCGCACCCAGCAGGGGTACATGCTCATACAGCATCTGCCCCATATCCGCATAATCACGCTGGTAAGTGACTTTCTCGGCAAACTGTAAGTGGCTGACCCCATCAACTTGAATATTGTTGCCACTGTTTAAACGTGGGTGTGCGTAATCCATCTGCCACAAGACAAAGGCATTAGCATCAGTGGTATTTTCTTGAACCTGATGAATCGTGAAGCGGCAATAGCTGAGGTTGGTGTATAGATTGGCAAAATAAGCTTGTAAGGCAGCTAAGCCTTGCAGTTTGTGCCAAGGGTCTTGAAAGATCACATCAGGACTATAAGCCTCTGCTAAGCTTACGAGATTATCCTTGCCTAGTTGCTGGTAAACCCTGACAAAATCATCTAAGGCTGCGCTCATGCTGCGTCACACTCATGGTTTTAGTGAGAGTTACCGTAGCAAGGCTTATGTCAAAGTAACGTGAAGAGTGAGTGAGGAAGAGGGTTAAATTAGAATTCAGACATAGTGCCGTATTAAGTGACTTTGGCTGACTTGTTTAAACTTTGGGTTATTGTTTGAGGGGGTTTTTGCTCAAATGAATCGACCGTACCGTCGGGGTGCAGACTAGTAAAAGGGCTTGGAATAAGCTGAGGGTTCTCAGATGCCATTGCTACACAGATAATCAATAATCAGATACATAAATTAAATGGGTTCGGTATAGAAAGCCCTCTCCTTTAAGTAATGAGTTCTGAGGCTAATACCTTCTTGCGCACTTTAAGCTATTCTTGCTCTTCCCATGCGTCTTGTTTAATTAGGGTGAGATTTTTGAATTGCTAAGTTTTCAAAATCTGTGGCAACCCTGCAAGCATAAAAATCACTTGCTGCATTTGTGCGGCTAAACGCTGATGCAGGCGCCCTGCTTCATCGACATAGCGCCGGGTCAGTTCGCCTAAAGGTACTACCCCCAAACCCGTTTCATTGCTCACTAGAATCACCTCACTGTTTAGGTTAGGCAGTGCTGCGTATAAGGCATTGGTTTCAGCCAGTAACCGCTGCTCGCTCTCTTCGAGACAGAGTAAATTGGTAAGCCATAAGGTAAGGCAGTCGACTAATAGCAGACGTTCAGGTTGGGCATATTGTTCAAGCGTGGCGGCTAGAGATAAAGGTTCTTCAATCGTCAGCCACTCAAGCGGGCGGCTGGCTTGATGATGCCGAATGCGAGTTTGCATTTCTGCATCCTGTGCCTGTGCCGTAGCGATATACACCACTGATTTTTGACTTTGCAGGGCTAATTGCTCGGCATAGCGACTTTTACCCGAACGTGCACCACCAAGAATTAAAGTTTGCATAGGCTTAGTAAGTGTCATCAATCATCTGCGCAATATGCCAGAGACTCGGCACATATTCGACAGCTGCGCGTAAGGAGATATCCGACGGGTTAGCCTGCTGTTTTTTATACAAAGCATGATAAAAATTAGCATAGTTAGGCTTAATGCCTTTAGCTTTCAGCTCTTCCATTAAGCGCTTCACATTGCCAGCACCCCAGTTATAAGCGGTAATGGTTAGTAGCCAAGAATCAGATTCGGAATATTTTGCGACTTTCGCAAAATAGAAATAATACCGACGTAAATGCAGTTGAGCAGCTTGTGTACTTAGCGTCGCCTTGCTACGGATTGTATTCGCGCTAGATTTTTTAATTGCACTGGGCGCGTGTTCTAAGGTACGAATCTCATTCACAACTTCGGGCACCATTTGCCAATAGCCATAATCACCCGAAGGTGTGCCACTAGTCCCATGCCATTGCGATTCTAAATACGGAATCAACAGAATGGTCGCAGGCATTTGCTGTAAATCCACCTTCTTAATAAAGGCATACGAGTTGGCATAGGCACGTAAATAAGCATTACTGCCCTTGCTATCTCGCCAAGTAATATTATTTGCGACTCGTTTACTGACTTTCTGAAAGCTTTGCTTACCCTTACCGCTTAAAGAGTGACTCAAAAAATACTGAAATAAATCATGTTGATAAGCCGCTACATTACTCAAACTGGGTTTGGTTGGGGCAGGCAGCGCTTTTTGCCAATTCGCTCCTGCAGCTGCAGATAAGCTGGGCATAACACTTAGGCTGAGTAGGATTAAAGCGGTCGCAAGTGAGGATTTGGATAGTAAAGACATAAAGGTATCAGTGCTTATTGTAAGTAATGGGCGCTATTGTGCCTAAGTTTAGCTAAAAAGAAACAAAGTAGCGGTATTTCTAGTGAGTCGAGGTCTACTAGTCCACTAAGTCTAGTACAAGTTATTCAAACGAGTCGGCTAAGGAATCGCACTGCTTTAGTGCGTTGAAACTTAGACGGATAATGCGTTTCTTAGTAGCTAAGCCTAAATGCTCTATTGTTTGGCATTAATTTTGCAGTCTAACCAGCATGGAAAAAATACGCATGAATTACGATAATCTAATGGATGTTATGGCCTGCGCGGTGGTCGTGCTGGACAAAAATCTATGCGTTTCCTATATGAATCAGTCTGCCGAGATGCTATTTGGGCAGAGTTTGCAGCGCATGCGTGGAGCTAGTATCACTTATTTGGTGCATAGTGATGTCTTTCATGCCCAATTAAGGCTCGCTTGGCAAATGAATGACCCACAAGCGGTGCGTGAGCAAGTCATGTATTTGCTGGATGAGCAACAAGTCACGGTCGATTGCATTATTACGCCGGTTTACGAATATGAGCCGCGCAAAATTACTGGCCTCTTGCTTGAGCTTCAGCGGGTTGATCGGCAAATGCGGATTGTGCGTGAGAAGCAAATTCTCAATCAGCAGCAAGCGGTGCATGAATTAGTGCGTGGGATTGCGCATGAGATTAAAAATCCCTTAGGTGGTTTACGCGGTGCCGCGCAACTGCTTGAGGCTGAGCTAGATAACCCTGAATTAAAAGAATATACGCAGATTATTATTTCCGAAGCTGACCGTCTCAAGCGCTTAGTTAATGGCATGTTAGGGCCGGGTAAATTGCCTTGCCGTGAGCCAGTGAATATTCATGAAGTCTTGGAATATGTGCGCCACTTAGTCGAGATTGAGGGTGCGGCGAATGTGCGCTTTATTCGTGACTATGACCCGAGTATTCCGGAGTTATTAGGTGATCGCGGTCAACTCGTACAAGTTTGCTTAAATATTGTGAATAACGCAGTGCGTGCAGTCGGTGAGAGTGGCACGATTTGGCTGCGTACTCGGGTATTACGTCAATTTACGATTCAACAACACCGGCATAGGTTGGTACTACGTACCGATATTTGTGATGACGGTGAAGGGGTGCCCCCGCATTTAATCGATAAAATATTTCTACCGATGGTGAGTGGGCACGCGGATGGCAGCGGTCTTGGCCTTGCGATTGCTCAATCTTTACTGCGTCAACATGGTGGTTTGATTCAGTGTGAGTCGGTGCCGGGGTACACCTGTTTTTCAATTCTAATCCCCCTAGATAGAGGAGAGGGTCCTGATGGAAATGAACCAGGCTGAGCATATCTGGATAGCGGACGATGATCGTTCGATTCGCTGGGTCTTAGAGCGGGCTTTGCAAAAAGCGGGGATTAAAGTACGCAGTTTTGAAGGCGCAGATCAGGTCTTGAATGCTTTGCGCATAGAAGAACCTGACGTACTCCTAACCGATATTCGTATGCCCGGCACAGATGGCCTGACGCTCCTCTCCAAAATGCAAAGCGGTCATCCGGATGTACCGGTAATTATTATGACAGCGCATTCGGATTTAGATAGCGCCGTTTCTGCTTATCAAGGTGGTGCTTTTGAGTATTTGCCTAAGCCTTTCGATGTGAATGAAGCGGTTGATTTAGTCCGCCGTGCTTGTCGAATGCGCCAAGAAAGTCGCACCCATGTGGTCGGCGAATTAACAGCTGATGGTGCTTTTGCTGCTGGCGAAATTATTGGTAAAGCACCCGCGATGCAGGAAGTATTTCGGGCGATTGGGCGCTTATCTAAATCGAGTATTACGGTTTTAATCACGGGTGAGTCGGGAACAGGCAAAGAATTAGTCGCCAAAGCCTTACATACCCACAGTCCACGTGCGAATAAACCCTTTATTGCCTTGAATACCGCAGCGATTCCGAGTGAACTTTTAGAGTCGGAATTATTTGGGCACGAAAAAGGTGCATTCACCGGCGCTTATGCGCAGCGTAAAGGGCGGTTCGAGCAAGCGGATACCGGCACTTTATTCTTAGATGAAATTGGCGATATGCCTGCAGAGCTACAAACCCGTTTGTTACGGGTGTTAGCTGAGGGGACTTTTTATCGTGTAGGTGGGCATACACCAGTTAAGGTGGATGTGCGCATTATTGCAGCGACGCATCAGAATCTTGAGGAATTAGTGCGTAAGGGTTCTTTCCGTGAAGATTTATTCCATCGTTTGAATGTGATTCGTATCCATAATCCACCTTTGCGCGAGCGTCGCGAAGATATTCCGCTCTTGCTCAAGTTCTTTTTAATGCGGGCGGCAGAAGAGCTGCATGTGGATGCTAAAGTTTTATCGCCTGCAGTGACGACCTATCTACAAGGTTTAACTTGGCAAGGTAATGTGCGTCAGCTCGAAAATACTTGCCGTTGGCTTACGGTGATGGCTTCTGGTCAAGAAGTGGTGATGGATGATTTGCCTTCAGAATTGCAAGAGCGCGAGCAAGCTAAAGCAGAAATTCCGGGAGATTGGGAAAAGGCTTTAGCTCAATTTGCAGCGCATCGCTTAGCCAATGGCTCCACCGCATTCTTGGATGAAATGTATCCAATTTTTGAGCGCATTTTGCTCCAAGCGGCTTTAGATAAAACTGGTGGACGCAAAATTGAAGCAGCTGAATTACTAGGTTGGGGGCGGAATACCTTAACTCGTAAATTAAAAGAGCTAGGATTTGAGGGGCATTAAGTATAAGTGACCCTAAATCAACCTAGGGTCGCGTAAAAGCTTTAAAATGACAAAGGCCAGCATTGCTGGCCTTTTTTATACTGAGCTAGGCTAAGAATTAGCAGCTGTAGTACATATCGTATTCAACTGGATGAGTCGTCATCCGGAAACGAGTGACTTCTTCAGTTTTCAGAGTGATATAAGCGTCGATCATGTCATTTGAGAACACGCCGCCTGCTAATAAGAACTCACGATCTTTATCCAGTGCATCTAAAGCCATGTCTAAAGAGTGACAAACTTTTGGAATTAATTTGTCTTCTTCAGGAGGAAGATCGTACAAGTCTTTATCCATTGCTTCGCCTGGATGGATTTTGTTTTTGATACCATCTAAGCCAGCCATCATCAGCGCTGCGAACGCTAAGTAGGGGTTAGCACTTGGGTCTGGGAAGCGAACTTCGATACGACGACCTTTCGGGCTAGAGACGAAAGGAATACGGATAGAAGCAGAACGGTTACGCGCTGAGTAAGCTAACATAACAGGTGCTTCGAAGCCTGGAACTAAGCGCTTATAAGAGTTAGTGCCTGGGTTACAGAAAGCATTCAGTGCTTTTGCATGCTTAATCACGCCGCCAATGTAATACAGTGCAGTTTCAGACAAACCTGCATAGCCTTCACCGGCGAAAGTATTAGTACCGTCTTTGGCTAAAGACATGTGCACGTGCATACCAGAGCCATTATCACCAACGATAGGCTTAGGCATGAAAGTGACAGTTTTGCCATATTGATGCGCAACATTGTGGATCACGTATTTTTGACGTTGAGTCCAATCTGCACGTTTCACCATCGTAGAGAAACGAGTACCGATTTCGCATTGACCTGCGGTGGCAACTTCATGGTGATGAACTTCAACGGGAACACCCACTTCTTCTAGGATGTTACACATGGTGGCACGAATGTCTTGGAAAGAATCAACCGGTGGAACTGGGAAGTAACCACCTTTAATGGTGGGACGGTGCCCCATATTGCCATCAGCATATTCTTTGCCAGAGTTCCAACCCGCTTCAACAGAGTCAACTTTCACGAAGCAACCGCTCGTATCTGCACCCCAGCGAACGTCATCGAAAATGAAGAATTCTGGTTCTGGACCAAAGAAAGCAGTGTCAGCAATACCTGTTGATTTTAAGTAAGCTTCAGCGCGTTGAGCAATAGAACGTGGATCACGCTCATAACCTTCCATGGTCGCTGGGTCCACGATACCGCAAGTAATATTTAAGGTAACATCTTGGAAGAAGGGATCGATGAAAGCAGATTCTGAATCTGGCATCAGGATCATGTCTGACTCATTAATGCCTTTCCAACCAGCAATCGATGAACCGTCGAACATTTTACCGTCTTCGAAAATGTCCTCATTGAATTCACTGATCGGCACAGACACGTGATGCTCTTTGCCACGAGTGTCAGTAAAACGGAAGTCAACGTATTTGACATCCTTTTCTTTAATGAGGTTCATGACGTCTTGTACAGACATGTTGTTGTCTCCTGAAATTGCAGAAATGGGTCAATGGTCAAATAAACCAGAAAAACTGTGTGTATGATATGCAAACACTATGCCATTTGCTAATGGCTTGTTTTCTAGCATAAATGGGAAACTATTTTTGTGCAAAAGCACAATAATGGTGCAAATTAAATCAATATGCACCATTATTGTGTTATCTCGGTATAAAATTTCACAGCGCCTATATAGCCCAGCTGTGCACAGGCTTGCCTAAAGTCATTTAACAGTGCAGGACTAGCATTTGGGTGCACATAAACATCCAATTCGATTTTGCCATCTAAATAATGCAAGCCGAGTTTAAGTGATTGCACTTGTAGCGGTTGGGATAAAGGGTTAGCTTCTAAAGCTTCAACGAGTTCTTGGCGACTAGGCAACTCAATACTGACCTCACCTTCTTCATCATCTTCTGGATCAATGTGTACAGTGACATCAGTAACCTCTGGAAAATGATTCTCGAGCTGGTGGGTCACGTATTCAGCGATTTTATGCCCTTCAGATACGCTAATATGCCGAGAAACTTGAATATGTGCGTCTGCAAAAACATTCCCGCCCATTTTCCGGGTGCGCAGCATATGCACATTTTTAACGCCAGGTAGGGTATGAATGTAATCAATAATCTTATTCGATTCTTCGGTGGATAAGCCGGTATCGACCAGCTCGCTGGTACTTTCTAATAGCAATTGCACCGCCATATAGAAAATCATCACAGCAATAATGATGGCAGCTACAGCATCCAACCAAGCATAACCGAGTTGTGCACCACCAATCGCAGCAAGAACTAATACCGACGAGAGTGCATCCGAGCGATGATGCCAAGCACTCGCTTTGAGCATCGGAGAACGAATCTTCTGGGCGATGCGTACAGTATATTGATACAACGCCTCTTTACCAAAAATGGCTAAGGCCGCAAAAAACATTGCGCTAGCTTCCGGAATCACTAAAGGCGCATCCCCTGTTAAGCGCCCCCACGCTTTCAGCAGAATAACAACGGCTACACCACCCAGCAGCAAGCCTAAGACTACCGTGGCTAAGGTCTCAATGCGCCCATGTCCGTAAGGGTGATTCGCATCCGCTTTCTTACCAGCATGGTGTGCCGCAAAGAATACGATGAAGTCTCCGACTAAATCAGAGAGAGTATGCATCGCGTCAGCAATCAAAGCTTGCGAATGGGTGAGAATGCCACCAATGATTTGTGCAATCACCAATACAATATTGACACCCATACCTACAAAGGCAACACGTTGGGTGATTTTCTGACGGGCATTGTCAGTGGTGTCAGCCGCTTGCATAGGAACGGAGTTCATGTCGGTATACCCACTTGTAAGCTAATAAGATAGTCCCGATCTTCAGTGTGAGTAGTTAAGACAGTATGCCCATGAATACGCGCCCAAGCGGGTACATCATGTAAAGCACCTGGATCAGTGCAATACACGGTGAGAGTATCACCTACAGCTAAGTTTTCAATGGCTTGTTGGACGCGAATGACTGGCAAAGGGCAAAGTAAACGCCGTGCATCCAGAGTGAAGGTTTGGGGCATACGAACTTCAGGCTAAAACTAAATAAGCCGTGGATTATACAGCGGCTTGCCAACAAGCGCGAATCAAAGCTGCTTCGGTTTGACGCTGTTCTAACTTGTGCCGGAATTCAAGTGGATCTTTTTGTAAAACGAGGCTACCAGCACGCGGTTCAAGGATAGCGACTAGTCTTGAGAGCCAAAAGCGCAGAGCGGCTGCTTCTAAGAGAACTTGCCATTGTTTGGCCTCTAACTGAGTAAAAGGACGAATCTGTTGATAAGCACTTAAACAACTGACAAGTCGCTCAGGATCTAAAGCACCTGCTTCCAAACAGCACCAATCATTCACCACAATCGCTAAATCATATAACCAACAGTCATGGCAAGCGTAATACCAATCTAATACACCACTCAGCTGATTGTGAATAAATAAAGTGTTATCACGAAACAGGTCAGCGTGAATTAAACCTTGCGGCAAATCAGCTAGTTGCAGGGTTTGCTGACGTTGTAGACTGGTACTTAATAAAACTCGATCTTCGGATTCGACTAAAGGCAGTAAACGCTCAGCCGTTTGCATCCGCCAAATATGCCCACGATCAGGGGCACGCTTTAGTCGAAAACTCTGTCCAGCTAAATGGATTTTAGCAAGCAGCTCACCCATCGCGGCACATTGCTGCAAATTGGCTTGTAGAAGGGTTTCACCCGCTAAGCGTGTAATTAGGGCGGCAGGTTTACCTTTACATTCGCTAAGCAGTGCACCTGTTTGCGTTGGAATCGGAGCAGCAATCGGTAGGTTTGCACCTGCCATATGCCGCATGACGGCTAGAAAATAACTTAGCTCATTCGGGGAGTGCTGCTCAAACAAAGTAAGGACATAGTGCCCTGTGCTGGTATTTACAAAAAAATTACTATTTTCTACCCCAGCTTCAATACCTACAAAATCTTGTAGTTCGCCCACAGCATATTGACTCAAGAAGGCTTGCAGCTCTTGAGTAGTCACGGGTGTAAACACAGACATGCTTAAGCGTTTACCAAGAGAAAACTTTCCAGCTAGGAATCATCATCTCATCGCTGTCGCTATGTGCGCTTTTTACCGATGTTGAACCCATATCTGAGCCGACTAAACTATAACCTGCTCCACCATCGGCAGGTAAATACTGGACGGTACTAGCAATCGCTTGTACGCGCTCTTCTTCAATGGTAGCGAAACGATCTTGAGTACGAATCGTTTGTAGTTTAACTTTGCCATTCACTTCTTCAGTGACACTGGCATCAGTTTCAGCATGCACAACTGATAAACTAGCTAGAAAGCTAAGGGCTAACAAATACTTTAAGCGGTTATTTTTCATTATTATAGCTCCATATAATTAGCGCTTTCTTCAGCCGAGGGACCAGAAACATTGCGCTCATAATGTTGGAAAATGTAATCGACAATGGCGTCAGCATCATCAAGTAACACAAATAAATCTAAGTCTTGTGGCGAGATGGTACCTTCCGCTACTAAGGTCGCTTTGAACCACTCAATCAAACCTTCCCAAAAAGGCGTATGTACCAACACAATGGGAATACGTTGGGTTTTTCCAGTTTGGACTAAAGTCAGGATTTCTGCTAGCTCATCTAAAGTTCCAAAGCCACCCGGCATTACCACATAAGCGGATGCATGTTTAACAAACATCACTTTGCGCGAGAAGAAATGGCGGAAATACAAGGAAATATCCTGATAAGCATTGCCGCTTTGTTCTTTGGGCAATTGGATATTTAAGCCAATACTAGGTGATTTACCACCTTGAGCACCCTTGTTAGCGGCTTCCATTAAACCCGGGCCACCACCACTGACGACGGCAAAGCCTGCGTCGGAGAGTTTGCGGGCAATCTCCACGGTTAATAGATACAAGGCATGGTCGCGTGGTGTGCGTGCTGAGCCAAAGATACTAACCGAAGGACGAATTCGGGCTAGGCGCTCGAAACCTTCGACAAATTCACCCATGATTTGGAAAATTTTCCAGCTTTCGCGGGCTAATTCCTTATCGTCAATTGGGCGTAAGACGGGGTGGTGGGCGCGTGTTTCTTGATCCATAGCCTTATTCTTCTTGTCTCAAATTGATGAAGTCGTTAATGCTTAAGAACTAGCCTTCTCTTCGGGTGTATAAGCCACTATGGTCAAAGCATGTAATTGCCCCGAAGTAATGGCTTCATTCACTGCTGCATAAACGAGTTGATGCCGTTTTACTTTACTCAAGCCCTGAAAACTCGTACTGACAATTTCTGCTTGATATTTATAACCATCACCTTGCACCGTAATTTGTGCCTCGGGTAACCGAGTTTGGATGAGTTGTGTGACGGCCTCATTACTAATAGTCATGAAAAATCTATGCCTTTAATCGCTCAAAAGTTTGATCTAGCAAGGCTAATAGCCAGCGCTTGCTCTTTTCTCGCTTATAGCGCATATAATGCCCTGAGTCTACTGTTCGGAAGTCAGGGAGTATCATGTCTAACGACGATTTAATCAGACAGGTACAGAATACCTGTGTGGAGTTTTGTGCTGCCTTAACACAAGATGAGGTTAGCAAGTTTGTCCACTATATGCGCTTTGTGGAGTTAGGCGCTAATGAAATGCTCGCGGATATTGGAGATGTTGGTGCGAGTTTCTATATGGTCATTGGTGGTTCCATCCAATTATATCAAGTGGATGGTAATGCAGAGTATGCGGTAGGCACTATTTCCCCTGGTGGCTTAGTGGGCGAAATGTCCTTTTTTGATCGTCGCCCCCGCACGGTACGTTTAAAAACCGGCGAGTCCGGTGCGCAACTCTTAGAAATTAAACGCCAAATGTATAGCCGCTTACGGATTGAAGAGCCGTATATTTCTACTAATCTTTTGGAGTTTGTGATTCGTAGTCTTGATGAATTAGTCCGTGAATTAAGCGCTAAACATGCTGATTTAAAAAAATTATTAGAAAGCTAATTCACTCACAGTCGGGTTCTTTTTCTTCCTCTTCAACGGCGGGGGTAGCGGCTTCAGCTTGGTTTTTATTTTGAGTGGTTTCAGTTGCTGTAGGCGCAGTACTTGAGCTTACCGTTTCAGCAGCTTTAGGCTCAGCTGGAGCTGGAGCTGGAGCTGGAGCTGGAGCTGGAGCTGGAGCTGGAGCTGGA
>NZ_CALFHZ010000032.1 GCF_937876535.1 uncultured Thiothrix sp.
ATGCTCGGTCAATACCCACACTTCGTCTAAAGGCGGCGGCCGATAAGGATTGAAGGGATTTATAGCTTATTTCTAGAGGATAATCGTTCTTATGCCACTTTCGCAAGAGGCCTACTACTCTACGCCAATCAATTGCGGTAGTTTAAACTCTATTCAACCCTTTGGATACATGACCGTTTTGTAGAGCGTCTACACTCTGCTAAGTCGTTTGTGGAGCGTAAAACTCAATTCACACTCCACAAACAGTTAGGTAATTAATGGATAGCCAGAACCTAGGCCGCTACCTTACCCGCTTGCATTTCCTCACGAATGACACGCCGTAAGGTATCCTCTAACGGCTCGGCCTGTTGCTTGATATGGGCTTTCAAGGCTTCATTGATCAAGCTTTGATAGTTTCCACCTCCTTCCACTTGTGCCTTGAACCAATCAATGATTTCAGGATCAAGCCGAATAGTGATTTTTTCCTTGGTGGTCTTGGCTATCGCTCCACGCTTGCCTTGACTAAAATCATAGTGATCTTTCATTTAGCTTGTGCCATTGCATCACGTAAAATCTTATTTAAGCGGGTCTGGTAACCAGCCCCCGATGCTTGTAACCAAGCTAAGACATCAGCATCAATTCTAACCGTCACTTGCTTCTTAATCGGGCGGTAAAAACGCCCAATCTGTGCACCTTGCCAATCCTGTTCGGACATAGCAGGAAGGTCGCTATAGTCGATAGCCTCATCAGGTAAAGCGGCCAACGCGGCTAATTCTGCTTGCTGCTTCTCGGTTAAAGCCGGTGGGTTGGCTGGGTCAAACTTATACTTAACCAAGTCTGTTTGCTGCTTCATAAAGTCTACGCTCCTTCGGGTCTGCCCGGCGTGCAGAAATGATACGAATCACTTCACCATCCTCACTATCTTGAATAGTGTGCGCCACCAGTAGCATCAGCTGGCCGTTCACCATGCCCAAAGTTTGCCACCGCTCTTCACCATTCTCGAACCTATCTTGTATCGACACATGGAGTGGGTCTGCAAAAACAAGTACGGCCATCTCAAAACTGATCCTGTGCTTTTGGAGGTTGAGGCGGTTTTTTTGTTCATGCCATTCAAATTTCATCATGAATCCAATACAAAACTGTAACTACAGAATAGCAATATTCAAGCGGTTTGTCGTGCCTTGATCTTTTCTACTGCCCATTGTTGTTCAGGTTCAGTCACAGCCCCATTGATCACACCATCCAACTGATAGCGATCACCACCTTGTAGCAGTGCTGATAAATAGCGCCCATGTCGGGTGTGCATTCTCAGCACTTTCTGAACCACCTTCTTACTACCACCGGGGAACTGTTCATCATTCACCAGCTTGAACAGGTCTTTATCTATCCCAATCGCTAACGGTTGGAAATTCAACCAAACAGGAAAAGCGTTCAAGCGGTCGTTCAGTTCTTTGGCTTTCAAATCACTAGGGGCAATGGTGGGCTTCTTGGTGGGTTTCCGCGCTGGTTTCTTCTTATTTGTGGGCTTGCTGGTGGGTTTGCCTTTGCTGACGGCTGGCTTGGCTGGCGTTGGGTTTAAATCTTCACGCCGGATGATGCGCTTGCCGCTGCGGTTCACTAGGTTGGCCGGTGGGCTGCTGGTGGGCTTCTTATTTAGTGTGAGTGTTTTTTTCGGTGTATCGGTCATCGTTTGTCTGTACCCGTGGGAATCATGCGGGGTTTCCCGCTTGGCGGTGTTGTATAGCTGAAAAGTTTAACACAAGCCCAGTAACGCTCTAGCTTCTAAATGATGCTCTCTAGCTTGGTGAATAGAGATTTCTGGATAACTGCCAATCGTGAGAGTTTTTCTTTTATTACCGTATCGGTAGTTATAGCGCCAATACCGACCTGTCGGCTTTATTTGAAGAAATAGCCCACCACCATCAGCTAAGTTGGTAGGTCTACCATCTAATTTTGGTTTAGTTTTGCTAATTAGCTTATCGGTTAAATTCCGCTTCATTTGCTGTACTCCTCAAGTCAAGTGTGGAGATACAGTAAATAACACAGTCATTTTTAGGTAACAGGTTGAAACGACTTAGAACGACTTGAAACAAGTTTCAAGGCCAGTCTATTGAGGCATAGGGATTTTCAGGCAAGTCTGAAACGACTTGAAACAGCTTGAAACAGAAAAATGGTAGGCATAATTGCAACCGAAAAACCATTGTAACTCCTTGTTTTATAAAGAAACTAACTTAATCAAGTAACCAGCGTATACACAAAGATATACACAATTAAAAGTTTACCCCCTCCTTTCATAGCGCATCGGGTTTGCTATTTAAACATTGAACCTAAATCTCTTTGATAATTTTACGATCACTGCCCCCCCCTTTTCAGCCTCTTCAATCATTTAGTGGTGTTGCGACTGCGACAGTTGCGACAGTTGCGACACTCAGAAACGCTTGATAGTTAAGTAATTGATTTTAAATAGAATCATTAAAGCAGTTTGGCGGGTTATCTGTCGCAACTAGGGTTGCGACAGTTGCGACAGTTGCGACAGTTGCGACACTCAGAAAGGCTTTATAATTAAATAATTGATTTTAAATAGAATTATTAAAACAGTTTGGCGGGTTATCTGTCGCAACTAGGGCTGCGACAGTTGCGACACTTTGCGACAGTCAATAAAAAAGCCGGAACTTGTCCGGCTCTTGGTTAAAGAATAGATTGTTTAGCCAGTCGTTCGGCCTCTTCTCGGGGCAACTCCCCCTCATATTCAAGAATGGCCGCTCGCTCTTCAAACGCTTCTTGGCCTGCTTTAAGCCATTGGTTTAAGGGTTGGTTAGGGTTTAAGGTGGGTTTACTGAGTGGCTTAACTGGTTTTTGCCATGCTAGCCAATCTTTCAACTTAGGCTGATCTAGTGCCATGTAGCCCCCTGCAATAGTGCTGGGTTGATTTCAATAAACACTTTACGCCCTTCAGTGTGTTGGCGTATGCGGTTAGCTTGCTCTAATTCACTCAAAGCTTTATCAAGGTCAGTGCCTTGGCGCACTCGATTAGGGGCAAGGCGTTGAATATCGCGCCGCCCTATTTCGCTAATCTGTTGAGTTTGGCAATAGTTAATCAACCATGCATCCAATTTAATAGCATTTGATAAATCATTAGGTACAGCCAACTCATTAAAAAACCGTCGGGCTTCGTATAAATGCCATGAAGCAAGCACCGCCGCCGCTTCCATCGTGTCCGCTTGGATAGTATCCAGCACATCACCACCATTAAACAGATGAAATAAGCCTGCTAGTCGGGCTGCATTGTCGGCTGACTTACTGGCTATATCGCGGAAATGCTCCATCTCACCCCCTGCCCTTAATTCAGTTTCGACTGAATTGAAATAACTTACCCAACATTCAAGCGCTGCATGAGATAGGTTTAACGTGGGCAGTTTTGCCAGATTGCCGGTTTTCACATGGATCAATTGGCGTTCTAAGAGTTCATGTAAGCGGCCATAAAATAAGGCTAGCTGAGCCTGTGGGTGCTGTTGATTGGCCTCTTCGAGTTTCAAATTACGATAGCCTTGAGTGGAGCTTGGCCACGCAGTTAGAAAACGGGCTGAAAACCCTGAACCCCTTGCTTGTTGGCCGTTTTGAGCATAAAAGTCTTGGATCACCGCAGGCTGTACCGCTAAACCCATCGACAAGCGCACATCTCGTGCTTCAAAGCTGCCACCTTCACCGCGTCGACTAATGGTCAGTGCCTCACCACCCCAAAGCTTATTCAAGGTGGCTAGGTTTTTGGTGATATTGTCCGCTTTCATCCCATGACCACCAAAGACCATACCCGCCTCACCGGATAAGACACCAGCACTAGGCCATTTGTGGGCAAGGTCGTAAGCAATTGATTCGGGTGTACTATCTTCAAAGATCATGGCAGGTGCATAAACAGCTTGCGGCTTGCTGGCTTCCATCTGGATCAAGCGCTCACGCAAGTCGAGGGTATTGTCATTTTTGCGAGAGGCTTGCTGAATAGCTTGCTTGATACCTTCCATCTCCCGTTCCCATGCACTCAGTTCTGAGCGTGCCCTAATTAGCTCCCCCTCCATCTCTTGGCGCTTTTGATAACCCCACTGTCCTAAAACCTTAGAAAAAAATTGGTCAGCCGTGGTTTTACGCTCTCCACTTTCGCCGATAGTGAGCAAATAAAGGCTAGTGGGTGAAGGTGGTAAGCTGCGCATCGGTTGAACATTGGCCACGCCTTGACCTGCCACCGATAGCACCGACAAAGCTGAGTTAGCCGCTAAAGCAGCCGGGCATTTGACGATCTCGACCACTTCCCTTACCGCTTGCCCCACTAAACCCGGTAAGGCATGCATCGGATAAGCAGCACTATCGGTATTTGATAACAAGCTTTCTGGCGCGTCCCATCCATTGCTAGCCGGTTTCTCGGTCCGTACAAAAGGCACATAAGCCGGTGAAGTATGATGAATGTGATTAGCTGGGTTTGAAGTACTCATAATGCATAGCCCTCTGATGCGTTGCTTCTCAGCAAGACGGTTAAATCGTTAAAGTCGGATAGATCAAGCGGTGCAGAGCTTGGAAACTCAGGCACGATCAAGCCTACTTCTGGAAGCTGATGCACTAATTCACGCGCTTTACTTAAGCCGGGATTGTTGAGGGTTTTGCGGTCATTATCTGCACAGACGGTTAAGGATTGGTAGGGATAACGCTTTTTATAGGCTTGAGCGACCGGCAATAAATTACCCGCGTCAAAGGCCACTAATACCGGCTGCTGATAAGCTTCAAATAAACTTGCGCCAGTGGCATAGCCTTCACACAGATAAACGCCCTTGAAGTGGGTCAGGCTTGAACCTATGAGGCAAAAATGACCCCGCTTAGCTGTACCTGATAAGAATTTTTTCCCTCCGTTGGGATCAATGAATTGCAAACCATGTAAGTCCCCTTCTAAGTCACAGACCGGAATTAAAAGCTGTTGACCACTTTGCTTGATCCCATACGCGCCGCATTGTTTGCGCACTAAATAAGGATGCTGTGAGCTAGCTAAGGGGGAAGCATTCCATCGAGATAAAGCTTGCTGTTGTGCCTGCTGATACTTGGCTTGTTGTTCAGCTTGGTGTTGTCTGACTTGCTCGCGCTGTTTAGTCTTGAGCTTGGATTGTTCAGCATCGCTCAGTTGAGTAAAGTCAACACTACACCATTCCTCTTTAGTACCTGAACGCCAATCCCCAAAAGCGCAAACCATACCCTTGTGATATTCCCGCTTATCTTCTTGCCGGTTATCGATGTAATAGTCAAATTCATGGCAGACATACCATGCGGATTGATCGGTACGTTTCCCTGTAGTAGAAAAGCGCTCAATCTTCCCACTGAGCTTGATTTCATCCGGGACATGGTTGAAATTATTCATTAATACTTGGCGGAAATTCCGCAAAATATCAGAAGGACTAGCTACATTTTTAGCATCATTTGTTCTATAATTGGTTGGTGTTTTATTTGATTTAGAGCCTTGATTGTTAGCAGCAATCAGGGCTTTTGTTTGTGTACTATTCATGTTCCTTATCCTTTGGTGTGTTCATCCACCATTGACCAATTGCTTGTTCTGACCATCTCACTGTGCGCCCTTTGCGGTTAGGTTGGGGTAGTATGCCATCGTTCAGCCAACGATAAACGGTCGTGCGATGCACTCCTAACTTATCAGCGACTTGATCCGCGCTCAGGAAACGATCTTGTAAGGGTAAATCAGCCTTACTATGGCGCTGTTGGTTGCGCCATTGCTGTATATCCAAGACCTTGAATGGTTCTATTCCCCTGTTTGTACTATTCATCAGTTTTACCTCTTTTGGGTTAAAAAGAGGGCAAGGCCAAACCCTGCCCCGTTGGTTATTTAAGTCTTGTGTGCCAGAATTTCCCTTTGAATCAGTCGAGGATTTAATTCAATGGTCTTATTCGGGTGAATAATTTGAATCTCGACTAATTGCGCATGCAGGCGATTAATATTCACCGTGCAACCGGCTTTAATAGCTTCCCTACGAATCTCTAATACTTGATTAGGGGTTAAATTCTCGCGGATGACTTCGATATTAAGCGTCATGATTCAAACCCTCCCCTGTTGCTAATAAATAACGAGATTTACCATTGCCATAATCAGGATTCTCGTCTAGGACTCCTAAGTTATAGGCAC